>NZ_OBMU01000001.1:605673-755286 GCF_900218065.1 Novosphingobium sp. Chol11 | reverse complement strand
GGCGGCGGGGGCGGCGGCGGGGGCGGCGGCGGAGCAGCCGGTTCACCACCGAAGTTGTAGGTCAGACCCAGCAGAAGGCTGTGCGTACGCAGCTTCGTTTCGACGTCACCGCCAGCAACGCCCACCGCAGTGGTGTAAGCCGGGACGAGGTTGATATCGTCCTGGTTGAAGAAGCGATACTTCAGCGAAACGTCGAGGTTGTTGGTCAGCGGATAGCGAATGCCAGCCAGCGCCTGCCAGGCGAAACCGGTGTCGCTGTCGTTGACCAGGTCGTTGGCGAGCTTGGCGCGCGAAACGCCGACACCGCCGCCGACGAAGCCCTGCAGGCCATCGTCCGAACCGAAGTCAAGCAGACCGTTCAGCATGAACGAGAGAGCCGAAACGGAACCGCCGAACTGGCTGTTGTCCAGGTCGACCTTGGCACGCTTGTAGCCGGCTTCGGCTTCAAGGCGGAAACCACCAAAGTCGTAACCGATGACGGCGTCAGCGTCCCAACCCTTGTGGTAGTCCACATTTTCCAGCGTGGTGCTGGCAGTGGGAGCGCCCGTGAACGGATCGAAACCGGGGCTGAAAGTGATGTCCTGATCTTCAACGATGGTGACGCCGGATTCGATACCGATATACCAGCTATCATCACGCGCCAGGGCCGGGGTGGCCAGGGCACTGGTCGCAAGCGCAGCCGCGAGGGCAAGCTTCCGCATTTGGATTCCCCTTTCAAAAGTGTCACGAAGGACTGCTGAAACCATGTATCGGCAAGAAAGTTTCATGGCAAGTCCACATTTGGTGAAACTGTTGCCAAAATGCATCAGCGGACTGCGGGAGCCCCGATATATAAGCATTTCCGTGCACCAGCACTGTAAAAGTCGGGCACGTTCAAGTCATGTTTCGATCAATCCATGATCCCGCATCGCGGAAAGAATAGCTGCTATGGAACTCCTCGCTTCACTGTCGACGGAACCCCCTCCCACGGGGTCGCCGATGGCCGGACGCCGCGTCCCCACCACGCGCAAACCTTCGGCATAGAGCCCATCGCTCCGCACGGCTCCGTCCGCCCATCCGTGGCCATCGAATTGCATGACGTGCCCCCTGTCCGCCACCCACAGGACCAGACCCGCACGAGGCTCGGCATAACGCCATCCGCCATCGGTCCAGCACGCGACCGATCCCTCCCGGCCAAGCCAGCTTCCCGTCGCGCCCGCAGCGATGATCCAGCATTGCCCTTCCCCGGGCGACAGCGGCGGCGTACCCTCGTCCGCGCTCTCCACCTGGCCGTGCAACAGCATGTCGATCCTTGCCAAAGCTTCGTTATGGAACAGTTCCTTCTGAGCCTGCCCGGCAAACAGGTTCGGCAGCGCCCAGCGCGGCGTCGCATCGCTCGTCATATGTCGGATTTCCTTTCCATTCTCGATTATCCGCCAGGCAAAATGATGCGCGCGGGACGTCCCAGGGCGAAGGACCCGATCTGCCGGACCTCGATCGTCAAAGCGCCCCCGCCGTCGGCATCGAAGGCAGCGGCCCCGTAAGTCCACTGCGCCGACCCGATTTCTATCCGCCGCAGCAACGCGCCAGCCGCCAGAACGCGCAGTTCATAGCGCTCACCTTCCTCGCCCAGCGGCACATCCGCCCCGCTGACCCACCGCCAGCCGCTCCTGCTGCGCCGCACCCATCGAATGTCCCAGCCGCCTGCTCCGTCAGATAAGGCGCGCAGGTGAACGGGCGCTACCGGAGTGACCGCCTCGCCGCTGACGGCCAGTTCTGCCTCCACCGGCTCGGCATCACCGATCCCCAGAGCCGCAAGGCGCAGCGTCATGCCGATTTCACTGTTGCCCGTCCCGGCAAATGGCTCGGCGAGCCGCTCCTCCTCGATCAGCAGAAACGGCTCATCAGGACCACGTTCGGCCATAGCCCACTCGGTTCCGAACAGCCCACGGCGCAGCCCCTCCAACCGGAAGCTCGCCGCGCCCGTCTGCACCGCACGGGAAAATTGCAGAAGCTCCCGTCCGACCATGCAAAGATTGCGCCCCTGCGCCAGCGCCGCTTCATCCGCGTCGCCCAGTTCCATGTCATCGGCCAGCAACGTCACATGTAGGCTGTTGACCGCATCGATCAACGTGCAGCTCCCCTGCCCCAGGACCTCGTCCGCTTGCCCCATCACCGCGCGGGGCGCCGTACGGCCAACCGGGTCAGCCTCCCCCGCACCGCTCATCGCGAAGAGGGCCGCGCCCCGCCATCCTTCCCCGCCACTTGCCGCCGCCGCGATCAACGGTGCCGTGGCGGCCGCGTCCCGCAACGGCGGAAGGTCGACCAGCATCAGCGATGTGGGTCCTGGCGGAGCATCCACCTGCCGCACGATGGAACCGGATGATGCACCCGCAGGCAACACACCCCCGGCACCCGGCACCCGCCGCAGCGCCAGCCGCACGGCCATCGCCTCCCATTCCCGCTCCTCGATCCGCCAGCGCCCAGGCACATTCTCGACCTTCACGATATCGCCCGGATCGTGACGCAGAGCCTCCCACCCGCACCGCAGCGTCATGGCCGATCGCCCGGTCCAGTCATGGCCCAAACGTCGCGCCGCCAGCCGCCGTGCCGCATCGGCGGGCATGGTGACGGGCAGATCGATGCCACGTTCGATCCGCCCCGTCCCTGGCCGCGTCACCCGCTGCACCCCCGCCTGATAGTCGCGCGCCGCATCATAGTGGCGCAGGGCGAGCGCCACCGGCACCGCCTCGACGCTCCCGCCCGTCTGCTCGACAGCGTCGATGGCTCGCCCATTCACACGCTTGCAAAGGGCCGCTTCCCCGACCTCGGCCTCAGGCTCATCCCGAGCCGTTCCGATCAGCCGCAGCCCATCCTCCCCAGCGGCAAAGGCCAGGTCCCAGGCCTCCACCAGCGGCGTAATCGCCTCCACCACATCGGCGCCGCCTGCCGCAAATCCCTGCACGCTCTCATCCTCAGCAGCGGCAAGCAGACCGCCACTCAGGTCCATCGCCACCGTATCGATCGCCACCATCCCCGCATCCGCCTCGACTTCGAAGGTCAGGGAAGGGATGCGGTTCCCGAAATCGGCAAGCTGCAAGTCCTCGAACACGGCATAGGCAATCCCGCGATGCGCGGGCGCCTTGGCGATGCCCTCCGCCGAAGCGATCAACGGGTCGGCCGCCTGATCTTCCCCGCCCAGGTGCAGGCGAAAGGCGTTCAGCCCCGACTTGAAATCGCCCGCCGCGCCGCGCAGCAGATTGCCGTCCGCCCAGATGCGCCGCACCGCCCGCACCCGCCGCGCCGACAAGGCCACGGCAAAGCTCGCCGAATAGCTGTAGCTGGTGACGCTCGGCCGCCCCTTGCCGCCGCCGCTCCGGTTGCGCTTTTCCTTGAGGTCCGTCGCCCAGATCACCGAACCCGCGACACGCATGGTGCCGAACAGTTTCGGAATCTGCGCGCCATAGCTCGACGTCTGCAACTGCAATTCCGTCAGCCGCCTGCCCTCGCGCCCCTTGGGCTTGAACAGCACCGCCTGATCGAAGCTGCTGCCGATCAGCCCGCCGATCGCTCCACCCAGCGGCCCGCCAATGGCGGTGCCGAGCGCCGTCAGCACTAAAGTCGCCATGTCTCCTCCTCTATCGTCCGCCAATGGCCGATGACGGGCCAGGGCGAAGGCCCCGGCGTCTCGACCACGCGTCCCAGTCCCGCATGGGCATGGACATGCCCGCCAGGGACCAGGATCATCAGATGCAATTGCAAAGGTCCCGGCCGCGCGAGCACCACGTCGCCCGCCTTGGGCCGCTCGACAGCCAGCAATCCAGCCTGCGTCAACCAGTCACGCGCCAGCGCCTCGTCCCCTGATCGCAGCCCATAGCCTCGCGGCAGGGCAGCCTCATGCCCCGCCTCCGCCAGAGCAAGCGCCGCCAGCCCGACGCAATCCACGCCGCTCGCCCTGCTCCGCCCCTGAAGGCGGAACCGCGCGCCCACCAGATCGCGCGCCGCCGCGACGATCCGGTCCGCTTGTCCGCTGCTCATGCGCCCGGATAGCGCGTCAGCAGGTCCGTCCCCGGCAAATAGGGCTCCCCCCGGAAATTCACGACATTGCCGAACCGCGCCCGGCATGTCTCCAACTGCCGATCACACCCCTCCGTCAGCAACGCCAGCGTGCCCGGCGCGACGGCAAAGGAGGGCAGGTCCGACAGGGTAAGCAGGCTCGCCCCATTATCCACCACCCCCTGCACCGCACCAGCATTGGGTCCCGTCATCCACCGCAGCGTGCCAAAGGCATAGACCCCCGCAACCAACCCCGCCGCGCTGACCTCAACATCATCGACAGCCTCGACCACCACGACCTTGCGCCGCGCCGCCAGATCGACCCGGCACTGCCGGTCGCCCAGCCGCGCCCGACAGTCCGGCGAAGTAGAAGGCGCAACCGGAGCCTTCAGCGCCGCCATCGCCCCCACCAGCTCCGCCGTGAACGCCCCGCCCTTGCGCGCCACGCTGCCGATCTCACCCTTCGCCAGCAGCCACCACAGCACGCCCGGCGCTTCCCATTCGGTCATGCCCGGACGGGCTCTCCACGATCTGGGTCGAAAAAGCAGGCGACAAGCTCGCGTCCCGCCCGATGGCGATCGGAAACGCCACATCGTCAAAGGCTTGCATCTCATCATCCCCCTGAAGTCTGAAGCAGGTGAAGCCATCCCGTGCCACCTGCGGCAGCGCCCAGACAAAGGTCGCCGCCGTCCCCCGCCGCACCGCTGCATCCGCCGCGTCAGCGATCTGCCGCCACTGCGCCGCCTGCTCACCCAGCAGCACGAAGCCCGAAAAATAATGCTGCTCCTCGACAGGATAGCCGAGCCGCGCCGTCGCCACCTCGATTCCCCTGGACGTGCGCGTAGGGCGGCCCTCCGTCACCCAGTCATAATCTTCCAGCTGCAACACATCGAAGGCGGGCGACGCCCAGCCGACAGGCATGTTCGCCCGCTTCGCCTCCGGAGCCAGCGGATCAAGCACGGTTGGCAGATAGGCGAGCAAATGCGTCACCGCCCCCGGCGCCACGCCCTTCACCCAGGCACAAAGCGCCGCGGTCGAAGCCGCCAGCACTGCCCCCGCCTGATCCAGCAGAGCCTTTTGCGGGCCGCTCAAAGCTCCCCGCACATCGCTGATCGACACCGGGCTCCCGCCAAAGGCCGCCCGCGCCGCCGCGTCATAGATGCAGATCCGCCCATCGGCAGGCATCACCCACCACCATGGCTCGCCCACCTGAAACTTGATCGGAATCCCGGCGCTCAAGCCAATGGAAACAAAGGCCCCCGCCACCAGCCGCAAATAGCTCATCGCCCCGTCATGCGCAGGCGACAGCAATGTCGAAGGCGGCGACCATCCGGTCAGCGCGGGATCGCCATTCTCCGCCCGCTGCTTCCAGTCGTTCCAGCAATGCGCGTCCAGCAGTTCATAGGAAAGCGACCAGATCACCCCCAGCCGTAGCGCCTTCGCCCGCCGCGCAAAATCCGCATGCCACGCCGCACAAGGCGCATTCAGCACGCCCCCGGCAAGGCTGACGTAAAATCCGCCGCCCAGCGGTTCGAGCCGGAAATAATGGCTCATTCCCACATAATGGTTGATGTCGCCGCGATAGCCCAGCGCAAGGATCGCATCGACGATCCGCTCGGGCGTCTGGTTGAAACAATCATCATAGCCGGTCGCCATCGACAGCCCATGTTCGGGCACCATCACATCGCCGACGCTCAGCACAGACCCCGCGCCGTCGCAGCGCATGTTGGACAGCTCGGCCCATCCCTCGACCCCCGCCGCAAAGGCTGTCGTCCCCGCGTCATAGCCGGGGGAGCCAAGCGAAATGAACATCCGGTCGACATCGCCCGCCCACACCGGATCAGCTTCGCCCGGTAGCAGGAACCCGCCATCCAGATCAGCGAAATCCAAAACGACTTCAGCATCTTCCGCCGTGCCGCTCGCATAATTCCACAGCCGCACATACCAGGACCTCGCATTGCCCGCAGCATCCCGCCCCTCGATCGTCAGCGTCGGGCCATGCACCTCGTCCAGCCGCTTGAGCCCCCCGCTGCGCCAACGAAAGCGCAGCACGCACGCGCGAAAATCGCGGGCCGTCCCATAGGCCAGCAGCGGATGGCTCCACTTGTCCTCCGCCTCCCAGATCAGCCCCGCCAGATCGCCCGACCCATAAAAAACCGCGTCCACCCGCAGTGCATCCGGCGCGGTCGTGACCACGCTTGCCATCATTGGCCGCGGGAAGTTCACCGTCCAATGCGTTGGCGCGAAACGCTTCATAAAGCGCTCCTCCTGGCCCCGCCGCGCGTCCGCCAGCCAATAGCCCAGCCCACTCATCCGTTCAGCGCCCCCCTCACCGCCCGCGCCACCTGCCGCGCACTTCGCGCCAGCAGCCGGGCGTTATCGAACCCTTCGCCGCGCCCCTGCACGGCGATGTTCACCCGCACATCACGCCCGCCACCGCCGCCATGTGCGACCACCTGGCCGCTCGCCGTGGGCACGAACAATTCCGGCCCCCGCTCGCCCACCACATAGGCGCGCCCCGGAGCCACCGGCCCACCCGTCGCCCGCCCCGGCAGACCCAGCGCAGCGGCACCCAATGTCAGCAGGGAACCACCCACACCGCCGACACTTGCCGCGCCAGACCGCACCGCTCCGGCGGCGATCTCCTCCAACACGGACAACGCAGCCTGCTTCAGTTCCTCAAAACCAAAGCGCCCGCTCCGCACCGCCCGCAACAACCCCTGCTCGATCCGCCGCCCAGCCCGCTCCGCGCCTGAAGCCAGCGACCCTTCCAACGCCCCCCGCATCGCCTCCACATCGCGCGACAAGCCCTGCGTATCCGCCCGAACCCGCACCACCAGCGTCTCGATTTCCTCGTCCAAACCTCACCTCCCGCACACACAAAAGCCCCTCCCCTTCAGGGGAGGGGTTGGGGTGGGGGCGTGCCCCACATAATGCTCCCACAGATTGGGCACTCAATCCGGCATCACCCCCCTGAGCCGCGCCAACTCCCCCGCATCCATCCCAACACCCATCTCTTCCTCATCCCCCCTCGCGGCCCGCAGCACCGCCTCCAGTTCCACCGGCGTCGATCGCCAGAACTCATCCGGCCGCCAACCCAGCAGCCATCCCGCAACGCCAGCCAGCCGCGCCGCCGCTTTGAAGAAGCTCATCGTCCCCCCAAAATCTGCCTGATGATGCCGCCCAGCACCGGCGACAGCTTCGCCAGCCCCGCCTCGACGATCGCCTCGCCCAGCCTCTCACGCGTCAGCCCTTCGGGCGCATCGGCCAGGCAGTGCCAGAACAGCCCCGTCATGTCGGACAGCGACAGCTTGCCCGCAGCCGCCCGCTCCACCAGTTCGAACAGCGGCCCCAATTCCTGCTCCGCCGCGACCAGTGCCGCAAAGCTCGGCCGCAGCCGCAAAGTCTCGCCAGCCAGCTCCAGCGAGGCCTCGCCCCTCGCACCATTGGCCGCGCTCATTCCGACACCACCGGACCGGAGCTTTCCAGGCTCAGCGCATAGTTGCGCTCGCCATTATAATCGCCCGCATAGTCGAGCCGCGTGACCAGGAAGCGCCCGCGCATCCGCTCGCCACTTTCGAAGCTCAGCTCAAACTGTTCGATCGTCCCCGCCAGCGCATGGTTGCGTATCCGCACCTCGGCGGCCGACCCCGTAAAGATGCCCGCCGCCGACACGCTGACGGATCGCACCCCCGCCCCCGACAGCAGCTCCCGCCAGCCGCCGGAATCCTTCGACGTCACATTGACGCCCTCGCCATTCACCGACAGCTGCGTGGTCCGCATTCCGGCGACAGTTGCGTATGCGACAGGCGTCCCGCCATCGCCCACTTTCAACAGAAACGCGCTTCCCTTTTCCACTCCCATGGAGCATTCTCCCGTAAGATAAAACGTGCCTGAATTGCGATTGGAGAGGTTCGAATGCTGTTCGCTGCTCCCCTCATGATGATGCTGGCCGCCACCCCGCAGAGCGGCGACGCCGTAGGCGCTGGCCGCAAGGCTTATTCCGAGTGCCTGTCAAAGGAAGTCGGCCCCGCGCTCGACAAGAAACTGACGCTCGGCGACTTCCAGTCCACGCTGAAATCCAAGTGCAGCGCCAAGGAAGCCGCCTTCCGCGCCGCCATCGTCGCTGACGACAAATCCACCGGCATGTCCGACAAGGACGCCCAGGCCGACGCAGACGACCAGATCGCCGAATATGTCGACAAGATCACCAGCGAGTTCGAGGATTACTCCAAGCCCGGCGGCTAAGGCACGGGAACGAAGTTCCCCACAGCCGCCTCCGTTCGTTTCGAGCGAAGTCGAGAAGCGTCGCGCAATCCGTGTCTCGAGAACCGGGTTAGCGGGGAGACGTGACAACCCTCTGATCAGCCCAATCCCATCCGCGCCGAAGCATCTCTTCCTGCTCTGCGCACTCTGCGCCTCTGCGCGAGAATTAATCACGCGGAGGCGCGGAGACGCGGAGCGCCATGCATGACCGTGCTTTCAGCGCAGCATCTCCGCGCCTCCGCGTCTCCGCGTGAAAATCACCCGCCTTGCCGAACCACCCGCACCCGATAATCCACCACCGCCTGCCAGTTATCCTTATCCCGCCCCTTCACCACCCGGGACCGGATCAGCCGCACCGCGACGATCCGCCACGCCTCGGCAAATTCCAGAAGCTGCATCACGGCATCGATCCGCTCCAGCAACGCCGCCAGCCGTCCGGGCGTCTCCCCGGCATCATGCAACCCGATCGTCAGCCGCAACTCACGCCCGTCCACATCCTTCGCGCCCCAGTCGCTGGCGATGCATTCGCCCACCACCGCATAGGGCACGCTCGCCCGCACCGGCTGCCCGTCGAACAGCCCATTGAGGCCGCCCATCAACGCCGCGTCCTCCTTCAAAGCCGCGATCACCGCCGCCCGCACCGTCACTTCCGCACTCATCGCCCACCCCTCACCCGATCGCGCAGATCAAGCGCGCCCAGCCATTGCCGCATCAGCCCGCGTCCCGACAGCAGCACCGCATCCCCCTCGATCCGCGCATCCCCGCACCATCCCGATCAGCCCGGCCTTCACCGCCACGCCCAGCAGCACCAGCGCCATCACGATCCGCACCGCCCAGCCGACCACGGCCCCGCGCGCCGCCTTCTTCGCGTCGCGCCAGGCGGACAGCAGCTCGCGCAACTCCCGCACATCGCCCTCCGCACGCCCATCGCTCAGCCCCAGCCGCTCCAGCGCCCGCCCCGCGCCCAACTCACTCGCCTCCTCGATCAGCGCCCGGATCATCAACATGTCCATTTGCCCCGGCGCCGCCTCAGCCTGAGCCACCAGCCGCGCCAGCATCTCGCCATCATATTTCATCGGCCCCACTCCTCCCTCGCGCAAAGACCCACAGACGCAAAAGGCTGCCAAAGGCAGCCCTCAAAAACCCTCCGCGTCTCTACGTCTCCGCGTGAACCTCAAATCCCCAGCATCGCCCGCTTCTCATCCGCCGAAAGGAAGTCAGCCGCAGCCACCCGCTCCCACAAAGCCGCCCGCTCATCCGACAGCGCAGGCACCGCATCCAGGTCCACCGCCAGGCCCAGCCCCGGCCACCATCCCTGCAACCCCTGCGCCAGCCCGCCGCAGATCTTCGCCACCAGCGGCAGGATCGTCTGCCGCCACAGCGCCTTGTTCGCCTCGCGATAATTGGCGTAGGCATTGTCGCCCGGCAGCCCCATCAGCATCGGCGGCACGCCGAAGGACAAGGCAATCTCCCGCGCCGCCGCAGCCTTGAGGCCCACAAAGTCCATCTCCGCCGGTGTCAGGCTCATGGCCTTCCAATCGAGCCCGCCCTCCAGCAGCATCGGCCGCCCGGCATTGGCCGCGCCGGAAAAGGCCCCCTCCATCTCGCGCTTTACCCGCTCGAACTGCTCCGGGCTCATCACCGACCCGTCGCCCGGATCATAGACCATCGCGCCCGAAGGCCGCGCCGCATTGTCCAGCAAAGCCTTGTTCCACACCGTCGCCGCATTGTGGATCGCCACCGCCCCAGCAGCCGCGCCCACGCAGCCCAGCCCATAATGATCGTCCAGTGGATGCAGCGCCTTCAGATGCAGGATCGACGCACGCCCGGCGCCATCCTCGGGCAGCAGCCGCGTCACGCTGTCCCCCACGCGATAAAGATAGGCCGCAGGCCACCCCCGCGCATCCGCCTCCACGCTCACCCGCTCAGGCCGCAGCGCATAAAGCTCGACCGGCCTGCCATCGGCTCCGGTCATCACCTGCACATAGCCATTGCCATGCAGCAGCAAATGGCTTGCCAGCGTCTCCACCAGACTCTGCCCCGCCGAACAGCGCGTCAGCAGCGACAGCACCGGCCCGCGCTCTTCCTCCTCCACCCCGCTCGCCAGTAAAGCCGTCGCCCCCGCCCCTTCGGACACCAGCCGCAGGGCGCGCTGCGCCACCGGATTGCCAAGCACGCCGCTGCGCACCTGCGCCTCATAGGAAGCAGGCCACTCCCCCAAAGCCACCGCGCCCGAACCCCAGGCACGCGCCAACACCGGCCGCGCGCCACCCCGCGCGGCCTTCGCCCCGAAAAATTTCATGAAGACCCCACAAAAGCAAAAATCCTCTCCCCTTCAGGGGAGAGGATAGTGAAGCTTGGCGGCGACAGCCGCTTAGCGAAACTTGGAGAGGGGAAGGCCCCCGCCGACTACCGTAACCTGGAGAGGGGAACGCCCTCACCCAACCTACTATCTTGAGATCGTCACCCCGGGCGTGACCCGGGGTCTCGCTTCCTTGTCCGTATTGCGGAAGAAGAAGCGGGATCCCGGGTCAAGCCCGGGATGACAAAAAGGACTTACGCCCACCAACTCAGGGATTACGCCGCAACACCCGATCACATTCGGCATTCGTCCCCTCGCTCTTCCCGATCACACGCCCGGCCACTGCCCCAGCCGCACCGGCCAGCAGGGACTCACCCAGGCTGCCGCCCGCCAAGGCACCCACGCCAGCGCCGCCGGCCGCGCCGATCACCGTCCCGCGATCGCGCCCTTTCTTCGCCTGCAACAGGCAGTAGCGCACATCATCACGGTCACGCGGAGCCGCCCGCGCCACCCGCGCCCGCTCCTTGCTATTGAGCGACGCGGCCATCACCGGCGTCGCCACCAAAGTCGCGCCGGCCGCCACCATCATGATCCTGGCCAGTTTCATCAGCCTCACTCCCTCGCAAAACTTGACTTGGGATAATACGCCGCGCCGGTCAGCCGGGTTCCTCAAACCGCCCGCACCCGCGCGTCGCCGCGCCGCCCGAGCATCAACTCGGTCAGAGCCCAGACCAGCGCATCCGCCCGATCCGGCGACCGCCCCGGCCCGGCATAGCCGCCACCGGCGATCAGCCCGCACATCTCATCCTCCAATGCCCAGAAGGCTCCCCGATGCCGCACCCGCCCGGCTTCATACAGCGCCGCCACAGGCTCGGCCCGTGCCGCCTTGCCCCGGCTGGCATGAACCAGCCGCACCGGCAGCGCAGCCTCCGCCGCGCGCAGAACGCTCTCCACCATCGCCCCTCCATTATTGGCTTCGGCAACGACCCGGTCCGCGCCATGCAGCGCCGCCGCCTGTGCCACCGCCCGCGCCCAGCTTTCCGGGCTCGCCTTCTCGACGCTCGCATCGGCAATGACATAGGCCCGCCCGTCGCCGCCCATCCCGGCCACCACGATCCCGCAAGCATCGCCATGCGCCGAAGCCGGAGGATCGACCCCGATCACCACGCGCGACAGCAAAGCCTCGCCATCCCCGCCGCCCGGCACATGCGCGATCCGGCACCGCTCCAGCAGTTCCCGGTTCCACAGCGCACCCTCGACCTCCTCGATCAGCTCGCCGTCCAGTTCCTGCCGCCCGAGCCGCGTCGCGCCATAGCTCTGCTCCATCGCCGCAACGAAGCCTTCAACCAGGTTGACCACATTGTCCGCCGTCCGCCCCCGCGTCACCGCGACATCCACGCCGTCCCGCGCCACCAGCCCGCGTACCAGCGGCACCGGCCTTGGCGTCGTCGTCGCCATCACTTGTGGAGCGCGCCCCAGTCGCATCCCCATCATCATATTGTCCCACGCCGCTTCTCCCTGCGGCCATTTCGCGATCTCGTCCGCCCAGCCATGGCTGAACTGCGGCCCGCGCAACGATTCCGGGTCCGCCGCGCCGAACAGCAGCGCCATGGCGCCATTGGGCCAAACCAGCCGCCGCAGCGCTGGCGAAAAGATGGGCCGGTTCCACCAGGGCGCAATGGACAGCAGCCCCGACGGCCCCTCCACCATCACGCTGCGCGCCTCGCCCAGGGTCGCGCCGACTAGCGCGATCCGCGCCGCGCCGTCATTCTCCGCAATCCGCCGCACCCATTCCGCCCCGGCCCGCGTCTTGCCAAAGCCGCGCCCGGCCATCATCAACCAGATGCGCCAGCTGCCATCGGGCGCCAGCTGCTCGGGCCGGGCCAGCCATTCCCAATCATGTTCCAGCGCCTGCGCCGCCGCGCCGTTCAGCCCCGCCAGCACCCGCTCGCGCGCCGCGTCGGGCAGGGCCGCTAATCTCTCGAAATCCGACATGCCACCCATCGGCCATTCGCTCCCCTCACCAGTTCCCCTCACCGGCCCAAGTGCCTCATTTCGGCCTTTTTTTGATCATGCGCCTTTTCGCCTGCTCCGCTGCGTCCCTATATGCCGCCCATGATATCGATCCGCCCCGCCCGCGCCGCCGATGGCGCTCGCCTGCTCGACATCTGGCGCTGCGCCGTCGACGCAACCCATGATTTCCTCGATCCCGCCGACCGCCAGGCGATCGATGCGGAAGTGTCCGGCTTCCTGCCGCAATCCCCCGCATGGCTCGCCACCGATGCCGATGACCGCGCGGTCGGCTTCATGCTGATCGACGGCACGCACATGGACGCCCTCTTCATCGACCCGGCGTGGCACGGCAAAGGCGTAGGCCGCGCGCTCGTCGATCACGGCCTCGCCCTCCATCCGGCCATGACGACCGACGTCAATGAACAGAATGAAGGCGCCATCACCTTCTACGAACGCATGGGCTTCGCCCGCACCGGCAGATCGGAGAGGGATGGCCAGGGCAGGCCTTACCCTCTCCTTCACTTGCGCCACGCTCCCGAAGCGGCGCGGTAAGCAACCGCATTTCCCTCTCCCCTTCAGGGGTCGGCCAGAGGCACGTGACTCTGGCCGAGGTGCCGAGCGAAGCGAAGGCGGGAGAGGGAGAAGGAAAGCCGCCTCGCCTCACCCGACGCTTCCTCCTCACCCACGCCTCTCCCGCACCCTCTCCAGCGCCGCCCGCAACCGCTCGACCGCATCCGCCCCGTCCGGCCGGTCCACAGTCTCCGCCGCCAGCTTCTCCCCAACCTCGCGCCGATGCTGCAGCAGCAGCCGCACCCCGACCGCATTGGGATGCCCGCGCTTCACCTTCCGGCTCTTCACCATCCCCTCGCCGTCCAGCACGACCTCTTCCTCTTCCGTACCGAACAGCGCCTGCCGCAGCAGCAGCGCCTCCAGTTCGCCATAGCCGACGCTCAGCGCCTGCGCCCATTCCCGCGCAAAGCCGGGGTCGCGCCGCTTCTGATAATAGGCGCTCGAAAGGTTTTTCCCCGCCACCCGCGCCGCCTCGCTCACATTGCAGGTCGCGGCCAGCGTCTCCATGAAGATCTTCCGCCGCTCGACGGTCCAGCCGTCCTTGCGCACCGCCCGCAACTGCGCGCCGCTGCCAGCCGATCCGCGTTGGCTGCGCTGCACCGACAGCTCCCTGTCCGGCGCATCGCTGGCCTTGCCGGAAAAGCGCCGCACCACCTTAGCGCCATTCTGATCCGCCATGTCCTCGCCCTCCGCTTTCCCCAACAGAAAAGGGCCGGTTCCTTTCGGACCAGCCCCTGCCGCGTCACCGTCCCGGCGACTCACAATTCCCAATATCGACATCTCTGTCAGAAGAGCGTCACGATGTCAAGAGAAATGTTCCATATAGGTTCGCCATCCCCTATTTTTATGCACTCACTCGCAAAATCCCCAACAACCATCATTCATATAGGTTATTACACATCACAATCCTGTCAGGATCGCAACTGCACTCACATGCCCGCACCACCGCCACTGGCAGGCGCGCGGCTATAGTCGATCCTGATGCGCACCCAGCTGCCCACCATCACCTTCCCATTGACGCGCGGCGGCCGCACCAGGAACTGCCACGCCGCCAGCCGCACCGCGCGGGCAAAGCCCGAACCCTGCGGCGATTCTCCCAAGGCCTGGCAATTTTCGACCCGGAAATTCTCCACCGTCTTGCACGCCACCAGCCCCCATCCACCAGCGGGCGCATTGGGCGGCATGTAACCGCCAAGCTCCGCAGGCGTGGGCCGCCGATACCATTCCGCCTCAAACAGCTGGACGCCGCCCGGCCCTTCGCCCGGCCCCGCCGCCACGCGGCTATTCCCCTGACCAGACGTGCCTGCGCTCTGGCTATCATCCTTCTTCGGCATCTTGCCGATATCGGCCGCCGCCATCTGCGCGCTGTCCAGTTGCAGGAAGGGCATCTTGGGCTGCACGGGCAAGGTCACGATCGGCTTTTCGACCGGTGTTTCGACGGGCTTCTCGACCGGCTTGCGCGGCTCCTTCGGCTTTTCGACCTTCTTCTTCTCCGGCGCCGCCGCTTCTTCCTTCTTCTTTTTTTCGGTCCGCTCCGGGCTCTTCTCCGCTTCAGGTTCAGGCGAAGCGGCCATTTCGAACGTCACCGGATTGCGCGGATCGACCTTCTCGGGATCAAGCGCGGGCGCCAATGTCAGCAGCGCCAGCACCAGCAGTGCGTTCAGCCCCAGCGCAAAGATCAATCCCCCGCCACGCTCGCGCAATTTCGGCCATGATATGTTGGAGATCGTCACTGAAGTCGGGCCGGGCTGCTGATGCGGAGAACAGGGGTGATGCCCAGCCGCTCCCACCGCGTCAACGCCTTCACGATGTTGCGACTCCGTAATGGGATGAAAGCGCTGGCGGTCCCCTGCAATCTCCGCTAGGCCCGCCTCCAATGCTCACCAAGCTTTATCAATGGACGCTGGCCAAAGCCGCCCACGCCCATGCCGAACGCTGGCTCTTCGCCATATCCTTCATGGAATCCAGCTTCTTCCCGATCCCCCCGCATCCGCTGCTCGGCCTCATGTGCCTTGCGCGGCCCGAAAGGGCGATCCGCTTCGGCATCATCTGCACCCTCGCATCGGTGCTGGGCGGCCTGTTCGGCTATGCGATCGGCTATTTCCTCTACGAAGCGGTCGGACAGCAGATCCTCGACGCGCTGGGCCTCGCCGCGAAATTCCCGGTAGCCGCCTGCTACTTGCGCGAATATGGCGCTGAAATCATCCTGGTGAAGGGCGCAACGCCCATCCCGTTCAAGCTGATCACCATCACCTCTGGCTTCATCGGCCTTTCGCTCTTCACCTTCATCTGGGCCAGCATCCTGTCCCGCGCCTTCCAATTCATGCTGGTCGGCTTCCTCTTCTGGAAATTCGGCCGCCCCATAAAGGCGTTCATCGAGAAATATCTCGGCCTCCTGTCCGCAGCTTTCCTCGTCCTCGTTGTCGGCGGTTTCATCGCGGCATCGATGCTTTCGGGCGGCGGGGACAAGAGCGACACGTGCAGCAACGCCACCATGGCCACGATCCGCTGACTTTTCGCCCGATGATGCAGCTGCCCGCCCGCTTCCCAAGGCTCACCGCCCTGCTCGCCGGTTTCGTCGCGGCAACCGGATTTGAACCGCTCAAGCTCTGGCCCGTCACGCTGGCTTGCTTCGCACTCCTCCTGTGGCTGATCGAAAGCGCCCCCACCCGCCGCGCCGCCTTCGCGCGCGGCTGGCTGTTCGGCCTCGGCCACTTCACCCTTGGCCTCAACTGGATCGCCCACGCCTTCACCTTTCAGGAGGCCATGCCGCACTGGTTCGGTTACGGAGCGGTCGTCCTCCTGTCCCTCTACCTCGCGGTTTATCCGGGGCTGGCAACGTTGGGGGCATGGTGGCTGTCTTCCATCCTCCCCTCCCGTAATCGGGAGGGGCCGGGGGTGGGCACCGAGCGCAGCGAGGCAAACAACAACCTCCCCCTTATCCTCCTCTTTGCCGCCACCTGGCTCATCAGCGAGTATCTCCGCGCCCTCGTCTTCACCGGCTTCGCCTGGAACCCGCTCGGCGTCACCCTCCTCCCCACCGGCATCACCATAGCCGCCACAATCATCGGCACCTACGGCGTCGGAGCCCTCGCGATCCTCGCCGCCGGAGCCATCTTCCTCGTCATCAAGCGCCAGTTCGTTCCCGCCGCAGCCATCGCCGTCCCCCTCTGCGCCCTCGCAATCTGGGGCCAACTCACCCAGGCCCCTCCCACCCCCGCAGGCGCCCCGCTGATCCGCGTCGTCCAACCCAACATAGGCCAGGACGAAAAATACTCGCCCGAACTGGAAGAAGCTCACTTCCGCACCCTCGCCGCCCTTTCCGGCCAGCCGCGCCCCGCCCCGCGCCTCATCTTCTGGCCCGAAGCCGCCATCCCCGCCTATCTCGACATGGAACCGCAATGGCGCGCGCGTCTTGCCAGCCTGCTCGGCCCCGGCGACCTGCTGATGACCGGCGCGACCAAGGTCTATTTCAAGCAGGTCGAGAAAGACGGCGTCACCACCAATGCACTCGCGGGAGCCGCCAACAGCCTCTTTATCGTCTCGCCCCAGGCGCAACTGCTCGGCCGCTATGACAAGGCGCATCTCGTCCCATATGGCGAATATCTCCCCATGCGCGCGCTTCTCCAGCCGATCGGCCTCTCCCGCCTTGTCCCCGGAGACGCTGACTTCTGGCCCGGCCCCGGCCCGCAAAGCCTTACCCTCCCCGCCACGCTTGGCCGCCCGCAACTCAGCATGGGCGTCCAGATCTGTTACGAGATCATCTTCTCCGGTCAGGTGATCGACGCGAAGAACCGCCCCGCCTTCCTCTTCAACCCGTCCAACGACGCCTGGTTCGGCAGCTGGGGCCCGGTCCAGCACCTCGCGCAAGCCCGCCTGCGCGCGATCGAAGAAGGCATGCCCATCATCCGCTCCACTCCCACCGGCGTGTCCGCCGTCATCGACGCGCGCGGCCATGTTCAGCGCGCGCTCGGCCTCCACCGCGCCGGATATCTGGAAGGCGCGCTCCCTCCCGCACTCCCGCCGACGCTGTTCGCGCATCTGGGTAACTGGGCGCCGATCCTGTTCATGGCGCTGCTGGCCGGACTGGCCATTGCCATCCGTAGGGTGAAGGGTTAATAGGGCACATAAACTTTTCTTTATGTCGCCTTTCACGCCAGCTGGCTTACGGGAGTCTCATGCGCAGCAACTATCTCTTCACCTCGGAATCCGTCTCCGAAGGCCATCCCGACAAGGTCGCGGACCAGATTTCCGACGCCATCGTCGATCTGTTCCTGTCCAAGGACCCAGAAGCCCGCATCGCCTGTGAAACGCTGACCACCACGCAGCTGGTCGTGCTGGCAGGCGAAATCCGCTGCAAGGGCGTCTACGAAAATGACCAGTGGGCACCCGGCGCGCAGGAAGAGATTGAGCGTACCGTCCGTGAAACCGTAAAGCGCATCGGCTATGAGCAGGACGGCTTCCACTGGGAAACCCTGCGCTTCGAAAACAACCTCCATGCCCAGTCCGCCCACATCGCGCAGGGGGTCGACGCCGCTGGCAACAAGGATGAAGGCGCTGGCGACCAGGGCATCATGTTCGGCTTCGCCTGCGACGAAACGCCCGACCTCATGCCCGCGACCCTGGACTACAGCCACAAGATCCTGGCGAAGATGGCGCATGACCGCCACTCCGGCCGGGCGCCCTTCCTTGAGCCCGATGCCAAGAGCCAGGTCACGCTGCGCTTCGAAAATGGCAAGCCCACCGCCGCCACCGCCATCGTCGTGTCGACCCAGCATGCCGCCGGTTACGACCAGGGCGAAAAGGAAGCGGAACTGAAGGACTATGTGAAGGGCGTCGTCGCCGAAGTCCTGCCCGGCGAGCTGCTCTCCGACGAGACCGTCTATCACATCAACCCCACCGGCAGCTTCGAAATCGGCGGCCCGGATGGTGACGCAGGCCTCACCGGCCGCAAGATCATCGTCGACACCTATGGCGGCGCGTCGCCCCATGGCGGCGGCGCCTTCTCCGGCAAGGACCCGACCAAGGTTGACCGTTCGGCGGCCTACATCACCCGCTATCTCGCCAAGAACATCGTCGCTGCTGGCCTCGCCCGCCGCTGCACGATCCAGCTCGCCTACGCCATCGGCGTCTCCGAACCGCTGTCGCTCTATGTCGACACCCACGGCACCGGCAGCCTCGACGACGCGAAGATCGAGGAAGCGATTCTGTCGATCAAGGAACTGGGCGGCCTCACCCCGCGCGGCATCCGCACCCATCTCGGCCTCAACAAGCCCATCTACCGCCCCACCGCAGCCTACGGCCATTTCGGCCGCAAGGCGGAAGGCGATTTCTTCCCCTGGGAACGCACCGACCTCGTCGAAAAGCTGAAGGCCGCGCTCTAAGCCTCCCTTCTCATCGCATCAAAGGGGCGGCGCGCCGGCAATCCTGCGCGCCGCCCTTTGCTTTTGCCTCATCCCGGCGAATGACGGGATGACGCGCCCTCGACCTCCGTTCGTCCTGAGCCTGTCGAAGGGCGCGCGCCACTTGCCCCGATAGCTCCACCCCGCTAAGCGCCCGCCCATGACCGCGCACAAATCCGGCGACCCCACAACGCTCAACCGCCTCTATGGCCGCCAGTCAGGCCACAAGCTGCGCGCGGGTCAGCAGCAGTTGGTCGACGCCCTCCTCCCCGCCCTCTCCGTGCCCGAAGAGGGCGAAGTCACCGCCGCCAATCTGTTCGGCTATGATCGTCCGCTCCATTTCGAGATCGGCTTTGGCGGCGGCGAACATCTCGCCTACCGCGCCGACTTGCTGCCCGATCATGGCTTCATCGGCTGCGAACCGTTCCTGAACGGCGTCGTCACCGCGCTCGGCCACATCCGCGAGCAGGGCCTGGGCAACATCCGCGTCCACATGGGCGACGCGCTTCAGATCCTCGCGCGCATTCCCGATGGCGGCTTGAGCTTCGTCTACCTCCTCCATCCCGATCCCTGGCCAAAGGCGCGTCATGCCAAGCGTCGCATGATGAACCCGGGCCCGGTGGAAATGATCGCCCGGAAGCTCAAGCCCGGCGGCGAGTTCCGCTTCGGCACCGACCATCCCGTCTATCTGCGCTGGGCGATGATGGTGATGAACGGCCACCCCGATTTCGACTGGCTGGCCAGCGAGCCCAGGGACTTCCTTACCCGCCCCGGCGGCTGGCCCGAAACCCGCTACGAAGCCAAGGCCCGCCGCCTCGGCCATGAAGTCTGGTACTTCCGATACCGCCGCAAGTAAGGCGCTTACCACAGGGCAGGACAGGTCCTGTTGCCGCCTTTTATCGCTTCGACATCCATTCAGCGCGCCGCCGCAACAGCGGGAGCGCATCCCTGTCCATTGCTGCCATAAGGCCAATCATTGCCCGCCAATGGTCTTCGTCCCAACAGCCTGTACCAATTAGAGACGAAGAAGTTTTTTTGCTAAATAATCCTTGTTGCCGTTAACTTTCTTCTCCCTAGGAAAGCCGTGGGTTTGAGCTTCCCAACCCAATATTTCCGGCCAAATCCGGGCTCTACTTAGGCGCCCCTACTCAATTTTGGGTATATATCATTCGTTAGGTCTTTGTTAATTGGCCCCTTAGCGAAGGGTAGACAATAAAAACGAGTCGCCACCCTGCAGCCGACAATTGGATAGCGTGCCGCGGCGAAATTGCGGTCAATGTCCAGTTGCGCCGAAGTTGGGGGGAAGTGGTGTATGCGTAAGAAGAGCCTGATCGTTGGAGGATGCCCCGCATCCACCGATTTCCTGCCTGTTATTTCAGGAAACAATCACCCGTCATCCTGACGAAAATGATCCGGGCCCAGTTTAGGGCTCCTCCTTTCAAATAGCTTCCGCCCCGAACACTTCACCTGTTCGGGCACCCATGACGCGTTCCTCATGCGTGGACCTGCAAAGGCCTCCACGGCCGTGCAGCACCTATGATGCAGTAATAAGGGGCTTGAATAGTGAAACATCTACGATTGGCCACGCTGGCAGTGATCGCGTTGGCGACACCCGCTTCGGCCCAGGAACTGAAGTTCGAGTTCCGAAATCCTTCCTTTGGCGGAAATCCCTTCAATTCCGACCATCTTCTTGCCACAGCGACAGCGCAACGCCCGCCCCAGAAATCAAATGGCGGCGATGGAACCGGCGAACTGACCGAAGCACAACTGTTCGCCCGGCAGATTCAAAGCCGTCTGCTCTCCGCCCTGTCTTCCAGCGTCGTTGAAGCCATTACGGGCTCCGATCCGGGGACTTCGGGAGAATTTACGGTCGGCGACCAGAAGATTTCCTTCGAACGGACGCTGAGCGAAATCCGCCTCAGCATCTTCGACAATTCGACAGGTGAGACGACGGACATCGTCGTCCCGGTGCTCACGCTCAACAACGCCAACGCGAATGCGGCTGCGGCATCCGCCCTCGGAAACAACTCGGTGGAAAGCTCGCTGGCCGCCAGCCTCACCGGCAACACCAGTCTCACGGGGCAATAAGATGAGCATCAGGGGGAATATCGTGAAGCGTTCGGCTGCTGCTGCGCTCGTCGGCTGCATGGCGGCCACTCTTGGGGGGTGTTCGGTCCCGCACGAACTGGTGGCATCCGCCAGCTCCGCGCCGCAGATCGCGCCCGTCACGCCTGTCCAGCGCGACCTCATCTACCTGCCGCCGCCGCCGCAGCCGGTGCCGATCGCCGTGTACAGCTTCACCGACCAGACCGGCCAGCTCAAGCCCTCGGAAAATATCCAGAGCCTGTCGCGCGCCGTGACCCAGGGCGGCACCAGCGTCCTCATCAAGGCGCTGCGCGACGCAGGCAATGGCAACTGGTTCACAGTGGTCGAACGCGAACGGCTCGACAACCTGCTCAAAGAACGTCAGATCATCCGCGAAATGCGCCAGCGCTACCTGGGCGAGGCGGAAACGCCCTCCAGCGTCCTGCCCTCGCTGCTCTTCGCCGGCATCCTGCTCGAAGGCGGCATCATCGGCTATGACAGCAACACCCAGACGGGCGGCATCGGCGCGCGCTTCCTCGGCATCGGCGGCGACATGCAATATCGCCAGAACACCGTCACCGTCTATCTGCGCGCCATCAGCGTGAAGACCGGCGAAGTGCTGGGCAATGTCGTCACGTCGAAGACGGTCGCCTCGGTCGCGCTCAACACCAACGTCTTCAAGTTCGTCGAATTTGACGAACTGCTGGAAGGTGAAGCGGGCGTGTCAGCCAACGAACCGATCCAGATCGCTACGCAGGCCGCGATCGAAAAGGCGGTCTACGCCCTCATCATGGAAGGCGCGCAGCCCGGCGGCCGCCAGCTGTGGAGCTTTGCCGACGCTGCTGCAGGCCAGACCTACCTCAACCATTATAGGGAAGAGAAGGAACGCGCCATCGCCGCCGCCTTCCGCCGCACGGGTCCCTACTACACCGACCCGATCGACGACCCGAAGAAAACCGCACGCGCCAAGGCCGCAAAGCCCCAGGCCCGCGCATCCGGCACCCGTCAGGCCGCACCGGCCAAGGTCGCCGCCCACAACCAACCGAATTCCGCCGGTCAACCAGCCGCGCGGTGAATAAACTCGCCTCCCGAGCGGGGGCAGAGTGTGACGAGCGGGCAGGGAGATCGAAGGCCTGCCCGCCCGGCGCTACCGAACTGGGGAGCCGGTAAGCCTAGCCGCCGCACAACATCGCGGCACTTGAGTTGAAACAGGAGGATTAACATGATCAAGAAGCTTCTTATCGGCGCTTCGGCGCTGGCGCTGACGGCAGGTGCCGCCAACGCGCAGGCCATCTTCGGCACGAAGACCAGCTCAACTGTCGCCAGCCAAGTCGGCAGCGTCAGCAACGCGCCGAGCAACTCGTCGAACAAGTCGGAAGTCACGCAGAACGCCAGCGACAACCTTGCCGACGTTGATCAGACCGGCGGAAATAAGGGCAGCGCTGTAATCGAGCAGGGCCGCGTCGGCGTTTCCAACTCGGGCGCCAACCGCGCTGAAGTCAAGCAGCGCGGCACTGCTGGTGCAAACACCGCAACGGTTCGCCAGATTGGCACCGATGTTGAACCCGGCTTCTCCGGATCGCCGCTCACGTCTGTGCAATTGGGCGGCAAGCGCCAGAACGCGATCATTGACCAGACCAACAATGCTGGTAACCGTCAGAATGACGCCGTGATCTTCCAAGGCGCCGTCAACGCTGGCGGCATCAGCAACTTGGCCAAGGTTTCGCAGGACGGTCAGGGCAACGCAGCAGGCATTCAGCAGGGTGCATTCGCAGGCAACCCCTACACCCGTGAAGAAGATGGTCGTATGCAGGCTACCATCACCCAGAAGGGCAACGACAACACCGCCCAGACTGCGCAGGGCGAAGTCGACAAGTCCGACACCGTTCAGACCGGCAACCGCAACAAAGCCTACGTCAGCCAGTCGCCGACCCTGAACGCTGTGGAAGTGAACCGCGACACCTTCGGTCGCACCAGCGACGTCAACCAGCTGGGCAGCGACAATGAAACCTATGTCATCCAGACCGGATTTGACGCCATCAACGACGTCGATCAGCTGGGCGACCGTAACATCGCCTCGGTGACGCAGAGCGGTAATTCCAACTCTGGCTATTCTGCCGATAGCAAAGTCCGTCAGGACGGCGATCGCAATGACGCCGATGTAAAGCAGTCGGCCAATGCTAAGAGCGTTGCCGATCAGGACGGCGACCGCAACGCGGTCCGCGTCGATCAGAGCGGCGCTCGCGCTAACAGCGACATCGACCAGAATGGCGACCGGCACCGCGCCACCGTCACGCAATCCGGCGCTTTCGCGGACAGCGAAGTCACCCAGAATGGCGCTCGCAACACTGCTTCGGTAACCCAGCAGGCTGCCAGTGGCACCAGCACCGTGACCCAGTCCGGCAGCAATTTCTTTGGCATTTTTCAGAACCACAACGCCACCGTTCTCCAGACGGCCGGAGCTGTAGGGGCGGATAGCGACATCACCCAGACGGGCAGCCTGCACACCGCTAATGTGACCCAGAACGGCGCTGCTGCCGACAGCGACGTCATCCAAAACGGAACGGCCCAGAACGCTCTCGTCGTTCAGGGTGGTGCCAACACCAAGAGCTTGGTTACCCAGAGCGGCAGTCTGCATAACGCCGATGTCAACCAGGGCGCAGTAGACGCGCAGAGCACCGTCACCCAGTCGGGTAACGGCTTCCTCAACGCTGGCCATAATGCTGTCGTTCGTCAGAATGTAGGCGCAGATCGCGCCAAGAGCACCGTCACGCAGAGCGGTGGTTCGGTCGTCTTTGGCGGCAGCACGGCTCTTGTGAACCAGCTGAATGGCGCAACCGACTCGCAGAGCGACGTCACGCAGAACGGCTGGCTGAATCTGGCCATTGTCAACCAGTCCGGCGCGAATGGTGTCAGCTTCATCGATCAGATCGGTGATCGCAACAACGCCACCCTCAACCAGTCTGGCGCATTTGCTTCGAGCGACGTAGACCAGAATGGCTCGCGTAACACCGCCACTGTTACGCAGACGGCGAACGGAACTGGCACGAACTTCGCTTCCAGTACCGTCGATCAGGTTGGCAATCAGCACCGCGCGACCGTCACTCAGTATGCGGTAGCCACTAGCAATGTTCGCCAGTTTGGCGGCAACGGCAACGCTGCGACCGTCACGCAGAACCTGGATGCCACTGGCGCACTCAGCAATGTGACCCAGAACGGCTACACCAACACGGCTGAAGTTACCCAGGGCGGCCTCAGTGCCAACAGCCTGATCAACCAGACGGGTGACAACAACAAGTCGTTCGTCACTCAGAACGCCCTGAACGTCGACAGCATCGTCAAGCAGGCAGGTGATCTGAACACCGCAACCGTGCTGCAGAACACCAACAACTTGTCCTACAGCACGATCTCGCAGAACGGCAACGGCAACGTCGCCAACGTCTCGCAGTAATCGCGCACAAGAAGTGCGGGGCGGCGTCATGCCGTCCCGCATCCTTCTCCTCAGCAAAGCGGCGGCTTTGTTCAGGTGAAGGATGATCGGCCAGCCAAGGGCCAGAATGCCGAGAAGGAGCATGACATGCGGATGACAGGCAGTTGGACGCGCAAGGCGCGCTTGATCGCGGCGCTGGGTTCAGCAACGATGGCTGCGGTCGCCACATGCTCCGGCGCGAAAGCCCAGTCGGTCGCCTTTATCGAGCAGGTGGGCGACTATAATCAAACCAGCATCGACCAGAGCGGCGCGACCGGATCGACGGCGCGGGCTCAGACGAAGGGGTCTGAGAACCTTCTCGACCTGACCCAGAGCGGCCAAGGCAATCGCGCGGTCGTGTCGGTCACCGGCAACCGCAACGGGAGGGGGGATGTCGTAGGAGGAATTGGCCGCACGATGGCTTTTGAACCGAAGAAACTAACCGGATTCGCTCGAGGCAGTTTCAAGGTTAAGCACGCCAACAACGGCCAAGGCGATCCCTGCGGTGAGGGGCATGGCCGTGGCGTTGGGAACCCGTGCGAGAGCAATAACGGCAACGATGGCGAGAACGGCAATGCAGGGCTCAAAGCGCTTCGATCATCCGCCACCCTCACCCCACTCGCCAACCTCGAATCCGGCGTTATCCGCCAGTCGGGCGAGCGCAACTTTGCAGGCGTTCTGATCAAGGGCGACAGCAACGACTTCCACGTGTCGCAGCTGGGCAACGACAACAAGGCGGCGCAGGCCGTCTCCGGCGCGTTCAATCAGGCCGCCATCGTGCAGGGCACGCCCAATGGCGCGACCGGCAGCGGCAACAGCGCCGTCCAGGTTCAGCACGGCGGCTTCAACTCGGCCTATGCGCACCAGGCCGGTAACAACAATATCGCCGTACAGGTCCAGGCCGGAAATGGCGGGACTACCGAAGCATGGGCGGAAACCGCGCTAGCCTCCGCCGGTACGCTCGGCGCGGCTGCGGGCAACGCCAATTACACCCAGTCGGCCGAAGCGGTGCTCGCCAGCTACAGTGCGCGCGGCAATGGCACGAAAAACAGCATCACGCTTCAGCAGAATGACGACAACAATATTGCCCTGCTCGGCCAGTTCGGCGACAACAACAGCATCGCCCTGCGCCAGCCGGGCAATGCGACTGCCGCCATCACTCAGATCGGCAACAATCATAGCATCGGCATAGAACAGCAGGCCGGCACCAACGGCGTAAGCGCGATCAGCGTCACCCAATATTGACCGCTCGGCCCGGTCTGACGGGCCAGCTCATCCAACCGCTACGGGCTCAGGAGCAACAAGATGCGCAAAAGGAACGATCTCTGGCTGCTCGGCGCGGCTGTTTCCTTGAGCCTGCCGCTGGCCATCCACGCCGCCGCTCAAACCATCACCGCAGGCGACGGCATCCTCGTGACCGACATCCAGATCGCCGACACGCCGCAAAGCTTCATCCAGGATCAGGTCCTCGCCAACGCGCTCGGCAAGTCGCAGGACGCCGGGCTCGTCAGCGACAATGTGCCTGACCGCAGCGACGTGCGCGGCTTCAACAAGGGCGATGTTCGCGGCGCCATCATCTCGGCCTTCAACTCCAGCGCATCGTCGATCATCGGCAATTTCAACCTTGATGAGGTGCCTGGGCTCCAGTTCGATACCCCAGGCAACAAGGCGGCGGTCGAGCAGGATGGCCTGCGCAACCTCGCCAATATCAACCAGGCTGCGGGCAATGCAGGCTGGTCCGTCGTCAACCAGGCGGGTGAGGACAATGCGACCCTTATTGAACAGGCCGACACCCGCGCGCCGGGCCAGCGCTCGCTCAACCGCGCTTATGTCGGGCAAGTGGGCTCGGCGATCGGCTCGGGCGGCCTGCTTTATTCCAACTATGGCCGCATCCAGCAGACCCATCGCAGCTTCGACCTGTCGGCAGGCGCGTTCAGCGGCAACAACCTCGCCAACAATGCGACCATTCAGCAGGGCGGCTTCCGCGACATCAGCCTGCGCGAAGTCCCGGTGCAGTTCAACGCCGTCGCCGCGCGCAACGACGCCCTGATCGAGCAGGAGGGTGCGGAAAACGACGCCGTCATCCAGCAGGGCGCGGAAAGCCCCAACACCTTCGCCTTCGAAGTCGGCGACACGATCGGCCGAAACAATCGCGCCATCGTCCGGCAGGTCGGCTATGGCAACCGGGGCGTCATTCTTCAGGAAGACGACGCCAACGCCATCACCCATCAATATGGCTCCGACAATCTCGCCTTCGTCCGGCAGGATGGCGATGTCGTCGATGGCGGCCAATACAGCCTGATCGAACAGGGCCGCCTGGAAAATGGCGATGTGTCGGGCAACTTCGCCTCCGTGTTCCAGCGCGGTATCCTTCAGGAATCGACCATCCGCCAGAACAGCAACGGCAATGACGCCCATGTCTACCAGACCGCCGAGTCCGGCTATGCCAAATCCACGATCGAGCAGGGCGGCGGCAACGGCAATTACGCCAGCGTCCTGCAAAGCGCCGTCGCGGGCACCGTCGACATGGCGGTAGTCAGCCTGATCTCCCAGACCGGCGCCAGCAACGAAGCCTTTGTGTCGCAACGCACCGCCGGCAGCTACAGCAGCGTCGCCCAGACCGGCGACCGCAATTTTGCGCAGGTCCGGCAATAGGCTATATTGAAGCGGCACCCTGCGTCCTGAACCGTGAGCGAAATGTCTATGCGAACCCTATTGTTGATCACGGTTCTTCTGGCCGGGGGAACATCCGCGCTCGCCCAGCGCAGTGACCTGGCGGTTGAGCAGCTGCCGACCCATTCCTCAGGCCGCGCGGTGCCGCAGGTCGGCGCGGCAAGCGCCTCGGACCAGATCTCGTCGAGCGCCTCCCAGGCCCCCGCGCTTCAGGGCCAGCTCTCCTCATCGCGCACCGGCCGCGAGCCAGCATTGCGCCAGATTGCCCCCCGCGCCGCCGGATCTGCCCCCACGTCTCAGCTTGCCGACCGCAACGTGAACCCCCGCATAAACGCCCTGCCCCCGGGGCTGGTCGACGCCTGTGCCCGCGCGGCCGAAGGCAGGGGCGAACCGCCCAAGGGCGTGGACTGCAACAGCGTGATCGAGGCTGCACCGCCCCCGCCGCCGATATCCGCGGAAGAAGCCCTGCTCACAAGCGATGAAGAGCGGGCGTCGCAGCGCGTCGCCAGCGAACAGCAGTCACGCGGTCGCGCGCCCGATGCCGGAGAGGTCGCGCGGCGGCTGAGCTCCGGCGATGTTTCCAATTCGCCCGTCGCGCAGGCCGTCGCGGCGCAGGCGGCCTCGGACTCGATCGCCAACTCGACGCCTGCCCCCAATGGTCAGCCCGTCATCGTGCCCGGCGGCGGTTCCGTCGTCGTGCCGGGAAGGAACTGACGATGATCCGCACCATCCTGCCCCTCATTGCCGGAATGATGATGACCGTCTCCGCCCACGCCGCCGAACCCGAACTGAAGGCGCGCATCCTGGTCGAGGACGCGCCTAATGCCGCCAAGCGGTTCGTGGGCTATGTCACGGCGCAACAACCGTTCGAAGGCCGCTATGAACTGGTCGGTGAAAAGAAGGGCGTTGCCGGCAATGCAAAGGTCAAGCAGGCAGGCGTGGTAAAGGCTGCCCCGCATCAACTGGTGCGCCTTTCCCATCTGGCTTTCGGTTCGATCGCGGCGGACGACCATTATACGATCCAGCTCAAAATCTATCGCGGCAAGGACTTGGCCGCCCAGGACCAGATCGTCAAATAGCCGCTAACACTTTGTTATGCATAACAGCCTACTAACGCTGAACTAACGATATCTTCACGGCCCAGCCCATAAACCTACCTCCGGGGACATATGCCGGAGGACGTAATGGCGCACACATATGGACGGGTTGATGGCAGGAAGTGCCTCGCGATTTTGGGCCTGTCGGCCGCGCTTCTTTACCAGGGATCCGCTTTCGCCGCGCAATCGGATATATTGATCGATCAGATCGGCCAGCGCCCTGCCTGGTCTTCCCCGATCGTCGGCCAGATCGTTTCGCCCACGGCTGGAAACGCGTTCGTGTCGCAGGCTCAGCCGCAACAGCAGGCGATCGACGCCGCTTTCCAGGCCAATTCGGGCGGCCTGTCCTTCGCTCAGGCTGCGAGTGCTGACCAGCTTTCTCAAAATCTCTCCTCATCGGGCGCGCCCGTCGAAATGGCTTTCCTGGGCTACGGCCTGGATCTGGGACGGTATCTGCGCAGCGGCACCGGCTCCTACGAAGCTACGGACGCGCAGGGCAACAGCCTGCAGCAGGATTGGCGCGGCGAAGGCAATATCCAGTTCGCCTCGCAGGAAGGCTCGAACAACCGCGCCGTCCAACAGCAATATGGCGTCGGCAACGTCTCCGTCCTGCTTCAGCGCGGCACCGGCAATGTCGGCGAAATCCTGCAATCCTCGACGCAGGGCGTCGCCACATTGCTGCAATCCGGCGACCGCAACAGCGCCACGATCGTCCAGGGAACAGCGGCCAGTTTCGCCAGCGTCTCGCAAAGCGGCATCGCGAACATCGTCGCGATCCGCCAATAAACGCCGCATAACCGTCCACGGCAAATGGGCTCAGCTGCTTTCGTGAGGGGAGCAACTGAGCCCACTTGGACGAGCTAGATCAAGTAAGGCCGGATCCTAGTAGAAGATTTTCCAGATCTCTGAAATATTACCGCCCGGTCATTTTCTTGAAATTCAAATATAGAATTGGTCCCAATCGTTAAGATATTGCCACGCATCTTTTTACCTTTTAGGGCATTTCCGTCTTCAGTTTTTACTGTTCGGCTATGGTGGGGATGCTGCAAACCAGTCTTGAGCCTTTCGATGCGCTCGCCCTCGGGTGGATCTCCGCTGATTTCAGAGGACGTCTCATCATCGATTCACTATATCACATCCAATGGTGGAATGATGAGGGCAGACGCGCGATAGAAGCCAGTGAGATATTGCACGAAGAAGCAGGACAACTGCTAGTCGACGCCAGCCTCCGCACCAAATTGTCATCCTTTTTGTCCGATCTCAAATCGCAAGCCGAAACCGGAATACTGACCGTCAAGGATGGCGACGGCCATTTCGTGATGTTTGGTCATCATGAACCCTCGACCGGCATGTTCTGCCTCGAAGTCAGCTGCTCCCATGCCGAAAAGCGCATCATGTTCGCCGATTTCGGAAGTATCTACGGATTGACCGAAAGCGAAACGCAAGCGGCTCTGGCGCTGTTTCGGGGCAAGACAGTCGTTGAAATCGCGCAGGACAGGAACGTATCGGTCGACACGGTTCGCACCCAGGTCCGAAAATTATACGGAAAGATCGGCGCCCAGTCCCGCGAGAAACTCTTCAAGATGCTGATGCCCTTCCGTATCACCTGATCAGCGGCCATATCTGTTCTCCCGGGCCGTTTATCGCCCGATGCGCCTGCCCTGGCTTGGCGAAGGTCCGCTTTCCTCCTTCCCATTCTTCCCAAATCCGATAGGGACGATGATCAAACTGGAGCTGTTCCATGACCGATCATCCCACATCCGCCATTCCCTGGGATCTGCCTGCAACCTTGATCGACCTTGAAGGACGGGCGCCGCTCATCGGCACGATCCGCGACTGCGCCCAACATTTCGCCATGTTCAAACCGCATGCGCGGGAACAAGCGCGCGTCCTTCTTACCCAGCCTATCCATCGGATCGGCCGCAAGACGCGCACCTGGGTCCTTGAGCCCTTCGAAATCGAGCAGTTGGCCGACCGGTTGCGCACCGAAACGCACTGACGGCTGCGCTCCACGATCGCGCAACACGCATTTACGACGCTGCTTGCGAAGGCCGATCCTCCGCCTATGCTCGATTCCATTGGAGAGGATGCTGAAGGAAAGGATTGCCGATGAACCTGGAAAGCTTGCTGGCGGAGCGGGAGATCGGACGCGCGCTCTATGCCTTCGCCCGCGCCATGGATGAGCGCGACTGGCAGGCAATCGGCTCGGTCATGGCAGAGGATGCAACCGCCGACATGGGAACAGGCCCGCTCAACGGTCGTGAGGAGGTGATCGCGCTGATGCGCTCCTTCCTCGACGATTGCGGGCCGACCCAGCATCTTCTGGGCAACCTCGTCATCGATGTCACCGGGGATCAGGCGACCAGCCGCTGCTATGTCACCGACATGCACAAAGGCATGGGCGACAAGGGTCACCTGACCTTCTCCACCCTCGGCGAATATCATGATCGCTGGCAGAAGGTGGACGGTCACTGGCAGATGGTTCACCGCACGAAACTGAACCGCGCCCATATCGGCAGCATCGAAGTGCTGGGGCCGGGCCCGGCCTGATCTTTTCAGCAAGGATCGGCTGGCACAATGCTCGCTCGTCCTCTCGCAGACGGGCGGCCCTCCTCCACATTGGCCGCTAGAGCGCGCTGCCTTCAATCGGACGCAGGTCGCGCGCTCCAGTTTTGTTATCGCATCCTTTCAAGCGCGAAACCGGTTCCCACCTTTGCGCACGATGCTCTAGGAACCTCCCATGAGCGTTCCTTCCCTTGTCGCCCGCCCCCTCTCCATGATGCGCGCTTTCCTTGCGGCGGAAGCGGCGGGCGGCATCATCCTGATAGGCGCGGCGGCTTTGGGAATGCTGATCGCCAACTCCGCCCAATCGGCCACTTATTTCCATGCGCTCCACATCGATATCGGCGGGCTCAGCCTGCTGCACTGGATCAACGATGGCTTGATGGCGCTCTTCTTCGTGGTGGTGGGGCTGGAGATCAAGCGGGAGGTTCTGGACGGACAGCTCGCCCGATGGCCCGATCGCCTGCTGCCGGGGCTCGCGGCGGCTGCGGGCGTCGTCGTCCCCGCCCTCATCTACATCGCCGTCAATCGGGGGGACGCGATCGGCATGCGCGGCTGGGCGATTCCCGCTGCGACCGACATCGCCTTTGCGCTCGGCGTGCTGGCCCTGCTCGGCCGCCGCGTGCCGGGGTCGCTCAAGATTTTCCTGACCGCCGTCGCGATCATCGACGACCTGATCGCCGTCCTCATCATCGCGCTTTTCTACAGCGAACAACTGAGCCTCCTGCCCCTCGCCCTGGCCGCAGCGGGCCTCGTCTGCCTCGCCCTCTGCAATCGCGCTGGGGTCAACCAGCTTTGGCCTTATCTGCTGATCGGCCTCTTCGTCTGGTTCTGCGTCCTTCAATCCGGCATCCATGCCACGCTGGCAGGCGTCGCCGTCGCGATGACCATCCCCTTGGCGCGCACGCCCGCCGCGCCCGACGACCAGCATTCGCCCCTGTCCCGGCTGGAACATGGCCTGCATCCCTGGGTCGCCTATGCCATCGTGCCGCTGTTCGGCTTCGCCAATGCGGGCGTGGCATTGACCGGCTTTTCCTTGCCCGACCTTGCAGCGCCTGTGCCGCTCGGCATCGCGCTCGGCCTGTTCGCGGGCAAGCAGGTCGGCATCTTCGGCGCGGTCTGGCTCCTGTCCCGCCTCGGCTGGGTCAGCCGCCCGGCGCATGCCAGCTGGACGCAGGTCTATGGCGTCGCCCTGCTCTGCGGCATCGGCTTCACCATGAGCCTCTTCATCGGCGGCCTCGCCTTTGCCGCGCACCCCCATGAAAGCGACGCCGCCAAGCTCGGCATCCTGCTGGGCTCGCTTGCGTCCGCCACCGCCGGTTACCTCCTGCTACGGTTGGCGCCCGGCCCGATCAGAACGGAAAAAACACGCTGATCGCAGCAATCGCGACGACACAGGTGATGATGTTGAGCGGCAGGCCCACCCGCACGAAATCCATGTAGCGATATCCGCCCATCTGATAGACGATGACATTGGTCTGATAGCCAAAGGGCGTGGCGAAGGCCGCGCTCGCCGACATCATCACCGCGACCAGGAACGGGCGTGGGCTGACCGCCAGGCTGTCGGCCAGCGCCACCGCGACCGGCGTCACCAGCACCGCCACCGTCGCGTTCGAGAGCAGCTCCGTCAGCACCATCGTGACAAGATACAGCACCACCAGCGCGATCAGCGGGCTCAGCCCGTGAACGCTGCCGATCAGCATGCGCGAGGCATCCGCCGCCAGCCCGCTCTGTTCCATCGCGATCCCGATCACCACCATCCCCGCGATCAGGATCAGGATCTGCGGCCGCAGCCCGCTATAGGCCTCGTCCGCGCTGATCACCCGCAGCAGGATCAGCAACACCGCCCCTGCAAAGGCGCTCGCCGCGATCGGCGCGACATCGATCGCCGCCAGCCCGACCGCCGCCGCGAACACGCTGAGTGCGATCGCCGCCTTTGCGGGGTTCAGCGGCCGGGGCTCGGCGAACACCGCCGGGTCGCCCACCTGCGCGCTGTACACATGGGACGCGTCGATCGGCTGCGCTTCGCCTTCCCGCTCATCCGCTTCATGCCGTCCGCCCAGCAGCCTCTTGCTGAACAGGAACAGGTACAGCCCGCCCGCCAGCGCCATCGGCACGCCCACCGGCGTAATTTCGAAAATGCCGAAGCGCGGCTGCCCGGCCACGCTGGCCATATCATCGACCAGCAGGTTGGTGGACGTCCCGATCAGGGTGCAGCATCCGGTCAATATGGTGATGTAGGACAGCGGCATCAGGAACCGCTTGGGCGACAGGCGCAGCGCATTGGCGACGTCGCGCACCACCGGCGCGCCCAGCACGACGATCGGCGTCGAATTAAGGAAGCAGGACACCGCGCCGATCATCGACAGCAGCAGCCACATGCCGGTCGCGCCCATCCGCTTGCACATCGACACCGCCATGGCGATCGCCCGGTCGAGCAGGCCCGACAGCTCCAGCGCATAGGCAATGACGAACAGCGACGCGAGCGCGATGATCGCCGGGCTCGCAAAAGCGCCCTGCACATCGACGGGCCGCACGACGCCGGTCATCAGCAGCACCGCCGCGCCGGACAGGGCGACGACATCGGCGCGCACCTTGTCCCATATCAGCGCGGCGACGACGGCGGCCAGCACCAGCAGCGTCAGAACTTGGTCAATCGTCATGCGCCCCCTGCCTCGTGCCTGCTGCCGCCCCTGTCAACGCAGCAAGGCGGAAAAAGGGCGATTATCCTCTGGAGAAGGAGGACTTTTTTGCTATCAAAGGCTTATGCGTGAACCCAGTGCCCGGACCAGCCGGCTCGCCATAGCCGCGGGGTTGGCCGCTTTCATCGCCATCGGCGCGGGCGGATTCCTGCTGGGCCGTGTCACCGCGCCCAAGGCTCCGCCGCCCGCCCCCGCGCCCGTCGCGGTCATTCCGCCGCCCATCCCCGTCCTGCCGCAATCGCCCCGCCTCTGGGGCCGTGCGGAGATCGCCGATCTCGCCCGCCGCGCCGCCGATGCCCTGTCGTCGGGCAAGCCGCTGCCCGCCGACATCGCCGGGGCGGTAGGGCAGCGGTTCGAGCTTTCCCTTCCCTTCGGCTGCTCCGGGGAGGCGGACAAGGATAGCGCCGCCCCCATGCGCTGGCGCTATGATGAGGGGGCCGGAGTCTTGCGCGTCCATGCCATGCCGGTCGCGTGGAAGGCCGCCGACTTCGAACTTCCCCCCGGCGGCGATGGCTATGATGCCGAGGGGTTCTGGATGGAGCGTCCGTGGTCCACCAGCGACGAATGCCCCGCCGCGCCCAGGACAGCCTCTCCCGATCAGCAAGCCCCTGCGCCAGCACCCGACCAGACCCTCGCCCTCGCCCAATTCGGCCAGAATGACGGCAACGACCTCTGGCGCCAGGGCCGCCCTTTCGAGAAGGTGCTGCGCCTCGCCCCGGAAGATTTCGCCGCCTCCCGTGGTCTCAGGCTCCGCCTCATCGGCCGGATCGAGCAGGTGCCGGGCAACGGCCCCGTCCACTGCGTCCAGCCGGCAGGCGTGGAACAGCGCCCCGCCTGCGTCGTCGCCGTCTCCTTGCGCGAAGTGCGCATGGAAATGCCGGGCGCCGACGCACCGCTCGCCATCTGGGAAAATCGCGGCGCGGCGGGCTCGGCCGGGCACTGAAAGCCACCCGTTCACCCGATCTCGCGCTCCGGCGCGCAACGCCATGAACCATCTCCCCTGCCAAAGTGTTGGCCGGGAAAAGGAGATGCGCCATGCCCGACACCCAATCCGACAATCATGAAGAGATGATCCACGAAGACGGCTTGCCCGGTCACGAAAGCAAGCTGGAGCCCAAGCCCGAATGGGAACCCCGCTATCCCGGCTCCGGCCGCCTCGCAGGAAAGGTCGCCCTGATCACCGGCGCGGACAGCGGCATCGGCCGCGCGGTCGCCGCCCTCTACGCCCGCGAAGGCGCGGACATCGCTATCCTCTACCTCTGCGAACATGACGACGCGAAGAAAACCGCCCAGATCGTCGAAGGCGAAGGACAACAGGCCCTCACCATCGCCGGAGACATTGGCGAAAAATCCTTCTGCGACGATGCCGTGAAACAAATCATCGACCGCTTCGGCCGCCTCGACATCCTCGTCAACAATGCCGGTGAACAGCATCCCGATCAGGACATCACCGACATTACCGAGGAACAGCTGCGCCGCACCTTCCAAACCAACATCTTCGGCATGTTCTTCCTGACGCAAGCTGCCCGACCGCACCTCAAAAAAGGCGCGGCGATCGTCAACAGCACCAGCGTTACCATGTATCAGGGCTCATCGGAACTGCTCGATTATTCGAGCACCAAGGGCGCGATCACCGCCTTCACCCGCAGCCTGTCGGAAAATCTCGTGAAAGACGGCATCCGCGTCAACGCCGTCGCCCCCGGCCCCATCTGGACCCCGCTCAACCCATCAGGCGGCGCAAGCCCGGAAAAGCTCGAACATTTCGGCGAATCCGTACCCATGGGCCGCCCCGGCCAACCCAACGAAGTCGCCCCCGCCTTCCTCTTCCTCGCCTGCGAGGACTCCAGCTACATGTCGGGACAAGTCCTGCACCCCAATGGCGGCACGATCGTGAATGGGTGAGTGAGATACAACATTTCCCTCTCCCCTTTAGGGGTCGGCTAGAGGCACGTGACTCTGGCCGAGGTGCCGAGCGTAGCGAAGGCGGGAGAGGGGAACACAAAGCACATCCGTCGCCCCCTCTCCCCAGCCCTCTCCCCTAAAGGGGAGAAGGAGAAGGCCAGCGACCTCCGCCAGCGGGAGGGGAAACAGAAGATCAGTTCGCCTTGCTCAAATCCACCTTCTCCACCCACTCAGGGTAGAATGTCGGCTCCCGGTTCGACCAGCCCACCGCCGTAGCCGCAGCCTCGCTGATCGACTGCAACAACGCCCGGCGTTTCTCCGGATGGAGATGCGGCAGGCTCGCCGCCGCGCAGAAGGCGCCTGGCAACCATGGCCGGGCCCCCGCCCCCAACAGCCGCTCATACAGGAAGCGATAGGCGGAAAAGCTGCTCAGCCGGTCCTGCCCCAGGTCGAATGCCGATATCGTCACCAGCGGCGCCATGAACGGCTCCATTTGGTCCAGGCCGCTATCGTCGGGCACTCGCGCCTTGATCTCGTCCAGCCGCCCGTAAATGCGGGCCTGCGCACGGATGCTCGCTTCCTCCACCATGTCACGCGACCATAGTTTCATGGCGTCGCGGCGGTGGAGGCCGATGTCCAGCGATCTGCGGATGTAGCGCTGCGTGGCAGACGGGAAACTGGCGAATTCGCGCAATTCAGCCAGGGTGATTGCCCCGTCAGCCGGTCTTGCATTGGTGCCCATGCTCTTGCCCTCCGACTTCAAGTCGATCGGCAGATCATGCGCCTTTCATGGTTACTGAAAGATTAAGCGCCGGTTCTGCCGACAACTATAAGGAATCACGTTTCTTTGTGCGCTGCAACATGTAATTTTTGTGAATGCGCCGAATGGAAACGCGTGGGCATCCTCTCCGTTCATCCCAGCGACGAAAGATAGGATAGCGCAGACAGTTAATTTTCCCTCATCGGCAGCGGCGCGCCCCGCAACTCCCGCGCCAGGTCGGGCCAGTGCGACCGTCCCGCCGCGCTCGCCGCGGCCTTCTGCAATCCGCGATATTGGGAAAGCACGCTAAGCCCCAGCTCCGTCAGCACCGCGCCCTCGCTCGACGTCGCCACCAGCGGCGCAGACCAGCACCGGTTCATCACGTCCACCAGCATCCAACAGCGGCGATAGCTCATCTTCAGCTTCCGCCCGGCCGCCGAAATCGATCCCTCGCTGACGATCGCGTCGAGCAGGTCGGCCTTGCCCGGCCCCATGGCGATCTCGTCGCCACAATAAAGCTGTATCTTGATCTTGAGGCCCGGCCCGCTCATCCGCACTCTATGGCATGGGCGGGCCGCACCGCCAATGCCGCGTCAGGGCCGCCGTTCGAGAACCGCGCCGATCATGCTGCGCCACACGGCAACGTCGCCCGCCTGCGCCATCTGCTCATCAGGTTCGCGCAGCGTGTGGAGGATCGCATAGGCATCATCCACATGGTCCTGCCAGCTCGCATCCACCGCGCTCGACGCGTGCGGATCGCTGCCCTCGCCATTCAGGCTCAGCTGGCGTCCGGCCAGCACCCGGGCAATGCGTTCGATCGCGGGAGTAGCGGAAGTCGGCATCAATAAGGCTCCTCTCACCTTTTGCAGCGTCGTGCGCTTGGCGAACCGCCCGGCCACCGCCGATCCGGTTCGCCTCGCCCATCGATCATATCATCAATATCGCCGCCGTCTATCGCCCGGCCTTCTCATCCTCATCATCTTCTTCCTGGAAGCCCGATGAAGGAACCGGATCGCCATGATCGCCCGGCTTGGTCGCCGATGGCGGATCGGATGCATCCATGCTGTCCATCAATCCTTCTTCCAGCTGCTCCTCGGTGGTGACGGCATGGTCCTGCGCATCCGTGGGGCGCTCATCATGCGCCTCTTCACGGCTGTTGGGACGAATATCGGTCTTGTCGCTCATCTTGCTCTCCCTGGCGCAGCGAACACCGCGCGCCACGCAGGATCAACGGCCATTCCCGATGGCCGGTTCCAAGGGAGCATCTTCATACAGACAGCTTCAGACGAGCTTCATTGTCCCCCCTCCCGCAGGCGGGAGGGGGTTAGGGGGTGGGCCAGCGCAACGCCAGCGACGAAAAGCTGGTCACCCTTTAAACGCGGACGCTCAATTCCCCGCGCCCGGCACCTTGTCCTTGCCCACCTCAGCAAAGCGGCTCCCGTCCTGGCCCTGCGCCTTTGCGATCGCGATAGCCATCGGCTCACGGACATGATCCACCGCCGCGATCTGGCAGGCGCGCAGATCCTTCATCGTACGCCCCGGACACACCTTCACGGCAGCGCGGCGGACACGCGCGGTCAGCTCCCGCTGACCCGACTTCTTCGACAGGTCCAGATCGCCATAGCGCACCTCCACGGTACGGCCGTTGGATTCGAACGGAATAGCGCCAGCCTGTGCCGCCGCGCCCATGAACAGGGTCGCGGACAAAGCGGCGAGCAACGCGCCGCTGCGCTTGGCAAAAAAAGTCATGATTGGTCCCCCTCAACTAAACTGCTGCGACCTTGTCGCTCTTCAGGCGACCTTGCCCGCGATCCACCGGAGGGCTGGGACCCGTCAGTCCTTCCGGCGAGTGCCGAAATACCCCCGACAGCCGCAGCTGTCGACCCGGAAAAGCCTTGTTGTCGTAGCGTAAAACACCGTTCACCGAAATCGGCGTGAACAGTAAAACGCCCCCGGCGCAAGGGATGGCCGGGGGCGTATCCGGGATGCTGTCGGGCTATCCGGGATTTCTCATGTCTCTGGACTCGGAAGACGCCGCCGTTACGGCCTTCCCATGAAGTTCCTTATACACCTAAACAGGTTAATTTCGCTTTCTCTTTCGACGATCCGCCGCACGCTCGCGCCGGAAGGCATGCCCCGCTTGCGAGCCGCCATCCGCTATCCCATATCCGCGCGATAAACTTGCCCCATCAGAACAAATCTGGAACAACACGCCCCCATGAGTCTGACCACAATCTCCGTACGCGGCGCGCGCGAGCATAATCTCAAGGGCGTGGACGTCGACCTCCCCCGCGACAGCCTGATCGTCATCACCGGCCTTTCGGGCTCGGGCAAATCCTCCCTCGCCTTCGACACCATCTATGCCGAGGGTCAGCGCCGCTATGTGGAGTCCCTCTCCGCCTATGCGCGCCAGTTCCTTGAGATGATGCAGAAGCCGGATGTCGAGCATATCGACGGCCTCTCCCCCGCCATCTCGATCGAACAGAAGACGACCAGCCGCAACCCGCGCTCCACCGTCGCGACCGTCACTGAAATATACGACTATATGCGCCTCCTCTGGGCGCGTGTCGGCATCCCCTACTCCCCCGCGACCGGAGAACCGATCAGCGCCCAGACCGTCAGCCAGATGGTCGACCGCGTGATGCAACTTCCGCAAGGCACCCGCTTCTACCTCCTCGCCCCCGTCGTGCGCGGCCGCAAGGGCGAGTATAAGAAGGAACTGCTGGAATGGCAGAAGGCGGGCTACACCCGCGTCCGCATCGACGGCGAAATGTACCTGATCGAGGACGCCCCCGCCCTCGACAAGAAATACAAGCATGACATCGAAGTCGTCGTCGACCGCCTGGCCGTAGATGCCGACATGGGCACCCGCTTGGCCGACAGCTTCGAACAAGCCCTGAAGCTCGCCGATGGCTTGGCTTATGTGGACCTGGCGGACGGGACCGTGGCCGACATTCTCCCCTCCCCTTCAGGGGAGGGGCCGGGGGTGGGGGCTATCCCCAAGCGCGAAGGCACCTTGAAAGGCGCCGAAGTCCCCCCCAACCGCATAGTCTTCTCCGAAAAATTCGCCTGCCCCGTCAGCGGCTTCACCATCCCGGAAATCGAGCCCCGCCTCTTCTCCTTCAACGCCCCGCAAGGCGCCTGCCCAGCCTGCGACGGCCTCGGAGAACGCCAGGAATTCGACCCCGAACTCGTAGTCCCCAACGAGCATCTCACCCTCAAGAAGGGCGCGATCGTCCCCTGGGCCAAGTCCAACCCGCCCAGCCCCTATTATATGCAAGTCCTCGGCTCCCTCGCCAAGGAGTTCGGCTTCAACCTGGAAACCCCTTGGGAAGCGCTCCCCGCGGAAGTCAAAATCATCATCCTCCACGGCACCGCAGGCAAGCCCGTCACGCTCAAATTCGTCGACGGCAAAAAATCCTACGAGGTCAAGAAACCCTTCGAAGGCGTCATCGGCAACCTGAACCGTCGCCTCCTCCAGACGGACTCCGCCTGGATGCGCGAGGAACTCAGCAAATACCAGACCGCCATGCCGTGCGAGACCTGCCACGGCGCTCGCCTCAAGCCCGAAGCCCGCGCCGTCAAGATCGCGGGCGAGGACATCTCCATGTCCACCCGCCGCTCGGTGGTGGACGCGCTCGGCTTCTTCTCCACCCTCCCCGCCCAGCTCACCGACCAGCAAAACCAGATCGCCAAGGCCATCCTCAAGGAAATTGTCGAGCGCCTCGGCTTCCTCAACAATGTCGGCCTCGACTATCTGAACCTCGACCGCACCAGCGGCACCCTGTCGGGCGGCGAGTCCCAGCGCATCCGCCTCGCGTCCCAGATCGGCAGCGGCCTATCGGGCGTCCTCTACGTCCTCGACGAGCCCAGCATCGGCCTGCACCAGCGCGACAATGACCGCCTGCTCGTGACCTTGAAGCGCCTGCGCGACCTCGGCAACACCGTCATCGTCGTGGAGCATGACGAGGACGCGATCCGCATGGCCGACTATATCGTCGACATGGGACCGGGCGCAGGCGTCCACGGCGGCACCATCGTAGCCCAAGGCACCCTCAACGAACTGCTCGCCCACAAGGACAGCCTGACCGCGGACTATCTCAACGGCACCCGCCGCATCGAAGTCCCCAGTAAGCGCCGCAAGGGCAATGGCAAGAAGCTCACCGTCCACAACGCCCGCGCCAACAACCTGCAAAACGTCACCGCCAGCATCCCGCTCGGCACCTTCACCTGCATCACCGGCGTCTCGGGCTCGGGCAAGTCCAGCTTCACCATCGACACCCTCTACGCCGCGTCCGCCCGCACCCTAAACGGAGCGCGCATCGTCGCGGGCCCGCATGACAAGGTCACCGGCCTTGAACATTGCGACAAGGTGATCGACATCGACCAGTCGCCCATCGGCCGCACCCCGCGCTCCAACCCGGCGACCTATACCGGCGCCTTCACCAACATCCGCGACTGGTTCGCCGGCCTCCCCGAAGCGCAGGCGCGCGGCTACAAGCCCGGCCGCTTCAGCTTCAACGTCAAGGGCGGCCGCTGCGAAGCCTGCCAAGGCGACGGCGTGCTCAAGATCGAGATGCACTTCCTCCCCGACGTCTATGTCACCTGCGACGTCTGCCACGGCGCGCGCTACAATCGTGAAACGCTGGAGGTAAAGTTCAAGGGCCACAGCATCGCCGACGTGCTCGACATGACGGTCGAGGACGCGGTCGAATTCTTCAAGGCCGTCCCCCCCATCCGCGACAAGATGGCCATGCTCGCCGAAGTCGGTCTCGGCTATATCAAGGTCGGCCAGCAGGCCACCACCCTGTCCGGCGGCGAAGCCCAGCGCGTCAAGCTCGCCAAGGAACTTTCCCGCCGCGCCACCGGCCAGACCCTCTATATCTTGGACGAGCCCACCACCGGCCTCCACTTCGAAGACGTGCGCAAACTGCTCGAAGTCCTCCACGCCCTGGTCGAACAGGGCAACAGCGTGGTCGTGATCGAGCACAATCTGGATGTCATCAAGACCGCCGACTGGATCATCGACATGGGCCCCGAAGGCGGCGTCAAAGGCGGCGAAGTGGTAGCGGAAGGCACACCGGAGAAGGTCGCAAAGAACGCGCGGAGCTTTACCGGGCGCTATCTTGCGCCGTTATTGGGGTTGGAGGCTGTGGCGGCGGAGTGAGAGATCAGATTATACCAGCCGACCGCACTGCATGCGATGATGCTCCAGCACATCATTGTTGTTTTCCGATTTAAGCAAGTCTTTAAAGCACTGGATTGCCACATCTTTAAGCTGATCTTTTGCAATATTCTTATTGGATACAAAGTTCTTGATGGCTGCATTTATGGTGTAATGAACTACTAGTTCCAGTATGTGCCCGACACAGGATTTTGCGACAGCATTAGGCATGCGTGAATAATCTGCAAACGTCCGCGGCTTAGTTGCCACATTCACCAACGAAATGATCTTGGCGCACTCAGACTTATTTACCATTGGAAGATTAGTGGTCTGATCTCTGCTAATTATTCGGCCAGGCTTATCTCTAGGCAAAACTGAGCTACCAGCTCGAAGGGCATGAAAGTCTGCGAGCATAGGCACTCTAAGCTCTTTGAAGGTTTTATCAAATGCCGCCCGTAAAAAGCTTTGGACGTCGCTGGAGACGCTGTGCATTCGTGATAATACGCGAAATGTCTCGAGGACATTGTCAAAAGAAAATATGTCGTTTTCGAAGCTGTAGCCAAAGGTGTAGAAGACGCAGCGATGATTTATATATCTGCCTGTTAAAAATTCTGCGTAATCAGCATCCATCGCCACAATCGTCTTTTCGACGTCTTGCTCAACAACCTCCATGGCCAACCGCTCCAGGACCGGTTTTCCACCCCTACAGGAAAAATGAATTTTCTTCGTCGGCTGCAAAGCCGCGAAAACGTTCTTCCAGAAAACTACATCTGGACCAAAGTCATTCTCCGTAGATCCTTCGACATAACAGATATAATCGACACCGAAAAAAATGGACCGATTAGACTGACCGCTCCCCGTCCTCTCAAATGTCATTCTATAATCTCTTCCATTTTTATTATATTCTTTTGATATCCGCCAACGATGTCAGGTGAATGCGTAGCAAATATCACCTGAGCATTTGGATTGGTGCTCAAAAGATTGGGCACAAGATCCTCTTGCCACTGAACATGAAGAGATAATTCTGGCTCATCAGCTAAAAATATATTTGTTTCTTCTTCCTGCAGCAATGTTTCTGATAAAAATATCAGAAGTTGCTTTTCACCAGACGACAGGCTTTCAATGGGTATTACCGATCCGTCACGCGATAGTATCTGAGTCTGATTACTCCTATTTACTACTACGCTTTTCCTAAACAACATTGATGAACATATATCAACGAACTTAGTCTTAGGTGTATAAGTCAACTTCTGAGCGTGTTGAAGTTCTTGCCATTGCTCAACTAGAGAATGAAGCCTTACCGAATCAAAAAGAATAAATAAGTCACTCAGGCTGCGAAGGCTTTCCTCTTTTCTTCCTCTAATTTTTTTTTACTCAATCAAAATGATTTTCAAGGTTTTTCTCATACGTCCTCTTTTCCATCTCAAATTTTTCAAATATTGATGCCAAAGAATTTTTCTCAGACTCAATGTCAAGCTTTGATATAGAAGAAGGATCAAATTTTCGTTCAGACGACAAGAAGGATAAGAACCATTTCTTTTGAAAATTCTGAGTTTCATCAGATACACGACGATCCAATCTTGAGAAATACCTTACCAGGTCATTGAATACCTGGTTCAGCTTCCGATCTACATCGTTAGAGTATTCATCGACCGTATCAAATTCATCATCAACTTCACTTTCCTGTCGCCTCTGAAGAGACAGCCAAGTAAAGTTATACAGTGATTTCAGTCTTTCAGTGAGTGGAACACCACTACTGTTAGCAACCGGTGGTACATCGCGCACCGAGTTCACTATTCTTCCACTTGGCCCGATCCTAATGCGGCGAACTTCCCTCCTTAAAACTGGATATTCATGTTCATCAGCGCGAGATGAGTCTTTAATATAATAGTTAATGCCACCACCGACAGACTCATCTAAGCGCTCAACTCTTACCGACGGAACCTTACGATCGTCATCCCGTTGAAACTTAATAGTTACACTTTTAAATTTTCCGCGACTCAAAGCCGCGATGTCATTCGCGAGAACAGCGTTTATCAGATGGATAAGCGTGGTTTTTCCAGCGCCATTGCGGCCAATTATGAAATTAGCGTCCCGGGACAGCTCAATATAAATGGGCTTACTTTGGCCCCTGAACCCCAATACCTCTATCGATTTTATTGTATGCATGATCACCCCTTGAGTGCCACGGTAAAATATACATTTATTACTAACAAGTTAAAATTCTGAGAGCGGTCGTTTCAGCCTCCCACCGCTGTTCCCATTTTGTTCTGTCCTACAGCCCCTCACCTTTGATACCGTCCCGGCAAACCCTCCCCTAAACAGGAGCTTTGCCCATGTCCTACCACTTCCCCCCGCTCCCCACCGCCGCCGAGCAAGTCCGCGCCGACGGCTGGAGCCCCGTGCGGCAGCGGCACTTCCTTGAAACCCTCGCCGCCACCGGCGTCATCACCACGGCCTGCGACGCCGTCCACATCTCCCCCCGCGCCGCCTATGCCTTACGCATCCGCCGCGACGGCGCGGCCTTTCGCCTTGGCTGGGACGCGGCCATCCTCATCGCCCGCGCGCGCCTCGCCGACGAATTGCTCGCCCGCGCCCTCACCGGCCATGAGGAAGTGATCCACAAGGACGAAGACACCATCACCCGCCGCCGCCACGACAACCGCCTCGCCATGTCGATGCTCTCCCGCCTCGACCGCATGGCCGACAGTCCACCCGAAGGCAGTGACGCCGCCCTCGCCCGCGTCGTCGCGCAGGATTTCGCCGCCTATCTCGACATGCTCTGCCCGGATGAGCCGTCAGGCCAATCTGCGCCCGAACAAGCCCCGGCGCAGCAGGACCAGCCCGGCCTCACTCCGCCCTCAACCCTCATCGCGCCGGACATGGACGAATCCTCCTCACACGACGCCCGCCTGCGCGATCCCGCGCTTGGGGCCTGCATCGAAGCCACCGCCACCGCCCTCTCCCCCGGCGCTTCCGCCGCGCTCTTCATCGCCGCCCGCATGGCACTGCATGAGGGCAAAAGGGCCGCCAATGCGGGTCACTCCCACCCCTCCCATGAACGGTGTGAACTTCGCCCTCCGCTGGTCGATCGCGCCACCCTTCCGCCCGACGAAGCCGCCGCCCGCCTGCGCGGCACATGGTGGGATGAGGAGCGCGAAGCCTGGCGCACCGACTATCCCGCCCCGCCCGGCTTCGACGGCGAAGAGAGCGGCAACATCTACGACATAGACGCCTATGAGCGCGACCTGACTCCACAGGAAAGCGAAGCCCTGGCCGCACTGGAGGAAGCCCAGCGCCGCCCCTATGAAGCCGCCGCCGCATCGGCGCGCGACGCCTTTTTCGGCTTCACGGCGTTGGAACAGGCGGGGTGATGGGATGGCAGGAGGCTTGCGGCAAATTCACCGTGCTCCTGCGTAGGCAGGAGCCTAGTCCAGACGCTGAGTTTCCAAACAAGGGCGGAACTGGGTTCCTGCCTTCGCAGGAACACGCTCTACCATTTCAGCACCCCAGCAATCCCCCACCCTTGCAATCCGCCCACCCCCTCCCCACATCTTCACTGCTACAGACGCAAATCGACGGTCTTTCGGCGCTTTGCGGCACCAAACTTCCTTCTTTCCCTGCCCCTCTAGCGACCGGTCCGTCCACGCTGGATGGGCCGTACGAACGAAGGAACTACCATGAGCATCACCGGAACCGTCAAATTCTTCAACGCCGACAAGGGCTATGGCTTCATCGCCCCTGACGACGGCACCCCCGACGCGTTCGTCCACATCACCGCTGTCGAGCGCGCTGGCCTTGCCACGCTGCGCGAAAAGGACCGCGTATCCTATGATTTGGAACAGGACCGCCGCGGCAAGATGGCGGCCGTCAACCTTCAGCACGCTGAATAAGCCTCTGCCGAACCGTCCGGGCGCGGCTTTCAGCAGCGCCCGGGCACCATTTTTCGAGAAAGGAGCGCCCATGACCCACCCCGACTATCGCGCCCTCGCCGCCCAGGCCCGCAGCGAAGCGGACGCCGCCACTCTCGCCAATGTCCGCGACCGCTGCCTCCGATCGGAGGCTGGCTTCCTCGCCATGGCAGAGCGGCAGGATCTCGCCGACCGCAACCGCGCCCGTCGCGAAGCCGCCGCCGCCGCGCTCGCTGAAGAAAATGCTGCCGCTGCGCCGTCCGACGACGCCTCTAACGAATTGCAGGCCCAGCAGGCCCCCGCCGACGCCTGATCATAGCGGGGCCATGCTGCCAACCTCCCCTGGCCGGCGAAGGCAGGGCGCACCTCTTGAGCATCGCTGGCCACCGAGCGACGCCTCACCCCGCCGCTCCCGATGATGGCGGCGATGCTGGCAACAGCCTCCCGAAATCGCGCTTTTCCGCCATTGCGCTCAAGCCGCTCGCAATCGCCCATCCGGAAATCGCCACAGCCGCTCATCTTGTCGATTACTCCCAAAGCACCCGGAACTCGACGCCTCCTGACCGGTTATCCCCGCGAACCTCGCAGATATTATCCGGTAAGGAGCTACACCAAATGATCCGCACTCTGATTTTCGGCGCCATCGCCGGTTATGTCGGCAAGAAACTGTATGACGAAGGCAAGCTGACCGAGTTCAAGGACGACCTCGTCGGCCGCTACAATCAGGTACGCGGCGACCTTTCCAGCCGCACCAGCAGCTCTAGCAGCAGCAGCCTCAGCGGCAGTGACATGTCCCCCGCGGTCACCCCCACCGCCCCGCGCCAGACGCCGTCCAGCTCGCCCCTCGTCAGCTGAACGGAACAGCGTTCCGCCGCGCCGTTACATACCAACGGCGCGGCGCTGGCTGACCGGCGGCAAAACCGCTGGTCGACGTCACGTCGAAAGCTGACGCTTTCAAAAATTCTCTTCCGGCGGCTCATCCCTCTGGCCGCTGGCCACCGCCCGCCCGGCCCCGCGTTCTCCCCCCTTTCGCGGCGCTGTGGCGGGCGGACTAATGTCCGCCTCTCCGCAATCGCGCGATGCCATCCTTTCCGAACGCAAAAAAGGGCGCAGCCCCGCCACGCCCTTTCAATGCCGCAACAGCGACCGGAGAGAGCAAGCTCCCTCCGGCACCATAATCACAGCTTGCCAGTCAACTCCGGCACGACCTTGAACAGGTCACCGACCAGTCCGATGTCCGCCACCTGGAAGATCGGCGCGTCCTCATCCTTGTTGATGGCGATGATGGTCTTGCTATCCTTCATCCCCGCCAGATGCTGGATCGCCCCGGAAATGCCCACAGCGATGTAAACTTCCGGCGCCACGATCTTGCCCGTCTGCCCGACCTGATAGTCATTCGGCACATAGCCAGCGTCCACCGCCGCACGCGAAGCGCCGACCGCTGCACCGAGCTTGTCCGCCAGCGGATAGATCACCTCTTCAAAGGTCGGCCCATCCTTCAGTGCACGGCCACCCGACACGATGATCTTGGCAGAGGTCAGTTCCGGACGCTCCTGCTTGGCGATCTCCGCGCCGACAAAGCTGCTGAGACCCTTGTCACCGGTCGAAGCAACCGCTTCCACCGCACCCGAACCACCCTCGCGCGCCGCCTTTTCAAAAGCAGTGCCACGAACGGTGATGACCTTCTTCGCATCCTTCGACTTCACGGTCGCAATTGCGTTACCCGCATAGATCGGACGCGTGAACGTGTCTTCGCTCTCCACCGACAGAATGTCGCTGATCTGCATGACGTCCAGCAGAGCCGCCACGCGCGGCGCGATATTCTTGCCGTTGCTGGTGGCGGGCGCGACGAACGCGTCATGATGGCCCATCAGTTCGACGATCAACGGTGCGACGTTTTCGGCGAGCGCATGACCGAACGCCGCGTCATCGGCGACATGGACCTTGCCCACGCCCGCAATCTTCGCGGCAGCCTCGCCCACGCCGCCGACGCCAGCGCCAGCGACCAGCAGATGCACTTCACCCAGCTTTGCAGCGGCGGTAACGGCGGAAAGGGTTGCGTCCTTGACGGCGCCGCCCTCATGTTCAACCCAAACGAGCGTCTTCATGCGGCAACTCCCAGAGCCTTGAGCTTCGCGACCAGTTCATCGACATCGGCAACCTTGACGCCAGCCGAACGCTTGGGCGGCTCGGTGACCCTCACCGTCTCCAGGCGCGGCGCGATATCGACACCATAGTCGGCAGGCGTCTTGGTGCTAAGCGGCTTGCTCTTCGCCTTCATGATGTTGGGCAGCGAAGCATAGCGCGGCTCGTTCAAACGCAAGTCGGTGGTGACGATCGCCGGAACGTTCAGCTTCACCGTCTCCAGGCCGCCATCGACTTCGCGGGTCACGCTGACCTTGTCACCCTCTACCTCGACCTTCGAAGCGAAGGTGCCCTGCGGCAGGTTCAGCAGAGCGGCCAGCATCTGACCAGTCTGGTTGCTGTCATCGTCGATCGCCTGCTTGCCCAGGATGATCAGGCCAGCGCCTTCCTCTTCCTGCACCTTGGCGAGCAGCTTGGCCACGCCCAGCGGTTCAACCTCGTCATCGGTCTGGATCAGGATCGCACGGTCCGCACCCATGGCCAGCGCCGTGCGCAGCGTTTCCTGCGCCTTGGCAACGCCGATCGACACCGCCACCACCTCGGTCGCCACGCCCTTTTCCTTCAGGCGGATGGCTTCTTCGACCGCGATCTCGTCGAACGGGTTCATGCTCATCTTGACGTTCGCCAGATCAACGCCCGTCCCATCCGCCTTCACCCGCGGCTTCACATTATAGTCAATGACCCGCTTCACGGGCACAAGGATCTTCATCGCAACATCCTTTCGTTTCACGCCACAGCCCGCATATGCGGACAAGGACGCAGGCGGCCCTTAAAAAGACCGCCTGCGCCCCATGGTGTTTGTTCAAATGGCTGGAAAGTGCCTCAGGCTGCCTTCCTCACTTCCGCCACGATCTTCTTGGCTGCGTCGCCCAGGTCGTCCGCAGGGACGATCGCCAGGCCCGACGAGGCCAGAATGTCCTTGCCCTGCTGGACGTTGGTGCCTTCGAGGCGCACGACCAGCGGGACCGAGAGGTCAACTTCCTTGGCGGCGGCAACAATGCCCTCGGCAATGATGTCGCACTTCATGATGCCACCGAAGATGTTGACGAGAATGCCCTTCACCGCCGGGTCCTTCAGGATGATCTTGAAGGCCGCGGTCACCTTCTCCTTGGAAGCGCCGCCACCGACGTCCAGGAAGTTGGCGGGGAATTCGCCGTTCAGCTTGATGATGTCCATCGTCGCCATGGCCAGGCCAGCGCCGTTCACCATGCAGCCGATATTGCCGTCCAGCTTGATGTAGGCAAGGTCATATTCCGAAGCTTCAACTTCGGCTGGATCTTCCTCGGTCAGGTCGCGCAGTTCGGCAATGTCCTTGTGGCGGAACATGGCGTTGCCGTCGAAGCCGACCTTGGCGTCCAGCACCAGCAGGTTGCCCTGCTCGGTCAGCGCCAGCGGATTGACTTCGATCTGCTCGGCGTCGGTGTCGAGAAACGCGGCGTAGAGCGACGAGGCGACCTTGGCGGCCTGCTTCGCCTGATCGCCGGTCAGGCCCAGAGCGGCCGCGACCGAGCGGCCATGGTGCGGCTGGAAACCGGTTGCAGGGTCGACGGTGAAGGTGTGGATCTTCTCCGGGGTCGAATGAGCGACCTCTTCAATGTCCATGCCACCTTCGGTCGAAACGACAAAAGCGATGCGGCTGGTAGCGCGATCGACCAGCAGGGCGAGGTAGAATTCCTTCGCAATGTCGGCACCGTCGGTAATGTAAAGACGGTTGACCTGCTTGCCCGCTTCGCCTGTCTGAATGGTAACCAGCGTATTGCCGAGCATGTCGGTCGAATGGGCCTTCACTTCATCCAGGTTGAACGCCAGACGGACGCCGCCCTTCGCTTCAGGGGCCAGTTCCTTGAACTTGCCCTTGCCGCGGCCACCAGCGTGGATCTGCGACTTCACGACATAAAGCGGCCCAGGCAGCTTCTTGGCAGCTTCGACGGCCTCATCGACCGAGAATGCCGCGAAACCCTGCGCGATCGGCGCGCCATATTTCGCCAGCAATTCCTTCGCCTGATATTCGTGAATGTTCATGGGCTCGGCCCGTCCTTTCGCCTGAAAAGCTATTGGAGGGGCTAAAGCACATGGAGCCCTGTCACTCCAGCATCATTTCGCAAAACCACTTTGCAAAATTGCAAAGCTGCTGAACCGATATAATCCCGGCAGGAGGATCAGTCGAGCAGGGCACAGGCGACCGCAGCCTTGCTGGTCACCGCGAATATCTCCGGATCCTCCAGCGCGCGCAGCTTGTAAAGGAACCGATCGACCGTCAGATCGCCAATGTGCGAATTGCGGATCGAGGCAAGCGACTGGACCCGCCGCAGTTGCACCAAGCTCAACCGATCCACCATCCGCTCTGCCATGCAGCTGGCCATCCTTGGGGAAAGCCCCGCTTCGATCAGCCCCGCCCGCACTTTCGATTCGGGCGATACCGTCGCGCAAGAGGACAAGAACAGAGCCGCTGCGGGCAAGGTGAGCGCAAAGGCGCGGAGCGATATGGCCGTCATCGCTACTTCATGGCAATCACTGCCTGAACACAGGGTAAATAGATCGAAACGGGGTAGCCATTCATGGACAGGATTTTCGGAATCTTCGCGCATCGAATCGCCAGCTGGTCCGGCCAACCCCTCGCTTTCATCCTGGCATCCGCGGTCATCATCGGCTGGATAGTGACGGGCCCATTCTTCCACTATTCCGACACGTGGCAGCTCATAATCAACACGAGCACGACGATCGTGACCTTTCTGATGGTGTTCCTGATTCAAAACGCCCAAAACAGGGATGGATCAGCCATTCAGGCAAAGCTGGACGAACTCATCCGCGCAGTCACGGACGCGCGCAACGACTTCATCGGCATCGAACATCTGACCGAAGCTGACCTTGAGCGGATCAAGACCGCGCTTGAGAAGGAATGCGGACCCGACGCCGCGCACCACCAAGCGCTGGAGCGATTGATCCGACGGCGATAAGCCTACCACACCAGTCAATGCGCGGGGTTAACCAAGCGCGCATTCTCTTCGCGATATGCGTCGATCTGGTCGCCATAGCCACGAGCCAGGCCTTCATACGCCGCCCGGCCCTTTTTGGACCGGCTCATCTGCGCGCGTATCAGTGACACCTGCTGCCTGTGCAGCAGGTAGTTGACATCCATCTCTCCGGTCATTCACGCCCTCCTACCTATCGCTCACGAGACTGGCTGGGGTGCCGCAACTCTTGTCGAGTCGTCTTTCCGGCAGTTGGGACGATAGCATCCCCCGAGCGATGCGACGATTCCATCCAACGCATCCTTGGAGCAGCTTGGCGGAAAACACACGAACGATGCTCGTTCAAGGGAATGGCGCCACTCTTTCAGCCTTTCTGAAAAAATGTTGACAAAGGTCTATGAAATGTAACGCTATTTTGCCAATCCCCTGCGCCAACTCGGGGGTTTCTCATCATGGCGCAATCGCTGGCCACGGTTTTAGTGGTCATCTACCAGGAGATTTTGCTGTTTGCGGTTGTCGGGCTAACCATTGGCGGCATCGACGATTTTCTGGTCGATATCATGTTTCTCGCGCGCCGCTGGTGGAGGAACATCGCGGTGTATTCGCGTCATCCACGCATGACGACCGCCACGCTGCCAGCCTCGTCAAGGCCCGGGACCATCGCCGTCTTCGTCCCTGCCTGGGGCGAAGCGGACGTGATCGGGCCGATGCTGCGCAATGCGCTCAGCCAATGGTCGATCGGACGCTATCGCATCTTCGTTGGCGTCTATCCCAACGACCTTGCTACCCTCGCGGCAGTCAACCCGATAGCGGATCAGGATGACCGGCTGGTCATATGCGTCAATGAACGCCCCGGCCCGACGACGAAGGCGGATTGCCTCAACGTCCTGTGGCGGACCATGCTGGAAGAGGAAGAGCGCACAGGCACGAAGTTCAAGGCGATTGTTCTCCACGATGCGGAAGACGTCGTGCACGCCGACGAAATCCGCCTGTTCGACCTGATGATCGACCGGTTTCAACTGGTACAGCTGCCGGTCCTTCCGCTGACGGGCGAAGGCGGGTGGTGGTCGCGCGCGATCGCCAACCATTACTGCGATGAGTTCGCCGAGAGCCACGGAAAATATCTGACCATTCGCGAAGCCATGGGCGCGTCCGTCCCCTCGGCCGGCGTCGCTTGCGCGTTTGAACGGCTGATGCTCGAACGCCTCGTAAATCCGGCAAATGGCGGGCCCTTCGATCCCGACTCCCTCACGGAAGACTATGAAGTCGGCCTGCGCATCAGGAATATGGGCGGGCGCGGCGTCTTCGTACGGATGCGCGACGCAGCAGGAGAGCTTGTCGCCACCCGGGAATATTTCCCGGACAGCCTGGACGGCGCCGTGCGGCAAAAGGCGCGCTGGATGGTGGGAATTTCGCTCGCCGGGTGGGACCGCATGGGCTGGCAAGGCGGCCTTGCAGAGTGGTGGATGCGCGTCCGCGACCGGCGGGCGGCGATTGCCGCCGTCATTCTCTTTGCTGCCTATGTCGCATTCCTGCTCTGGGGCTTGCTCGTCGTGGCACGCTGGCTGGGGCTTGAGGCCGACCACCGGCCATCCTCCGCTGTAGAGTTGCTCCTCTGGCTGAACTTCGCCTTCATGACTTGGCGTGCAGCCATGCGTGCCATCTTCGTGGGCCGTAGCTATGGCTGGATGCACGGCGTCGGAGCCATCCCCCGCGCGATCATTGCCAACCTGATCGCGATGCTCGCAGCACGGCGCGCAGTGTTTCTCTACCTCAAATCCTTGTTCGGAAAGCCGCTGGTCTGGGACAAGACGCAGCATCGTTTTCCCAATCTTTGACGGTCATCATGCACAGTATGACACGCGGACGACCCGTCCGTTTTTTTGCGATCCTCATGGCCGGCTGGGTATCATTGCGCATCGCCAGCACCGTGATGGGCGGAGATACGGCACCACCCTCACCATTGCAGCTGGAAGCGGTCGCTGCCGCCGAACTGGTCACGCCTCCGCTGCAACGAAAGGTATTGACGACCTCGTTACCAGCCCGCCCATATTCTGCGCGATCGGCGGTGAGCAAGGTGTTCGTCGCTGCGGAAAAGGCTCCGATCACAAGGGCTGAAAGCATCGGGCCACGGCCCGAAGCAAGCTTTGCACCGCTGATGGTAGAAGCCGCTCAGCCCGGCCAATCCCCTTCACCTGATCAACCGGCGCCGCCCGCATTTCCCATGTCTTCCCCGGCAAGCGCAAAGGGTGATCGCTGGCGTGCCAGCGCTTGGATCCTCTGGCGCGAAGGCAGCGGAAATCCCCAGGACCTTGTCACCGCTGGCAGGCTCGGCGGATCGCAGGCTGGCCTTCGCCTCGACTATGACATAACGCCAGCGAGCATCAGCCGCACCGCCTTCTACGGCCGCCTGAGCAGCGCCCTCAATCGCCCCGCGTCGCCTGAAGGCGCGGTGGGTGTCGCCTGGCAGCCTGCAAGGTCTGTCCCGCTTACGATCGCTGCGGAACGGCGCATTGCATTGGGAGACGGCGCGCGCAATGCTAACGCGGTATTTGCGGTGGGCGGCTTCGGCCCCCGGCCCCTGCTCGGCAAGGTGGAAGCCCAAGCCTATGCCCAGGCAGGCATGGTGGGGTTCAACCGGCGCGATCTTTTCGCCGACGGCAAACTCTCCCTGCTGGCACCTGTGACCCGGACGCCGGTGCGTACGGGGATCAGTCTTTCAGGAGGCGCGCAGCCTCAAGTGGAACGGCTCGACATCGGGCCCGAAGTACAGCTCCGCCTGCCAATGCCTCGCGCAGCATCGCGGCTCAGCATAGAGTGGCGGGGGCGCGTAGCTGGCAAAGCCTCACCCTCATCCGGCCTCGCGGTGACGCTCGGCGGCGATTTTTAAGGCCGATCCAGCCCTCTACACCTTTATCTTGCCACCCGATCAGCCTAACCCTGCAGGCACATGGATCTCTACCTGCCTATCGCCAATCTATCGGTGAACGCGTTGGTGATCATAGCCCTTGGCGGTGTGGTCGGCCTGCTTTCCGGCATGTTCGGCGTCGGCGGCGGGTTCCTGACGACGCCGCTGCTCATCTTCTATGGCATCCCGCCCACCGTCGCGGCTGCATCTGCCGCCTCTCAAGTCACCGGCGCGAGCGTTTCAGGCGTGGTCACCCACATGGCCAGAGGCACGGTGGATTTCCGGATGGGCGGCGTCCTCATCGGGGGCGGCGTCATCGGCGCTGGCATTGGCGTGCTGCTGTTCCGGCTACTCCAGTCCATCGGGCAGATCGATACGGCGATCGGCATCCTCTATGTGCTGATGCTCGGCGGCATCGGCATCTTGATGGCGAAGGAATCGATCCAGGCGCTCATCATGCTGAAAACTGGCAAGCGTTTGCAAGCGCGCAAGCGCCGCCATCACCCCCTGGTCGCGGCGCTGCCCATGCGGTGGCGCTTTTACCGGTCCGGACTTTACATCTCCCCGCTCGCGCCTTTGCTGCTCGGCGTCGCGACAGGGATATTGACCACCCTGCTTGGAGTCGGCGGCGGCTTTATCCTTGTGCCCGCGATGTTGTACCTGCTCGGCATGACGACGCAGTCGGTCGTCGGCACGTCGCTGTTCCAGATCCTTTTCGTCACCATGGCGACCACCATGATGCACGCCATGACCACCAAGGCGGTCGATCTTGTCCTTGCCCTGCTGCTGCTGATCGGCAGCGTGACGGGCGCGCAGATCGGCACCCGCATCTCGATGACGGTGCGGCCGGAATATCTGCGCATATTATTGTCGGTGATCGTGCTGCTGGTCGCCGCGCGCATGGCGCTTGGCCTGGGCTTTCGCCCCGACGAAATCTACACGGTGGAAGTGCGTTGAGATCGCCCGTCCGTCTCGCTCTTCTTCCTGCCCTATCAATGCTGCTCGGCGCGGCCGGAGAGCCGATGCTCGTGCCCGACGTCTCGCAACGGGAAGTCGAAATCCAGTACAGCTTCACCGGAGCCGACCTGTTGCTATTCGGCGCGATCGTCTATCCGGACGGGCGAATGCCCAGCAAGCCGGCGGATATATTGGTGGTCCTCAAAGGGCCCGACCAGTCCATTACCATGCGCGAAAAGCAAAAGGTCGCTGGCATCTGGGTCAATGCCGACAGCGCCCGTTTCCGATCCGCGCCCAGCTTCTACGCGGTCGCTTCGTCGCGCCCCATCGCGAAGCTGGTCGATGAACGAACGGCCGCCATCTACGAACTCGGCGTGGACAAGCTGCAATTATCCCCGTCCTCTCTCAACGACAGCGCGGAGCTGAACCGCTTCCAGGCCGGGTTGATCGACCTGCGCGAACGCACCGGCCTCTTCGCCGAGCATCAGGGTTCGGTCGAAATCACCGAAGGCGTGCTGTACCGCGCGCGCATCCCGCTCCCGGCACGCGTCATTGTTGGCGACTACACGGCGGAAACCTTCCTTGTGCAGGACGGCAGGGTCGTTGCCGCTGCCGTCCGCGACATCACCATACGCAAATCGGGGTTCGAGCGCTTCATGGCTGTCGCCGCCGAACGATGGTCCTCCCTCTACGGCCTCACCGCGATCCTGCTGGCCGTTGGCATGGGCTGGACCGCTGGAGCCATTGCCCGGCGCCTCTGAAAATCAGGGCTTCAGGTCCACCCGCTCATCGTCGGGGAAAAGATATTCCAGCAGCAAGGAGCGATGGCATCCATCCGCCTCCCGCTCGAAACATAGCAGAGCAGTAGGCCGCTCTCCCGCCATCTCACGCAGTTGCTCCGCCTGTACGATGGCTTCAGGCAGGTCGAGCTGGCCCGAGTAAATCTCCCGCAGCTTCGCATGATTGCCCTTGCGCGCTGCTTCCCGGCCCTCGGCAGGCGTGCCCAGCGCCTTCAGCCCGACATAGTCGATCCCTGCCTCCTTCAACCCCGCCGCCAGGATGTTCTTGGAAAAGCCCGGCCGCCGCGACAGCGGAACCGCCCTTATGTCCGCCAGCAGCGTGACGCCCGCCTCCTGCAACGCCGCTATCAGCTCGGCCTGCGTAGCCCCTTCATACCCGATCGTGAAAATGCGCATGACATTGAGATAGGAAGGCGGCAGCGACTTCCAAGCTTCGTGCCTTGCCCTCTTTCCTGCCCTCGCCTAAAGGGTCCGTTCATGCCCGACATCACCGTTCCATCCGCCTCGCCCGACCTGACTGGCCGGGCGTTGTTCCCGCATCGGCATCTTCTCTCCATCGCCGACTTGAAGCCTTGGGAAATCCGCTTCCTGCTGGACGAGGCGGAACATTGGGCGAAGAGCAACAGGGGCGGCGCGCGCAAGCATGACGATCGGCTGGCGGGCATGACGCAGATCAACGCCTTCTTCGAAAACAGCACCCGCACCCTCCTGTCCTTCGAGATCGCAGGCAAGCGTTTGGGCGCGGACGTCGTGAACATGCATGCCGGGCAGTCGAGCGTGAAGAAAGGCGAAACGCTGATCGACACGGCCATGACGCTGAACGCCATGGCCGCCGACGTCATCGTCATCCGTCACGCCAGCTCGGGCGCGGTGGCGCTGATTGCCGACAAGGTCGACTGTCCGGTCCTGAACGCGGGCGACGGCTGGCACCAGCATCCGACGCAAGCGCTGCTGGATGCACTCACCATCCGCCGCCGCAAGGGCGGGTTTGAAGGCCTGGTCGTCGCCATTTGCGGCGATGTGCTGCACAGCCGCGTCGCGCGCTCCAACATGCTATGCTTGGCGGCTTTGGGCGCACAGGTGCGCGCGGTCGCGCCCCCCACGCTGATGCCGCCGGAAGTCGAAATGCTCGGCGCCACGCCCTGTAACCGCATGGACGAAGGTCTGGACGGCGCCGACGTCGTGATGATGCTGCGCCTTCAAAATGAGCGGATGGACGGCGCCTTCATACCCTCGCCGCGGGAATATCATATGCTCTACGGCTTGACGCCGGAACGCCTCGCCATCGCCAAGCCCGACGCGCTGGTCATGCATCCTGGTCCCATGAACCGGGGCGTCGAAATCTCGAGCGTGGTCGCCGACCATCCGGAACGCTCGGCCATCACGGAGCAGGTTGAAATGGGCGTCGCCATCCGCATGGCCTGCCTCGATGTTCTGACGCGGAGCGCGCGCGGCGTGGAGGGTTGGGTATGACAAAGATCGCCATCATCAACGGACAGCTGGCTGACCCCGCCACCGCCGACCTCTGTCCCGGCACGATCCTCATAGAAGGCGATCGCATCCTGGCCGCAGGCAATATCGATGTACCCGGCGACGCGGAACAGGTCGATGCCGCAGGCCTGGTAGTCGCGCCCGGCCTCATCGACCTGGGCGTGTTCGCAACGGACAAGCCCGCCTTCCATTTCGGCGGCATCACCCGGGCGGCGCTGATGCCCGACCAGTCCTCCATACTCGACGAAGCCGGGCTCATCCGCCAGGCCGCGCGCGCAGGCAAGCCCGACTTCTGGGTCCACCCCATCGCCGCCGCCACACGCGGCCTCAAGGGCATCGAACTCGCTGAAATCGGCATGATGCAGGCGGCGGGTGCAAAGGCCGTGGCCACCGGGCGTCAGTGGATCGCCGATTCAGGCGTCATGATGCGCGTCCTTGCCTATGCATCGGGCCTCGGCCTCACCGTCATCACCCATGCCGAGGATAGCGGTCTTGCTGGCAAGGCCGTGGCGACGAGCGGCGAAACCGCGACACGGCTTGGCCTGTCCCACGCTCCCGCCTGCGCCGAAGCCATCGCGATTGCCCGCGACATCATGCTCGCGCGGGAAACCGGCGCTGCGGTCCACTTCCGGCTGGTGACGACGAAGGCAGGCTTCGACCTCATCAGGGCGGCGAAGGCAGAGGGGCTGAGGATCAGCTGCGGGATCAGCCCCGCTTATCTCTACCTTGCGGACAATGCCGTCACTGATTTCCGCACCTTTGCCCGCCTGTCCCCTCCGCTACGATCGGAGGATGACCGCAAAGCAGCCATCGCGGCGGTGGCTGACGGCACCATCGACGTCATCACCTCCAGCCACGACCCGCGCGGCCCGGAGGACAAGAGGCTCCCCTTCGCCGACGCCGCCCCCGGCATGGCGGGCGCCGAGACATTGCTCGCCCTGTCGCTCAACCTCGTGCGCGAAGGCCATCTCTCGATGACGCGCCTGATGACGTTGCTCAGCGCCAATCCGGCCCGCATCCTGGGCATCGACGCGGGCAGTTTCGCAAGCGGCAGCGCGGCCGACCTCATCTTCATCGATCCCGGCGCACCCTGGATCGTGGATTCCGCCAGGATGGCTGCGCAGGCAGGCAACACCCCCTTCAATCGCATGCCCGTGCAGGGCCGCGCCCGCCGGGTCATGAAGGGCGGGCTTTTCCTCTAAAGTTTCCTGCTTGCCCTCCCACGCATGCCACGCTAAAGCGCCCTCCTTCGCCGGCACAGGAGTGTAGCTCAGCTGGTAGAGCGTCGGTCTCCAAAACCGAATGCCGGGGGTTCGAGTCCCTCCACTCCTGCCAAGCAACTGGTCGCGATCCTTGATTTCTCAACGGTTCGCGGCTAGCTGCCCGAGCGAAGATGGGTCGCGAAGCCAGCGGCCGCACCCCGGGACGCCGACATGGCGGGGTCCGGAGGGCGGACTGTTGCTTCGCGCTTTGGTGTTTGTTCGAACGTTTTTTGAGGCAGTGATGGCGAAGGTTTCTCCGGGCGAATTCGTCAATCAGGTGAAGACCGAAGCGTCTAAGATCGTGTGGCCCACCGGCCGCGAAACGGTCATGACCGCGGTCATGGTCGGGATCATGACCACGCTGCTCGGCCTCTTCTTCTTCGGCATCGACACCTTCTTCGGCGCGGTCGTTCAGTGGCTGCTGAGCTTCGCTGCCGGACAGGCTTGAGTTTTTTATCTGCCGCGATTTCCCGGGAAATCGCTTGTGGGAGTTTGAAACGGTAACATGGCGCGCTGGTACATCATCCACGCCTATTCGGGCTTCGAAAACAAGGTCAAGGAATCGATCCTGTCCGAAGCCGAGCGCATGGGCCTCTCCCAGCTGGTCGAGCAGGTGGAAGTCCCCACCGAGACCGTCACTGAAGTGAAGCGCGGCAAGAAGGTGCAGGTCGAACGCAAGTTCATGCCCGGCTATGTCCTTGCCAAGCTGGCGATGAACGACGACATCTACCACCTCGTCAAGAATACGCCGAAGGTGACTGGTTTCCTGGGTAGCTCAGGCAAGCCGCAGGCGATCAGCGAAACCGAAGCCGCCCGCTATTTCGGTGCGCAGAAGGCCGCCGAAGCCGCGCCCAAGCACAAGGTCAATGTCGATTACGAAATCGGCGACAGCGTCAAGGTGCTGGACGGCCCCTTCGCCAGCTTCAACGGCACGGTCGAGGAACTGGATTTCGAAAAGAACCGCGTCAAGGTGTCCGTGTCGATCTTCGGCCGCGCCACGCCGGTGGAACTGGACTTCGAACAGGTCGAACTGTCGAAGTAACTATTCCCCTCTCCCGCAGGCGGGAGAGGGCAGCGAGACTTGGCGGCTCAGCCGCCTAGTCGCAGCGGGAGAGGGCATAGCCCCTCTCCAACCTACGCTAGCCAGAAAACTGGCAAGCTACGGTATCCTCTCCCCTGAAGGGGCGAGGATAATGCAGTGCGGGAGGCTTGCTCTCAGCAAGCTGTCTGACCGCTAAACTTGAACCGGTGGATTTGCCCGCAAATCCGCCAGCAACAGAGTGAGTGAAAATGGCCAAGAAGATTACGGGCTATATCAAGCTCCAGGTGCCCGCTGGAGCCGCCAACCCCTCGCCGCCGATCGGTCCGGCGCTGGGTCAGCGCGGTGTGAACATCATGGAATTCTGCAAGGCGTTCAACGCCTCGACGGAAAAGATGGACAAGGGCACGCCGCTGCCGACCATCATCACCGTCTATGCGGACCGTTCGTTCAGCTTCGTCACGAAGCAGCCGCCCGCCACCTATCTCATCAAGAAGGCCGTCAACCTGAAGTCGGGCTCGAAGGAGCCGGGCAAGGTGACCGCTGGAAAGATCACCCGCGCACAGCTCGCTGAAATCGCGCAGACCAAGATGGTTGACCTGAACGCGAACGACATCGACGCAGCGACGAAGATCATCGAAGGCTCCGCTCGCGCGATGGGCCTCGAAGTGGTGGAGGGCTAAGACATGGCAAAGCTGACGAAGAAGGCGAAGGCTCTCGCCGCTGCCGTTGACCGTGAAAAGCTGCACGGCGTCGATGAAGCGCTGGGCCTGATCAAGACCCACGCAACCGCCAAGTTCGACGAAAGCGTCGAAATTGCGATCAACCTGGGCGTTGACCCGCGTCATGCCGACCAGATGGTCCGTGGCGTCGTCACCCTGCCCGCAGGCACCGGCAAGGACGTCCGCGTCGCCGTGTTCGCCCGTGGCGACAAGGCTGAAGCCGCGACTGCCGCTGGCGCCGACATCGTAGGTGCCGAGGATCTGCTCGACAGCATCCAGGCTGGCAACATCGACTTCCAGCGCGTGATCGCCACCCCCGACATGATGGGTCTGGTCGGCCGTCTTGGTAAGGTTCTGGGTCCCAAGGGCCTGATGCCGAACCCGAAGCTCGGCACTGTCACCCCGAACGTCGCCGAAGCGGTCAAGGCTGCCAAGGGCGGTCAGATCGAGTTCCGCGTCGAAAAGGCCGGCATCATCCACGCCGGCCTCGGCAAGGCGAGCTTCTCGGCCGAAGACCTGCGCAAGAATTTCGACGCTTTCGTCGACGCGATCGTCAAGGCGAAGCCGTCGGGTTCGAAGGGCAAGTATGTCCGCAAGATCGCCCTGTCGTCCTCGATGGGCCCGGGCGTGAAGGTCGACGTGGCGGAAGTCGCTTCGGTCTGATTCTCGCTGACAAGCAATAAAGGGGCCGCCTTCCCTCTTTGCGGGGGAAGGCGGCCTTCTTATTTTGGGTATCCCGCCACCGGGGATTTCAGTCGCCTTGAACGACCCCAACAACGGTGTGAACTTCGGGGTGTGCGACCTGCACTCCGGGCTCCAGCAGCAGCTGGAGCACATCAGGTCATCCATGTATCCGTCGGGAATGGCGGGTCGCTTTACCGACGGAAAATATAATGTCTTTTGAACATCTACCCCCTCTCCTCTCGGACGCGCTGACGCGGAAAGGCTATGAAAGCCTGACCCCCGTCCAGGCCGAAGTCACCCAACCCGAAGCCGAAGGGCGCGATCTCATCGTTTCAGCGCAGACCGGCTCGGGCAAGACGGTCGCTTTCGGCCTCGCCATGGCGGGCGAACTGCTCGGCGAACAGATGCGCCTGCCCGTGGCCGGAAAGCCGCTTGCCCTCGCCATAGCCCCCACCCGCGAACTGGCGCTGCAGGTCAGCCGCGAACTGGAATGGCTCTACGGTGAAGCCCGCGCCCGCATCGCCACCTGCGTCGGCGGCATGGACGCCGCCAAGGAACGCCGCGCCCTGTCCCACGGCGCGCACATCGTCGTCGGCACCCCCGGCCGCCTGCGCGACCATCTTGAACGCGGCGCGCTGGACCTCTCCGGCCTCAAGACCGTGATCCTCGATGAAGCGGACGAGATGCTCGACATGGGCTTCCGCGAAGATCTGGAGGAAATCCTCGACGGCGCGCCGGAAGGCCGCCGCACGCTGCTCTTCTCCGCCACCATGCCCAAGCCCATCGTGGCGCTGGCCAAGCGCTACCAGAAGGACGCGCTGCGCATCTCCACCGTCAGCGACGAACGCGGCCATGGCGACATCAGCTATCAGGCCGTGACCGTAGCGCCCGCCGATATCGAGAACGCGGTGGTCAACCTGCTGCGTTATCATGAAGCGGAAACCGCGATCCTCTTCTGCGCCACCCGCGACAATGTCCGTCACCTCCACGCCAGCCTTACCGAACGCGGCTTCGCAGCGGTCGCCTTGTCTGGCGAGCATAGCCAGAACGAGCGCAACCACGCCCTTCAGGCGCTCCGCGACCGCCGCGCCCGCGTCTGCGTAGCCACCGACGTCGCGGCGCGTGGCATCGACCTGCCCAACCTCAGCCTTGTCGTCCATGTCGAAATCCCGCGTGATGCCGAAACGATGCAGCACCGATCCGGCCGCACTGGCCGCGCGGGCAAGAAGGGAACGGCTGTCCTCATCGTCCCCTATCCCCGCCGCCGCCGCGTTGAATCCATGCTGCGTGGTGCGAAGATCCCGGTCGAATGGGGCACCCCGCCCAGCAAGGAGGCGATCCAGCAGCAGGACAATGCCCGCCTGCGCGAGCGCCTGATGGAGCGTGCCGAGCTGGACGAGCAGGACTGGGCGCTCGGTGCCGAGCTTCTCGCCGAAAAGAGCCCCAAGGAAATCGCCGCCATGCTGGTGAAGAGCGCTCGCGCCGCCCTGCCCGCGCCCGAAGAATTGCTCGACGCCAGCGAAGCCCCTCCCCGGCGCGACGGCCCGCGCCCCGGCTTCGAGGACACCGTCTGGTTCCGCATGGACATCGGCCGCCGCCAGAACGCCGATCCGCGCTGGATTCTGCCGCTGATCTGCCGCCGCGGTCACGTTTCGCGCCAGGACATTGGCGCCATCCGTATCGCCGCAAACGAGACGATGTTCGAAATCCCGTCCGCTATCGTTTCGCGCTTCATCGGCGCGGTCAAGCGTACCGGGGAAGCGAATGACGAGGGCGCGGACGTCGCTTTCGAACAGATCGAGGGCGCACCGCGGGAGGCTGCTCGCGAAAACCGCCGCGAAGGCCCACGCGGCAAGGGCCGCCCCAACGAAGGACGCGGACCCAAGCCCGCTTATGGCGCCCGCCCGTTCAAGGGCGGTCCGCGCAAGGGAGGCCCCCGCAAACCCCGCGGATAGTTGCCACGGACACGGATGGGGGCTTCACGCATTAGCGCCATAATGAAGCGCCCTATCCTCATCCCGATCCTGGGCGATCAGCTGACGCCCGACATATCCTCGCTTGCCGAGGCTGATCCAGGAGACAGCGTCCTTCTGATGATGGAGGTGGCGGACGAAACCACCTATGTTCGCCATCACAAGGCCAAGATTGCCTACATCCTCTCGGCCATGCGCCATCATGCCGAACGGATGCGCGCACTTGGTTGGACCGTCGATTATGTCCGCGTCGACGACCCGGCAAACAGCGGCAGCTTCACCGGCGAAACCGCCCGCGCAATCGATCGTCACCAGCCCCGCGCCATCCACGTCACCGAAGCAGGCGAATGGCGCGTCCGTGCGATGCTGGAGGAATGGGAGGGCCGCTTCGCCCTGCCCGTCACCATTCATGAGGACGATCGCTTCCTTTGCTTCCATGCCGAGTTCGACAGCTGGGCAGCCGCGCGCAAGCAACTCCGCATGGAATTCTTCTACCGCGACATGCGCCGCAAGACCGGCCTGTTAGTTGACGAAGAGGGCCAACCTGAAGGCGGCCAGTGGAATTTCGACGCCGAAAACCGCAAGCCTCCGCCCCAACGCGATCTACTGATGCCCCGCCCTCTCGCCTTCAAACCGGACGCAATCACCCGGGAGGTCATTGCATTGGTTGCGGAGCGTTTCGCCAATCACATCGGCTCGCTCGACCATTTCGCCTTTGCCGTCACCCACGAAGACGCCCAACGGCAGCAGGCGCGCTTTCTAGACGAAGCACTCCCCCGGTTCGGCGATTATCAGGACGCGATGCTCACCGGAGAGCCTTTCCTGTGGCACTCCATATTGTCCCCCTATATCAACAACGGCCTGCTCGATCCGTTGGCCTTGGTGAAGGAGGTGGAGCAGCGCTATCAAGCAGGCAAGGTGCCGCTGAACGCTGCGGAAGGCTTCATCCGCCAGATCATCGGCTGGCGCGAATATGTGCGCGGCGTTTATTGGCATGAAGGGCCGGATTATGGCAGCCGCAATGCCTTGGAAGCCCGACGCGATCTGCCCGGCTTTTACTGGACTGGCGACACCGATATGCATTGCATGGCCCAGGCGATTGGCCAGACCATCGACCACGCCTATGCCCATCATATTCAGCGGCTGATGATCACGGGCAACTTCGCGCTGCTCGCCGGAATCGAGCCAATCCAGGTCCATGTCTGGTATTTGGAGGTTTATGCCGACGCCTATGAGTGGGTCGAGATACCCAACACGCTCGGCATGGCGCTTTTCGCTGACGGAGGGCTATTGGGATCGAAGCCCTACGCGGCGGGCGGAGCCTATATCAACCGCATGTCGGACTATTGCCGCCATTGCCGCTATGACGTGAAGCAGCGGGTGGGCCAGGACGCCTGCCCCTTCAACGCCCTGTACTGGGACTTCCTCGCGCGTAACGAACGCAAGCTTCGCCAGAACCCGCGCCTCGGCATGCCTTATCGCAATTGGGAAAAAATGACCGAGGAAGACCGCGCCGCCATCCGGGATCAGGCGGCACGGTTCCTCAAAAGCTTAGGTTGACGTTCAGCCCGCGCCGGAAAGCTGGAGCATCCGCGCCGCCAATTCTCGTTCACCCATCACGACATGCGGCACGCCCATCCCTTCGAGATGCGCGACCTCCGCATCGCTGTGTGCCCGAGCGATCACCTGCAGCTTCGGGTTAAGATGCCGCGCATGCTCATGGATCGCACCGCCCTCGAACCCTTCGGGTACTGCGATCAGCAATCGCCGCGCCTCGCAAATGCCTGCCGCCATCAGATGGCGGTCCTCCAGCGCGCTTCCCCGCACGACAGGGTGCCCGGCTTCCTCGGCCTCCTCTGCTCGCTCGGCATCCGCCTCCAGAACCACGAAATGCGCTTTGCGTTCGGCCAGCCGTTCCGCGATCAACTTGCCGACACGTCCATAGCCGACCAGGATGACATGGCCGATATGCGGCCGTTGGCGTGCCTTTTCCGCTTCTTCTTCCTCCTCGATTTCCTCCTTTTTATGTCCCCGCACGATCATCGAGAAGATGAAGGGGTTAAGGAAGATCGACACGATCGCCCCCGCGAGAATCAGGTCGCGTCCCTCCGCCGGAAGCACACCAAGCCCCGTGCCGAGCGTCGCGAGGATGAACGAAAACTCGCCGATCTGAGCCAGGCTTGCTGCAATGGTCAGAGCCGTGTCACCCGGATATCCAAACGCACGCACGATCGCAAAGGCGGCAATGGACTTGCCGACGATGATGATCGCCACGGTGGCGAGCAGCGGTAGAGGCTGCTCGATCAGCACCGCCGGGTTGAACAGCATGCCAACCGATACGAAGAACAGCACGGCGAATGCATCGCGTAATGGCAATGTCTCCTCCGTCGCCCGGCGGCTGAGCGGCGTCTCACCCAGGATCATGCCTGCGAAGAAGGCGCCAAGAGCGAACGACACGTCAAACGCAACCGCTGCGCCGAAGGCCACGCCCAGAGCGATGGCAAGCACAGCCAAACGAAACAGCTCGCGCGACCCCGTGTGAACCACCCAATGCAGCGCCCAGGGAATGACCCGGCGGCCCACTAGCAGCATCAAAGCCACGAACCCGGCAACCTTCAGCAAGGTGCTGAGGAGAGGCGCCAACAGATCGCCCATTCCGGCTGAAGCATCAGCGTTGTTCATTACCTTTGCCAGCGCGGGCAGCAGCACAAGCGCCAGCACCATCACCAGGTCTTCCACGATCAGCCAGCCCACGGCTATGCGTCCGCGTCGCGTTTCGACAAGGTCGGCTCCCTGTAGGGCGCGCAGCAGCACGACCGTGCTCGCCACCGATAGGGCAAGGCCGAACACGATACCGCCCATAACTGGCCAGCCCATATAGTGCGATAGCCCCAGGCCAAGCAGCGTCGCGACCGCGATCTGCCCTATGGCTCCGGGCACCGCGATATTCTTAACCGACAGCAGGTCACGCAGAGAAAAATGTAGCCCGACCCCGAACATCAAAAGGATGACGCCAATCTCGGCCAGTTCGTTAGCCAAGCTGGTGTTGGCTACAAAGCCTGGCGTGAAGGGGCCAACCATGATCCCGGCGATGAGATAGCCGACGAGTGGCGATAATTTGAGGCGATGCGCAATGGCGCCCATTATGAAAGCAACAACAAGGCCCGCGACGATTGTTCCGATCAGGGGCGTGTGGTGAGGCATAAACGTCCTTCCCTGTCTGCCGGCGGAGCGTTTATCGCCTCCACCGGCAGCATATCATATTTTCATTCTGCAACCGCCAGCATGGCGGCCGACAACAAGGCTCCAGCAGCACCCAGTCCAGCCAATACTGTGGGCATGAACCACCATGGCGGACGGCGTTTGCTGCGGCGCGACCGTCTCCGGACCATCAAAATATCTCCTGTCCTGACGATTTAACGGAATATGCGTTAGATCAGGGCAGGTGGCGCGCGGGCGTGAAAGCCATTAGGAAAGTGCCTTTGCACGCGTTGCGTGATGGCAGGACTGGCTACGGGAAGCGGGCGCAACAGCCAGGCGACGACCAATATGGCCGTAGCGAAGACCACCCATTGTATGACCGAAGTCATGGGCGCAATGCTGTCATTGTCGCCTGGGGCGTTCACGCGCTCGCCAGGCGGGATCGACAGAGCCCGCGCTTTCAAAACCACGTCCGTAGTCGCTGGATTGAAGGCGGAACCAGTTATCTTGCTGGACGGGGGGCCTAGGGGGGTAAGGGCGCTCAACAACGCGACGCTGATCGCCATCCACAGGGTCAGCATGAAGAGCAGCCTGCCGCTCATGCTTTCTGTCCTGTCAGATCGGGGCATCATGCGCGGCGAGTTTCCTTCCGGGACGGAAGATAGGCTCTAGCCCGCGCAAAAACCACCCCCTAGAATGGGGCATCCCGGTTGACAGAAGCGAGTCAGTCCACTACCGGGCCACATTCCCGCGCGGGTCAACAGGACTTCATGTCCTCGACGATCTGCGTAAAGCAGATTTGAACGAGAAGAGAAGAGCCATGTTCGCAGTCGTGCGCACGGGCGGCAAGCAGTATCGCGTCGCCGCCGGAGACAAGATCGTCGTCGAGAAGCTGGCCGGTGAGGCTGGTGACAAGGTGACGTTGGATGACGTCCTGTTCGCCGGCGAAGGCAGCGACGTGAAGGATGCCAGCAAGCTGACCGTCGCCGCGGAGATCATCGCGCAGGCGAAGGGCGAAAAGGTTATCGTTTTCAAGAAGCGTCGTCGGCATAACTACCGCCGTCGCAACGGCCACCGCCAGAATCACACGATCCTGAAGATCGTGTCGATCGCCTGAGCCGCAGTCCAGTTTCGAGGAGTTTGAGTCATGGCACATAAAAAAGCTGGCGGTTCATCGCGTAACGGTCGCGATTCAGAATCGAAGCGCCTTGGCGTGAAGAAGTTCGGCGGTCAGGAAGTGATCGGCGGCAACATCATCATCCGCCAGCGTGGCACCCGCGTATATCCTGGCCGCAATGTCGGCATGGGTAAGGACCATACCCTCTTCGCCCTTGGCGAAGGTCGCGTGGTATTCCACACTGGCAAGCTCGGCCGCAAATATGTGTCGGTCGATGCGATGGCTGAAGCAGCCGAATAACGGACGATCAATGACGGATCGTCCCTCATCATCGGGGCGATCCTTCCGGAGAATGGTTTCAAGCCGTCTCCGGTAATCCGAGGGAAATAAGGGGCGCCCCATCAGGGAGCGCCCCTTTTTCTGTTCGGCGGCACCTCCCCTCATTTTCCCTCAAACCTCTGGAACCCTGGGGCTTCTCGCGCGTCATGCGGGCGGGGCTCAGCCAGAGGAAGAAGTCGTCAAGCCGTAACTTTTTGCGGCCATTGGCGTGTCGATCAGAGGAGAGATTTTAAAATGTTCGCCCGCACCCCCCGTTTGCTCCTGAGACCCGGTTGGATGGAAGACGCATCCGCGCTGGCCGAGGCGTTCGGCGATCCGGCGGTTCTGCGCAACTTGACCCGGGCCCCGGCGTCCTACGGCATTGATGACGCGCGCCACTTCCTCTCGCTTCCCCAGGACAACTGCCTGCCGAGTCTTCTGGCCTTTTCCCGTACTCGCGGCGCACCGCGTCTTGTCGGCGGCTGCGGCGTTCAATTGGGCGAAGATGGCACGCCGGAGCTGGGTTACTGGATAGCACGACCCTATTGGGGCCTCGGCTTCGCGACCGAGGCGGCGCGCGCTGTATTCAGTATGGCACGGGCTGCGGGCGTCAGTGGAATTCAGGCCGTGCATTTTGCCGATAACCCTGCATCGGGCAACGTCCTCCGCAAGATCGGTTTCCGCCATACGGGCCGGGTCGAGCAACGCTATAGTCCCGCGCGGGGCACAATCGCCGATTGCCTGATCTTCGAAGAAGGTGTGGCCGGACGAATGACGATCGACCCGGCCATGGACCTTTATGAGGATGCACTGCCCGCACTCGCGGCCTGAATGAAAGGCGTGGACGGCGTTTCTATACGCCGTCCACGCTGGTGAATTGTCAGTTTGAGGTCGACAGCAGACGGCGAGGTTTAATTCCGCACCATAAGCGGCTATGGGCCAGCCCATGCATTTTCTGGATCAGGCGAAGATTTACATCAAGTCCGGCTGGGGCGGCCCCGGCGCGGTTAGTTTCCGGCGTGAGAAATATGTCGAATATGGCGGGCCCGACGGCGGCAACGGCGGCAAGGGTGGAGATATTATTTTCGAAGCGGTAGCCGGCCTCAACACCCTGATCGACTTCCGCTACACACAGCATTTCAAGGCACAGCGCGGCCTGCCGGGCGCAGGCAAGAATCGTTACGGCGCGGGCGGTAATGATCTGGTCATCAAAGTGCCTGTCGGAACGCAAATCCTGTCCGATCCCCAGCCCATAGAGGGGACGGAGGACGAGGATGGTTATCCGGAATATGAGGAACAGGAACTGCTCGCCGACTTCACCGAGGTAGGGCAGCGCCTCGTCTTTTTGCGCGGCGGCGACGGCGGCCGTGGCAACCTGTCCTACAAAACAAGCACTAACCGTGCGCCGCGACAGCATGGAACCGGTTGGCCGGGGCAGGAAATGTGGGTGTGGCTGCGCCTCAAACTGCTCGCTGATGTCGGCTTGGTCGGCATGCCGAATGCGGGCAAGTCGACCTTTATCAATCAGGTGACTAATACCAAGGCGAAGGTTGGCGCTTACGCTTTCACCACGACCAAGCCACAGCTTGGAGTCGTCACACATCGTGACCGCGAATTCGTGCTGGCGGATATCCCCGGCCTGATCGAGGGCGCGGCGGAAGGCGCGGGCATTGGCGACCGGTTTCTGGGCCATATAGAGCGCTGCCGGGTGCTGCTGCATCTGATCGATGCCACCGGAGACGATCCGGTGGAACAATTCCGCATCGTGCAGGACGAACTGGAGGCCTATGGCGAAGGGCTGGCCGACAAGCCGCAGATCGTAGCGCTCAACAAAGGCGATCTTCTCGGACAGGAGTTGATGGACGACCTCGCAGCTCAGCTTCACCGCGAGGCTGGCGTTGAGAAGATATTTATCATCTCCGGCGCCACCGGCGAAGGTGTGCAGCCACTGTTGGATGCCGTGCTGCCGCTGCTGCAACAGGACAAGCCGGACAAGGAGGAGGAGACGGGCGATGAAGGCGACTCCACATGGTCGCCGATTTGACAGCCCATTGTTCCGCATTTCCTCCTAGCGTTACCGAACGGAACTGATCCAGTGACTCCCCCTTCGTCAGGTTTCCCTCCCTCCCAGATAAGGCGGCTGGTCATCAAGATCGGTTCGGCCTTGCTCGTGGATGGAAACGGAGAGGTCCGCGAGGCTTGGCTCCGCACGCTGGTGGAAGATGTGGCTGCGCGCAAGGCTGCGGGGCAGCAGATCATCATCGTATCGTCGGGCGCCATCGCCCTGGGCGCGCGGCGGCTAAAGCTGCCTAAGGGCGGGCGCGGCAGCCTGGAGGATGCGCAGGCCGCAGCGGCGACGGGCCAGATTGCGCTATCTCAATGCTGGGCGCGCCTGTTGCAGGATAAAGGCATCACTGCCGCCCAGATGCTGGTGACGCTGGACGACCTTGAACATCGGCGGCGCTATCTCAACGCGTCGGCAACTCTGGAACGGCTGATCACGCTGGACGTCGTACCAGTCGTCAATGAAAATGACAGCGTCGCGACGGCCGAAATCCGTTTCGGCGACAATGATCGTCTGGCAGCGCGCATCGGACAGGCAGCACGGGCTGACGCAGTCGTGCTGCTTTCCGACGTTGACGGGCTTTACACCGCCAATCCGCATGTCGATGCGAGCGCCATGCTGATAGAGACAATCGAGCGCATCGATGCGCGGATCGCGGGAATGGCGGACAGCGGTTCAGCCTCAGGAATGGGGTCCGGGGGCATGACGTCCAAAATAGAGGCGGCGCGGATCGCGACCGGGGCTGGGGCCCATCTCGCGATCATATCCGGGAAGGTCGATGCACCGCTGTCTCATTGGTCGAATGGCGGCAAGGGATCGATCTTCGTTGCCGCGCCAGCAAAGCGAGCCCGGAAGGGATGGCTGGCGGGGCGGCTCACCGTTCGCGGCCGCATTGTCGTTGACGCCGGCGCGGAAAAGGCTTTGGATCGCGGCAACAGCTTGCTGCCCGCCGGTGTGGCCCAGATTGAAGGCAGCTTCGTGCGGGGGGATGTTGTCGACATCGTCGCGCCCGATGGTCGGGTGATCGCCCGGGGACTCAGCGAATATGACAGCGAGGAAGCGGCGCGGATCGCGGGCAAGCGGAGCGAGGATATCGCGGCGCTGCTTGGGCATCTCCCGCGATCAGTGCTTGTTCATCGCGATCAGATGGCGATGGTCTGACATCCCATGAAATTACGTATTGCCATGACGGGCGCGACAGGTTTCGTCGGCGCCGAAACGCTGAATCAGGCTCTTGAAGCTGGTCATCATGTGACGGCTATCACCCGAAAGGCGCAGCCGCCTCGCGCCCGGCTGAAATGGGTGCATGGCTCGCTTGAAGATCGCGCGGCGCTCAACACGCTTGTGCGGGACGCTGATGTGGTGATCCATATTGCAGGTGTCGTGAACGCCCCGGACCGCGACGGGTTCGAGGCTGGCAACGCTCGTGGCACCATGGCGGTGGTCGACGCCATGCGGCAGCGGGGTGTGCGGCGGCTGGTGCATGTTTCGTCCTTGGCCGCGCGCGAACCGAAGCTGTCTGACTATGGCTGGTCGAAGGCTTTGGCGGAGCGTCACGTCAAGGCTAGCGGCCTTGATTGGACGATCGTGCGGCCGCCCGCGATTTACGGGCCTGGCGATCGGGAAATGCTGGAACTGTTCCGCATGGCCAAGCGCGGCATCATGCTGCTGCCTCCCGGCGGACGGCTGTCGCTGATCGAGGTGAGCGATCTTGGCCGGTTGCTGCTGCGGCTTGCTGGCGAAACGGAAATCAGTCTCGCCCACTGTTACGAGGCGGATGATGGCACGCCCGGAGGGTGGGACCATCTGGACTTTGGGCAGGCTGTTGGCCGGGCGGTCGGCAAGGATGTGCGAACCTTTGCCACCCCGAACTGGGCATTGGGCCTGGGTGCCCGGCTGGACCGCATTTTACGGGGCAAGGGTGCAAAGCTCACACAAGATCGTGTCAGCTATTTCTGCCATCCCGACTGGGTAGTAACGAAGCGCAAGCAGCCTCCCAAGAAGCTGTGGGTGCCCCAAGTGTCTACCGAGGAAGGCCTCAAGGCGACCGCCGAAGCCTATCGGGTCAAAGGTTGGCTATGAACCATCACTGATCGCTTTGGATTGAAGGCTTTCTGGAGCGGCGTTCGGCTACGAATTCACTGATGGCTTGGCCGCTGGCGTTGAGCAGCGGATAGGTGCGCGCGTCGGACAGCCAATCCGGGCGGCGTTCACCGCTGCCGTAGAAAGTGTCGTAGACCAGGCTGAATGCCAGGAAGACGAGAGTTGCGCCGATTAATCCCTTTATCGCGCCAAAGCCGCCGCCCAGAACGCGATCGACGGGGCCAAGGATGGATTGGCGCGTGCGGCGGCCGATGGCGTGGGCGAGGAGTTTTCCTGCGCCGAAAGTGACGCCGAAAACCAGAATGAATGCAAGAATTGCCGCGCCTCCGGTCGTACCGACGAAGGGGGCGAGGAGTTCGGTCGCTGAAGGATGGAAGAGGCGGATGGCGAAGATGCCCAGGACCCAGGCGATCAGCGACAGGGTTTCAAGAACGAAACCACGAAGCAAGCCCAAGACTGTGCAACCGCCGATGGCGAGAAGGACGAGGATATCGACGGCGTTCATGTGGGCCGGGCTATCCGCGGCCGAGCATCTGGTCAACCAGTTGGCTTAAGGCGCGATAGCCGCTGACGGCGATCCCCTTCACCCCATCGGCGACCGCGGAAGGAACATGGGCGCGTTCGAAGCCGAGCTTTGCCGATTCGCGCAGGCGAAGCGGCGCATGGGCGACCGGGCGGATTTCCCCGGAGAGCGCGATTTCTCCGAACAGGACCAGATCAGCGGGCACCGGCCGTTCCGCGAGCGCCGATATGAGCGCGGCGGCCACGGCAAGGTCAGCGGCAGGGTCGGACAAGCGATAGCCGCCCGCGACGTTCAAATAGACTTCGCAGGTCGAGAAGCTGAGGCCGCAGCGCGCCTCCAGCACGGCGAGGATCATGGCGAGGCGGCCGCTGTCCCATCCCACCACCGCACGCCGGGGCGTGGCGCCGCTGGATAGGCGAACGACGAGCGCCTGTATCTCGACCAGCACTGGTCTAGTGCCCTCCAGCGCGGGAAAGACGGTTGCGCCGGTCACGGTTTCGTCGCGATGGGTAAGAAACAAGGCCGAAGGGTTCGCGACTTCTTCCAACCCCTCCGCCACCATCGCGAAAACGCCGATCTCATCCGTGCCGCCAAAGCGATTCTTGATCGCGCGCAGGATGCGATATTGGTGACTGCGCTCGCCTTCGAAGCTCAGCACGGTATCGACCATATGCTCCAGCACGCGCGGCCCGGCGATGCTGCCATCCTTGGTGACATGGCCGACCAGGATGACAGCGGTGCCGCGCTGCTTGGCGAAGCGGATCAGTTCCTGGCTGGACGCACGCACCTGACTGACGGTGCCCGGCGCGCCTTCGATCAGGTCGCTGTGCATCGTCTGGATCGAATCGATGACGAGCAGCGCAGGCGACTCCCCCTCCCCCAAGGTGGTCAATATGTCCCGGACAGAGGTTGCGCTGGCGAGCTGAACCGGCGCGTTGCCAAGGCCGAGGCGCTGCGCCCGGAGGCGGACCTGGTCCGCCGCTTCCTCACCGCTGATATAGGCGACGGAAAGACCGCGCGCGGCGATGCGGGCAGCGGCCTGAAGCAGCAGGGTCGATTTGCCGATGCCGGGATCACCGCCAATCAGCATGGCTGATCCGGGAACGATGCCGCCGCCCAGGGCGCGATCGAACTCGGCAATCCCGGTGCTCGTCCGCTGGGGCAGTTCGACCTGGCTGTTCAGCCCGACAAGCGTCAGCGCGCGCCCGCCGGTTTGCAGATCGTGACGCGCGGAAAAGATTGTCTCTGCCGCCTCCTCGACAATGCTGTTCCATTCGCCGCAGTCGTCGCACTGCCCCTGCCACCGGGAAGAAAGGGTGCCGCACTGCTGGCAGACGAATTTGCGCTTTGCCTTGGCCATCTGCGAGCTATGGCTTGCCACGGTGAACGTTTCAAGAACAAAGAAGCGCCTGGATCGCTCCTCCCTTTGCCCGCGGTGCGGCATGGACATGATGAACCTGCCCGAGGGCGCTGGAAACTCATGCTGATGTGGCGCATTGTTTCGCCATGAAGTCCTTTCGCGTCGCCAGCTACAATATCCGCAAAGCCATTGGCACCGACCGCCGCCGCAGCCCCGAGCGAGTATTGGAGGTGCTGGGAGAACTGAATGCGGACGTCATCGCACTTCAGGAAGCGGATCGACGCTTTGGCGTGCGCACCGCCGCCATCCCGCCCTGGCTGCTGGAATCGATGAGCCCCTACAAGCCTGTGCCCCTGAATGTGCAGGTCGATTCAATGGGATGGCATGGCAACGCGATCCTGGTGCGGAAGGAGGCCGAGATCGGCACTCATGACGTGCTGCACCTGCCCTGTCTGGAGCCGCGCGGCGCGACCATGGCGGAGGTGGAGCTGGGCAAGGCGAAGCTGCGCATCTTTGGCATGCATCTCGACCTGTCGGGCCTGTGGCGGCGCAAGCAGGCGGCTGCGGTCATTCACGCGGCGGCGCAGCGGGACGCGATGCCCACGGTATTGATGGGCGACCTGAATGAATGGAGCGCCAACCGGGGATGTCTGGCGGACTTTGCTCGGCACTATAATTTCGCTCCGTGCGGGCGGAGCTTTCACGCGCGGCGGCCCGTGGCGCGGCTCGACCGGATCATGCATTGCGGTCAGTTGAAGCTGGTGGACAGCGGCGTGCATGACAGCGCGGCGTCAAGAAAAGCTTCGGATCATCTGCCGATCTGGGCGGAGTTTCGGTTGTGAGGTGGCGCGTTTTCATGGGGGTGAAAGTGCAAAAACATCGCCCGCTCGCCTCGAGGAAAAGTAGAGCCCTTCGACAAGCTCAGGGCGAACGGAGGAGAGGTTTAGGGCCGGGGGGCTGCGCCGCATGAAGGAGCGCGAACTTCGGCTTGCGCTGGTCTGCTATGGGGGGATCAGCCTTGCCGTCTACATGCACGGCATCACCAAGGAAATCTGGCGGCTGGCGCGGGCGAGCCGGGCGTTTCATGACGGCACCCCGAGCAGCGAGGGAAGCGAGGCGGTTTACAGGAAGCTGCTGGAGGATCTGGAGGCGGCAAGCGGCGTACGGTTGCGGGTGATGCCAGACATCATCGCCGGAGCAAGCGCTGGCGGGATCAACGGGATCTTCCTCGCACAGGCGATCGAAACGGGGCAATCGCTGGAGCCGCTCACCGATCTGTGGTTGGAAAATGCCGATGTTGAGCGGCTGCTGGACCCTGATGCCCGTCCAGCAAGGCGCATCAGCAAATTCTGGGCAACCCCGCTGGTGTGGATGGCAGCGCGGCGGCCGGGCGACACGGTCGAGCGCACCGTCGCCCCCGATACGCGCGAGGAGGTGCGGCAGAAGCTGTCCCACTTCATTCGGTCGAGATGGTTCGAGCCTCCCTTTGGCGGCGAAATCTTCACGGCGATGCTGTTGGATGCCTTCGATGCGATGGAGGCGGCCGAGCGCGGACCGCCCTTGCTGCCGGACGGGCACCCGCTCGACCTGTTCGTCACGGTCACTGATTTTGAGGGACACCCCCAAAGCCTGAACCTCAACAGCCCGCCCCAGGTGGTGGAAACCGAACATCGCCTGTCCGTCGGCTTCCGGGCGCGGGGACGCGGCGACCGCCTCTTCGCCGACCCGGCGGAGCTGGTATTCGCCGCGCGCGCGACGGCGAGCTTCCCTGGTGCCTTCCCGCCCTTCACCGTGCGGGAACTGGATCGGGTGCTGAAGCAGCGTCACCGTGCCTGGCCGACCCGCGACGCTTTTCTGGCCCATGCCCTGCCCCGCCACTGGGCGCGCGGCAATGCGGAAGACGCGATCCTGATCGATGGGTCGGTGCTGGCGAACGCGCCCTTTGCTCAGGCGATCGGGGCGTTGCGGAACCGCCCATCACGGCGCGAGGTCGACCGGCGTTTCGTCTATATCGATCCCAAGCCCGGCCATCGATCCATCCGGCTGAACCGGGAGGGTGAGCAGGAAGACGCCACGCCAGAGGAAAAGGCGCAATTGCCCGGCTTTTTCCGCACCATTTTCGGGGCGCTCAGCGATATTCCGCGCGAGCAGCCGATCCGCGACAATCTGGAAGCGATCGACCGTCATTCGTCGCGCATTCGACGGATGGTCCGGATTTTGAACGCGCTGAGGCCCGGGATCGAGGCGGAGGTCGAAAATACGATCGGCGGCATGCTGTTCCTCGACCGTCCGACGCCCGCTCGTTTGTCCGCGTGGCGCGCGAAGGCGCAAATGCGCGCCGCGAATTCGGCTGGTTTCGCTTTCCCCGCCTATGGCCATTTGAAGCTGTCGGGCATCGTCGAGGATCTTGCCGTCCTGCTGTTCCGCCTCAGCGGCGAAGACAGCCCGATGATGCGGGAGAATTTTCGTCAGGCCTTGTGGTCCCATGTCCGGGCGATTGGTGCGGACAAGCTGATCGAGGATGTGGGGCCGACCTCGCCACCTGTCGCCTTCTTTCGCACCCATGACCTCAGTTTCCGCATTCGCCGCCTGCGCTTTCTGGCGCGGCGGCTCGCGGAAACATTGGAGATTGATTCGCAGGCTGATGCAGCGGCGATCCAGAAGATGCATGACGCCATCTACCAATCGATGGCGCATTATACGGAATGCGAGGGCACGGATTTCTATAACGGCGCGATCCGGGCCGCAGCCAGGGACGTGCCGTCCGATCCTGCCGCCGCGCTGGAAGCGATCGCGCAGGCACGCGATTTGAAGGCCCGGGACGACGTGGCCGACATGGTGCTGGCCGAAGCGCTCGCCGGGCTGCCGAAAGCGGAGCGGCGGATCATGCTGCTCTCCTATCTTGGCTTTCCCTTTTACGACATCGCCACCCTACCGTTGCTCCAAGGCCACGCCATGGAAGAATATGATCCGGTGAAGGTGGACCGTATTTCTCCGGAAGATTGCAGCGCTATTCGGCCGGGAGGTGCGGACGCCACATTAAAAGGCATTGAATTCAACAACTTTGGTGCATTTTTCAGCAGGGCTTATCGTGAAAACGACTATTTGTGGGGACGCCTTCATGGTGTCGAGCGGCTGCTGGATATCGTAATTTCCACATTACCCGCGGCAAGCCGCCTTTCGGAAGACTGTGTGCGCGATTATAGGCAAGCCGCATTCTTGGCGATTCTCGATGAGGAGGAACAGCGACTGCCGCATGTCGCTGATCTCATTGCCATTTTGCGGGAGGAAATCGGTGGGCGCACGGGTGGGGCTGTTTCCATTGATGGTGATGCTGGCGCTGACCGCCGGCTGCCGTGATGCGTCTGGCGATGCTGCGTCCTCGGAGAACGCCTCCATCCCTCAGCCCGTGCTTTCCGCCAACGCGATCGAAGGCGAGCCGATCGAAGTGGTCGCCGCGCCGCAGCGCCCGTCTGCGCAAGTGACCGTGCAGGCGCAGCCCGCGCCGCACGGATCGCTCGACCTGCCCCCTTCTCCCGATGCCGCTCTGGCGACGGCTTTCCCGCAGGAAGTCACCAGCTTCATGGTCGATCGCGACAGCTGCGACCATTTCCGGGGGGAAGAGCCCTATGATGGGGAAAGGCGCGTGTTCCTGATGGAGAGCATCGCCGAACTATGCACCGGCACCGACGCGAAACTCGCCATGCTGCGCCGCCGCTATGCTGGAGATTCGGCCGTGATCGCGGCGCTGCATGGCTATGAGGATCGCATCGAGGGGCAACCCTGATCAACCGATCAGGCGGTAAGTAGTGCGTCGATAGCCTTTGCAAGGTCTATGTCACGGCGCGACAGGCCATCGGCGTCATGGGTGGTCAAGGTGATATCGACGCGATTATAGACGTTGAACCATTCGGGATGGTGGTTCGCCTGTTCGGCGAGCAGCGCCACTCTAGTCATGAAACCGAACGCTTCGCTGAAGTCGGAAAAGGTGAAGCGCCGCTTGATGCCCTCCGGCTCCGCCACCAGCGTCCATTCCGGGAGGGAAGCGAGCTCCTGCGCCCGTTCATCGCCGGACAGTTTACCAATCATGGCTCTATCCTCATAATATTGTATGGCCTATGTCGCAGCCATGTCAGACGCCGGTCAACCCCCTCTTTTCGCGCCAACCGTGGCGCAGATCGAACGACTGGCGCTTGAGGCGCTGGGGCGTTTGCCGGACCCTTTCCGATCCCATCTGTCCAATGTCGTCCTGTTCGTTGAGGAATTTGCCGACGACCGGATATTGAAGGAGATGGAGATCGATGATCCGTTCGGGCTGACCGGGCTTTACAGCGGGCGGCCCCTGGGGGAAGCCGAGCAGACGGGGGACAGCCCGCCTACCGTGCATCTTTTCCGGCGGCCACTGCTGGATGAATGGGTGGAGACGGGCGTGCCGCTCGATGCGCTGATTACCCATGTGGTGGTGCATGAGATCGGCCACCATTTCGGGCTTTCCGACGTGGACATGCAGGTGCTGGAGGACATGGTCGCGTCATGAGCGGCGTGGCGCTGCGGTTGTCGGGCATCGCCTGCGCGCGTGGCGGGCGGTTGCTGTTCCGGGGCGTGGACCTGGCGCTGGAACAGGGGGAGAGCGCTCTGCTTCGGGGGCCGAACGGGATCGGCAAGTCGAGCCTGATGCGCATTTGCGCGGGGCTGCTGCGGCCGATAGCGGGGACGATCGAGCGGCGCGGCAGGATCGCACTGGCGGACGAGCGGCTGGCGCTCGATCTGGAAGAGCCTTTGGCGCAAGCTCTCGGCTTTTGGGCGCGGCTGGATGGTGCGGACGGACATGCGCTTGATGGTGCATTGGAAGCTATGGCGCTGGGGCCGCTTGTGGGGATTCCGGTGCGGATGCTGTCGACCGGGCAGCGCAAGCGGGCCGCGCTGGCGCGGGTGATTGCGAGCGGCGCTGAGCTGTGGCTGCTGGATGAACCGGGCAATGGGCTGGACGATGCGTCGCTCGAACTGCTCGGCGCGGCGGTGGCGGCGCATCTGGCGCGGGGGGGGATCGTGCTGGCGGCTTCGCATCAGCCGCTGCCCATGAAATCGCCCGTGGTGATCGACCTTGCCGCCTACGTCGCGGAGGAGGCGGCGTGAGGGTGATGGCGCTGCTGGTGGCGCGGGATTTGCGGCAGGCGTGGCAATCGGCGGGGCTGTGGCTCCCTGTGGCATTCCTGCTGCTGGTGGCGAGCCTGTATCCCTTTGCCGTGGGGCCTGACGCGGCGCTGTTACGGCGGTCGGGTGGCGGCATGCTGTGGATCGCGGCGCTGCTGGCGAGCCTGTTGCCCGTGGACCGGCTAATCGCGCCTGACCGGGACGCAGGGGTGCTCGACCAGATCGCGTTGCGGGGCGTAGGCGAGGAAACGCTGATGCTGGCGCGGCTGATCGCGCATTGGCTGGGTTTTGGCCCGGCGCTGATGATCGCAACCCTGCCCGCGAGCGCGCTCCTGAAGCTGGACGGCGCGACGGTGTGGATGCTGGAACTAGGTCTGCTGATCGGCACGCCTGCGCTCGCGGCTTTGGGATTGCTGGTGGCGAGCCTGACTGCGGGGCTGCGGTCGAGCGGGGCGCTGGCCGGGCTGCTCGCGCTGCCGCTCGCGGTGCCGCTGCTGATATTTGGCGCAGGGACGTTGGGCGACGGGAGCGGAGCAGCGCTGAAGTTCCTGGGCGCGGCGTCGCTGCTGCTGGTCGCGATCACGCCCTTCGCGGCGGGCGCGGCCATACGAGCCGGGCGCGAATGATCGGATTCGCTACCTCCCTGTTATTCATCCTGATTTGGTCGACCGGCTTCATCGTCGCGCGGGGCACGGTGCCGCATGGCGCGCCGGAATTGATCCTGAGCGTGCGCATGACGCTCACGGCTCTGCTGCTGGGATTTGTGGCGTGGCGTGCCGGGCAGAAGCTTCCCCGCGGCAAGCGGCTGATGCTGCATCTGGCGGCGGGCGCGATGCTGCATGGGGTTTATCTGACCGTGAGCTGGTGGGCGGTCTATCGCGAAATGCCTGCGGGCATCATGTCGTTGCTTGGCGCGCTGCAGCCGCTGATGGTGGCCGTGGCAGGCGCATTCCTGCTGGGCGACCGCCTGCTCGCGCGCGGGTGGGCGGGCCTGGCGATCGCGATCGCGGGCGTGGTCTGCGTGCTACTGCCAGCGATCGAACGGTCGGGCGCGGGCGCGGTGCCGCTGCTACCCGTGGTAGCGGGCTTGCTGTCGGTAGTAGCGATGGCGGCAGGGACGCTGGTGCAGCGCGGCTCGCTGTCAGGGGATGGCATATGGATTTCCGGCGCGGTGCAAAATGCAGGCGGCGCGTTCGTCGCCATCGCCGCTGCCCTGATCGCTGGGGAGACCCGCTGGGATGGCGCGCCTATTCTGTGGCTGGGGCTCGCATGGTCAGTGCTGGGCCTGTCGGCGGGCGGCCTGTCGCTGCTGGTATGGCTGGTGCGGACGCAAGGTCCGACGCGGATGTCGATGCTGCTGCTCTTGGTCCCGCCGCTTGCTGCGGTGGAGGCGTGGCTGCTATTTGGTGAGAAGCTGGTGCCGGTTCAGTTGGCCGGCTTCGCGCTGGCGCTGGGCGGAGTGCTGCTGGGCCGGTCACAAGGCAAGCGGGAAACGGTCAACGAACCAGCTTAGGCTAGCGGGCGATTAGGCGGGGAGAAAAGCCGCCTTCGACTGCCTCCTTCGCGTAGCAGGTTCTCAGGCGTCCCGCAGCCGTTCGTGATGGCGGATCACTTCATCGATGATGAAGCGCAGGAATTTTTCGGTGAAGTCGGGATCGAGATTGGCATCCGTCGCCAGCTGACGCAGGCGGCTGATCTGACGCTCCTCCCGGCCCGGATCGGCTGGCGGCAGGGCGTGAGTCGCCTTATATTCGCCGACAGCCTGGGTGATCTTGAAGCGTTCCGCGAGCATGAACACGAGGGCGGCATCAATATTGTCGATGCTCTCGCGATACCGCTTCAAAGTGTCGTCCACGCCCGTCCCTTCCGAATATCCGCGCGCTTTTTGCCCCATCCGTCGCTCTGTGCAAGCTATTCCCGCTTGCTATCTGCATTTTGCACCGCCACATGGGCCGGGTCATGACCGCACCTGCCCCCGGCCCCATCTCCGGCAATGTCCACCCCATCGGCCGCGCCAATGGCGAGCCTTCGCTCACCCCCATGATGGCGCTGGTTGCCGAAGGCATGAACCAGGTCAATGCGGTCATATTGGACCGGATGCAGTCGCGCATCCCCCTGATCCCGGAACTGGCCGGCCACCTGATCGCGGGCGGCGGCAAGCGGATGCGCCCGATGCTGACCCTCGCCTGCGCTCAATTGGTCGGCTATGCGGGCAGCCGCCACTACAAGCTGGCAGCGGCGGTCGAGTTCATTCACACCGCAACACTGCTGCATGATGATGTGGTCGATGGATCGGGCCTGCGCCGGGGCCGCAAGACCGCCAATATCATCTGGGGCAACAGCGCCAGCGTGCTGGTGGGCGATTTCCTCTTCTCCCGTGCCTTTGAGCTGATGGTCGAGGCGGAATCGCTCAAGGTGCTGAAGATCCTGTCCAACGCCTCGGCGGTGATCGCGGAAGGTGAGGTCAATCAATTGACCGCGCAGCGCCGCATCGACACGAGCGAAGAGCAATATCTGGACATCATCGGGGCGAAGACAGCCGCGCTGTTCGCCGCCGCCTGCCGCATATCCGCCGTGGTCGCGGACCGGGACGAGACGGAGGAAAAGGCGCTGGATGTCTATGGCCGGAACCTTGGCATCGCATTCCAGCTGATCGACGATGCGATCGATTATGAATCGGACGGCGCCACAATGGGCAAGGACGCAGGCGACGATTTCCGCGATGGCAAGGTGACGCTGCCCGTGATCCTGGCCTATGCTCGCGGTTCCGAAGAAGATCGCGCTTTCTGGAAGCAGGCGATCGCGGGCAATCGGGTCAGCGACGAGGATTTGGCGCATGCGACCGGGTTGCTGCGCAAGACGGGCGCGATCAACGATACGCTCGCGCGGGCAAGGCTCTATGGCCAGCGCGCCATTGATGCGCTCGGCCGGTTCGACACGGGCAAGGCCAAGGCGGCGCTGACCGAAGCCGTCGAATTCGCCATCGCTCGCGCTTATTGAGGAACAGGCGCGCTCCGATCGTATAGGTGTGCAGGCGCATGTGGTTCTGACGACAGGGCGCGGCAGAGGCTGAAGCGGACGCGCATGGACATCATCCTATCTCCTGAAACGCTGGCCTTCCTTATGGCGGCGGCCCTGATTTCCGGATGCATCGACGCGATGGCTGGAGGCGGCGGGCTGATTTCCCTGCCCGCCTTGCTGGCGGCAGGCGTGCCGCCCGTAGCAGCCGTGGGCACCAACAAGCTGCAATCATCGCTGGGCACATTTGGCGCCTGCGTCGCTTACGCGCGCGCCGGGCATATGGATCTGAAGGCCTATCGCTGGCCGATTATCGCAGCATTTGTTGGTTCGGTAGGTGGCGCCTGGCTGCTTCAGCGGGTGGACCCCGGCATATTGGCGGGGTTGATGCCGGGTCTGCTGATCGCGCTCGCAGGCTATTTCACCTTCTCGCCCCGCTTAAGCGAGATGGATCGGCACAGCCGGGTGGGACTGGCGGGGCTGAGCCTGTCTATCGGCGTCATCGGTTTTTACGACGGCTTCTTTGGACCGGGTGCGGGAGCATTTTACGCCACTATCTTCCTGGCATTGGGCGGACTGGGCCTGGTCCGCGCGACGGCGCAGACAAAGGCGGCCAACCTTGCCAGCAATGTAGCGGGCCTGTTGACGATGGTCGCTGGCGGTCATGTGCTTTGGATCGCGGGGTTGACGATGGCTGTCGGCAGCATCACCGGCAGCCAGATCGGATCGCGCCTGGCCATGCGGTTCGGCAGCAAGCTGATACGGCCCCTGCTGATCATCATGTCATTAGGGCTAACGGCTAAGATGCTGCTCGACCCGGACAACCCGGTCCATAGACTGCTGTTTGGATAAAGCCTGGCATTGCAGCGGCATTGCACCGGATGACGATTGGGGCGAGAGGAGCAAATCATGAGCGCCACCCTGCCCATCCACGATATTCTCCCTCATTTGCTGAGCAGCCTGCGTGACCGGAACAGCGCGGTGCTGGTTGCGCCGCCGGGCGCTGGCAAGACGACGGCTGTCGCACCTGCCTTGCTGAATGAGCCGTGGTGTACGGGGCAGGTGCTGCTGCTGTCTCCCCGCAGACTGGCAGCGCGCGCGGCGGCCGAGCGGATTGCGGAGCTGATGGGCGGCGTGCCGGGCGGGGTCGTTGGCTATGCGACGCGGATGGACAGCAGGCAGTCGGCCGCAACGCGCCTGCTCGTCCTGACGGAGGGGATTTTCGTCCGCCGGATTCAGGATGATCCGGAGCTTGCCGGAGTATCGGCGGTCCTGTTCGATGAAGTGCATGAGAGGAGCTTGGACAGCGACTTAGGGCTGGCGCTGGCGCTGGATGCGCAGGCGGCGCTGCGTCCTGATCTGCGCATCGTGCCCATGTCGGCCACGCTGGATGGCGCCCGCTGTGCCGCGTTGCTGGACGATGCGCCGGTGCTGGAGAGCGAAGGCCGGATTCAGCCGCTGGAGTTGCGGCACATCGGCCGGGCGGCGGAAAAGCGCATCGAGGATGAGATGGCCGGGGCCGTGCGACGGGCGCTGGCGGAGGAGGCCGACGGCGACCTGCTTGCGTTCCTGCCCGGCGTGGCGGAGATCGAGCGGACGGCGGAGCGACTGGAGGGGATAGGCGTCGAGCTGCATCGGCTGCACGGCAGCCTGGACCCGGCAGCGCAGCGTGCCGCCATCCGTCCTTCACGGGAGGGAAAGCGCAAGGTGATCCTGGCGACCTCGATCGCTGAAACCAGCCTGACCATCGATGGAGTGCGGATCGTGATCGACTCCGGCCTCGCTCGAAGGCCGCGCTATGACCGGGCAGCGGGGGTGACGCGGCTGGTCACGGAACGGGCGAGCCAGGCAGCCGCGACCCAACGGGCGGGGCGTGCTGCAAGGCAGCGGCCGGGCGTGGCTTATCGGCTGTGGGAAGCGGCCGCCACGGCGGGCATGCCGCCTTTCGATCCGCCCGAGATATTGGAAAGCGATCTATCGAGCCTGCTGCTTGATTGCGCGTTGTGGGGGGTGAGCGACCCGGCCAGCATGCGCTGGCTCGACCCGCCGCCCCGCCCCGCGCTGGATGAGGCGCGCAAGCGGCTGACGGTCTTGGAGGCGCTGGACGAGGATGGGCGGATAACGCCGCATGGCAAGGCGCTGGCGCGGCTGCCGGTGGAGCCGCGGATCGGCCACATGCTGGTGCGCGCGGGCGAATTGGGACTGGCCGAGGTGGCGGCGGAGATCGCGGTGCTGTTGGGCGAGCGGGGCATTGGCGGGCAAGATGTGGACCTGTCGCAACGGCGGTTACGCTGGCGGCGGGAAAGTGGAAAGCGGGCCGATGCGGCCAAGGCAATGGCCAGGCGCTGGGCGAAGCTGGTGGCTTCCGGACAAACAATGGCGGCGGGCGAGCATGATGCGGGGCTATGTCTTGCGCTGGCCTTCCCTGACCGCGTGGCCAAGCGGCGCTCTGCCGACGGCGCGGAATGGGCCAGCGTCGGCGGGCGCGGTTTTAGGCTTGATCCGCTAAGCCCGCTCGCGCGTGAGGAATGGCTTGCGGTGGGGGAAGTACAGGGCAGCGCGGCGGGAGCGCGTATCCTTTCGGCCGCGCCGATCAGTGAAACTGAAGTGCTGCGGCTGTTCAGCGCGCGGCTGAAGGAGCATCGGACGGTGCGGTTCCGGGCCGCAACGGGCGGCATCGAGGCTCTACGCGAGAGACGTCTGGGCGCGGTGCGGCTGACGTCCGGATCGGATGACCGGCCGGACCCTGATGCTGTCGTAGCAGCTTTGCTGGAGGGGGTCAGGCAGGGTGGACTTGATCTGCTGCCTTGGTCGGACGCGGCGCGATCACTGCGGATGCGGGCTGGCTTTGCGGGGGTGGAGGCGTTGGCGGATGCCGCGTTGCTGGCGACGATCGACGAGTGGCTTTCGCCCCTGCTCGCGGGCAAGAGGCGCCTGTCGGACATCGACCGGTCGCAATTGTCCGGCGTTCTTGAGGGCATCATCGGCTGGGACGGCAAGCAACAACTCGACCGCCTGGCTCCCCCGGCATTTCAATCGCCTGCCGGAAGCAGCCATGAGATCGACTATGCAGCAGAAGGCGGGCCGCGCGTGGAGCTTCGGGTGCAGGCGCTGTTCGGCCTTACCGAGCATCCGGTCGTCGGCAGCGAGCGCATCCCGCTGGTCCTCTCCCTCACCTCTCCCGCCGGGCGACCGATACAGACGACGCGAGACCTGCCGGGCTTCTGGGCGGGAAGCTGGAGTGCGGTCGCAAAGGAAATGCGTGGACGCTATCCCCGGCATCCATGGCCCGACGATCCGGCAGGCGCCGCCGCCACGCTCCGCACGAAACGCGCCGATGCCCGCTCCAAGTCTTGACTTCCGGGCGCACGCTGGTGCAACGGACCCATCGCCCTTCCCAGGAGTTTGACGCGATAATGGCTGCGCGCATCTACCAGATTCAGAAAAATGCCCTCCAGTCCGGCAAGGCGCGGACCGACAAATGGGTATTGGAATTTGCGCCGAGCGAGGCGATGAAGCCAGACCCGCTGACGGGCTGGGCCGGATCTGGTGATACGCAGAGCCAGGTGAAGCTGACCTTCCCATCGCTGGACGCGGCGCGTGCCTATGCCGACAAATATGAAATCGGCTACACCTTCATTCCGACCCCGCCCAAGACGCTGAAGATTCAGGCTTACGCCGACAATTTCCGGTAAGAGCGCGCAAGGCAGCTCATAATCGGGCGCGATGCTGCCTGATTGACGCCTTATTCCCTTGCCAAGAGGCGGGGCTTGGGGGCAAAAACCGCCCTTTCATGGGAAAGCTTTGAACAGATCATGACGGATCGCCAGCAGATTTTCGACAGCATCGCCGCGCAAATCGCTCCTTTCAACAAGAAGGGCGTCGACCTCAGCGAAGCGACGACCTTCGCAGGCGACCTGGAATGGGACAGCCTGACCGTCATGGATTTCGTTGCGGCGATCGAGGATGAGTTCGACATCATCATCACCATGAACATGCAGGCTGAGATCGAAAATATCGGTCAGCTTGTGGACGCTGTGGCGAAGTTGAAGGGCTGATCCAGTCCCCTCCGTTCACTTCGCCCCTCCTGTGCCTCGCGCAGGGCGGATGATGAAGAGGACGGGCAAGAATTTTCGACTGACGCATCTCGACTTGCTCGACGCTGCTCGAACCCTAACGGAAATATGCGATGACCGACGCTGTAGAGACCGCCACCGACGCCCATACGCCTGCTGAAGTCCCGGGCGCGCGCGACCTCTTTTCCAAATTCGATCCCTTGATCGCCGAGCGCGAAGCGCTGCTCGCGACCGGGGTGCGTGATCCCTTCGCGATCGTCATGGATGAGGTGAAGTCCCCTACCCAGGCTGTGATCAAGGGCAAGGACACGATCCTGCTCGGCACATATAACTATATGGGTATGACTTTCGACCCGGACGTCGTCGCGGCGGGCAAGAAGGCGCTTGACGAATTCGGAGCTGGAACCACCGGCAGCCGCGTATTGAACGGCACCTACCAGGGCCACAAGGAAGTCGAAGACGCGCTGAAGGAATTTTACGGCACGTCGGGCGCCATGGTCTTTTCGACCGGCTATCAGGCAAACCTTGGGATGATTTCCACGCTGGCTGGGAAGGGCGACTATGTCGTGCTGGACGCAGACAGCCACGCGTCCATCTATGACGGCTGCTTCCTGGGGGACGCCGAAATCGTCCGCTTCCGCCACAACAGCGTCGAGGATCTGGACAAGCGTCTCGGCCGCCTGCCTGCGGATGCGCAGAAGCTGGTGGTGCTGGAAGGCGTCTACTCCATGCTGGGCGACGTCGCCCCCCTGCCCGAGATGGTGGCTGCGGTACGCAAGCACGCCAATTGCATGATCCTGGTGGACGAAGCCCATGGCATGGGCTTTTTCGGCGCAAATGGCCGTGGCGTCTATGAGGAGCAGGGCGTAGAAAAGGATGTCGATTTCGTCGTCGGCACCTTCTCCAAATCGGTCGGCACCGTGGGCGGCTTCTGCGTATCGAACCATCCCAAGTTCGAGGTTCTGCGCCTCGTCTGCCGTCCTTATGTCTTTACCGCCTCGCTGCCGCCGAGCGTCGTTGCAACCGCGGCGACATCTATCCGCAAGCTGATGCATGCTGGCGAAAAGCGCGCGCATCTGTGGAAGAACAGCCAGCGGCTGCACAAGGGCCTTACCGATCTTGGCTTCAAGCTGGGCACCGAAACGCCGCAGTCCGCGATCATCGCCGTCATCCTGACCGACCAGACGCAGGCCGTGGCGATGTGGCAGGCTCTCCTTGAGCTCGGACTTTACGTCAACATGGCGCGTCCCCCGGCCACTCCGGCAGGAACCTTCCTGCTGCGTTGTTCGCTTTGCGCGGAGCATAGCGACGAACAGGTTGGCCAGATCATCGGCATGTTCGAGGCAGCGGGCAAAGCCACAGGCGCGATCGCCTGATCGCGCAACGCCGTTGCGTCGGCGAAAAGAGGCGAGCGAGCGGCAACATGGGTCATCGCCTGGAACCTTTTGTGCCTTGATATTTTCGCTGTAATGCTGTTCGTCTAAGATCAGGGGTTGATGGCAGACAGCTATTACATGGACGACCAGGAGTCTGGCTGGCGGGCTGCGGTGCGACGCTCCCTTCCGCTGGTCCTCGTGATATTGCTGATAGGGTCCTTGGGAACCCTGCTCTACAGCGCCAGCAGCGCGTCGCGCGATCATGAGCGGGCGCTGCAGGAACAACGCCGCAGCTTCGAGATCATCGCGCTCGCCCGTGCGTTCGAGGCCAAGACTGCGCGCGCAGAGGTGACCTTGGCGCGCTATGTCATCAGCCTGGACCCCGACGTAGGCCGCCTTTTCCAGGATCAGTGGCGCACCGCGTCCAGTCAGCTCAAGCTGCTGAACTACGCCACGCGCCGGTCCGGTTGGCAGCGCGCCAATGTGCGGGAATTGCAGGACGCCTTTCAACAGCGGGGCAAGACGCTGAGCGAAATCGGGCTGCGCACCACTTATGACCAGAAGATGGCGGCATTGGCGCAGTTTCACCGTGCGGGCCGATCGGAAGATCTGAAGCATATCACGGCCTTGCTTGACCGGGTGATCCAGGCGGAAAATGCCCGGCTGCAGGAGCGGAGCCTGGCCGTGAAGCTGGCGGGCAACCGGACGCAATTTGTCGATCGTACGTCCCGGCTGTTCGGACTGGTGCTGCTGGTCTGCGTGCTCTTCGCGCTGTGGGTCGCGAATGCTGCCTATAGCGAGCGGCGCATGGCGCGGCGCATGGCCGAATCGGAGGCGGAGCGGGCCGACCGGTTGGAAGAAGCCGTGGCGGCGCGAACGGCCGAACTGTCGGATGCTTACGAGCAGTTGAAGAAGGAAACGTCGGAGCGCGCTGCCGCAGAGGAAAATCTCCGCCAGATGCAGAAGATGGACGCCGTCGGACAGTTGACTGGCGGCATTGCCCATGACTTCAACAATATGCTGGCGGTGGTGGTCGGCGGATTGGAACTGGCCAAGCGCAGGCTGCGCCTCAAGCCGCAGGAGGCGGCGCGCCATCTGGACAATGCGATGGAAGGGGCGAACCGTGCCGCCGCCCTCACCCGCCGCCTGCTTGCCTTTGCCCGATCAGAGCCGCTGCTGCCGAGCGCGGTCGATCTCGACATGCTGGTCGGCGGCATGGGCGAGCTTATCGACCGGTCGATCGGCGATCAGATCATCGTGTCGATCGACAGGCAGGCGAAGGGCTGGCGCATTTTCGTTGATCAGCATCAGATGGAAAATGCCGTGCTCAACCTGTGCGTCAACGCGCGTGACGCCATGGAGGGTCGAGGGCGGCTGCTCATCCGGACCGGACAAGCGCATCTGGCGAGCCACGAAATCGGCGAATGTGCCGAGGGCGATTATGTCACGCTGAGCGTTAAGGACGATGGCTGCGGCATGAGCCCGGATGTGTTGGCACGTGTGTTCGAACCCTTCTTCACCACCAAGCCGGTTGGCAAGGGAACGGGCCTGGGGCTGAGCCAGATTTTCGGCTTCGTCCGGCAGAGCCAAGGCGAAATCCGTATCGAATCCGAGCCGGGCGAAGGGACCAGCGTGCACATCTACCTGCCACGGAAGATTGGCATGGAGAAAGCCGCCGACGCTGAACAGTCGTTGCCAGAGGGTGAGCCGGTATTGCATCCGCCCGCCCGCATCCTGGTCGTGGAAGATGATCCGCGTGTCCTGAACCAGACCATGTCCGCACTTGCGGAACTGGGCCATCTGCCCGTTGCCTGCGACCACCCGTCAAAGGCAGCGAAGCTGTTGACCAGCCATGGTGACATCGGCCTGATCATGAGCGACGTGTTGATGCCCGACATGACGGGTCCGGAAATGATCCGCACCCTGCCCCCGGCATTTGCCAGCCTGCCCGTGCTGTTCGTCACCGGCTATGCGGGCGACATCGCCGAAGGTACGGACTTTGGCGGGCATGAGGTGCTGCGCAAGCCCTATACTCTGATGGGTCTGTCGCACGCGCTCTCCAACGCGCTCAGCGGATCGCACCACCCCGGAACAGCCGCGGCAGCAGAGTAAGCGCGCCGACAAGCGGCCAGCGCCGCTGCCAGGGCTTGATCTGGATGCTTGTGCCTGCGTGACGGTTGATCTTCCACGCCAGATAATCGATGCCGCCCGCATAGGTGAAGCTGGCTTTGGCGAGGCGAATGACGGAGAGATATTTGCCGCGCCTTTGCAGAGCGCGCCAATGCTTGGCCGGATCTGGCGGTGAAGGCGGCAAGCCTTGAGCTAGGGCGGCCTCTCCGAAGCGACGATAGCGATCGGGATCGGCATCGACGATCGAAACCGAACGTCCCTTCTTCTCCGCCCGCAGTTCGGCATTATAGGTGAGGGTGAAACCCGCCTTCCAAAGCGACAGCGCGTCCTGCGCCTGGGTCATCGGACGAGCAAGCGACAAGAGCGTAGGGGCGGCGCCCGCGACCGCGCTGATCGCGCGCTGGCGGGCGAGATCGTCTGCGGCCCAGAGCAATCGCGCAGGCTGCGCAAAGCGGGCCCAGACCGAGACATTGTCGGCGGCAGGGCTGTTCAGGCGCGCGAAGTCAGCCTCCGAGAGTATGGCATATTTGGCGATCAGGCCATTATGTTCGAACGGAAAGACATTGGGCGGGATCAGCCGGTTGGCGGTGGCAAGCCAGCTTTTTCCGTAAGCGGCGCGATAGCCGGACACGATGAGGTAGAAGTCGAGCATCAGCCCATCGAGATTCCGCTCCCGCAGACAGGAGCCATAGAACAGCACCGCCCGCGCCGCTTCTGGATATTGCGCGGCCAGCGCCCCGGCCATCGCCGCCGCGCGCGGGTCGGCGGATGCTGTGAGTTCGGCTGTGACAAGGCGGAGGAGCGGGTTGGGCATCACGTTCGCCATATCCGGTCCGGCGGAACTTGTCGAAGGGTCAGCCATCAAAGGCCGTCAGGCGCCACCTTTCGGAACAGCAGCGACAGATTATTGGCGGGCATTTCGATCAGCCTGTCCAGCGAGAAGCCTCGCGCCTCGGCGGCAGCCGAAACCTCCTCGATGCGGCGCAAGCCCCATTGTGGGTCGCGCGCCTTGAGCGAAGCATCGAAGGCGAGATTGCTAGGCGCGGTTTCCACCTCGTCCCGGATGAAGGGGCCGTAAAGGTAGAGGAGACCGCCTGCGGGAAGCGTTTTCCCGGCACCTTCCATCAGGCCGAGCGTCGCGGACCAGGGGCTGATGTGCGTCATGTTGATGCAGAGGATAGCGTCGGCCCTGTTGACCGGCCAGGGAGCAGCTGCATCGAGCATGACCGGCGGGAGGAGATTGGGAAGCTTGGCCTCCACCCGCCATGCGTCGATCGATGCCAGCGCCGAAGGGTCAGGGTCGCTGGGCTGCCAATTGAGGTGAGACAAAGCGGCGGCGAAGTAAGCGGCATGCTCACCGCTGCCGCTCGCCACCTCCAGCACAAGTCCGGAAGATGGCAGCGCGTCACGGAGTACCGCGAGGATGGCGTCGCGGTTCCGCAGCGTTGCGGGGGCGTGAAGCTTGTTGCTCGCCGCCCCCGCGTCGCCCGGAACCCAGACGCTCACTCCGCCGCCTGCGCCAGCGCCGGATCTGTCCAGCTGAGGACCGGCTTGCGGGCGGCCAGCGTTTCATCGAGACGGCGGCGAGGGGCGAAATAGGGCGCGCCCTTCAACGCTTCGTCCCCGGCCTTGGCGCGTTCCGCGAGGCTGCGTAGCGCCATGATGAACTGGTCGAGCGCTGCCTTGCTTTCCGTTTCGGTGGGTTCGACCAGCATTGCACCGTGAACGACCAGCGGGAAATACATGGTCATCGGATGGAAGCCCTCGTCGATCAGCCCCTTGGCGATGTCGAGCGTGGTGAAGCCTTCGGCCAGGCCCTTGTCGCTGAACAGCGCCTCATGCATGCAGGGGCCGCTGTGGCCGAACGGGGCATCCAGCACATCGTCCAGACTGCGCAGAATGTAATTGGCGTTCAGCACCGCGTCGCTCGCCACTTGACGCAGGCCGTCCGCGCCATGGCTGAGGATGTAGGTCAGCGCGCGCGTGAACATGCCCATCTGGCCATGGAAGGCGACCATGCGGCCGAAGCTGCTGGCATGATGTTCGTCCGCCGTTTCTTCCTCGACCAGCACGAAGCTGTCGCCTTGACGCTCCACGAAGGGCAGCGGCGCGAAAGGAGTGAGCGCTTGGCTGAGCACCACCGGCCCGGAGCCGGGACCACCGCCGCCATGGGGCGTCGAGAAGGTCTTGTGCAGGTTGATGTGCATCGCGTCGACGCCGAGGTCGCCGGGGCGGACTCGGCCTACGATGGCGTTGAAGTTCGCGCCGTCGCAATAGACGAAGGCTCCGGCGGCATGCACCGCGTCGGAAATCGTCTTCATGTCACGCTCAAACAGGCCGCAGGTGTTGGGGTTGGTGATCATCACCGCCGCGACGTCCGGGCCGAGCCGGGCCTTCAAGGCTTGCAGATCGACGCGGCCGTCCGGGGTCGCCGGAATATCCTCGACCTTATAGCCGCAGAAGGCCGCCGTGGCGGGGTTGGTGCCGTGCGCGCTTTCGGGCACGAGAATGACGCTCCGCGCGTCGCCCCTGGCTTCCAGTGCGGCGCGGATCGCGAGCAAGCCGCACAGCTCGCCATGCGCGCCCGCCTTGGGGCTCATCGCGACCGAGTGCATGCCGGTCAGCTTGACCAGCCATTCGGCAAGCTCATGGATCACCGCGAGCACACCCTGCACCGTCGATTGCGGCGCGAGCGGGTGGAGGTCAGCGAAGCCGGGCATCCGCGCGACCTTCTCGTTGAGGCGCGGGTTATGCTTCATCGTGCAACTGCCGAGCGGGAACAGGCCAAGGTCAATGGCGTAATTCTGGCGGCTGAGACGGGTGTAATGGCGCACCGTCTCCTGCTCGGACAAGCCGGGCAAGCCGATCCCGTCAGTGCGAGCAAGGTTGCCGAGGCGGCTTTCCACCTTGGGCGCTTCTGCGAAATCGACGCCGGTGGTATCGGGGGAGCCAATCTCGAAGATCAGCGCCTCCTCCAACATCAACGCGCGGTTGCCGGTGGCGGTTGCAGCAATCCCAGCTTCTTGGGTCACTGCTTGCGGCGCGGTGGGGCGGCCTTCCTTGAGCATGGTCATGCCAATTCCTCCTCAAGCGCCCTTGCCAGGGCTTCGATATCTTCGGCGGTCACTGTTTCGGTGACGGCCACGACGAGGCCGTTGCCGATCCCGGGAGCATCCGGGAACAGGCGCCCCAACGACACGCCGCCAAGCACGCCCTTGTCGGCCAGATTGCGCACGGTTTCGCGCGCATCCTTAGCCAGGACCAATGTGAATTCGTTGAAGAAGCTGCCGTTGAGCAGCTCGACGCCGGGCACCTGCGCCAACCGTTCGGCCGCCTGAACGGCAAGGCCATGGTTCAACATCGCCAATTCGCGCAGTCCCTTCTCACCCAGCAGCGTCATGTGGATGCTGAACGCAAGGGCGCAGAGGCCTGAATTGGTGCAGATGTTGGACGTCGCCTTCTCACGCCGGATATGCTGTTCACGGGTGGAGAGGGTCAACACGAAGCCCCGCTTGCCCGCGGCATCCACCGTTTCGCCACACAGGCGGCCGGGCATCTGGCGGACGTATTTCTGCTTGCACGCGAAGAGGCCGAGATAAGGGCCGCCAAATTGCAGGCCGACGCCGATCGACTGACCCTCGCCTACGACGATGTCGGCGCCCATGTGACCCGGCGCCTTGATCGCGCCCAAAGCCACAGGCTCGGTCACGACTGCGACTAGCAACGCGCCCGCTTCATGCGCGGCGTCGGCAAGTGGGGTGAGATCGGCTATGCGGCCCAGAATGTCTGGATATTGGACGACGACGCAGCTCGTATCCTTGTCGATCCCGGCAATCAGCGCGTCGATGTCGGTCGCGGCGTCCAATGTCGGCGCCTCATGCACGAGCGCATCACCGGTGAACTTCGCCATGGTCTTTGCGACCGAGACATAGTGGGGGTGAAGGCCCGATGACAGGATCGCCTTGCCACGCTTGGTGATGCGGCGAGCCATGCCGATCGCTTCCCAGCAGGCGGTGGAGCCATCATACATGGACGCATTGGCCACGTCGCAGCCGAGCAGGCGCGCGACCTGCGTCTGAAATTCGAAAAGCACCTGCAACGTGCCTTGCGCGATTTCCGGCTGATAGGGGGTGTACGCCGTCAGGAACTCGCCGCGCTGGATCAGATGATCCACGCTGGCGGGAACATGGTGACGATAGGCCCCGGCGCCGAGGAAGAAGGGCGCTTCCCCTGCCGACAAATTCTTCCGGGCCAACGCCGCCATGTGCCGTTCGACGGACAGTTCGCTGGCATGATCCGGCAAGCCGGGGATCTTGCCGGAAAGACGGGCTTCAGCGGGGACGTCGATGAACAGGTCATCGATCGAAGACGCGCCGATGACGGACAGCATGTCCTGCCGGTCTGAGTCGGTAAGGGGTAGGTAGCGCATATTCCGTAAACTCCGCCCTCCCCCCTTTTGATCTGCCCATCCGCGTGCGGGAGGGGCCGGGGGGACGGTTTGTTGAGGAGACGGCAACACTCGCCCTCCCCCAAACCCCTCCCCCAAGCGGGAGGGGAATATTGCTCAAAGGGAAGCCACGAACTTCTTGTAGGCGGCTTCGTTCATCAGGCCTTCGAGCTCGCTCGCATCCGTCACGCGCAGCTTGAAGAACCAGCCATCTTCTTCCGCATCGCTGTTGACCAGGGCGGGCTCGTCTTCCAGCGCGCCGTTGGTTTCCACGACCTCGCCCGAAATCGGCGCATAGACGTCAGACGCAGCTTTGACCGATTCCACGACGGCCGCATCATCGCCCTTTTCGAAGGTCGTGCCTTCGGCAGGCAACTCCACGAATACGATGTCGCCCAGCTGTTCCTGCGCATAGTCCGTGATGCCGACCGTGGCGATTTCGCCCTCTACGTCGATCCATTCATGTTCGTCGGTGAAGTAACGGCTCATCTTACTGCTCCCCTCGGAGTGCTTGCTTGACCATAAAATCAGGAAATCAGGCCTTGCGGCGGTAGCGGTGTGGCACGAACGGCATGGGCGCTACGGTCGCCGCCACGCGCTTGCCACGCACTTCGATCTCCAATGCGGTGTCGATCGCGCTGTGGGGCAAGCTCACCCAGCCCATGGCGATGGGAGCGCCAACGGTCGGCGCAAAACCACCGGAGGTCACCTCTCCCACCCTGATCCCGTCAGCAAAGATCGGCGCGCCTTCGCGAACCGGCAGGCGACCTTCGATCTTCAATCCCACGCGCTTCGAACCTGGGCCATCGGCCAGTTCCTTCATCACGCGCGCATGGCCGATGAACCCGCCCTCCTCGCGGCGGCGCTTCTGGATGGCGAAGCCAAGATCCGCGCCGATCGTGCTGACGGCGGGTGTCAGGTCGTGGCCGTAGAGCGGAAGCCCGGCCTCAAGCCGCAGGGAATCCCGCGCGCCAAGGCCGATCGGCTTCACTTGCGGCAAAGTGCACAGAGCGTCCGCCAGCAGCGCAGCGCTGTCTGCGGGCACGCTGATCTCAAAGCCGTCCTCCCCCGTGTAGCCCGACCGGCTGATCCACAGTGGGACGCCGCGCCAGGTGAAAAGACCCGACTGCATGAAAACAAGATCGCCTGTTTCGGGGATCAGGCTGGCCAGCGCCTCGCCTGCCTCAGGACCCTGAAGGGCGAGCAGCGCCTGCTCGTCCATATGGTTCATGACGACCTCGTCCGGCAGATGCTCGATCATCCAGCCAATGTCGTCATATTTGGTCGCGCCGTTGACGACCATGTAGATGTCCGCACCGTCGAACGCGCCCGCGCCCAGGCGAGAGACCATGAGGTCGTCCAGAATGCCGCCTTCTTCATCAAGCAGCATCGAATAACGCTGGCGGAAAGGCTTCAGCCCCTTGATATCGCTCGGCAGCAGATATTCCAGCGCTTCGTCCACGCCGTCACCGGAGAAGGTGAGCTGACCCATATGGCTGACATCGAACAGCCCGGCATGCTCGCGGACCCAGCCATGTTCGGCCATGATGCCTTCATATTGGATCGGCATGTGATAGCCCGCAAAGCCGACCATCCGCGCGCCTCGCGCACGATGCCAGGTATCGAGCGGCAGGTCCTGCAGCGGCAATTCTTCTTCGATATGGGCGATGTCGTCATTGCCGGACATGAGAGCGGCCTTTCGTGGCAAGGATATGGCGACAAACGCGTGGGTCCGGAGACGGACTCGTGACGTCTGCCACCCCCTCTGTCACGGAACCTGAGAGCTTTGACCACCAGCCGCGCGGCCGGATGGCTTACCCCTTCGGTGGGACGGCGCGAACCGTCCGCTTTCCAGAGTGCCTGCCCATGATGCGGTCCTTTGGCCTGAGAGATTCCGGGGCGGTTGCTCCTTCGGCGACGGGGTGGCCTGAAAGGCTTCCCATGCTCTCCCGCATCATGTCCGGACCCGAATCTGTCGGGCGCCGGTGACCCCGTTGCATTGCGGGAAATGACGTGCGCCGTCAATTGCTCAATCGGCTGCACCTTCTTCGCGCGCCAACCGTTGCGCCAATGCACGGGTCACCTTGCGCAGCTCGTCGAGACGATTGTCACTTGCCGGGTCGCCCAGGACGAGATGCGCCAGGCTGTCATCGCCTTCGAACAGGCGCAGGAAATGGTCGACGCCGGTGAAATTGGAGTCCGCCACCAGATGGGCGCATAGCTCCACCCTGCCCGACCATTTGCGATCACCCCGGCTGCGCAGAAATGCGGCGAGATCTTCGAGTTGTGCCGCAAGGGCGGCTATCTGCGGATGAAGGGCCATATGGCAAAGGCTAGGGCGCGTTCAGGGCCAGCGCAACCGGCTCTTCAGGCGAGCGCCACTTCTCCGAAAATCTCCGCATGCCGCTTTTCCGCGTAGCGATCAGTCATGCCAGCGATGAAATCGCCGATGTGCCTGCTCCGGCGCGGCTCATCGAGCAGGCGATCATCCTGCCACTCGGCTGGCATCAGCTGCGGCTCCTGTTGATAGGCGCGGAACAGATCCCGCACGATGATGCGGGCGCGGTCGGCGGCGGCCAGTTGGGATGGATGATGATAGAGCGAAGCGTACATGAAGCGCTTCAGTTCACGTTCCTGCGCCGCCAGTTCGGGGGAGAAGCAGACGAGCGCGCGTCCGGCGTTGCGCACATCCTCGACCGTTTCGATGCGTTCGTCCGCGATGTTCCGGCGGGTGGACGCGATGAGGTCATTCGCCATGAGGCCAATCTGTTCACGCACCAACTCGCGCAGCAGGCGTTCCTGCGGAATATCAGGATAGCGCGCACGCACCCTCTCCCAGCAATGCCTGACGACCGCGACCTCCATCAGTTGCTCGAGCGTCAGCAAGCCAGCGCGCAGGCCATCGTCGATGTCGTGATTGTCATAGGCGATATCGTCGGCAATCGCGGCCAACTGCGCCTCCAGCGAGGCGTGGGAGGACAGTTCCAACGGAAATAGCCCATCCACTTCCCGCATTGCCCAACCGGGATAATCGACCGGGCCATTATGCTTGGCGAGCCCTTCCAGCATTTCCCAGCTGAGGTTGAGCCCGGCGAAACAGGGATAGGGCGACTCCAGCAGCATGAGCGTGCGGAGGGTGTGCGCATTGTGGTCGAAACCGCCATGATCCTCCAGGGCCGCTTCCAGCGCCTCCTCACCCGCATGACCGAAGGGAGGATGGCCTATGTCATGGGCAAGGCACAGCGCTTCGGTCAGATCCTCATTGAGGCCGAGGGTGCGCGCCGTTGTCCGGCCGATTTGCGCGACTTCCAGACTGTGGGTCAGGCGGACGCGGAAATGGTCGCCATCCGGGGAAACGAACACCTGCGTCTTGTGCCGCAACCTTCGAAAGGCGATCGAGTGAATGATGCGATCACGATCCCGCTGAAAGATGTCGCGCGGGCCACGCAATTCGCCGCCAGGTTCAGGATGCAGGCGGCCGCGGCTGCGGCTGGGGTGCGAAGCATAAGGGGCAAGGGTCGTCATGGGGACGCCCTTACTTCCCTCCCAGCCGTTCGACCACCTCGCCCGCGTCGCTTTGCCACGCGAAGGCGTCAGCACCGGCGGATTTCAGCTTGGCCTCCACCGCCTTGGCGCGGGTGAAGCTGGCAAATGGGCCGATCAACAGGCGGTTGGTGCGGCCCCAGCTGGCCACCCAGCCATCCTGCGGCTTCACATCATCATATTTGCGGCGAAGGCTCTTGAGCGTGAAGCCAAGGGCGCTGCGATCCGCGCCCGTGCCGATCTGCACCCAGCTGCGTGCCGGATTGGCGGCAAGCCGCGCTTTTTCCTCGGCCGCTTTCTTCGCCTTGGCATCCGCTTCCGCTTTCGCCTTGGCCTTTGCCGCTGCATCAGCCTTTTCCTTGGCTGCGGCGGCCGCCTTCTTCGCCTTGTCCGCTGCCGCCTGCCGCTCCGCACGGCGCGCCGCCTGAAGCGCTTCGACTTCGGAAAGATCGACCGCTGCCACGCTCACCTGGCGTTCCGACGCAGGAACATCGATGGCGTGGATGATGTCGGCCAAAGTCCGTGTCGCTTCCGGATTGGGTTGCGGACGCGGCGCTGGCGCAACAGCGGGCGGTTGTGGCGTTGGCGCGGATGTTGGCGCTGGCGTCGCCGCACTGGGCGGGTTTTGCGGTGCAGGCGAAACAGCCGGGCGAGCGACAGGAGCGGACAACGGCGCAGGCGGCCCCTGCACCTGTGCCGGGCGCGTTTCCGTCGATGTCTGCGCGAAGGTGGATGGCGCAGGATTGGCTGGAACGGGACGGGCAACTGTTGCGGAGGGTTGAGGCGGTGAGGGCGTTGCCGTGAAGGAAGGCCTGCCCGGCTGTTGCGTTGGCGCGCGCGGTACGGGCATCGCTGGTCGCCCGGCAGTGGACGGCACGGCCTGGGCTGGAGCCGGAGTTGACCTTGGCGCCGGTGCAGCCATCGGCGCAGGCGCGGGCGCCGCCTTGGGAGTTGCAGCTGCCAAGGATGTGCCGACGCTGGTCGGGAAATGACCGAAATGCACCGCCGCAGCTTTTTGCGCGGGAGTCAGATAAGGCATCTTCTCCATGTAAGGCGTGAGCGCAGATGCGAGCTGCGCTGGCAAAGTCTGGCTGGCGATCTTTCGCGCATCGGCCTGCTTGTTGTTCATGGCCAGGATGAAAGCGCGATAACGCCATGCAACGCGGTCACTCTTGTAAAGCAGCGGCTGAAGCACCTTCTCGGCCGCATCAACCTGGCCCGAAATACCGAGCGACGCGGCATAGCGGTAGATAAGATCCGGATCTGCCGGAGCACGCTTGAGCGCCGCCTGATAATCCTGCTGCGCTCCGGCCTGATCACCGGTCATGTCGCGCGCAAGCCCTCGATCTCCGAGCAGCGTTGCCTCGCCAAAGCCAAGGCGGGTTGCCTGATCGAACAGGCGAAGCGCTTCGGCAGGGTTCTGCGCCTTGAGCGCTACTCGTCCGAGCCCCGCCTTCACTCGTCCATTATTGGGCTGGATTGCATCGGCGCGCGCGAAGAAGCCTGCGGCGGCCCGGGTGTCATCCATGTCGATCGCCGCCTCACCTGCCCCGATCAGCGCATCAACATCGCGCGGATTGGATGCCAGACGGGACAGGTTGCGGCTGAGATTTTCAGCGCCCGAGGGGCGGAGCGGTTGGATTTGAGCGGGCTGTGCCTGCGCGGTTCCCGCAACAAGCAGGCCGCCAAGGATCCATAAAGCTGAGCGTTTCACACTAGCCCTTTACCGGATCGATGGGTGAATGGGAAATTTATCGAAGTAAAAAGCGCGCCCGGCCGCCCGATGCAGCCGATGGCGCGCTTTCATATCAAATCGAGCTTCGACCCGCCTTCTTACTGGTTGCTCTGGCGGTTGAGGAAGCGCGGGATGTCCGGCGTCGATGCCGCATCATCGCTGAGGCCAGCATTCTTGTCGGAACCCCGGGTAAGACCGGCCATGCGTTCGAACAAAGTCCCGCCCGAAGCGACGCGGGGCGCAGCCTGAGGTGCGGGAGCAGGGGCGGGAGCAGGCTGCGCTTCGGCTTCCTCGGCGCCGAGCAGTAGTTCATCCTGCGACGGGTCTTCATCCGAAAATACGGCGGCTGGCCGCGCAGGCGCGGCAGCAGCAGGCTTGGGAGCAGGAGCAGCCGCCCGCTCTTCGACCGGAGCCGGAATGGGCGCGGGCGCTGGAGCCGCCGGAACATCCAGTTCCAGCGTTTCCGGCTCGGGCTCAGGTGCTGCAGCCGGAGCGGCCTGCGGCACCGGCCGCGAGGCAGCAGCAGGAACAGCGACAGCGGGACGGCTCGCGAAACTGAACGGCTGGGTCAGCGGAGCAGCGGCACCCGTGGCCTCGCTGTCGATGCCAGTCGCTACGACCGAGACGCGGATCTTGCCGTTAAGGCCATCGTTGAAGGCCGAACCCCAGATGATGTTCGCATCCGGGTCGACCAGCTCGCGGATATGGTTCGCGGCTTCGTCGACTTCCATCAGGCGCATGTCGTCGCCACCGACGATGGACACGATGACGCCCTTCGCGCCGCGCATCGACACGCCGTCGAGCAACGGGTTGGCGATCGCCTTTTCCGCCGCCTGAAGCGCGCGGCCGTCGCCTTCGGCTTCGCCCGTGCCCATCATCGCCTTGCCCATCTCGCCCATCACCGAGCGGACGTCCGCGAAGTCGAGGTTGATGAGGCCCGGCATCACCATGAGGTCGGTGATGCCGCGAACGCCCTGCTGTAGCACCTCGTCAGCCATCTGGAAGGCTTCCTTGAAGGTGGTGTTGGGGTTCGCGATCAGGAACAGATTCTGGTTCGGGATGACGATGAGGGTATCGACATGCTTCTGCAGCTCCTCGATCCCGCTCTCCGCCGATTTCATGCGACGATTGCCCTCGAAGGTGAAAGGCTTCGTCACGACGCCGACGGTCAGGATGCCCCGTTCACGCGCAGCCTTCGCAATGACAGGCGCAGCGCCGGTGCCGGTGCCGCCGCCCATGCCAGCGGCGATGAAGCACATATGCGCTCCATTCAGCGCCTCTTCGACCGAGGTGATCGTTTCTTCAGCAGCAGCCTTGCCGATTTCAGGGCGCGAACCAGCACCAAGACCTTCGGTGATTTGCGGCCCGAGCTGAATGCGCCGCTCGGCCGGCGAGGCGTTCAGCGCCTGCGCGTCGGTATTGGCGACGATGAAATCCACGCCCTCAACCGACGCGGCGATCATGTTCGCGATGGCGTTGCCGCCCGCGCCGCCGACGCCGATCACCGCGATGCGAGGCTTCAACTCGTCTACATGCGGCGGGCTGATCTCAATGCTCATAAATTCTAGCTCCCTCCAGCTTCGGCGACATGAGCGAAACTGTCATCGAAAGTTAATGCAACAGAAAATAGCGTATTTCACTAGCAAATTTCGTCTGGCTTTAGATTTGTTCAATAGTTCGTCTTCATCGCCCGCACCATGCGCTGCCACCATTGCGGCGCGTTGACACGATGAACGGTCTGTGGCGCAGGCGCTATCGTTCTAAGATCAACCGGGTTCGATGCGCCGTAAAGCGCTAGTCCGGCGAGCGTAGCGAAAGCGGGGCCGCTATGCGCCTCCGGCAGAGCGGCAAGGCCACGCGGCCTGCCGATGCGGACGGCGCGGCCCAACGCGCCCTGCGCATAATCGGCAATGCCCTTCATCTCCGCGCCGCCGCCGGTCAGCACCACCTGGCGTCCCGTAGGCGTATTGAAGCCCATGCCCGCAAGCGCCGCGTTGATTTCCGTCATCAACTGGTTCAGCCGTTCGCAGATGACGGCGACCAGCGCAGCGCGTGTGATTTTGCCACCGTCAGCGTTCGGCCCTGCGCTCTGTCCCGGCACGGCGACATCGCCATGCGGGGGCGCGATCTCGATCATTTCGCGGAAGTCCCGGCGGTTTTGCATCGCCGACCCGTAGAAGCATTTGATCCGCTCAGCCTGGCTGCGGCGGATGCCGAAGGCCGACGCGATATCGTCCGTGATGTCGGACGCGCCGATAGGTATGCTGTGCAGGCCGACCAGCATGCCGCCCGCGTAGAGGGATACGTTGGTCACGCCCGCGCCAAGTTCCACCAGCGCGACACCCAGATCACGCTCTTCTTCAGAAAGGCAGGCGAGACCCGTCGCGATCGGCGAGGCGACGATCGAATTGACGTTGAGATAGGCTCCCCGCACGCACAGATCGAGATTGGCGAGCGGCGCGCCATCGGCCAGCACAACATGGATATCCACGCCCAGCAAGTCGGCATGCATGCCGAGCGGCTTCTTGACGGGCACCTTGCCATTGATAGTGAAGCAAGTGGGCTGGGCATGCAGCACGACGCGCCCATCGGGATCGATCCCCTGCTGCCCTGTCGCAAGCAGATCGTCGATGTCGGCCTGTTCGACGCGATAGCCGCCCATGTCGCGCTCGACCGTCACCACGTCGCTGACCAGGCTGCCGCCGGAAAAGCTGACCCACACATCCTCGATGTTGGTGCCCGCCACCCGCTCTGCCTGCTCGACGGTTTCGCGCACGGCCAATTCGGTGCGCTCCATATCGGCGATAAAGCCGCGCCGGACACCACGGCTTTCCCGTTGGCCGGTCCCCAATATCGCCAGTTCGCCCGTCTCGGTCCGGCCTGCGATGAGGGCCGAAACCTTCCACGATCCAATGTCGATTGCGGTGACGAGCTTGTCGACCTTGGGCTGGGCCATGCGCGTCAGCCTTCCTCGCCCTGAGGCTCGGCCTCGGCGCTCGCCGCAGCCTTGTCGTTCACCTGATTTTGCGGGAGCCGGAGCACGAAGCGGTCAGGGTCGCGCATGTCGAACTTCACGATGCCGCGCCCGAGCAGGCGGTTGACGCCATCCATGCGCGCGAAATTGACCAGCGCGGTTGCAGAGGCCCTGTCTCCCTCAGGCAGCGAAAGCGTTTCACCCGACTGAAAGCGCAAGTCCCAGCGACGGTTCCCGACCCAGGTCGCACCAGCCAGCATGGGTTTCAGCGCGGGCGCATTTTCCATCAGCTTGTTGAGGCCCGCAGTCTGGCGATTGGCATCGGGGCCGACGACCAGCGGCAGGTCCGGCATCGCGTCGGTGGATACGGACTGAAGCACGACTCCCTGCACGTCGATGAGGTGCAATTGCCCGTCATGCTGCCAGACCGCCACCGGGTCGCGCTCGACGATATCGACCACCAAAGTGTCGGGCAGGCGCCGCGAAATGCGCGCGTCCTTGACCCAGCCGAGCTTCAGCATTTCATCGCGAACCTTGGGCAGGTCGAGCGACAGCATGGAGCGGTCCACCTGGCCGAGCGCGATATTATAGACCGGCAGCTCGTCCATGCGCTCGACGCCGCGCACTTCGACCTTCTGCACCTCGAACCCGGCGCTGGCGGCGACTTCGGCTGCCTTCTGCCCGGCCGTGGCGGGGACGCCCATCAGCATGGCGATGCCACCAAGTGCGATGACGACGATACCGACGATCGCCCAGCTCGCCATGCGCTGAAGCGTGTCGTCGCTGACCGGCAGCGCGTGCAGCATACGGCCGAACCAGGAGCGGCGCTTGCCTGGCTTTCCCCGGCCGGGGCCGGTGCGGCCGCGCGGTCCGGTCGTCCGCGTCAGTCGCGCCGTCCCTCCGCGCCGGATGCGTGCTTCAGCCATGCCCTGCCCCCTTTGCGCCCTGTTTCTGCGTCAGCGCATCCTCGACAATACGCTCGACCAGCTCGGCATAGTCAATGCCCAGTTTCGCCGCCTGCTCGGGCACGAGGCTGAGCGGTGTCATGCCGGGCTGCGTGTTCACCTCCAGCAGGTAGAGTCCATCCACCCCCTGCGTGTCGTCCCAGCGGAAATCGGACCGCGAAGCCCCCTTGCAGCCCAGAAGCTGATGCGCGCGAAGGGCGATGGCCTTGCAGGCTTCACCGATCTCGTTCGGGATTTCGGCCGGGCAGACATGCTCTGTCATGCCGTCCGTATATTTGGCGTCGAAATCATAGAAGCCGCTCTTGGGGCGCAGTTCCGTCACCAGCAGCGCCTCGCCACCCAAAACGGCTGTCGTCAGTTCGCGCCCGCGAATATAGGGTTCGGCAAGCAGCTGATCGAAATGCTGCCAAGGCCCTTCTACGTCACGGCCGATGGGCGAACCATAGTTACCATCCTGAGTGACGATGGCGACGCCGACGGAGCTGCCTTCATTGACGGGTTTCACCACATAGGGGCGCGGCAGGGGATCGGCTTCGAACAGGCTGGCGCTGTCGACGATATGACCGCCGGGCATCGGAATGCCATGAGGCACCAGCGCCTGCTTCGTCAGCTGCTTGTCGATCGCGATGACGGAGGTGGCGAGACCCGAATGGGTGTAAGTGAGCCCCATCAGGTCCATCATGCCTTGAACCGTCCCGTCTTCCCCCGGAACACCATGGAGCGCGTTGAACACGACATCGGCCTTGGCTTCGGCAAGCCGGGCAGCAACGTTGCGATCCATATCGATCCGCGTGACCTTGTGCCCGCGCGATTCCAACGCCTTGGCTACGCCCTCGCCGCTCATCAGCGATACCGGGCGCTCGGCGGACCAGCCTCCCATGAGAACGGCGACATGCCAGGGGCCACGGGTCATTCCATTATCTCCGTCATCCCAGCGGAAGCTGGGATCTGGTTGGTCTTGTAAAGAAAGCGAGAACCCAGCTTTTGCTGAGGTGACATGAGGGTGGAGAGCATCACCTCTTCACTCCCACCCGCTGGATTTCCCATTCAAGTTCGATGCCGCTCTTTGCCTTCACCCGGCGGCGGACTTCCTCACCCAGCGCTTCGATGTCGGCGCTGCTGGCGTCGCCCAGGTTGAGGAGGAAATTGGTATGCTTTTGCGAAACCTGCGCCCCGCCCAGTTGCAGCCCCCGGCAGCCGGCCTCATCGACCAGCGCCCAAGCCTTATGGCCTTCGGGATTCTTGAATGTCGATCCACCGGTCTTGCTGCGGAGCGGCTGGCTTTCCTCGCGCGCCGCGGCGATCCGGTCCATTTCCGTCTGAATCTCGGCAGGCTCGCCGGGAACGCCCCGGAACAAGGCGCTGACCACGACCGCGCCTTCGGGCAGGCTGCTGTGACGGTAAGTATAGCCCAAGGCATCGAGCGGCAGCGTCACCCGATCACCAGAGCGCAGTATGACGTCGCATTCGACCAGAATATCGCATGTCTCGCGCCCATAAGCGCCGCCATTCATCCGCACGAAACCGCCGACCGTGCCCGGGATCGAGCGCAGGAACTCCATCCCTGCGATGCCAGCATCCCGCGCGGTCGAGGAAACCAGGATGCCCGACGCCCCTCCCCCACAGCGGAGCGTAGTGGCGTCGGCTTGCTCGACCTTCGCGAAGGGCTTGCCCAGACGCACGACGACGCCGGGAACGCCGCCGTCCCGCACGATCAGGTTGGAGCCGAGGCCGAGCGCCATCACCGGTATCGCGGGGTCGAGATGCGCCAGAAAATCCGACAGATCTTCTGCATCCTTGGGTTCGAACAGCCATTGCGCCGCACCGCCCGCCTTGAACCAGACGAGCGGAGCCAGCGAAGCGCCAGCCTTCAATGACCCGCGAACCGGAGGAAGGGAGGCCAACGCCGTGGTCACCCCAGCGCTTTCCATGCAGAAGATCGGTCCAACTGCGCCATCATGCCGCTTCTTTGGCTGCGATAGCCGGAGCCAGGCCCGCAGCCCATTTGGTGATATCGCCCGCGCCCAGGCAGATGATCATGTCATCGGCCTGAACATCGCTGGCGATGACGCGGGCAAGATCGTCCGCGCCCTCAACGGTGGCGGCCGAACGATGTCCGCGCCGCTTCAAGCCCGCTACCAGTTCAGCGCTGTCCACGCCCTCGATCGGCTGCTCGCCCGCCGGATAGACCGGGGCGGCATAGACGATGTCGGCATCGTTGAACGCCTGCTGGAACTCGTCCATCAAGTCGCGAAGCCGGGTGTAACGGTGCGGCTGCACCACAGCGATGACGCGGCCCTTGGCTCCCTCGCGCGCGGCCGCCAGCACGGCCTTGATCTCGACCGGGTGGTGGCCATAATCGTCTATCACCGTCGCGACCCCCTGCCCCGCCGGTATCTCCCCAACCTTGGTGAAGCGACGCTTCACGCCCCCGAACTTTGCAAAGCCGGTCTGAATCGTCGCGTCATCGATGCCCATCTGCAATGCCACGCCGATTGCGGCCATGGCGTTCAGCACATTGTGCCGCCCCGGCATCGGCATTTCGATGCCCTCGATGCGGCGGAGAGAACCGTCCCGCTCGCGGATCTGCACATCAAAGCGATTGCCGCCGGGGATCGGCTGAACATTCTCGCCGCGAATGTCCGCCTGCGCCGAAAAGCCATAGGTGACGATGCGCCGGTCCTGCACGCGCGGCAGGATCGCCTGCACTTCCGGATGATCGAGACAGAGCATCGCCGCGCCGTAGAAGGGCACATTTTCGACAAACTCGACAAAGGCGTCCTTCACCTTCTCGAAGCTGCCATAATGGTCGAGATGCTCGGGATCAATGTTGGTGACGACCGCGAGCGTACCGTCGAGGCGCAGGAAGCTGCCGTCGCTCTCGTCTGCCTCGACCACCATCCAGTCGCTTTTGCCGAGGCGCGCGTTCGAGCCATAGCTGTTGATGATGCCGCCATTGATCACAGTCGGATCAACTCCGCCCGCGTCGAGCAAGGCCGCGACCATCGATGTCGTCGTGGTCTTGCCATGGGTCCCTGCGACCGCGACGGTGGATTTGAGACGCATCAGTTCGGCAAGCATTTCCGCGCGGCGGATCACGGGAACGCGGCGTTCCAGCGCCAGATCGACTTCCGGGTTGCCCTTCTTGATCGCGGTGGACGTCACGACCACGGCGGCGTCGCCCAGATTTTCAGCCTTATGGCCGATCATCACGTCGATGCCCTTCTTGCGCAGCCCTTCAACGACATAGCCCTCGGCGACGTCGGAACCCTGAACCTTGTAACCCAGATTGTGCATCACCTCGGCGATGCCGGACATGCCGATGCCGCCAATGCCGATGAAATGGATCGTGCCGATGTCGGTGCCGACACCCTTCATGCGATAGTCTCCAGAATGCGAACAGCACCGCCTCCCGGTCCCTTGGGAGCGACGGCGCGAGAAGGAATGAGATTCCAGCTTTCGCTGGGATGACGTGAGGGGTTCATGTTCATGCAGGAACACCCTGCAAGTTCAAGCTCGTCGGCACCGGACCGACCTTGAGCGGATCGTTCATGATCGGCGCAGTGCCGATGCTTTCGAGCAGGTCGGCCATGTCGCGCGCGGCATTCGGGCGACCGCAGGCTCTGGCGCGCTTGGCGGCGTTCTGAAGCGCGCCGGGCTCCATCGCCATCTTCTGCATCTGCTTGGCGAGTTCGACGGCAGTGAAACGCGACTGCGCTATCGTCCGCGCGCCGCCTGCCTCCGTCATTTCGCGGGCATTGGCCGTCTGGTGATCATCCATAGCGCTCGGCAGCGGGACAAGGATGGCCGGACGGCCCGCACAGGTCAGCTCCGCCAGCGTCGATGCGCCAGCGCGGGCGATCACAAGATGCGACCAGCTCAGCTTTTCCGGCACATCGTTGAAATAGGTCGCGAGGTCAGCGGGTATCTCTAGCTCCGCGTAGAAGCGCCGCACCCGCTCGATATCCTCCGCCCGGCACTGCTGCGTCACCTGCAACCGGCGGCGCAGGCTGAGCGGCAACATGCCAAGGCCATCCGGCACCACGGAAGAAAGGATGCTGGCGCCCTGGCTGCCGCCGATGACGAGCACACGGAAGACGCTTTCATCCGTCAGTGCAGGAAATTCCTCATCCCGCAGCGCCTTGACTTCCTCGCGGACCGGATTGCCGACCAGATGCACCTTGCCCGCATATCTGTCGCGCAGGCGCTCAACCTTCGGATAAGCCGTCGCGATCGCATCGACGCGGCGCGCGAGCAGGCGGTTCACCCGGCCCAGGACTGCGTTCTGCTCATGGATGGCGGTGGGGATGCCATCAGCCAGCGCGCCCAACAGCGCAGGCATCGCGGGATAGCCGCCGAAGCCGACGACAGCGGTGGGGCGAAAGGTTTCGTTGAGGCGACGCGCCATGGCGCGGCCTGCAAGGATGGCTTTCAGCGCGCCCGGCCAGCTTTTCGGGTTCTTCGTCATGCGCCCGGCAGGGAGGACATGGACCTGCGCGCGATCGAAAATGCCCGGGATCTTCGCCCCACGCTCGTCGGTGACCAGCGCGACATGATGGCCGCGCGCCATCAACTCTTCGGCGACGGCATGCGCCGGGATCATGTGACCACCCGTCCCACCCGCGGCCAGGACGAAGTGACGGGAAATGCTCATCGACCACTCCATTTGACGACGGTATGCCGCCCCATGAAGGGATTGCGCCGTGTGAACGCAAGCAGCAGGCCGACCCCGATACAAAGCGCCAGCATAGAGGAGCCGCCATAGCTGATAAAGGGCAGCGTCATGCCCTTCGATGGAAATATCTGGGCATTGACGCCCATGTTGATGATCGCCTGCAACCCGAACTGCGTGGTGAGGCCTGCTGCGGCGAGGATCGTGAAATTATCGTCCTCGTCGAGCATGCGCAGCAGCACGCGGACGATGACCGCCAGATAGACGCAGGCGATGCCGATGCAGGCGAGAAGCCCGAATTCTTCCCCGATTACCGAGAAGATATAGTCCGTGTGCGCTTCGGGCAGGCGGAATTTCTGCTGGCCACCGCCCGGCCCCACGCCGGTGAAGCCCCCATGGGTGATTGTGCGGAAAGCCAGCTCCGTCTGGTCAGGCCCCGTGTCTTGCGCAACGCCGATGCCAAGGAAGTCGTTGATGCGCTGACGGCCGTTTTCGTAGAACATGTACATGGCGACCAGGCCCGCCAGCGCCACCCCGCCCATCACGCCGATGAACCGCATGGACACGCCCGAGAGCAGAAGCAGGCACCCCCAGCAGGCGAGGAAGATCACCGTCTGACCGAAATCCGGCTGCTTCATCAGGATTGCCGCTATCAGCAGCGTCAGGGCGCCCGTCAGCGGGATGACCGGCAAGCTCATGTCCTTGCCGCGCAGAGACAAAAGCCAAGCCATGGTCACGACATAGACCGGCTTCAAAAACTCGGACGGCTGAAAGCGGAAACCGGGCAAGTCGATCCAGCGCCGCGCGCCGTTTACGGTCGATCCCAATATGGGCACGCACAGCAGCATCAAGGCAAAGAAGATCGTCATGAATATGGCGAGCCGGCGCGCCTGTTGCCGGGGCAGCATTGATATGACGAGCATGATGGGCAGGCCGATGAACACCCAGATCAACTGGCGGTAGAAATAGATAAGCGGCGTCACCGACACGCTGCTGGTCGACCGATCGATCGCCGCGACGGGGGACGCCGCCGCGACGGCAACCAAGCCGATCGCCATCAGCGCGACGATCAGCGAGAGGAGGACGCGGTCGATCTCCCAGAACCAGATGGCCAGGGCCGTACGCTCGCGCGGAACGGTGCGGTTCTTGAACCCCTTCACCAGTTCGCCTGCCCTGAACATTTTTCTGTCGCCCCTTCTTCGCCCCTGCCCTGCCTTTAGCCGTCCACGCCCCCTTCTTCCAGCGCCGCGACCGCGGCAACGAAGGCATCGCCTCTCGCCTCGAAATCCCGGAATTGGTCGAAACTGGCACAGGCTGGCGAAAGCAGCACAACGTCGCCGGGCTGTGCCACGCGAGCGGCCCGGCGGACGGCGGCCGATAGCATCTCGCTATCATCCACCGCCATATGATCTTTCAGCAGATCAGCGAACATATGGCCCGCTTCACCGATGGTGTAAGCGGCAGCGACATTGCCGAACCATGGCGCGCATTCGTCCAGATTGTCCGTCTTTGCAAGGCCGCCGACGATCCAATGCAGACGCTGCCGGCCGTCGACAGGTGGATAGGCCGCGAGCGCAGGCGCTGTGGAGGCAGGGTTGGTCGCCTTGCTGTCATTGACATAGAGGACGCCATTCAGTTCGCGAACGCGCTGCATGCGGTGGGGCAGGCTGGCATAGCTTTGCAGCGCGGCCTCGATCGTCGCCTCGTCAATGCCGAGCGCTTTGGCGACCGCGATGGCGACAGCAGCATTCTGCGCATTGTGCGGCCCTTGAAGCGATGGCCATCGCGCCTGCTCCGCAGGATCGATGTCGTCGGCCCTTACCTCGACCCGCTGAGCGCCCGCCTGAGCGGCAATCGACCGGCTCGGCTCATCTTCGGTCGCAATCACCGCGACATGGCCGGGCGACTGCATGCTAAATAGCCGCGCCTTGGACGCCACATAGCCTTCAAAGCCGTTATAGCGATCAAGATGATCCGGCGTGATGTTGAGCAACACCGCGACATCGCAGTCCAGGCTCTGCGTCAGGTCGATCTGGTAGCTTGATAGTTCCAGCACATAGACGCCGCCTTCCGGCAATGGCTCCTGTCCCAGGATCGGCAATCCGATATTGCCACCCATCCGGGTCGGAATGCCCGCCGCCTCGATAATGTGGTGCACCAGCGCCGTCGTCGTCGACTTGCCATTGGTGCCCGTGATCCCGACGACGCGATGGGGAGGAAGTGTTGGACGGGCCAGTGCGAACAGCTCGATATCGCCGATGACCGGCACGCCCGCGAGCTTCGCATGCATCGCGATTGGATGCTTGTTGAGGGGGACGCCCGGCGAAACAACCACGCCGTCGAAACCGGCAAGGTCGATCTCCAGCGGGTCCGCCAACTCAGCCTTATCAGCGACAGCGGCGCGCGCTTCATCGCGATTGTCCCAGGCGACCACTCGCGCCCCGCTCGCCACCAGCGCTTCGACGGTGGCAAGGCCGGACCGCGCTAGGCCCAGGACGGCGTAGCTTTTGCCAGCAAAGGCTGAAGAGGTAAGTGCCATATCGCTCACCGCAGCTTCAGCGTTGCAAGACCGGCAAGCGCCAACACGAAGGAGATGATCCAGAAACGGATCACGACCGTCGGCTCGGCCCAGCCCAGCTGCTCGAAATGATGGTGGATCGGCGCCATCTTGAACACCCGCTTGCCCGTCCGCTTGTAGAAGAAGACCTGGATGATGACGCTCATTGCTTCAACGACGAACAGGCCGCCGATGACGCCGAGCACGATTTCATGATGCGCGGTGACCGCGATCACGCCGATCGTGCCGCCGAGCGCCAGGCTGCCAGTGTCGCCCATGAAGACGGCGGCAGGCGGGGCGTTGAACCAGAGGAAGGCCAGACCCGCCCCGATAATCGCGCCGCACAATATGGTGAGATTGCCCGCGCCCGGCACATGCGGAATGCCGAGATAAGAGGCAAAGTCGGCACGACCAACGAGATAGACGATCGCCATGAAGGCCATGCAGGCGATTATCACCGGCATGGTCGCCAGCCCATCGAGCCCATCGGTTAGGTTCACGGCATTGCCAAACGCCACGATCACAAAGGCTGCGAAAAGGAAATAGAAGGGGCCAAGTTCGATCGCGGGCCCATTGTAGAAGGGCAGATAGAGCGCCGTGTTGCCATGCTGGTTGACGATCAACCAGGCCGCAACGCCCGCAATCAGAAATTCGAACGCAAGGCGCATCTTGCCTGACAGCCCCTTGTGGCTCGCCTTCGTCACCTTGTCATAATCGTCGAGAAAGCCGATCGCGCCGAAGCCCAGCGTCACGAACAGGCAAGCCCAGACATAGATGGACGACAGGTCCATCCAGAGCAGCACCGATGTGATCATCGACGTGAGGATCATGAGGCCGCCCATGGTCGGCGTACCGCGCTTGGCAAGATGGCTCTGCGGCCCATCATCGCGGATCGGCTGGCCCTTGCCCTGCCGCACCCGCAGCCAACCAATGAACCGAGGGCCAAGGAGCAGGCCAATGATAAGCGCGGTCGCGATCGTCGCGCCCGCGCGAAAGCTCAAATAGCGGACAAGGTTGAACACCCCCGCAAAATCCATGGTCTGGGCGAGCCAGTAGAGCATTAGTTCTTATGTTCCCCAAGCGCGGCGACCAGGCGCGACAGGCCGATGCCGTTCGAGCCCTTGACCAGGATCGCGTCGCCAGCGCGCATTTCCGTCTGGATGAGATTGGTGGCGGCCGCCGTATCCGGCACATGAGCAAAGGCCAACCGCTGCCCCTGCAGTGTGTCGGCCAGCGGTGTCATTTCATCGCCCACCAGAATGGCATAATCGACTTTCCCGGCTGCGAGGGAGCCGGCAAGCCCCGCGTGCAGCTCGTAGCTGCGATCGCCCAATTCGCGCATGCCGCCCAGCACCGCAATGCGACGGCTGGCGTTTTCCTTGCCCAACTGCTTGAGCGTGGCAGCCATGCTGAGCGGATTGGCATTGTAGCTTTCGTCGATGAGCAGCGCTTCGCCGCCCGCAACGGCAATCATCCGCCGTTCGCCCCGCCCTGGCAGGCCCGGCAGTTCGGCCAACGCAAGTCCCGCAGCCGCAAGATCGCCGCCCAATGCTTCGACCGCCGCCAACACCGCCAGTGCGTTCGACACCCAATGTTCACCCGGCGCGCCCACGGTGAAGCAGAGTTCGGCGCTGGGCAGCGTGGCCGTGACCAACGTCCCGCCATTTGCCGCCGGAACCATGTCACGCGCGCGTACATCCGCCTCTTCATCGAAACCGAAGGTCAGGATACGGGCGGCATGCTGTTCCGCCTTGGCGTAGAGCGTGGCTACATGCGGACTGTCATAGGGAATGACGGCGGTGCCATCGGGCTCGAGCCCTTCGAATATCTCCGCCTTGGCCTCTGCGATCTTCTCTTCAGTGCCGAAAAATTCGATATGCGCGGGGGCGATGGCAGTGACGATGGCGACATGGGGCCGGACTTGCCGCGTCAGCTGCGCGAGCTCGCCTGCGTGGTTCATGCCCATCTCGAACACGCCGAAGGCCGACGCACGAGGCATGCGCGAAAGGCTGAGCGGCACGCCGACATGGTTGTTGTAGCTCTTGACCGAACGATGCACCTGATCCGGACAGATGCGATCGAGCGCATGGAACAGCGCTTCCTTGGTTCCCGTCTTGCCGACCGAACCCGTCACCCCGACGACCTTGCCCCGCATGCGCGCGCGGCAGGCGCGGCCCAATGCTTCCAGCGCGGCGGCACTGTCGGGAACGAGGATATGAGGCTGCGAAACCGGTTCGCTGACGATCGCCCCAGCCGCGCCTTGACCAAAGGCCTTGTCGATAAAGCAATGGCCATCCGTCGTCTCGCCCTTCATCGCGACGAACAGGTCACCGCCCGTCACTTCGCGGCTGTCGAAGGCGACACCTGAAACGGCGAAGGGCGCCGAAGCGACGCCCCCTGTGGCTTGCGCTATTTCCTCGGAGGTCCAGAGGTCGCTCACCCCGCGCACTCCCGGGCAACGGTGACATCGTCGAAGGGCAGCACCCGGTCGCCGATAATCTGTCCCTGTTCGTGCCCCTTGCCTGCCAGCAGCACGATGTCATCGGCTCCGGCCTGCGCGATCGCTGCGGCGATGGCAGCGCGGCGGCCGCCGATTTCCTCGGCGCTTGATGCCCCAGCCATGACGGCAGCGCGAATGGCGGAAGGATCCTCCGACCGGGGATTGTCGTCAGTGATGATGACATGATCGGCCAACTCGGCCGCCACCTTGCCCATCTGCGGACGTTTGCCGGCATCACGGTCGCCGCCCGCGCCAAGCAGTGCGATCAGCTTGCCGCGCGTATGCGGCCGCAGCGCTTCGATGGCGGCCCGCAAGCCGTCTGGGGTATGTGCGTAATCGACATAGACGGGCGCACCCGCCTTGGTAATCACCGCGCGTTCCAGGCGACCACGAACCGGCTGTACCCGGCCAAGCAGTTCCAGGACCTTCGCCGCATCCTCGCCGCCAGCGATGACGAGCCCCGCGGCAGTCAAGGCGTTGGCGGCCTGATAGGCACCAATCAGCGGCAGATTGACCTTGTAGAGCCTGCCCTCGACCTCGATTTCCAGCGTCTGGCCCAACTGGGTCGGGGTGCGGTTGGCAAGACGCAATGCCTGCCCCTGCACCCCGACGCTCAGCACACGAAGCCCCCGCTTCGTAGCTCGCTGGATAACCTTGCCGGACCATAAGTCATCGGCCCAGACGACCGCCGCGCCGTCGGGAGCGACCACCTCGTCGAACAGCCGCATCTTGGCATCGAAATAGCTGTCCATGTCGCCATGATAATCAAGATGATCGCGCGACAGGTTGGTGAAGGCAGCCGCGGACACGGGCAGGCCCTCGGTTCGATATTGCGCAAGGCCATGGCTCGACGCCTCGAAGGCGGCGTGGGTGATGCCCTCACGCTTCAGGCCGGACATGTTGGAAAGGAAGGTGACGATGTCCGGCGTCGTCAGCCCGGTCGATACCTGATCGACGGAGGTGGTGACGCCCAGCGTCCCGATAGACGCCGAATGATGGCCAAGCATCCGCCAAAGCTGGCGGGCCAGCTCGACCGTAGACGTCTTGCCATTGGTGCCGGTGACGGCGACCGTCACCTCCGGAAAAGGCGCGAAATAGCGGGCCGCAAGTAGCGCGAAGAGGCGACGGGGATTGTCATGCGCGATATGCGCCGCCCCCTCCACCTTGGCTTCCGGCCGGGCGACCACTGCGACGGCCCCGGCGCGCACGGCATCGGCAATGAAGTCCTCGCCATTCACCCGAAGCCCCTGAAAGGCGCCGAAGACCGTGCCAGGCGCAACCTTCCGATTATCGATCGCGAAGCCCGACACTGCGGCGTCAAGCGGCACCGCAGCGTCGAGCTTCACATCCAGCCCCTCGATGAGCGACCCGAGGCGCATCTCAATGCTTTTCCTTCTGCCCAAGCAGGGGCATGAGGTCCGATATATCCACGTCCCGCCGCTCGTCGGGCAGCACGCCAAGCATCGGGGCGGTGCGCTCGACAACGCGCTTCACCACGGGCGCGGCAGTCCAGGCAGCGGTACGCAGGCCGAAAGTCTGCGCGTTGCCCTTGGGCTCGTCCATCATCGTCAGCACGACGTAGCGGGGATTATCCATCGGAAATGCGGACGCGAAAGTCGTCACCAGTGAACTCTTGTTGTACCGGCCTTCTTCAGGCTTCTCGGCTGAACCCGTCTTGCCGCCCACCCGGAATCCCTTGGCGTCGGCGCTGCGACCTGTACCCGCCGCGACAATCATCCGCAACAGCTGCCGCATCCGTGCGCTGGTGGCGGCGGAAAAGACACGATGGCCCTCGGGCACTTCATTGGCGTGCAGCTTGCGCAAGGTGGCGGGCCGCCAGATGCCGCCATTCACCAGCGCCGCATAAGCGGTGGCGAGGTGCAGCGGGGTCACCGCGATGCCATGGCCATAGGATACGGTCATGGTGGTTATGCGGCCCCAATTATAGGGCCACAGGCTCTTGGCGCGCTCCTTGAGCTCGATCGGCGCGCGCTGGTCGAATTGAAGATTGCGGAACAGCTCCTGCATCGGCGCCGCGCCCATTTCATCGGCAATCCGAGCCGTGCCGATATTGGAACTGTGCACCAATATTTCCGGCACGTTGATCCAGCGGCCGAGCGAGTGGTCGTCCTTGATCCGGAACCCGGCCACTGCCAGCGGCGCGGTCGCGTCATAGCGTTTTGCCATGGACGTCACGACGCCCCGATCCATCGCTGCGGCGATCGACAATGGCTTGAAGGTCGAACCAAGCTCGTAACGCGCCTGAACCATATGGTTGCAGAGCGGCGATTCGCTGCACTTCTTGCCCGCATAATTTTGAAGCTTGTTGGGATCGAACACCGGGATCGACGCCATAGCGATCAGTTCGCCCGTATTGGCATCCATGATGATGCCGCCTGCACCCCTCGCATTCTGCGCGACCATCTGGGCGTAAAGCTCGCTTTCCAGCGCGCCCTGGACCCGGCTGTCGATCGAAATGGCAAAAGGCTGCCCGCGCAGCGCCGAGTCGGTCAGCCGTTCGTTAAACGCAGCCTCCACCCCCATGCCGCCCTGCCCATCCGCATTCGGCGCGAAGCCGAGCACATGCGCGGCGAGGCTGCGCTGTGGATAGAGGCGTTCCTTTTCGCGGGGAAATTCGATGCCGATTTCGCCCAGCGCGTTCACCGCTGCGACTTCCTCCGGCAGCGCCCGGCGGCGCAGATAGGCCCAGCCCTTGCCCGTCAGCTTCTTGTAGAAAGCCGCTTCGGGTTCATCGGGGAATATCTCGTGCAGCTTGCGCGCCAGCTCGGCAGGCTCGCCGATCAGCTTCGAGGGACGCACGGCGATCGAATAGGCGTCCATCGTGCGGGCGAGTGGAACGCCGTTGCGATCGACAATGTCCGCGCGCGCCGGAAGGAAGCCCGAAGCGTCGCCATTCCCGCTCGCGCCATGCGCGAAGATGCCGACCCAGGTCAGCCGCAGGATCACCACCGCCGTGATGGCCATGAACAGGATGAGCAGCAGCATCAGCCGGTTATGTGCGACAGCAGTCAGGTCGACCCGCTGCTTGCCTGCCCTTGCGCCACCGGGCTGAACGATGATCGTCGCCATCAGCGCGCCCCCTTCTTGCGCTCGCGCGCCGCCTTGTCGCTTATGTCGCCCATGGTGCTGTCATCGAGAAGCTTGGCGTCCAGCATCGCCATCCGCTCAGCACGGCGGGCGAGCGGGTTGGGCTTCGACACGTCCGCATCGTCCTTCGCCTTCTCGGCAGCGCTCTTGGCCGCGGGCTTGGCGATCTTCTCGACATTGTCGGCGGCATGGGCTTCACGGATCACGGCAATGTCGCTGCGAATTTGCGTGGCGGCCGGACTTGCCGGGGCAGCCTGCGCGGCAGAGGGAAGGTCGGCAGGGCTCTGGACCATCGCGACCATCACCGGCGGGGCGACATAGTCGGGTCCGTTGGGCTGAATACCGTCGAGGTTCGCCAGCGCCCGCTCGCCGCCCAGATATTGCTGGGCGGTCGGGGTGGCGTACATGAAGTCGTCCTGGTTCCAGCGTTCAAGCTGCCGCATGCTCGCCCGCGCGCTGAACTCCGTTTCCAGATAGCGGATGTCGGCCCGCGCCCGCGCGATCTGCGCCTGCACCTTCATCAATTCGTTGCGCTCCGTCGCGACTTTCAGCGACACCAGATAAGCGCCAAGCGCACCCAGCGCGACGAGCAGGATCCAGATCAGGCTCTGCAACCTTTTCACCGCGATCATGGGCGAGGGCTCCTCGAAGAACTTTGCCGGGAAGGAATGGCGGCTGATGTACGAACGGCGCTGCGCAGGGTCGCGGAGCGCGCGCGCGGATTGCGGGCCAGTTCCACCTCGCCGGGGCGAACAGCCTTTGCCGGTTTGTGGAAGGTGGGTGCGGCAGCCGCCTTGCGCTCAGGCAGGTGGCGCGATCCGGCGCCTTCGCCGCCGCTACGCTGACGCAGGAATTGCTTGACGATACGATCTTCCAGGCTGTGGAACGTGACGACCGCCAAGCGGCCGCCCTCCTCCAGCATCGCCTCTGCCGCTTCCAATCCGCGCTCCAGTTCCTCAAGCTCGCGATTCACATGGATGCGGATCGCCTGGAAAGTGCGGGTGGCCGGATCCTTCTTGTCATGCGGCTTATGTCCAAGCGCCCGGCGAACGACGCTGGCCAACTGGCCTGTACGCTCCAGCGGACGCGCCTCCACGATCGCGCGAGCCACACGGCGCGAGCGCGGCTCCTCTCCATAGCGATAGAGGACGTCGGCAATCTCCTGCTCAGGGGCATTGTTCAGGAAATCGGCAGCACTCATCCCGCTCTGGCTCATGGTCATGGTGAGCGGACCGTCAGCTTGAAAAGAAAAGCCGCGTTCTGGCCGGTCGAGCTGCATCGACGACACGCCGATGTCGAGCGTCACGCCCGATACCGAGGTGATGCCGCGATCGGCCAGCAACGGCTCCATCCGGGAAAATTCCCCGGCGATCAGGGTGATGCCCTTTTCCGCCGCCAACGCCTCGCCTTCGCGAATCGCGTCAGGGTCGCGGTCAAAGGCGAACACTTTCGCGCCCTTTCTCGCCATCGCGCTGGAATAGCCACCCGCACCGAACGTGCCGTCGACATGCACTTCGCCGGGGTTGATGGCGAGGGCATGCAGCACTTCATCGAGCAGAACCGGGACGTGACGATCGGGGTCGACAGCAGCGGTCACTTGCCGCCTCCCGCAGCCCGCTGGTCGAGCCAGCGCCGCACCTTGTTGCGGATCAGTTCGGGGCGATCCTTGCTCTCGGCAAGCGTTTCGGGCTTCCAGATCTGGATGTAGCGGCCGACGCCGTAGAAGAAGACCGCGTCGGTGATGCCATATTCATCCTTGATGTCCGGATGCATGGCGAAACGGCCGCCCTCGTCGAAATTCACCTCCTCGATCGTGCCGAGGCGGCGTTCCAGTTCCAGGTCGGCATTATAGTCGCGGCCTTGAGCGCGCGCTTCGAGGGCCAGTTCCTCGACCTCGGTAAACAGGAAGCGGCGGTGCGATTCTCCAAAGCCGGTGGCGCAGGGGTTGTCGCCATGGACCGAGAGATAAAGCCGCGTTTCGCCGCCGCTGGACAGCTTGACCTGTCGGCGCATCTCAAGAGGCAGGACGAAACGGCCCTTGCCGTCCGCCACGCTGAACGCGTTGCCTGTAAAGAGAATGATATCCGACACGTACGGACTGCTGCCCCTCTGTTCGTAGGGGCGCAGGCCATCGCTCACCAACCCGCATCATCGCAGCCGGTGCGCAGGACTAGCAAAGCCTGACAAACCCCTATGCGCCTTAGATACCAAGGCGAGAGGTGCATGGAAAGGGAAAAGTCGGGAGAAGCCGGGAAATCCTGTTTTGTTCTGGTCTAACCCGGTTCGACAGCCTCCCAAGGCGGATGGGACGAGATGTCTCGCACCCGATTGTCGCGGTAAAACCAGCCGAGGAAGACGCTTCCCAGGATCGCCCAGCCAATCCCGACAAGAATCGACCAGCGGAGGGCCATCACAAGGTCGGCCGCCGATCGGAGCCAGCGGCGCCCTTCGACCATGCCGCCATCCAAGGCCTCGATCACGAACCCCGGACTATCAGCGGACCAGTGCCGCGCATCCAAAGGCGCAGCAGCATCGGCCAGCCACAGTCGGTCGTCGATCAGGTCCGCGTCGGCAACCAGCACGGCGTTCCCTCTGCCGATCGCGCATCGTGCGGCCAGCCCCTCCTCTTCGACGTGACATGACGTCCCGGGCCGCAGCGCGAAGCCGGAACTGCCCATGGTCGTCAGCACGCGGCCATCCTCCAATATGCGCCGCTCTTCCGCCACGGCGACCGGCGGAAGAAGCGCGAGGCCCCAATGATTCAGCAGCGGCCCAATCATGCTGACGGCAGGCGGCCTGCGCCTGTCTCCCAGCGGCAGGGACGATGGCCAGCGCAGCAGAGGATCAGCCAGCAGCAAGACATGTCCGCCGTTGCGGACCCAATTATCCAGCACGACCAACTCTGCCGGGGAAAAGACGCGCGGCTGCGCGAGCAGCAGGGCGTTGGCATCCCTCATCGCTGGGCCAAGCGGGCTGTCAACGGGCTGTACGTCGAAGCGCCGCCGCAGGAGAGTGATGAGCGGCGCATCACTCCGCGCACCGAAACCCGCTTCTCCTTCCTTCCAGAATAAGGGCAGCGCGCCGATGACTGCCAGCTTGGGCCGGGGCGATGGCGTTTCCGGGAGAGGCGCCTCCCGCGCCAGCCAGCAGGACAACAGAGCAGCAGCGCACAAGGTAAGCCCTGTCCACTTCCGGCGAGGAAGGCAGATGCCAGCGACGACCGCCAGTACGGCAACGAGCGTTAAACCGCCAACATCACCTATCGCTGGATAGGATGACGCCGCCAGAACATCGAAGATCAGGACCGTCCCCAAACTTCCCGCCCCAGCCCATAGGGCATAGGGCCAGCCGCGCTTCAGGCTTAGCAACAGCGCGACGGGCATGAGCATCAGGGCAGGCCAGGTCCAGCTCTGCAGGTCGACCTGCCCCGTTTTCAACAAGGCAGGAAGACCGCCGAGCACAACCAGCACCGGACCAAGGCCAAGCATCAGGAATGTGCGCAACGCCTTCATGGAATGCGCGCTTCGATCAAGATGATCAGCGGCCGGACGCTTGCGGATCGCGATCCATCGGCTTGCGCAAATTGGGGTCCGGCTGCAGGTCTGGGACGATCGGCTGCTGCTCGGGCGCCGGTTGCACGCCCAATTCCGCCAGCGGCTCCTTGGGCGCGACGGCATTGACGTCCAGCGTGGGCACGGTCGGCGGCGGCACCGCCGGATCGTCGATCCGCGCCTTTTCGATCACGATATTCGCAAGGCCCACAAGGAGCACCACGCCCGCCAGCCCCGTCAGGCCGATCTGGACACGCTGCAACCCTTCCTGCCGGCGGGGATGTTCAGCCATCAAAGCGCTCTTTATCTTGCCGCCGCGACCCGTGCAGCGATCAGCGATTGTGCGCGAGCCAGGGGAACACCGTCAAGCCCTTCGCTTCCAGCCATTCGCGATTGTAGAGGGTGGAGAGATAGCGGAAACCGGTGTCGCACAAGATGGTGACGATCCGCTTGCCCGGGCCCAGTTCGCGCGCCAGCGCCACCGCGCCCGCCACATTGATCCCCGACGACAGGCCAAGGCAAAGCCCTTCTTCCGCCAGCAGGCGCTCGACCCAGTGCAATCCTTCTTCATCGGAAATGCGGAACTGGGTATCGATGGGCGCACCCTCCAGATTGGCGGTGATCCGGCCCTGCCCGATCCCCTCGGCCACGGACGACCCTTCCGCCTTCAGCTCGCCATGGGCGTAATAATTATAGAGCGCCGCGCCATGCGGATCGGTCAGCGCGATCGTGATATTCTCGTCATGCGCCTTGAGGCCCAGCCCCACGCCCGCGATCGTGCCGCCAGTGCCCGCCGCGCAGGTGAAGCCGTCGATCTGCCCGTCCAGCTGCTGCCAGATTTCCTCCGCCGTACCGACGATATGCGCTTTCCGGTTGGCGATATTGTCGAACTGGTTCGCCCAGATCGCATTCTCCGTTTCTTCCGCGATGCGGCGGGACGTGTGGACGAAATGCCCCGGGTTCGAATAGGCAGCGGCAGGCACCGTCACCAGTTCAGCGCCGAGCGCGCGCAGCGTGTCCATCTTCTCCCGGCTCTGCGTTTCGGGCATGACGATGATCGTCCTGTAGCCCTTCGCATTGGCGACCAGGGCCAGGCCGATACCGGTATTGCCCGCCGTTCCTTCGACGATCGTGCCACCCGGCTGCAACAGCCCTTTTTCTTCCGCATCATTGACGATGAAGAGCGCCGCGCGATCCTTGACCGACGCACCGGGATTGGCGAATTCGCACTTGGCGAAAATATCGCAGCCCGTCTCTTGCGACGGACCGGCAAGGCGCACCAGCGGCGTGTTGCCAATCAGGGCGAGGCTATCATTCTGAACCAGCATGTTCCCCGCATAGCGGAGCGGATGCACGCTTGCCAAGCAAGGGAATGCTGATCCACCCAAAGACCTGATTGCAATCCGTGCGCGATAATCGCCGCCGCCGGGAAGAAAGTGGCAAGGCTTTTGCGCTAGGAGTGGCGCCGTGCGGCGTTAAGCCGCGATCCATTGATGAGTACAGACAGCTTCGACATGACGCGCGGGCGATCCTGGCATCTGATATTGTCCGTTCTGGCGCTGACGGCGCTTGCTCTGCCGCGCCTGATCACCGCCGCGCCGCTGGACATGCTGGCGGATGTGAGGGCGCGCGACGATGTTGCCGAGCGGGCGGGAGAAAATTTCCCTGGTTCCGCCTATTTTTTCGCTGACGATATCTTCCAGGATCTCCCCGATTCGGTTGGGAACAGTCGACACGTCCTGAAACTCGCCACCATCGACGCTGCCCCGGCGGCTGCGTTTCGCGGCCAGACCCCGCTCGATAGCTACAGGGCGGTCAACTGCCTCACCTCGGCCATCTATTATGAAGCAGCCAACGAGCCGGAAGACGGCCAGCGCGCGGTTGCCCAGGTCGTCCTGAACCGCGTCCGCAATCCGCTGTGGCCGCACAGCGTCTGCGGCGTCGTCTATCAAGGATCGGAACGCACCGACTCCCTCTGCCAGTTCACGTTCAGCTGCGACGGATCGATGGGGCGGGCCAATCATGCGCAAAGCTGGGCACGTGCGCGCCGGATCGCGGAACAGGCGCTTGCGGGCCGCGTCTACGCGCCCGTTGGGCTCGCCACATTCTACCATACGCTGGCCGTGCGTCCCGGATGGGCAGCATCGAAGCGGCCCGTCGCCGTCATCGGGGCGCACATCTTCTATCAGATGCCGGGCTTCAACGGGACAGAGGCAGCCTTCCGCATCCCCTATGCGGGGCGGGAGTGGCAATCCGGCCCATCAGCCAGAGCGTGGTCGGTGAAGTCACCTGCGATGCAGCATCCCTTGCCGCCAGCGGGGGTGGACGTCACCGTCCCCCTTGCCGTCCCTCCACCAGCTGCTCAGGACATGCTGCCACAATCAACGATCCGGCCCGAATATCGGAACAGCGGCCGCCCGCTCATCTGAATAGCGGGGCGCGCAATTTATTGGCGGCCTTTTCCTAAACCACTGATTCTTGGTAATAATAAAAAACTTCAGGAAGTGGAGGAACGGCGGAACCAAATGCCGCGATCGGTGGTTCTGCATACCGGATAGCAAATCTTTTGCCCCCCGCTCTTGCTATCCAAAAAAACATGAGCCCGGAACGCATCTCCCCCCCCCGACGCGTTCCGGGCTCAGATTTTTTGGGGCAGCCTCCTTCGAGTCTCAGATATTTCCGGTTGCGGAACGTATTTCGCCTCTGCGGGTTCTCCCCCTCAGCCGCTGGATAGCGCGGCCATCCGGCTCGAGTTTTTTCCTCAGGAGACGACCATGACCAAGAAGATTTTTGCTGCCCTGCTGCTTACCGGTTCGCTGATGGTGGCCGCGTGCAACACCGTCGAAGGCGCGGGCAAAGACGTGCAGAGCGCTGGCGCGGCCGTGGAAGACGCAGCCAAGTAAGCAGCGAAAAACAGGCTCCCACCCTAGCGGCCCGCCACTGGCGGGCCTTTTTTTAGCTGGTGGAAGTGTCTGCTCCGTCCGCTGTTGCGGCGTCGCGGGCCTGTTTCCGATCGGTGAACCAGATCGCGACGATGGTGATTTCGTAGAGCAGCAGCAGGGGGATGGCGAGCATCAGCTGCGATACGACGTCGGGCGGGGTCAAGACGGCGGCGAGGACGAACGCGGCGACGATCATGTAGCGGCGCAGGCCGATGAGTTGAGCACGGGTGACGAAACCGGCACGGTTCAGCAGCATCAGCAGGACGGGCATCAGGAAACTGATGCCGAATGCAAGAATGAACTGCATGACTAAAGTGAGGTAGGCGTCGGTGCTGGGGAGTGCCTCGACCGCGAGGCCTCCGCTACTTCCTTGAAATTGCAGGAAAAAATGGAAGGCGGTCGGCATCACGACATAGTAAGCGAGGCTCGCGCCCATCAGGAAAAGCACCGGCGTCATCACCAAAAAGGGCAATAATGCCTTCTTTTCCTTCGCATAAAGGCCCGGCGCGACGAAGGCCCAGAGCTGGTTCGCGATGATCGGGAAGGACAGGCAGAAAGCGCCGAAGATCGCGACCTTCACCTGGACGAAAAAGGCTTCGTAGAGCTTGGTATAGACCAGCCGTCCGCCCCCGTCGCCAAAGGCCTCCTTGAGCGGATGAACCAGGAACGCGAAAAGCTTGTCGGAAAAATAAAAGCAGACCGCCCCCGTCAGGAAGAGCGCCCAGACGCACTTCAACAGCCGCCCGCGCAGTTCGATCAGATGGTCGAGCAGCGGCGCCTTTGTCTCATCGATATCTCTCATGCCTGAGCATCACCCTTGGCCGCAGGATTGGACTGGGCCGCGATATAGGGCGGGCCATCGGACGCAGGGGCGGGAGCAACGGGCGCCGATTGGGCGACGAAGGCCGGGGGCGGCGACGATGCGCCCGGCGCCGGGACGGCGGAGGCGGAGGAGTCCGGCAAAGGCTCCATCGCTGGGGCGGACGACGCTTCGGGCGGATGTTCCTGCATGATGCGCCGGTTCTGGTCCGCCCACTTCTTTTCCAGCTCTTCCATCTCGGCTTCGCGCACCATCGCGTCGATGCCGGTGCGGAAATGACGCGCCATGCCGCGTGCCTTGCCGACGATCTGCCCAACCTTGTACAGGGCGCGCGGCAGATCCTTTGGACCAATCACGACAACCGCGACGATCACGATCAGCAGAAGTTCGGACGAACCGATATCGAACATGCGCGCCTACCGCTGGAGGGTGACGAAGGTCAGGCCTTGGTCTTTTCTTCGGTGGTCGCGGTCGGCGCATCCTGTTCGGGCACGCGATGTCCTTCGATCCGCGTGGCGGGCTTGGCCGGGGCGATGTCGTCATCATCGTCCGCCATGCCCTTCTTGAAGCTCTTGATGCCCTTGGCGACGTCGCCCATCAGGCCAGAGATGCGGCCGCCGCCAAACAGCAGCATGACCACCAGGAGAACGATGACCCAATGCATCAAAGAAAAGGAACCCATTTTAACTTTCTCCTGAAAGGAAGCCCTTTTTAGGCTTCTTCCTCATCATTTTCCAGAACGGATTGAGCGCCGAGGCCCTCCAGCGCAAGATCGACCGGATCGAGCAATCCGGCAGCGCGCAGATCATCCAGTCCCGGCAAATCCCGGCGGCTGCTAAGTCCGAAATGTGACAGAAATTCGTGCGTCGTCGCATAAATAAGCGGACGGCCCGGAACTTCCCGCCGTCCCGCTGGCCGGACCCAGCCTGCTTCCATGAGAACGTCGAGCGTCCCCTTCGCCACCTGGACGCCGCGAATGGCCTCCACCTCCGCGCGGCTGACCGGCTCGTGATAGGCGATGATGGCCAGCGTCTCCATCGCCGCGCGGGACAGCTTGCGCGTCTCATCCTTCTCCCGCCGCAGGATATGCGCAAGGTCCGCCGCCGTCTGGAAATGCCAGCGCCCGCCACGCTCGACCAGATTGATGCCCCGCCCGGCATAATGATCCGAGAGCGTGGCAAGGGCGGTGCCGAGATCACCGGCCTCCCCCACATGCTGCCGCAACTCGGCAGCCGTCAGCGGATGTTCGGCGACGAACAGGGCGGCCTCCACGGCGCGCATGAAATCGTCCGGTTCCTGCATCACAACAGACGCCTCCCACCCTGGTCCGCCCCATTTTGATCTGGCAGCGCGGCGCGCAGATAGATGGGCTCATATATGCCATCCTGCTGTATTTCCAGCCGCCCCTGCCGCGCGAGTTCCAGCGCCGCGACGAAGCTGCTCGCGAGCGCCGATCGCGCCATCGGTCCATCCTGACCATCGGGCAGGAAGGATTCGAGTGTGGTCCAATCGATCGCGGACCCGACCAGCGTGCCGACGCGCTGGATCGCTTCATCCAGCGTCATCACCGGACGGGCGGCGACCATATGGACGGCCGGTTGCGTGCGCGCGCGCAGCTGTCCGTAGGATTGCAGCAAATCATAGAGGCTGGCGGCCCATTTTGCCTTGCGCACCAGCCGCAATCCTTCGGGCCGGGGACGAACGAACACGTCGCGGCCAATGCGGTCCCGGGCCATCAGGCGTGCTCCCGCCTCCCGCATGGCATGCAGGCGCTGCAGCCGCAATTGCAGCCGCAGGGCCAGTTCGTCGGGGCTCGGGTCAGGCTGTGCCTGCTTGGGCAGCAGCAGCGAGGATTTGAGATATGCGAGCCAGGCGGCCATCACCAGATAGTCGGCCGCCAGTTCCAGCTTCAGCTTCCGCGCGCCTTCGACATAAGCGAGATATTGTTCGACCAGCGCGAGGATCGAGATTTCACGCAGATCGACCTTTTGCGAGCGGGCGAGCGCCAGAAGGAGATCGAGTGGCCCTTCCCAGCTTTCGAAGCTGACGGTCAGCATGTCGGCGCGGGGCTGTGGCGGAGGGGTGAAGAGGTCTTCCATGGTCAGGCCGCTCTTTGACGCGCTGACGGTGGGAAGAGTTGTTCACGCGGAGACGCGGAGACGCGGAGGGTGAGCAAGCGCCCGCACAGCACCAAAAAATCGGTCTGGTCCGTGGGGGTGGGTTCAAAATGACAAGTGGCTTCGCCGAAGGGGCGACATCTCCGCGGCTCCGCGGCTCCGCGTGAGAATTTAATTCCGTATAGCTTCGCCGGAAGGGACAGGATCACGCCTGCCCTCACGCAGCCACCACGGAGAGCAGGCTGTCGCGGGTCGCCAGCAGCTGTTCCAGGGGTGGGCTTTCGGCGGTCAGGCTGGTCGAGGCCATCGCGCGATCGAGGCGCGCCCGCGACCGGTCGCTGATGTCGGGGAGCAGATCAGCTATGCCCACCATGTCATCCATCCTCCCCCAGCAATTGAGCGCAAGGTCGCAACCCGCCGCGACCACGCCTGCCGCCAGTTCCGGGATGCTGCCGTTCAGCGCCTTCATGTCGAGATCGTCGGACATGAGGAGGCCGTCGAAACCGATGCGCTGGCGGATGATCGTGTCGATGATCGAGGCGGAAAGGCTGGCGGGAAGATCGGGGTCCCAAGCCGTGTAGACGACATGGGCGGTCATGCCGATGGGCGTGTCCTTCAGCGTCTGAAAAGGCGCGAGGTCGCTGGCGAGTTCCTCTTCGCTCGCGATCACAATGGGCAGTTCATGATGGCTGTCCACCATGGCGCGGCCATGGCCCGGCATATGCTTGATGATGCCCGCGACCCCGCCCCTCGCCAGCCCTTCGATGACTGCGCGGCCGAGCGCGGCGACGCGCATGGGCTCCGCGCCGAGCGTGCGATCGCCCATGATGTCGCTTGCGCCATCCTGCCGCACGTCGAGCAGCGGGAGCGCATCCACGGTGATGCCGCCTTCGGCCAGGGTCAGCGCTATAGCATGGGCATTGGCGCGCGCGGCGGCGATCGCGCTCGACGGCGCGATGTCATAGAGGCGGTCGAACACGGCGCCGGGGGGGAAGCTTGGCCAAACGGGCGCCTGCATGCGGGCGACGCGACCCCCTTCCTGATCGATCATGATGAGCAGGTCGTCGCGGCCGTGAAGCGCCCGCAGATCGTCGGTCAAGGCGCGGAGCTGGACGCGGTCGGCGATATTGCGGCGGAAGAGGATATAGCCCGCAGGCTGCGCATCAGCGAAGAAGGCGCGCTCGTCCGCCGTGAGCGTCTCGCCGGAGAGGCCGAAGATTACCGGTTTCATGAGGGCGGATGGTAGCGGCTGTGGGGCGCTGTGTCGAAGGGGTTGTTGGGATCAAGGAGTGGCGTATCCCCTCTCCCCTTTAGGGGTCGATGAGAGGCACGTGACTCTCATCGAGGTTAGGGAGAGGGGGAGGCGCTGTGCTATCGAGGACAGAACGGCTTCGAGATTGCGCATGACGTCCGTGTTGGTGAAGCGGAGGACTTGCCAGCCTTGCTGTTCTAGATAGGCGGTGCGCTCGGCGTCATACTCAGCGGTTGCGCCGTGGGTGTCGCCGTCGATCTCGATGACCAGCATGGCCGCGCGGCAGGTGAAGTCGGCGATGAAGGGGCCGATGACGGTTTGGCGGCGGAACTTCGCACCGGAGAAGCGCTTGGCGCGGAGATGATACCAGAGGCGGGCTTCTGCGGGAGTGAGATCGCGGCGAAGTTGCTTCGCGGATTTGAGCGATTTTCTATCCCGCACCTGCGTTCCCCTCTCCCGCCTTCGCTGCGCTCGGCACCTCGGCCAGAGTCACGTGCCTCTGGCCGACCCCTAAAGGGGAGAGGAGATAGACGGCTTAGTTCACGACGATGCAGCTTTCGCCGGCGACTTTCAGTCTGCCGCAGAGGGTGCTGGCTTGGGCTCCGGCCGTCGCGCGCAGGCGGTAGAGGGTGCTGCCGCCGACTTCGGTGGGTTCGATCGCCATGGTGAGCGGCGCGAGATAGGCGAAGCGCTTGGACAGGCGGGTCCAGGCGTCGCGGGCGCCGGATTGGCTGCCATAGGCGCCGAGCTGGATCACCGCGCCGCCCTTGCGGACGGGCTGCGCGGTTGCTGGCCGGACGTTGGTTTCGTCGGCGACGCGCGCAGTCACGCTCTGCGAAGGCTTGCCCGGCACTGGCTGGCTGGGCTTGGCGGGCGCAGTGGCGGTTACGGGCGCTTCGGGGACACGGCTGGGATCGATGCGGCCGTCGCGCAGTACGCCTTCGCTGGCGGCGAAGCTGGCGTCGCCCTCCCCTTCGAACTTCTTGGCATCGGCCTCGCGCGCGGGCACCTTGTAGTCGCCAGCGGGCGCGGCGATCAGCTTGCCTTCGCCGCCGCCGCTCGAACGGTTGTTGAGGAACCAGACGCCAGCGATCACGCCGCCTAGCAGGACAAGGGCGACCAGTATGAAGCCGAGCAGACGGACGGGGGAGAGCCCTTCATCCTCCTCATCTTCAATGCCAGGCTCAAGCCAAGGCAGACGCTCGTCATCGTCGAGATCGAGCCGCCCCCTCGCAAAGTCGCCCATGTGTCCGTGCCTCCGCCTGGCTATTGCATTTCCGTCAACGCAGCCACGCCCATAAGGGCAAGGCCATTACGGATGATTTGCCCGATTCCGCGGCTTAAGAAAAGGCGCGCAGAAGTTATCCCAGGATCGTCCGCCAGGATCACGCGGGCACGCGGATTGTCGTTCCCCAAATTCCACCAGCTGTGGAATGCAGAAGCCAAGTCATTGAGATAAAAGGCGATGCGGTGCGGTTCGCGCGCGAACGCAGCCCCTTCCACCACCCGTGGGAACTGTGCGGCCAACTTAACAAGGTTAAGTTCCTCCGTCCCAAGGCGGGACAGGTCGGGCGCAGGAAGATCCATTCCGGCTTCCTCAGCCCGGCGGCCGAGCGAGGAAATGCGGGCATGGGCATATTGGACGTAGAAGACCGGGTTGTCCTTCGACGCTTCCACGACCTTGGCGAAGTCGAAGTCCATCTGGGCGTCGGCCTTGCGCGTCAGCATGGTGAAGCGGACGACGTCCTTGCCCACTTCGCGCACCACGTCGGCGAGCGTCACGAAATTGCCCGCGCGCTTGGACATCTTCACCGGCTCGCCATCGCGCAGCAGGCGGACCATCTGGATCAGCTTGACGTCGAAGCGGGCGCGCCCTTCGGTCAAGGCGGCGACGGCGGCCTGGATGCGCTTCACCGTACCGGCATGGTCCGCGCCCCAGATGTCGATCAGCTGGTCGGCGGTCTGCGCCTTCTGGAAATGATAGGCCATGTCAGCGCCAAAATAGGTCCAGGCGCCGTTCGACTTCTTGATCGGGCGGTCCTGATCGTCGCCGAACCTGGTGGAGCGGAACAGGGGGAGTTCGACTGGCTCCCAATCTTCGGGCGTCTCGCCCTTGGGTGCTTCGAGGACGCCATCATAGACGAGGTCATGGTCGCGCAGCCATTGCTCCGCGGCTTGCGGCTTTCCGGCGGCCTGCAGTTCGGCTTCGGACGCGAAGATGTCGTGGTGGATGCCGAGGAGGTCCAGATCGCTGCGGATCATCTCCATCATCGCGGCGACGGCCTTGGTGCGGAAGGGGACGAGCCACTCGCTCTCGGGCGCGTTTACGTAGGCGTCGCCATATTCGGCGGCGAGCGCCTGGCCCACGGGGACGAGATAATCGCCGGGGTAGAGGCCCTCGGGAATCTCGCCCACATCCTGGCCCAGCGCTTCCCGGTAGCGGACATGGGCGGAGCGGGCGAGCACGTCGACCTGGCCGCCTGCGTCATTGATATAATATTCGCGGATGACCTTGTGCCCGGCATACTCGAGCAGCGTGGCTAGCGCGTCGCCGACCACCGCGCCCCGGCAATGGCCCATATGCATGGGGCCGGTGGGGTTGGCGGAGACATATTCGACGTTGACGGTAACGCCCGCGCCCGCGTCGGAGCGGCCATAGTCGGCGGCCTCGGCATGGATCGCGGCCAGTTCCGCGCGCCAGGTGGCGTCAGTCAGCGTCAGGTTGATGAAGCCGGGGCCAGCGATGGCGGCGCTTTCCACCTCTTCGAGCTTTTGCAGGCCCGCGACGATCTTTTCCGCCAGCGCGCGCGGGTTGGTGCCTGCGGGCTTGGCAAGGACCATGGCGGCGTTGGTGGCAAGGTCGCCATGGCTGGGGTCGCGCGGGGGTTCTACCGTCACCGGCTTGCGGTTGAGGCCAGCAGGCAGGGTGCCGTCCGCTTCCAGCGCGTCCAGCACGGCGTTCAGATGGGCGGTGAAACGAATGTAAAGGGACAAGGGTGTTTCCTCGAAAAGCACAAGACCCGTCCGGGCTGGGCTGAAATCGAAGCCTCATCCTTCCCTGCAAGAAGTAGAGCCCTTCGACAAGCTCAGGGCGAACGGAAGATTAAGGTTCGCTCTTAACGTGTCGCGTTGTATCGGAGCTGGTCCTGGGTCAGGTTGAAACCCACAAGCAACTCGAAGCTGGTTCGTTGCAGCGCCGCGCGGACGTCGGGCTGGGCGAAGGGATCGATCGCCGCGTCCTCATCGCCCGCCTTGCGCTTCTGCGTGATCTTCGCCTGGATGTCGGCGGGCAGCGTCGCTGCGGCCTTGTCGACGAAGGAGCCCGCCTTTGCGCTCGCGCTAGCGCGATACTGGCCAGCCGGGAAGTCGAGCACGACCTGGCCCACCCGCTTGGCGACGACGGCGTTGCCGCCACGCACGACCGCGGAGAAATAGGGCAGCGTCACCCGACGCGCGGCGGTGGCGTCGGAACGGCGGGCGTTCACGACGAAGGTCGCCTCGCTGTAGAATTGCGCGCCTTCCGAACAAGTGGCGCGCAAATCGGTGATGTTCGCCACCACGTCGATCGCGCGAGCGTCGGTGCTGCCAGCCGGATTGAACAGCGTGATGTCCCCCGTATAGGCAGGGATCGCAGCCGTCGGGCAGGCCGAGCGGACGGCGACGATGCCGCCGGTGGGATCGATTTCTCCCCGGCGCGAACAGCCCGCAAGGGCAAGGGCGATCATTCCAGTCAGCGCAAGTCGAGAAAAGGTCACGAGGCAATCCCTTGGGAACAGGCTGGGGCTTCTTATCCGCACCCCGCCGCTCACGCAACCGAAAGGAGCGCAGAGCGCGCGCCTCCCCCTTCCTTCCGGCGTCACATTGGCCTAAGCGGCTGGCATGACCGCCCGTCTCCCCTTGAAGCTCCTGATCGCCGCCCCGCGCGGCTTTTGCGCTGGCGTGGACCGCGCCATCGTCATCGTCGAAAGGGCGATCGAGAAATATGGCGCGCCCGTCTATGTCCGGCATGAAATCGTCCACAATAAATATGTGGTGGACAGCCTGCGGGCGAAGGGCGCGATCTTCGTAGAGGAACTGGATCAGGTGCCGGACGGCGTGCCGGTCGTCTTTTCCGCCCATGGCGTGCCCAAGGCGGTGCCCGCGAAGGCGGAAGAGCGCGGCCTGGATTATCTGGACGCGACCTGCCCGCTGGTGAGCAAGGTGCATCGGCAGGCCGAACGGCAGGTCGAAGCAGGCCGCCATATCCTGTTCATCGGCCACAAGGGGCATCCCGAAGTCATCGGCACCTTTGGTCAGGTGGACGCGGGAAGCATGACCCTCATCGAAACGGTCGAGGATGCGGAAAGCTTCGCCCCCGCCGATCCCGACAATCTCTCCTTCCTGACGCAGACCACGCTGTCGGTGGACGACACCGCCGCCATCGTGGAAGCGCTTCAGCGCCGCTTTCCGACGATCCATGCGCCCAAGGGCGAAGACATCTGCTACGCGACGTCGAACCGTCAGGCGGCGGTGAAGGCGATCGCGGCCCAGTGCGACGCGCTTTACGTGATCGGCGCGCCCAACAGCTCCAATTCGTTGCGGCTGGTCGAGGTCGCCGAACGCGAAGGCACGCCAGCCCGGCTGATCCAGCGTGCCGACGACATTGACTTTGCATGGCTGGAGAATGTCCGCACGCTTGGCCTGACCGCAGGCGCATCGGCCCCGGAAATATTGGTGCGCGAAGTGGTGGACCGGCTCGCCGCGCGTTACGACGTGACGGAGGAGCAGGTGGAGACGGCGCGGGAAACCGTCTCGTTTAAATTGCCCCGCGAACTGGGAGCGGCATAAGGCGATGGCAGTCTATACCCATGTTCCCGCCGAAGAGATCGACGCGTTTCTCGCCCGCTATGATGCCGGACGGCTGGTATCGGCGAAAGGCATCGCCGAAGGGGTCGAGAACAGCAACTACCTGCTGGAAACCACCGGTGCCGATGGGAAGGGCCACCGCTATATCCTGACCCTGTATGAAAAGCGGGTGGATGAGGCCGACCTGCCCTTCTTCATGGACCTGCTCGATCATCTGGGCGCGCGTGGATGCCTGGTGCCGCGCTTCATCGCCGACCGGGAGGGCAAGCGCCTGCAACAGCTTGGCGGAAGGCCTGCCTGCCTGATCGAGTTCCTGACCGGCATATCCGTCACTGAACCCACCGCTGCCCAATCGAAAGCCGCAGGCGCTGCACTGGGCGAGCTGCATCGCGCGGCGGAAGGATTTGCGGGCGAGCGTCGCAACGCGCTCGACATTGCTGGCTGGCATGATCTGGCGGCCAAGTGCGGCGACCATTTCGACGATATCGCGCCGGACCTTGGCCAGCGGGTGACGGATGAGCTCGCCTATCTCGACGCGCATTGGCCCGCTGGACTGCCGCGCGCGGTGATCCACGCCGATCTTTTTCCCGACAATGTGCTGATGCTGGGCGACGAGGTGACCGGCCTCATCGACTTCTATTTCAGCTGCACCGACATTCGCGCCTATGACCTGGCCGTCACGCACAGCGCATGGGTGTTCAGCAATGACGGCGCGCACTTCTTTGCCGATCGTTCGGCGGCGCTGCTCGCTGGCTATCAGGCAGCGCATGGCCTTTCCGACGCGGAGCAGGCCGCCTTCCCGATCCTGTGCCGGGGCGCGGCGCTGCGCTTCCTGCTGACCCGCGCCTATGACTGGATCAACACGCCCGCCGACGCGCTGGTGACGCGCAAAGACCCGCTGGCCTATCTACGGCGGCTGGATTTTTATGCGCAGACTGCACCGGCGGAGTTGCTGCGGGCGTGAGCGCGCTGTCTCAGGTCGAAATCTTCACGGACGGCGCGTGCAAGGGCAATCCCGGCCCCGGCGGTTGGGGCGCGGTGCTGCGCTTTGGCACGACGGAAAAGGAAATTTCCGGCGGAGAGCCGCAGACCACGAACAACCGCATGGAGATGATGGCCGCGATCGAAGCGCTGAATGCGCTGAAGCGCCCCTGCCAGGTGACGCTCTACACCGACAGCAAATATGTGATGGACGGCATCACCAAATGGGTTTTCGGCTGGCAGAAGAATGGCTGGAAGACGGCTGACCGCAAGCCGGTCAAGAATGCCGAGCTATGGCAGGCGCTGCTCGCCGCCGCCGCGCCGCACAAGGTCAGCTGGCAATGGGTAAAGGGTCATGCCGGTCACCCGGAAAATGAGCGGGCCGATCAACTGGCCTGCGCCGCAGCGGAACTCTTCCGCGCCTGACGGGGGAGCGGCAGGCCACTCCCCCTGACGGCGTCAGGGATAGCGTTCGACCCAATCAGCGGGATAAGGCGGCTGCCAGCGCGTCCCCGCGACCCATGTGGTGCCGCGCGGCGCGAAGCCTTCCTCGACTGTGCCGACCCGCGTCATCGCGTCCCTCACCGCGGCATCGCGGCAGCTGGGCACGACCGGCGAGGCATTGTCCGATTCGCCCAACTTGCCGCACAAATAGCGCGCAGTCAGCGCGACACGGTGGCGCAATTCGTCCTTCCCGGCCTTTGTACTGAGGTCGAGATCGGCATAGCTGACGCCCTGTGACAGCGATTGGGCGTTATTGTATCGGCCGGTGACGGTGATTTCTTCGGTCGGCTGGGCAAAGCTGATGCTACTGCTCGCCATCATTAGCCCTGACAGGATCAAGGCCGATCGTGAAAAGCATTTCATGACGGCATCCTCCTACTCCATGGATCGTGCCCAGGAACACCACATCTTTTCATGATCACCCGGTTCGAGCTGAGCCCTTCGACAGGCTCAGGGCGAACGGTCATCCAGATACCTCGCACGTTTTTTGAACGTCACGGACGCCGCTTCGTTCCGGCTGCGCCTATGCGAACCGTGCAGGCGAATAGGCGGCCGGATCTATGTCCTTGACCGCTTCGGCCATGGGACCAACCGTCAGCAGCGCCGATCCCAGCAAGGCGGCGGCGGGCGCTGTCTGGATGCCGAAACCGCCCTGCCCCGCGAACCAGAAAAAGCCGGGCGCGACTGCGTCGAAGCCGTAGACCGGCGCGCGATCCGGCGCGAAGCTGCGCAGCCCTGCCCATTTGCGTTCGACCGCCTCGACCGGCCAGTCCACGACATCTTCGAACCGGGCGATCGCCTGCGCCACTGCCAGTTCTTCGGGTGCCGCGTCGCACGGGAGCGAGGGCTCCTCATCATGCGGGGTCAGCCAGATACGTCCTTCCCCTTCCGGCTTGAAATAGAAGCGGGAGGACAGGTCCATGACGAGCGGCAGGTCGGCTGATGGCATCGCGGGCACGCGCAGTTGCACGACGGTGCGCCGCAAAGGGGTGATGCCGATGGGCGCCACGCCGCAGCGCCGCGCGACATCGTCGGCCCATGCGCCTGCGGCATTCACGATGATGCCGCAATGGATGACGCCGTTGCTGGTCTGGATACGCCAGCCACCCGGCTCCTGGGCAGCCTTGTGGAGCGCCGTTCCCAGCTGCAATTGGCCACCCTGCGCGTGGAAGCGCCGCAGATAGGCGTGATGCAGCGCCGCGACGTCGATGTCGCACACGCCTGGCTCCAATAGGCCGACCGTCCATTGCGGGCGCAGTCCCGGTATGAGTGCATGAGGGTCGACCGGGCGCAGATCGACCCGGCCGGAAAAGTCCCGCACCAGCCGATCCCGCTCCGCACGATCCGCGTCCCGCCCGACGAACAGCGTCTGCCGGGGCGTGAGAAAGGATCGGTCGTCAAAGGCTGGATCAGGAGCATGCAGCAACGGCCCGGACGCGGTGGTGAGCGGCTGCACCTGTGGGCCGCCATAGGTCTCCTCCCAGAAGGCGACGGATCGGCCGGTGGCGTGATAGCCGGCGCTCTCCTCCTGTTCCAGGATCAGGACCGATGCCTCGCCGCCAAGCTGCGCTCCCAGGCTGGCGCCCGCTATGCCGCCACCGACGATCACCATGTCGAAACGGATCATGGCGCGGCGGCCTCATCCAGGAAAGCGTCGATCCGCCGCAGCGCATCGAGGCGAACGGGGTCGATCTCCCGCAATATTTCATGCGCCGCTTCCGGCCCATAGACGTGCAGGCGCGCGCCCGGAATATGCGCGGCGATGCGACGGATCGCGGGCGTGGACACCAGCCGGTCGGCCTTGGTGGCGAGGATGAGCAGCGGCACCGCTATGCGTTCCAGCTTCCCGCTCCGCTCCAGCATGAAGGTCGATCGCAGTGCCTCCACCACCCAGCGCCAGCTTGGCGCGCCCAGCGCCACGTCCCGGCTGTGGTCGCGCCACCACAGCTCATCGGCATAGCGTTCCGGATCATGCGTCAGCCGCTTCTGCCGCATAGCGCGCTGCCGATCGGAATTCTCCTTCTGCGTCCAGGCCTGCCGCTCGGAAAAACCAAGTGCGCACATGGTACGGGCGATCAGCACCGCCAGCCAGCGAGGCAAAGGGGCGGTATGGACACCCATCATCGGCGCGACGGCGACCGCTGCATCGGGCGGCGGCATCCCCTCGGCCAAGGCGCGCAGCAGCAGGTGCCCGCCCATGCTGTGGGCGATAATCGCGCACGGCCCTGTCGATTGCGCCCGCCAGTCGGCAACGAACGCTTCGAGGTCTGAAACCCACTGCGCGAAATCATCGATATGTCCGCAGAGCGGATCGGCCCCGACGCGGCCCGATCCGCCTTGCCCGCGCCAGTCGAAGGCGGTGACCGCCCAGCCCTGGCTTGCCCAATGGGCGATGACTTCCAGATATTTCTCGATCATGTCGCCGCGCCCGCCGAGCATCAGCAATTGCCCGCGCTGCCCTTGGCCCAATCGATAACGGCGCAGCGGCCAGCCATCGGGCGCTGTCCAGAAATCGAGCCGCCCATCCATCGGCCATGCACGACGGTCAAAGGCCGGGGGAACAGACAGGGGCGAATCCATGGGGCGGATGGTTACGGTTTAGTAAGCCATGCGGTCTAGGGTTTAGATTCATGACGGGGGAATATTTCAAAATGGCGCTGCTATGCGCCCTTGGCGTGCTGCTGGTCATCGCGTGCGTGACCGATTGGCGGTCGCGGATCATCTCGAACCGGTTGAACCTAGCCATCGCGGCGCTGGCGCCGCTGTGGTGGGTCGCCAACGGCTTGCCGGTTTGGCCGGGCATGTTGTTGCAGGTGGCGCTTGGCCTAGCCGTGTTCGCGCTGTTCGCCGCGCTCTTTGCGATGGGGTGCATGGGCGGGGGCGACGTCAAGCTGCTGGGGGCGCTGGCGCTGTGGTTTCCATGGGAAGCCGTCCTGGCGATGCTGATGATGATGGCCATGGCCGGGGGCGTGGTGACGATCGTCACCGTGGTCCATCACCGGATGACCCGACGGCTCGGACAACCCCAGATTCCTTACGGTATCGCAATATCCTTCGCCGCCCTTTGGCTGATTGGCGAACGATATCTTAACCATTTTGCGTAAAATTCGGGGCTCGGGCGCAACTCGCCTGATTGAGGGAGACGAATTTCATCATGGACGGCAAGAAAATCGTGCTGCTGGTGGGAGCGCTTGTCATAGCGGTCACAACAGCTCTTCTCGCGCGCAACATGCTGAGTTCGTCTAGCGCGCCCCAGGCCAGTGCCTCTTCCATGCCGGTAGCGGCCGACCAGCCCCATGTGCTGGTCGCAACCAAGGCATTGCCGGTCGGCACCATCCTCGACGCGGAAAGCTTCCGCTTTCAGCCATGGCCCAAGGATCTGGTCGAGCAGGCCTATTATATCCAGGGCCAGGCCGATCCGGCGAAGCTGGTGGGCAGCGTCGTGCGCACCGCCATCTCGGCTGGTCAGCCGATGACCGTGGGTTCGGTGATCAAGCCGGGCGAGCGCGGTTTCCTCGCCGCGGCGCTCGGGCCGGGCATGCGCGCTGTCACCGTGCCGGTGTCGGCGCAGAACTCGGTCGCGGGCTTCGTCTTCCCGGGCGACCGCGTCGACCTGATGCTGACGCAGAGCGTGTCTGGCGGCGGGGACGGGGAGCCGTTGAAGGTCTCCGAAACCATCCTGCGCAACCTGCGCGTACTCGCCACCGACCAGCGCATGGACGCCATGGGCGATGACGGCAAGCCGGTCGTCCAGACCTATTCCAACGTCACCATCGAAGTGACGCCCAAGATCGCGGAGAAGATCGCGGTGGCGCAGACCATCGGATCGCTTTCGCTGACGCTGCGATCGATCGCGGACAATGCGTCGGACCTCGACGCCGCCATCGCCGGCTCCGACGTCGACCTGCCCGATGGCGCCAGCCCGAACGCGGAAAAGAAGATCATCGCAAAGCTCGCCGCTCGCCCGGTCGACAAGGGCAGCACCTTTTCAACCGGCGCAGACGTGTCTCGCTACCAGCGCAGCTCCGTCCCCGCCAAGCCGTTGCAGACCGCCGGCGTCGAAGTGCCCGCAGGGGGCGGCGCTCAGGCAGCGCCGGGCGGCGTCAGCGGACCTGTGATCCGCATCGCGCGCGGCACCAATGTGACCGTCGTTCCGGTCGGGGGGAAGTAAGATGAAGTCTATCAACCTTCAGGCGGGCAAGAAGGCGGTCAAACCGCTCATCGGCCCCGCCATCGCTCTTGGCCTCGCCGCCGCCATGGCCGCCACGCCGACCACCGCGCTCAATGCAGCCCCTTCCTCGATGCAGGACAATGCGATCCTGATGTCGGTGGGCGGCAGCAAGGTCATCAACCTGGGCGCCAAGATGTCGGACGTGGTAATCGGCAACCCCGAGGTCGTCGACGTCCATGTTCGTGCGCAGAACCAGCTTTACCTGATCGCGAAGGCAGCGGGCGAAACCACCGTGTTCGCCACCGCCACCAATGGCAAGGTGCTGTTTTCCGGCACCGTCCGCGTCGGCAACAATCTGTCGAACATCGACGACATGCTGCGGCTGGCGATGCCGAACGCGCAGATCGCGGTCAACAAGATGAACGGCATGGTTCTCTTGACCGGCACCGTCGCTGCTCCCGAGGACGCCGCCGAAGCCGAGCGGCTGACGCAGGCCTTCGTGGGCAAGGACGTCACCGTCGTCAGCCGCCTGCGCACCGCGACCCCGCTTCAGGTCAACCTGCAGGTCAAGATCGCCGAAGTCAGCCGCGACCTTGGGCACCAGATCGGCGTGAACATCTCGGCATTGGCGAATGGCAATGGCCGGATCATCGACAGCATCGGCCGGGCCGACCGCAACTTCGTGACACGCGGCACCAATTCTACGGGCGGCACGACGTACACCTTCAACAACCCGACGGGCGGCACGACCTCGCTCGGCTTCGTCGCCAACCTGCTCGGCATGGACGTGGCAGGCGCGCTGGACCTTGCCGAATCGAGCGGCCTTGCTACCGCTTTGGCCCAGCCCAATTTGACCGCATTGTCAGGTGAAACCGCCAGCTTCCTGGCAGGCGGCGAATATCCCTATACCGTCAGCAACGGCACGCAGGGCAACAGCATCGAATTCAAACAATATGGCGTGCAGCTCGCCTTCACGCCGACGGTGCTGGCGGACGGACGCATTTCGCTGCGCGTGCGCCCGACCGTGTCGAGCCTCGACTTCTCGGTGAACACGACCGTCCCGGCCCTCAAGAGCCGCACGGCGGAAACCACCGTCGAACTGGGTTCGGGCCAGGCCTTCATGATCGCGGGCCTGCTCAACAACGACACCGCCAACTCGATCAGCAAGACGCCGGGCTTCGGTGAGATCCCGATCCTTGGCAGCCTCTTCAAGTCGCGCCGGTTCCAGCGTCACGAAACCGAACTGGTCATCGTCGTCACCCCCTATCTGGTGAAGCCGATGAATGCGTCGGACGTGCGCCTGCCCACCGACGGTTTCCGCAATGCCAATGTCGCACAGGGCCTTCTGCTCCAGCAGGGCAGCGACGGCATAAGCGGTGCCCGTGCGCCGATGCCGCGCCGCGATCCCGGCAGCCCGGCTCCCGCGCCTGGCCCGCAGGCGGCTGCTCCCCGCGACACGGGCAAGCGTTCGGCGAAGACCGCCGCCGCGCCCGGCTTCAGCTTCTGATCGGAAGGACGACAGTCATGACTTCCCTCTCCGCCAACACCATCGTCCGCTTTGGCGCGCTCGCCCTGATGGCGCTGCCGCTCGCCGCCTGCAATCCCGCCGTCAATCGCGGGGTCGAATCGGTGCATCAACCAGTCGTCGGCCACGACACCTACACCTATGATGTGCAGGCTGGCCCGGACGGCGGCCTCAGCGCTTCGGAAGCCCGCCGCCTGGAAGACTGGTTCGCCTCCATCGGCCTTGGCTATGGCGATCAGGTCGCGATCGTGACCGATGCCTATTACAGCCCTGAACTGCGCGAAGGCATCGCCGATGTCGTCGCCCGCCACGGCATGCTGGTGGGTGAGGACAGCTCCGCCGCCGCAGGCGCTGCGCCTTCCGGCAGCGTCCGGATGGTCGTGCGCCGCGCGACCGCGCGCGTGCCCGGCTGCCCTGACTGGTCGAGCAAGCAGGAAACCGAATCCCAGCTTGGCACTACCTCCAATTTCGGCTGCGGCGTGAACGGCAACCTTGCCGCGATGGTCGCCAATCCGGAGGATCTGGTGCGCGGCCAGAGCAGCGCAAGCGACCTGCGCACCGCCACGTCCAACCGCGCCATTTCGACCTATCGCGAAAAGACCCCGACCGGTTCGGGTGACCTCAAGTCCCTGTCGGGAGGCCGCTGATCATGAACGCACCCTGGAAACCCGCCATGTCTGGACAGCGCGATCCCTTCCACGCCTTCGTCTGCGACGATCATAGCCACGACTTGCTGGCGATGGTTGCCGCTGAAATGGGCTGGGCCCCGGAAAAGGTGAACAAGGGCGGCATGCGCAACGCCGTGCAGAGCCTGTCGGTCAGCGCCAGCCCCCAAATCCTGTTCGTCGACATGTCCGAAAGCGGCGACCCGCTCAATGACATCAACAGCCTGGCCGAAGTGTGCGAGCCCGGCACGGTGGTGATCGCCGCTGGTCAGGTGAATGACGTCCGCCTCTATCGCGACCTCATCGCCAGCGGCATTCAGGATTATCTGCTGAAGCCCTTCGGCGCCGACCAGTTGCGCGACGCGCTGGCACAGGCGCAGGCGGTGTTCTTCGCCCCGCGCGACGCGGGGCCCGAACGGCCGCACCTCACCACTGCCGTCATCGGCACCCGTGGCGGCGTGGGCGCGTCCAGCATCGCGACCTCGCTCGCCTGGCTGCTCAGCGACAAGCAGAAGCGGCCGACCGCACTGCTCGATCTTGACGTCCATTTCGGCACCAACGCGCTGGCGATGGACCTTGAACCGGGCCGTGGCCTCACCGACGCGATCGATAACCCGAGCCGCATCGATGGCCTGTTCATCGAACGCGCGATGGTGCGGGCAAGCGATACGCTGGCGATCCTGTCGGCCGAAGCGCCGATCAGCCAGCCGATGCTGACCGATGGGGGCGCCTTTTACCAGCTGCTGGAAGAATTCCGCGCCGCGTTCGAATGCAGCGTCGTCGATCTGCCGCGCCATATGCTGATCCAGCATCCGCACCTGATGGCCGACGTCAATGTCGCCGTGGTCGTCACCGAACTGACGCTGGCGGCGGCGCGCGATTCGATCCGCATCCTGTCCTGGCTGAAAAGCAACGCGCCCCAGTCGCGCGTGATCGTGGTCGCCAACCGCGTCCATGCAGGCGCGCAGGAAATCAGCCGCAAGGATTTCGAGACGTCGATCGAGCGGAAGGTGGACGTCATCGTCCCCTTCGACCTGCGGACCGCGGCGCAGTCCGCAAAGCTCGGCAAGACATTGGCCGAAACCGCAAAGGGCAACAAGGTCGGCGCGGCTTGCGTCTCGCTGCTCGACGCGGTCATCGGGGCCGCCGAGGATGGCGATGCCGCCGATGGCAAGCCCGCAAAGAAGAAGAAAGGCGACTCCCTGCTTGGCAAGATCGGTGACCTCAAGGGGCTGATCCCGGCACGCAAGGACAAGGTCAAGGCGTGAGAATACGGCGGGCATGCCGCCATCGGGCGGGGTGCACCTATAGGAAACGGGCGATACCATGAGCAATTCGATATTGCTGATCATGCTGCTGATGACCTTGGCTGGTCTGGCTGTCGTGGCCTTTGCCGGGCCGTCGGCTGAAAAGGCCAGCAAGCGCCGTGTCGCCCTGATCCGCGAACGTCACAGCGGATCGGCGGATGCGATGATGGAAGCGCGCATGCGCAAGGCCATCTCCAACCGGCAGCCCGGCAACGACATGAAGATGCTCGTGTCGCTGGTGCCCAACCCGGAAAATCTGGCCAAGCGCCTCCGCATGACCGGCAAGAAATGGACGGTCAGCCAATATATGACCAGCTGCGCCTTCACAGCGCTTGGCATGGCCGCCTTTCTGATGCTGCGCGGCTTTGCGCCGCTGCTCGCCATCATGATGGGCCTCGCGAGCGGCCTTGCCCTGCCGCACATGTGGGTCAGCCGCCTGATCAAGAAGCGGGTGATGCAGTTCACCATGAAATTCCCCGACGCGCTCGAACTGCTGACCCGCGGTCTGCGCTCGGGCCTGCCGATCACCGAGACGCTGGGCGTCGTCGCGGGCGAAGTGCCGGGCCCCGTGGGTGAGGAATTCAAGCTGATCACCGAACGCATCAAGATCGGCAAGACGATGGACCAGGCCCTGCAGGAAACGGCCGATCGCCTCGGCACGCCGGAATTCCAATTCTTCGTCATCAGCCTGGCGATTCAGCGCGAGACGGGCGGCAACCTTGCCGAAACCTTGTCGAACCTCGCCACCGTGCTGCGTCAGCGCGCACAGATGAAGCTGAAGATCCGCGCCATGTCTTCGGAATCCAAGGCGTCGGCCTATATCATCGGCGCCCTGCCGTTCCTGGTCTTCGGCATGATCTGCTACATCAACTACGGATATATGTCGCCATTCTTCACGCCTGATCCCGCGGGCCTTTTCGGCATGTCGCTGATGCAGGTCATTGGCCTCGGCGGCATGTGCTGGATGGGCATTGGCGTCTTCATCATGTCGCAGATGATCAACTTCGAAATCTGACGGGGGATAAGAGACATGGAAACCGCTTCCCCCGCAGGCACTCTCTTCGGCATGTCCGCCACGGACTTTGGCACCTTGCTCGCCGCGATGGCGACGCTCGCCATGCTGTTTGTGCTCTACACGGTGATGACCGTGCGCGACCCGATGGCCAAGCGCGTCAAGGCGCTCAACGAACGGCGTGAGCAGCTGAAGGCCGGGATCACCGCCTCCACCGCGCGCCGCCGCGCCAAGCTGGTCAAGAAGAACCAGACGACCGATCAGATGCGGGCCTTCCTGTCCAGCCTGAAGGTGCTGCAGGACGATCAGCTCAAGGATTCGCAAACCAAGCTGGCGCAGGCCGGTATCCGGTCGAAGGATCTGGCGGTCGCCGTCATCTTCGGCCGCATGGTGCTGCCGATCGTCATCGGCGGCCTGGCTGCGCTGCTGCTCTATGGCGTAGGCATCTATCCCGACTGGGGCGGTGCAAAGCGCTTCATGGCGTTCGCCGTGGCGCTGCTGCTGTCCTACAAGGCGCCGGACATCTTCATCGACAACAAGATTCAGAAGCGTTCCGCCGCCATTCGCAAGGGCCTGCCCGACGCGCTCGACCTGCTCGTCATCTGCGCCGAGGCTGGCTTGACGGTGGACGCCGCCTTCGCCCGCGTCGCCAAGGAACTGGGCAAGGCCTATCCGGAGCTGGGCGACGAGTTCCAGCTGACCGCGATCGAACTCAGCTTCCTTACCGAACGGCGCATGGCGTTCGAAAATCTTGCCAACCGGGTGAAGCTTGATGCGGTGAAGGGCGTGGTGACGACCATGATCCAGACGGAAAAATACGGCACGCCGCTGGCATCCGCCTTGCGCGTGCTATCCGCTGAATTTCGCCATGAACGCATGATGCGCGCGGAAGAAAAGGCCGCGCGCCTGCCCGCCATCATGACGGTTCCGCTCATCCTCTTCATTCTGCCGACGCTGTTTGTCGTGATCCTTGGGCCAGCGGCCTGCTCGATCAGCTCGGCCTTCTGAAACAGGCTAAAAAGGGGAGGAAGGGGACGTCCGGGGGGCGTCCCCTTTTTTGTGCTCAATCCCCCAGGATCACATCGACCCCGGCGCGAGCATGGATCGCGGTGCCGTCGTAGATGGGCAGCACGTTCGCCTTCACATCGACGATCATTTCCAGTTCTGTGCAGGCCAGGATCGCCGCCTGAACATTTTCCTTCGCGATGTCCGTCAGTTCCGAGCGCATATAGCGTTCGGACTCGCGGCTCACCTTGCCGATCGTCAGTTCCTCATAGACGATGCGGTCGATCCGCTCGGCGAGGTCAAGGTCCGGGGGCAGCAGCGAGATGCCGTGGCCGACCAGCCGCTGGCGGTAGAATTTCTCCGTCATGACGTTGCGGGTGCCGATCAGCGCGGCCCTTTGCACGCCATCGGCCTTCATCTTGCGGCCGACCGCATCGGCGATGTTGATGATCGGCGTATCCACCCCGCCCTGCACCTCGTCATAGACACGGTGCATGCTGTTGGCGCAGATCAGCAGCGCCTTGGCGCCTGCCTGCTCCAGCCGCCGGGCGGATGCCGTCAGCACCTGCGCAGCATAGGCCCATTCCTCTTCGGTGGTGGAGCGGCCGATTTCGGCGAAGTCGAGGCTCTCTATCAGCAGCGGGGCGCTGTGCTGCCCGCCCTTTGCCCGGTAAACCGCCTGATTGATGATCTGATAATAGCGTGCTGTGGATGTCCAGCTGAGACCGCCGATCAGGCCGAGCTTCTGCATGGTGCGCCTTTACCCCAATTGCCGCCCGGAAACTGCCCCGGCGTCCGTCCGCTCCAGCGTTACGGATGGGACCCCGCATCGGCAAGCCCCTTCCCGCGCGCTCCGCCACATATGCGCAGCGCAACGCCCGTTCCGGCAGCAGCTGAAAGCCCTCCCGCAGCCAGGAGCCCCACATTTTCCAGCAGGAGTGCGAGCGCGGCGGCGGACCAGCCCGCCATAGCAATGGCGAGGACGAGCAGCAGCACCGCCGATCGCTCTCCGCCAAGAAGCGCACCTAGCGCGCAGGTCGACGCACCGATGCCACCCATGGTCACGACTGCCAGCGCCAGCATATGCCGCGCGGCAATGCCGATGCTTCCCTCATCGACCAGCCCGAAAGCATAGGGGTTGAGCCAGGCCGCCGCTGCTGCACACAGCATCGCCGCTGCCGAGAACCCGGTGAATATCGTCAACAGCGGCATCCATCGGCCGCGCGGCCATTCCCGTCCCAGCAGCAAGCCAAAGCCGCCGCCCACGATCAACGCGCCGATGATATCGGGTCCGTTGATGACGTCCATGTCATACACCGCCACGGCAGACAGGATCATCGTGCCAACAAGAGCCGCATGCCGCCGCGTCTGGCCCGACATGATTGCGGAAGGCCAAGAAGCGCCCAGGAAAAGCAGCGCCGCGAGGGCCTGCCCGATCAGGATCAGGTCAAAGCCGGCAGTCATGGACGTTTCGCCGCCTGCCCGGCTTTGGCGCTCCGGCGCGCAGCGATGGCGCCGCCGCAGAAGGATGCGCTGGCCAATATGACCGCGACCAAACTCACATAGCGGGCGACGGGACTACTCACCTCAGCGGCGATGGTCAGCGTTGCGGCGATGGCTGCAGGCGGCAGCAGAAACAGCGGGAGGACGGCGCCGGTTTCGTCCAGGCGCAAACGCCAGGCGGTGATCGCACCGATCGAACAGGCCAGAAGGAAACAGAGGAGGAGAAGCGCGCTCATTCCTGCCCTTCAGACGCGATCGTCCGGTCCTGCCTGATCCATGGAAAGGCGCGATACGACGCCGAAGCCCTCCCCCTCAGGCTTTGCCAGAGGGGGAGGAGCATGCCGATTTACAGCAGGCGGTCGCTGACGACCTTGCCGCCCTGCGTCACGCGGATGGCGTTGCCGATTTCCTCGTCCAGCACCGGCGCATTCTGTTCCTTGTTCCAGAAGGCCGAGAGGAAATTATAGAGGTTGCGCGCGAACAGCGCCGAGGCGTCGGCGGCAAGGCGCGAGGGCACATTCTTGTGGCCCACGATCTTCACGCCATGACGCTCGACCACCTGGCCCAGCACCGCGCCTTCGACATTGCCGCCCTGTTCGACGGCGAGGTCGACGATCACGCTGCCCGGCTTCATCGTCGCGATTTGCGCATCGGTGATAAGGCGCGGCGCGGGCTTGCCCGGAATCAGCGCCGTCGTGATGACGATGTCCTGCTTGGCGATGTGGCTGGACACCAGTTCGGCCTGCGCCTTCTGGTAATCCTCGGACATTTCGGTGGCATAGCCGCCCTTGCCCTCGCCCTCGATGCCAGCGACGCTTTCGACGAAGACCGCCTTCGCGCCCAGGCTTTCGATCTGTTCCTTGGTCGCCGAGCGCACGTCGGTCGCCGACACCTGCGCGCCCAGGCGCTTGGCCGTCGCGATCGCCTGAAGCCCCGCGACGCCCACGCCCATGACGAAAGCCTTGGCCGGGGAGATCGTCCCCGCCGCCGTCATCATCATCGGGAAAGCGCGGCCATATTCGGACGCTGCGTCCAGCACCGCCTTGTAGCCCGACAGGTTCGACTGCGAAGACAGGATGTCCATCGACTGCGCGCGCGTGATGCGCGGCATGAACTCCATCGCCAGCGCTTCATAGCCCGCCTGCGCATAGGCGTCGACGCGCGCGCGCTCGACAAAGGGGTTGAGGCCAGCGACGATCCACGCACCCGGCTTCGCGCCCGTGATGCTGGCGACGTCAGGACCCTGGACGCCGAGAATGATGTCCGCGCCCGCGACCGTCGCGGCGCGATCCGCAATGGTCGCGCCCATGGCGGCATAGTCGGCATCGGCGATGGCGGCGGTAAGGCCCGCGCCCGCTTCGACGGCAACATCGGCGCCCAGCGCCTTGAACTTCTTGACGGTTTCCGGCGTACCGGCAACGCGGCGCTCACCCTCGGCGAGCTCCTTGATAATAGCGATCTTCATCGACATCCCCCTGGTGGCGCCGGTCTTTAGCTGGAGATCAGCAGAACGACGATCGCAGCGACGATCACGCTTGCGATAGTGCCCCACTTCACGAGGGCCACGAACCCTGTGTAGGTCTGGGTCGCGCTCTCCATATTTCCTTCTGACGCCATGTCCATTCCCTTGTCGCCTGTGTTTTTGAGCGGGCCCCTCTTATCGACAAGGTTCTCCCCCCTCAACCTCGAAACGGATGAAGAAAAACTTTCCGGTTAAGGGCGCCTTTACCCCCTTGGTCTAGGCTGGCGCCACGGAACAAGAAGAGGGGTAAGATGGCGCGCGACGGCGTTCCCATGCTGATGCTGATCGACGAAGAGCCCGCGCAACGCAGGCTTGTGTCCGCGCTGGCCGCCCGCGCTGGCTGGCGTACGATCTTCGCCAATGACGGCGACATGGCGATCGCCATGCTCGGCACGCAGGACGGGATGCGGCTGGACGCGGTGCTGCTCGACCAGTGGATTCCCGGCCCCGATGCGACCGGCCTCGTCCGCGAATTGCGCAGCCGTCGGCCTGCGCTTCCCATATTGATACTGACCGCGCACAACAGTGTCGCCGTTGCCGTGGACGCCATGCGTGCTGGCGCGACCGACTATCTTGCCAAGCCGGTCGCGCCGGAAAGGCTGCTCTCCGCGCTCAACGCCACCCTGTCGCAGGAGCATGGCAAGGGTGAGCTGCGCCCGCTGACGGAAAAGATATCCGCAGCCCTTTCTTTTGAAGATGTGGTCGGCGCCGCGCCGCAATTCCGCGCCGCCCTCGCGATCGCAGCCAAAGCGGCCCGCGCCCGCGTCCCCGTCCTGATCGAAGGCGAAAGCGGCGTCGGCAAGGATGTGATCGCCCGCGCCATCCACGCGGCCTCCCCCCGCCACAAGCAGGCGATGGTGACGGTGAATTGCGGCGCCATCCCCGCGAACCTCGTCGAATCGGACCTGTTCGGCCATGAGCGCGGCGCCTTTACCGGGGCCTTCGAGCGCCAGGTCGGCAAGTTTGTCGCCGCCGACATGGGCACCATCTTCCTCGATGAAGTCAGCGAAATGCCGCTCGACGCCCAGGTCAAACTGCTGCGCGTCCTTCAGGATGGCGAGGTGCAGCCCATCGGAGCCCGGCGGCCGGTCCATGTCGATGTGCGGATCATCGCCGCCACCAACAAGCGGCTGGTCGATGAGATCGAGGCGGGGCGTTTCCGCGAAGACCTTTATTACCGCCTGAACGTCGTACAGTTGACGATTCCGCCGCTGCGCGAGCGTATTGGCGACGTTCCCGCGCTTTGCCGTCATCTGCTCGCCCGCATCGCCAATCAGCCGGGGCTGCGCAGCCTGGGCCTGACCGACGATGCGCTCGCGCTGCTGATGCAGCATGAATGGCCGGGCAATGTGCGCCAGCTGCAAAACGCCCTCTTCCGCGCCGCCGTGCTGTGCGAGGGCGATGCGCTGACGCCGCAGGACTTTCCGCAGATCGCCGCGCAGATCCGGACGCGCGCCAGTGGCGAGCCGCTCCAGCCGCGCCTGCGCGCCGTGCCCGCGACTCACCGGGAAGCGGCGGGCATCACCCTGTTCGAAGGCGACGGCCATGTCCGCCAGCTTGCGGAGATCGAAGCGGATGTCATCCGCCTCGCGATCGGCCATTATCGCGGCCGCATGACGGAGGTCGCCCGCCGCCTGGGCATCGGCCGCTCGACGCTCTATCGCAAGCTTGCCGAGCTTGGGATCGACAGCGCCGCTTGAACGCACCGGCGCAGCGCAACGCTCATCCTGCCGCTGCGGATATCGTTGCGCCGTTGAAATGTCGGGCTGGCTATGCTTTGGACTGGGCATGAAAAAACTTAGCCTGGCGACCGCTCTTCCCCTCCTCCTGCTGGTAGCCTGCGGGCGCGCCGAGCCGGTGGAAGATATGCCGAGCCAGGAAGAACTGGCCGCCGCCGCCAATGCCGCCGCTGCCAAGGCGCTTGCGGAGGGCAAGGCGGAAGCGGCCGAGAATCGCAATTATGTGAATGACGAACGCGGCTTTTCCATCAGCTTCCCGGAAGGCTGGGAAAAGGACAGCGGCGCCAGCACGCCGGACGGCACCGTCTATCAGGACCCGGGCGCAGGGGCCGACGTCCGCGTCTTCTGGCAGCGCAATGAGGACAAGCAATCGCTCCAGCAGGTCGTCCAGGCGATGAGCAGCGGTTCGGAAGGCGTGGATGGCGACTTCATCGGCGACAATGAATATCGCGGCACCGCCAATGACGGCGAAGGCAATAATGTCGCCGTCCGCCTCCTGCGCCAGCCTGACGGGGGCATCGTCACCGTGACGTTCGTCTATCCCGAAATGCTGAGCGAACAATATCAGCCGATCGCGAAAAGGGTGCTGGACAGCCTGCGTGTCTTTGCGCCGAAGGGGGCGGAGGCCGAGGCAGCAAACGCTGCGACCGCTGCGAACGCGGTGGAGTAACCTCATCTCCCCTCCCGCAAGCGGGAGGGGCCGGGGGTGGGCCTGCGCAACGTCAGATTTCCCAATCTGAGCCGTAGAAGCTCGCTCCGCTCGCCCCACCCCTAACCCTTCAAACGAGTCACGTGCCTCGTCTGAACGCCTGCGGGAGGGGAACAAGCGCCCCTCAAGGCATAACCGCCTCCGCCCGAGCGATCAGCGCGCGCGCCTCCTCGACATGCATCCCCTCGATCATTCGCCCCTCGAACCGCTCGGCCCCGCCCGTCGCCGCCTCGATCAGCCGCCGCGCATCGGCCACCGCCTGCGCGTCCGGCCCAAACACCTGGTTGGCGACGGGCACCTGGCTCGGGTGGATCAGCGTCTTGCCGTCAAAGCCAAGCGCATGCCCGGCCGCGCATTCCGCTTCGAACCCTGCCTCATCATCCAACCGATTGAACACGCCGTCAAACACGGCAACCCGCGCCGCCCGCGCGCTCAGGATCACCGACTGCAGGGCGAAACTCAGCCCTTCCCTCCCCGCCGATGGAGGAATGCCAAGGTCCTGCCGCAGGTCATTGGTGCCCATGAAGATCCCGGCCGTCCCCTCTTCCGCCGCGATCGACGCAGCGGCAAGAACCCCGGCCGCGCTCTCGATCATGGCGAGGACGGGCTTCTGGCAGACGCTGAACACGTCGCGCACCTGCCTGCCATTTTCGACCTTGGGCAGGATCACATAGTCCGCCGCGGACTTCTTGACCGCAACCATTTCCGGCCCATGCCACGGCGTCCCTTCGACATTGATGCGGACTGCGCACAGCCGTTTGCCAAAGCCTTCCGCCGCCGCCTCCACCGCATTCGCGCGCGCTTCCTCCTTCATGCCGTCAGCCACCGCATCCTCCAGGTCCAGCATGACCATGTCGCAGGACAGGGTGCGCGCCTTGGCGATGGCGCGCCTGTTCGATGCGGGCAGGAACAGCAGCGATCGGGCGTGGCGCAGCAACATGACAGGTCTCCTCTTCGGGCCGGGCGGCAGCGGTGACGGTTTGACTTTTCCCGTTAATGATTTCGCGTCATAGTCAAGCCCTTCTTCGGGGGAGAGAAAGATGCTGACGACCTTCGCGCTGACCGTGACTTTCCTGGTGCTCTTCTATCTGGCCGTGAGCGTCAAGGTGGTGCGGCAGGGCTATCAATATACCATCGAACGCTTCGGCCGGTTCACCGAAGTGGCAAAGCCGGGCCTCAATTTCTACCCCGCCTTCTTCTACGCCGTCGGGCGCAAGATCAACATGATGGAACAGGTGGTCGACATTCCGGGGCAGGAGATCATCACCAAGGACAATGCCATGGTGTCGGTCGACGGCGTCGTCTTCTTCCAGGTGCTGGACGCCGCCAAGGCCGCCTATGAAGTGTCGGAGCTTTACGTCGCCATCATGCAGCTGGCGACCACCAACCTGCGCACCGTCATGGGCTCCATGGACCTGGACGAAACTTTGTCCAAGCGCGACGAGATCAACGCCCGCCTGCTGTCCGTGGTCGATCACGCCACCAACGCCTGGGGCATCAAGATCACCCGTGTCGAGCTGAAGGACATCCGCCCGCCCGCCGATATCGTCAATGCCATGGGCCGCCAGATGAAGGCGGAGCGCGAAAAGCGTGCGCTGATCCTGGAATCGGAAGGTCTGCGCGCCTCTGAAATCCTGAAGGCCGAGGGGCAGAAGCAAAGCCAGATCCTGGAAGCCGAAGGCCGCCGCGAAGCCGCCTTCCGCGACGCCGAAGCCCGCGAGCGCGAGGCGGAGGCGGAAGCCAAGGCAACGCAGATGGTATCTGAAGCCATTGCATCGGGCAACGCGCAGGCGATCAACTATTTCGTCGCGCAGAAATATGTCGAGGCGGTGAGCCAGTTCGCCAATTCGCCCAATGCCAAGACCATCCTCTTCCCCGTGGAAGCCACGCAGTTGATCGGTACGCTGGGCGGCATCGGCGCGCTGGCGAAAGAGGCCTTGGGCAGCGACGGCACACCCACCCCTCCCCCCGCCGCGCCCCGCCGCAGCCCCTTCGCGCAGGGTCAGGGCTGATGGACTGGCTCGGCATGCTCGACGATCATTGGGGCTGGCTGGTCTTCGCCGCCCTGCTCGGCGTCGGTGAAGTCCTGTTGCCCGGCGTGTTCCTCATCTGGGTCGCGCTGGCGGCGGCGGTGACGGGACTGATCGCGCTGACGCTGCCGGTTTCTGTGCCGGTGCAGCTGCTGATCTTCGCGCTGCTGTGCCTGCTTTCGGTCTGGGGCGGCCGTCGCTGGTATGCGGCCAATCCGGTGAACTCGCAGGACCCGCTGCTCAACGATCGCACCGCCCGCCTGATCGGCGAAGTCGTGCTGGTGGTCGAAGCCATCGAGGCAGGCCGGGGCCGCGTGAAGGTCGGCGACAGCGTCTGGTCCTGCCGAGGCCCCGACGCACCTGCGGGCAGCCACGTGCGCGTCATCGGCGCGGATGCATCGGTACTACAAGTGGAACCGGCCTGACAGGGAAGTTCAGTCCTCACCCCTCCCGCAGGCGTTCAAACGAGGCACGTGACTCGTTTGAAGGGCCGGGGGTGGGCCAGCGCAGCGCCCGAGGACGTTCTTAAACGGCACGCCCGGAAGCTCGCTCCCCTGGCCCGCATCCCTCGCCCAAACTCGGAGGGAGGAAATGACTTGCATGGG
>NZ_OBMU01000001.1:553496-605648 GCF_900218065.1 Novosphingobium sp. Chol11 | reverse complement strand
GTGCGGCCAGTCTGCTTCCCTTCAACGGCATGCCGGAAGCTCGCTGCACTTGCGCCCAACCCTCCCGCCTGCGGGAGGGGAACGGCGTGAGTTGCCCCGACCAAGCAAACTCAACTCACAAACCAAAAAGGGCCAGCGTCGCCGCCAGCCCCTCTTGCACCGAAACTCTTCGCCCTCTTACCCCACGAACGCCCGCTCGATCACGAAGGCGCCGGGCGCCGCGTTGGAGCCTTCGGTGAAGCCTTCGCCTTCGAAATAGGCGGCGAACTGCTTGATCATCTCCATGCTGCCGCACATCATGATGCGGTCAGTCTCCGGATTGAACTTCCTGTCGCCCGCAATGCCTTCGAACAGCGCTCCATTCTCGACCAGCTTGTCGATGCGCACATTGTTGCGGAACGGTTCGCGCGTGACGGTCGGCACATAATGGAACTGGTTCGCGGCCTGTTCCGACACCAGCGGATCTTCCGCCAGCTTGCCCGTCAGTTCGTCATGGAAAGCAAGGTCGCTGACCCGGCGGACCGAGTGGACGACGACGACCTCTTCATAAAAGTCATAGACGTCGGGATCGCGCGCCAGGCTGAGGAAGGGCGCGAGGCCCGTGCCGGTCGACAGCATGAAGAGGCGCTTGCCAGGCAGCAGCGCGTCGGTCACCAGCGTGCCGGTTGGCTTGCGGCCGAGATAGATCTGGTCGCCCGGCTGGATCAGCTGGAGCTTGGAGGTGAGCGGCCCATCCTGCACCTTGATCGACAGGAATTCCAGTTCCTCGTCCCAGGCGGGGCTGGCGACGGAATAGGCGCGCAGCAGCGGCTTGCCATTGTCGCCCTGAAGCCCGATCATCACGAACTCGCCCGAACGGAAGCGGAAGCTTGCCGGGCGGCTGATGCGGAAGCTGAACAGATGCTCGTTCCAATGCCGGACCGACAGCACGGTTTCGACAGTCAGGGCGCCGGTCGGTTCCAGTACCGGCTTTTCGATCGTCACGTCGCTCAAAACCTTGTCTCCTGCCAAATCCACTTCGCCAACGCCCGGTCAGGACGCCAGTTGCGTGGCTTTCGCAATAAGTGATGGCGGCGCGAATGCCTTTTCGGCCCGTCCAAGGCAAGGTGAAAAAACTTTCATGGCCGATAGCTGACGATCATGCCTGCACGCGTCAGCCGGATTTTTCAGCCGAACAATTCCTTCGCCAACCTGCTGAGTTCGCCGATCGGGCTGCCGTCGCCATCGCTGTCGAACAGGCCGCCCAGCTTGCCCAGCACCGCTTCGGGCCCGCCGAATTGGGCGAACAGTTCCTGCAACTTGTCGGCGGAAACGCCATGCTCCGCCGCCGTGGTGGCGAGCGCCGCGACATCGGTTTCGCCCGACGCGATCTTGCCGCCGATTTCCGCCATCAGCGCCTGCATCTCCTCGGCCGAAAGCCCCAGTTTCGCGGCCACCGCTTCCAATCCGCCCACGCTGTTTATCAGTTGGTCAAACATCGTCATCATCCCGTTATATCAAGCGGCAGGATAGCACCGCCAGCCGCTACCCGAAAGCTAAAGGGGCCGAAAGCAAAAGAGCCGGAAAGGCGCATGCCCCCGGCTCCTTCACCTTTGCGATCGTCGGCCCTGCTATCAGGCAGCCGTCAGCGCAGCCTGACGCACCGATGCATCCACATGTTCTTCGAATTGGGCGAAATTGTCCACGAACTGCTTCACCAGCTTGCCAGCCGTCTCGTCATAGGCGGCCTGATCGGCCCAGGTCGCGCGCGGATCGAGGATGGTCGCATCGACGCCCGGCACCGCGATAGGAACCTGGAAGCCGAAATTGGGATCGACCCGGAATTCGGCATCGTTGAGGCTGCCGTCCAGCGCCGCGTTCAGCAGGGCACGCGTCACCTTGATCGGCATGCGCTTGCCCACGCCATATTTGCCCCCCGTCCAGCCGGTGTTGACCAGCCAGCAGGTTACGCCGCCCTTGTTGATCCGGTCCTTGAGCAGATTGCCGTAGACCGAGGGGTGACGCGGCATGAAGGGCGCGCCAAAGCAGGTGGAGAAGGTCGCCGAAGGCTCCGTCACGCCGATTTCCGTGCCCGCGACGCGCGCGGTGTAGCCGGACAGGAAGTGATACATCGCCTGATCCGGGGTCAGCCGCGCGATCGGCGGCAGCACACCATAGGCGTCGGCGGTCAGGAAGATGATGTTCTTCGGCACCGGACCCAGATTCTTTTCCGACGCATTTGGAATGAAGTCGATCGGGTAAGAACCACGGCTATTTTCAGCCAGGCTGTTGTCGTCGAGGTCGATTTCGCGCGTATCCTCGTCGATCACCACATTTTCCAGCACCGTGCCGAAACGCTTGGTGGTCGCGAAGATTTCCGGCTCGGCTTCGGCCGACAGGTTGATCATCTTGGCATAGCAGCCGCCTTCGAAATTGAAGACCGCCGTGTCCGACCAGCCATGTTCATCGTCGCCGATCAGCGTGCGGCTGGCATCGGCCGACAGCGTCGTCTTGCCGGTGCCGGACAGGCCGAAGAAGACCGCCGTGTCGCCGTTCGGGCCGATATTGGCCGAACAGTGCATGGGCATCACGCCCTTTGTCGGCAGCAGATAGTTGAGGATGCCGAAGACCGACTTCTTCATTTCGCCGGCATATTTGGTGCCGCCGATCAGGATCAGCTTTTCGCTGAAATTGACAGCGATCACCGTTTCGCTGCGCGAACCATGACGGGCCGGGTCAGCCTGGAAAGACGGCAGGTCGATGATGGTATATTCAGGGGCAAAGCCGCTCAGCTCTTCCGCCTTGGGCCGCACCAGCAGCGTGCGGATGAACAGGTTGTGCCAGGCGAGTTCGTTGATGACGCGGACGTTCACCCGATGCTCGGGCTGCGAACCGCCGAACAGATCTGCGACGTAGAGCTTTTCCTTCTGGCCCAGCGCCTTGAAGAAGTCTTCCTTGAGAGCGGCGAAATGTTCGGGCGTCATCGGGACGTTGGTCTTGCCCCACCATACCGTGGATTCGGTCTCGGCGTCCTTGACGATGAACTTGTCGTTGGCCGAACGGCCGGTGTGCTTGCCGGTCTTGACGACCAGCGGGCCATCCTTGGACAGCATGCCTTCGCCATTTGCGATGGCAGCTTCGACGAGCGGCGCGGTGCCGAGATTCCAATGCAATTCAGCGGTCGTGGAAATGCCCTGCTGATCCAGGGTAATTGAGGATTTGGCCTGCACGCCTTAGCTCCTGATGTGATTACTCCGGCCCGCCAACTCGCGCTCGCGACCGATCCGCTCCTAGCGTCGCCGGCCTCAAATGGGCGGCAACATTCCTGCAGATGGGGGGGGCAATAAGCCTTTGCACCCCCAGCGTCAAATCCCGCCCGCACGCACTTTATCCCAGATTAACACGGGTAAACCGCATAATCGCCCGCCTACCCCTTTCTTGCGAGCGGGGCAGGCATCGTCTAACGCTGGATGGGAAGGCCTGAGCAGGGCGGCCACGATCTTTGGGAACAAGCATGACTCCAACCATCGCCCTTGTGGATGATGACAAGAATATCCTGACTTCCGTGTCCATCGCGCTGCAGGCCGAAGGCTTCCTGACGCGCCTCTATTCGGATCCGGAGGCGGCGCTGAAGGCGCTGCTCGACAATCCCGCCGACCTTGCTGTGTTCGACATCAAGATGCCGGGCATGGACGGCCTGGAACTGCTGCGGCGGCTGCGGGAAAAGAGCCAGATGCCGGTGATCTTCCTGACGTCCAAGACCGATGAGCTGGACGAGGCGCTGGGCCTCGCGATGGGCGCGGACGATTACATCGCCAAGCCCTTTTCCCAGCGCCTCTTGATCGCCCGCATCCGCGCCATCCTGCGCCGCTCGGAAGTCGGACGGGCGACGGATGCGAGTGACGAGCCCGCCGCCGAGCCGATCATCCGCGGCCGGCTGGAAATGGACCCGGCCCGCCATCGCGTCAAATGGATGGGGCAGGACGTCACACTGACGGTCACGGAGTTCCTGATCCTCGAAACGCTCGCGTCGCGGCCCGGCGTCGTCAAGAATCGCAACCAGTTGATGGATGCTGCGTATCAGGATGACGTCTATGTCGACGATCGCACCATCGACAGCCACATCAAGCGGCTCCGCCGCAAATTCCGAGAGGTTGATCCTGAATTCAACGCAATCGACACGCTCTATGGCGCCGGATATCGATTCTCCGAAGAATGATCCGCGGGACGGCGGGTTGCGCTGGTCGGGCCGCATCAGCCTGACGCCGCGCATCCTGGCGGTCAACGTGTTCGCGCTCGCCTTGCTGGCGGGCGGCTTCTTCTATCTGGACAGCTATCGGACCCGCATCGTTGACGCGCGGCTGGAGCAGTCTGCGCGCGAATTGAAGCTGCTCGCCATCGGGCTGGAGACGGCCCCGGCCGAACAACATAACGCCCTGATCGCCGCCTATGCCCGGCAGACGCGCGATCGCGTTCGCCGCTATGGACCGGACGGGCGGCTGATTGCGGACAGTTTCGCCATGGATGCGCCCCGCTACCGGCTGCGCCTGCCTTCGGAAGAAGGCTGGCGGCGGCATGCCGCGCGTTTCCTCGACAAGGCGGTGGACCGCGTCGTCTTCGCCGATCGCCCGCCTAATTTCGAAGAACCTGCCGTGGACCGGGCGGATGCTTGGCCGGAGGTGCTGCTCGCGCGCAAGACAGGCCAGCCGCAGGCGACGAACCGCTATGCCCCCGACCGCACCTTCATGATCTCGGCTGCGACGGGCATGAAGGACGGCGGCAGCCTGCTTGCGACCGAAAATGCGCGCGACATCACCCGGACGGTGCGGGCGGAGCGGCTGAGGCTCGGCATCGTCATCGCCGCCGCCGTGCTCGCGTCAATTCTGCTCTCGCTGTTCCTCGCCCGGACCATCGTCCAGCCGCTGCAACGCCTGGCCCGCGCCGCCGTGCGCGTCCGCCTTGGCCGCGCGCGCGAGGTGACGGTGCCACGCCTGCCGGAGCGGCGCGACGAGATCGGCATGCTCGCCCGCGCGCTTTCCGACATGAGCCACGCATTGAGGCAGCGGATCGACGCCACCGACGCCTTCGCGGCCGATGTCAGCCATGAGCTCAAGAACCCCATCGCCTCGCTCCGCTCTGCCCTCGACGCTATGGAACGGATCGACAAGCCGGAACTGCGCGACCAGCTGATGGCGATTGCGCAGGACGACGTGCGGCGGCTCGACCGGCTGGTCACCGACATCGCCGAAGCGTCGCGTATCGACGCTCAGCTTTCCCGCACGCGGTTCGAACCCATCGACCTTGGCCTGTTGATCGAGCGCATGGTGGTGGCACGCGAGGCACGTGGCGTTCCACGCGGCGTCCGGCTCGCCTTCGCCCGCCCGCGCAAGGATGTCGCCGTCGTCCTCGGCGAAGAGCAGCGCCTGCTCCGCGTGCTCGACAACCTGATCGACAACGCCATCTCCTTCTCGCCCGACGGCGGCCTCGTGCAGATCGTCGCCACGGTCGCCGATCATGAAGTGCTGGTCAGCGTGGAGGATGAAGGGCCCGGCGTGCCCGAGTCCCAGCGCGAACATGTCTTCCGCCGCTTCCACAGTGTCCGTCCGGAAACGGAAAGCTTCGGCAAGCATTCGGGCCTTGGCCTTGCCATCGCCCGGTCGATCGTCGAAGGCCATCAGGGCAAGATCAGCATCGCCGACCGCGAGGACAACCAGCGTGGCGCCTGTTTCATGCTGCGCCTGCCCATGGGGGTCGAGCGTGATCCCGGCATTGTCTCGGAATAGGACAAAGCGCTTAAGTTTTTGACGTTTGCGTTAATTTCCTGCGTCAATTCGATTCACACGCACCGCCGCAAGGTCTAAGAAGAGGTCAGGGACATGGCGGCGCAAGACTCAACCGAAACAGTGCACGCAACGAGCGTCGCGATAGGCGGGCGCGGCATTCTGCTATGTGGCGCAAGCGGCGCAGGGAAATCCGATCTGGCGCTGCGCCTGATCGATCGTGGCGCCATGCTCATCAGCGACGACTATACGATCGTGGAGCGCAATGGCGGGCAACTGACCGCGTCCGCACCCGCCACCATCGCTGGAAAGATGGAAGTGCGCGGGTTGGGAGTCGTGGACATGCCCTTTGTCGGCGAGGCACCGCTGGCGCTGGTCGTCGACCTTGCGCAGCATGTCGATCGCATGCCGGGTGATCCGGACGAGTGGATCATCGCGGGCGCCCCGCTGCCCGTCATCAAGCTTTCGCCTTTCGAAGCGTCCGCCCCGATCAAGGTCGAACTGGCGCTGGACGCGGTGGGGCTGGCATGAGCGCGCCCACGCCCAAGACCATCCTCCTGGTGTCGGGCCTGTCCGGGGCGGGCAAGACGACCGCGCTCAAGACGCTGGAGGACATGGGGTGGGAAGTCGTCGACAACCTCCCCCTCCTCCTGCTGGAGCGGCTGCTCGACACGCCCGTGCCTGCGGGCCACGAGGAACTGGACGACCGGCCCTTGGCGCTCGGCATCGACGCGCGCACCCGTGGGTTCGACGCGCAGGCGATCGTCCAGCGGATCAAGGCGCTGCGCACCCGGCGCGGCCATGACGTCGAAACGCTCTTCCTCGACTGTTCCGACATGGAACTGGAGCGCCGCTTTGCCGAAACGCGCCGCCGCCACCCGCTGGCGTCCGACCGTCCGGCCGCGCACGGGCTGGCGCGGGAGCGCGAGCTTACCGATCCCTTACGCCGCTGGGCGACCCATGTCATCGACACGACCAGCCTGACCAGCAACGGGCTGCAGCAGGAAATCCGCAACCGCTTTTCACGTGACGGCCTGTCCGCCCCGACGCTGACGATCATGTCCTTCGGTTTTTCGCGGGGCGTGCCCCTGAATGCCGATCTGGTGTTCGACATGCGCTTCCTGCGCAACCCGCATTGGGAAGCGGATCTGCGCCCCCATACCGGGCTCGATCCTGCGGTCGCTGCCTATATCATCGAAGATCCCGCCTATGAGGACACCGTCCACCGCATAGAGGAACTGCTCGCGCTCCTGATCCCGCGCTATGAGGAAAGCGGCAAATCCTATGTGACCGTCGCCTTCGGCTGCACCGGGGGACGGCACCGGTCGGTCCATGTCGCCGAGCGGGTCGCCAAATACTTGCAAGACGCGGGCTTTTCGCCCACGGTCTCGCACCGCAATATGGAATCAGCGCCCCAGGACAGTCTGGAGAAGCGCGAACCGGGAGGCCCGAAAGCTAAATCATGAAACAATCTGGGCCGGGTAGGTAGATGATAGGACTTGTTCTCGTCACGCATGGATCGCTGGCGACGGAATTCGTCGTGGCGATGGAGCATGTGGTCGGTCCGCAGCAGCAGATCGCGACCATCTGCATCGGCCCGGAAGACGACATGGAGGTTCGCCGCGCCGATATCGCATCGGCGGTGGAGCGGGTGAATGACGGTTCGGGCGTCATCCTGCTCACCGACCTGTTCGGCGGCACCCCGTCCAACCTCGCCATCTCTCTGCTGAAGGCGGGCGAGATCGAGGTGATCGCGGGCATAAACCTGCCCATGCTCATCCGCCTGGAAAGCGCGCGCAAGGTCATGGACGTGCGCCAGGCGGTCGCCGCCGCGCGCGAAGCGGGCCAGAAATATATCAGCGTCGCATCCGAATTGTTGGGCAGCACCACATGAGCGAAATCAGCAGGCAAGTTCTGATCAGCAACAAGCGCGGCCTGCACGCGCGCGCCAGCGCCAAGTTCGTGACGCTGGCAAGCGGCCTTCCCGCCCAGATCACCGTGCGCAAGGACGGCAGCGAAGTGACCGGCACGTCGATCATGGGCCTCATGATGCTGGGCGCGGCGCTGGGCGATTCCATCACCATCAGCGCCCAGGGGCCCGATGCCGAAGAATCGCTCGGCAAGCTGGTGACGCTGGTCGAAGACAAGTTCGGCGAAGAATAGCTCTTCCGCGCTCCGCCCCGGCCCGATAGAGAGGCCGCCTCATCCTTCAGGAGGAAAGCAGGCGCAGTGGCACGCGAGATCACCGGATTTTCCAACCCGCTGGTGAAGCGCGTCCGCTCCTTGCGCGAAAAGAAGTTCCGCAAGGCCGAGGGGCTGTTCCTGGCCGAGGGCCTCCGCATCCTCACCGAAGCGCGCGAGGAAGGCGTGCTGCCGGAAATGCTCTTCCACGCCGGGTCCACCCACCCGCTCGCCGCAGAGCTGATCGCCGCGATGGAGGCGTCAGGCGGCGATGTCATCGAAACCACGCCCGACATCCTGTCCAAGATTTCCGGCAAGGATAATGCCCAAGCGGTCGTCGGCGTCTATCGCGACCGGCTGACCCCCTTGGCGAAGCTCGACCGGAGCAAGGCCGACATCTGGATCGTCGCCCAGTCGCTCCGCGATCCCGGCAACCTCGGCACCATATTGCGTACTGGCGATGCGGTGGGGGCTGGCGGCCTCATCCTGATCGACGATTGCGTCGATCCCTTTTCGGTCGAATCCGTCCGCGCATCGATGGGCGCGCTCTTCACCCAGTCGATCACCCAGGCGCGCTGGGGCGAATTCATGCACTGGCTGCGGCAAGGGCCGGGCGAACTGATCGGCACCAGCCTCAAAGCGACGCAGGATTATCAGGAACCGCGCTATGCCAGCCCCTCCTTCCTGCTGGTCGGCAACGAAGCGCAGGGCCTTCCCGAGGCCTATGAGGCAGAATGCGATCAGCTGGTGAAGATGCCGATGCTTGGCAAAGCCGACAGCCTCAACGCTGCCGTCGCCTGCGCCGTGATGGCCTATGAACTGCTGAACCAGAGGCGAGCGAAACGATAACGATAAGCCAACCATTCCCCTCAACGGGGGCGAGGTGATCCAGAATGCGGGGGATAGAGAGAAAAATGGCAAGCGAGGGAATAGGCGCAATGCTGCGCCACAAACGGGTGCTGGCGGCTAGCCTCATCGGCACGGCGGTCGAATTCTACGACTTCTACATCTACGCCACCGCCGCAAGCCTCATCTTTCCCTCGCTCTTCTTCCCCTCCTCCTCGCCCACGGCGCAGTTGATGGCGTCATACGGCTCCCTCGCCCTCGCCTTCTTCGCCCGACCTTTGGGCGCAGCAGTGTTCGGCCATTATGGCGACCGTATCGGCCGGAAGGCGACGCTCGTTACCTCTCTCATGCTTATGGGCGGATCGACGCTCGCTATCGGCTTCCTGCCGACTTACCAGATGATCGGCTGGTGGGCGCCGCTCATCCTCTGCATCCTGCGCTTCGGGCAAGGTTTGGGACTTGGCGGGGAATGGGGCGGCGCGGCGCTGCTGGCGGTCGAAAATGCCCCTCCCGGCTGGCGCGCGCGCTTCGGCATGTTCCCGCAATTGGGCGCGCCGGTCGGCTTCATCGCCGCCAACGGCCTGTTCCTGATCCTCGGCATGTTCCTCACCGATGAGGATTTCTTCGCCTGGGGCTGGCGCCTGCCCTTCCTCGGCAGCGCGGTGCTGGTCATCCTTGGCCTCTGGATACGGCTGAAGCTCACTGAAACGCCGGAATTCGCCGCCGCCAAGGCCGAAGCGCCGCCGCCCGCCGTCCCGCTGGCTACACTGTTCCAGAACCATCTTGGCGCGGCGATCGCGGGGACGTTCGCGTGCGCGGCCTGCTTTGCCGTCTACTATATCGCGACCGCATGGGCGCTGGGCTATGGCACGACCGCGCTGAAGATCGACCGCGAGACATTCCTTGCCATCCAGTTGGGCGCGATCCTGTTCATGGCGTTCAGCATCATATTGGCAGGATGGTGGGCCGACCGCAGCAGCCCGACCCGCGTGCTGGCATGGGGTTGCGTGGGCACGGTGGCGATGGGCGTGATCTTCGGCCCGGCAATGGGCACGGGAGCCTTGTTGCCGATCTTCCTGATACTCAGCGTCTCGCTGTTTCTGATGGGCTTCGTATATGGGCCGCTCGGGGCTTATCTGCCGCACTTGTTCCCGGTGCAACTGCGCTATACCGGCGCGTCCTTCGCCTTCAACCTGGGCGGCATCATCGGCGGCGCGCTGGCGCCGATCGTCGCGACCTGGCTGATTGCTGCGCAGGGGGTGGAACTGGTCGGCCTCTACATGACCGCCGTGGCGCTGGTCAGCCTTATCGGCCTGTGGTTCACGAGCCGGACCGGCAAGCGCCACGCTATCGGCTGAGGGGAAACTATCGGCCAACGCCTCTCCTCCCCTCCCGCAGGCGGGAGGGGCCGGGGGTGGGCCAGCGCAACGCCGAATTTTCGTCTAAGCCAGCCCAAAGCTCGCTCCGCTCACCCCACCCCCTAACCCCCTCCCGCCTGCGGGAGGGGGAACAGACACAAAAAAGGCGGCGCTCCTTCAGGAACGCCGCCTCTTCATCTTGGCCCTCAAGCCGCGAGGAAAATCAATCCTCGCTGCGGACGTCGCGGCGCTCGGCGATACGAGCGCGCTTGCCGGTGCGGCCGCGCAGATAGTAGAGCTTCGCACGACGCACGACGCCACGGCGGACGACGGTGATCGAATCGATGTTCGGCGAATAGAGCGGGAATACGCGCTCCACGCCTTCACCGAACGAAATCTTGCGCACGGTGAAGTTGCTGCCCATGCCCTTGTTGGAGCGGGCGATGCAGACGCCTTCGTAGTTCTGGACGCGGCTGCGGTCACCTTCGATGACCTTCACGCCGACGCGCAGCGTGTCACCGGGGCGGAATTCCGGGATATCCTTGGCGAGAGCCGCGATGTTCTCGGCCTCGATCTGCTGGATCAAGTTCATTTGACTTAGGTCCTACTTTTCGCGTTGCGCACCAGAGGGCGGCTGGTCCCGAACGCCGATATGACGTTCCCAAAGGTCCGGCCGCCTTAGCCGTGTGTCATCCTCCGCCCTTTGTTTCCGCCAGGCGGCGATCTTCGCATGATCCCCCGATCGCAACACTTCAGGGATCGCGCGCCCTTCCCACAAAGCGGGCCGGGTATAGTGCGGATATTCGAGAAGGCCGCTTTCGAAGCTCTCTTCATCCCCACTGGAAGCCGCGCCCATTACTCCGGGAAGCAACCGAATGCAAGCGTCCAGCAGCATCAACGCGCCCATCTCTCCACCCGACAGGATGATGTCGCCCATGCTGATCTGCTCGACAGGCCGCGCTTCGAAAATGCGCTCGTCAAAGCCTTCGAACCTGCCGCAAAGGATCGTTGCGCCTGGCCCCGCCGCCAGTTCCCGCACGCGGCCTTGCGTGATCGGCCTGCCACGCGGCGTCATCGCGATCACCGGCAGATCGGGCCGCTTTTCCAGCGCATGGTCGATGGCAAGCCCAAGGATGTCGGCGCGCAGCACCATGCCCGCCCCGCCGCCCGCGGGCGTATCGTCTACGGTCCGATGCTTGTCGGTCGCAAAGTCGCGGATGTGGATCGGATCGCACGACCACTTCCCCTCGCTGAGCGCTCGCCCGGCCAGCGACACGCCCAAGGGCCCGGGAAACATCTCCGGATAAAGCGTCAGGATCTGCGCGGCAAAGCTCATGCGCGACGTGCCCTCATCCACGCCGCCGCCATGCCGCCCAATAGCGACAACGCACCCCCGGCGATCAGCGATAGGCCGATGCCCCGCTGAAGATCGGCAAAGGGCCGCTCAGGGTGCAGCAGCGATGGCAGCAGGAACAGCATCGGAAAAGGCGCGACCAATGCCACGGCCGCCGCGACTTTCCGCCCACGCGTCCAGCCCATGCCGAACAGCCGCCATCCAGCAGCGACCGTCAGCAGCATGTAGAGGGCGATGAGGGCTTTGGGCATGATGGACCTGATAGTTCTTCGTCATGCTGAACTTGTTAGCATGACGCTCGAGGGCGGAGTTCCCCATCCCTCAAACCGCAAAAGCCGCCTCAATCACCGCGCGATCGTCCGCGATCGTCACCGCATGCATCGGCGCCATGAAGCGCTTGCCGGTCGGCCGCTCGACCTCGATGATGTCGCCAGCGCCGAAATTCTCGACCGCGACGATATTGCCTAGCCCATCGCCATCGCTGGAAAAGCAAGGCAGGCCGATCAGGTCGGCATGATAATATTCACCCTCCTCCAGCGGAGGCAGGGCCGATCGAGGCACGGTGAGTTCCGTGCCGCGCAAGGCTTCAGCTTGCGTGCGGTCGCCGATCTCGGCGAACCGCGCCACCGCGCCATTGGGCCCGGGGCGCACCGACTTCAACGTCAGCGTGCCGCCCGCAGCGTCGAAGCTCTTGTAGGATTTGAGGGTTTCCACCCCCTCCCCGAAGAGCTTCAAACGAACCTCGCCCGCCACCCCATGCGCGCCAATGATGACGGCCAGAGTGACAGCGCGCGAAGAGGCTGGCCCCTCCCTTTCAGGTTCAACCGAGTCACGTGCCTCGGTTGAAGGGTTGGGCTGGGGGGTGCCGGGCGCGGAGCCATTGTCAGCCCCCACCCCCGGCCCCTCCCCTGAAGGGGAGGGGTGATTACCCATTTAGCCTTCCGCCTGCTCTTCAGCAGCAGCTTCGGGAGCAGCTTCTTCCGCAGGCGCTTCTTCAGCGGCCGGAGCAGCAGCAGCCTCAGCGGCGGCAGCCTTGGCAGCTTCGGCAGCTTCAGCGGCTTCGGCAGCCTTGGCTGCGCGGTCTTCGGCGCGATCCTTGGCCTTCTGGCCCGGCTCAGCCTTCTTCGGGTTGTTGCGGGCAGCGCGTTCCTTCACGCCAGCCGCGTCCAGGAAACGGGCAACGCGATCGGTCGGCTGCGCGCCAGCGGCAACCCAGTGCTTCGCGCGCTCGACGTCGATCACGACGCGCTTTTCATCGCCCTTGGGCAGGACGGGGTTGTAGCTGCCGATGCGCTCGATGAACTTGCCGTCACGCGGGGCGCGGCTGTCAGCCACGACGATGCGGTAATAAGGACGCTTCTTGGAACCACCGCGCGAAAGACGAATGGACGTTGCCATGCTGTTTTTGACCTTTCTACTCTAATCTACTTAGCTTCAATTCGTCATCCCAGCGGAAGCTGGGATCTTGTGCCTGAAATCACAGCCTTCGCTGGGATGACGGGCTATTTCTTCATGAAATTCTGAAAGCCCGGCGGCAGGTTCGGCATGTTGCCACCCCCGCCCAGGCCACCCAATCCACCGAGCCCGCCAAGGTCCGGCGCGCCGCCCGCGCCGCCCATCAGCTTGTCCATGCCGCCACCGGTGAACATCTTGGCGAGGCCCTTCAATCCGCCCATCTTGCGGATCTTCTTCATCGCCGTTTCCATCTCCTGATGCATTTTCAGGAGCTTGTTGACTTCCTGCACAGTGCGGCCGGCACCCTTGGCGATGCGGATCTTGCGCTTGGCGTTGATCAGGCCGGGCTTCTCCCGCTCCTTGGGCGTCATGGAGCCGATCATCGCGTCGAGATGGATCAGCGTCTTGTCATTGGCGCCGCTCGCCGCCATCGCGGCCTGCGCCTTCTTGAGGCCCGGCAGCATGCCCGCCAGCGCGCCAAGGCCGCCCATGCGTTGCATCTGCTTCAACTGCGCGCGCAGGTCGTTCATGTCGAACTGACCCTTGGCCATTTTCTTGGCGAGCTTCTCGGCTTCCTCGGCATCGACAGCCTCTGCCGCCTTCTCGACAAGGCTGACGACGTCGCCCATGCCCAGGATACGCTGCGCCACGCGCGCGGGGTGGAAAGGCTCGATCGCGTCCAGCTTTTCACCCGTGCCCGCGAATTTGATCGGACGGCCCGTAACGGCGCGCATCGACAGCGCCGCACCGCCGCGCGCATCGCCGTCCATGCGGGTCAGCACCACGCCGGTCAGCGGCACCTGAGCGGTAAAGCTGGTCGCGACGTTCACCGCGTCCTGGCCGGTCAGCGAGTCGACGACGAGCAGGATTTCCGCCGGGTCGGAGACTTGCGCCACCGCCTTCATCTCATCCATCAGCGCCTGATCGACGTGCAGACGGCCCGCGGTATCGAGCATCACCACGTCGAAGCCCTGGAGCTTCGCCGCCTGAAGCGCGCGCTTGGCGATATCGACCGGCTGCTGGCCCGGCACGATCGGCAGGGTCGCGACATCGGTCTGCGTGCCCAGCACCGCCAGCTGTTCCTGCGCCGCCGGACGCTGGACGTCGAGCGACGCCATCAGAACCTTCTTGCGCTCTTTTTCCTTCAGGCGCTTGGCGATCTTGGCGGTAGAGGTGGTCTTGCCCGAACCCTGCAGACCGACCATCATGATGACGGCGGGCGGGCTGACATCGATCAGAAGGTCGCTGGTTTCCGCGCCCAGCGTTTCGGTGAGCGTGTCCGAGACGATCTTGACGACCATCTGGCCCGGCGTGACCGACCGCAGCACGTCGCTGCCCACGGCGCGTTCGGTCGCCTGATCAACGAACTGGCGCACCACCGGAAGCGCGACGTCAGCCTCTAACAGCGCGATTCGCACCTCGCGCATCGCGGCGCGGACATCGTCCTCCGTCAGCGCACCGCGCCCACGCAGCTTGTCGAATACCCCGCTCAGACGATCGCTTAGCGAATCGAACATCATCACCTCATTTGGGCGTAAAAGCCCGGAAAACTGCGCCACCCCGCCAAACGACAAAATCGCCGGCGGGCGAAACCTCGCCGGCCAGCGTCCATCCGGTACTCCCTTGTGAGCGCCATGGATCTGTCAGGGTATCGAACGGCGAACCGTCCAATTGCGATGTGGCCCTTAGCGGAAAGGGTGCAGCGATGCAACCGGCGCGCCAACTCCCTCCGTCAGCCCGCGCCCCAACGTCATGCCAGCGAAGGCTGGCATCTCAGGAGACGTCGCCCGAAGCAGCCCGAGATCCCAGCCTTCGCTGGGATGACGGATGATTTGCCGGGGTCTGGGATAAAACGGCAACTCTGGCCTTTTTCCCGCACAGCCCCTACATGCGCCCGCCTATGGGACGCTTCTCCAAAATGCACGGACTGGGCAATGATTTCGTCGTGATCGACGCGCGCGAGGACGCGGTCGATATGACATCCACGCGGGCTCAGGCCATTGCCGACCGCCACGCCGGCATCGGCTGCGATCAGCTCATCCTCATCGGGCAATCCGATCGCGCGGACGTATCGATGCGCATCTTCAACAGCGATGGCAGCGAAGTCGAAGCCTGCGGCAACGCCACCCGCTGCGTGCCCCTTTTCGTCGGCCGCGACGTCCTGATCGAAACCAAGGCGGGCCTGCTTGATGCGAAGGCCGTCGACGGTGGCGCCAGCGTCGACATGGGCGCGCCCCGGCTGGACTGGGACGCCATTCCGCTCGCCTATGCGATGGACACGCTCACCATGCCCGTCAGCTGGGAAGACCTTCCCGCCCCCGCCGCCGCCAATGTCGGCAATCCGCATGTCGTCTTCTTCCTTGACGATATGAACGGTGTGAACTTCGACCATTTGGGGCCGATGATCGAGACCGATCCGCTCTTCCCTGCCCGCGTCAACGTGAACTTCGCGCAGGTCATCGGCGACAATCATATCCGCTTGGTCGTATGGGAGCGCGGCGCTGGCCTCACCCGCGCCTGCGGCACAGGAGCCTGCGCGACAGCCGTCGCAGCGGTCCGTCGCAAGCTCGTCAGCGGGCCGACGCGCGTCACGCTGCCCGGCGGCGATCTCGTCATCGACTGGCAGCCCGGCGGTCACATCATGATGACCGGCCCCGCCACCCACGTCTTCGATGGCGAGGCTGACTGGACGCGCTTTTAGAGCATGAGCGGGCCGCAGATCATCACCCTCGGCTGCCGCCTCAACATCGCGGAAAGCGAAGCCATCCGCGAAATAGCGGGCGAACAGGACGACCTTATCGTCGTCAACAGCTGCGCGGTAACCGCCGAAGCCGTGCGCCACACCCGTCAGGCCATCCGCCGCGCCCGCCGCGAACGGCCAGAAGCGAGGATCATGGTCACCGGCTGCGCGGCACAGACGGAACCGGAAACCTTCGCCCAAATGGCGGAAGTCGACGCGGTAATAGGCAATCGGGAGAAGCTCGACCCCGCCCACTACCCGTCATCCCAGCGGAAGCTGGGATCTCAGGCCCAACGCCGTGCGCCACCGCATGAGACCCCAGCCTCCGCTGGGGTGACGGAAGTGTTGAAGGCAGCGGAGAAAGTCCAAGTCTCCGACATCATGGCCGTCCGCGACACAGCGCCGCACATGGCCAGCGCCTTCGCGGAGCATGCCCGCGCCTTCCTCGAAGTGCAAAATGGCTGCGACCATCGGTGCACCTTCTGCATCATCCCCTATGGCCGGGGAAACAGCCGCTCCGTGCCCGCAGGCGCCGTCATCGACAAGGCGCGCGAGCTTGTGGACGCAGGCTATCAGGAGATCGTGCTGACGGGCGTGGATGTCACCAGCTACGGCCCCGACCTCCCCGGATCGCCCTCCCTCGGCCTGCTGGTCGAACGCATATTGAAGGCCGTGCCCGCCCTGCCCCGCCTGCGCCTCTCCTCCATCGACAGCGTGGAGATTGACGACCGACTGTTCGAGCTTCTCGCGCATGAACCGCGCATGATGCCGCACCTGCACCTCTCCCTCCAGGCAGGCGACGACATGATCCTCAAGCGCATGAAGCGGCGCCACATGCGCACCGACGCAATCCGTATCGTGGAGCGCCTCAAGGCCGCCCGCCCTGCCATCAGCATCGGCGCGGATATCATCGCCGGTTTCCCGACAGAGGATGAAGCGATGTTTGAAAACAGCCTGAGGCTGGTCGAGCAATGCGCCATCGTCCACGGCCATATCTTCCCCTACTCCCCGCGCGCAGGCACGCCCGCCTCCCGTATGCCGCAAGTCGATCGCACCATCATCAAGGCCCGCGCCGCCCGCCTCCGTTCGGCCTGCGAGGCGCAACGCCGGGAATGGTTGCAAAGCCTCATCGGCAGCACCCAATCCGTGCTGGTCGAGCGCAACGGCCTCTCGGGCCACGCCGAAAATTTCGCCCCGGTTCGCTTCGAAGCGCCTCAATCCCCCTCCTCCATCACGTCCGCAACGATCACGGGCCTTGAGAATGGCGTGCTGATCGCGCAAGAGGCTCGTCAATGACTGAACCCGGCACCAGCTGGCGCGACCGCCTCTTCGGCGGCTTGAAGCGCACCTCCGACAAGCTTGGCGAGAACCTCACCGGCCTCTTTACGAAGGCCGCGCTTGACGACCAGACGCTCGACGAGATCGAGGAAGCGCTGATCGTCAGCGACTTAGGTCCCGCCATGGCCGCCCGGGTGCGCGATCGTCTGTCCGAAGGCCGCTACAATCGCGAACTGACCGAAGATTATCTGCGCGAGATCATCGCGGAGGAGATCGAGAAGGTCCTCGCCCCGGTCGCCCGCCCGCTGGAGATCGAAGCCTTTCCCCGTCCTCAAGTCATCCTGGTCATCGGCGTCAATGGCTCGGGCAAGACCACCACCATCGCCAAGCTCGCCAATAATTTCCTGGAGCAGGATTATGGCGTGATGCTGGCGGCGGGCGACACCTTCCGCGCCGCCGCCATCGGGCAGCTGAAGGTCTGGGCGGACCGCCTGGGCATCCCCATAGTCGCGGGCAAGGAAGGCGGCGACGCAGCGGGTATCGTGTTCGATGCGGTCAAGCAGGCGACCGCCACCGGTATCGACGTGCTGATCGTCGACACCGCCGGCCGCCTGCAGAACAAGACCGAGCTGATGGACGAACTGGCCAAGATCCGCCGCGTGCTCGGCCGGTTGAACCCGGCTGCACCCCATGACGTTGTGTTGGTGCTGGATGCCACCACCGGACAGAATGCGTTGAGCCAGATCGAAGTTTTCAAGGAAGTCGCGCAGGTCACCGGCCTCGTCATGACGAAGCTGGACGGCACCGCGCGCGGCGGCGTACTGGTCGCGGCGGCCGAGAAATATCGCCTGCCCATCCATGCGATCGGAGTGGGAGAGAAGATCGAGGATCTGCGCCCCTTCGACCCCGGCGACATGGCGCGCGCTATCGCGGGAACGGCCTATGCGCGTTGAGATCACGATCTTAGTCATCCCGGCGGAAGCTGGAATCTCATGCGGGCACAGAACGGCCCAACCTTACAAGATGCCAGCTTCCGCTGGTATGACGCAGGTGCCCAATGACTGACTCCAAACCAGCCCATGGCGGCAACCTCAGCCTCGCGCTCGACTTCGGCCCGCTGCTTGTCTTCTTCCTGACCTACAAGGGCGTGGGCTGGATCTGGGGTCCGGGAAACCCGATCACCGCAATGAGCTTAAGCACGGCCGCCTTTATGGCCGCCATCGTTATCGCGGTCATCATCTCGAAGGTGAAGCTCGGCCGCGTGTCGCCCATGCTGTGGCTGTCGGCGATGCTCGTGCTCTTTTTCGGCGGCCTCACCATCTATTTCCAGGATCAAAGCTTTATCCAGGTGAAGCCGACGATAATCTACAGCTTCTTCGCCCTGATGCTGTTCGGCGGGCTTCTGCGTGGCAAGGCGCTGCTCAAATATCTGCTGCAGGCCGCCTATGACGGCCTGACCGACGAAGGCTGGCGCAAGCTGTCGCGCAACTGGGGCATCTTCTTCGCCGCCATGGCCGTCGCCAATGAAGTGATGCGCCATTCGATGAGCTTCGACGCATGGCTTTCGGTGAAGGTCTGGGGCGTGACCGTGGTTTCATTGCTCTTCGCCCTCGCCAACATCCCCATGCTCACGCGTCACGGACTGACATTGGGCAACAATCTCGACAGCGAGGAAGTCGGCGAGACTACGCCACCCCAGGGGTGATGCGGGCCCACTGCCACGGAGGAAAAGTCAGTCGGAAAACGCAGGCGGAGCCAGCCTTGGCCAGCCCCGCCCAAACCTCGCTTCAACCGCCGTTGAAGTTCACCATGCAATACAGCATCGGCAAAGACAGCAGCGTATTGGTGCGCGAGAAGATCATCGCCGTCGTCGCCGCTTTCGCCTTCACCGCATCCTCGGCGGGAACGATGCCCAGCGCCTTCTTCTGGTTCGGCCAGATGATGAACCACACGTTGAACGCCATGATCAGCGCCAGCCACATGCCAATGCCGATCAGCACGAACCCGGGCGTCAACGTCAGTGCTTCCACCAGATAGCCGCTGCGCCATGCGATGATCGCCCCGGTCAGCACCGTCAGCGCCGCGCCCCAGCGAAAGAAGAACAGGGCCGAAGGCGCGATGAATTTGGACACGCCGGGCTTCAATTCCGCCGGAACCTTCGGCATCGTCGGGATCTGGACGAAGTTGAAATAGTAAAGCAGGCCGATCCAGGTGATGCCGAAGAACAGGTGAAGCCACCGCAATATAGCCTGTTCCGGCACGGTATTGGCGGGAATAGCGAAGATGACGGCGAGCGCGAGGACAAGCCCCACCACCAGCACAAGATGCAAATTGCCGAAGAATTTTGCCATTGATCCGTCCCCTATTATCAGCCGCTGCTTTTGCACGGCCTAACCGGCGATTCTAAGGCATCGTTACGCTGCTGTCACACGGATATTTCCATGCAGCTAAACGAAAATATCCTGTTTTCCGCAGTGCAATAAGGCTGCTACGGGGCCGGGACACTTCCGGTGGCATGACCGTTATGCCGCCATCCATCCATGAACCCGAGGAGTTCCGACATGGCCTTTGTTCTGCCTGACCTGCCCTATTCCAAGGATGCCTTTGGCGACATTCTGTCGGCCGAAACCTTCGACTATCACCATGGCAAGCACCACAATGCCTATGTCGTGAAAGCCAATGAACTGATCGCGGCCGATCCCGCGCTTCAGGGCAAGTCGCTCGTCGAATTGATCAAGAGCAGCAAGGGCGCGCTGTTCAACCAGGTTGGCCAGATCTGGAACCACACCTTCTACTGGCATTCGCTTTCCCCGGAAAAGAAGCAGCCTTCGGGCCAGCTTCTCGACCTCATCAACGAGGGCTTTGGTTCGGTCGATGCCCTGCTCGACAAGCTGAAGGCGGAGGCCGTCGGCCATTTCGCCAGCGGTTGGGCTGCGCTGATCCTGAAGGACGGCAAGCTCGAAGTGACCAGCTATCATGACGCCGACACCCCCGTCGCGCATGGCCACACGCCGCTGCTGATCCTCGATGTGTGGGAGCATGCCTATTATATCGACTATCGCAATCTGCGTCCCAACTATGCCGAGCGCGTGCTGAAGGAAGCGATCAACTGGGACTTCGTCGCCCAGAATCTCGACGGCGAAGGCGCCAGCCGCGCTGACCAGCCGGGCTGATCCGTCGTGCCATCCGCCGCTCATCGGGCGGCGGATCGTGCCGACGGGTGAAAAGCCTACCAGAACAGTTTCTTAACGCCATTCTGCCACAAGCATCATAAGGCGATGCATGGAATTGGCCGATGGACCTGCAACAGCTACAAAGCCAGCATGATGCGCTTGATCTGCTCGCCGGGCGGTTCCTGACGCTAGTGGATGATGATCGTGTTGCTCGTCCGTTGGGCACACTGCGCTGGCAATTTGCCCGCGAGCTGATGGCGCACTTGGCCTTGGAAGATCAGTTCTTCTATCCGGCCATGCAGCGGCAGCCTCATGTCCCGCTACAAGAGATGGCCGCACGTCTACAGACCGAGATGGCCCCGTTGGCCCTGAGCTTCTCCCACTATATGGCGCGGTGGAGCGACGATCGCATCGCCCGGGAGTGGCCGGAATTTTGCCGGGAAAGCCGTTATATGGTGGAAACCATCCTCAACAGGATGCGCAAGGAGGAACAACTGCTAATGCCGCTTCTGGCGGAAGCAGGGCTGGAGCAGCCGCTAAGGCACGCTGGCTGACCCGTCATTCTCCGCCGCAAGGCCCAGCGCCTGGGCCAGTTCATCCAAATCCGCGCCGCGCCGCACAAGCAGCCAATCACGCGATTGGGCGCCATTCACGACCGTCACAGCTCCCTTGGGACACACGCCAAGGCAATTCACCTCGATGATACCAGCCGCGGCTTTCCGCCCCTTCTTCAGCGAAAGCTGCTTGCGGAGCGCCTTGGCCAGCCGCTCGTCCCCTTGAGCGCCAAAGCCGCCGTCGAGCTTTTTTGAACATTTGCGGCAGACCAGCACCGCATTCTGCCAGTTGGACCGAACATGATCCTTCAATCCACGGTCTCCCGTGGCTTCCATGTCCGCCGCTCTTCCGCCGATCGCAGCACCTCATAAGCGGCCTGGATCGTCTGGAAACGGACGGCAGCCTCCGCATCTCCCGGCTTGACGTCGGGATGGTTTTCCTTGGCCAAGCGCCGCCAGCTCTTCTTCACCGCTTCGAAATCGGCGTCATCTTCCAGGTCGAGAGCCTTCAGGGCATGTAGCTCGTCGCGCGATCGGCTGCCGTCGCCGGGGCCGCCCCAGCCATGATAGGCGCTGCTCTGATAACCGCCCGCGTCGCGCCGTTCCGCGCGCTCTCGCTGCTCCCGCTCTTCCTGGTCGAGCCCCTGAAAATAGTCCCAGTTGCGGTTATATTCCGCCGCATGATCACTACAAAAATACCAGCGCTCGCGGCTGTTGGGCGATTTGGGCGCGGGACAATCACCCGGCTTGTCGCACCCATAGCGGTCGCACATGCGCACCTGCTGCGCCTCACGCGATGCGCCATAGCTGCGCCAGCGGGGAAAGCCCCAGTCATTTGATCGGCTGCTTCTTGCCATCGGTCCAAATTAGGTAAGCCGCAGGCGGAACACCACCCCGGCGAGTTAAAATTCGATCGGTTGAAAGCCCTTGCCGCTATGCCCCGCGCAGGCTGGGCACCTCAGGACAATATGCGCGGCATGGCCTGCGATCCCCGCCGCCGTCGGAACGACGCTTTCTCCCGATCCGATGCCAGAGGGCCTGTAAGCCGGGTTCTGTCCACCATGTCACCATGGATGGGCGGCCATTCCTCTAGGAGACGGATTGCTCCGTCCCTCAAGCAACCAACCCGGGCGGTCTCAGCCGAAACTGGCCTAGCAGTCAAAGCTGCGCGCCGCCCCTATTCGGTCTTGCTCCCGGTGGGGTTTACCGTGCCGCCTTCCGTTGCCGGAGACGCGGTGCGCTCTTACCGCACCCTTTCAATTTCGCTGCGCCGAAGCGTTAGCGACCTGCTTTCTGTTGCACTGTCCCTTGGATCACTCCAGCCGGCCGTTAGCCGGCACCGTCATTTCGTGGAGCCCGGACTTTCCTCGCCGTGGAAGTTACCCGCCACGCCGCGGCCGCCCGGCCCTCTGGCAGGGGCGCTATACACGGCTCGCCGCCGTCCGTCATCCCCGCTTATTCATCGCCCCTTGGCTTCGGCAGCAGCAGGGCGAGCAGGATGGCGCGGCACTCGCCATCGATCACGCCGTCGATCAGTTCGGGGCGGAAGCGGCGCTGGAAAGCGACGACCGCTGCTCGTGGCTCGGCGATGTCATAGCCGAACCGTTCCAGCGCCAGCATGAAGGCACTGTCCGACCAGAGCGGGTCCATGAGGTTGCGGGTCGGCCGTGGCAGCGCGAGCCGCAGCCGGGCGAGTTGCCCCCATGGAAAAAGCTCGCCCGGGTCCTGCTTGCGTGCGGGGGCCACGTCGCTGTGGCCCACGATATTGCCGCGCGTGATGCCGTGCCGCTTGACGATATCGTGCATCAGCGGGATGAGCGCGCCGATCTGCGCATCCGGAAATGCGCGATAGCCCCATTCATGGCCGGGATTGACGATCTCTATTCCGATGCTGGCCGAATTGACGTCATCCATGCCGCGCCAGTGCGATCGGCCCGCATGCCACGCCCGTTGGGCTTCATCGACCATGCGGACGATCTCGCCCTCTTCGGTCACGACATAATGCGCCGACACCTTGGATTCCGGGCTCGCCAGCCAGTTGATCGCGCTCTGGGCGTCGTGCATCCCCGTATAATGCAGCACCAGCATCGATATGGGCAGCTTGCGATCGTCAAAATTGGGCGACGGAGTCTCGATCATCGGAATGTCGCTCATCGGAAAACCGTAACCACCACCTGTCCTGACCGCATCCAAAAAGATGCGCAGCTCCCGCCAACCATGGCGGAGAGAACAGGGCCGATCAAGCACAAGCGCTTGGCGTTGATTCTGAACCCAGCGAACCGATGAGCGAAGTCCCGCCGTCAAACGGCCCGGCGGATGCCTTCGCTGTTATGCGCCGCTTCAGGACGCCTGCCATAGCCGCCGCGAAATTCCGGGTGAGGGATGAAATCGTCACTATGGCCGATGACGGTTTCGCCCGCCCCCAGCAGCAGGACCGACCGGTCATGGCTGTGGCGCGTCATCAGCCTGAACACTTCCTGTCGCCGCTCCGGCGTGAAGTACAACAGCACGTTGCGGCAGAGCAGCAGATCATAGTCGCCCGAGGGCGCCTTGGGCTCAAAGAGATTGTCGGTGCGGAAATCGATCATCCGGCGCAGCTCAGGGCTCGCGCGCCAATTGTCGCCTGCAGGTTCGAACCATTTGATGAGGTCACCCACGGCAAGGCCGCGCTGAACGTCCATCTGCGAAAAAATGCCGCTGCGAGCCTGATCTATGGCCGCCGTCGAAATATCCGTGGCCAATATCTCGATTCGCCAGCCGCGCCAGCGCGCCGCATCGTTGCGAAGCTGGATCGCCAGCGAATAGACTTCCTGCCCTGTAGAACAGCCCGCGCTCCAGATCCGCAGCACCCGCTCCCGCCGCTCCGCGAAGGAAGGCAGGATGTGCCGGTTGATCATGTCGAATATCTGAAGGTCGCGAAAGAAGCTGCTTTCATTGTTGAGCAGCGCATTGACGACTTCCTCTTCCAGCCGGGGATCGCGATTGCCGAGCAGCCGCGTGGCCAGTTCATCCATGTCGGCCACGCCATTGGCCCTCATGACGGGCTTCAACGCGGTTTCCATCCGCCAGGCGCGGCTTTCCGACAGGATCTGACCCGTGCGCGCCTCCAGCAGGCCGGAAAAGATGCGGGCGGCGCCGCGCGAGGATGAATCAGTTGATAGGGTCAATGTGTCAAACCTCTGCTTTTTCCGCGCCGCGCGACGAAATCCATGATGGCATAGGGATCGAGCAAGGCGCAGCTGAGCCCCGCCCCTGTCACCGATCCCGGCATGCCCCAAACCACGCTGCTTGCTTCATTCTGCGCCACGATCCAGCCGCCGCCTGCGACGATGTCATGCCCGCCCGCCGTGCCATCGCGGCCCATGCCGGTCAGCACGACACCAGCAGCCCCCGGCCCATAGGCTTCCGCCATGCTGGTGAACATCGGATCGACCCCGGGCAAGTTGCCCGCGGGCGTACGCTCTGGATTGAGCGTGACCATCACACGCCCATAAAGACCGCGGCGCACCTGCAAATTGGCGTCGCCGGGCGCCACATAGACGGTATCGGGAGCCAATAATTCCCCCTGTTCGCCGACCTTCACCGGCAGGCTGGTCATCCGGGCAAGCTGTTGCACGAAATAGGATGTGAAGCTGACAGGCAGATGCTGCGTCAGCAGGATCGGCACGCCAAGCGGCGCGCTCATCCCGGCAAACAACTGGCCCAGCGCATGGATGCCTCCCGTAGACGCGCCGATGCCCAGACAGGCAAGAGGCGCGCTCGGCTTGCTCGCCGCCATCAGGACCGGCTGCGTTTCCGTAGGCTGCTGCGGATGCGCGCCGAACAAGCGCGACAGGCGGTCTATCAGCGCCTGGGGAAATTGCTCGCCGAAACTGCCGCTGCCCGGTTTGGCGAAAATGTCGCTAGCCCCCAGCGCCAGCGCCTCGACCGCGGCCCCACTGCCCTCTTCGCAGTTGCCCGACAGGATCACGACCTTGCCTTGGGGATTAGCACGCAGGAACGCCGGAAGGGCGGCCAACCCACTTTGACCTGGCAGCTCAATGTCGAGCAGGACAAGGTCGACCTCATGCGCGGCGAGATAGCGAAGCGCATGTTCGGCGCTGTTGGTCTTGTGAACCACCGAGAAAGCCGGGTCGCCATTCAATATCCGCGCGATCATCGTCCGCACCACGACCGAATCGTCGACAACCATCGCGCGGACCTGCGGTCTGCTTTGGCTGGCCAGGATCGGCGAAAGGGGGGACATGGAAGGACTTTCCGGCAGTGAGGTTGGCAACGAGCAGATCAGTGGTCTTCAGATGACGCCGACGATCGACAGCTTGCTTTCCAGTGTTTCGCGATCGAAGGGCTTCATCACATATTCGTCGGCGCCCGCCTCCACGGCTGCCTTGATATGGCTGATGCCGTTTTCGGTGGTGCAGAAGATGATCTTCGGCCGTGCGGACACCTTGGCAGTGGACAGGGCCTGCAGGAATTCCATTCCGCTCATGACCGGCATGTTCCAGTCGAGAAGGACAACGTCCGGCGCGGCCGCTTCGCACTGGGTGAGCGCATCCTGCCCATCGACCGCTTCGCTTACCGTCAGGTCGAGCGATTCAAGTATATGCCGTGCAACTTTACGGATGACTTTGGAATCATCCACCACCAGACAGTTTTTCATGAAGCGTCCCTTAGATTTTCCTCGTAAAGGAAGGATTAGCTGCCAAAGCCAAGTAATTGGTAAACAAGAAGCCGGAATTATGCAGCCTGCGCCAGCAATCCCGTTTCGATGAAGCTTGCCAGCGATACCAGCAGGTGCGGATGGCCATCCTGCTCGACGATCGCGCGTGCATGAGGAGCCCATGCCCTGTCCAGCTGGCCCCGGAGCGGCAGGTCACCTTCCGGCACTTCGCAAATGTCATGCACCGCATCCACCATCAGGCCGTAGCTGTGACCGCTGATGTCGGCGATGATCGCCAAGCCGCGCCTGTCGGCGGGCGTAGGCGCGCCATGGATCAGCGCAGGCACGTCGATGATGGTGAGAACCCGGCTGCGCAAGGCGGACAATCCCGCCACATGCCGCAGCATTCCGGGAACAGGCGAGATGTCGGCCAGCTTGACGACGGCCTCGACCTCATGCGCCGCAACGGCGACCCTTGTATCGGCAAGCGTCGCGAGAAGGTAAAGCTGTTCCATAAATAGCCTCCTTAACGCCGCGTGCCGGAGATGGCCGCCATCAGCGCGTCCTGATCATAACGGTAGATGCTGCCATCCTCTGGCCCCGTCGGCCTTGGCGAAGCGCGCAGTTGAACGATGCGGCATCCCAGTATTTCTGCCGCCTGGGATATGTCCCCACCCGAACTCAGCACCACATCGGCTGGATCGACAGCCTCATCCTGCGGCAGGCCCAGAAGGACATCATGCCCCGCTTGCCGCAGCAAGGGCGCCAATATCTCACGCGTCCAGCCATCCTCGCTGTCCGCCAGGACGCACCGTCCCCGGCGGCGCTCGACGATCGGCCCTCCGGGCAAGGAAGCGAACAAGGCGAAGGGATTGAGCACTTCCAGATGTTCGCCATCGACAACGGCGACGCCGCTCAGCGCACCCTGCATGGCGACCATATCGGGCACGGCCGGCATTTCAACGATGTCCAGGACAGCGGCAACCGGGTAACAGGCCTCCTGGCTGCCGTCGCGCAGACGCAGTGCCGATACATGACCGGTTGCAAAGCTGTGCGCTCCGTTCGCCACCGGCACCAGCCGCCCGTCCAAGCGAACAAAGGCGTTTCCACCAGAACGGCCAAAGAGCGTGGCATCGACATCTTCCACACGCTCTACCAGCGACAATTTGATCAGCCGCCTTTCGCCCGAAAGCTCTTCGAACCGCAGCGCCGACACCATTTCGACCCGCGCTTCTCCGTCGCCGCTGTCCTCCAACTGATCGATCGAGCGCTCATCCACGATGTTCGGCAGGCGGGCAGCATTGGCGAGACCAGCGGCGTCCAGCAGCAGCATCGGCTTCCCATTGTCGGGCAGCGTCATGCCCGCATAGACGCCTGTCGCCATGATCAGCGGCGAAGCTGGACGGATGACCAGTTCCTCATGATTGTCGACGGCGGCGACGCCCAGGGCAAAGGGCACGCCAGTGGCGGAGCGCACGACCATGATCGCACGCGGACCCGGCTGAACCACCTTCTCCATGCCAAGCACGTCTTCCAGATCGATCATCGAATGACGGACCGTCCGGATCGTGGCGATCTTGGCGCCGCCGACCTCAGCGATGTGCAGCGTCTCATTATTGTCGTGCAGGATTTCCACGACGGCAGCGCGCGGGATGGCGAAATGCAAACCGCCCGAACGAATGATGAGGCCCGGAATGATGGTCAGCGTCAACGGCACACGCAGCGCGATGCGTAGCCCGCGCCCGATCTGGTTATGCAGCGCGATGACTCCGCCGATCCGCTCGACATTCGCGCGCACCACGTCCATGCCGACCCCCCGGCCGGAAATCGCAGTAACCTGCTGCGCGGTGGAAAGCCCGGCCTGGAAGATCAGCTCCAGCTTTTCGCTCTCGCTCATCTTGGCAGCGGCCTCGCGGGTCAGCTTGCCGCTCGCAATGGATTTTTCGACCAGCCTTGCCGTGTCGATGCCCTGCCCATCGTCGCTGACCTCGATCACGATCTGGTTGCCCGACTGGCGGGCCTGCACCTTCAACGTCCCCGCCTCGGGCTTGCCAAGCGCGCGGCGTTGCTCGGGTGTCTCGATGCCATGGTCGATGCTGTTGCGGACGATGTGGGTCAGGGGGTCGACCACCATCTCCACCATTTCGCGATCCATTTCGACGTCGCCGCCCTCTAGGACCAGGTCGATGCGCTTACCCAGTTCCCGGCCAAGGTCGCGGACCATGCGCGGGATGGCGGTGAACAGCCGCTCCACCCGCTGCATCCGCGTCTTCGAAATGGAATCGCGCATATCGGCAACGCAGGTCGACAGCCGCTCGAACACGCTTTCAAGCTCGGGATCGCTTGTCCGTTCGCGCAGCTTGCGGGACAGTTCGTTGCGCGCCAGCACCATGTCCGACACGCCGTTCATCAACTGATCGATCAGCGACAAGGGCAGACGGATGGTCCGTGGCACCGCCTGGGCGCCACCCTGGCGGATGGGCTCCACGGTCGGGGCCAGCTCTTCGGTCGCCGCGCCTTGCTCCCTCTCGGCAAGCGCGCCGATCAGATAATCGTCATTCTCGTCCGGCAGCGCCGCGCCGATCGCAACGGCTTCCGCCAGTTCGGCAATCCGGTCCATGATGCCAAGGACCGCGCTCACGGTCGCCGGATCAGCGGTACGATTGCCAGCGCGGATTTCGGACAGCACATCCTCGGCCGCATGGCTCAGCCGCTCAAATCGCGGCAGGTTGAGGAAACCGCAGCTGCCCTTCACCGTATGGAAGAAGCGGAAGATGGCATCGAGCCGGTCCCGGTCGCCGGGGTCGGCTTCCCAGGCGACGACTTCGCCCGCCAGAGCCTCCAGCGTTTCCTGTGTTTCGGCTATGAATTCCTGAAGTAGCTCGTCCATTCCCTTGGCCTTCACGGATGCGCGCGACGGCACCATGGGCAGGGCGTGGTTAAAGGGCCGTTAAAGACGTTGAGACGCCAAGCAAAAAGGGCGCCGCGATCATCATCGCGACGCCCTTTCCGGCTTGGGAAAGCGAAAGCTTAGCGTTCCGTCTTCTCTTCAACCGCGTCGGCAGCGCGCTCGCCTGCTTCGCGGGTTGCCTCAGCCTTGTTCTCCAGTGCGTCGGCGGCGTTTTCAGCAGCAGCCTCTGCGTTGCCCGACAGGTTATCGGCCATCGCTTCCATGTTGCTGGCCTGGTTGTCGATGGCGTCCGCCTGATTCTCGTATGCGTTCTCGACCTTGTTTTCCTGCTTGGAGTCGCACGCAGCAAGCGCGACCAAGCTGGCAAGGCCGAGGACTGAGACGATGGTTTTCACGGCGTATTCTCCTGTTGCGCCCCCCTGGGGCTGACGTCATTCGGCAAGAGCCCGATCGCGCAATGCGCCCCGAACTCTGACCGCGATCAACTGGTCGCACGGCAGATGGTTCCCGCCGCACACTCCTTTCGTCGCAGAAACGAATTATTTTTTCAAATTGTCGCGAATTTCGCGCAGCAGCAGCACCTCTTCGGGTGTCGCGGCAGGCGTGGCCTCCGGCTTGGGCATCAGCTTGTTCACTGCCTTGACCAGCAGGAAGATGATGAAGGCGAGGATCAGGAAGTTGACGAGCACGGTCAGAAACTCACCCCAGCCCAGCATGGCTACGCCAGCGCTTTTCAGGTCGGCATAGCTTTCCGGATTGCCCTTGAACCCGGCGGGTATGTCGCCAAGCCGGATGAAGTAGCGGGAAAAATCGGCGCCGCCGAACAGGAAGCCGACTACCGGCATGATAAGGTCATCGGTCAGCGACTTTGTGATCGTTGCAAAGGCGCCGCCAATGATCACGCCGACTGCCAGATCGATGACATTGCCTCGATTGATGAACGTCTTGAATTCGGAAATCAGTCCCATGTGCGAACCCCTTGCCCTGATTGCGTGTTTATCAGGATGAGGCGTTGCGCCCGCATCCACAACCACCTATTTCCGACATCGTAACAATGCCAAGGATGTTTCCATGACGATCCTGCGCCGCTTTTTCCCTTCCTTTTTCCTGCCCCTGCTCACCGCCTTCGCCTTGTCGGCTTGCGGCATCAACAGCGTGCCCACCGCCGAAGAAGCCGCCAAGGCCAAATGGGCTGACGTACAGGCGCAATATCAGCGCCGTTCCAACCTGATCGGCAACCTCGTCGCGACGGTGAAGGCGGCAGGCAAGCAGGAACAGGACACGTTGGTCCGGGTCACGGAGGCACGCGCCAAGGCCACGTCGGTTCAGGTCAATGCCGAAGACCTGTCCGATCCCGCCAAGGTCCAGCAGTTCCAGCAGGCGCAGGCGCAACTGAGCCAGGGCCTGGGACGGCTGCTCGCGTCGGTCGAAGCCTATCCCGATCTTAAGAGCAACCAGAATTTCCTCGACCTGCAATCGCAGCTGGAAGGAACCGAGAACCGCATTGCCGTTGCCATCCGCGACTATAATGAAGCGGTTCGCGCCTATAACACCCGCATCCGCACTTTCCCCGACGCGATCGGTGCCAAGATCATCCATGGCGCCAAGCCGATGACGCCCTTCCAGGCGACCACGCCGGGAGCGGAGGAAGCGCCCAAGGTCGATTTTGGCAACTAAGCGCCAGCCATGTTCCGCCGCCTGCTCCTGATCTTCGCGTTACTGGCCGGGGTGCTCGGGCTCATCCCGGCCGCCGGAGCGCAGAGCTTTCCGAAGTTCGACGACAAGGGCGTCGTGGATGCCGCGAACATCCTCGACCCCGCGCAGGAACAGGCGCTCAGTCAAAAGCTGATCGCGCAGAAGCAGGCAAGCGGTCGGTCGCTGGTGGTCGCCACCATCCCCGACCTGCAAGGCTATGACATATCCGACTATGGCTACCGGCTCGGGCGTGCCTGGGGCATTGGCGACAAGGACAACCAAGGCGTCCTGCTGATCGTCGCGCCCAATGATCGCAAGGTTCGGATAGAGGTCGGCTATGGCGTCGAAGGCATACTGACGGACGCACTGTCTTCGCAGATCATCCGCAACGCCATCACCCCGCGCTTCAAGGCGGGCGACATGGCAGGCGGAATCGAGGCGGGCGTCGACCAGATCAGTTCGCTCCTTGCCCTCCCCCCTGACCAGGCCCGCGCACGCGCCGCGCAGGCGGAGGCCGAAGTACGGCAGCAGGACAGCGGAGGCGGAGGCATCCTTGGTTTCTGGATCATCATGTTCTTCGTCTTCTTCGTGCTGCTGCCCCTCCTCTCCCGCGCGCGCGGCGGCAAACGTTATCGCCGGGGCGGCGGCGCGCCAGTGATCATCTGGGGCCCCGGCATGGGCTCCGGCTGGGGTTCGGGAGGCGAAGGCTGGGGCGGCGGAGGCGGAAGCGGCGGCGGCTTTTCCGGCGGCGGCAGCTTCGGCGGCGGCGGCGCGTCGGGGGGCTGGTAATGCAAGTGCTGCTCAGCCAGGCCGATCACGAACTTGTATCGGCCGCCGTACAGGAAGCGGAGACACACACCTCTGGCGAGATCGTGACGATCGTCGCCCGCCGGTCGGACAGCTATCATGATGTCGGGCTCAGTTGGGCGGCGGCGGCCGTCTTCCTTGCGCTGGCGCTCATGGCGGCCTTCCCTGCACACCTGCGGGCCTTCCTGTCGTCTTTGCTGCTTGATTGGGATCATGAGCTGGCAGACTGGAAACTGCTCCTCGGGCTGACAGCCATTCTCATCCTGAAATTCCTGGTGGTGCGCTATCTGCTCGCCATCATGCCGCTGCGCATGCTGATGACGCCGCGCGCGACGAAGGCCCGCCGGGTGCGCCGCCGCGCCATCCTGCTGTTTCGCACCGCAGCCGAAGCGCGCACGCATGGACGGACAGGCGTCCTCATCTATCTGTCGCTGGACGAACATCGCGCCGAAATCGTCGCCGATCGCGCCATCAACGAAAAGGTCGCGCCGGAGGCATGGGGCGACGCGATGACGGCGCTGATCGAAGCCATCCGTTTGGGTAAACCCGGCGAGGGGCTGGCACAGGCCGTGGCCCAGGTGGGCGCAGTTCTCGCCACCCATTTCCCGCGGGAACAGGGCGATATCAACGAACTGCCCGACAGGCTGATCGAGTTATGAGCGAACAGGATATGGCCGCCCCCGAAGAGATCATGTGGGCGGGCCGCTTCATCACCGCCAAGCGCCGGGGCAGATGGGAATATGTCGGCCGGGCGCGCGGCATTCATGCCGCGGTGATCCTTGCCATAGACGAAGATGCGGACGGCCGCCGCCATGTGCTGCTGGTCGATCAGTTCCGCGTGCCGCTCGGCCGCCGCTGCATCGAACTCCCCGCCGGGCTGGTAGGCGACACGGAAGAAGGCGAGGAATCCGCCCTCGCCGCGATCCGCGAACTGGAAGAGGAGACCGGATACCGCGCCGAACGCATGGAGGCCGCTGGCGACTTCTACAGCTCGCCCGGCATGGTATCCGAAAGCTTCTGCCTCTTCCGCGCCCATGATTTGCAGAAGACCGGCGAGGGCGGAGGCGTGGACGGGGAGGATATCCGCGTCCACCGCGTACCGCTCGACGACGTGCCCCAGCGGATCGCCGCCTGGCGCGCGGAAGGCTTCGCCATCGACGTCAAGCTGCTGCTGTTGCTCGGCCCGGACTTGAGCCGCTGACGCGTCAAGGCACCCGATACCAGGCCGCCACCCGCTCAAGCGCCAGCGTCAGCACCAGCTTGCCTGCCCTGCTCGGCCATCCGAGCGCCCGCTCCGCTGCGGCCAGCCCCTCGCCAGCGCAGGCGACCCGCCACAATATGTCGCTCAGCCCCGGTCCGGCCGCGGCAATCGCCGCGTGGAACCGCTCCCGCGCGGAAAGTTGCGCCATGCTGGGATCGGGCGTTCCCGCGCCGCGCCGTGCCCCGCGAGTCGCAGGCGCAGCGTCCCAGCGCATCGTCACGCGTGGTCCCAGCCCTGCCTTCTCCCAATCGGCCCGCAACAACTCGCCCGCGCTGTAATAGCGATCGCTCAAATGGCCCCGGGCGTGCAGCCAGGCCAATGGCGATTCGCCGAGATTGACGGCAACCGTCTGGACCTGCCCGGCGGGGTCCTCGATCCTCTGCTCCACATATTGGCCTCGCATCGGCTCCTCCTCTCAGATGACTGGTGGAAGGGACTTGCCACGACGAACCATTTGTAGGAAAGAACAAAAACCAAATAGGTAAAATTCTGGAACAGGCATGATCACGCGGATAAGAGAAGTTCGAAAAGCGAAGGGATTGACGCTGGAGCAGGTAGCCGCCCTCTGCCAGCCTGCGACGACCGCGCAGACCATCGGGCGCCTTGAAACCGGGACACGAACCGTATCGGTCAACTGGCTGAACCGGATCGCCGATGCGCTGGGCGTCGGATCATCGGAACTTGTCGCGCTTCCGGGACAAAGCGTGGTGCCGGTCGCGGCACTGCTCGGCCCAGAAGGCGCGCGCGCCCCTACCCGCAGCCTGTCCTTCCCGCCGCCCGTCCCCGCCGACGCGATGATCGGGGTGCAGGTGTCCGCCAGCATTGGCGACTATCGCAGCGGCGATGAAATCTGGTGCCGCCGCATCGGCCCGGACGAATTTGCAAGCGCGCTCAATCGCGACATATTGCTGCCCCGCCATGCGGGGCGCTTCGTCTTCGGCCGCCTCATCGGGCGCGAGGGTGACAAGCTGCAGATCCTCCCCCTCGGCAGCGGCAGCCGCCAGCAAGTGATAACTGATCCGCCCTGGGGCGCCGTCGCCGTTCAGCTGGTCAGACAATTATAGCCAAAGCCTTACTTCACCCCTAACCCTCGATTAACCGCGATGCCCTATGGGAGACGGCATGACGTTGAATGTCCTCACGCTCTCGACCCTCTTTCCGGATATGAGCCGCCCCAATTTCGGGGTGTTCGTTGAGCGGCAGGCGCGGGAACTCGCCAGCCGCCCGGACGTGAATGTCACGGTCATCGCGCCCTTGGGCATCCCCATTTGGCCGATCGGCCTCGCCAATCAATATGCCCCGCTCCGCGCCTTGCCCCGCAAGGAAAGGTGGAAGGACCTGACCGTCTACCGCCCACTCTTTTCGACGATTCCGAAAATCGGCGCGCGCTACAATGTCGGCAGCATGACCCGCGCGATCCTGCCGCTGGTCCGCCATCTGCATGCGCAGCAACCCTTCGACGTGATCGACGCCAGCTTCTTCTTCCCCGACGGCCCGGTCGCGCAGCGCCTCTCGCGCGCGCTCGGCATTCCCTATTCGGTCAAGGCGCGCGGCGCGGACATTCATTATTGGGGCAAGCGGCGCGACACCCGCGCCATGGTCAAGCGCGCCGGGGCTGAGGCGGCTGGCCTGCTCGCCGTTTCCAGCGCCATGCGCCGGTCGATGGTAAAGCTCGGCATGGACGCTGCCAAGATCCGGGTCCATTATACGGGCGTCGATCTCGATCGCTTCGAAATAGCCGATCGTGCCGTCGCCAAGGATGTCCTCGGCTTTGAAGGTCCGGTCGTCCTGTGCGTCGGGGCCCTCATTCCCCGCAAGGGTCAGGATCTCCTCGTGCAGGCGCTCCCTCGGCTGCCCGGCATCACACTGCTGTTCGCTGGCCAGGGTCAATATCGCCGGTCGCTGGAAAAGCTGGCGGAGGAACTGGGCGTCGATCGCCGTATCGGCTTCCTGGGTTCAGTGCCGCATGACCGGCTGCCGCGCATCTACGCCGCCGCCGATGTAATGGCGCTGCCCTCCTCTTCCGAAGGGCTCGCCAACGCCTGGGTCGAATCGCTCGCCTGCGGCACGCCGATCGTCATTACCGATGTGGGCGGCGCGCGAGAACTGCTCGATAGGCCTGAAGCGGGCAAGATTGTCGATCGCGACCCTGAAGCCATCGCCGCTGCCATCGGCGAAATCCTGTACAATCCGCCCGAGCGCGAAGCGGTGCGCGACACGGCTCTGCGCTTCACCTGGGAAGCCAATGCCGACCTGCTGCTCCATCATCTGAAGGGCATAGCGCGTGGCGGCTGATCTCTAATTGCGCACTCCTGCGAAAGCAGGAGCCCATCCGCTAAATTTCGTCGAGCTTGACAGGCCCCTGTCTCATTTGAACTCGCGCAGGAGCAAGCCACATCTCCGCCAGAAGATGGGCGGGCATCACTCCTGCACCCCGTTTGCTCTGAGCCTGTCGAAGGGCTCTACTTCGTTTAAAAAAGAAGGCTTCGACAAGCTCAGCCCCGAGCGGATCAAGTGTTTCAGGTTATCGCACTCAACTTCAAAGCAACAACCTCGCCCTGCCATCGGGCGTCGGAAACCGCCCCTCGTCAAAGGGGATCTCGCCCCACCGCCATGGTGTCAGCTCATCATAAGCGGGGTTGGATATCGGCGCGTGCCGTCGCAGATCGAGCAGTCTGTCGCCACCATTGCGGTAGCCGGTCAGCCGCACATGCTCGCGATAGATTTCAGCAGGCCGCTCATAATGGAAAGCATCCCCCCACCCCATCGCACGCGCGATTTGGGTAAGGCTCCACCAGTCCGGCTTCGCTTCGCCCGGCAGCGGAAAGAGGCGGCGCTGGCGACTGATCAGCCGATCGGCCCCGGTCGCCGTGCCATCCTTTTCGATCCAGACGGGGGACGGCAGCGCCAAAAGGTTTCTCGCGCCAGCTTCCGGTGCCCATGGCGTCGTCATGATGACCAGCGGCACTTTGGCGAGCAGAGGCGACAGTCGATGTTCCGGAGCAAGGCCCCCGACGACCAACAGCGCCTTGATCGTCCCTCGCTCTATCGCGTCCGGCACGTCATCGCCGGACAATCCCGGCTCCTCCGCCATGTGCGGCGCGCTCCAGAAGCGCGCCGTCGAACTCAGCGCGTCGTCGGAGAAGTCGCGATGCGCCGCCAGTTGCCTGTTGCCGCATCCGACCTCTCGCGCGCCCATCGCGTTGCTGTCCCGCGCCAGTACGAACGCGGTCGCGCCGGGGCGCCCTATCCACTCCATCGACAGGTGAAGGTTGAGCACGGCCTGCATCAGGCCTGCGTCACCATCATCAAGCAACGTCACCACACGCCGTCCGGCCGCGACCAGATCATAGAAGGCGCGAACCTCACCCGCTTGCATCCCGCAGCGCCGGGCGACCGACCAGAAATCATGCCCGTGCCGCAGGCGGGCCCAGAAATCGGTGGGCACCACCACATGCCGGTCGAGATAGGCCTTGTTGACCAGCTTGCGCTCATGACAATGCAGCAGCAGTCCATTGAGCAGGACGGCTGCGCTTGCCGGCGTGATGTCCAGCCTAATGTCAGCCGGAATCACCTGCTCATCCGCTCCATCACTTAGCAGAATCAATCGCGCGCCATCTTCTTCCCGCGCAGCCTGGACCCGATCGGCCAATATGGGATGGTTGCGCAACGCCGCTTCGCCCGAAACCAGGATCAATTCCGCCCGGTCGATATCCTCATATGTTCCCGGCACCGCATCCTCGCCCAGCGCCCGGCGATAGATTTCCGCGGCAGCCCCGCCCCCGGAAGGGCAATCGATATGCGCGGAGCCGAGGAAACCCTTCATCAGCTTGTTGGCGACATAATAATCCTCGGTGAGCAGCCCGCCCGCGACGTGCATGGCGACGCAGCCCGGCCCATGACGATGCAGGACATCCTTCAATCGCCGCGCGGCTTGGCCGATCATCCGGTCCCAGCTTAGCCGCTGCCCGTTCAGCAGGGGGTGAAGCAGCCGCCCGTCCAGGGGCACCATGGCATCGATCGCACCGCTCCCCGCGCACAGCAGGCCGCTGTTGGCCGGGTGTACGGGATCGCCTCCGAAGGACAGGTCGCGCCCTTCCCCCGTCATGGCGCGCACGCCGCAGCCGACCGAACATTGGCCGCAAAGCGTTCGAACCACCGTCATCGCGCGAATTCAGCCAGCTTGCGTCATTTCTGGCAGGCAACGATCGCGGCGATGACGGACAGCGTTTCTTCCGGATCGCGCACGCGCACCGTGTCCAGCCCCAGTTCCTTGGCCGGATAGTCGTTGCCGCCGGGGAAGATCGCGTCGCCGATGAACATCATCGCATCCAGCGCGATGCCGCTCGCGTCGCGTAGCTTCTTGAGGCCATAGGCCTTGTCCACGCCTTCGCGCGTGATGTCGATCGATGTCGCGCCGCCCATGTTGATAGACAGGCCCGGCAACCGCTCCCGCAGGTCGGCCTGGATGATGCGGCGCTTGGCGAAGTCCGGGTCCCACCCTTCCTTGGCATGGATCGGTGCCTGCTGGCCCAGCGCGGAAAAGGTGATCTGGCTACCTCGATCCTCGATCCGCTCGCCCCAGGTTTCTTCCGGCACGAAACCCGTCGCCTCCAGCGCCTGATCGAAAGCCGCGAAGATCTTCTGCTTCTGCGCGTCGTCGAACAGCTCGGCATAAACCGGCGTCCAGGCTCCCTCTTGGTGCGTGTAGAGCTTCGTCCCGGTGGTCGGCATCAGCCACAGGCGCGACAGGTCGGCGCGGGTGGGCAAGCGGCTCGCCACCTGCTTGTCGAACTGCGGCCAGTCGCCTCCGGAAATCACGGCGACATGCGCCACCGTCAACAGGTCGGCCAGCGCCTCCCCCATCTCCTCGCCCAAAGGCTGCTTGCTTTCCGCCAGCGTTCCGTCGAGATCGAAAGCGATCAATTCTTTCATAGGGACAGGCTCCTGGAATTCATGCCGGCGCAGCTACCATCAATTGAGCGATCGGCAAATGCATAGAGCCAAGGAAATGACGCCGCGCATGAGGTTGAAAAGGGAAGGCGACTGGCTGCTGCTTGGCCGGGGCAAAAGCTCGGAGGTTTTCCGCATCGGAAACGGAGAGGTGGTCAAGATCTTCCATCCAGCCGTGTCGGACGAAATGATCGACCGCGAAATAACGGCGGCAACACTCGCCTCCTCCCTCGGCCTCCCCACGGCCGCGCCGCGCGCGCGCGTCGATGTGGAGGGTGAGCGCGCCCTCATCTATCCTGAAATCAGCGGCATCTCGATCGCCCTCGCCATCCGCAAGCAGCCGCTGTCAGCCGCGTCGCTGCTGCGCGAAATGGCGGGGCTTCTGCACAGCGTTCATACCCCCTCCGCCTCCGGGCTGCGCACCGTGAAGTCCGTGCTGCAAACCGACATCGACTATGGCCCGGCCCCCGAAAGGCTCAAGAGCGCCGCGAGGGATTATCTCGCGCGCCTGCCGGAGGGCAGCCAAATCCTCCACGGCGACTTCCACATCGACAACATCCTGGTCAGCGATAGCGGACTGGTGATCCTCGACTGGGCGAAAGCCGCGATCGGCGCGCCCGCCGCCGACGCCGTCCGAAGCGAGATGCTGATGCGCTTTGGCGAAGGTCCCGCCGATCCCATCACCAACATCTGGCGCGATTGGGCGGCCGGTCAGCTTGGTCACGCCTATCGCAAGCAAAGCTGCCTCACGCCTGATCAGTTGAACCAGTGGCGCCCTGTCGTCGCGCTGGCATGGCTCCGCGCGCGCCCGCCTGTCCGGGATAAAGCCTTCACGCGCTACCTGAACAAGGCCCTACGCGATGCGGGGCTCCCGATCCTCAGCTGACCCGCGCCAGGTTGATCTGCCGCACTGGCGCATCCGCCTTGCGCTCCGCCGTCACCGACCGGCCGCACAGACGCTCCACCGCATTGTTCACCAGCATGTCGAGCCCCTGATCGCTCAGCAGGCCGCCCCGAATCAGGCATCGGTCGATCAGCACGCGCCGGAATGCCGCATACAGCGTCTGGTCCGGCGCTCCTGGATCGAGCCAGAATTCGTCCAGCGGTCCCTTGTAGACGACACCCGGCACCTTGTAGACCGCATGTCCCAGCACCAGCACCGGCTTGCCCTTGTTCAGCGCCAGCGTGCCGACCGTGCTGTTGACCGTCACGACGCCCAATGACCGCCCCACCACCTGCGCGATGTCGAGGTCGGCCAGATAATAGACCCGGTCTTCCACCCCATATCGGGCCGCCAGCCTTCGCGTCAGCCGCTCCCAGGCGACCAGCCCCGAATCAAGCGGATGGCGCTTCACCAGCAGGTAAGTGCCATCGGGCGCGTAGCGGGCGAAGCTCTTGATCACGAACCGCAAGGCCGCGCGCATATTGCCGAACGGCGAATGCACCCGGATCTGGTAATCGGAATCGAGCTGCAACGGCAGGGCGAAATAGGGCTTGTCCCGAATCTTATCCCACTGCGCATGCGACAGGCGCACGTCCCGCTTGCGCAGCATCAGCTTCTTGAACCACCCCGCCGCCTCCAGCAGGAAGCTTTGCGGCCGATGCGTGCGGTAGAAGGGAAAGACCGGCCACATCATCGCAGACGCCAGCCCGTTGCGTGTCGTGTTGACGGCGCGCCTGCGGAAGGTCGAGGGGATTTGCGGCTCCCGCCCACCCTCCGGCGGCAGGCCCAATGCCTGATCCAGGAACCATTGCGGGTCGAGCGGCAGGGTCGAATTGCCGTTCACCCCATCTTCCTGCAACGTCATGAAGTCGGGCCGGATATAGCCTTCCTCCAGCACATGGACACGCAAGCCGCGCAGCCGCGCCATCTTGTGCGCCGACGCATGATAGGGGCGGCAGTCACCGTAAAGGATCAGGTCGGTGACGCCATGCTGGACGATGAAATCGTCGAAGAAAAGCGGCCAGTTGCGAAAAGTGCCGCGATAATCGGTCGCCTCCCCCGGCCAGTCGACCTTGTCCCCGCCATTGATGTTGATCCGCAGCGCCCCATGCCCACGCGCGCGCAAGGCATCGGCCAGCATCGCGAAAAAGGGTCCGTGCGGTCCCTGGAGGAAAAGGAAGGTCTTGGCTTGGCCGTCAGCCATGGAGACGCTCGGCAGACACAGTCATAAATCTTCTAATTTTCCCCTGTAGCGTCCGCATTCGGATCAGCCATGAGATTGATGACGTCGATCCACTGCCCAAACGCTCCACCATGATTTCGGGGCCGCAGGGCAGACATGTTACCGGGTCCAGGTAACGAGGATAGAGAATGAGGGCGGCCGCGACAAGCTGGTCGATGGTCAGCTTGCGCCCCCGCCGTGGATTGGGTTCCGCCAAGTCGCGCGTCAGGCCCCACCCGGCATAGAATGGCATGCCGTGCACCGTGACGGGCCGGTCGCGCAGCAACGCCTCGAACCCAGTCAGCGACGACAGGACATGCACGTCGTCCACCGCCTGCACCAACGCCATCAGCGGCGCGCCGCTGTCCAGCGCGTCGGCATGGTCATGCACCACGGCATCGCTCAAATGCCCGCGCCGCAATCCGGCCTGCACATCGGGGTGGGGTCGGTAGATGATATGGGCATCGGGTTCGGCCCGGCGAGCCCGCTTCAACAGTCCCAGATTGCCTTCGACCCCAGCGCCGCCAAGCTGCACCGAAAGGTCATCCTCCACCTGCCCGACGACCAGTACCGTGCGCTTGGCGCCAGGAAGGCTCGGCATCCGCCCCGCATCCTGCCCATATTTGGTGACGCCCGTCGCCCGGATCGTTTCGCGCAGCCGCCGCGCCCGCTCGACAAGCATTGGCGAAAAAGCATGAGTCGCCAGCAGCGTTTCCAGATCGCTCGGCCTGCCCGCATCATAATAGATGCCGGACCGATCGATGACGACAGAGCCCGGCGGCGTCAGCGCGGCCCCCAGCCCCTTCGACCGCAAGAAGCCATCCTCCACCCGCGCGACGGCAATATCCGGCGCGTCCGCCTGCAAGGAAGACGGCACTCGCGATGGCCATATCGCCAGCGCTCCCCCTTCCCGCCGTGCGCGCACCACTCCGGCACGCGGAGACAGGAATGGCGGAGACCGCACCCCATCCCACAGGAACCGCCGCATCGCTTCCCGCTTCCAGAAGGCCATGCCGCTGGCAGCGGCGATATGCCGATTGCCCTGCAAGTGGCGTCCCCACTCGGCCAGCTGCGCGATGGCTTGATCGACGCCAACCGCCTTCCCGCTGAAACAATCCCGATAGCTCGCTGCTGCCACGGCCCGCTTCGCCTCCAGCCGAAGCCGCTCCGGCGCGATGATTTCACCATCGGACCCATGCACGGCGACCCCCAGCATCCCCGCAATGATCGCCAGCTCATCGTCAGCTTTTGCATGGACAGAGCGGGCCTGCGCCACCAGCGCCCAAGGATCATATGCCTTGGCGGGCTGCCGCAGCGGCAGAATAACGGCCTCAGATCGATCAAGTCCGTCGCGGGAGAAGCAGCACCCCGCCCGCGCCACCAGCTTCACCCCGTCGCGCTGCCTGCCCCAATAGGCCCCGCCCACCCGCGCGGCCGCGATCTGTTCGATGACGCTATCCGGCACTTCATCGGGCTCGCCCGCCCGCTCGCGCAGGATGCTCACCGCCGCCACGCGCGGGGCGATTCCGGGAAAGGGCGGCGATCGCAGGAAGGGCAGCGGCGTCACTTCATCAAATCCAGTCCGCACCCGGCAGAAAAGCGATTGTTCACAAGAGTTTCATGCGCAGCCCCGGCGGGCACGTCAAGCGGGCGCGGTAGCCGTCACATCGTCCAGCAATTGCATGATGATGTCGAAATAGTCCCGCCATTGCGGCGCGCGCCATGCCTTGATGCGCGCCATCTGCGCCTCGCGTTCGGGTGAATCCGGCATGGCATAGGCCTCGATCAGGCGCATCCAGCCGAGCCCGTCCAGCGGATCGAGATAATCTGGCGCCTCGCCACCCACTTCCCGATGCGCGACGATGTCGCTGCAAATCACCGGCACGCCCACCGACAGCGCCTCTATTACGGGAATGCCGAACCCCTCCTCGAACGAAGGCATCAGCATCGCCCTTGCGCCTGCGACCAGCGCGTGCATTTCCGTGTCCGGCACGCTGCCCGCTTCAATGACATGGCCGCGCAAGATCTCGGCACGCTCCAGCATGTCGACGACATTCTCATTTTCCCAGCCACGGCGGCCGATCAGCACCAGAACCGGAGCCCGATCGCCCAGCCGCTCCACCAACCGTCGCCATAGATTGAGCAGCAGCAGGTGGTTCTTTCGCGGCTCGATCGTGGAGATATACACGAAATAGGACCGCGACGGCACATTGTGGCTTTCGCCCCCGAATATGTCCGGCGGGTCAGCGCCGAAATGCGCAACGCACAGGCTGCGCCCTTCCATGCTCCGCGTCATGAAGGGGCCAAGCGCATCGATCGTCGCCTGGCTGTTGCCGATGATCCCATCGGCATAGCGGTCGATCGTGCGTATCCGCCGCCGATGCTCTGCCGCCCCCTGCGGCCGTGCGAACTCTGGATGGGTTAGCGGGATGACATCATGCACCAGCGTTACGAAGCGCGCGCCTTCCGCACGCAGGATCGCGCCCACCTGATCCGGATCGTCCAGATGATGGGGCGAAACTTGCAGATAGACGCGAGGGCTGCGGGCGCGCGGCACCGGGCGTGGCCGCAGCGCGATCAGGTGCCGGATCACCGCCGCCCGTCCCGCAGCCTCATCCTTGACGCTACTGTTGCGCCAGCGCGCCGCGGTGAACGCCAGAAACTGCCGCACCGCCGCGCCGTTCAGGCGGCCATAATAGCCGCCCGCCGGATGCACGGCGGCAAAGGCCAGCCGCTCCGGAATCCGCTCCAGCAGTTCGCGCGCATAGACATATTCGACCCGGTCGATCCCCGTTGGCGCTGCATGGAAGCTGCGCGACAACAGGCGCGAGATGTCGAGGATGATCTCCGCCTTGCCATCGGCCGCCGCGACATAGCTCCTCGCCGGCTTCGATCGCAGCGCGAGCCGGGCACCCGGCGCCTTGAAGGGTTTCAGCGCCATGTCAGCACTTCTTCATATATCCGGCCATGGAAGGATGCGCCGGACTCAGAACTGGGCACGAATCTCTTCCGCCAGCGCTTCGAGGGCAGCGGGATCAGCGAAATTGCCCTGTGCATGAGCGGAAAAGCCCATCGGCCCGCCCTGCCAGCGTGGCACGATGTGGAAATGCAGATGAAAGACGGTCTGCCCGGCAGGCGCACCGTTGAACTGCGCGACATGGATACCGTCAGGCTTCAGCGCCTTGGCAGTCGCATTTGCGACCTTCTTCACCGTCGCCATCACCTGCGCCAGCGCCTCATCCTCGATCTCCAGGATGTTGCGCGCCTTGGACCATTTGGAAATGACCAGGCTGTGCCCCTTCGACTGTGGCTGAATGTCCAGGAACGCATAGGTATGCGCATCCTCATACAGCTTGGTCGAAGGGATCTTGCCCTGGAGGATCAGTGCAAAGACATTGCCTTCGTCATAAGTGCCTTCAAGGCTCATGTCCGGTTCCTCAGCTCAGATAATGAGCCGTGGTCTTAGCGGCGACTTCCTCCGCCGTCACGCCCGGTGCGAGTTCGATGAGCTTGAACGGGCTGCCGTGGTCAGGCCGCTGGAAGACGCAAAGGTCGGTGACGATCATGTCCACGACATTCTTGCCCGTCAGCGGCAATGTGCAGGCCGGAATGAATTTCGAGCTGCCGTCCTTGGACGTATGTTCCATGACGACGATGATCTTCTTGACGCCAGCGACCAGATCCATGGCACCGCCCATGCCCTTGATCATCTTGCCGGGGATCATCCAGTTGGCGATGTCGCCATTTTCCGCGACCTCCATCGCGCCAAGCACGGTCAGGTCGATATGCCCGCCCCGGATCATGGCGAAGCTGTCGGCGCTGGAGAAATAGACCGTGTTCGGTAGTTCGCTGATCGTCTGCTTGCCTGCGTTGATCAGGTCCGCATCCTCCTCGCCCTCATAGGGGAAGGGGCCGATGCCCAGCATGCCGTTTTCTGACTGAAGCGTCACTTCGACACCCGCCGGAATATGGTTCGCCACCAGCGTCGGGATACCGATGCCAAGGTTCACGTAGAAACCGTCCTTGAGCTCCTTCGCCGCCCGCGCGGCCATCTCGTCACGAGTCCAAGGCATCAGGCGGTCTCCCTCTGGCGAACAGTGCGGAATTCGATCTTTTTGTCGTAGGGCGCGCCGATGATCATGCGCTTCACATAAATGCCGGGCAGATGGATGCTGTCGGGGTTCAGGCTGCCGACCGGCACCACTTCCTCGACTTCGGCGACGCAGATCTTGGCGGCGGTCGCCATGGGGGCGTTGAAGTTGCGCGCAGTCTTGCGGAAGATGAGGTTGCCGCTCTCATCCGCCTTCCAGCCCTTGATGATCGACACATCGGCAAAGATGCCGCGCTCCAGGATATAATCCTGCCCGTCGAAATTCTTCACTTCCTTGCCTTCAGCGACCGCCGTGCCGACGCCCGTCTTGGTGTAGAAGCCCGGAATGCCAGCGCCGCCAGCGCGACAGCGCTCCGCCAGCGTGCCTTGGGGTGAGAACTCCACCTCCAATTCGCCGCTCAGATACTGCCGCTCGAACTCCTTGTTCTCGCCGACATAGGAGCTGATCATTTTCTTGACCTGGCGGGTGCGCAGCAGCTTGCCGAGCCCTTCGCCGTCGATCCCGGCGTTGTTGGACGCGATGGTGAGGTCCTTCACCCCCGAATCACGGATCGCGTCGATCAGGCGCTCGGGAATTCCGCAAAGCCCAAAGCCGCCCGCACAAAGATGCATGCCATCAAAGAGAAGGCCCTCCAACGCAGACGCAGCATCGGGGTACAGCTTATTGACCATCGCTTTTCCTCCTCCTGAATGCGTTTAGCCCATAAGCGGAAGCGGCCGGACGGTCAATTTGCTGCAATGGCGAAAGTGATGCGGCTCCCGCTCGGTTCGGGCGAAGGCGGATTAGATAAGGCCAGCAAGCGGGCTCGACGGATCGGCATACATGCGCTTCCCCATCCGACCTGCGCGATAAGCCATGCGCCCGGCCTCGACGCCGGCCTTCATCGCCGCCGCCATCAGCACCGGGTCCTTGGCCTCAGCGATGGCCGTGTTCATCAGCACGCCCGTGCAGCCCAATTCCATCGCCTCGGCCGCTTCGGACGCGGTGCCCACGCCAGCATCGACCAGCACCGGCAGCTTCGTGCCCTCGACGATCAGGCGGATCGTCACTCGGTTCTGAATGCCAAGGCCCGAGCCGATCGGCGCACCCAACGGCATGATCGCCACCGCGCCCGCATCTTCCAGCCGCTTGGCCGCGATCGGATCATCGACGCAATAAACCATCGGCTTGAAGCCTTCCTTGGCCAGGATTTCCGTCGCCCTCAGCGTCTCCACCATGTCGGGATAGAGCGTCCGCGCTTCGCCCAGCACCTCCAGCTTGACGAGGTCCCAGCCACCCGCCTCCCGCGCCAGCCGCAGCGTCCGGATCGCCTCTTCACCGGTATAGCAACCCGCCGTATTGGGCAGATAGGTGATCTTCCGGGGATCGATAAAGTCCGTCAGCATCGGCGCGTTCGGGTCTGACACATTCACGCGCCGCACCGCCACCGTGACGATCTCCGCCCCCGAAGCCGCGACAGCCGCCGCATTCTGCTCGAAATTTTTGTATTTTCCGGTGCCGACGATCAGCCGCGACCGGAAAGTCTTGCCCACAACGCTCCAGCTATCCTCATCGACAGCCGACACATCGCCGCCACCAACAAAATGCACGATCTCCAGATCATCGCCATCCTCGACGCACACCTGCGCCAGCGTCGACCGGGGCACGACCTCCAGGTTACGCTCAACCGCCACCTTCTCCGGCGCGAAGCCAAGCTCGCTCGCCAATTCCGCCAGCGTGATGCCTGCGCGCACGCGGCGATGGTCGCCATTGATGGTGATCGATAAGGTGCCGTCGACGTGCAATGCTCGTGTCCTGTCTTCAAATCAAAAACGTGTCTCGACTTGGCGCGACACGAAAGGCTAAGGATCAGCGCAGCATATAGGGGCGGCGCCGCCCCTGCCGCAACATGCTAAGGGGGATTGCCATGGCCGAAGCGCGGAAAATCTATGTGTTGAACGGCCCCAACCTCAACATGCTGGGCACGCGGGAGCCGGACATCTACGGCTATGACACGCTCGACGACATTGCCGAGCGGATGGAAGACGCGGCGCAGCGCGCTCATGTCGAAATCGACTTCCGCCAGTCCAATCATGAAGGCCACCTGATCGACTGGCTCCAGGAAGCGCATGAGGAAAGCGCGCATGCCATCATCCTCAACCCGGGCGGCCTCACCCACACTTCCATCGCGCTGCATGACGCGATCAAGGGTATCAGCATACCCGTGATTGAGGTTCACCTGTCGAACCCGCATGCCCGCGAGCCGTTCCGCCACAAAAGCTATGTCGGCATGGCGGCAAAGGGCACGATCGCGGGCTTCGGCGCGATGTCCTACATGCTGGCGTTGGAAGCCGCGCTGGAACTTTAAGCCGCGAGCAGTTTTGGCGCTCAAAAGTTGCGCTTTGGCCTAAATGCGCATAGGCGCGGGCATCACATAAGACATTTCACCGTCCAGGGACTTCAAATGAACGACAAGGCTGAAAAGGGCGCAATGCAGGTGGACGTGCAGCTGGTGCGGGATCTCGCCGCGCTGCTCGACGACACCAACCTGACGGAAATCGAGGTTGAGGACGGCGATCGCAAGATCCGCGTCGCGCGCAAGGCGGCCAGCGGCGGCAACGCCATCGCCTATGCCCCCGCGCCGGTCGCCGCAGCCCCGGTCGCCACTCCTGCGCCCGCCGCCGCTCCGGCCGTAGCCGCTGCGCCTGCCGTCGCTGCCAACGCCGTCCGATCGCCCATCGTCGGCACCGCCTATCTTTCGGCGGAACCGGGCGCTGCTCCCTTCGCCGCCGTGGGTGCGACCGTGAAGGCTGGCGACACTGTCCTCATCGTCGAAGCGATGAAGGTCATGAACGCCATCACCGCGCCCAACGCGGGCACGGTCAAGGCCGTGCTGGTCGATAATGGCCAGCCGGTCGAATATGACCAGCCGCTGATCGTCATCGAATAAGGGCCGCTTCACACATGGCCATCGAAAAGCTGCTGATCGCGAACCGGGGCGAAATCGCGCTCCGCATCCACCGCGCCTGCCATGAAATGGGCATCAAGACGGTGGCGGTGCACTCCACCGCCGACGCCGATGCCATGCATGTGCGCCTCGCCGACGAAGCGATCTGCATCGGCCCGCCCGCGGCCAAGGACAGCTATCTCAACATCGCCGCGATCATCTCCGCCGCCGAAATCTCCGGCGCGGATGCGATCCACCCCGGCTATGGCTTCCTCTCCGAAAACGCCCAGTTCGCGGAAATCGTGGAAGCGCATGGCCTCGCCTTCGTCGGCCCCAAGCCCGAACATATCCGCATCATGGGCGACAAGGTCGAAGCCAAGCGCACGGCAGGCGCGCTCGGCCTGCCGCTCGTTCCCGGCTCCGATGGCGCGCTGTCGACAGTCGAGGAAGCCCGCGAAGTCGCCGCCCGGATCGGCTACCCCGTCCTTATCAAGGCAGCCTCGGGCGGCGGAGGGCGCGGCATGAAGGTCGTGCCCTCCGAAGATCAGCTCGAAACGCTGATGCGCCAAGCCGGATCGGAGGCGAAGGCGGCGTTCGGCGATGACACCGTCTATATGGAAAAATATCTGGGCAATCCCCGGCATATCGAATTCCAGGTCTTCGGCGACGGCAACGGCCAGGCCATCCACCTCGGCGAGCGCGACTGCTCGCTCCAGCGCCGCCACCAGAAGGTGCTGGAGGAAGCTCCCTCCCCCGTCCTCTCCGCCGCAGAGCGCGACCGGATGGGCGAAGTCGTGCGCAAGGCGATGGCCGACATGGGCTATCGCGGCGCGGGCACGATCGAGTTCCTCTGGGAAAATGGTGAATTCTACTTCATCGAGATGAACACCCGCCTTCAGGTGGAGCATCCGGTGACGGAAATGATCACCGGCCTCGACCTCGTCCGCGAACAGATCCGCGTTGCTGAGGGCAAGCCGCTCTCCGTCGCGCAGGAAGAAATCGAGTTTCACGGCCACGCCATCGAATGCCGCATCAATGCGGAGGACCCCAAGACCTTCGCCCCCTCGCCTGGCACCGTTACCAGCTATCACGTCCCCGGCGGCATGCACGTCCGCGTCGATAGCGGCCTGTATCAGGGTTATAGGGTGCCGCCCTATTATGACAGCATGATCGGCAAGCTGATCGTCTACGGCCGCACGCGCGAAGGCTGCATCATGCGCCTCAAGCGCGCGTTGGAAGAATATGTGATCGAGGGCATGAAGACCACGATCCCGCTCCACCAGAAGCTGCTCAAGGACCCCGAATTCCTGAGCGGCGACTACACCATCAAATGGCTGGAGGAGTGGTTGGCGAAGGACGAGCAGGCGTGAAGGCCACCATCTGGCACAATCCCCGCTGCTCCAAATCGCGCGCCGCGCTTGCGATCCTTGAGGACACGCCGGGGGTAGAGGTCGATGTGGTGGAGTATCTGAAAACCTCGCCCGCCCGTGCAGAGATCGAAGCGGTGCTGGCGAAAGCAGGCGTGCGCCCTTCCGAAGCCCTCCGCAACGGCGAAGCTGTGGTAAAGGACATCGGCCTAGATGTAACGAATGACGATGCCGTCCTGGACGCCATGGCCGTCCACCCGATCCTGATCGAACGCGCGATCGTGATCACCGACAAGGGCGCAGTCATCGCCCGCCCGCCGGAACGGGTGAGCGAGGTCCTGTAAAGCATCCGTCCACCCCCTCCCGCAAGCGGGGGGCCAGCGCAACGTCCAATCGCTCAAACACCTCTAGCTTGGAAGCGCGCAAGCCTCATCCCACTCTCACAAAACCGGCCAGAACCGCTCCGCCGCCACACCTCCGCCAGTCTGCCGCGCAAACTCCCTCGTCGCTGCCCTGAAATCATCGGTGAAGCGGAAAATCACCGGAACCTGCGTCCGATAAGCTCGGATCGCATCTAGCTTCCGCTCCAACTGCTCTTCGATCCCGACCAGCTCAGGCGGCCCCAGCCGGGCCCTTACCTGTTCCAGCCTTTGGCCAAGCCCCTCGGGCGTATGGATGACATAGGGCGCATCCTCCCAAGCAAAAACCCGGTGCCCCCGTCGCGCCAGCCCCACGCCCGTCTCAAAGACGATCTGATGGTCGATGTGCGACCCGATGGCCAGCGGCACGAACACGGTCGCCGAAGGCTGCCACTCAGGCAGGCTTGTCAGCTCGTCGACAAGATGGTCGGCCAGCGCCAAGCCATTCGCGTCAATTGGCCCGAACAATTCATCGTCCGACGTGACTGTATCTCCGCGATAGATCACATCGGGCAAGCCGAGCCAGCGCACGGAGCAGCCCAGCGTCCTCGCAGCCTCCGCGTCTTCGGACCGCCGGATATCGATCACCTCCTCCGGATCGGTAAGGTTCCAGCGCGAATGCTTCCACTCGGCAAAGCTGCTGACAAGTTGCGGTACGATCTCCCCGGCGAACAAGGTGATAATGTGGCTGGACCGTCCAGCAGCCGCAATGGCGGCCACGGTTCCCCCGCAGGATAGAGCCGCATCGTCCGCATGCGGCTGGAGAAATATAGCTGGCGCGGAAGTGAGATCGAGCATGCAAAGCCTCTTAACCCTTAAGCCACGGAAATGATGCACATCTAGGGGCCGTCAGGGGAAACACGGACCTTCCCCCTCGTCCATTCAGAGGAATAGGAGGAATATCCGCGCTCGGCTTTACCGGCCCCATCCGTCATGCCAGCGCAAGCTGGCATCTCAGTCTACATCGACCGGCCTAGCCTCTCATTCGCAGCGTCCTCCAACATGGAACGGGCACACAGCGTCACGAAACAGCCACACCTCCCTGAAAAAGCATCCTATTTCTCCAACATGGCGCAATTTCACCCCTGTCCTATTTGCCGCCCGTCAGCCTATCCTCACTGCCTCTTTGAAAACGTCCGGCACATCACGCCCTCGCGCACACGCGCGCCCGCCCTCGCGCGCGCATACACTGTGAACTTCGGCGGAAATCCGCCATTTCTTCACCCTTCCCCATACGCAGGCTGCCTATTTTCCGCTCGGCCAAGGCGAATCGAAATCCCGGCAGAGGCCTGCATGATAGCGGCACCGGCCATATCGCACCCAAGCCACTGGAGCGTGCTGCCCTAACCCGCTATCCCCTGCGCCCATGGCCCAGAATCATCTCTACCTCGTCGACGGCAGCGGCTACATCTTCCGCGCCTACCACCAGCTCCCCCCGCTCACCAATCGGCACGGCCAGCCGGTCGGCGCGGTCTATGGCTACACGACGATGCTTTGGAAGCTGGCGGAGGAACTGGGCAAGGCCGAGGGACCAACCCATCTCGCGGTGGTGCTGGACAAGGGCAGCCAGACCTTCCGCAACGAAATGTACGACGCCTACAAGGCGAACCGGCCCCCGCCGCCCGAGGATCTCGTCCCCCAATTTCCGATGATCCGCGACGCGACCCGCGCCTTCTCCCTGCCGTGCATCGAGGAAGCGGGGTTCGAGGCCGACGACATCATCGCCAGCTATACGAAGGCCGCCGTCGCGGCTGGCTGGCACGTCACCATCGTCAGTTCCGACAAGGACCTGATGCAGCTCATCCAGCCCGGCGTCGACATGTACGACACCATGAAGAATGAGCGGCGCGGCGCGGACTATGTCATGACCAAGTTCGGCGTGCAGCCGGAGCAGTTGGGCGACGTCCTCGCGCTGATGGGCGACAGCGTCGACAATGTCCCCGGCATCCCCGGCATCGGCCCCAAGACCGCCGCCAAGCTCATCACCGAATATGGCAGTCTGGAAGCCGCGCTCGAAGCCGCCCCGAGCATGAAAAAGTCGAAGATGCAGGAAAACCTCATCGCCCATGCCGACATGGCCCGCCTCTCACGCAGGCTGGTAGCGTTGCACGACGGCATGGACCTGCCAGAACCTCTGGAGGACTTGACGCTCAAGGGCATTCCGCCTGAACCACTCCAGAACTTCCTGGAACATCATGGCTTCAAGTCGCTCCTGACGCGCCTCGGCGCGCCCGCCGCCGCCGTTGCCGTCGCAACCGCCGCGCTTGCTGTTACCGAAAGCACGCCGCCCGCCGCTCCGGCGCTGGAGGAAGAACCGCCGATCGACCGGAGCCTCTACGAAACGGTGGTGACGGAAGAGGCGCTCGACCGCTGGATCGCCGCTGCCCATGCCGAAGGGTTGCTCGCGATCGACACCGAAACCGACATGCTCGATTGCGTGTCCTGCGCGCTCGTCGGCGTCAGCCTTGCGGTCGGCCCAAGCGCGGCCTGCTACATTCCGGTGGGCCACGGGGGCAAGGACATGTTCGCGGAAAAGCCCGAGCAGCTGCCCAAGGACCTTGTGCTTGCAAAGCTCAAGCCGCTGCTGGAGGACGACAGCGTCCTCAAGATCGGCCAGAACCTCAAATATGACCTGACCGTCATGCGCCGCCACGGCATCGAAATCACGCCCTATGACGACACCATCGTCATGAGCTTCGACCTAGACGCCGGGCAAAGCCTGGCGGGCCACGGCATGGACGAAGCGGCAAAGGTGCACCTCAATCACACATGCATCAGCTTCAAGGATGTGTGCGGCACCGGCAAGAACCAGATCAGCTTCGCCGAAGTCCCGCTCGACAAGGCGACCGAATATGCCGCCGAGGACGCCGACGTGACGCTGCGCCTGTGGAAAATCTACAAGAGCCGCATCGCGAACGAAGGCGCAACCCGCGTCTATGAACTGGTCGACCGCCCGCTCGTCGCCGTCATCGCCAGGATGGAGCATGAAGGCATCAAGGTCGATCGCGAAGCCCTCTCCCGCCTGTCGGCCGAATTCACCGCCGAAATCGCCAAGCTGGAGGGCGAGATACACGCCATCGCGGGCCAGCCCTTCGCCATCGGATCGACGCAGCAGCTGGGCGCGATCCTGTTCGACAAGATGGGCTACAAAGGGGGCAAGAAAGGCAAGTCCGGCGCATATTCCACCGACGTCACCATCCTTGAGCAGCTGAAAGCGCAAGGCGCGGAGATCGCGGGAAAAGTGCTCGACTGGCGTCAGCTGTCGAAGCTCAAATCGACGTACACCGACGCGCTCCAGGCGCAGATCAACAAGGATTCAAGCCGCGTCCACACCAGCTACTCGCTGTCCGGCGCGCAGACCGGCCGCCTCTCCTCGACCGACCCCAATCTCCAGAACATCCCGATCCGTACCGAAGTCGGCCGGCAGATCCGCCACGCCTTCGTTGCCGAACCCGGAAATGTGATCCTCGCGGCTGACTATAGCCAGATCGAACTGCGCCTCGCCGCCCACATCGCGGACGTTCCTGCCCTCCGCGAAGCCTTCCAAGCGGGCGAGGACATTCACGCCGCGACCGCCGAGCAATTGTTCGGAGAAGTGAACCGCGACACCCGCAGCCGGGCCAAGACGATCAATTTCGCCATCCTCTACGGCATCTCCCGCTGGGGCCTTGCCGGGCGGCTGGAAATCACCGCCGACGAAGCGCAAGACATGATCAGCCGCTATTATGAGCGCTTCCCGGGCATCAGCCTCTACATCACCGACACGCTCGAGAAGGCGCGCGCGCGCGGCTACACTGAAACGCTCTTCGGGCGCAAAACCTGGTTCCCGCGTATCAAGGCGCCGATCCAGCACGAACGCCAGGGCGCCGAACGCGCCGCGATCAACGCGCCGATCCAGGGCACCAGCGCCGACATCATCAAGCGCGCAATGGTCCGCATGGGCCCAGCGCTCGCGGCTGAGGGTCTGCACAATGTGAAGATGCTGCTCCAGGTCCATGACGAACTGGTCTTCGAACTGCCCGAAGCTGATGTGGAACAGGCCAGCACCGTCATCCGTCAGGTGATGGAATCGGCAGCCGAACCGATCGTGAAGCTCAGCGTCCCTCTAGGCGTGGAAATCGGACACGGCCCCAGCTGGGGAGCGGCCCACTAGCCTAACATCGTCATCCCAGCGAAAG
>NZ_OBMU01000001.1:531653-553119 GCF_900218065.1 Novosphingobium sp. Chol11 | reverse complement strand
ATCTCGTGATCCGGACCCGGGCCTCACCTCAGTTCCCAATCGCAGCGGGACCAACGCAGATCAATTGCGCGCGTAACGATCCTCATAGCGCACAATGTCATCCTCGCCCACGTAGGACCCGGTCTGCACCTCGATGAACACCATCGGGATACGCCCCGGGTTCTCGATCCGATGCACTGCCCCCACCGGCACATAGACGGATTGGTTCTCTGACAGCAACTGCACATCCTCGCCCACCGTCACCTTAGCCGTGCCCTCGACGATGATCCAATGTTCAGAGCGGTGGAAATGGCTCTGCAAGCTGAGAGACGCTCCGGGCAGCACGGTGATGCGCTTCACCTGAAAGCGCGAGCCGACCACCAGGCTCTCATACCAGCCCCATGGCCGGTGATCCTTCGGAAATGCCTCCGCCTGCGATGCGCCTTTGCGTTGTAGCGCTTCCACGACCAGCTTCACATCCTGCGTGCGCGACTTGTCTGCGATCAACACCGCGTCGTTCATCGCGACCGCGACGATATTGTCGAGACCGAGCCCGACCAACTCCAGCCCCTCGCTTTCCGACCGCAGCAATGTGTCGCGGCAATCCAACGCCGTTGCCGCGCCCGAGAGCGCAACCCCATTGTCATCAGGCTGCGAATGGCTCCAAACGGCGTCCCAACCGCCCAGATCAGACCATTCGGCGTCAAACGGTACGACCGACAGATTGGCCGCCCGCTCCATGATCGCATAATCGATTGCGACGCTTTCCGCCTCTCCCCAAGGTTCCGGGGCCAGCCGCAGGAAGCCGAGATCGCTTTCCGCCTGTTCGACAGCCCCGCGCACAGCCGCGAGAATGCCCGGCGCATGCTGCTCGAAGGCCGCGATCAAATCCTTGGCAGCGAACAGGAAAATTCCCGCGTTCCACAGATAGTCGCCCGTCGCCAGCATCTCTTCTGCCCCGGCCGCATTGGGCTTTTCAACGAAGCTAGCAAGCTTGATCGGCTCGCCCGTGCCATCGGGCCTGCTGTGCGCCTGAAGATAGCCATAGCCCGTTTCCGGGCGCGTCGGCTTGATCCCAAAAGTCACCAGATCGCCACCCTGCGCCGCGCCGAGGCCCTTGCCGACAGCTTCATGAAATGCCGACACATCGGGCACGACATGGTCCGAAGGCGCCACCAGCATGACAGCATCCGGCTTGCTCACCACCAGATGCAACGCCGCGGCCAATATCGCAGGGGCCGTATTGCGCCCTTCCGGCTCAATCAGGATGGCCTGCGGATCGATATTCTCCTTTGCCAACTGCTCGGCGATGATGAAGCGGAATAGCGAGTTGGTAAGGACCAGCGGCCGACCAAAGGAAAATTTCTCAGCCTTGCCGGAAAGACGCCGCGCTACCGATTGGAACAATGTCGTATCGCCCAGCAGCGGCACGAACTGCTTGGGATAGGATTTGCGCGACAACGGCCAAAGGCGAGTGCCAGACCCCCCGGCGAGAATGACGGGGGTGACCTCCATCTGAGGTGCATTGCTTATCGACATTAAAATCCTGGCCGCGAAGTGGAACTGAAGGAAAGCTCTAAAGGATCAGCGGGCAGAGGCAAGCGCTTCAAAAAAGGGACGGCGCAACGGCCGTCCTAATCGAACAGTTCTTCCAGGAAGCTCTTCTTGCGCTTCTTCTGATAATATCGGCCATCGTCACGATAATCGCGATCAGGCCGATAATGAGGCTGCTGAGGCGGTGGCGCTGCGGTGGCCGTCCCCGACCGCTCGATGATCTTGTCGAGTTCACCCCGGTCCAACCACACGCCCCGGCATTGCGGGCAATAGTCAATCTCCACCCCCTGCCGGTCCGTCATCGATAGTCCGACATGACAGACCGGGCAGAGCATCGCCGACACGGCTTCGGGCGTGCGCATCATTATTCCCGTTCGCCCGTCAGGCTCAGCAGCATCTGGAACAGGTTCACGAAATTCAGGTACAGCGACAGCGCGCCCATCACCTGCATCTTCTGCGCGACCTCATGACCGGCATAGTAGAAATATTCCGACTTGATGCGCTGCACGTCCCAGGCGGTCAGGCCAGTGAAGACCACGACGCCGATGATCGAGATCACCATCTGCATGGCCGAAGAGCCGATGAAGATGTTGATGAGGCTGGCGACCAGGATACCGATCAGGCCCATGATCAGGAACGAGCCCATCTTCGACAGGTCACGCCCGGTCGTGTAGCCCCATAGCGCCATCGCAAGGAACATCACCGCCGCCGAGAAAAAGGCCTGCGCTATGCTGGCGCCTGTGAAGACCAGGAAAATGCTGGCCAACGACACACCCATGACGGCCGAGAAGGCCCAGAAAGCCATCCGCGCGCCAGCCGTAGTCATCTTTTCAATGCGGAAGCTGAAGAAGAACACGAACGCCAGCGGCGCGAAGATCGCCACCCACTTCAGCGGCGTATTGAAGATCGCGGCGGCCAGCGCTGGCGTATTGCCGATAAAGGCAGCGACCAGGCCAGTGATGACCAGGCCGATCCCCATGTTGCGGAAGACGCCCAGCATGTGACTGCGCAGCCCGGCGTCATGTTGCGCCGCCTGCGTCGTCCCATAATTTGGTGTACGAACGGGATTGTTCACGGCGTAAAAACTCCATCCTTCAAAACGAACTGCTGATTGGATCGAGTGGCCCGGCGCGGTCTTCGTGGAGCTTTGAGGGGGGATAAAGCCCACGAACCTGCACCGAGCGCACTCGATGCGGTCCGACATCACGATTGGATTATCCAACCGCCAGAGGGGCCCGGCCCGCACAAGCAATATTGGAGGTCGAACGCATGAAGGCAAGGGATCGGCCCGCTGGAAACAATTTGTTACAATGAATAATAGATATTCATTATCATTTTCACACAAAGATAAGGTGAAGCATGGTCCCCCTGTTTCTTCTCGCCGCTGCGCCGTTGACGCCTCCGCATCCCATCGACGCAGCTGATTGGGTCAGAGAAGAAGATTATCCTCCAACCTCCCTGCAAGTGGCGGAGCGGGGCTATTTTCTCGCCCATATCACGACATCTTTATCCGGAATGCCGTTCCGGTGCGATCCTGTGCGCCCATCGGCCTTCTCCCGATCCGTTTGTGAAACGGTTATGCAGCGTGCCCGTTTCAGTCCGGCGATGGACAGGAAAGGGCAAGCCACGACGGGCCTGTATCTTCACCGGATCACCTTCCGCATTCCCGCGAAAAACCTGCCGCCTGCACCGCCAAAACATGTCGTGGCGCTGACCGTGGACCGGTTGCCTTCCGGATCGCCAGATCCGGCGGATATTCGCGTTGCACTTGAGGTCTCTGCCGATGGACGAATTGCCGATTGCGCGCCCCTGCCCGGCGGCTCGTCCCCACTTCAAGAACTTGGACAGCTGGGCGCTATCGCCTGCGGTCAGCTGACGCAAAGCCACAATCCACCTGTCGCCTACGATGGCCAGAGCCAACCGGTCTCATCCATCCAATCCGCCCTCATCCGTTTTCAAACGTCTCGCTCGCTGAAGAAATAGCGCTTATCAGGCGACAGTCCGCTGTTGACCCCCGATGCGGTTCGCGACATGGCTTCACCATGCCCCATGATCAGCATGCCGACGCCCCGCTGCGCCTGTTCAACAGCCTTACCCGCGCCGTCGAACCTTTTGCCCCGATCGACCCCGGCCATGCGCGCGTCTACAGTTGCGGCCCGACCGTCTACAACTACGCTCATCTCGGCAATCTGCGCGCTTATGTGTTCACTGACACGCTGCGCCGTACATTGCTGTGGAAAGGCATGCACGTCACCCACATCATCAACATCACCGATGTCGGGCACCTGACGAGCGACGCAGACGCGGGCGATGATAAAATGGAGGCTGCCGCCCGCGCTCAGGCAAAAAGCATCTGGGACATAGCGGCGCATTATACCGACGCGTTCAAGCAGAACATCGCGGACCTCAACATCATCGAGCCAAGCGAATGGACCGTCGCCACCGACTATGTCCCGCAGATGATCGAGTTCGCGAAGAAGATCGCCCCTGCGCATTGCTACGAACTGGAAAGCGGCCTCTATTTCGACAGCAGCAGCGTGCCCGATTACGGCGCCCTGGCTGGCGGGCGGGACGACGCCGCCCACGCCCGGATCGATCCGGTCGCGGGCAAGCGCAATCCGTCCGACTTCGCCATCTGGCGCAAGTCCCCACCCGGGGAGCAGCGGCAGATGGAGTGGGACAGCCCTTGGGGCAAAGGTGCGCCGGGCTGGCACCTTGAATGCTCGGTAATGAGCGAGGCGCGCCTTGGCCATCCGTTCGACATCCACACCGGCGGCATCGACCATCGCGAAATCCACCATCCCAATGAGATCGCACAAAATCAAGCCTATTGCGGCTGCACCGACGCCCAGCCCGGCTTCACTGGCGCGCGCTGGTGGATGCACAACAACTTCCTGGTCGATCGCCAGGGCAAGATGAGCAAGTCGAAGGGCGGCTTCACTACCCTCTTCTCGCTGATCGACGCGGGCGTCCATCCGCTCGCCTATCGCCTGCTATGCCTTGGCGCTCATTATCGCAGCGAGCTCGAATTCAGCGCGGAAAGCGTCGGCGCGGCCCTCACCCGTCTCAAGCGGCTGGTGATGGCTGTCGAGGGTCTCAAAGCGCGAGCAGAGGGCGTGACCTGGCAGTCGCCGCGCCTCGACTATCTTCGCGCCAACCTGCACACCAAGCTTTCTCCACTGCTCGAACAATTTGACGCAGCGATCAGCGACGACCTGATGACGCCTCGCGCCCTGCCCCTTTTGGAAGAAGCCATTGCGCTCAAGAAGGTGCCGGTGGATGAAAAGCTCTGCCTCGTCGCCGCCTTCGATCAAGCCCTAGGCCTCAATCTTCTGGAGCTTAGCCGGGCCGACTTGCGCATCATGCCAAAGGGTGCGCAGATCACGCCTGAAGAGATTGAAGCGGAACTGGACCGTCGCCAGTCCGCGCGCGCCGCCAAGGATTTTGGCCTGTCCGACGAGATCAGGGACATATTGATCGCTCGTGGAGTGGAGGTCATGGACGGCGACCCGCTGCGCTGGGATTGGCGGCCGGAACTGGGGTAAAGCTATTATTTACCATATAGTTGCGAAACCGTTATGATGCGGCGGGACGTGCTGCGATTGCGCTTGTCCGGCTGGACAGGATCATGGCGGAAGGGCACCATCCATCCATGAAATTGCAACTCGCAGCGGCGCTGCTCCTTTGGGCTGTAAGCCCCGTTGCCGCGTCTCCGGTAGCTGCGCAGAATTTCATGTTCGAGACTGGCAGCACATTGCTTGCCAAGTGCCGCAACAAGGCGCCCGAATATGCGCTGGCTTGCACCGCCTACATCGTCGGGGCGGTGGATGGCATCAAGAAAGACGTGTTCATCGGCCGCGCGCTCCCCAATTGCTGGCCCGACAGGATGCAAGCCGAAGAAGTGCGAAAGATCGTCGTTGCCTATCTCCAACGCTATCCTGACCAGCGCAACGCGCCCGCTTCGGTTCTGGTCAGCGTGGCCTTGAACGGACATTATCCGTGCGAGAAATGACGCCGCGATAGGGCGGGTGGAGAGGCTGCGGGTTTACCAAACTCCATATCGCTTCGTGCCCGCCGCGCCTCAGCGCCACCCCTTGCCCTCCGCCGCTGGTATAAACTTGCTTTAGCCCCTACATCAGCGTAGGGGCGGCCCCTATTTCTATAGCTTTGGGAGAAAAGACGTGACGGCGAAGTGGACGCCGGAAAGCTGGCGCGAGCATAAGGGCATTCAGATGCCCGTCTATCGTGACGCACAGGCGCTTGCCGCCGTGGAGGGTCAGCTCAGCCAGTTTCCCCCGCTCGTCTTTGCCGGCGAAGCGCGCAACCTGAAGGCTGAACTCGCCAAGGTCACGACCGGCGAGGCATTCCTGCTGCAAGGCGGCGATTGCGCCGAAAGCTTCGCCGAGTTTCACCCCAACAACATCCGCGACACTTTCCGCGTGCTGTTGCAGATGGCGGTGGTGCTGACCTTTGCGTCCAAGCTGCCGGTGGTGAAGGTCGGCCGCATGGCGGGCCAGTTCGCCAAGCCCCGCTCGGCCGATACGGAAACGATCGGCGGCGTGGAGCTGCCCAGCTATCGCGGCGACAATGTCAACGACATCGGCTTCACAGCAGAGTCGCGTGAGCCCGATCCGGAACGCATGATCCGCGCCTACAACCAGTCGGCCGCGACGCTCAACCTGCTGCGCGCCTTCTCGACGGGCGGCTATGCGAGCTTGGACCGTGTCCATGGCTGGATGCTGGATTTCATGGGCCGCAGCCCGCTGGCCGCGAAGTTCGACGCCGTCGCTGATCAGATCGGCGCGGCGCTCGACTTCATGCGCGCCTGCGGCCTTTCGCCCGAAACCGTGCCGCAGCTTGGCGGGACCAGCTTCTACACCAGCCATGAAGCGCTGCTGCTCCCCTATGAGCAGGCGCTGACCCGGCAGGATTCGCTGACCGGCGACTGGTACGACACGTCCGCGCACATGCTCTGGATCGGCGATCGCACGCGGTTCGAAGGGTCGGCGCATGTCGAATATCTGCGCGGCATCGGCAATCCGATCGGCATGAAGTGCGGCCCGAGCCTGGAGCCCGACGCACTGATCCGCCTGCTCGACATCCTGAACCCCTCGCGTGAGGCCGGGCGCATTACCCTCATCACGCGCTACGGTCATGACAAGATCGAGGCGGGCCTGCCCAAGCTCGTTCGCGCGGTCATGAAGGAAGGTCATCCGGTCGTCTGGTCCTGCGACCCGATGCACGGCAACGTCATCAAGGCGGCCAATGGCTACAAGACGCGGCCCTTCGATCGCATTCTGGCCGAAGTGCGCGGCTTCTTCGCCGTGCATCGCGCCGAAGGTAGCTTCGGTGGCGGCATCCATGCCGAAATGACCGGACAAAATGTGACGGAGTGCACCGGCGGCGCCATCGCCATCACCGACGAAGGCCTTGCCGATCGCTACCACACGCATTGCGACCCGCGCCTCAACGCGGCGCAGAGCCTCGAACTCGCCTTCCTGCTCGCGGAGATGCTGAACGAGGAACTGAAGGAACGCCGCGCCGCGGCCTGATCCATTCGGTCGAAACAGGAAAATCCCGCCGGTCTCTCCGGCGGGATTTTTCACAAGGTCCGCGCGTCTGTCACGACAGCGTCACTAACCTATGATTGTCCGCTTGCTTTGGCGGGTCAAAGCCGTAGCTTTCACCCATGGCAAAGGAACCGGCATTGGCGACCATCGCCGTTTACAGCCTCAAGGGTGGCGTGGGTAAGACCACTTTCGCGATCAACCTCGCCTGGGCATCCGCCACCATCTCGCGGCGGCGCACTTTGCTGTGGGACCTCGATCCGCAAGCCGCGTCCAGCTGGCTGATCTCCACCGACAGGCAGAGCCGCGATGCTGCCCAGGCGATCTTCAGCAAGGATGTGGAGGTCCGCAAGCTCATCCAGCCTTCGACGGTTCCCGGCCTTGACCTCATCGCCGCCGACACGTCCCTGCGCAGCCTGGACCATCTCTTCCGGGAAATGGATAAAAAGAAGCGGCTCGCCAAGCTGATCGACAGCTTAGGCCGGGATTATGACCGCATCATCCTAGATTGCCCGCCCGGCCTTACGGAAACCAGCGAGCAGGTGCTGCGCGCCGCCGACATGATCGTCATCCCGGTCATCCCCTCCCCCCTGTCGCAACGGGCCATGGGTGAAGTCGCCCGCTACCTCGTCCAACGCGGCGGATCGCATGCGCCGATCCTGCCCGTCTATTCGATGGTCGACCGCCGCCGCGCCCTCCACCGGAAAGCGCTGGAGGAACAGCCCGGTTGGGCCGCGATCCCGATGGCGAGTCTGGTCGAACAGATGACGGTCCAGAGAAAGCCTCTAGGCTCCTTCGCTGCATCATCGCCGCCAGCGCAGGCCTTCGCGACCTTGTGGACCACAGTCGAGCGGCAATTGTCCAAGGCTTGAGCCCAGCCGGTCAGCGGCGCGCTGGCAGTCCGATCAAACTGGCTGTACGCTTCAATCCGCGTAACCGCCCAGTTGCCAAGGACTTATAGATGATCATGGAAATGACATAGTCAGGTCGGCGGGCGGCAAGCCGAGCCCAACATCACTTGTTTGGAGCCTCGCGTGTGACTGTGATATCAGCGACATCAAATCTGCTGGCATCGGCTTTCATCACGGTTTCACTGAACTGCTGGGCTTCCCGAATGCTGGCGACGTCCCTCCCCGCAAACTGAGGTGTCAATCCGTGGTCGGACGTAACGTAACCGGACCCAAGCTTCACGGTTCGCTTGTCGGCAGCAACTGCCATCGACTGCAATTTGTCCAGTAGCTCGCGGGCATTTAAATCGCCAAGGTAGCTGACTCGGCCCGGCCTGATGTCAAATTCGACCGTGCTGCGGGAAAACTGCAAGCCCCACACAGCTTGCTGCCAGATCCTGCGGATTACGTATCGGCCTGGCTTCAAAGTCCTGCCGATGTAGATCGCACCGGGATTTCCCTGCTTCACGACCAACGTATAAACGCGTGACCCAAAGCCGGACTGACCCGCTTTTTGTATCATCAGCAGATAAGGTGCAGTAAACTGCTCAACCTTTAACATGATCACGCCATCACTAGATTGCGGTGTTAAAGTGATGCGCTCAGGAGATTTCTGGGCAATTGCAGGCGCGCCAAGCCCCGCCATGAGAAACAAACACGCGGCATATGCAAGCGTTTGCCGTGCGCGTACCATGAAAAAAGGCCGGATCATGCTGAGCGCAATAGCCAATTTTTGTTCTCCTCAGGTTGTTGATCGCCGCGTTATTGGGCAGCAGGCCATCACCAGCCGACGAACTATAGGCCGAACGGCTAACCATCAATGACAGCTTACAATGACTTCTTCTAGAAACCGAACATTCCGCAAACCAAAAATCTTCGTCACCCCGCAAAGACGAGCTGACGGAATTTTAAGCGGAAGACTTCCACATCAGCCGGTCTCAGCTGCCCATCCTTCGATGACCTGGAGCGCCAGCCCGCGCCATATCCATCTGGCGCGACCTGCCCGTAGGCAGGCCCTGCTCAGGCCGCGATATCGTAGGGCCTGATCTCACCCGTCAGATACAGGTTGCGCGCCTTCGACCGGCTCAATTTGCCCGAACTGGTGCGTGGCAAGGTGCGCGGCGGGACCAGTTCGACGACGCAGTTCATGCCGGTGATCGCCCGCACCCGCTCGCGAATCTGGTCGCGCAGCCGCGTGCGCTCGTCATTGTCGGACGTGCGGCAGTGCACCAGCACGGCGGGCGCTTCTTCGCCGCCCGGCGTCGTGATGGCGAAGGCGGCGATGTCGCCCTGCTTGAAGCCTGGCAACTGCTCCACCGCCCATTCGATATCCTGCGGCCAGTGGTTCTTGCCGTTGATGATGATCATGTCCTTGGCGCGGCCGACGATGTAGAGATAGCCATCGCTCAGATAGCCCATGTCGCCGGTGTCGAGCCAACCGTCCGCCATGCAGGCGTCAGTCGCTTCCTGATCGCGGAAATAGCCCACCATCAGCGAAGGCCCGGTGGTCCACACCTTGCCGATCTGCCGTTCGCCGAGCGGCGCGCCATCTTCGTCGCGGATTTCCACGATCATGTCGCGGGCAGGCCTGCCGCAGTTGACGATCGACCGGAAGCGCTGAGGCCGTCCCTCGGTCGCGTCGCCGCCGGAGAGATCGGTTTCCTCGACCAGTTCAACGATGATACCCTCGCCCGGAGGCATGATCGTGACGGCCAGCGTGGCTTCGGCCAAGCCATAGCTCGGCAGGAACGCCTTTGGCGAGAAACCCGCGTCGGCGAACGCATCGACGAAGCTCTGCATCACGTCAGGCCGGATCATGTCCGCGCCATTGCCCGCAAGGCGCCAGCGCGACAGGTCGAACCGGTCCTGCGCCTTCGTCTGACTCGACATGCGCCGCGCGCAGATGTCGTAACCGAAAGTCGGCGAATAGCTGATCGAGGTGCCTTCGTTGCGGCTGATCAGGTCCAGCCACGCCAGCGGACGGCGGGCGAAATCCTCGGTCTTCATATAGTCGGTCGACACCTGGTTCGCGACCACCGACAGGAAGCAGCCGACCAAGCCCATGTCATGATACCAGGGCAGCCAGCTGATGCAGCGATCGCTGTCCTGCACCTGCATGCCATGACTGTGCGCGGCAAGATTGCTCAGCAGCGCATGGTGCGTCACAGCCACGCCATGGGGGAAGCGGGTCGAACCGCTGGAATATTGCAGATAGGCGATCTCGTCGCCCCTCGCCTGCGGCAGATCGCAAGCCACGGCCTCGCGCGCAATGAAATCCTCGAAAGCGATGCTCTCGACATTCTTCTGCCGCCCGGACTCGCCCGCCATCTCCTCCAGTTCCTTGGGGAAGAGGAACAGCATCGGGTCGCAGCTATCCAACTGGACGTTCAGCTGGTCGATATAGCTTTCCTTGCCGCCGAAGCTGGTGGGCAGCGGCAGCGGCACCGGCCAGGCGCCCGCATAGACGATCCCGAAGAACAGTTGCGCGAAATCCGCCCCCGTTTCCGCGACCAGGGCCACGCGGTCCTCTGGCTTGACGCCATGGGCGATCAGCCGCTGAGCGCAGGCGATCGCGTCGTCGCGCAGTTCCGAAAAAGGATAAGGCCGCGCCAGATTGCCGCGCGCATCATGGAAGTTCAGGCCGCGCCGGCCGCTCGCCGCATAATCGAGCGCCTCGCCCAGGGTCTCGAAATCGGAGAAGCGCCGAGGCAGGCTGTCTTCGGTCGGCGTCGGTGCCATCATGCTCTGCGAACCCGTCATATTGGCGTCACCCGATTGTCTTCATCTTGTCTTCCGGCGGGGCCGCTATCATCTTTGAAGCAGCGATGCACCGGATAGTTGCATTCCAGCGTCGCTTTCTACAGCATAAGGCGCGGTAAAATTCCGGCCCCACTGTGGCATAATCAAGGCGGCGCTTGCATAAACCATTGCCATGAAGATGCGGACATGACCGGTATACGCCCCCGACCGCCTCTGGATGGCGACAGCTTGCGCGATCTGGCGCTGCGCTATGTCAGCCGCTTTGCAACAAGCCGCGCGAAGCTGCTTGCCTATCTCAATCGCAAGCTAAAGGAACGTGGATGGGATGGCGAAGGCCCGCCCGCGCCGGAGCGGCTCGTCGAACGGCTTGCGGAACTGCGCTATGTCGATGACCGCAGCTTTGCCGTCATGAAAAGTGCTGCGCTTACCCGTCGGGGCTATGGCGCGCGGCGGGTAGCGCAGACGCTCCGTGCCGACGGCATCGCCGATGCGGACAGGGAAGAAGCGGACACGCAGCTTTCCAACGACAGCTGGGACGCGGCCGATCGATTCGCTCGCCGAAAGCGCCTCGGCCCCTATGCCGCCGCACCAGCCGATCCCAAGCAGCGTGACAAGGCTCTGGCCGCCTTCCTGCGGGCGGGGCATGGTTTCGAAACGGCGCGCCGCTGGATCGACGCGGCTCCGGGGGAACCGCCCGAACGCGACCAGTGACGGCCTGAGGCGAAATCTATGGCGCTCCTCTTCCGCTTTGGGCTAGCAGCGGGGCATGAGGATCGCTCTTCCCCTTCTCGTCGCCTTGCTGGCTGGCTGCTCCCCGACGCAGCCCAAGGCGGAGAAAACCGCCAGCGCCGCAGCCCGGCAAGACAATCTGTTGCCGCTCGAAATCCGGACGAAGGGCGGCAGCCACCGCTTCGCCGTGGAAACCGCGGTCACGCCGCAGCAGCAGGAAAAGGGCCTGATGTTCCGCAAGTCGCTGGATGCGGACGGCGGCATGCTGTTCCCCATGACGCCGCCGCGCACCGCCAGCTTCTGGATGAAGGACACGCTGATCCCGCTGGACATGCTCTTCATCCGGACCGATGGCACGATAGCCTTCATCGCCCCCAACGCCGCGCCCTATTCACGCGTGCCGGTTTCCGCCGGGGTCCCGGTGACCGCCGTCCTTGAACTGCGGGGCGGACGCGCCGCTGAACTCGGCATTTCCGAGGGGGATAGCGTATCCTGGGGCAGTTGCGTCGATCCCGCGATCAAGAGCCCCGGCGAGCTTGATTTCTGCCCTTCCCGCGCGCGATGACGCCATATCCGCCTTGCCAATGCCCCACGGCAGGCGCTAAGCGCTTGGCGCATGGGAATCCTGGCCAAGATCTTCACCTGGTGGAATGGCGCGACCATCGGCACCGCATTTTACACCTCCCGCAAGGGTAAGAAGGTGGGCGAAGACCATCAGGGCAACATCTATTATGAAGGCGGCACGGACGTGCACGGCCGCACCCGCCGTTGGGTGATCTACAACGGCAACAACGACGCCAGCCGCGTGCCCGCGGAATGGCACGGCTGGCTCCATCACACCATTGAGGGAACGCCGGAAAGCTTCCTTCCCCCGCCGCGCATATGGGAACGCGATTTCACGCCCAACGCGACTGGCACACCCAATGCCTACCGCCCGACCGGCGCGCTCGAAAAAGGTGCGCAGCGTCAGCGCGCGACCGGCGACTATGAAGCGTGGAGCCCCGACGCATCATGATCCTGCGCCCGGCGGGGGCGGTCCTGCCGATCCTGCCCCTTGCGTTGCTGCTGTCACTGGCGGCCTGCGGCGACAATGAGCCGCCGACTGAAAATCGCACCGGTCCGGTGAAGATCGAAGGGCAAAAGATCCGCAATGGCGGGTCCGATGCCCTGCCCGGCACCCCAATGGCGGAGCGGGTGGCCGTGATCGGACTGCTCAACAAGCGCAACGGCATAACGACCGACCTCACGATGAAGCCCGGCGACGCCTTGCGCCTGGGCGACGCCATCGTCCGGCTACAAGCCTGCGAAACCAGCGCGCCGTGGGAAAATGTCCAGGAAACCGGCGCCTTCGTCCAACTCGACGTACGCAGTACCGCCGACAACAGGTGGCGCCGCAATTTTTCGGGCTGGCTGTTCAAGGAGCGGCCTGAACGCAATGTCGTGCAGCATCCGATTTACGATGTCTGGGTGAGAAGCTGTACGATGTCCTGGCCGGAAAGCGGCCCCGATACGGTCAAGCTGGGCAGCAAAGGCGAACCCCCTGCCGCTGCGTCCCCCGCCAGCGGGGCAAATGCCAGCTCCGCCCAGGCTCCCGAACCGCCAGCCAATGCTGACGAACGCCCAGCACCGAGCGGCACTTCACCGAGCGCACCTGCCAGCAACGCAAGATAGTCCTTCTGGCTGATCTCTATGGCGCCCAGGGACCGGAGATGTTCGGTCATGAACTGGCAGTCCAGGAGGGTAAAGCCGGAAAAGCGCATCCGTGCGGTAAGCCACGCAAGAGCGACCTTTGACGCGTCGGTCCTTCGCGACACCATGCTCTCACCGAAAAATGCCTGGCCAAGTGCGACCCCGTAAAGCCCGCCTACCAGTTCATCGCCGTCCCATACCTCGATCGAATGGGCGAAGCCGATCTCGTGCAAATGCCGGTATGTCTGTTCAATCTCCCTGTTGATCCATGTCGAAGGCCGGTCCTTCGCCGCCTGTGCGCACAGCGATACAATCCCGCCAAAGTCGCGATTGGCCGTTACGCGGAATCTGTCCCGGCGGATCGTCCGGGCCAGCGAATGGGACATGTGAAAGCCATGAAGCGGCATGATCGCCCGCCGCTTGGGCTCGATCCAATACACCTCCTCCGCATCCCGATCATCGGACATGGGAAACACGCCGATGGCATAGGCCTGCAACAGGACCAGAGGATCGATCGTCATTGGAAGAAGACTTAGCGAGAGGAGGGACACTGCGCCAGAGGGGGTTTACCATTCTCAAGGCGGGTCAGCAGATGATGGGGACCAGCAACACCTGGGCCGCCTGTTTCGGGTCGGTGAATAGCAGCCATTCCCCCTTCCCGCAGGCGGGAGGGGGTCAGGGGGTGGGCCAGCGCAACGGCGGGAGATTGTTCTTGAACAGCGCCCCGGAAGCTCGCTGCGCTCGCGCCCACCCCTAGCCCCTCCCGCCTGCGGGAGGGGAAGAATCCCAACATATCACCCGTTTAATACTCGCCCTAATCATCCTTACCCGCCCGAACGAACCTCAGCACCCCCGCCATCCGCGCGCGCCCGCCATTATCGCTTGGATGCTTCTCACCATCCAGCACCGGAACCTCATCGAAGTCGAAGGGGCTCATTCCTTCGAGGCCTGCGACGTTCACGCCATATTCGTTCGCATTGGAGCGGCGCTGGTGATGGGTGTAGATCCCCCACCGCGAGCAGAAGAAGTGCTCGGCTGCTCCTGTATTGAAACGATAGCTGGTAAGCATGTCCGCGCCTCGCACGACATGTAGACCATCGAGCTTTGCCGACACCGCTACGGCACCCCGCATACGGCAAAATGAGCAGGTGCAACGCCGGGCGCTGTCAAAGCCATTGCTCAGCTCAACCTCGAACGCGACCGCGCCGCAATGGCATTGGCCAGAATGTCTGTTCGGGTTCGACATCGCCACCTCCATCAATATGTCAGACGACCCAATAAACGAAAAAAGGCGAGCCTTGCAGCCCGCCCTCTCGCATCCTGCCTGAGGCAGCGTCTTAGTAAACGCGTGCCTTGGGCTTGATATATTCCGCTTCGTCGGTGAGCGTATAGTCGTGCACCGGGCGGTAATCGAGCGACACCTTGCCGCCCTTGCCACCCCAGCCCTCGAACCAGCTGACGGTGTGCTTCATCCAGTTTTCGTCGTCGCGGTTCGGGAAATCCTCATGCGCATGCGCACCGCGGCTTTCCTTGCGATTTTCCGCGCTGACCATGGTGCAGACCGCCTGGGACATGAGATTGTCCAGTTCCAGCGTCTCGATAAGGTCGGTGTTCCAGATCAACGAGCGGTCGCTGACCGCCACATCAGCCAAGCTGGCATTGACCTGCGCCATCTTGGTGACGCCCTCGCTCAGCAGCGCGCTGTCGCGGAACACGGCGGCATGCTTCTGCATGGTGTGCTGCATTTCAAGGCGGATCTTCGCCGTCGGCGAGCCGCCCTTGGCGTTGCGATAATGGTCGAGACGCGAAAGCGCCAGATCGGCCGCGTCGGTCGGCAGCGGCCGGTGCGAACCATTGGGCTTGATCGTTTCCTTGAGGTGCAGGCCCGTAGCGCGGCCGAACACGACAAGGTCGATCAGCGAGTTCGAACCCAGGCGGTTAGCGCCATGGACCGACACGCAGGCCGCTTCGCCGACTGCATAGAGGCCCGGCACGACGACTTCCGGATCATCGCCGACCTTCGTCACCACCTGGCCATGATAGTTACAGGGGATGCCGCCCATATTGTAATGGACGGTCGGGGTCACAGGCAGCGGCTGGCGCGTCAGGTCGACGCCCGCGAAAATCTTGCCGCTTTCGGTGATGCCCGGCAGGCGCTCGGCCAGCACCTTGGGATCGATATGGTCGAGGTGCAGGTAGATGTGATCCTTGTTCGGACCCACGCCGCGCCCTTCGCGCATTTCCATCGCCATCGAGCGCGACACGACGTCACGCGACGCAAGATCCTTCGCCGAGGGGGCATAGCGCTCCATGAAGCGCTCGCCCTCGGAGTTGGTCAGGTAACCGCCCTCGCCGCGCGCGCCTTCGGTGATCAGCACGCCCGCGCCGTAGATGCCGGTCGGGTGGAACTGAACGAACTCCAAATCCTGGAGTGGCAGGCCCGCGCGCAGCACCATGCCGCCGCCGTCGCCGGTGCAGCTATGTGCCGAGGTGGCGGAGAAATAGGCGCGGCCATAGCCGCCCGTCGCCAGCACGACCGCATGGCTGCGGAAGCGGTGGATCGAGCCATCTTCCATGCAGATGGCGATCACGCCACGGCATTCGCCATTTTCCATGATCAGGTCGATGGCGAAATATTCGATGTAGAAGTCCGCATCATATTTCAGGCTCTGCTGGTACAGAGCGTGCAGCATGGCGTGGCCGGTACGGTCGGCGGCGGCGCAGGTGCGCTGCACTGGCGGGCCGGCGCCCATATTCTGCATATGGCCGCCGAACGGACGCTGGTAGATCGTCCCATTCTCGTTGCGGCTGAACGGCACGCCGGCATGTTCCAGCTCGATCACGGCCGCAGGCGCTTCACGCACCATATATTCGATCGCGTCCTGATCGCCCAGCCAGTCCGACCCCTTGACGGTGTCGTACATATGCCAGGTCCAGTGGTCGGGCGAGTTGTTGCCGAGGCTCGCCGCGATGCCACCCTGCGCCGCCACGGTGTGGGAGCGGGTCGGGAACAGCTTGGTGATGCAGGCGGTCTTCAGGCCCGCTTCGGCGCTGCCCATGGTCGCGCGCAGGCCCGATCCGCCCGCGCCCACCACGACGGTGTCGTAGGTGTGGTCGATGATCTTATAGGCTTCGGTCATTACTTGACGACCCCCGTGAGCGCGATCTTGGCGATCGCGAAGATGCCAGCGGCGGCGCCAGCAATAGTGTAGAAGTTGAGCAGCAGGATGGCGAAGAAGTTCAGCCCCTTGTCGTGAACATAATCCTCCAGCATCACCTGCATGCCAAGGCGCAGGTGCCAGAAGACGCTGACAAGCATCAGCATCAGCGGCACGGCGACGAGCGGATTGGCGATCCAGTTGCGGACGCTCTCATAATCCAGGCCCGGCAGGCTGACGAGGCTGAAGATCAGCCACAGCACCAGCAGCAGGTTGCTGACCGACGTATAGCGATGCGTCAGCCAATGGCCCGCGCCGTGGCGCACCGAGCCCAAGCCACGAACGCGGCCGATTCCGGTTCCCGTTCCCATCAGAATTTCCCCGCGAAAATAAAGGCCCACAGCGCGACGGTGGCCAGTGTCGATAGAAACGGGATCACCAGCGCCCACCGCTTGTTGGTGTTGAGTTCATAACCCGCGCCCAGGTCCAGCACCCAGTGGCGGATGCCCGACATCATATGCTGAAAGAAGAACCAGCTGATGCCGACCATCACCAGATAGCCCAGGGGCGAGGTAGCGCAGTGGATGAAGCTTGCATAGGCTTCCGGCCCGATCGCCGCCGCCATCAGCCACCATACAACCCCCATCACACCAACGGTTGCAAGGCCGTTGCCGGTCACGCGGTGCAGGATGGAGATCGCCATGTGCGGCCCCCATTTCCAGATCGTCAAATGCGGCGAGAGCGGCCGGCTCGTGGTTCGCGCCATATCTACCTACGTCCCTGATGCTTGTCCCTGATTCCCGTCCCCTTAGGCACGATCGGTCAAGAGGGCAACCCGCGCTGGCCGCGCGGGCGGGCGATCTCGGCTAAGAACTGATTAACCAGATCGCGCTATGACCTCGGACACGAACAAGACAATTGAGGTTTGCCGCATATGACGTCCGTCGCACCAGCGAAGAGCGCAATGATCGCCAGCATGGCCGAAATCGATCCAACCGGCGAATTGGCCGCGGGACTGCGCGAAATTCGTGACCTGATAGGCGACGCCTCGTCGGTCGTGGCCCGCACCTTCTTCGACAGCTATATGGATCAGTCGCATCTGCGCAGCACGCTGGCCGCTTCGACGATCGCGAAGATCGAGACCGAAGCGCATGAATATGTCCGGCAGAAGCTCAGCTTTTATGAAGCAGGCAGCTGGGCGGGCAGCTGCATTGCTTGCGTGCGGCTGGCTCGCAAGCGCGGCTTGCCGCTGGGTGTCGTCCTGACGGCGGTATCGGAAGCCAACAAGAAGCTGACGAGCCTCATTTGGCAAAAGGCTGCGGATGACGCCACTCGTCAGCGGCTGGTGAATATCATCACGATGGTCAGCATGGTCGATGCCAGCATGATGACCAATGCCTTCGCCGGTGACGAAGCCGAAGCCCAGCGCAACGAGCGCCAGCGCATCGGCACCCTGTTCGAACAGCGCATCATGGGCGAGATCGACGGCGCTTCGCATCTGGGCGAATCGCTTCGTGAACAGGCGAAGGACGCCTCCGCCGCCACGCGCGGCATGCTCGGCAAGGCCTCTGAAGTCGCTGCGGCGGCTGAACAGTCGGCCATTGCGATGCGAGAAGCGGCGCGTACTTCGGCGGGTCTCATCCGCGCGATCGAGGACGCCCGCACCGAGGTGGAGAGCGCCGCAGACGTCGCCCAGCGCGCCGCCCGCCAATCGGGGGATGCGGTGACGATGTCCGCCACCTTGTCAGAACATGCCAAATCCATCGAATCGATTCTCGGCCTGATCCGCGACATTGCGGGCCAGACGAACCTCCTTGCCCTCAATGCCACGATCGAAGCAGCCCGCGCAGGCGACGCTGGACGCGGCTTTGCTGTCGTTGCGCAGGAAGTGAAGAGCCTCGCCAACCAGACAGCGCGTGCCACCGACGAGATTGCGGGCAAGATCGCCGATATTCAGGCTTCGACGCGGCAGTCGGTGGAAACCAACGAGCGGATTCGCGACACGGTCGGCGAGGTGCAATCGAGCGCCGATCGCATCCGCCATGCTATGGATGCGCAGGCCCAGACGGTCACCATGATCACCGCCGCTGTCGACGAGACGGCGCTGGCGGCGGACTCCATGTCGAGCACCATTTCCGCGATCCGTCAGGATACGGAGGTCGTCGCTTCGGAAATCGACCAGCTGGAACGCGGCTTCATGAGCGTCGAAGGCAAGCTTGCCAGTCTGCGCGCCGCATCGTCCGATTTCGGACGACAAGTGGCTTAAACCTTTCTCCCCTCCCGCAGGGGGGGGTCGGGGGTGGGCCCTGCAGAGCCCCTCGCTAACGGTCATCCCAGCGCCCGAGGGGCGGCGTCAGGCAACGCCGGGGTTTTGCACGGCAAATTCGCACCATCGATAAAAGATGCCAGCTTTCGCTGGCATGACGAAACAGGTAGAGGGGAAAGCGCCCCCCGCTTCCCCTCTCCCGTCCAAAGTTCTAAAGGCCGCGCCATGACCGATGCCGCGCCCTCATCCGCTCAAAGCTGGAAAGTGACCCTCCCCTGCACCCGCGCCGAAGCGGAGGCGTTGGACGGCGACATCGCGGCCTTTGCCCTCATGGACAAGCCGCCGGTGCTGATGACCAGCGAAGCGACGCCGGACGATGAAAATGCCTGGCAACTCGACGCCTATTTCGAAGGCGAGCCCAGCCCCGCCGCGGTCAAGCTTCTTCGTTCGCTGGTGCCGAGCGCGAATGGTATCAAGCCGGTGGTCGAACAGCTGCCCGACGAGGATTGGGTAACGCTGAGCCAGCAGGGCCTGGAGCCGGTTACCGCCGGGCGCTTCCACATCCGCAACCTTGCCAGCGATCCGGAACAGCCGGGGCACGTCAACTTCCTGATCGAGGCAAGCCGCGCGTTCGGCACCGGGCAGCATGAAACAACCGCAGGCTGTCTTCAGATGCTGGATCGCATGCGTCGTGTCGGCATGCGCTTTGGAAATGTTGCGGATATCGGCACGGGAACAGGATTGCTTGCGTTCGCAGCGCTTCACCTGTGGCCCAGCGCTTATGCCACGGCATCCGACATCGACCCGGTTGCCGTTGATATCAGTACGGCAAATGCTGCCGCCAATAAAATTCAGGCCGGAAAGGGACAAGGCCAGCTCGCGCTCTATGTCGCGGCGGGCGTCGATCATCCGGCCATCGCAGCCCGAGCGCCCTATGATCTGCTGATCGCGAACATCCTTGCCGGTCCGCTGATCGAACTTGCGCCCTCGCTATGTGCGCTGGTGGAAGAAGGCGGCACGATCCTGCTCGCAGGATTGCTGAAGGAGCAGGCGGATGCCGTTCTGTCGGCCTATCGGGCGCAGGGCATGCGCCTCGCGGAACATATGGACAATGGCGACTGGCCAACCTTGCGGCTGCGCAAGCGCCCCCATATCGGCTGGAAACGCCCTACCCGGCTGGACAAGCAGGCGCGCGGCGAAGCACCAGGATATGGCAGCCTGTAACTTTGATGCAGGCCTGAAAAAGGGGCTGGCCAGCTTTCCTGGAAGCTGGTGGAGCGCGATAATCCACTTTCAAGACGTGATGCAACATTGCCACAGTGCGTGGTGCAATGCGGCATGTCGTTGTTTGCGAAGCTTTACTCGCCCCCGTCAGCCTCTCTAAAGCGCGCCCAACGACAACAGGAACCCAGAGAAGGAGCCTCCTCATGAAAAAACTCATCGCTTCGGCGCTGCTGCTTGCCAGCGTTTCGGCCCCCGCTTTCGCGCAGGACGCCGTGCCGTTTTCCGGTCCCTACATCGCCGGTGTCGTCGGTCTCGACCATGTGGATTTCGACGCCGACACCCATGACAGCGGCCTGCTCTATGGCGGCATCGTCGGCTACGACGTCAACGTCAACGGCGCGGTGTTCGGCATTGAAGGCGAATACGCCGATTCCGAAGTCAAGAAGTTCGGCGTTCGCTCGGACCGTGACCTTTATGCTGGCGTCCGCATCGGCGGCGAAATCGTGCCGAACGTCATGGCCTATGCCAAGGGCGGCTACACCAACGCTCGTTTTGAAGACGCTGCTGATGACGGCATCAAGCTCGACGGCTACCGCCTGGGCGCCGGTCTGGAAACGACCGTCCAGGGCTTCATCGCTCGCGCTGAATATCGCTATTCGCGCTACGAAAACGTCGGCAGCGTGAACCCCGAGCGTCACCAGGCTGCGCTGATCCTCGGCTACCGTTTCTAAGAAACGGCTCAGCAGAAAAAGAAAGGGCGTCCCTCTCGCGAGGGCGCCCTTTTTTATGTGAGAAATGACAGCGCACAGGCGCCCTTGTCTCCTGTCTGCACCAGCCTAATGTCGGCTTCGCTGTTATTTCGAGCGAGGCTTGCCCATGACCATCACCCGCCGCGTCACGCTTCATGAGGGCGTTGGCGGCCCATTCGAGAGTATGGCCGTCCTGGACAAGAGCGCAGGAGAACCCCGGCCCGGCATTCTGCTCTTCCCCAATGTTCTGGGGACCAAGGAAGCAGATTTCGCCTATGCTGAAAAGGTCGCGGCGCTTGGGTACACGGTGTTCGTCGCCGACATTTACGGCCAAGGGAAGCGCACCAGCCGCGATGATCCGGATATGGCGCGCTACATGAACGCGCTCAACGCCGATCGGACATTGCTCCGCGACCGGGTCAAGGCTTCACACGCGCACCTGAAATCCCTGCCGGAAGTGGATGCGAGCCGGACAGCCTCGATCGGCTTTTGCTTCGGCGGCAAATGCGTGCTCGACCTGGCGCGCAGCGGCGCGGATATTGCCGGTGGCGTCAGCTTCCATGGCGTGTACGACGCGCCACCATTTCCCAATGCCGCCATGACAGCGAAGCTTTTGATATGCCATGGCTGGGATGATCCTATCGCTCCTCCGGCCGCCACGGTCGCGCTCGCCGAAGAGCTGACGCAGTCGGGCTGCGACTGGCAGATCCACGCCTATGGTCACACCGGGCACGCGTTCACCGATCATGCAGTCAACATGCCGGACAAGGGGCTCGCCTATAATCCCGACGCCGACAAACGCAGTTTCCGGTCCATGCGCGACTTCCTGGCAGATCTGTTCGGC
>NZ_OBMU01000001.1:500026-530499 GCF_900218065.1 Novosphingobium sp. Chol11 | reverse complement strand
GGTTTTGAAGCAGATAGAATCATCTGCCGACTCGGAAAACGCGGCAAAACAGAGACCTAGAGCAGACGAGCCGATGCAATCGGATCGGATTCTGCTCTAGGACGCCCGCCCGGCGCGCCTCAAAGCTCCCCGATCATCTCCGCCAGCACCGCCAGGCAGTCCTTGGCCAGCTGCTTTGACCGCGCGGGGGACCAGCCAAATTCCGGATCGGGCAGATCGTCATTGTCCTTGAACGGCATTTCCAGCGTCATCGCGACCGCGCCGAAACGCTCAGCGACCTGATTGGTGGACATGGTCAGATTGCCCTTGCCCGGCGCCGATGAAGGATAGCCACGCGCCGTCTGGAAATCGGGCGTTCGGGCGGCGAGCGTGTCGCGGAACCGATTATAGAGCATAAGCTGCCGCTCGCTGAGCGACGGGATGCCTTCGAATCCCGCCAGAAACACGGCGGCAATGGCTTCATCGCCATGCACGTCCATCGCGAAATCTACGCCGGTCCGGTCCATCTCCTGCCGGACAAGAAAGACCTCCGGACTGCGCTCCATCGATGGCTCATGCCATTCGCGATTGAGGTTCACGCCCGCCGCATTGGTCCGTAGATGCCCCCGGCGGCTGCCGTCAGGATTCATGTTGGGCATGATATGGAATGTCGCCCGCGCCCGGAGCAATCTGGCGACGGCGTCTTCCTCGTCGCAAAGCCGCTCAAGCGCGCCCTCCATCCACCACTCCGCCATCGTCTCGCCCGGATGTTGGCGGGCATAGAGCCAGACCTGCTTGGGCCCATCGCCCAGCGTCAGCAGGTCAAGCGGCTGCTTGTCGAGCGTCAAGCCCAATTCCCGATGCTCGACCTCAGGCTGGCAGGCAGCCCAGGCGATCAGGTCATGATGCCGCTCCATCGAATAGGGCGCGAAATAGGCGACCCACAGCGCGTTGCGATCCGGCGAGAGGTTGATCGTGAGCACCCCGTCGGCATAGCTTGTATCCGCCTGCGTCCAGACCTCCCGATCCTCGCTGATGCGCGCCTTGTAGCCGGGCCAGCCATCCGGATAGGCGGACGTTCCGCCATTGACGATCGCCAGCTCCACCTCGCGCCCGGCAACGCCCGCGATGCGGAAGTGGAACCATTGGTAGAAGTCGCTCTGCCTGTCCTTGACGATTTCCAGTTCGGCCCGGACCCTGTCGCCGGTATCGACGATGGAGAGGACACGAATATTGCCGCTGTCGAAGGCATTGCTGATCGAGATGGTCATTTGACGGTTATAGTGCGCCCCGATTCCCCCGGATAGCCCCCGATCAACGCATTGGCGAGCTTTTGCGCGGCTATGCCGGGCTGCGCGGCGGGCGTGCCTTCCCGCGCCTGGGTGAAGGCGCGCCCCTCCCAAATCGTGGTCGAATCGGATCGCCTGCGGATTTGCACCTGCAACTCCGTCGTCACCACATCCTTGGGCCGTCCGGACAGGTTGATGCCGATGCCGACACCCAGTCCCGAATAGCCGCCGCTGCCGACCCCGCCGCCCACGCCGACGCTGACCGGCCTGCCGTCATTGCCGTAGCCAGCGGGCCGGAACGAGCGCCGGAAGCCGACCGACGCGACATATTCACTGCGCGTACCGGCAGGCACGGCGCTGAAGCCCGCACGCTGCAATTCCTGCTCCACTGCCGCCGCATAGGTGCGAAATTCCAACCCGGCGTCAGGATTTGCGGGCATTTCCTCTACCGCCACCGTACCGCTTCGCGCCGGATTGCCGACATGGAAGCGTGTCACTTCGACCGGCGGCACAGCCGTCGCGCATCCGGCGAGCGAGAGGGCGAGAAATGAGGGCAGGATCATCTGCTTCATCATGCTAATCTCCGACAAAGATGCGGTGGTCCATAGAGAATGCAGCACCGTGCTTACCATCAACGCGTGAAGCCATGTCTTTGCTGCACATGGCGTGAACAGGTCAAAAGTAGCGCTGGCCGCCCTTGACTTTCAGCCGCCCCACCCATAGGGGCTGCGCTTCGATTTTCCGATCACGCAAGATTCTTAAAAGGCTGGCTTCCATGAAGATCCGCAACTCGCTCAAGTCGCTCAAGGGCCGTCACCGGGACAACCGCGTGATCCGCCGTCGCGGCCGCACCTATGTCATCAACAAGACCAATCGCCGCTTCAAGGCCCGCCAGGGTTAATCAAAGCATCGCGAGGAAAAGTGGGAACCGGTTTTCCGCTTAAGCGATGCGATGGTTAAAGCGTGCGAGCCGATCTCCGCCGTCATCTTCGACGTCGGACAGGTTCTGTACCATTGGGAGCCCCGGCTCCTCTACGAGCGCCTGATCGACGATGATCGGGCGCTCGACGCGTTTCTGCGCGACATCGTGTCGATGGAGTGGCATTTCCAGCATGACATTGGCCGCCCCTTTGCGGAAACCAGCGCCGAACTGATCGCTCGCCATCCTGAGCATGAGGCGCTGATCCGCATCTGGGGTGAGCGTTTCATCGACAGCGTTCAGCCGGCCGTTGCTGGCATGGCGCAACTGGTCGGCGAGCTGCACGAACAAGGCATCGCTCTATACGGCCTCACCAATTTCAGCGCGGAATTCTGGGAGCCGTTCCACGCGCGGGAGGCGGAATTCTTCGCGCATTTCCGTGACATTCTGGTGTCCGGGACCGAAGGGCTGGTGAAGCCTGACCCTGCCATATACAGGCTGGCGCTCAGCCGATTTGGCCTAAGCGCCGGGGAAACATTCTTCATCGACGATCGCGAAGAAAATGTCGCGGCGGCGCAGGCGTTGGGCATTCGCAGCCACCTGTTCCAGGACGCACCGACCTTGCGCCGCGCCCTTGTGGCCCACCGCCTGCTGGACGCTATTCCCGCCCTCTAAGCTCGTCACCCCGAATCGTTGCGACATGCAGCACGTTCGTCGATCCCGGCGTGCCGAACGGTACGCCCGCCAGCACGACGATCTTGCCGCCCTTCTGCGTCATGTCGTGCCGCAACGCCATGCGCCGAGCCTTGCCCACCATCTCCTCGAAATTGCCGATATCCTTGGTGCGCACCGCATGCACGCCCCAGGTGAGGCCGAGCTTGCGCGCCGTATCGAGCCGCGGCGTCAGCGCCAGGATCGGCGTCAATGGCCGTTCACGCGCCACCCGGCGCACCGTGCTGCCCGACAAGGTGAAGCATGTGATCGCGCTCGCCCCCACGACCGAGACGATGCTCCCCGCCCCTTCGGCCAGCGCGTCTGCGGTGGTGGCGTCGGGCTTGGTTTCGGTAAAGTGCAGCCGCGCAAAATAGCCCGGGTCGCGCTCGACGCTGTGCGCGATGCTGTCCATCATCGCCACCGCCTCTTCCGGCCAGTCGCCCGCCGCCGTTTCCGCCGACAGCATGATGGCGTCGGCACCGTCATAGACGGCGGTGGCAACATCCGACACTTCGGCGCGGGTTGGCGTAGGCGCCTTGATCATCGATTCGAGCATCTGCGTCGCGACCACGACCGGCCGCCCCATGCGCCGCGCCGTCGCCACGATCTGCTTTTGCAGCGGCGGCACGGCCTGGGGCGGCAGTTCGACGCCCAGATCGCCCCGCGCGACCATCACGCCATCGGCGAGTTCCAATATCTCCTCCAGGCGCTGGACCGCCGCAGGCTTCTCGATCTTCGCCATCAACGCGCCGTGCCCGCCCATCAGCTTGCGCGCTTCCGCAAGGTCCTCCGGGCGCTGCACGAAGCTCAATGCAATCCAGTCGCAACCCTGCTCCACAGCAAAGCTGAGGTCGCGCCGGTCCTTCTCAGTCAAGGCCGGGACGGGCACGACGACGTCCGGAACGTTCACGCCCTTGCGGTTGGAAAGGGTGCCGCCCACTTCAACGACCGTGTCGATCCGCTCGTCGGATACTTTCTTCACCCGCAGCACCAGCTTGCCATCATCGAGCAGCAGCCGGGTTTCAGGCACCAGCGCCGCGTAGATTTCCGGATGCGGCAAGTTCACGCGCCGCGCATCGCCCGGCTTTTCATCACGGTCGAGTATGAAGGGCGCGCCTACCTCCAAAACAGCCAGACCGCTCTTGAAGGTGCCTACCCGCAGCTTGGGTCCCTGCAGGTCGCCCAAGATGGTGGTCGGCCGCCCAAATTCCTTTTCAAGGTTGCGGATGATAGCGATGCGGGCCGCATGATCCTCATGCGCGCCATGGCTCATGTTGATGCGGAAAGCGTCTGCCCCGGCAACAAACAGCGCGCGGATCACCTCCGGCGTGTCGCTCGCGGGTCCAAGGGTCGCGAGGATACGGACCTTGCGCGAACGGGGCGGCAGTTTCGTCATTCCCAAAAAGCTCCTGGCAGTGATGGTCAGCCCTCGGCTTGCCAGGGCGCCGTTTTCGATTATCCCTACTGCACGACAGGATGATGTAGATCAGCGAAAGGATCGCCGTGGCCGACAATATGCTCAACGACGCGGTGGCTGCAACCGCCTTCCGCCGCCTGATCGCGCATTTGCAGCACAGGACCGACGTTCAGAACATTGATTTGATGGGGACGGCAGGCTTCTGCCGCAACTGCCTTGCCGACTGGATCGCCGAAGCGGACGGCAATCTCGGCAAGGAGCAAGCGCGCGAAATCATCCACGGCATGCCCTTTTCCGAATGGAAACAGCGCCACCAGAGCGAGGCGACGCCGGAACAGATTGCAAAGATGCAGGAGAGTGTGGCGAAGAACGCCGACAATCATTAGGAGCGTGCCCCAACCCGATTCACATTCTACCGGAGACATATTCATATGAGCGAGGGCAACGTCGCCGCCGATCAGCTACGCCTTCTTATCGAACGCATCGAGCGTCTGGAGGAGGAGAAGAAGGGCATCGGCGACGATATCAAGGACGTCTATCTGGAGGCGAAGGCCAACGGCTATGACCCCAAGATCATGCGCCAGATCGTCCGCCTGCGCAAAATGCCGCAGCATGACCGGCAGGAAATGGAAGCGATACTCCAGACCTATCTATCTGCCCTGGGCATGGAATAAACTGCTGATCCTCCGTTCGCGCTGAGCTTGTCGAAGCGCCTCTCTTTCTTCAAGACAGGCGCTTCGACCAATCAACGGGAGCAGGAGGCACATCATGTCCGAGATCATCGTCAGCACCACCAGTCGTCTGGAAGGGCGTCCGGCGAAAGAGTATCTCGGCATCGTCACCGGAGAAGTGATCGTGGGCGCCAATCTTTTCCGCGACCTGTTCGCCAGCGTGCGCGACATCGTCGGCGGGCGTTCGGGCGCTTATGAGGATGTGCTCCAGCGGGCGCGTGAACAGGCCATCGGGGAAATGCGGATGCGGGCGGCGACGCTGGGCGCGAATGCGGTCGTCGGCGTCGACCTCGACTATGAAGTGCTGGGCTCCAACGGGTCGATGCTGATGGTGTCGGCATCAGGCACCGCGATCCTCGTCTAGTTGCGCTCGGGCAGGACGCCCGCTAGAGAGCGCGCTTCGGATCACAGACAAGTTTAGGAGCAGGCCGTGGCCGGCCATAGCAAATTCAAGAACATCATGCATCGCAAGGGCGCGCAGGACAAAAAGCGCTCCTCGATGTTCTCCAAGCTCAGCCGCGAAATCACCGTGGCCGCGAAGATGGGCATGCCCGACCCGGACATGAACCCCCGCCTCCGCCTCGCCGTCAACGCGGCCAAGGCGCAGTCCATGCCCAAGGACAATATCCAGCGCGCGATCGACAAGGCGATCGGCGGCGACATGGAGAATTATGAAGAGATCCGCTACGAGGGCTATGGCCCCGGCGGCGTGGCCATCATCGTCGAGGCGCTGACCGACAACCGCAACCGTACGGCGACCAATGTCCGCACCGCCTTCTCGAAGAATGGCGGCAACCTCGGCGCGTCGGGCGCGGTCAGCCATGGCTTCGACCGCATGGGCCTCATCACCTATCCCGCCAGCGCGGGCGACGCCGATGCCATCTTCGAAGCCGCGCTAGAAGCAGGCGCGGATGACGTGTCGTCCAACGAAGATGAGCATGAAATCTGGACCGCCATGGACGCACTGCACGAAGTCGCCAAGGCGCTCGAAGCCAAGCTCGGTCCCGCAGAAGGCGCAAAGCTCGCCTGGAAGCCGCAGACCACCGTCGAAGTCGACGAGAGCAACGCCGCCACGCTCATTAAGCTGGTCGACACGCTGGAAGATGATGACGACGTCCAGACCGTCTGGGGCAATTATGAAGTGTCCGACGAGGTGATGGAGAAGCTGGGTTAGTGCAGGCCGATGAGCCGCTCCATTCCGGTCCAAGCAAGGCAAGTGACTTGTTCGAAGGGTTGGGGTGCGGTTTGAGCGCCATCCCATGATCATCCTGGGACTCGACCCCGGCCTTGGCACCACCGGCTGGGGCCTGATCGCCGCCGCTGGCAACCGCCTCACCCACATCGCCAACGGGCAGATCAAGACCGACGCGGAGATGGCGCTGGCGACGCGGTTGCTGGCGCTTGATCTTGCGCTAACGGACCTCATCCTCGAACATCAGCCCAATGGCGCTGCGGTCGAGGAGGTGTTCGTCAATGTGAACCCGCAATCGACGCTGAAGCTGGGCCAGGCGCGCGGAGTCGTGCTGTTGGCGGCATCGCGGTCGGGCATGGAAGTGGGCGAATATGCCGCCCGACTCGTCAAGAAATCGGTAGTCGGCGTCGGCAACGCGTCCAAGGAGCAGGTTCACGCCATGGTTTCACGGCTTCTGCCGGGCGCGAAGATAGCGGGACCGGACGCTTCGGACGCGCTCGCCGTCGCTATAACGCACGCCCATCATCTCGCCAGCGCCCGCCGTATTCCACGCGGTTGAGTGAACAAGATCCGCCGTCAGACTGAAAATAACTGACGCCGTTAATGCCAGTCGAAGCTCAGCGGCGCTTCCCGAAAGGCGAAGCGGTCAAGATGCTCGGCCACGACCTGCTTGAAACGGTCGACGTCAGCGTCCTCCGTGGGTTCGATGGTCACGGTCAGCGCCTCTTCACCAGCCGCCATGCGGATCGGGCCCATCGGAAAGGCGATCATGCCTCGATCGGCATCGAAGTCTGTTTTAAACTTGTGGCTCCAATGCTTGCAAAGCTGCTGGAGATAGCGGCTGCCGTTTTTTGTCGGCACATTGGCGGTCAGGGTCATGGGTCAGAGCCTTTCAATCTTGCTGGCCGCTTCGTCGATCAGTGCGGCGACGTCTAACATGGTTTGGGAATCGGCCCCTTCCCTTTCAAGCCGCCCGCGCACCGCCATGGAAAGGTTGTGCATCGCCCGGCGGATGGGGGCTCCATCGACGCGCTCCGCGCGCTGAGCAAGTGATGCCAGCCGCCCCAACGCCTCTTCGACGGCAGAGGCTTGTTCCGCCAGACGATCTGTCCCGGCTTCCGTGATCTCGAACAGCTTGCGGCCGGAACCGCCTGCCTGTTCAGCGATGAGCCCCATGTCGGCAAGTAAGGTCAGCGTCGGATAAACGACGCCGGGGCTTGGCGCATAGGCTTGACCGGACAGGCTTTCGATCTCCCGGATAAGGTCATAGCCATGGCGCGGCCCCTGCGCGATCAGCTTCAAGAGGATGAGTTGCAGCGCATCGTTGGTGAACAACCGCCTCCGCCCCCCACCGCCATGGCCCCCGCCCATCGGACCCCTGCCAGATCGGCCGCCCTGCCCATGAGCAGAACCGCCACCGAAGCCTCCTGGGCCGAAGAAATAGCCACGACCGTGCGGCAGGTGCCTGCCTTTGTGAGAATGATGATGATGCATATGCGTCTCTATTAACTGCTTCATGATGCATCTAGATATATCTTAAACCCGAGGCATCAAGAGGAGATATATCTTATCTGCCCCCCAATGATTTCTCCCGCGCGTACGAAAAAACCCGCCGGAACAAGCCCGACGGGTTTATCGCATTGTGATCAACAGGGCCGATCAATCGGGCTTTTTAGCGACACTCACCAAAGCCGGACGCAGCAGGCGATCGCGGATCGTATATCCAGCCTGCATTTCCACCAGTACGGTGCCAGGCTCGGCATCGTCGGATGGCACTTCCATCATCGCTTGGTGCTTGTTGGGATCGAGCGGCTGCCCAACGGACACCAGCTTTTCAATCCCGTTGCGGCCAAAGACGCTCTCCAGCTCACGGCCAGTCGCTTCGAGGCCAGCCACCAGCCCCTTGAACTTTTCATCCTCGCGAAGATCGGCCGGAATGGCCTGCAACGCGCGGCCGAGATTGTCCGCGACGGACAGCATGTCGCGCGCGAAGGACGTCGCCGCATAAGCGCGCGTGTCGGCCAGTTCCTTTTCCAACCGCCGCCGCACATTCTGCGTCTCGGCATGGGCGTACAGGGCATCCTGCTTCGCTGCCGCCAACTCGCCCTCCAGCGCTGCCAAACGTTCTGCCGCAGCATCCCCTGCGGGCGCCGCATCCTCGGGCAGTTCGTCAACGACTTCGGTATTTTCCATATTCAGCTTGTCTTCGCTCATCTCATCAATCTCGATAACGTCTGCGCGGTGAAGTCCACCATGGGGATCACCCGCGCATAGTTCAAGCGCGTCGGGCCGATCACGCCGACCACGCCAACGACACGGCCGTCAACGCCCCGGTAGGGCGCGGCTATGACCGAAGAACCGGACAGGGAAAAGAGCTTGTTTTCCGAGCCGATGAAGATTTTGGTCGCGCTGCCCGCCAGCGCGCTTTCCAACAGGCGCGAAATTTCCTGCTTGCCTTCAAGCTGCTCCAGCAACTGCCGCACGCGCTCCAGGTCAGCCGCCGTGCCGTCGTCCAGCAGGTGCGCCTGCCCCCGCACGATCAGCACCGGGCGATCATCGGCATCCTGCGACCAGACGGCGATGCCCCGCGCCACCAGTTCGCGAGCGGCTCCCTGCAACGCGGTCCGTTCGCCCTCCATTTCCCGCTGAAGAGCATCGCCCGCTTCCCGAAGCGTCATGCCGGAAAAGCGCGCCGACATGAAATTCGCCGCCTCGGCGAGCATGCCGGGCGTCACGCCCGCAGGCATGTCCAGCACGCGATTTTCGACCGAGCCATCCTGCCCGACCAACACCGCCAGCGCCTGCCGGTCATTCAGCGGAACAAAGCCGAATTGCCGCATCACTGGTTCCCGCTTGGGCACCATGACGATGCCCGCGCAAGCCGAAAGCCCCGATAACGCAGCGGTGGCGGCGGACAAGGCTTCCTCGATCGGGCCGCCTTCGGCCACGCCCGCCTCGATCGCGCGACGTTCCTCGGGCGACGGCTCGGCCGCCTGCATCATGCCGTCGACGAAGAGCCGCAAGCCGGTTTCGGTGGGCATCCGCCCAGCCGAGGTATGCGGGGCGGCCAGCAACCCCAACTCCTCCAGATCCTGCATCACGTTGCGGATGGACGCGGGCGACAGGCTGAGCGAGGCGATCTTGCTGATGGTACGCGAGCCCACAGGCAGGCCGGTGCCGAGATAACTCTCAACCACCAGGCGGAAAACGTCGCGCGCCCGCTCATTCAATTCGGTAACCGGTGTGACCGCCATGCGCCCCTATCTAGGGGAGCAACTGGCCGCACTCAAGCCGGGCCAGGGCTGATCGACCCTAGCGAACGGCGGAGGGCTTCACCATGGCGTCGATGTCGAGCATGCGGGGAATGGCGGCGATGGTTGCACGCAGCTTCCCATAATTGGGGTCCATGCACCCCGACTGGAACTCCAGCCGCGTGGCTGGCCGCTCCTCCCTTGTCCATTCGATGGTGTAGCCCGGCATGTCTGTCGCAAAGCGCGTGCAATTCTCGCCATGGGAAATGCGCTTTACCGTACCCGCTGGTGGCCGGAACTGCGCAAGCGCGGCACGGAAGCGGCGATATTGCGCGGGCGTGACGGTGAAACGCGTGGCGCCGGGGACGGTCGTGAACCGCTCGGGCTCCAGTAGCCCCGATCCGTCAGGCGTCACTTGCAGGCTGTAGCTCGGGCAGACGCCGAAGCAGGGCCCCGCCGAAAAACGGATCGTGTCACCGGCGGCCACAGGCTTCTCCAACTCGGGCCGCTCTGCCGCACAGCCCGCCGTCAGGGCCGCGCCCGCGAAAATCATCATCCAACGCAATTGCATGGGGTGCTTCCTAGCATTTTTCTGGCCGATCGCCACTGGCATGACGGCACGCCCCGCGCAGTTATTTCGTCATCGCATCGCTTTTTTCGAAAAACCGGTTCCCACTTTTTCGCGCGATGCTCGCAGTTATTTGAGTGCCGCATCGCTTTTTTGCGAAAAACCGGTTCCCACTTTTTCGCGCGATGCTCTAAGCCCCTCGCCGACTGAACCCTTCGGAGAAAAATATCATGCGTCCTTCCGGCCGCGCGCCAGACCAGATGCGCGCCATCACCATGGAGCCTGGCTTCACCATCCATGCCGAGGGCAGCTGCCTCGTCAGCTTCGGCGACACGCGGGTGCTCTGCACCGCTTCGGTGGAAGAGAAGGTGCCGCCTTTCCTGCGGGGCAAGGGTTCGGGCTGGGTGACGGCAGAATATGGCATGCTGCCCCGCGCCACGCACACGCGCGGCAGCCGTGAAGCGGCGAAGGGCAAGCAGTCTGGCCGCACGCAGGAGATTCAGCGGCTGATCGGCCGGTCGCTGCGCACCGTGGTCGACCTCAAGAAGCTGGGCGAGCGGCAGATCGTCGTGGATTGCGACGTCATCCAGGCCGATGGCGGCACCCGCACCGCCGCCATTTCCGGCAGCTGGGTCGCGCTGCGCATCGCCATCGACAAGCTGCTGGCGTCTGGCGCACTGACGGAAGACCCGATCATTCAGAAGGTCGCCGCGATCAGCTGCGGCATCTATGAAGGCACGCCGGTGCTCGACCTCGACTATGCCGAGGACAGCAATGCCGAAACGGACGCGAACCTGATCCTGACCGGCGACGGCAAATTTGCCGAAGTGCAGGCGACCGCCGAGGGCGCGGCCTATGATGAGGAAGAGCTGCTGCGCCTGCTGCGCCTCGCACGGATCGGCTGCGCGCAGATTTTCGCCGCGCAGGACAAGGCGACGGGACGATAAGGTCTTTCACCCGTTCGCTTCGGGTGTTTCGAGAAATGCTATCTATGCACTGCGCGCTTCTCGACTATGCTCGGAGCGAACGGGGAGAATGACTTGATGAGCGACGATTTCGGACAGGAACAGGCGATCCGCAAGCTGGGGCCGGGCAAGCTGGTGATCGCCAGTCACAACCCCGGCAAAGTGCGGGAGATCGGCGATCTGCTGGCGCCGTTCGGGATCGAAACGGTGTCGGCGGGGGAGCTGGACCTGCCCGAGCCCGACGAAACGGGCACGACCTTTATCGCCAACGCGGAACTGAAGGCGCTTCAGGCAGCGGACCTGTCGGGACTGCCCGCTCTGGCTGATGACAGCGGGTTATGCGTCGAAGCGTTGAATGGCGATCCGGGCATCTTTTCCGCGCGTTGGGGCGGTGAGACGAAGGACTTTGGCATCGCGATGCAGCGCGTTTGGCAGGCGATCGAAGCCAAGGGGCCCGATGCCGGGCACGGCGCGCACTTCATCTGTGCGCTGGCGCTCGCCTGGCCCGATGGGCATGTCGAAGCGTTCGAAGGGCGCGTGGACGGCATCATCAGCTGGCCGCCGCGCGGCGACAAGGGATTCGGCTATGACCCGATCTTCCAGCCGCTAGGCCACACGATCAGCTTTGGCGAGATGGACCCGCAGAAAAAACATGCGATGAGCCATCGCGCCGATGCCTTCGCGCAGCTCGTCGCGGCGGTTTTCTGAAGCATCGTCCGGCGTGGGCGTTATTCGCCTACGCCCGCAAATTGCGCGCCACGCGGATTCTCCTCCAGGTCCAGCGGCCCCTTGCCGAAACTGTTGCCTGCCGGAAAATAGCGGCAGACGAGATAGTCGTAATTCGGCCCCTCGGCGACGGCGCACCCAAGCTTGCGCGTGCCGCGCCAGATCATCTGCGTATAATGGCCGACATCCTCCCATCGGCCTGACATGCTGATATCCGGCAGCTTGCCAGCAGCGCGAAGCAGCCGCTTTTCCTCGATAAACGCTCCGATCATGACGCCGTAGCCATAAAGACGGCGCGGCCCCATCCAGAGATTCTCGCCGCTAGGGATGGCGCGAGACGCTCGTGGAGAATGCTGGAACCGGTTGGTGACGGCCATCTCCGTAGCATAGCGGGCGGCATCCTGCGCAAGCGCATTGTCCCAGGCGAGCGGCGCAAGGCCGAGCGATGCACGCTCTTCATTATGCATGCCAAGCACGACCTCGCGCAGGAGCATGTCCCCGCGCTTCGCTTCTTCCATGCCATAATAAGCGGCGGGCATGACCCTCTCAACCGGCGCGGCCCGGCCGGAAGGGGACGCCACCGCAGGAGCGGCAATCCCCACGCTCATCATCACCGCCATTGCTGGCCGTGCAGCACAAAGCCGTCTAAGAACTCCCCCACTCATGTCCCTGCCCCTTATCGATTCTACGGCCCGCGCGCCTGAACCCATGGCCCTATATGTGCATTGGCCATTTTGCGTTTCGAAATGTCCCTACTGCGATTTTAACAGCCATGTTCGGGCCGAGATCGACAATGATGCCTGGCGCGCCGCGCTGCTGGACGATCTTGCCCATGAAGCGGAGTTGATTGGCGGACGGCCGCTGTCCTCGATCTTTTTCGGCGGAGGCACGCCATCGTTGATGCCGCCCCAAATCGTGTCGAGCATCATCGACGCTGCGGCCAGCCATTGGCAACCGACGCCGGACATGGAGATCACGCTGGAAGCCAACCCCAGTTCAGTGGAGGCAGCGCGCTTCGCGGACCTGGCCAGCGCTGGCGTCAACCGTGTGTCGCTGGGCGTGCAAGCGCTGGATGATCAGGCGCTGCATTTCCTCGGCCGCGCCCATGATGTCCGCGAAGCGCTGGCGGCACTGGATGTGGCGCAGTCGGTATTCGGCCGGGTGAATCTGGACCTCATCTATGCCCGGCCGGACCAAAGCGAGGCAGACTGGGAAGCGGAGTTGAAGCGCGCTCTCACCTTCGGCACCGATCATATGTCGCTTTATCAGCTGACGATCGAGCCCGGCACGCGGTTCGCGACATTGGTGGCGCAGGGCAAGCTGACGCCCGCTGATCCAGATCATGCCGCCACTCTCTACGAACAGACGCAGGCAATGACGGCGGCGGCTGGACTGCCCGCCTATGAGATCAGCAACCATGCCAAGCCGGGTCAGGAAAGCCGCCATAATCTGACCTATTGGCGTTACGACACTTATGCGGGGGTCGGTCCCGGCGCGCATGGACGGCGCGGGGGCATGGCGACGCTCAGGCACAAAAAACCGGAAAACTGGATGGGCGCAGTACAGCGAAACGGCCACGGGCTTCAAAGCGAGGACATGCTGACGCCCGAAGATCGCGGGCGTGAGGCACTGCTGATGGGATTGCGGCTGGCCGAAGGCGTCGACCTTGAACGTATATCGGCACTGTCGGCCCTGCCGGTCGAGCAGTTGATTGATGAGGCGGCGGTGGCGCGGCTTGCGCAGCACAGTCTGATCGAGCGGCAGGGTCAGCATTTGAGGATCACGCCAGCGGCCATGCTGCTGCTGGACGCAATCCTGCCGGAAATAGTGAAAGTTTAGGGCAGCATGTTTCTATTCCGGGTCCTCAACCCGCTCGCGCTGAGCTTGTCGAAGCCCGTCTGAGCGCCTGCTGCAAGTGTCAGTCGAAAGAGCTCTCGTCTTGCTAAAAAGTAGCGATGCCCTTCGACAGGCTCAGGGCGAACGGCCCCGAGCGTTTCCGATCCCAAGCTTGAAGCTCTGAACGACACTCCTGATCAGTTAGCTGCAGCGACCCCTTGGTCGGCCATGAGCTGCTGAAGCTCTCCAGCCTCGTACATTTCCATCATGATGTCGCTGCCGCCGACAAATTCGCCCTTCACATAAAGCTGCGGGATCGTCGGCCAATCCGAAAATGCCTTGATGCCCTGCCGCACCAGCTGGTCCTGCAGTACGTCGACCGATTCATAGGCAACGCCCAGATGATCGAGGATGGCAATTGCACGGCTGGAAAAACCACATTGGGGGAACAACGGCGTGCCCTTCATGAAGAGAACCACATCGTTGCTGTTCACAATATCGGCGATCCGTTGATGCACGGCGTCGGTCATGGGTTGGTCCAGTCCTGTCGGGCGCCGCAATCACCGGCGGCGCGCATGATAAATGATAGCGGTTAGTTGGGAACGGCAGTGGTCAGTTGCAAGGCGTGGAGCACCCCGCCCATGCGGCCGCCAAGCGCGGCATAGACGGCGCGCTGCTGCGCGACCCGGCTCATGCCGCGAAAGCTTTCGGCCACGACTCGCGCCGCGTAATGATCGCCATCACCGGCAAGGTCGGTGATTTCGACCTCAGCGTCCGGAATGGCCGCCCGGATCATATCCGCAATGTCTTCGGCAGCCATCGGCATGGCAAGCGTCCGTTCTGCTTACTGGGCTTCGATGAAGTGGCGGCGCGCGATCACCTGCTGCTCTTCCAGAGCAGAGCGAACGCCCGCCTCGTCAATGTCGAGACCAGCCTGCGTCATGTCGCCGACCAGCTTGCGGATGACATCCTCGTCACCTGCTTCCTCGAAATCGGCCTGGACCACGGCCTTGGCATAGGCGTCGGTTTCTTCCGGCGTCAGGCCCATCTTGGCTGCGGCCCATTCGCCGAGCAGCCGGTTCCGCCGCGCCTGGATGCGGAACTGCATCTCCTGGTCACGAGCGTACATATTTTCAAAGGCCTTTTCGCGATCATCGAAAGTGGTCATGCCTATGCCTTGTAAAAAGAAGCTGAAGTCTCAATCCAGATAGGAAAGTCGGGCCGCTTACGCAACGGCGGGAACAAGCCAGGGCCGTGCCCCCGCGTCCTTCGCCTCGAACTGGCTGATCGTGTCGGCCTGTCCCAGCGTCAATCCGATCTCGTCCAACCCGCCGAGCAGGCAGTGCTTGCGGAATGGATCGATCTCGAACTGAAAGCGGTCCTGGAACTGGGTCGTCACGGTCTGATGTTCCAGATCGACGTGGATAGGGTCGGTCTTCGCGACCTCCATCAGCCGGTCGATCGCTTCCTGGGGCAGGACGACCGTCAGAATGCCGTTCTTGAAGGCGTTGCCCGAAAAAATGTCGGAGAAGCTGGGCGCGATCACGACCTTGATGCCAAGGTCGGCAAGCGCCCAGGCGGCATGTTCGCGGCTGGAGCCACAGCCGAAATTGTCGCCAGCGATCAGGATCGGACTGCCCGCATATTCCGGGTCGTCGAAGACGTTACCCGGTTCCTTGCGCAGCACCTCGAACGCGCCCTTCCCCAGGCCCGCACGCGAAATGGTCTTCAGCCAATGCGCCGGGATGACGATGTCGGTATCGACATTCTTCATCCCGAACGGATAGGCCCTGCCCTCGACGATATTCAGCTTGTCCATCAATGCGCCCGCTTGGTCTCCAGGGAGCGGCTGTCTTCCGCCCGCCCGAGGGTCGCCGCCATGGCGGCACTGGCCAGCGCGCCAAGCGCCAGCACCCAGAATACCTTCTTCATGCGACCACCTCTCCCTGCTTTTCTTTCAGTAGTTCCCGGACGTCGGTCAAATGGCCGGTGATGGCCGCCGCCGCCGCCATTTCAGGCGAAACGAGATGCGTCCGCGATCCCGGACCCTGACGGCCCATGAAGTTGCGGTTGCTGGTGGATGCGCAGCGTTCTCCGGCAGGAACCTTGTCCGGATTCATGCCCAGGCACGCCGAGCAACCCGGCTCGCGCCATTCAAAGCCCGCCTCGGTGAAGACGCGGTCCAGCCCTTCGGCTTCCGCCTGCTGCTTGACGAGGCCGGAGCCGGGAACGACCAGCGCCTGCTTGATGCGTTCCGCGATATGGCGGCCCTTGAGCAGAGCGGCAGCTGCGCGGAGATCCTCGATCCGGCTGTTGGTGCAACTGCCGATGAAGATATGCTCGACCGTCACATCTTCCATCCGCTGCCCGGCAGTCAGGCCCATATAATCGAGGGACTTTTGCGCGGCGGCGCGCTTGGACGCGTCGGCGAAGCTTTCCGGATCGGGAACCACGCCCGTCACCGGCACGACGTCCTCGGGGCTGGTTCCCCAGGTGACGTTGGGCACGATATCAGCGGCATCGATGACCACCGTCTTGTCAAACTGCGCGCCTTCGTCGGTGGCCAGCGTCTTCCAATAAGCGACGGCGGCATCCCAATCGGCGCCCTTGGGGGCCATCGGGCGATCCTTCAGGTAAGCGAAAGTCTTTTCGTCCGGCGCGAAGAGACCGGAGCGCGCGCCCGCCTCGATCGACATGTTGGCAACCGTCAGCCGCCCTTCGATCGACATGTCGCGGAAGACGGAGCCACGATATTCCATGACATAGCCGGTGCCGCCTGCCGTGCCGATCCGGCCACAGATGGCCAGCGCCACATCCTTGGGCGTTACGCCGAAGCCCAGTTCCCCCTCGACCACGACTTCCATCGTCTTCGATTGCTTCAGCAGCAGCGTCTGCGTGGCGAGCACATGCTCGACCTCCGACGTGCCGATGCCAAAGGCCAGCGCGCCCAGCGCACCGTGCGAGCTTGTATGGCTGTCGCCGCAGACCAGCGTCGTGCCCGGCAGGGTGAAGCCCTGCTCCGGCCCCACGACATGGACGATCCCCTGTTCCCGGTCAGCGTCGCCGATCAGGCGGACGCCGAACTCCGGCGCGTTCCGTTCCAGCGCGGCGAGCTGCTGCGCGCTTTCTGGATCGGCGATGGGAATGCGGTTGCCCTGCGCATCGCGGCGCGGCGTCGTGGGCAGATTGTGATCCGGCACCGCCAGCGTCAGGTCCGGGCGGCGCACCGGGCGGCCAGCCATGCGCAGACCTTCAAAAGCCTGCGGACTCGTCACCTCATGAACAAGGTGGCGGTCGATATAGATGAGGCAGGTTCCATCGGGACGGCGTTCAACGACATGAGCGTCCCAGATCTTTTCGTACAACGTGCGAGGATTGACCATGATATTTTCCCCCTAGACCCAGAGCGGGCGCGGCGAAAGGGGGCACGGACCAATATTTGCTGTTTCCCGGCCATGGCCTGCTTTGCGTCGGCAGTCAGGACGCACGATGATCCTCGATGATCCGGCCAGCGGCACCCACTTCCGCCTCATGGCCTTCCTCCCGCCAGGTCTCGGCTAGTGCGGCGGCTTCCCATTCGCGCATGGCGGGATGATTCAACATATGATCGACCCACCCGCGCGCCACAGGCCCGACATCAAGACCATAGGTCCGCACCCGGAACACGACCGGCGCGTAAAAGGCGTCGACCGCGCTGAACTCCGGGCCTGCGAGGAACGGCCCGCCGAAGCGCTTCAGCCCCTCCCCCCACAGTTCCGACAGCCGGGCTATGTCGCGGTTGAGGTGGGGCGAGGGCATGTCCATTTCCACGCGCACGCCCACATTCATCGGACATTCGTTGCGCAGCGTCGCAAAGCCGCTGTGCATTTCCGCGACGGCACATTGGGCGAAAGCGCGGGCAGCCTCACCCTGCGGCCAGACAGCCGGATGGCGATCGGCAAGATAGAGGGTGATGCCAAGCGAATCCCACAAGGTTCGCTCCCCGTCGATCAGCACGGGCACCTGTCCGGTGGGAGAGAAGGAGCGGAAGGCGGCATAGTTGGTGCTGTGCGCGAACGGCTCGATCCGATCATCGAACGGAATGGCGAGCGCCTTCATCAACACCCATGGACGCAGCGACCAGCTGGAATAATTCCGGTTCGCGGTGACGAGCGTATAGGGCATGGGGGCTCTCCCATCGGTTCAGACGCCTTCAGGATAAGCGTCTGCCAGTTTGGGCGAAAGCGCAAAGTCGGCAAAAGCCCGCCGCCGAGAGCCGTCGGCGGCGGGGCCCCTGTCACCGGCAAGGGCAATTAGCGCAAGCGGCCGAGCCGGTGATAGAGGTTCGCGAACTTCACCGAATCCGGCGTGTCCTTCACCTTCTGAAGATATTCCGCCACCGCGGTCCTCAGCAGCGAGAAATCCTCGGTCGAGAAAACCGCGCGGGATCTTGCAGGTTCAGTCATCTTCTTCCTCCTTTCCTAATTTAGGCAGCAAACTGGTTCATCGTGTTGTGCGCGCCGCCAGCCTTCAGCGCCGCCTCGCCAGCGAAATATTCCTTGTGATCGTCGCCGATGTCGCTGCCCGCCATATTCTGGTGCTTCACGCAGGCAATGCCTTCGCGGATTTCGCGGCGCTGGACGCCCTCGACATAGCCGAGCATCCCGGCCTCGCCGAAATAGTCCCGCGCCAGATTGTCGGTCGACAATGCAGCCGTGTGATAGGTCGGCAGCGTGATGAGGTGATGGAAGATGCCCGCCCGCGCCGCGGCGTCCTTCTGAAAGGTGCGGATCTTTTCATCAGCCTCGCGGCCAAGGTCGGTGGCGTCGTAATCCGCGCTCATCAACCGGGCGCGATCATAGGCGGACACATCCCTGCCCTCGGCCTGCCAGCGGTCGAACACCTGGCATCGGAAGTTCAGCGTCCAGTTGAAGCTGGGCGAATTGTTGTAGACCAGCTTGGCATTGGGAATGACCTCGCGGATGCGATCGACCATGGCGGCGATCTGCTCGACATGCGGCTTCTCGGTTTCGATCCACAGCAGGTCCGCGCCGTTCTGAAGCGAGGTGATGCAGTCCAGCACGACTCGATCCTCGCCGGTGCCGGAGCGGAACTGGAAGAGGTTGGAGGCGAGACGCTTGGGGCGCAGCAGCTTGCCGTCGCGGGCGATGACGACATCGCCGCGCAGGGTGGACGGGTCGGCGACCTCCTCGACATCAAGGAAGCTGTTATACTGGTCACCCAGGTCGCCGGGCTCGCGGCTGAAGGCGATCTGCTTGGTGAGGCCCGCGCCGAGCGAATCGGTACGGGCGACGATGATGCCGTCATCGACCCCCAATTCGAGGAACGCGTAGCGGCAGGCGCGGATCTTCGCGAGGAAGTCCTCGTGCGGAACCGTGACCTTGCCGTCCTGATGGCCGCACTGCTTTTCGTCCGAAACCTGATTCTCGATCTGGAGCGCGCAGGCCCCGGCCTCGATCATCTTCTTGGCGAGCAGATAGGTGGCCTCGGCATTGCCGAATCCGGCGTCGATGTCGGCAATGATCGGGACGATGTGAGTTTCGTGATTGTCGATCGCCGTGGTGAGGCGATGGACCTCAACCTCGTTGCCCGCCTCGCGCGCCTTGTCGAGGTCGCGGAACAGCATGCCAAGTTCGCGGGCGTCGGCCTGGCGCAGGAAGGTGTAGAGTTCCGCGATCAGCGCGGGAACGCTGGTCTTTTCGTGCATCGACTGGTCCGGGAGCGGGCCGAATTCGGAACGCAGCGCCGCGACCATCCAGCCCGACAGGTAGAGATATTTGCCCTTGGTTGTGCCGAAATGCTTTTTGATGCTGATCATCTTCTGCTGGCCGATGAAGCCGTGCCAGCAGCCTAGCGACTGGGTGTAGTTAGCGGGATCGGCATCATAGGCGGCCATGTCGCGGCGCATGATGGCGGCGGTGTGGCGGGCGATGTCGAGGCCGGTGGGGAAACGGTTCTGGAGGCGCATGCGGGCGACCGAGTCGGCGGCGATGCCGTTCCAGTTGGGTTCGTCGCTCAGGAGCGATGAGGCGCGGGTGATCTGTTGGGCGTAGGTCATGGAAATCCCCTGAATGAAGTAGCGAGTTGAACGCGTTTTGGGGGAAGGCGGGCCGGGCCGGGAGGGGTCGTGCGGTTCAGTTGTCGATCTTTACAAACTTCTTCTGTATAGTTGTAAGGTCTGCACAGGAGCCCCGCATTCATGGCCAAGGATCGTCCCGTCTATATGGGCCCGCGCTTGCGGCGGCTGCGGCGGGAGCTGGGGCTGACGCAGTCGGACATGGCGGCGGACCTCGAGATATCCGCATCCTATGTCGCGCTGCTGGAGCGCAACCAGCGGCCCCTGACCGCCGATATGCTGCTGCGGCTGGCGCGTACCTACCGGATGGACATGAGCGAACTGGCGGGAGACGGCGGCGCGGAGCAGACGGCCCGGCTGCAGGCGGTGCTGAAGGACCCGATGTTCGCGGACATCGACCTGCCCGCGCTCGCCATGCAGGATGTCGCGATCAACTATCCGGGGTTCAGCGAAGCGCTGCTGCGGCTGCATACCGCCTATCGGGAAGAGCAGCTGGCACTGGCGGACCGGAGCAGCGATCGCACGCAAGCAGCGGAGCAGGCCCCCGATCCTTCGGCCGATGCCCGCCGGTTCCTGGGCGCGCGGCGCAACAGCTTCCCGCCGCTCGACGATGCGGGCGAACGGCTGGCAGCGGATATCGAGCAGGCAGGCGGCACGGCAGCATGGCTCAAGAGCAAACATGGCCTGCGCATCCGCCGCCTGCCGCCTGACGTGATGGCGGGATCGATGCGCAGGCTGGACCGGCATCGCGACGCTGTGCTGGTCAATGACGCGCTGGACGGACCAAGCACCGCGTTCCAGCTGGCGCTGCAGATCGCCTATCTGGAAATGCGCGGCGAAATGGAAATGCTGCTGAAGGACGGGCAGTTTTCCAGCGCGAGCGGGCGGCAACTCGCGCGCCAGGGCATCGCCAATTATGGCGCGGCGGCCATCCTGATGCCCTATGGCACCTTCGCCAAGGCAGTGGAGGCACGACGCTACGATGTCGAGGCGCTGGCCCGGCAGTTCGGGACAAGCTTTGAACAGACCGCCCACCGGCTGACCACCCTGCAGAAGCCGGGGCAGGAACGGGTGCCCTTCTTCTTCCTGCGCGTCGACAAGGCGGGCAATATCAGCAAGCGGCTGGACGGCGCGGGCTTTCCCTTTGCCCGCCATGGCGGGTCATGCCCGCTCTGGTCGATCCATCATGTGTTCGAACGCCCGGACGAAGTGGTGACGCAATGGCTGGAACTGCCCGATGGGCAGCGTTTCTTTTCGATTGCGCGCAGGGTAACTGCTGGCGGTGGCGGCTGGGGCGCGCCGCGGGTCGAGCGGGCGATTGCGCTCGCCTGCGCCGCGGACCATGCCCATCGGCTGATCTACACGCAGGGGATGGGGCCGTCCGAGCCGACGCCCATCGGGCTCACATGCCGCCTGTGCCACCGGAACCAGTGCATGGCGCGGTCAGCGCCGCCGATCGGCCGTGAAATGCTGCCGGAGGATTTCCGCCGTGGTTATGCGCCGTTCGGCTTCGCGGATGGGTGAATATCAGCCTTTAAGCGTCGCTCCCGGACTTGATCCGGGTTCGACTGTCTCGCAGCGTCCAGAAAAAGCGAGATCCCGGATCAAGTCCGGGGTGACGATCACAACATGGTCGCGCACTGAGGCGCTGATGATCGCCTCAGCCAACCGCACGGGTCGGCGACGCCACCGCTTCGGCAGGTGTCGCGAGCCAGTCGAGGGCTTCCTGTTCGGTTGCGAAATAGCCGTAGCTGGTGATGACATTCTCCAACCGTTTGGTCTGCATGCGCAGCAGCATCGAAGGCGAGACGACCGCGATCCGGCCCGTTTCTGAATCCTTGTTAGAATAAGCGAGGCGGCCCAGCGCCTCGCTGACTTCCGCCGAGTGGATTTCCGTGCGGCTGTTGACGAGGGTATCACACAGGGGATCAGCGGTGCGCACGACGTCGGCTATAGCGCGGCCGAACTGATCGACGACATCCAGATTCCAGAATCCCGAAGTGGAGATAAGCAGGAGGTTGCGATCGCTGTCATAGCGGACTTCGAAAAAGCCATCCAACTTGCGCATCTATCCCTCCTACTTCGAAGGGCTCGTCAGTCCCCCCGCAAATCCAACCAGGCAACCACATCATTGTCGGTGGCGATGAAAAGCCCGTCCTGAATCTCTTCGGGCTGTTGCTGCGCGATATGCACGGCTTCGCTTAACGGGCCGTAAAAAAGCGTCGTGGCGGCGCCGCCTTCTTCGCTGTCGCTCAAATGATAGAGGCGGACGGTGGCGGAATCATAGGTCGTGCGCATGCCGCATTATCGGTTCTGGCCTGGCCGCGCGCAAGATGGCCGGTCAACAGAGCGCCCAGTCAGCGGCGATCCGTGACCTTGATGCCGCCCGCCAACCGATTCGCACCGATCTTCACCGGGTCGGCAGTGAAGTTGGCGACGAAGCTGCTGCCGCGTTGCAGCCCCGGCACGAAAGACGCGCTGTTGCCCGCGATCGACAGGCCGCTGCTGTCATGTTCGCGCCCTTCGGGTGCGACGGTGATGAAGGCGCTGTGATTGTCCTTGTCCCGGCCCTGCACCATTTCATTGCCGCTGATCTCTCCGCTCGCGCCGTTGGAGAGGTCGATCATATAGTTGGTGAGATGGCCATGGCTGTCGTCGAAACTGTTGCCGGTGATGGTGACGCGCGCCGTGCGGGTTTTCAGATAATGGCCGCCATCGCCCTGGTCGAAGCGCGAGCGCGTGACCTTCAGGCTGCCATAACGGCCGATATAGATGCCATGGGCGCAATCCAGATCACGGTCGCACCGGCCAAGATGGCGGAAGGTGGATTTGTCGATGGTGACGCTGTTGCCCGGCGCATCGCCGCTCAATATGCCCTGTTCGCTGTTGCGGAACAGGCTGTTGGTGACGGTGAGGTTGCCGCTTTCCAGCCGGATGCCCGCGCCATTGCCGTCGGGCACGCGCAGGTTCTGGAAGATGATGCCGTCGACGCTGCTTGACCGGCCACGCAGCACCAGCGCCGCTTTGCCCTCGCATGGCACGCCGTCGAGAATGACGCTGCCCGGCGTCTGGGCGCGGAAGGCGACGTCGCCGCCCTGCTGCACCGCGCATTGGGCATAGGTGCCGGGCGCGATCAGGATCGTGCCCTTGCCATTGCCGATCGCCGCCACCGCATCCTTGAGCGCGCTGTAGCCCCGCCCGCTCTCCGCCACGGTAAAGGGCGTCGGCATCCCTTGCGCCAGGGCAGCGGCGCCAGCGGCGGCGGAAACGAGCAGGATCGTGGACAGGATACGCATATCCAAAGACATAGGCGCGGCAGGCAGAGCGGCCAATGCGGAGTCGTGGTTAACAAAATCCTGTTCCGGGACAGGTGAGATAAGCGCCGATCCTCCCACCCCGGCGGGAACGGCGCGCGCCCGAGCCGCTTTAATGCATGTACATGCTTCAACTTCACCGCCATTGACCCTAAGCCAGTCATACGAATGACCGTGGCTGCTCCCCTGCTTCGATCCATGGCTGTCCTTCTGGGCACGGCCGCGATGATCGCGGGCTGCTCACAGGAGGCGAGCGGGCCCGTGACGGTGAGCGTGATCGGATCGCCCGCCGATTTTTCCAAGCCGCTCGAAAACCTGCCGGACCCCGGCGCGAAGCTGATGCTGGAGGCGACGGCGCAGGGACTGGTGGCCTTCGACGCGAGCGGCGAGATCTTGCCCGCGCTTGCCCAGCGGTGGATCGTCGAGGAGGATGGGCGAAGCTATATCTTTCGCCTGCGCCGTGCCGAATGGCCCGATGGGTCGAAGGTGACGGCGGGCGATGTCGCCCGGCTGCTGACCGCCCGGATCGATGCGTTGCGGCGGCTTGACCCCGATGGGCCGCTGGATGCGGTGGAGGCGGTCGTGCCGATGACCGGCGAGGTGATCGAAATCCGCCTGTCCCAGCCTCGGCCCTATTTGTTGCAGATGCTGGCGCAGCCGCAGATGGGCCTGTTGTCGCGCCAGGGCGGCACTGGCCCCTACCGGCGCGAAAAATGGGGCAAGGCGCTGATCCTGACGCCGGTCGACAGGGCAAGCAACGGCGAAGAGGGCGAGGAGGCGAAGGCGGCGGGCTGGGAAACGCGTATCCTGCGCGCGGAACGGGCGGCGCTGGCGATCATCCGCTTCCGTGAAGGCAGGGCAGAGGCGGTGCTGGGCGGGCGCTTCGCCGACCTTCCGCTGCTGGTGCCCGCAGGCGTGGACCGCGATGCCGTGCGGGTCGATCCGGTGCAGGGGCTGCTGGGCTTCGCGGTGACGGGCAAGGGCAAGCTGCTCGACGATGACGGCGTGCGGCGGGCGATCAACATGGCGATCGACCGCAGCCAGTTGCCGATCCTCTTCCCCTTGGGAGGGTGGGCGATCACCGAGCAGATCGTCCCCGCGCAGATGGACCTGCCCCGCATGCCGACGGCGCCGGATTGGCCGGGGCTGTCGCTGGATGACCGGCGCGCGGCGGCAAGCGCCGCCATCCGCCGCTGGCGCAGCGACAATGGCGATCCGCCGCCGCTGCGCGTGGCATTGCCCGAAGGACCGGGCGCAACCAGCCTGTTCGCGCTCATTCGCCATGATCTGGGGCTGATCGGCCTTGATGCCGAGCGGGTGGGGATGAAGGCGGACGCCGACCTGCGCTTGATCGATGAGGTCGCCGCCTATGACAGCGTTCTCTGGTATCTCGGCCGGGTGGGCTGCGCGCGGAAGGTGCATTGCTCGCAAGAGGCCCATGCGCAGTTGCAGGCGGCAAGTCTCGCGACCAGCGCCGCAGAGCGGATGGCGCGGGTGGCGCAGGCCGAGGCGCTGATGCAGGCGCATAACGGCTACATCGCGCTGGGCGCGCCTGTCCGCTGGTCGCTGGTCACGCGGCGGCTGACCGGTTTCATGCCATCGCCCCGTGCGCGGCATCCATTGAACCATCTGTTCCGCGGCACCAATTAGGCCGTGAGCCCAAGGACGAGGAGGATCAGCCATGGCGTTATCGCAGGATCAGTTCGACCGGATGGTGCGTGACATGCCGGGCTTTGGCCGCGATCCCGCGTCCGTGCGGCGGCGGATCGAGGCGATGGAAGCGATGCTGGAGGGGATGTTCGTCATCCCCGGCACGAACCGGCGCGTGGGGCTGGATAGCCTGGTCGGCCTGATCCCGGTGGTCGGCGACATCGCTACTGCGGCCATGGGTGCCTGGATCGTGTGGGAAGCGCGCAACCTCGGCATGCCGAAATGGCAGCTGACGCGGATGGCGGCCAATGTCGGGTTCGACACGCTGGTGGGCGCGATCCCCTTTGCGGGCGATGTGTTCGACTTTCTGTTCAAGTCCAACACCAAGAACCTGCGGATCATCCGCAAGCATCTGGACAAGCATCATCCTTCGACGGTGACGATCGACGCCTAGGCGGCGTTAGTCGGAGGGGATTTGCGCGTTGGGATCCAGGTCCAGCTTGAGCGCCGGGCGGCGGGCAGGTGCGGCGCGGGCCTTGGGCGGCAGGATGTTGGGGCCGGGCCGAATGCGCAGCTTGGCCGCTTCGGGCGCGCCGCGCTGGCTGGCGGGGCAGCGGGCATAATCCATCGCGCGGTCCATGCAGAGCGAGACTTCGCTCAGCCAGCCGCCGCGCGCGGTCTTCACCCGGATCATGCCAGGCGACAGCCCCTTGTTCGCGCGGGCGAACGCGGCGGTGAACTGCTTGACGGTGAGTGTGTCGCGCCGGGCCAGTTGAGCCATGTCGGGATAGCGGATGCCCTCGTACAAGGCGCGGGCGAGGTTGAAATAGAGCTCCGGCCGCGTCGTCATGCAGCTGCCATGCTTGGCCCATTCATGCTGGAGCAGCTGGGCAGACGGCGTGGCGCAGAGATTCTGGCGGATGACTTGCCGAGGCAAAAGATCGGCGGCGCGGCAATATTGCGGCCAGTCGCGCCCGCTGCCTTCGGGCCGGAGGCCGTGCAGGACGAAGCCGAACTTGCCGTTGCGCCCGCTGCACTGGAACGCGCTGTCGCCGCCCCGCACCGTCGCGCAATATTGCGGGGACCAGCTGAGCGCGAGGGTGTAGCCAGCGATTGGGAGCAGGCGGCGCGGCTCATTGGACGGTGGCAGTTCGATGCGCGGGCGGGGAACTTGCTGCGGGATCGAACAATAAGCCGCCTGCGCCAGCGCGGGGGCTGGCGCGGCGAGCAGGAGCAGGGCCAGCAGCCCTTTACGCAAAGGCGAAGTCCAGGCCGATGTCGGCGGCGGGGGCGGACTGAGTCAGGCGGCCGACGCTGATATAGGTGACGCCGGTTTCCGCCTTGGCGCGGATGGTCTGGAGCGTGACGCCGCCCGACGCTTCGGTCGGCACGCGGCCTCCTACCAGCGTGACCGCGCCGCGCAGGGTGGGCGCGTCCATATTGTCGAGCAGCAAATGCGTGGCCCCGGCGGCGAGCGCGGGTTCGATCTGGTCGACGCGGTCGACTTCGACGATTATGCGCTCGATCCCCGCGGCGGCGGCGCGGCGGACGGCTTCCTCGACCGATCCTGCGACCGCGACATGATTGTCCTTGATCATCGCCGCGTCCCACAGGCCCATGCGGTGATTGGTCGCGCCCCCCTGCCGCGTCGCATATTTTTCCAGCACGCGCAGGCCGGGGATGGTCTTGCGCGTGTCGAGCAGGGTCGCGCCGGTGCCCATGATCGCATCGACATAGGCGCGGGTCATGGTGGCGACGCCGGTCAGGTGCTGGACGGTGTTGAGGGCGGAACGCTCCGCCGTCAGCATGGCGCGCGCCTTGCCCCGGATGCGCATGATGTCGGTGCCCGCCGCAACGCGATCGCCGTCCTGGCGGAGCAGCTCGATCTCCACCTCCGGGTCGGCCGCACGGAAGAAGGCGGCAGCAATAGGTAGCCCCGCCAGCGTGACAGCGTCGCGGCTGTCCATCACCCCTTCGAAGATCGCATCGGCGGGAATGACGGCCTCGCTCGTGACGTCGCGGCCGTCAGGGCCGAGATCCTCGGCGAGAGTGGAGGCGATGAAGGCGTCGAGATCGAAGCCGGGCAAGGTGAAGGTCATGGAAATCCCCTTAGGGTCCAGATGAAATTTTGACCCCGTTCGCCCTGAGCCTGTCGAAGGGCTCTCCCTCCCTGCCAGGAAAGGGGCTTCGACAGGCTCAGCCAGAACGGATTATTGTTCGGTAACAGAAATTCAGCGGTTGCCCACGTCGCCCTTGCCCACCGTGCCGCTGGCCAGTTCCAGCATCCGGTCGAGGCTCTTCTTGGCGGCGAGGCGCAGGCCTTCCTCCATCTCGATGCGCGGCTGGAGGTCGCGCAGCGCGAGGTAGAGCTTTTCCATCGTGTTGAGCGCCATATAGGGGCAGACGTTGCAGTTGCAGTTGCCGTCCGCACCGGGCGCGCCGATGAAATTCTTTTCCGGCACCGCCTTGCGCATCTGGTGGATGATGTGCGGTTCGGTGGCGACGATCAGCGTGTCGCCGGTCATCGTCTTGGCATATTGCAGGATGCCGCTGGTCGAACCGACATAATCGGCATGGTCGACGATATAGGGCGGGCATTCCGGATGCGCGGCGATCGGCGCGTCGGGATGCTGGGCCTTGAGCTTGAGCAGTTCCGTCTCGCTGAACGCCTCATGGACGATGCAGACACCCGGCCACAGCAGCATGTCGCGGTTGAACTTGCGCTTCAGATAACCGCCCAGATGCTTGTCGGGACCGAAGATGATCTTCTGGTCGCGCGGGATCTGGGACAGGATGGTTTCGGCGGACGAGCTGGTGACGATGATGTCGGACAGCGCCTTCACCTCGGCCGAGCAGTTGATGTAGCTCAAGGCGATATGGTCAGGATGCGCCTCGCGAAACGCCTTGAACTGGGCGGGCGGGCAGCTGTCCTCAAGGGAGCAGCCGGCGTCCATGTCGGGCAGGACGACGATCTTTTCCGGGCTCAATATCTTCGCGGTTTCGGCCATGAAGCGCACGCCGCAAAAGGCGATGACATCGGCGTCGGTTTCCGCCGCCTTGCGCGATAGCTCAAGGGAGTCGCCGACAAAGTCGGACAGGTCCTGAATTTCCGGCTTCTGGTAGTAGTGGCCGAGGATGACGGCGTTGCGTTCCTTGCGCAGCCGGTCGATCTCCGCGCGCAGGTCAGTCCCCTGCGGAATTCCAGTGATGGCGTTCATGTCCCTAACTCCTCACGGGCCTTGCCCTGCGCGCCCCTAGCGGGCGGCGCGGCGGTTGGCCAGTACCTCATTGATCGGCGTCGTAACGTCCCATTGGTCGCGATTGTCACCAGCGCGCTCCGCCGGGAAGGTGACGATCACCCGCGCGCCACCCTGCCCGGCCGCTTCCAGTGGCGCCGCCATCAGCTTTGCGAGCGCGGCGCGGCCATATTCCCGGGCGCGCGCCATGCGGGCGGGAGAGCGCGCCTCCTGCTCGGCCCGGCCCTGCGCATGGGCGGACACACGGCGGCTCAATTCCTCGCCCGCTTGCCGGGTGACGAACAGGCCGCTGGTGCGCACCAGCGTCCTTGCCGCTTCATCGACATTGGGCTTGGCGGGCTTCACGTCCGGCGCATTGACGATCAGCGTGCGGCTGTCGGCATTCCATTCCAGATCGTCCGCGCCGATGCGGCTGACGTCGATGAAATAGTCCACGGAAAAGGGCATCTTCACGACCTGATCCGACTTCAGCAAGCCAAAGCCGCGCACGTCGCGCGCCGTGCTCTGGATCGTGCCGGACATTTCGGACACCTTGAGGCTCGACGCGCCCGCAAAGCGGTCCGCTATGATCTTCGTGACGGCCGACCCATCATCCTCGACGCTGACCACATAATCGCGGTCATAGCTGCGCAAGCCGAGCAGCAGCGCGCCGCCGATCATCAGGACCAGCAGGGCGGCAAGGATGGGCGTCCCAAGCCTGTTCAGCGCAACCGCCATCGGCCATCCTCCGCCGCAGCGGCGATGCCGCGCCCGTCGAGGTCGATCAGATGGGCAAGGACCGATCGTCCCGCCGCCGAATAGAGGCGCGGATCGACGCCCTTGTACATCTCCGCCACCATGGCGGGGATCTGTGACGCGCCGTTGCGCTCAAGGAAACGGACGATCTGGCCTTCGCGCTGCTTTCGATGGCCCATCATGCCGCGCACCAGCCGCTGCGGGTTCTGCACCGGTTCGCCATGGGCGGGGTAGTAGATCGCATCCTGCCGGTCGAGCAGGCGCTGCATCGACCGCATATAGTCGGCCATGTCGCCGTCCGGCGGCGAGATGACGCTGGTCGACCAGCCCATCACATGATCGCCGGTGAACAGCGCATTTTCCTCCAGCAGCGCGAAACAGAGATGGTTGGAGGTGTGGCCGGGCGTCGCCAGCGCTTCGAGCGTCCAGCCTTCCCCCGCCACCTGTTCGCCGTCGCCAAGGATGCGGTCCGGACTATAGGTCGGGTCGAACGCGGCGTCGGCTCGCGGGCCGTCATCGTCGAGAACGAGCGGCGCGCAGCCGATCACAGGCGCCCCGGTCTGCGCCGAAAGCGGCGCGGCGGCGGGGCTGTGGTCGCGATGGGTGTGGGTGCAGAGGATCGCCCGGACGGGCCGGTCGCCGATGGCGGCAAGTAAGGCGCTCAGGTGCGCTTCATCCTCCGGCCCCGGATCGATGACGGCGAGGTCGGTCGTGCCGATCAGATAGGTCTGCGTGCCCGTATAGGTGAAGGGCGACGGATTGGGCGCGAGGACGCGGCCGATGCGCGGCGCAATCTGCAGCAGCGTGCCGGTGGGCATGTCGGCCATGTCAGGAGCGGTTGCCATGCGCCTCATGTGCCCATCTGGCGCGGATTTTCAAGGTCCGGTGCATGGTAAGGGATTCCGTTCGGGCAAGTCATGGCCTAGAATTCAGGTCATGAGCGCGGGCAGTGACATGGTTGAAGGATGGCGTCGGCATCTGGCGCTGGACCGGCGGCGCTCCACGCATACGGTGCGCGCCTATATGGCAACGGCGGAGCGGCTGATCGCGTTCCTGGAAGAACATCGCGGCGAGGCGGCGACGGCGGCCCTGTTGCAGAGCGTCGAGCAGGCCGATCTGCGCGCCTTCCTGACGGCGCGGCGGATGGACGGCATCGGCAATGTGTCGGCGGCGCGGGAATTGTCGGCGGTGCGCGGCTTCCTGAAGTTCATCGGCGGCGAGGATGCGCGGGTGCCTGTGCTGAAAGGCCCGAAGGTGAAGCGCGGCCTGCCACGACCGATTTCGCCTGACGAGGCGGTGGCGCTGGCGCAGGATATCGCCGAGACCGCGCGTGAGGGGTGGATCGGCGCGCGCGATTGGGCGGTGCTGCTGCTGCTATACGGCGCGGGGCTGCGCATTGGCGAAGCCATGGGGCTGATGGGCGATGTCCTGCCGCTTGGCGATACGCTGCGGGTGACGGGCAAGCGCGGCAAGAGCCGACAAGTGCCGCTGCTGCCCCAGGTGCGGGCGGCGATCGAGGCTTATGTGGCGGCCTGTCCCTATCCGGCTGGCCGTGGCGAGCCCCTGTTCCGTGGCGCGCGCGGCGGGCCGTTGTCGGCGGCCTTGATCCGGCGGGCGGTGCAGGGCGCGCGGGGGCGGCTGGGGCTGTCGGACCGGACGACGCCGCATGCGCTGCGGCACAGTTTCGCGACGCATTTGCTTGGGCGCGGGGCGGACTTGCGGTCACTCCAGGAACTGCTGGGGCATGCGAGCCTGTCCTCGACGCAAATCTATACGCAGGTGGATGCGGCGCATTTGCTGGATGTGTATCGGAATGCGCATCCCCGGGCTTGAGGGGGCGGGCGGACACATATT
>NZ_OBMU01000001.1:472607-500001 GCF_900218065.1 Novosphingobium sp. Chol11 | reverse complement strand
CCCCTCGGCTTCCATGTCGCCAAGCGCCAGAGGTAGAGTATCACCGCCCCGACGACGCACGCCGTCGCCACGGGCCCCACATATTTATCAATATCACGAAAATTCTGACCCAGCAGATAGCCGGCATAGGCCAGAATGATATTCCAGATCAGCGCCCCGCCCGCCGTCCAGGCGAGAAACCGGACATGCCCCATGCGGAACAGCCCGGCGGGGAGCGATATCATCGTGCGGAAGGCGGGCAGGAAGCGAAAGACGAACACGACGATCTGACCATATTTGCCGAAAATATGATCGAGCTTCTCCACGTCCCGCCATTCCAGCGTGGCCCAGCGGCCATAGCGGTCGACCAGCGGCTTCAGGCGATGGAAGCCCAATATGTGCCCGACCAGATACCAGAAATAATTGCCCACGGTGGTGCCGATCGTGCCCGCCAGCAGCAGCCACTCCATCGCCATCCGGCCCTGCCCCACGCGGATGCCGCCGATGCCCATGATGAGTTCGGACGGCACAGGCGGGAAGACATTTTCCAGTACCATGAGGAGGAAGATGCCCCAATAGCCGCCCGCGTCGATGAGGTGGAGGACCCAGTCAGTCATGCGACAGGCCGCCCGGCACTGTTACGTGCTCCTGCGAAGGCAGGAGCCCAGTTCGACCGGGGGGCCTGGGCTCCTGCCTTCGCAGGAGCACGCTGCGCCATTCTGATCAGGCAGCCACCCGCTCGGCGAGGCGCGCGTCAATCGCGTCCCAGATCATGCCGCCCGTATCCGTGCCGTTGAACGCGTCGATCGACACGATGCCGGTGGGCGAGGTCACGTTGATCTCCGTCAGCCATTCGCCGCCGATCACGTCGATCCCGACGAACAGCAGCCCGCGCCGCTTGAGTTCCGGGCCCATGGCCGCGCAGATCTCCAGCTCGCGGTCGGTCAGTTCCGTCTTCGCCGCCGATCCGCCTACCGCGAGGTTGGAGCGGATTTCACCTGCGCCGGGAATGCGGTTGATCGCGCCTGCGATGTCTCCGTCGATCAGGACGATGCGCTTGTCGCCTTGCGCCACGCCGGGAATGAAAGCCTGAACCATGAAGGGCTCGACCCACGAAGCGTTGAACAGTTCCACAAGCGCCGAAAGGTTCGCGCCCGATTGCCCGACATGGAAGACCGCGTTGCCCGCGTTTCCGTAGAGCGGCTTGACGACGATCTCGCCATGTTCGGCAAGGAAGCTCTTCACCTCGGCCAGGTCGCGGGTGATCATCGTGGGCGGCATGAAGCGGGCATAATCGAGCACGAACAGCTTTTCCGGCGCATTGCGGACGGCGGCGGGATCATTCACCACCAGCGTTTCGGCCTGCACCCGCTCCAGCAGATGAGTGGCGGTGATGTAGCTCAGGTCAAAGGGCGGGTCCTGCCGCATCAGCACGACATCGACGTCGCGGCCGAGGTCGAGCATTTCCGGCTCACCGAAGGCGAAATGGTCGCCGTCCACCTTCTGCACCTTCACCGGGCGCGCCTTCGCCAGCACGCGGCCGTCGCGATAGGTGAGGTCGGGCGCGAGATAATGGTATAGCCGGTGCCCCCTCGCCTGCCCCGCCAGCATGATGTGGAAGGTGGAATCGCCCTTGATGTTGATCCCTTCCATCGGGTCCATCTGCACGGCGACGGTGAGAGGGTTGAGTTCGGTCATCTGCTTTTACGTCTCCGTTCGGGCTGAACCGGACGAGAGCGGGTCAGCCCCCATGCCAGACATTCGCCAGATGGCGCGGCGGGCGGCCCGGCGCAAGGAGGATCACATCGATTCGCATGTCATCGCCCGGCTTGGCGAGGTCGTAGAACAGCATTTCGGCAGCCGCAGCCACGCGGGACAGGCGGCGTTCGTCGATCGCGAGGTCAAGATCAGCACCGGTCGCGCGGGCCTTCACCTCGACAAAGGCCAGCATCGCGCCGCGCCGGGCGACAAGGTCCACCTCCCCCGCAGGCGTGCGGAGGCGGCGGCCGACGATCTGCCAGCCCTTGAGCCGCAGCCACCATGCGGCGATCCGCTCCGCCTGGCGGCCGCGCTTTTCAGCAGCCTGCCGCCTCACCCCTTCAGTTCCAGCGCGCGATCGTACAGGGCGCGGCGATCGAGGCCGAGCTTCTTGGCAACCTCCCCCGCCGCCTTGGAGACCGGGAGCCGCTCCATTGCTTCGATGAGGGCAGCGTCGGCATCTTCTGCGCTGGCAGGCGGGGCTTCGCCGGGCGGGCCGACGATGACGACGATCTCCCCCTTGGGCGGCGCGTCGGCATAGCGGGCGGAAAGTTCGCTCAAAGTGCCGGTGCGGGTTTCCTCGAACGCCTTGCTGATCTCGCGGCTGACGGCGGCATCGCGATCGCCCAGCCCCTGCGCCATGGCGGCGAGGCTTTCGGACAGGCGCGGGCCGCTTTCGTAGAAGATGAGCGTGGCGCGCAGGGCCGCGACTTCGGCCAGGGCATCGGCCCGCGCCTTCTGCTTCACCGGCAGGAAGCCCATGAAGAGAAAGCGGTCGGTCGGCAGCCCCGACAGGGTGAGCGCGGCGATGGCGGCGCTGGGCCCCGGCAGCGTCACAACGCTCCGCCCCGCCGCGCGCGCATCGCGGACCAGCTTGTAGCCCGGATCGGAGATGAGCGGCGTGCCCGCGTCTGAAAGCAGCGCGACTGATTCGCCCGCCATCCGCTCGATCAGGCGCGCGCGGACCCCTTCGGCGCTATGGTCATGATAGGGGATCATCGGCCGATCCGACCCGGCGTGACGCAGCAACCGTGCGCTCACCCGTGTATCTTCCACGGCGATCACATCGGCGCGGCGCAGGACATCGGCCGCGCGCGGGCTAAGGTCTCCAAGGTTGCCGATCGGCCCTGCAACGATGTAAAGCCCGGGTTCCAGCCCAGAAGTTGTATTTTCCATAAGGACGCCAGATGACAGAGACGGATGCCCTCCGGCAAGCGGACATGTTCGCGGCAATGAAGCGCGGCGCGCGCATCCTCTTCGCCGCCAGCGCCCTGGCGCTCGCTGCCTGTCAGTCGATCGTGCCGCGTGGACCCGCGCCCGTCCGTCCTTCCGAGCCTGTCCCGACCGGCCCCGACGTGACGCAGGGCCTGCCCACCGATGCGCAGCGGCACCGCGTCGCGCTGCTGGTGCCGATGAGCGGCCCCAATGCGGGCGTCGGCCAGTCGATCGCCAATACCACCACCCTCGCCCTCCTGGATACCAAGGCGGACAAGGTGCGCATCACCACCTATGACACCAGCATGGGCGCGGCGGCGGCGGCGAACCGGGCGCTGGCGGAAGGCAATCGCCTGATCCTGGGCCCGCTGCTGGCAGAAGACGCGCGGGCCGTCGGGCCGATCGCGGCGCGGGCTAACGTGCCGGTCATCAGCTTTTCCAACGATGTGAGCGTTGCCGGAAACGGCGTCTACATCATGGGCTACATCCCCGGCCAGTCGATCGAGCGCGTGGTCGACTTCGCCAAGGGCAAGGGACTGTCGAAGTTCGCCGCGCTGGTGCCCAAGGGCATGTATGGCGAGCGTTCCGGCACATCGCTGCTGCGCGCCGTAGAGGGCGCGGGCGGCACGGTCGTGTCGATGCAGACCTTCGACCGGACACCAGCGTCGATGACGGCGGCGGTCAAGAAGTTGCAGGCATCGTCCAGCTATGACGCGCTGCTGATCGCCGATAGCGGGCGCGTCGCTTTGCAGCTTGCCCCCATCGTGCGGAAGAATGGCGGCGCGACGGCGCGGCTGCTCGGCACGGAATTGTGGAATACGGACAGCAGCCTCGGCTCCAGCCCGGCGCTGCGGGGAGCCTGGTTCGCCAGCGTGTCGGACGGCCTCTACGGGCAACTGGCGAGCAAATATCGGGCGCGCTACGGCAGCGCGCCGTTCCGGCTGTCGGCGCTCGGCTATGACGCGGTGCTGCTGACCGTGCGCATCGCGCGCGATTGGCGGCCCGGCACCCCCTTCCCGGCGGCGCGGCTGCGCGATGCGGGCGGCTTTTCCGGGATCGACGGGGCGTTCCGCTTCGGACGCAGCGGGATAGCCGAGCGAGCGCTGGAAGTGTCGGAGATTGGCGCGGGCACCTACACGGTGGTGGCTGCGGCACCGAAGGCTTTCGGGGAGTAGTAATTACCTTTCGCCCAAACTCTTCCGTTCGGGCTGAGCCTGTCGAAGCCCTTGTCTTCCAAGGGGGGAAGCCCTTCGACAAGCTCAGGGCGAACGGAGGTAGCGCTTAGCCTTTGATCCGCCCAGTCGGCAGGATCAACGGCCACGCCCCACCAGCCTCGATACAAGCCGAAATGCCGTAGACTTGGGCAAGGCTCTGCTCCGTCAGCACGTCCATCGGCTTGCCGTCCGCGACCAGCCGCCCCTTGTCCATCAACAGCAGCCGGTCGCAATAGCGCGCTGCCATACCCAGGTCGTGCAGCACGGTGACAACCAGCGATCCTGCCCGCGCCTCGGCCTTCAACAAGTCCATGACATCAAGCTGATGCCCCGGATCAAGCGCGGCAAGCGGTTCATCAGCGATGAGCGAGGGCGCTCCCACCGCCAATGCGCGGGCGAGGAGAACACGGGCCCGTTCGCCGCCTGACAGCTCCGTTGCGATCCGCCCCTTCAGGTGCAGCACGTCAGCGCGGGCGAGCGCGGCATCGACCATCGCCTCATCCTCTGACGACAGCCGCGACAGCGGGCCCAGATGCGGCATCCGCCCAAGCGCCACCAGCCGCTCCACCATCAAGGGCCAGTGCAATGTCTGCCCCTGCGGCAGATAGGCAACCAGCCGCGCGATGTCCTTGCGGCCGATACTGGCGATCGGCTTTCCATTGACCGACACCGTTCCACTCTCCACGCGGGCAAGGCCGAGCATCGCTCGGATCAGCGTCGATTTGCCCGCGCCATTGGGGCCGATGATGCCGACCAGCTGCCCCGGCTCCAGCGCAGTCGAAACCCCGCGCACGGCAGCGTGACGGCCAAGGCGCACCGACAGCTCCTGCGTGCGGATCGTCACCATAGCCGCCGCTCCCGCATCAGGTGGACGAGGAAGACCGGCACACCCAACAGCGCCGTCAGAACGCCCAGCTTCAATTCGCTGCTGGTGGGAATGAGCCGCACGCCGATGTCCGCAAGCGTCAATAACGCCGCGCCGCCGAGCAAGGACGGAAGCAGGATGGCTGACGGCGAGCGATCGGTCAGCGGCCTGACGAGATGCGGCACGATCAGCCCGACAAAGCCGATCGCGCCAGACACCGCGACCGCGCCACCGACGCCGATGGCGACACCCAGCATCATGCGCAGCCGCGCCTTGGTGAGGTCGACGCCCAATGCCTGCGCGCCCTCCTCCCCCAAGGTCAGCGCGTCGAGGCTGCGCCCGTCGGCGATCAGCAGCGCGGCTCCGACAAGCACGCAGGGCAAGGCGATCCAGACATGCGCATAGCTGCGATTTTCAAGGCTGCCCATCAGCCAGCTCATGATCTCCATCGCGGCGAAGGGATTGGGCGACAGGTTGAGCGACAGGCTGATCCCTGCCCCCGCCAGCGTCGCCACGGCAATGCCGGCGAGGATCAGCGTCAGCGGACTCTCCGATGGTCCCGCCAGCAGGAACAGAGCGCCGATCGCGATCAGGCTGGTGGTGATGGCAAGGATTGGCAGGATCACTGGATGAAGCTGTGCCAACCCGAAATAGAGCGCGCCCACCGCCCCGAGCGCGGCTGCATTGGATGCGCCGAGCACGGAAGGTTCGGCGAGCGGATTGCGCAGATAGCCCTGCAACGCCGCTCCGGCGAGGCCGAGCATCGCGCCGACGATCAGCCCGAGCAGCATGCGCGGCAGGCGCAGATCGATCAGGATGGCGCGGGCGACCTCATCGCCGCCGCCGCTCAGGACGGCAAGGATGCGGACGGGAGCGAGCGGAACCGCGCCGAGCGTGAGCGAGCCCAGCGCTGCCACCAGCGTAAGCGCGATGAGGATAGGGAGCAGCAGCGGATGGCGGCGGGCGCTCATGGCTTGCTTCTCCCTTGCCGCTGGCTAGAGCAGGGTGCGTGCCTGCCAAAAAGATCTTCATGGGCCTGCTGGCGCTTGGCCTCACCAGCGCTGCGCCAGTCCCCCCGCGCCGCATCGTGTCGCTCAACACCTGTGCCGACCAATATGTGCTGGCGCTCGCCGATCCGGGTCAGATCGCGGCATTGAGCCCCTATGGCCATGATCCCGAATTGTCGGCAGCGGTGGCGAAGGCGCGGCGCTTTCCGGTGCTGAAGCGCCCGGCTGAAGAGGTGCTGGCGTTGCGGCCCGACTTGGTAATTGGCTTTCCCGATGGTGCGGGCGGCGTGGTCGGCGCACCCGATGGGCGATGGCGCAAGCTGGGCCTCGCGAGCGCAACCAGCTTCGCCGCCATCCGCGATCAGGTCCGTCAGGTCGCGGCGGCGGTCGGCCAGCGCGCGCGCGGCGAAGCGTTGATCAAGAGCATGGAGCGCGACCTTGCCGCCCTGCCCCGGCGCAAGGGCGGCGGGGTCGCGGCCTATTATCAGCGGCGCGGCTATATGACGGGCACGGGCACCCTGGTCGATGAACTGATCCGGCGCGCGGGCCTCGTCAATCTGGCGGAAAAGCTGGGCAAGCCTGCGCTGGCGCAAGTGCCGCTGGAACAGATGATCGCGGCCAGGCCCGACTATCTGATCGTGGAAGAAGGCAGCGAAAACATCGTCGATCAGGGGACGGAGATGCTGCACCATCCCGCGCTGCGATCCATCCCGCGTATCCGTGTGCCCCAGGCCTGGACGGTCTGCGGCGGCCCCGCCTATGTGCAGGCCGCGCGCAGCATCATTGCCCAGGCGGATGTTGCGGGCAAAGACAGGGCGCAGCGAAAGGCCGCGCCCCGGCGATGAAGCGGGGCGGCCGCCCACCCCCTTCATCTTTCACCGTCAGAAGCGGACACGCACGCCGCCATAGGCCGATCGGCCATAGGTGCTGTAGCCATAGACGGTCGCATATTCCTCGTCCGTGACATTGTCGATGCGCCCGTAAATCTCCAGATGCTCGTTGATCGGCAGCGAGGCGCGGAGGTCCAGCCGGGCGTAGCCGTCATGCTGGATGCGAACGGCTGCGAATGTCTGTTCATCGAAGATCGAATCGTAGCTGTCGCTGACCATCGTTACGGTAGCCCCTGTCGACAACCCGAACGGCCAGACATAATCAGCCGACAGGCTGGCGACATTGGCCGGACGCCGTAGCAGGCGCAGTCCTTCGTCGGGGCTTCCCGGCGAACGATCCCGTGCATCGACATAGCTGTAAGCCGCCGTAACGGTCAGCGCATCGACCGGCCGCAGCGCGATCGACCCTTCGACACCCTTCGCCCGCGTGCGGCCGACATTGCCGTATGCGGCGGCGGCAAAGGTGATCTGATCGCGCGTGTCGCGCAAAAACGCCGTAACGGAAATCGTCACGCGATTATCGTCGAAGCTCTGGTCGAAGCCGATATCGTAGCTTTTGGAACGCTCCGGCTCCAGCGCCGCATTGCCAAATATCGGCGCATAAAGCTGATAGAGCGAGGGTGCCTTGAATCCCTCGCCATAGCTGAGGCGGAAGTTGGTCGCGCCCTTGTTGGGCGTGTAATTGGCATTGGCGCCGAAGGTGGTTGCGCCGCCGAACTGGCTATGATCATCATGGCGAACGCCTCCGGTGAGCGAGAGGCCATCGACCGGCTGTACGACCGCGAGCGCATAGACGCTGTCGATATTGGCCCGCGCGCTGCCCGGCGCAAATGGGCCGAAGGAATCAAAGTCGGGCCGTTCATGTTCGTAGCCGAAAATGATGCGGGCCTGATCCACCGGCTGATAGACGCCTTCATACTCGAAACGCAGGGTCGTCCCACTATATCCTTCCCTCGCGTCATCGCCTCGAAAGGAGAAATAATCACGGTCCGTGCGCGACCATGTGACTGCAGCCCGGTTCTGAAGCTTTCCATCGAACAGAGCGGCGTTCAGACCTGCATAACCGATATATTGATCGACCTTGCTGGTGTCGGGCGTGTCGATCGGCGCGCCGAAGAACATGTCCGTGTCGAGATCGGAATGGATATAGTAGCCGCGCAGATCAAGGCTCAGGGCATCGGTGAAGCTTAGCTTGAGCTTCGCGTTAGCGGCGACATTTTCATAGCTGTCTGGCTCGGTGCCCCCCGCAGCGGACGAAATGCCATCTGTGCGGAAATAGGCGACGCCAAGCCCGCCTGAGGCGATGCCGCTTGTGCCGGAAACGTTCGCCTTGGCGTTCAGCGTGTCGGCATAGCCATAGTCGACCGAAACCGTGCCTCCGAAATCTTCACTGGGGGCGCCGGTCATGATGTTGACCACGCCGCCAATCGCCTGGCTGCCGTAGACCACCGAATTGGAGCCGCGCAGCACTTCGATGCGGCGGATGTTGCCGGTCAGCAAATTGCCGAAATCATAGGCGTCGCCGATGCTGCTCGGATCATTGATCTTCACGCCATCGAGCAGCACCAGCGTTTGCGTCGTTTCCGCGCCACGGATCGAAATGCCGGTGACGCCGCCGACGGCATCGGCGCGGTTGAAACGGACGCCGGGCGTGGTGATCAGCAGGTCCGCGACGCTGACATTCTGGCGCGTCTCGATCGTCTTTTCATCGATCACCGTCACGGCCTGCCCGACTTCATCGGTCGGCTGCTCGATGCCGAGCGCAGTGACGACGATTTCGTCTGCGTCTTCGGCAAGCGCTGGGGTGGCGGCGAGCAGCGCCAGCAGTGAAATTCCGGTCTTGAACATTTTATGCCTTCCCTGAGCGCCATGCGACATGAGGCCAGGGCTTCCGCGCGAGCGGCCGGTGCGCGAGGGAGGGAGACGCCAATCCCGTCACGCGCACCGATGCGGCCCTGCGCCGCTTCGTCGCTCAGACGGAAAACCGTGCCCGGGCCGATCCCTGGACCCAGGCAAGAGCGACCATGCGCCGGCAGGTTTCCTGGCTCGCGGGTCGTCGCGGCGATGCACGGGCCTTCCCGGACGCGTGTCCAGTGGCTGGTCCCCCTCGCCTTCCCCTTTTGAAGGCATGCGGGTTTCCGGGTGCATCGCGCTCACCGCTTACAGTTGCAGGGGCAGCTGCGGACTTGGACGGATGAACCGTCCCCACCGCATTCCCTTTCCGGCGCGATCTTTCGTGAACGGTTGCCCGCTCACGCCGCGCGCCATAGGGGAAAGCGAGGGTTCTGCCAAGGAGTGGATCGATGCGAGTACTGGGCGCTGTGCTTGCCGGGGGACGATCCCGTCGGTTCGGGAGCGACAAGGCGCTGGCGCTGATGCCGGACGGACGCATGCTGATCGACCATGCGGTGGCGGCGATCGCGCCCCATGTGGAGGCGGTGGTGGTCTGCGGGCGGACGGTCGAGGGGATGACCAGCCTCTCCGACCGGCCCGCGCCTGATATGGGACCGCTGGGCGGGCTGAACGCGGCACTGCATCATGCGCGGGACGAAGGCTATGACGCGGTGCTGACGACCGGGTGTGACATGCCGGTCTATCCGGCGGCGCTGGTGGAGGCGCTGGCGGGAGAAGACGCTGCGGTGTTGAAGGGGCAGCAACTTGCCGGTTTCTGGCCTGCCGGGCTTGCGGATGAACTGGACGCGCATCTGGCTGAGGAGAATAGCCGGTCGATATATGGCTGGCTGGAGCGGATCGGCGCGCGGATCGTGGAGCGGGCGGATATCGTCCTGCCCAACATAAACCGACCGCAGGATCTTGCCGGATTGCCGAAAAACTAGCCGCGCCGTGCTCCTGCGAAGGGAGGAGCCCAATTCAGAGGGCGGGACTGGGCTCCTGCCTTCGCAGGAGCACATTGTTTATCGTGCTGAGCGGGTTGCACCCTGCCGCCGAACTGAACTTGCCGAAGCCCCCACCCTTCCTTCCAACTAAGTTCGGGGGCGTTCGGCAAGCTCAGGGCAAAGGTCGCGGCGAGCCGATCTTCAAAGCTGAAGAGCGACGCTCGCGGCGGCCTCTACTGGCATGGTCGTGCCCGCCACCGCCTCACCAATCAGAAGCAGGGTCGGATCTTCATCGCTGATCGTCGCCACCAGAAAGGCAAGCGCCGAAAGCTTCCCCCGGATCAGCCGTTCGGTGGGCAGCGATACATTGACCGCCACCATCACCGGGGTTTTGGGATCGCGTCCGGCGGCGATCAGCTGGCGGCTGATCTCTCCGGCTGCGGCGCGGCCCATATAGATGCCGAGCGTGCCGCCGGGACGGGCGAGCGTTTCCCAGTCGAGCTTGAGCGGTTCACCGGCTTTGAGATGCGCGGTCACCAGCGTCAGGCCGCGCGCCTTCCCGCGCAGGGTGAGCGAGGCGTTGCCGCTTGCCGCCGCCGCGCTGGCGGTGGTGATGCCGGGGCAGATGTGGGTGCGGATGCCGTCAGCGGCGAGATGCTCCATCTCCTCCGCCGATCGGCCGAAGACCGACGGGTCGCCGCCTTTCAGGCGCACGACGCGCTTGCCTGCCTTGGCGGCGGCGAGGAGGAGGTCGTTGATGCTTTCCTGATCCTTGCTGTGACGGCCCGACCGCTTGCCGACACTGATGCACTCGATGCCTTGCGGGATGAGGTCGAGGACGCCGGGGCCGACCAGCGCGTCATAAAAGACGATGTCAGCCGCCGCCATCAGCTTTTCGGCCTTGCGGGTGAGCAAATCCGGGTCGCCGGGGCCTGCGCCGACCAGCCAGACTTCACCGGGGGTGATCAACTCATTCGGCTGCATGGAGCGTCTCCTGCGGGATTTGGGCGAGGATGTTGGCGAGCGCGGGGCGGCAGGACCCGCAATTGGTGCCCGCGCCGATCGCCTTGCCGATGGCGGGCACGTCGACCAGGCTCTGGTCGCGAATGGCGGCAACGATCTGGTTGAGGCCGATGTCGAAGCAGACGCAGATGGTCGGGCCTTTGTCAGGCTGGCTGCTAGGGCCGCGCGCGGCGAGGACGGAAGCGCCCACCTCTTCGGCTTCAAGCTGGCCGATGAGCCAGTCGCGCGAGGGGAGCAGGCCGGTTCGGGTCACGAAGAGGACGCCTGCCAGCTTGCCATCCTTGATGATCGCGACGCGGCGGGTGCCACGCGACACATCGACGGCCTCGACCCGGTCGCCCTTGGGCAGGCAGGCTTCGAGCCGGGCGGGATCGCCATTGCCCGCGACCTCGTAAAGCGCGCCGCCCGGCACGGTGACCTTTGTCGCCCACAGGCAGGGAACCCTGGCGGGCTGCTCGCCGCGCAGGATCAGGAAGCCCTTCCACTCGGTGGCGACCTTCTCGATGCGCGCGGGCGTCAGCTTGAAGCCGGGCTGACCCGAATGCGGATCGACCAGCGGACGGGGCAGCAGACCGGTGCGGCCGCCGGTCGAGATTTGATCGGTCCAATGGATCGGGGTGAAGATTTCGCCCCGGCGCTGGCCATCGCTCAGCCCCACACGGAAGATGCTATTGCCCTGCGCCGTGGAAACCTGGGCCAGGTCGCCATCGGCAATGCCCAGTTCCTGTGCGTCCTCGGCATGGATTTCGACAAGCGGCTCCTCCCGATGACGGGCGAGCTTCGCCGACAGGCCGGTGCGCGTCATCGTGTGCCACTGGTCACGATAACGGCCGGTGTTGAGCGTCATCGGCCACTGTTGGAGCGGCTCCTGAAGGTCCATCTGCTTGGTGAGGACCAGACGCGCCTTGCCATCGGGGGTGGAGAAGCGACCATCCGCGAAGGGCTTGTCGCCGCCCCAGCGGAACGGTTCCATCGCCTCATAGGCGTCGTTGCCGATGGTCGCCTGCGCGCGGAGGTTGAGCAGCCGTGCGCCATCATTCTGATAGGCGGTCAGGCGGGCATGTTCACGCCAGATGTCGGCGGGCCGGTCATAGGCGAAGGCGTTGCGCCAGCCCATGCGGCGGCCGACTTCCTTGATGATCCACCAGTCGGGCTTCGCCTCGCCGGGCAGCGCCATGAAGGGGCGCTGGCGGCTGATGGTGCGGTCGGAATTGGTGACGGTGCCGTCCTTCTCGCCCCAGCCAGCAGCGGGCAGGCGGACGTCGGCATGGACGCTGGTGTCGGTGTCGGCGATGATGTCCGAGACGACGAGGAAGGGCACGGCCTCCAGCGCCTCGCGCACGCGGTTCGCGTCGGGCAGCGACACGGCGGGGTTGGTGGCCATGACCCAGAGCGCCTTGATCCGGCCTTCGTTGATGGCGCGGAAGAGATCGACGGCTTTCAGGCCCGGCTTGGTCGCCATGGTGGGCGCCGCCCAGAAGCGGCCGACCCGCTCCACATTCTCCGGCGCGAAGTCCATATGGGCCGCCAGCGTCGAGGCGAGGCCGCCGACTTCGCGGCCGCCCATGGCGTTGGGCTGGCCGGTGATGGAAAAAGGCGCCGCGCCCGGCTTACCGATGCGGCCGGTAGCCAGGTGGACGTTGATGATCGTGTTGACCTGATCAGTACCGCGGATCGACTGGTTGATGCCCTGGCTGAACAGGGTGACGGTGCGCGCGGTGGCGGCGAACAGCTTGTAGAACTGTTCGAGCAGCGCGGGCGCGATGTCGCAGGTCTTTGCCGTGGTCCAGAGATCGTGGCCGGTGCGGATATGCTCCCAGAAGCCTTCGGGCGCATTGAGATGGTCGGCGATGAACGCAGGGTCGGTGACGCCTTCCTGATCGCACCAGGCGAGCAGGCCATTCATCAGGGCAACGTCGGTGCCGGGCTTTACGGCCAAGTGCAGGTCCGCGCCTTCGCAAGTCTCCGTACGGCGTGGGTCGATCACGACCAGCTTGGTCCCGCGCTCCGCCCGCGCTGCCTGAATCCGCTGATAGACGATCGGATGGCACCAGGCGGTGTTGGACCCGACCAGCACGATCAGGTCGGCTTCGTCCAGATCGTCATAGCTGGCGGGCACGATGTCCTCGCCAAATGCACGATTATGGCCCGCGACCGCGCTCGACATGCAAAGGCGGCTGTTGGTGTCGATATTCGCGGTGCCGATGAAGCCCTTCATCAGCTTGTTGGCGACATAATAATCTTCGGTCAGCAGCTGGCCCGAGACGTAGAAGGCGACGCTGTCGGGGCCGAAGCGATCGACGGTGTCGCGAAATTTCTTCGCGACGAGGTCCAGCGACTTGTCCCAGCTGGCGCGCCTGTTGCCAATCATGGGGTGCAGCAGACGACCGGTCAGGCCGACGGTCTCGCCCAGATGCGTGCCCTTGGAGCAGAGGCGGCCACCGTTCGCCGGGTGCTGCTCATCGCCCTTGATCGTGACCGACCGGGGTCCGGTCGGCGTGGCCGAAATGCCGCAACCGACGCCGCAATAGGCGCAGGTAGTGCGGATGGCCTCTGTCATGCTCTTACCTCTTCTTCCCGAGGAACAAGAATTGGGTGGAGGCGCTTGCCGCAAGGGATGGCCAACAAGACACCCCCACCCAGATCCCCGCCATTATGGCTGGGGACCGGAAGCTCGATGCCGGTTTCAGGCAGCCGCCTTCAGCGCCGTGGGCCGAGCGATCAGGATGCGGCCGCCCTCCTCCTTCACGGCGATGGTCGGCGTGCAGCCCTCGTCATTGCCCTGCGCCTCGCCCGTCTTCAGGGCGATGTTCCAGTTGTGGAGCGGGCAGGCGACGCTGTGGCCATGGACAATGCCCTGGCTCAGCGGCCCCTTCTTGTGCGGGCATTCATTGACGAGCGCGAAGACCTTGTCATCGCTGGTGCGGAACACGGCAATTTCCTTTTCGCCCGTGATCTGAACGGTGCGAGCGCCACGCTGGGGAATGTCGGCCAGCGTTCCGATGTCGATCCAATCGGTCATGGGTGTCACTCCGCAGCGATGGCAATGGGTTCAAGGTGCTGGTGCAATTCGCTTTCCGCACCGGCGGCGCGCTGCGCCCAGGGATCTTCCTGGCTGAAGCTCTGCGAATAGAGGAAGCGTGCGCGCAGAGCCTCGCGGCCTGCGTCGTCCTCGACGATGCGCTGCTTCACATAGTCGACCCCGACGCGCTCGATCCAGGGCGCGGTGCGCTCCAGATAGCGCGCTTCCTCGCGGTAGAGCTGGGTGAAGGCGGCGCAATAATCGAGCGCTTCCTGCTCGGTCGAAACCTTGCAGAGCAGATCGGTGGCGCGGACATGAATGCCGCCATTGCCGCCGACATGCAGTTCATAGCCCGAGTCCACGCAGACCACGCCAAAGTCCTTGATCGTCGCCTCCGCGCAGTTGCGGGGGCAGCCGGATACGGCGATCTTGAACTTGTGGGGCATCCACGACCCCCAGGTCATCCGCTCCGTCTTCACGCCAAGGCCGGTGGAGTCCTGCGTGCCGAAGCGGCACCATTCCGAACCCACGCAGGTCTTCACCGTGCGCAGCGACTTGCCATAAGCGTGGCCTGACACCATTCCGGCCGCGTTCAGATCGGCCCAGACGGCGGGCAAATCTTCCTTCTTGATGCCGAAGATGTCGAGACGCTGGCCACCGGTGACCTTCACCATCGGCGCGTCATATTTCTCGACCACATCGGCGATCGCGCGCAGTTCACGCGGGTTGGTCAAGCCACCCCACATGCGCGGGACAACCGAGTAGGTGCCGTCCTTCTGGATGTTGGCGTGCATGCGTTCGTTGACGAAGCGGCTCTGCTGGTCATCGACATATTCACCCGGCAGCGCGCAGAGGAGGTAATAGTTGAGCGCGGGGCGGCAGGAGGAGCAGCCATCCGGGGTCGACCAGTGCAGCTTCTGCATCACTTCCGGGATCGAGCGCATATTCTGCGCCACGATCTCGCGGCGGACATCGTCATGGCCGAAGCTGGTGCATTTGCACATCGTCTTGGGACCCGACTGGACGTCATCGCCCAGCACCACCGCCAGCAGGTTCTCGACCAGACCGGTACAGCTGCCGCAACTGGCCGAAGCCTTGCAGGTGGCGCGCACGGCATCCAGGCTGCATGCTCCCATTTCGATGCAGCCGACGACCTGGCCTTTGCTGACGCCGTTGCAGCCGCAGATCTCGGCATCGTCCGAGAGCGCCGCAACGGCCGCCTTAGGGTCCAGCGCGCCTCCTCCAGAGGCGAAGGCCTGACCGAAGATCAGCAGGTCGCGGATTTTGCCGACATCTTCCTCGCGCTTCAGCAGGTCGAAATACCAGCCGCCATCCGCCGTGTCGCCATAGAGGACCGCGCCAATGACCTTGTCATCCTTGACCACGACGCGCTTGTAGACGCCGCGTGATGCATCGCGCAGCACGATGTCCTCGCACCCCTCGCCGCCAGAGAAGTCACCAGCCGAGAAGACGTCCAGACCGGCGACCTTGAGCTTGGTCGAGGTGACGGGGCCCTTGTAGCCCGTGTGCTGATCGGTCAGACCATCAGCCAGGCTGCGGCACATGTCCCACAGCGGCGCGACGAGGCCATAGACATTGCCGTCATGCTCGACGCATTCGCCGACCGCGAGGACATCAGGGTCGCTGGTGACCATATGGTCATCGACCTTGATGCCGCGATTGACGTCGAGGCCAGCTTCGCGCGCCAGAGCAGTCGAAGGTCGGATGCCCACCGCCATGACGACGAGGCTCGCCGGGATTTCAGTGCCGTCCTTGAGGCGGACACCTTCCACCTTGCCATCGCCATAGATGGATTCGGTGTTGGCGCCGGTCAGGATGGTCTGGCCCCGGCCTTCCAGCGCGGTCTTGAGCAACCAACCCGCCGCTTCGTCCAGCTGACGTTCCATCAGCGTGTCCATGAGGTGGATGACCGTCACCTTCATGCCGCGTAGGGTCAGGCCGTGCGCCGCTTCCAAACCGAGCAGGCCACCGCCGATCACCACTGCGTTGCCGCCCTTTCCGGCAGCTTCCAGCATCGTGTCGACATCCTTCATGTCGCGGAAGCTGATGACGCCGGGCAGGTCCTTACCCGGAACCGGGATGATGAACGGGTCGGAACCCGTCGCGATCAGCAGCTTGTCATAGCCAACAGTGCGACCCGACTGGCTCGTGACGGTCTTGGCGGTGCGGTCGATGCCCGTCACCGGATCACCCGCGATCAGTTCGATCTGATTGTCGTCATACCATTCGCGGCTGTTGATGATGATGTCATCGAAGCTCTTCTCACCAGCCAGAACCGGCGAGAGCATGATGCGATTATAGTTAACATAAGGCTCTGCGCCGAAGATGGTGACGCGATAGCGCCCTGCATCCCGTGCCAACAGTTCCTCGATCGCGCGGCAACCGGCCATGCCGTTGCCAACAACCACCAGATGTTCGCGAACATCGTCCGAAGGCACGAAGATATCCTCTTCGTTGGCCGTCTCCGGTCCGGCGTTGTTCTGAAAATCCATCCCTTGACTCCAGACAATAAAAAAGCCGCCATCCGGACCCCTGGGCTTTGAACCCAGAGGTCTGGATGGCGGCTTTGCCATCATTCACGCTTTGACGATCCGTCCGTGGATCACCGCAGCTATGTCAGTTGAGGACAACCTTGTCCTTCGCAGTGCAGCATAGATGAATGGGAAATGGGGTCAAGGTGATTCGGGAGAAACTTTCACTCGAAACCCCAGAACGCCTCCACCGTTCGCACTGAAACAAAGGGCGGCGGCTCCTCTTTCGAGTGCCGCCGCCTCCCTCTCCAATCAATCTCTGATCAGATGCGCGCGCCGCTGCTCCAGGTCGCCCGCCACCGCGCACGAACCATCGAAATGCCAAGGAAGGCCACCACGCAAAGCCCCGCGAAGATCAGGAAGCCCGGCGCAAAACTGCCGGTGAACTGCTTGGCGATCCCCAGCGACGAAGCGAGGTAGAACCCACCAATGCCGCCCGCCATGCCGACCAGGCCAGTCATAACGCCGATTTCAGCCTGGAAGCGCTGCGGCACCAGCTGGAACACCGATCCGTTACCGGCGCCCAGCGCCAGCATCGCCGCGACAAAGAAGCCAAGCGCCGAAACCAGCGTGTCAGCGTAGGATACAGCCGCCAGCGCCAGAGCGGCGGCGATATAGACCATCATCAGCGCCTTGACCCCGCCGATCCGGTCAGCCAGCGCGCCGCCCATCGGACGGACCAGCGATCCGGCGAACACGCAGCCCGCGGTGCAATAGCCTGCGGTGATCGGCGTCAGCCCGAACTGATCGGTGAAGTAGATCGGCAGGCTTGCGGCAAGGCCGACGAAACCGCCAAAGGTCACCGCATAAAAGCCCATCAGCCACCAGGCGTCCGCGCTCTTCAGCGGCTGGAAATAATCCACCAGCTTCTTGGGCGCAGGCGCGTTGGGCGCATTCTTCGCCATCATCATATAGAGGACGAACACGATGGTCAGCGGGATGCAGGCGAGGCCGAGCACAGCGTTCCATCCGAACAGCTTGGCCAGGATCGGCGCGAACAGCGACGCCAGCACCGTGCCCGAATTGCCCATGCCCGCAAGGCCCATGGCCTTCCCCTGATGTTCAGGCGGATACCAGCGGCTGGCCAGCGGCAGCGCGATGGCGAAGCTAGCGCCTGCAAAGCCCAGGATCACACCCAGCGCCAGCGTACCGCCAAAGCTGTTGACGCCCATAAACCAGGCGGTGAAGAGGCCCAGGATCACGATGACCTGGCTGATTGCCCCCGCCTGCTTGCAACCGATGCGGTCGACGAGCAGGCCGTTCACCACCCGCAGCAGCGCGCCCGCAAGCGTCGGCACCGCGACCATCAACCCCTTTTCAGCAGGCGTCAGACCCAATGTCTTGGAGATCGACGGGGCGAGTGGCCCCAGCAGCACCCACACCATGAAGGCAAGGTCGAAATACAGAAAGGCAGCGATCAGCGTCGGCGTGTGACCAGCTTTCCAGAAGCTGGTCGAACCCGCTTCCCCCTCACCGCTTCTGTCGCGGTCCCAATAAGCAGTTGCCATGATGCAAGTCCTTCAATCCAAGTGAAATGGACATAAAAAAAGCCGTTCTCCGGACGATCGCTTTCACGACATCCGGCCAGCGGCTTTGCTGCAAAATAATGTTGAGGAGAGCGTGCACCCTCTTTGGGCAGGCTCATCCATAAACGCGCATCGTCGCGCGACCCTTATCTTATCCGATGATTCGTTTCATGTTGCAAGGCACAATTTTTCTTCGTTCATCGGCTTCAAATCCTCCCCGATAAGGATGGGGAGGATTTAGAAACTCGCGAGAAAATCCTCGATCCGCTCAGGATCGAACACCCGCCCGTCGAAGAAGCGATCCGGCCCCAAGGTCAATTCGCCGCGCTTCGATCCCACCGCCAGTGGTGAGGCGACGGCGCCCTCCACCTTCATGCTTGCGCCGGGTATCGGCACATTGCTGTCCGCCAGCGCCCGCCGGAATATGTCGGGGCGGAACACGGACCCGGCCTTGGCGGCATTCTCCGCTGTATGCTCAACCATCTTCCACCGCACGAGCTGCGAATAGAGCCATAGCGCCTGACTGCGCCACGGAAACGGCGTAGCCTCCAGCGAAAAGAGCAGGAAGTCGGGCATATCCACGGGTGGCATATCCGCGCGCGCGGTGATGCGCCCCGATAGCGCGCGCCCGATCACATCGGCAGGCTGGTCGACCAGATGCGGCTGGGACAATAGGTGCGCCAACGCCTCATGGTTGGCCGGATCGTCGCACCATGCCGCCGACCGCACCAGCGCGCGGATCAGCGCATCGACGGCCTGCGGATTTTCCTCCAGCCAGGGCGTGCGGAAAGCCAGCACCTTTTCCACCCCGCGCCGCCAGATCCGCTCGCCGATCGCCACCGCTTCGGCAAGGCCCGCGTCCACCGCCGCGCTGCCCCATGGCTCGCCCGCAATGAAGCCGTCAATCTCGCCCGCGCGCATCGCCTCCACGGTCAGCGACGGCGGCACCACCCGCAGCAGCACGTCGCGGTCCGGATCGACGCCAGCGCTTGCCAGCCAATAACGCAGCATGACCGCATGGCTGGAAAAGCGGTGGACGACGCCGATCACCGGCTTGCGCTTCCACAGGCCAATGGCGGCAGCGAAATCATGCGCCGTGCCCAGCGGATCATCGAGCCGCGCGACCACATCGGGGTCGAGCGCCTGCGCAAATTCGCGCGCCATCACCAGCATATTGCCGTTGACGTTGAGCTTGTAGGGCGCGGCCAGCGGCGCGGGCTGCTGGCTCAACCCCAGCGTCACCGCGATGGCGAGGGGCGCCAGCATATGCGCCGCCTGCACCTGCCCGAACACCAACCGGTCGCGCAAAGTCGCCCAGCTGGTCGCGCGGACGAGGTCAAGGGCGATGCCCTCCTCTTCCGCAAAGCCCTTTTCCCGCGCCACCGCCAGCACGGCGGAGTCGGTCAGCGGCAGATAGGCGATGCGCAGGGACGTCGTCATAACCCTCCTCCCAACAGGTCGCTGGCGGTGATCAGGGCCTGGGCGACATCCACGATCTTCTTCCCCTGGTTCATCGCGCCCGATCGCAGCAGCGCATAGGCGTCCGGCTCGCTAATGCCACGCTGGCTCATCAATATGGATTTTGCGCGGTCGATGATCTTGCGGTCGGACAGCGCCGTGCGCGCCTCGTCCAGTTCCGTTTGCAGCTTGGCGAAGGCGTTGAAGCGGCGCACGGCCAGCTCCAGCACCGGCTTCACCCGTTCCTTGCGCAGGCCATCGACGACATAGGCGGACACGCCCGCATCGATCGCCGCGCCGATCATCGATTCATCGGATTGGTCGACGAACATCGCAATTGGCCGGGCCAGGGCGCGGCTGACCGACAGCATTTCCTCCAGCATGTCGCGGCTGGGGCTGCCCAGGTCCATCAGCACGACGTCGGGCGCCATGCGCTCCAGCCGCGCGACGAAGCCGCCGCGCGGGGGAACGATGTGGATATCGTCATAGCCCGCCTCGCGCAGTCCTTCTTCGAGTACCGTCGCGCGCAGGCCGCTGTCATCGATGATGACGATTCGCATGTGGACCCCGACCCTTTTGCCCTTTCAGTGACGGCGATGCTGCGCCGCGTCAATTGGGCGAGCGCGGCAAGGTTGCCTGCGCGCCGCACCTGCTGTATCGCTGCAGACCAATATTCGGAGGATCGGCACCATGGACATCAACCTGATCGCACAGCCCCAACGCTTTGCTTTCAGCGAGATTTTTGCCCATGCCTTCGATCACATTATCGCACATCAGCTGGTCCGCGCCTGACGGGACGACCGTCCTTTCGGACATAGATTTTCGTTTCACTCCTGAGCGGATTGGCCTTGTCGGACGCAATGGCGTCGGCAAATCGACGCTGCTCGCGCTCATTTCCGGCAGGCTGAAGCCCACCAGCGGCAGCATTCAACGGGACGGGACCATCGCCGAACTGCGCCAGACGGTACAGGTCGCGCCTGGCGAGACCATCGCCGATCTGTTCGGCGTGGCCCAAGCGGTGGCGCTCCTTTCCAAGGCCGAACGCGGCGAGGCTGACATGGCCGAGCTGGAAGCATGCGACTGGACGCTGCCATCCCGCATCGAGGAGGCTCTGGCGGACACCGGCCTCGAAGCCTTGCCCGATACGCCGCTCAGCCAGTTGTCGGGCGGGCAGCGGACGCGGGCGGCGCTTGCCGGGGCGGTCTTCGCCCGACCCGATTTCCTGCTTCTGGACGAGCCGACCAACAATCTCGACGCCGATGGCCGGGCCGCGCTGATCGCCCTGCTCGCACGCTGGCGCGCGGGCGCGATCGTCGTCAGCCATGACCGCGCGCTGCTGGAGGAAATGGAGGCGATCGCCGAACTGACGACGCTGGGCATCAGCCGCCATGGCGGCAACTTCTCCTCCTGGCAGGCACGCAAAGCAGTGGAACTGGCCGCTGCCGAGCAGGACCTCGCCTATGCCCAACGGCACCAAAAGGAAATCGCCAGGCGCATCCAGATCGCTACCGAGCGCAAGCAGCGCCGCGACGCCGCAGGCGCCCGCAAGGGCGCGAAGGGCGACATGCCGCGCATCCTGATCGGCATGCGGAAAGACCGCGCCGAAGGGTCAGGTGGGGAGGCGGCGCGGCTGGCCGAACGCCTGCGCCGCGAGTCGGAACAGGCAGCGCAAGCCGCCCGGCAAAGGATCGAAGTGGTCGAAAGCTTGACGGTCGCCCTCCCCTCCACCGCTGTGCTGCCGGGGCAGCGGATCGTAACGCTCGATCATGTCACCGCGGGACATGACCCCGACGCCCCGATCCTCAAGGGGCTGTCCTTCACCGTCAACGGCCCGGAACGCATCGCGATCATCGGCCCCAATGGCGCGGGCAAATCCACGCTGCTCCATGTGATCGCGGGCAGCCTGCCGCCGCTGTCCGGACAGGTCGACCGGCACGTCGCCTGCGCGCTGCTGGACCAGAAGGTGGAGCTGCTCGATCCGGCCGCCAGCATCGCGGACAATTTCGCGCGCCTGCATCCGGACGCCACCCATAATGAGGTGCGGGCCGCCCTTGCCCGCTTCCGGTTCCGTGCCGACCTCGCGCTGCAAAAGGCCGGGAGCCTCAGCGGCGGGCAGCTGCTGCGCGCGGGGCTCGCCTGCGTGCTGGGCGGCGCGATGCCGCCGCCGCTGCTGATGCTGGACGAGCCGACCAACCATCTCGACCTGGACAGCATCGCGGCGATCGAGCAGGGCCTGCTTGGCTATGACGGCGCGCTGATCGTGGTCAGCCACGACCCGGCCTTCCTGCGCGCCATCGGCATCGATCGGGAGATCAGCCTGCCTTAATGCGCCGCCGACATGTCCACGCGCGCCACCGGCTTCGGCGCGACCCAGACCAGCGCGGCTGCCACGAACAGGATCAAGGATGCGATGAAGAACACATGGTTCATCGACAATACCGTCGCTTGCTGATCAACCAGATTGGCGAGCATTTGCGGCGTCTGCTCGGGCGAAAGTCCCGTTCCGGAGAGCCGCGAGCCCACATCGGGGGCGAGCGCCGACACCATTTCATTGCGCGCTGTTCGCTGGCCATTGCCCCAGCCTGTGAGGACGACGGAGGTTGAGATCGCCACGGCCATGGTGCGCAGGAAATTCTGCATGCCCGCCGCTGATGCCGTCTCTTCCGGATTGACCGAACCCAGCGTCAGCGTCGTGAGCGGAATGATGAAGAAGGGCATCGCCAGCCCCTGCACGACCTGCGGCAGCGACAGCGTCCAGAAATCAGCTCCGCTCGTCCATTCGGCGCGCCACATCGTGACCATGCCCATCCACGCCACAGACGCCGATATCAGGATGCGCACATCCACTTTGCTGACCGCGCGGCCCGCCAGCGGCGCGACAAGAATGGACGTCATGGCGGTGAACGCCGTGACGATCCCCGCCCAAACGGCGGTGTAGCCCATCGATATCTGGAGCCATTGGGGAATGATGACGATCCCCGCGAAATAGGCCCCGAAGCAGAGCGAATATGTCAGCACCCCCGATGTGAAGCCGACATGGCGGAACACGCGCAGGTCGACGATCGGATGCTCCTCGGTCAACTCCCAGATGATGAAGACGAGGAAGCCGATGCCCGCCAGCACGGCCAGCGTCAGGATCATGGGATCGGCGAACCAATCATGGTCGCGGCCGGTATCCAGCATGATCTGGAGACAGCCGATCCAGAATATCAGCAGGGCAAGGCCGATATAATCGATCGGCAGCTTCTTGCGCTCCGTTTCGGCTGGAGCGAGGAGCACCATCGCTGCGAAAACGCAAAGCACGGCGATCGGCAGGTTGATGAAGAAGATCCAGTGCCAGCTCCAATTGTCGCTGATATAGCCGCCGATGATCGGCCCCAAGGCTGGCCCGGCAAGGGTCGTCATAGCCCAGAGCCCCATCACCCTTCCGCGCTGCTCGGGCGGAAAAATGCGCATCAGCAGGGTCTGCGACATCGGCATCAACGGCCCGCCGCACAGCCCCTGGCCGATGCGGCACACGACAAGCATGCCGAGCGTCATCGACAGGCCGCAGAGCAGCGAGAAGATGCCAAAGCCGATCATGCCCCCGATGAAGAGCCGCACCGTCCCGAACCGCTGCGCCAGCCAGCCGGTCAATGGCACGCAGACCGCTTCGGCCACCGCATAGGATGTGATGATCCATGTGCCCTGGTCAGGGGAAATGCCCAGATTACCGGCGATATGCGGCACCGACACGTTCGCGATCGTCAGGTCGAGCACGACCATGAAATTGCTCAATGCCAGCACGAACCCCGCCAGCATCCGCCGGCGGGGGTCCATAAAGAATTTTTCGGCCGCTTCGGTCACGCGCCCGTCCTCAATGGCGCGACAGGTCGATCTCGACCTCGGTCGAGAGGCCTACGCGCAGCGGATGGGCGGCGAGTTCGCGCGGATCGAGCGCGATGCGCACGGGCAGGCGCTGGACTACCTTGATCCAGTTGCCGGTCGCGTTCTGCGCCGGGATCAGCGCCAGCGACGATCCGGTGCCGCCCGAAAAGCCGACAACCTTGCCATGATAGACGACATCCCCGCCATAAATGTCCGCAACCACCGTCGCGGGCATGCCGACGCGGACCTGCCGCAGCTGCCGTTCCTTGAAATTGGCGTCGACATAGACTTGGGCAAGCGGCACGATGCTCATGATCGGGCTCCCTTGCGCGACGCGCTGGCCGACCTGCACCTGACGCCGCGTCACGACGCCATCGATCGGCGCGCGGATGATCGTGCGGCCAAGGTCAAGCCGCGCATTTTCCAGCTTCGCCTTGGCGGCAAGCACAGCGGGGTCCGTCTCGATGGTCGATCCGCTGACAAGGGCATCGTTGGCCGCGAGCTGCCCTTGCGCCGCACCCTGCGTCGCCCGTGCCGTCGCCACGCCCGCGCGCGCCTGCTCCAGGCCAGCCCGCGCCGCTGCAAACGCCTTGCGCGCGCTGGTCACTTCCTCACCCGAGACCGCGCCTTCGGGCGACAGCGCCTCGCGCCGCTGAAGGTCGACCCGCGCCTTTTCATAATCGGCCTGGGCAGCGGCAAGCTGGGCGTTCGCCTGCGCGATGTCAGCGCCGCGCGCCCGCACCTGGGCGGAAAGCGACGTGCTGGTGGCCGCAGTCTGGCGGAAGCGGCGGCGCGCTTCGGCCAGGTCAGCTTCCGCCTGCGCAACGGCGATCCGCGCGTTGGTGGGGTCGAGCCGCACCAATATGTCACCGCGCTTCACCGCCTGCGTATCGGTCACCCGCACTTCCACGGCCTGCGCGGAAATGAGCGGCGTCACCTGCGCAATCTCGGCATTCACATAGGCGTTGTCGGTGCTGACATGATTGCGGCCGATCAGCAGATACCAGAGCGCATAGATCGCGCCGATGATCAGCACGGCCGCAGCCAACCGGATCAGCCATTTCTTGCGCTGCTCCATCCGCGCGCTCTTGTCGGCGCTGCCCGCGTCTGTGCTGGCGGTATCGGCGGTGAATTCGGGGGCTGCATCAGCCATTGGGCAAGTCCTTGGACGAGATGCCGCTGGAGGCGAAGCCGCCGCCCAGCGCGCGAATGAGGGCTATGTCAGTGGAAAAGGTGAGCGCTTCCAGTTCCGCGACCGACTGACGCGCGGAAAGCAGCTGATCCTCGACATTCAGCACGTCGAGAAAGGTGAAAAGCCCGCCGCGGTAACGTTTCTGCGCAATCGCATAGGCTTCTTCCGAAGCGGCCAGCGCCGCCCGTGCTTCGGTCAGCCGCTGCTCCAGCAAGCGGCGGCCGGTGACGGCATCCGCCACGTCGCGATATGCGCCCAGCACGGTCCGGTCGTAATTGGCGACGGCTTCATCAAAGGTCGCCCGCGCCCCACGATAGCGGCCGCTCAGCTCGCCGCCATGAAAGATAGGCAAGCTGATCGCCGGGCCTACCGTGCCGAACAACGAATCCTTGCTGAACAGCGTGTCAACGAACGATCGGGGACCGCTTTGCGAAGGATCGGTGAAGGACGAATTATACCCCAGCGACTGCACGCCGACCAAAGCGCTCAAGCGAATGGCCGGGAAGAAATCCGCGCGCGCCACCTTGATCCGCTTGGCCGCCGCCTCGGTCCGCGCGAGCGCGGCGGCGACATCGGGACGGCGCGCCACCAGATTGGTGGTGACATCGGCAGGCAGGCCCAAGCCGGTCAGCGCACCCAAACGCGGCTGCCTGATCGCAAGGCCGCGATCCGGCCCCGCCCCGATCAAAGCAGCGATCTGATGCCGCCGCACAGCGATGGACTGGTCAATGCCTGCCAGCGCGGCGCGGGCTGCCGAGACTGTCGCATCGGCCTGCCGCACGCTGCCTTTCGTTTCCAGCCCATTGCGCTGCCGGTCCGCCACCAGCTTCTGGCTCGCGGAGCGGATGGCGAGCGCGCGTTCCTGGATCGCCCGTTGATCGAACAGGCGCGCAAGGTCGGCATACGCATCGCCGATGCCGGTCGTAAGCGCCAGCCGCGCCTGCTGCGCATCGAAGCGCGCGGCCTCCGTTTCCGACGTCGCGGCAGCGAGCGCGGCCCGGTTGCGGCCCCAAAGGTCGAGATCGAAATTCAGGTCCAGCGCGACCTGACCCGTGCCCAGCCAGCCCTTGGGCACGAAATCCTTCGGCAGACCCATATTATAGCTCTGCTTCGTCGCGGCGGCCGAACCGTTGAGATCGAGCGAAGGCGCAAGCGGAGCCCCGGCCTGCTGGGCAGCAGCACTTGCCTGCCGGAAGCGCGCGGCGGCGGCGGCAAGGTCGGGCGATCCCGCCAGCCCCTCCTCCATCAACGCATCGAGTTGCGAGTCGCCATAGGCCTTCCACCATCCATCGGCGGGCCAGAGCGCGGTGCCTTGCCCGAACGTCTCAGACGCGGCGATGCTGGAAGCAGGCCGGGGCGCAGGCGCCTTGCCCAGGTCCGGCACAGCCGCGCAGGCGGACAGCGCCAGCACCGCCGCCGTCAGGCTTCCAGCATGAAGGAGATGGGTCGATCGACGTGTAGACATAGGAAACCGTACCATGTGGTATGAAAAACGCCTTTGCGCCTGCCGCATGACCTTGTCAACCAAATTATCGTACTATATGGTACGCTTTTATGACAGCCCCGACCGACACTGCCTGCCTGTCCCGCCGCGAAGTCCGGCGCCGCGACCGCCGCGACGCCATAATCGCCGTTGCGAAGCGATCATTCCTCGAAAATGGCTATGCCGCAACGACCATGTCCTCCATCGCCGCTGAACTGGGCGGGTCGAAAGGCACCTTGTGGAGCTATTTCCCCGGCAAGGAAGAATTGTTCGCCGCCGTCCTGCGCGACGCGACGAAGGTCTATCATGCCAGCCTCGCCCAGTTGCTCGACACCGGGGGTGAGCTTGAACCGACGCTGCTGCGCTTCAGTCACGACCTGCTGCGCAAGGTGACGTCGCCCGACGCGATCGCGCTGCACCGGCTGGTCGCGGCAGAGGCGAGCCGCTTTCCCGAAATGGGCGCGATCTTCCATGAACTGGCCCCGCTCTACACCCGCAACCTGCTGGCCCGTTTCCTGGAAGGGGCGATGGACAAGGGGCAGTTGCGGCGGGCCGATCCCATGCTTGCCGCGCGGACGCTGGTGGTGCTGACGCTCTCGGGCTGTCATCAACAGATGATCTGGGGCGAGATAGATGCACCTGAAGCCAAGCAGATCGACGCCGATGTGTCCTTCGCGGTGGATTGTTTCCTGCGCGCCTATGCGCCCGATGCCGAAGCGCCGAATCCCTGACAGGCGCATTAACCATTTTTTTGCGCACTTATCCTAGATCAAGCCGTGGAGGAGATCCACGCCATGCAGTTCTTCAGGGCAATGGACAGCAGCGACAGCGCCAGGACGGAAGGCGCTCGGCCGCTTCGCCGCCGCAGGCTGCTGCTGATCGACGAGGACGAAACGGCCCGCGCCGTGATCGGGCGGCGCCTCTCCCACCTCCATCATGACGTGGCGCTTGCTGAAAACGGCTTCGTTGCACTGAATCGCCTTCTCGCGCGCCCAGCCGACATCATCCTCATCGACATGGGCCTCAAAATCCTGCCGGCGATCGCTACCATGAGGAAGATCCGCGCGGCCGGGCTGTCGGGACAGGCAAGCTTCGTGATGATCGCGGGGCGGCAGGACAGCGACAGCGTCGTCGAAGCGTTGGAAGCGGGTGCGGACGATTATGTCGCCAAGCCGTTCGACTTCGCCGTCCTGGATGCGCGGCTGCGCCAGCTTTGCCAGCGCACGGACGAGATCAATGCGCTGACCCGCCACAATGCCGAACTCGACGCCCGCATCGCGCGCCGCGCCGTGGAACTCGGCGAAACGCGCGACGCCCTGCAGCTGTTGCAAGCGGACCGGGCACGGCTGGTGTCTTCCATCCAGGCGCTGAATGACGAGATCACAAGGCTGAGCACTGGCCGGGCGTGACGCCGCGCGCACCTTTGAGACCACCTTCCAAAACCCGTTCGCCCTGAGCCCGTCGAAGGCCTCTATCGACAAGCCCAGTCCGTACGGATTCGGAATT
>NZ_OBMU01000001.1:463389-471589 GCF_900218065.1 Novosphingobium sp. Chol11 | reverse complement strand
ACGCTTCAGCCAGCGCGTGGCGGCGAACCAGCCACTGATCCCCACCGCCATGACCACGCAAACCGCGACCACGCCCCAAAACGCCCAGCGCTCATGGGCGAAGGGTATGCCGTTCACGTTCATCCCCAGCAAGCCGGTGAGGAAGGTCAAAGGCAGGAACACCAGCGCCACTACCGATATGATCAGCGCCTGCCGGTTCATCTGCTCGGCGCGCAGGTCCGTCAGCTCTTCATGCGCCAGCGCCGATCGTTCCCGCACCGCCTCCAATTCCTCGGCCATGCGCGCGCAGCGGTCCGCCGCTTCCTGCAAATGCAGCCGGTCGTCGGGATGCAGCCAGGGCGCGTCCGCCGCCGACAATCTTTCCAGCGCCTGCCGCTGCGGCGCGATGAAGCGGCGGTAGCTGATCGCCGAGGCCCGGATTTCCGATACCTGCCGCCGTACTTCAGCCGCGCCGCTGTCGCTCAGGCTGCTTTCGATCTCATCCAGATCATCGCCAAGCTGCGCGACTTCAGGGTCGAGCGCTTCGGTGATTTCCTGTGCGAAGGCGGCGATGAGGTCGCCCGGATCGCGGATTTCCCCGGCAAGCATCCGCTTCACCACCGGCTCCATCGCCGCGAGCGGGCGGTAGCTGACGGTGATCACGCGCGCATGTTCGGCCCACAGGCGGATCGACACCAGCGGATCGCCGCTTGCCTTATCGTCCGCCCCCAGGCCGCGCAGGTTGATGAGCGCGCCATGCCCCATCAATGTGCAGCGCGGCCGCGTCTCCTGCGCCAGCAATGCCGACAGCGCCGCCTGCGGCATATGGTCGCAGCGGGAGACGATGCCGTGCGCATCCTCACGCCAGCCATCCACATGGACCCAGCTGAAAGCCGCATGATCCGCCTGCGCGCAAAACTCGTCGAGCGAGATTTCGCGCGCTCCGTCGCCATTATAGACGAACACCCGGCTCATCGCGGCATCTCCAGCCATAGCGACAGCCCCTCGCCCGGCGCTTCCGGCGGCGCGTCGGCAGGGATGCGCACGGCATCGGCGCGCGCACGATCAAGGATCGCGGGCGGCACGCGCGACTCATGATAGATGCGGTCAGCCTCCCCCAGCAGGCGGGCGGCGCGCAGCGTCAGCTCATCGGGATCACCTGACAGCAGACGCAACGCGACCAGGCGGGAAGGTTCGGCCTCCCCCTGCTCCGCCAGCCAGCGCGGCACCGCATCGGCGGCATCCTCGCGCAAAGGGTCGATCAGCCCTCCCGCCGACAGGCCGGCGTCGATCGCCCGGCGGCGCGCGCTCGCATCGGGCCAGCGCGCTCGAATGGCGGCGCGCGCGTCGTACAATGCGGCGGCGAGCGCCCCCAGCCGTTGCGGCAAAAGCGCCTCGATCCGCTGGCGCAGCGCCTTGGCCAGTCCCGCCGACGCCCCGCCCGTGCCGATGGCGATCAACACAGGCTCCCGGTCGATGATGGCGGGCAAGGTGAAGTCGCAAAGCTCCGGCCGGTCGGTCGCATTCACCAGCACGCCGCGTGCCTTCAGCCGCGCGACCGTCGCCTCATCACCATCCGCGACGATGGCAATCCCCGCGTCCGCATCCTCGCCGACAATATGAGCGCCCGCCCGTTCCAGCAGCCGCCGCTTGGCGTCCGCCGCCTCGCCCTTCCCCGTCAGGATGACGGCCCTGCCCTTCAACACCAGGAAGACGGGCAGGCTTTGCATCAGCCCTGCACCCAATCGGGGATCATGTCCGCCTCGATCAGCGCCTCGATCGGCGGGCGGGCGCGGACCACGGCCCATTTGTCGCCGGACACCAGCACCTCGGGCGTCAGCGGGCGGCTGTTATAGGTCCCCGCCATGGTCGCGCCATAAGCGCCCGCCGTCATGAAGGCGACCAGATCGCCCGCCTGCACCACGTCCATGTCACGGTGCATGGCAAAGGTGTCGCCCGTCTCGCACACCGGTCCCACCACATTGGCGGTCTCGCGCGCGCCCGAAGGATTAACGGCGCGGATATCATGCCAGGCATCATAGAGGCTGGGCCGCATCAGGTCGTTCATCGCCGCATCGACGATGACGAACGGTGCCTGCGCCCCCTGCTTGACGCGCACCACCCGCGACAGCAGCGCCCCTGCATTGCCGACGATGACCCGGCCCGGCTCGAACATCAGCCGCACGTTCCACCCCTGCGTCACCCGCGTCACCATCTCGCCATAGGCTTGCGGCAGCGGCGGAACAGGAAGCGAGGGATCGTAGGGAACGCCAAGTCCGCCGCCAAGATCGGCGGTGCGGATATCATGCCCCTCGGCGCGCAGCTTCTCGATCAGCGCTCCGACTTTGATGAAAGCTGCTTCAAGCGGTGCAAGATCCGTCAGTTGGCTGCCGATGTGAACGGCGACGCCCCGGACATCCAGACCGGGCAGGCCGCGCGCGGCGGCATAGCTTTCCAGCGCCCTGTCATAGGGGATACCGAACTTGTTCTCGGACTTGCCGGTCGAAATCTTGGCATGCGTGCCCGCGTCCACATCAGGATTGATGCGATAGGCGACAGGCGCCCTCTTCCCCATCGACAACGCCACCTCGGACAGCATCTCCGCTTCCGGCTCGCTCTCCAGGTTGAACTGGAAAATGCCATGGTCGAGGGCAAGGCGCATTTCCTCCGCCGTCTTGCCGACGCCGGAAAAAACGATGCGGCTGGCCGGAATGCCCGCCGCAACCGCCCGCAGCAGCTCGCCGCCCGACACCACGTCCGCGCCCAGCCCCAGCTTCGCCAGCGTCGCCAGCACGGCGCCATTGGGATTGGACTTGACGGCAAAGGCGATCAGCGGATCGTCCAGCCGTGACAAGGCATCGCGAAAGACATTGACGTGGCGCGTCAGCGTAGCGGTCGAATAGATATAGACGGGCGTGCCGACCGCCTGCGCGATCTCCGCCATCGGCACCTGCTCCACATGCATGGCGCCGTTCACATAGTCGAAATGGTCCAAGGCTTGTCTGTCCTAGCGAAGCGTATCAGGGCTGGTTTTCAGGCGGCAGGTCGAAGGGATCATCCTTGCGCACTTCCGACTGCGAAAGAATGTCCACGCTTCGTTCCGGCCGCGACTGCATGGTTGGCGTCATCAGCTGCTGCGCGGTGGGCGCGGCAGCAGCGCCGACCGGCACCGCTGGCATTTTCTGCCCTTCGACAGGCTTCAACGGCTGCCGTCCGCCACAGGCTGCGACGCCCAGAACCAGCAGGGCAAAGACGACGTTCCGACTTATGGCAATCCTCATGCCGTCTCCTCCCGCGCCTCAGCGATACGCGCGCGCACCTGGTCAGGCGCGGTGCCGCCATGGCTCTTGCGGCTGGCGACCGACGCATCCACCGTCAGCACCGCATAGATGCGCTCATCGATGCGGGCGTCAATGGCCTTCAGCGTCTCGATCGGCAGGTCGGCGAGCGGCGTGCCCGCGCTCTCCGCCGCCGCGACGGCACGGCCCGTGATATGATGCGCCTCGCGGAACGGCACATTGGCTTCGCGCACCAGCCAGTCGGCAAGGTCAGTGGCCGTGGCAAAGCCGCTCTCGGCGAGGCCGCGCATGCGATCGGTGCGGAACGTCACCGTCTCGATCATCCCGGTCATCGCCGCGATCGAGAGGCCGAGGAGATCATGCGCTTCGAACACCGGCGGCTTGTCGTCCTGCATGTCTTTCGAATAGGCGAGCGGCAGGCCCTTCATCGTGACGCAGAGCGCATTCATGCAGCCCATGATCCGCCCCGCGTGGCCGCGCACCAGCTCGGCCGCGTCGGGATTGCGCTTCTGCGGCATGATCGAACTGCCGGTCGAATAGGCGTCGGGCAGCTTGACGAAGCCAAAAGGCTGGCTCGCCCAGATGATGAACTCTTCCGCCAGGCGCGACAGATGCAGGCTGCACTGTGTCGCCGCCATCAGATAATCGAGCGCGAAATCGCGGTCGCTGACGCTATCCAGGCTGTTGTCGGTCGGCTTGGCAAAGCCCAGCGCCGCCGCCGTCGCATGCCGGTCGATCGGAAAACCGGTCCCGGCCAGCGCCGCCGCGCCCAGCGGGCATTCATTCGCCCGCGCGCGCGCATCGGCAAAGCGGCTGCGGTCGCGGCGGATCATCTCATAATAGGCCATCAGATGATGACCCAGCGTCACCGGCTGCGCGGATTGAAGGTGCGTGAAGCCCGGCATCACCGCCTCGGCATGCTCCTCCGCGCGCGCCAGCAGCGCTTGCTGCAACGCATCCAGCCCCGCCTCGACCTCATCTATCGCGTCGCGCACCCACAGGCGGAAATCCGTCGCCACCTGATCATTGCGCGACCGCGCCGTATGCAGCCGCCCCGCCGCCGGGCCGATCAGTTCGGCAAGGCGAGACTCGGTCACCATGTGAATATCTTCAAGGTCCAGGTTCACCGGCACGCCATTGGCTTCATATTCAGCCGCAATGGTGTCGAGCCCCTGGGCAATCGCCGCCGCGTCGTCGGCCGAAACGATGCCTTGCTTGGCCAGCATCGCGACATGCGCCTTCGACCCTGCGATGTCCTGCTTCCACAATCGCTTGTCGAACGGGATGGAGGCATTTATCTCGCGCATGACCGAAGCCGGGCCCGCTGCGAAGCGTCCGCCCCACATGCTGTTGGAGCTCCCGTTGCGATCTTCCCCGCCCCGATCGTTCTTGCCCTGCGTAATGACTCTGCTCCTGCTGGCTGGCCTCGGCGCGTGCGATAGGCAATCGCCGGGCGCGGGGCAAGATCAAGCGAATAGCAGCGCGCAAGTCCCGCCGACAAGCGGCGAGGCAATGGGCGCGCCGCAAAGCGCCAAGGGCGATTTCAGCTACACGCTCGACCGCTCGAAGGCAGGCACCCCTGCTCCGGATTTTGCCTTCGCAGCCCCCGACGGCGCGGACGCGACCTTGCAGGATTTCGCGGGCAAGCCAGTGCTCGTGAACCTCTGGGCCACATGGTGCGCGCCGTGCGTCGCGGAAATGCCGACGCTCGACGCGGTGGCCAAGGCTTATGAGCCGAAGGGCCTCGCCGTGCTCACCATTTCGCAGGACAGCCAGGGCGAAAGCGTGGTGAAGCCCTTCTTCGCCAAGCATCCGCTGCCGCACCTCAAAAGCTTCATCGATCCGGAAAATCAGTTCGGCTTCCACTATGCGACCGGCATGCTCCCCACCACCGTCCTCTACGACCGCCAGGGCAAGGAGATGCTGCGCGTCGTCGGAGCCATGGACTGGAACAGCAAGGAAGCACGCGACCTCATCGAGACGGCGCTGAAATCCTGAGGTTGACCCTCTCGCCGCACCCGACATGCTGACTAAGGTCAGGTCAGCAATCCTAATACGAACCAAGTCTGAAAATCCGCTACCCAGCCTGCATGCAAATTGCGCAAGCAAGTTGCACCTTTCTCAATCGCATGATTGCACGCTGTAATAGCGGCTAACCACCACCTCTTCGTCTTTCCCACTGCACGATAACGCATAAGCAGGGGGCAATAGATGAAACGATTATCCGCATTCCGGCTTTCTCTTGTTCTGGCTTCCTCATGGTCTGCTTGCGCCATGGCACAGGAAACGCCGCAGGAAGCCCAGGCTGACGACGGCGGCGCGATCATCGTCACGGGCACCCGCGCGACGGGCATGCAGGCCGCAGAAAGCGCCGCGCCGATCCAGGTGCTGAGCGAAGAGGCGATCAGCCATGTCGGCCAGCCCAACCTCAATCAGGTGCTGACGCAAATCGTCCCCAGCTTCACCGCGCAGACGCAGGGCACGGATCTTTCCAGCTTCTCTCTGTCCGCCCGGCTTCGCGGCCTCAGCCCCAATCACACGCTGGTGCTGGTCAACGGCAAGCGCCGCCATGGCAACGGCATCCTCCAGGTCATCTCCGGCGCGTTCCAGGGCTCGGCCGCGCCAAGCATCGACCTCATCCCGCCGGACTCCGTCGCCCGCGTCGAAGTGTTCCAGGAAGGTGCCGCCGCCGTCTACGGCACCGACGCGATCGCGGGCGTCATCAACTTCATCCTCAAGGATCAGGACGAAGGCGGCAGCTTCAAGATCACCGGCGGCCAGCATTATGACAGCGAGGGCGAGCTGTTCTCCGTCTCGGGCAATATGGGTTTCAAGCTCGGCGAGGACGGCTTCTTCAACCTGACGCTGTTTCACCGGCGGCAGGATTACACCACGGTCGGCGAAGGCCAGGTTCAGGTAACGCAGCGCGACGGGACCCTGCAAACCAATGCGCCCGCGCAATGGGCGAACCTGGCTGGCGACGCTCTTTCGGGCATCAACGGTGGCCAGCCACGCACGAAGCTGACGCTCGGCTTCTACAATATGGGCTATGATTTCGGCGGCGTCGAACTCTACAGCTTCGGCGATTATGCCCGCCGCGAAGGCTGGGCTCGCCAAGGCTACCGCCATCCCAAGCGCATCTGCTACGAACCCGGTAACCTCGGCGGCAGCGTGACGCCCGCACCCTATGATCCGGGCATCTGCTACAGCGATACCGGGATCTACGGCATGGTCCCGCTTCAGCATGTGGTGGAGGACGAATATAGCTTCACCATCGGCGCGAAGGGCGAATTTGGCGGCGGCTGGAACTACGATATTTCCGGCACCTATGGCGCCCAGAAGGACAGCATCTACACCGAACAGTCGGCGCACCGCGAACTGTGGCAGGAAAGCTTTGCCGCGGGCGGCGCAGCGCGGGCGATCACGCCCAGCAGCGCCTATGACGGCGGCTTCAAGCTGGCGCAGACGACCATCACCACCGACATCCGAAAGGAATTCGAAGTGGGCATGGCCAGCCCGCTGACCTTCGCTTTCGGTGGCGAATATCGGAAGGATGAATATGAAATCCTTCAGGGCGACGCCGTCTCCACCTACAAGACCGGCGTTCAGTCCTTCCCCGGTTACAAGGCGACGGACGCAGGCGATTATCAGCGCAGTTCGAAAGCCGTCTATGCCAACCTGATCGGCGAGCCACTGGACGGCTGGAGCGTCGATCTTGCCGGGCGCTATGAGGATTATACCGACTTCGGCGACACCGCGATATGGAAGGCGACGACTCGCTACGACGTCTCGCCCGCCTTCGCGCTGCGTGGGACCGTCAGCACCGGCTTCCGCGCGCCGACGCTCGCGGAACAGAAATATTCGACGATCAGCGTGGGTCCGACCAGCGCGGTGGCTCAGCTGCCCGCGGGCACGCCCGCAGCCCAATTGCTGGGCTTCGGCCCCCTGAAGCCCGAAAAGTCGAAGAACTTCTCCGCCGGTGTCGTGTTGCGGCCCGTGCCGAAACTCGCAATCACCCTTGATGGCTACATCATCAAGATCAAGGACCGCATTACCGGAACGGCGGCGCGCAATGCCGTCCTGAACGGGGTTCCGCAGGCGGGGGGAGCCGACATCCTCAACGCCCTGAACGCCGCAGGTATCGTTCTGGACAGCGCCTTGTTCACGTCCGGCACGATCGGCGTGTCGAGCTTCACCAACGGCATCGACACCCGCACCTGGGGCCTCGATTTTTCGGCCAGCTACCCGGTCGCGCTGGACTTCGGCTCGCTCAACCTGTCGCTGACCGCGAACTACAACAAGACGAAGATCACCAACAACAAGGTGGGCTACCCGATCTTCAACGCCGCGTCGGAAAGCAATATCGAACGCTCCAATCCCGACTATAAGATCGTCGCCAACGCGCTGTTCAAAAGCGGCCGCTTCACGCTCAACCTGCGTGAAACCTTCTACGGCAAGACCAGCGTCCTCGTTCGCCCGGCCTTCACGCCAGCGGGCGGCTTCATCCCCGACGGCGGCTTCCTGATCGCCGATGGCGCGCTTAATCCAGTCACCAACATCAACGCCAACCAGCTCTACTTCAACGGCGTGGTGAAAGCGGCGGCCATCACCGACCTGGAGGCAAGCTACGACTTCACCGACAATGTGACCTTCGCGATCGGCGCGAACAACCTCTTCGACAAGCGGCCGGAAATCCCCGCCCTCATGCAGGGCGTCACCCCCGGCGCGGGCGTGTCGCCCTATGTCAATGGCACGGGCACTTACAACGCCTATTACGGGCACGGCCCCTATGGCACCTCCGGCGGCTATTATTACGCGCGCCTGGACTTCAAATTCTAAACAGCCCGTCAGGGTCGCGAACGGAGGCCGGTTTCCCAAAATGGGAGCCGGCCTTTTCCCTCTGACCGTCACCCCAGCGAAAG
>NZ_OBMU01000001.1:272335-463185 GCF_900218065.1 Novosphingobium sp. Chol11 | reverse complement strand
TCTCAGGCCCCACTGCACGACTTCTCCTGAGATCCCAGCCTCCGCTGGGATGACAGCACTTTAAAGCGAACGCGCCTCGCGCACCACCAGCACCGGCACGCCATCGCGCACCGGAAAGGCAAGCCCCGCAGCCTCCGACACCAGTTCGCTCCGCTCCCCATCCCAGCGGAGCGGCGTCCGCGTCACCGGGCAGACGAGCTTCGCCAACAGAAAGGGATCAGGCCCGCTGCTCATTGCATCGTAGCCCCGCCATCGGGCTCCATCCGGCCGACGATCTGCATCAACTGGATGATCCGATCGCATCGCTCGCTTAAAGTATCCGCTTCCAGCAAAGTCTGCTTGGCGGCCGGATCGAACGGCGCGATCTGTGCAATGCCATTCACCAGCGATGTATCGTCAAGCCGTGACACCGCCGTCCAATCGACGACATAGCCCAATGCTTCGGCAAAGCGCCGCGATTCCTGTTCCAGGGCGGCACGCTCGACGGCATGGAGCACCTCATCCTCGCCAACCTCTTCCACGTCCGCCTCGATCTGGCGAAAAGCGGTGGTGACGTCGAGTTCGCGGATCACCCGAAAACGCGCCAGTCCTTCCAGGATGATGTTGAAGCGGCCATCGTCCAGAAGCTCGAACTCGCTGATCCGGCCGAGGCAGCCGACATCGTAGAGCGCAGGCTTCGCCCCTTCCCCGCGCGGCTGGATCATGCCGATGCGCCGGTCGCGCGCCATCGCATCGTGGATCATGGCCCGGTAGCGCGGCTCGAATATATGCAGCGGCAAGTCCATACCCGGCAGCAGCAGGGCTCCGGGCAAGGGAAAGATGGAGACGCGCGCGCGATTCACCGGCCGCCGTCAGGAAAAGAGGATTTGCGACAATTTGCGCCGCTGCCCCGCGACCCATGGGTCCTCAAGGCCGGTCGCCTCGAACAGCTTGAGCAGTTGCGCCTTGGCCGCGCCCTCATTCCATTCGCGGTCGCGCCGGACGATCTCCAACAGTTCCTCGGCAGCCCGGTCCCGATCGCCATTGGCCATCAACCCACCGGCCAGTTCAAAGCGCGCGTCATGATCATCGGGGTTGGCCGCAACCTTCGCCTCGATGCCGGAAAGGTCCGAAACGGGCTTCGCATCCCGCGCCAGCGCAATCGCGGCGCGGGCGCGGTCCACCGCCTGCTCCTTCGCCACGTCGGCGGGCAGCGCGGCCAGCACCGCCTCCGCCTCGTCCAGCTGCCCAAGTGCCACCAGCGCCCGCGCATGGCCGGAAGCAACCTCTGCATTGTCGGGCACCATCTGGCCGATCTGCTCGAACACGGAAAGCGCGCGGTCAGCCTCCCCGCCCGCCAGCATCTCCTCGCCCATTTCGATGAGCGGGGCGATTTCCTGAAGCTGCGCCTTTTCATCCGATTCGATCGGCAGCTGCGCCAGCAACTGGTCGAGATATTGCTTCAGCTGTCCTTCGGTGCGGGCTTGGCTGAGGTCAGCGACCGGCTGGCCCTGAAACACGGCATAGACGGTCGGGATCGACTGGACGCGGAATTGCGCGGCGATGAACTTATTCTCATCGACGTTGATCTTGACCAGCTTCACGCCCTTGGGCGCATATTCGGCGCACACCTTTTCGATGACCGGCGTCAGCTGCTTGCAGGGTCCGCACCATTCCGCCCAGAAATCGACGATGACCAGGCTGGTGCGCGACGGGTCCACCACGTCGCGGCGGAACGCCTCCACCGCTGCCTTATCGGTGTCGCTCATTCCTAGGGTCGCCACTGCCGTCTTCTCCTGCCTTGTTGCGGTTGGGTGCCGCCTCCATAGACCGCCTTATGTGGGGCGTCACCCTTTCCGCACAAGATCAGAAGGTGTAGCCGACCCCGACCGCGCCAACCCACTGGTTCCTGGACCCGGCGATGCTGACCACGGGCGAGTCCGCATAGTCGCCCAGCATGCGCGAATATCCGCCCAGCGCGAACAGGGCCCAACCCTTGCGGATGTCCCCCGACAATGACACGCCGCCCGTCAGGTTGACGCCGATCTTCTTGAATCCCGAACCTTCGCCCGCGCGCGTATATTCCGGCAGGCCGGACGCCAGCGCCCCGGCGGCATCGACGTCATAATAATAGCGGCCATATTTCTTGCCCACATAATCCGCCGACACGCCCAGGCCCACGAAGCTGCGCGTCGAAAGCGGCGTGAAATATTCGATGGCGGGCGTCACGATATAGCTGCCATGCGCCCCCGCGACATCCTTGGTCACAGCAACGCGCACCGACAGATTGTCATAGTCGCTGGTGATGATCCCGGTCTTGCCGACGCCGACGAAGCCGCCCAGCTCCACCGCCACGTCACGCTCGCCCAGCGCCCGCACCGCGTCATCCTTGATACTCTTGAGGCTCGACCGGTCGAAGCGGACGCCCGCGACAGGCCCCAGCTGAAGGTCGATGTCCTGACCCCGGTTCGGGATCACATCGAAATAGAGGCTCGGGCCCCGGGTCCAGAAGGCGAAGTCGCTCACCTTGCCGCGCAGCTGCGGAACGGGGATCACGCGATAATCGTCCGACCCTTCATAGCTCGGGATGACGGCGGCCCCGATCCCGACGGTGAGTGCATTGCTGTCCTCAACCTCCTTGACTTGGGCATAAGCGCTATTGGCGGCACCCAGCGTAATAAAGGCCAGGCCCGCGAACACTATCTGGCGATGATTCATAAATCCCCTGTTCCCACGAATATGGTCAGCGCCTAGAATGTTTCGCTGCCATTACGGTTCCGATTAACTTCAATCAGAGGAAATATTTGATCTTTACGTCCTGACGCACCGCCGATCCCGTCATGGCGAATTGCGCGGATCGGAAGCTCGGCGCGCCAAAGCGGATCGCCGGGTTCCGGGAAAAACCCACGCCCTCGCGCGGGATACCGGCAAAGGTATCCAGCTTCCCATTGCCATTTTCGTCATGGATGATGGCGATGGCATAAGTCCCCGGAGCCATGTCGCCCAAGGGAATAGCCGCGTTCGTCGCGGGCACCACCAGATGGCGCTTTTGCGGGTCCTTGCTGCAATCCGGGAAATAGGCCGCCGAGCGCGCCACGCATATGAGCAGGTCGCCCTTCATGGACCGCAAGCCCTGCACTCCGATGCTGAGCGGCTGGGCCTCAGGCGCCGGGGCCGCGCCGGAACCGGCCATCAGCGCCCCCGCCAGCAACAGCAGCTTCCCCCTCATCGACGCCCTTTCTCGAACTCGCCCAATCCCCGATCCGTCCCGCACAGCCGATCCCAGACACGGAAATAGAGCCCGTAATTGCAATTATATTGTTCATGATGCCGCTGATGATGGCTGGCCGTGATCAACCAGCGGCCCGCCGGACCTTGCACCATCCAGCGCGGAAACATCTCCCACCCCATATGATTGGACACGCCCATCACCGTCATGATCGTCAGCACGCAGCCGAGAGCCGCCACATGAATGGGGATCAGGAAGACGAGCGCCGGAATGACGATCGCGCCGCTCAACGCCTCCCACGGGTGAAAGCTCATCGCCGCCCAGGCCGTGGGCGGACGGCTCGCATGGTGCACCGCATGGGCCGCGCGGAACAGGCGCGGCCGGTGCATCCAGCGATGCGTCCAGTAAAACCAGCTGTCATGCGCGGCGAGGTAGAGCAGCACCGAAACCGGCAGATACCAGAGCGGATAGGCGTCGGCATCCGTATAGATGCGCGTCCAGCCCTGCGCCTGCCATCCCCAGGCGACCACGCCCGCCGGGATGCCGTAGATAAACGCGGACGCCAGCGACCATGCGATCTCCCGCCGGATCTGCGGGTCGAGCCCGGCATAGAGGCCCGGTTGCCGGACACGGGTCGCGAAGGCAAAGCCGCCGCTGGTGACCAGGTAACGGACCGCCACGATCGCGCTCATGGCAAGAGCGGAAAGAAGGATCGCGGCCAGCATGGGGTCGACTATAAGCGGCAGCACCCGGCCCGTCACCCCTTCAGGTCCCTCCATCAGGTCCGCGGACGCGCCTGGCGGTAACTGCCCAGCATGCGCACCCACTTGCTGTGGAATTCCAGTTCGGCAAGCGCCCGGTCCACGGCGGGGTCGCCCGGCATGCCCTCGATGTCGCAGAAAAACTCCGTCGCCGCGAAGCTCGCGCCCCGCTGATAGCTTTCCAGCTTGGTCATGTTGACGCCGTTCGTCGCAAAGCCGCCCATCGCCTTGTAAAGCGCGGCGGGCACATTCTTCACCTCGAACAGGAATGTCGTCATCACCGGCGCGTCGTCGGCCTGCGGCATCTGCGGCTCGCGCGACAGCACGAGGAAGCGCGTCATATTGTCGTCGCTATCCTCGATATTCTCCGCCACCATCTTCAGCCCATAAAGCTCTGCCGCCAGATAGGGGGCGACGGCGCCTTCGCCGGGCTTGCGCGATTCCGCCACCAGCGCCGCCGCGCCCGCCGTATCCGCATAGGCGACCGGTTGGATTCCCCGCTCGCGCAGATAATGGCGGCATTGCCCCAGCGCCTGCGGATGGCTGATCGCGCTTTTGACCGGGCCGTCATCCACCGCCATCAGGCAGTGGCGAATGCGCAGGAAATATTCGTCGATGATATGCAGCCCCGATTCGGGCAGCAGGAAATGCATGTCGGCGACGCGCCCGTGCAGGCTGTTTTCGATAGGAATGATCGCCCGCGCTGCGATTCCGCCGCGCACGGCATCGATCGCATCTTCAAAGGCGAAGCAGGGCAGCGGCACCCAATCGGGCGCATATCCAAGCGCCGCGAGGTGCGAATTGGCGCCCGGCGCGCCCTGATAGGCAATGGCTCGCGACGGGTCGGCTGCGGCCTTTTCAGCGAGTTCCGCGACCAGCGCGCGGGCGGGGGCAGGATAGTTTTCCATGGATGCAGCGCGCTTAGGCACTCCTCCCCGCGCGCGCAAGCGGAACGGGCGCTTGGCCGCGCACCGCCCCGGCGCCCCGCCGTTCAACCATGCTTGCACGTTCGCTCTTGCGCCATTATGGCAGCGCGCTAGAGGGGGCGCGGAAACCAAGCCGCCAGAACAGAAATTCAAGGGAATCCAAGCGAAATGAGTGATCGTTTCAACACCGTTGCAGGCTGGGCGTTGTTTGCGGGAATCATTGCGCTGGGTGGCGGCATCGTCAGCTCCAAATATTTCCACGCGGAACGTCCCGAAAAGATGGGCTATGCGATCGAAGGCGTCGAGGCCGAAGGTGAAGGCGGCGCGGCCAGCGGCCCCGGCCTCAACACCCTGCTCGCCAGCGCCGATGTCGCGGCCGGTGAAAAGGTCTTCGCCAAGTGCGCCGCATGCCACACCATCAATCAGGGCGGAGCCAACGGCATCGGCCCCAACCTCTTTGCGACCGTGGGCGAAGCCATCGGCCAGGGCAAGGGCGGCTTCGCCTTCTCCGACGCGCTCAAGAGCAAGGGCGGCAACTGGACTTTCGAAAATCTTGACCATTGGCTGAAGAGCCCGCGCGAATTCGCGCCCGGCACCAAGATGACCTTCGCTGGCCTCGGCAACCCGGCCGACCGCGCGAACCTCATCGCCTGGATGAACACGCAGGGCTCCAACCTGCCGCTGCCCGCCGCCGACGCGGCACCCGCCGACGCCAGCGCCACCCCTGCTGAAGCCGCAGGCAACGCCACGAACGCCGCCGAAAGCGTCGAAGGCAAGGCCCCGGCCAACGCCGCACCCGCGACCGGGCCCGCTGCCCCCGGCAAATAAGGGCTAGCCCCTTCTGACGAACTGACGGGCGCGGCACGATTGCCGCGCCCGTTGTGTTTAGGGGGTAAGCGGCCCATCCGGAACCAAAGCCAGGAGCGCGCACCTGCTCCCCCTCCCGCAGGCGGGAGGGGGTCGGGGGGGTGGGCCAGCGCAACGCTCGTGTGGTTCCGACCGCTGCTCACCCCATGCTTCAATCATCAAGCCCATCCAGTCACCTCACCTACCGCTCGCCCACCCTCTTCCCGTCGCTTGCCACGGAACATCGGCATGCGCTTCGGGTTCAGGCTCGTCTGCAACACAGCAGCAAAGCCCAGGAAAGGACCCGGTCATGGTACAGGCATCAGCTATTTTCGACTCACACGCAGAGGCCGAAAGGGCAGTATCGGAGCTACGCACGCTCGGCGTGAATGACAGTGACCTGTCCGTCATCGCCCACCATGGCGGCACGACCACGACCACCAGCGGCGACGGCGAGATCACCGACGAGCACCATCGGAACATTCTCCGGGGCATTCTGGGTGGCGGCGCGCTGGGCGCAGGACTGGGCGTCGCGGCGCTGGCGATCCCCGGCGTCGGGCCGCTCGCAGCCGCTGGCGCTATCGCCGCGTCGGCCGTCCCCGAAGCCGTGGGCATCGGCGCTGTCGTCGGCGCGATCGGCGGAAGCCTCAATGAGGCGCTGACCAAGCATGGGGTCAGCAAGGAAGACGCTGACTATTATGGCGGCCGTCTGAAGGACGGCGCCGTGCTCGTCACGGTTGCCGACGCCGGACTGGATGCCGGGCGCGTCCGCGAGGTGCTGTACCGCAACGGCGGTCACAACGCGTCTCAGGCCCGCAACGCCACCATCTAAAAACCGCATGGAGCCGGAAAGCATCGCTTTCCGGCTCCTGCTTACCCGAGCTGTTCTCTACCGCTCCGCCACCAGCAGCTTGTCGATCTTGCGCCCGTCCATATCGACGATCTCGAAGCGCCATCCCTGATCCTCGATGAAGTCGCCCACTTCCGGCAGGCGCTTGAGCAGCCACAGCGCATGGCCCGCCACCGTCGCATAGTCGCGGTGCTCCGGCAGGTCGATGCCGATCCGGTCCGCCAGCAGGTCCACCGGCATCTGCCCCGACACCAGCAAGCTGCCATCGTCCCGTTCCACGACATCGGGTTCATCATGCACGTCGCGGTCGGATGCGAAGTGGCCCGCGATCGCCGACAACAGGTCGGCAGGCGTCGCGATGCCTTCGAAATGGCCATATTCGTCATGCACCATCACCATCGGCACGTCGGCGCGGCGCAGCACTTCCAGGGCGTCCATGGCGTCGACCTGGTCGGGCACCACCTCCACCCGGCGCATCAGCGATCCGACATCGAGCCGCTCTCCCCGGAACAGCGCCGTCATGATGTCGCGCGCCTGCACGACGCCGATAATATCCTCCACCGTGCCCCGTCCCACCGGAAGCCGCGTGTGCGGAGTCTTGAGCAGCCTTGCGCGGACCGTCTCATCGTCCGCGTTGATGTCGATCCAATCGACGTCCATCCGCGGCGTCATGACCTCGCGCACCGGGCGGTCGGCCAGCCGCACCACGCCCGAAATGATGGCGCGCTCGCTTTCCTCGATTACGCCGGAACGGCTCGCTTCCGCCACGATCAGGTGCAGTTCCTCGGCCGTCACATGATGTTCGGACTCCCGCGTCATGCGCAGCAGGCGGAAAATGAGCGCGCTCGACCCGTCCAGTACCCACACGATGGGCGCGGTGATCTTCGCCAGCCACAGCATCGGCGTCGCCATGACAACGGCGATCGGCTCAGGCGCGCGCAACGCGAACTGCTTGGGCACCAGCTCACCGATGATCAGCGACGCGTAGGTCGTCAGGCCGATGACGACCGCAAAGCCGAGATTTTCGGCAACGTTGGGCGACAGGCCCAACAGCTGCAACCGCTCACCCACCGGCCCACCCAGGCTCGCCCCGGAATAGGCACCCGCGACGATGCCGATCAGGGTGATGCCGATCTGGACGGTGGAAAGAAACTTGCCGGGATCGCTCGCCAGCATCAGCGCCGTGTGCGCGCCGCGCCGCCCTGCCTTTTCCATCGCCTGCAAGCGCGGACGGCGGGCGGATACGATCGCCAGTTCCGACATGGCGAAGACGCCATTCAGCGCGACAAGCGCCAGAATGATGACGATATCTACCCAGGGGAAGGGCGTCGGAGCGTGCGGGGGGATCGTGGCCATGGTGGTCAGCTACGCCCTATAACCCTGTTTCTTACAATTTCACAACCGTTGCATCATCTGGGGTTCAGTTCGCTGGTGGAACAAAAGCGCCGGTTCGATGATTGGGGCCTGCATCCGCGCTTTCGGGTGCAAGATAAATAAGGGAACTCAAATCTATGCGGATTTCTCATCGCATCCTGGGTACGGCGGGACTTGCCGCCATGCTCGCCACCGCCGCCTGCACGACTGATCCCAATACCGGCCAGCGTCAGATTTCGAAGGCCGCGATCGGCGGCATCGGCGGCGCGCTCGGCGGCTATCTGCTGGGCGATCTGGTCGGCGGCAAGCGTGACCGGACGGAAAAGATCCTCGGCGCAGGCATTGGCGCGGTCGCGGGTGCTGGCATCGGCGCTTACATGGACGCGCAGGAGCGCAAGCTGCGCGAGGAAACCGCAGGCAGCGGCGTCGACGTGATCCGTGACGGCGACAATCTGGTGCTGCGCATGCCGTCCGGCATCACCTTCACCACCGACAGCGCCGCCGTCCAGCCGCAGTTCCGCCCGACGCTGGACGAAGTGTCGTCCGTGTTGGCCCAATATCCCAAAACCTATATCGACGTGTACGGCCACACCGACAGCGATGGCGCGGACGCCTATAACCAGACCCTGTCCGAACGCCGCGCTCAGTCGGTCGCGGACTATCTGACCAGCCACGGTGTCCAGTCGGCCCGCATCGCGACGCGCGGCTTCGGCGAAACCCAGCCCATCGCTTCCAACGCCACGGCCGAGGGCAAGGCCAGCAACCGCCGCGTCGAAATCAAGATCGCGCCGGTCACGGAAAGCGACATCCGGGCCTAAAGCCTGCCGCCATGACCAAAAAAGCCGGGACGCGCCCCAAGCGCTCCCGGCTTCTTTACCCTCCTCCTCCGTTCGCCCTGAGCCTGTCGAAGGGCCCTTCTTTTCTCATGAGAAGTAGGGGTTTCAACAGGTCCAATCCGAACGGCTAAAAAGCGTCAAAAACTCGCCTTCAACCCATCGATCACGAACTGCGCGGCCAATGCGGCCAGCAGCACCCCCAGAAGCCGGGTAATCACCGCCTCGATCTTGCTGCCCAGCCGCGCCATGATCGGCCCCGCCGCCAGCAATGCCCCCAGCATCAGCGCCAGCGTCACCACCACCGCACCGATCACCACCAGCCGCTGGCTGATCCCGTCCGCCTGCGACATCAGCAGCATCACCGTCGCGATCGATCCCGGCCCGGCGATCATCGGCATCGCCATCGGGAATACCGACACGTCCTCGATCTCGGGTGTCTCCGCGATCTTGTGCGCCCGGTCCTCGCGCCGCTGCGTGCGCTTTTCGAACACCATGTCCATCGCGATGATGAACAGCATGATCCCGCCCGCGATCCGGAAGCTGTCGAGCGCAATGCCAAGTACGCCCAGCAGCTGCTTTCCCCACAGCGCGAAGATCAGCAGGATGACCGCCGCGATCCCCACCGCGCGGATCGCCATCGCCCGCCGCTGGGCATGGCTCGCGCCGGTCGTCAGGCTGGCGTAGATGGGCGCGCAGCCCGGCGGATCGATGACCACGAACAAGGTGACGAAGGCGGATATGAACAGCTCGATCATGCCCCCGACGCCTTCACCCGATCATCGATCACCACCTCATAATCCGTCCCGTTCCAGACGCGCACCATGACCTGCCGTCCGCCATCGGGCGCAACCTCGGCACTCCAGATCAGGCTTTCATCGGCAGGCGGCACCGCAGCTTTCGCCTTGGGCACCACTCCGTCAGGCGCTTTGCCCCGCTTGCACGTCGCGACCTTGCCCACAAGAAATTCCGGCGCAGGACGGGGAGCGCCCAGCGTATCGCCATGGTCGAGCACCCATTTCCACGCGCCCTGCTTGTCCCGCCGCCAGATCGTCGTGAAATAGCCGACCGTTCCATCCGGCCGCTGCCAATTGCCCGTGCTCGCCGCCATGTTGCCGTCGCACGACACATGGATGACGGATGGCGTCCAGCTCACCGGCTGCGGCGGATCGGCCCGGCCCTTCAGCCATTGTTTCGCCAGCACCCGTTGCGGCACGAACATCACCGCGTCATCGGCAGCGGTCGCGCGAAAGGCGGTCCACTGCCCCTTGTCCCGCGCCAGGCGGTTGAAGGCGATTTCGGCGGCGAAGACGGAACTGGGATCAGGCTGATGCCGCATCGGCGGTCGCGCCGCGACGAGCCCCGTCAGGCAAGCCGCGATCAGGACGGCCCGCCTTGCCGTCACAGCCCCTCCGGCTTTGCCAGCCCCGCGCGGGCATGGGCCGCCACCAGCGTATTGCGCAGCAGCACCGCGATCGTCATCGGCCCGACGCCACCTGGAACCGGCGTGATCGCCCGCACATGCGCCAGCGCCTCGGCCGTGGCGACATCGCCGACGATCCGGCTCTTGCCATCCTCCGTGTCCGTCACGCGGTTAATGCCGACGTCGATCACGGTCGCGCCCGGCTTGATCCACTCGCCCTTCACCATCTCGGCGCGTCCCACGGCGGCCACGACGATATCGGCGCGATGCACGACCGACGCCAGATCCCGCGTGCGGCTATGCGCGATCGTGACCGTGCAATTCTCCGCCAGCAGCAGCTGCGCCATCGGCTTGCCCACGATGTTGGATCGGCCGACGACCACCGCCTCCATGCCCGACAGGTCGCCCAGTTCGTCCTTCAGCAACATGATGCAGCCGAGCGGCGTGCAGGGCACCAGCGCCTCCTGCCCCGTCGCCAGCCGCCCGCTATTGACGACATGGAAGCCGTCCACATCCTTGGCCGGATCGATCGTCCCGATCACCGCCGCCTCGTCGATATGGCCGGGCAGCGGCAGCTGGACCAGGATGCCGTCCACCCGGTCATCCGCATTCAGCTCCTCGACCAGGTCGAGCAATTCTTCCTCGCCGATGCTCGCGGGCAGCTTGAATTCCAGGCTTTCCATGCCCGCCTCGACCGTCATCTTGCCCTTGTTGCGGACATAGACGGAACTGGCCGGGTCCTCGCCCACCAGTACGACCGCCAGCCCCGGCTTGCGCCCGGTGCGCCCGACGAATGCGGATACGCCATCAGCCACCTTGGCGCGCAGCGTGGCGGCGAAAGCCTTTCCGTCGATGATCTTGCCGATGGTCATGCTGCCTCAACCCATTCCCTGATGATGGCGGACAGCCGCACCAACGCGTCGGCACCGCCCTTGATACGCAGCCGCTTTAGCCGGTTGCTGTCACCCGATTCCAGCGAAAACGCGCTGCGTGGCCAATCCATCTCCTTGGCGAGCAATGCAACGAGCGCCCCGTTCGCCTTTCCCTTTTCCGCGACGGCGCGAACCCGCGCGCAGAGCCACTGCGCGCCTTTCTCATCCGTCCAGCACCCGCCAACATCCTCACGCGCCGCGCCCGGCGTCAACCGGACGGAAAGCAGCAGGTCGGTCCCGTCCTGCCGCCAGACGCTCACACCAGCCCGAAGATCGGCGGCAAAATGGCCTGGCGGATGATCAGGATGGCGAGCAGCACGACCATCGGCGACAGGTCGAGCGCGCCAAGGTCAGGCATCACCCGGCGAATGGGATTATAGATCGGCGCCGTCATCCGGTCGAGCGCCACGATGATCGTGCGCACGATGTCGCTGGACGTGTTGATGACATTGAAGGCGATCAGCCAGCTCATGATCGCCTGGATGATGATGATCCACCACAGCACATCGAGCAGGATGACGATGATCTGATAGAGCGCGTAGGCCATGTGGTCTCCAATTGATTGCCGATGCTCTAGCCGAGCGGGGCATGGCGCGACAAGAGTGCCTTTCGCCATCACCCTCTCGCCCCACTCCGTCATCCCAGCGGAAGCTGGGATCTCAGGAGAGGATACGCCAGGCCGCCCAAGATCCCAGCTTCCGCTGGGATGACGGACAAGGGAAGGACGGATTGCAAACGACGATTACCGGCGCACTAAAGTCCCCGCACCGCGCTTGGTGAAAATCTCCAGCAGCATGGCATGCGGCACCCGCCCGTCAAGGATGACGGCAGCATCCACGCCGCCCTCGACCGCCTTCACGCACGTCTCCAGCTTCGGGATCATGCCCCCGCTGATCGTGCCATCTTCCTGCAATATCTTGATCGCGGCCGGATCAAGGTCGGTCAGCAACTGCCCCTGCTTGTCCAGCACGCCCGCCACATCGGTCAGCAGGAAGAAGCGCGAAGCCTGAAGCTCCGCCGCGATTGCGCCCGCCATCGTGTCGGCATTCACATTATAGGTGTGCCCGTCAGCGCCGATGCCCACCGGCGCGATAACCGGAATGATGCCGCTTTGCGACAGCGTGTCGAGGATCGACCGGTCGACCTTCACCGGATCACCGACAAAGCCCAGGTCGACATTGCGCTCGATGCCCGAATTGGGATCGGGCGCGCGCGTATCGCCAACCTTTTCGCACAGGACGAGCCCGCCATCCTTGCCCGAAATGCCGACCGCCTTGCCACCCGCGCCGGAAATCCAGCCGACGATTTCCTTGTTGATGGAGCCCGCCAGCACCATTTCGGCGATCTGCGCGGTTTCCTTGTCGGTGACGCGCAGCCCGTTCACGAAATGCGACTCGACGCCCAGCTTCTTGAGCATCGCGCCGATCTGCGGCCCGCCGCCATGGACGACGACGACATTGATGCCGACCGCCTTCATCAGCACCACGTCCTCGGCAAAATCGCGCGCCGCTTCGGGGTCGCCCATCGCATGGCCGCCATATTTCACGACAAAAGTCTGCCCCGCATAGCGCTGCATATAGGGCAGCGCCTCCACAAGCGTTTCGGCCTTGGCGAGGAGAGCGGGATCGGGGGCGTGCTTGCTGTTCATGTGCGCGCGCAATAGGGCCTTATAGATGCGGGGGCAAGTTGGTGCAGAAGGACTATAATCCCCTCTCCCCTTCAGGGGTCGGCCAGAGGCACGTGACTCTGGCCGAGGTGCCGAGCGTAGCGATGGCGGGAGAGGGGACTGCTAAACCTTGGCGTCGCCCCCCTCTCCCCAGCCCTCTCCCCTGAAGGGGAGAGGGAGTAAAGTCCGCCTTCCCACCCTCACCAAGCCATCCGATACTTAACCCCCATCGCCTGCGCCAAATGCCGCTGCCGCCGCTCGACCGCCTCGCCGAACAGGTCCACATCCACGCCTTTCAGCCGCAGTTCCAGCGTATCGCCATCCATCTCCAGCGTCGACGCGAGCAGAGGCCCCTCGACCCCGCCGGACAGCCGCTGGCCAAGCCGAATCGCCAGCCCCCATAAGGTCGCGCGCTTCAGCGCCGCAGCCGAAGCCAGCCCCGCAATCCCGGCAGGCGGCGTGGACGATCCTCCGAAATTGCTGTGCAGAGCCTGCGCCAGCATCGCCCGCTCGCACGCGGTGATGCCCACCCAATTGCTATGCAGGGCAATCTCCACCCCCCGCTCCGCGCGAAAATCGGGGTTGGCGCGCCAGCCGACATCGGCGAGCAGGCACGCCGCACGCCGGATGCGCCGCCAGGACGGCTCGTCATCACGGAACAGCGGCCCGATCCACCGGTCGATCATGTCGCCATGGCCTGCAAAGCGCCCCTGCGCCTCGCCCTCGGCCTCCGCCGCGACCAGCAAGGGATCATGCGTCCGGATCTCGGCGGGCAGGTCTTCGAACAGCAGCCCCTCGCGCAGGCCATAGGCCGAGACGATAAGCTCGCTCGACTGCAATTGCCGGACGACCACCGACAGCAAAGCCGCCGCGTCGGGCAAAGTCGGCACGCGCGATCCGGTGATTGCCGGAATGTCCTTCAACCGCGCGCGCCCCACATGGGACACGATCCGCGTCAGCTGCTCGGCACGAGATGCGGGCATGGCATATTGATGCACGACCGGCAGCGGAAAGTTGGTCAGCTGCATATCGAACCGGGCAAGCGCGCGCCACGATCCGCCCACCAGATAGAAGGGCAGGTCAGGCCCCGCGCTCCAGCCCGCCTTCGCCAGCATCTTCTTGACGCAGCGTTCCAGCGCGCCCGGTCCCTTCGCCCGGATCTGCGGCAGGCGCAGCACGCCCAGCGGCAGCGATATCGTCTCATGCACCGCGCCATCGCGGATTCGCGCCAGCTCCAGGCTGCCGCCGCCCAGGTCCCCTACGATGCCGTCCGCGCCGGGTATGCCCGACAGCACGCCATAGGCCGCCGCGACCGCTTCCTGCCTCCCCGACAGCAGTTCAACCTCCAGCCCCATGTCCCTGGCGCGCAGGATGAACTCATCGCCATTGGCGGCGTCGCGCACGGCGGCGGTAGCAACGCAGCGCACGTCGCGCACCTCCATCTCGCGGCACAGATGGGCAAAGCGTCCCACCGCCCGCAATCCGCGCTCCATCGCGTCAGGCTCGATCCGCCCCGTCTTCCCGAGCGACGCCCCCAGCCCCGCCATCACCTTTTCATTGAACAGGATGAAGGGAATGCGCCGCGGCCCGTCATAGACGACCAGGCGGACGCTGTTGGACCCGATGTCGATGATCGCCGTGCGCGCCTTGGCATGGGCGGGGGATGTCACCATCGTTTCGGCGATGGCGCGCACCTGGCTCAGCATCGAATTCATGCGCGTCAGGCCCGGCCGCGCAGGCGCAAAGTCGGCACCGTCCCGCTGTCCATCGCCGCGCCCCGGCCCGACAGCGACGGGTTGGTCATGAAATAGCGATGCAGGTTGAACGGTCGATCGCTCGAATCCACGCGGGTATAATGGCCATCGCTGTCCAGCTCCCAACTCTGTTCGCTGTCGATCAGGTTGGCAACCATCACCTGGTCCAAAATCTGGTCGTGAACGGTCGGGTTCTCCACAGGGGCAAGAAATTCGACGCGGCGGTCAAAGTTCCTCGGCATCCAGTCCGCCGAGCTGATGAACACCTTCGCGCCATTGTTGGGCAGCGCCTTGCCATTACCGAAGGCGGTGATGCGGCTATGCTCCAGAAAGCGGCCGACCACCGACTTCACCCGGATATTCTCCGACATGCCCGGCACCCCCGGCCGCAGGCAGCAGATGCCGCGCACGATCAGGTCGATCTCCACCCCCGCGTTGCTCGCCGCATACAGCTTCTCGATGATCGCCGGATCGACCAGCGAGTTCATCTTCGCCCAGATATTGCCCGGCCGCCCGGCGCGGACATGTTCGATCTCCGCATCGATCAGCTGGCAAAGCCGATTGCGCAGGTCGCGCGGGCTCATCACCAGCTTTTCCAGGCTCTGCGGCTCGACATAGCCGGTGATGTAATTGAACAGCGCGGCGGCATCCCGGCCATAGGCGGGATCGGCGGTGAAGAAGCTCAAATCGGTGTAGATGCGCGCGGTGACGGGGTGATAATTGCCCGTGCCGAAATGGCAGTAGGTGCGAAAAGCCTCGCCCTCGCGGCGGACAACCATCGACACCTTGGCATGCGTCTTCCAGTCGATGAAGCCATAGACCACCTGCACGCCCGCGCGTTCCAGCGCGTCGGCCCACATCAGGTTCTGCTCCTCGTCGAACCGCGCCTTCAGCTCCACCACCGCCGTCACCGACTTGCCCGCCTCCGCCGCATCGATCAGCGCGCGGATGATCGCCGACTGCTTGCCCGCGCGATACAGCGTCTGCTTGATCGCCACTACGTCTGGGTCGGACGCCGCTTGTTTCAGAAATGAAACGACCACGTCGAACGCTTCATATGGGTGATGGACCACAATGTCCTTCGCCCGGATCGCCGCAAAGCAATCCCCGCCATATTCGCGGATTCGTTCAGGGAATCGCGGCGCATAGGGTTCGAACTTCAGGTCCGGCCGATCCTCATCGACAATGCCGCTCAGGTCGCCGATGCCGACAAAGCCCTCGACCTCGGCAATGATCGCCTCATGCCCCTGCAGCATGTCCTGCAACATTTCCTCGACCGGCTCGGGAATGCGCTCCTCGATCTCCATGCGGATGACGCGGCCCCGGCGGCGGCGCTTGATGGCGCTGCGGAAATAGCGGACCAGATCCTCCGCCTCTTCCTCGATCTCGATATCGGAGTCGCGAATGATGCGGAATACACCGCTGTTGCGCACCCGATAGCCGGGGAAGAGGTCGCCCGAAAAGCGGCGGATCACCGCCTCCAGCGCCATGTAGCGCGCCGGTGTGCCCGGCACCCGGACAAAGCGGGCCAGCGAGGACGGGATCATCACCAGTTCGCGGATCGGCTGCTTGTCCGACAGCCTTTCCAGATCGAAGACGATCGACAGCCCCTGATTGGGGATGAAGGGAAAGGGATGCGCCGGGTCCAGCGCCTGCGGCGTCAGGATCGGAAAAACCTGGCTCAGGAAATGCTCCCGCAGCCATGTCTCGCTGCCCGCGTCGATCTCGCTGGCGGGCCCCATCACCTCGATCCCGACCTGCGTCAGTTCACCATGCAGCGCGCCCCAGACCTTCTGCTGCGCCGTCATCAGGCGCGCGGTCTCATCGGCAATCGCGGCAAGCTGCTGCGCGGGAGTCAGCCCGTCGGCCGAGCGCATATCGACATCCTGCAGCTGCTGCCCTTTCAGGCCCGCCACGCGCACGCTGAAAAATTCATCCAGGTTCGCCCCGGAAATCGACAGGAAACGCAGCCGCTCCAGCAGCGGATGCGCGCGGTTCATCGCCTCTTCCAGCACCCGCTGGTTAAACGCTAGCCAGGACAGCTCCCGGTTGAAATAGCGGTCGGTGGGCAGTGTCAGGCTGGCGGACGGATCAGCTTCGGCCACGTCTCTCTCACTATGATGAGGGGTGCGGATCGTCCGCCACTATAGGCAAGAAACCAGCCGCTTGCAGACTCTCTTTGGCCATAGCGACGGAAATCTTACGTCCCGATGACAATGCCGCTTCGTTAAGCAGGCGCGTCACCTCGGCGATAGCGGCATAGCTGCGCTCGATCCGGCGCAGCAGCCAGTCGGGCAGATCCTGCCCATATCGTGACCCCGCGCGCCCCAGCGCCCGTTCGATAAGGGCGCGGGCGAGCGGCTCGTCCGGCTGCTCGATCGCCACATGCGGCGCGGCGGCGAGGCGCGACCGCAGGTCCGGCAGCGCCACGTCCCACAGCGTCGGCGCGCTGTCCCCGATCAGCAGCAGCGGCTTGGCGCTCGTGTGCGCATCGTTCCAGGCGTTGAACAGCAGCCGGTCCTCCTGTCCTTGCGCATCGTCGATCACCATGCCCCCGCTCATCGCGGCGAAGCGGCGGCCCAGCATCGACCGCCCCGACCGGGCCGGACCGCTCAGGACGCTGATCGCCAAGGGCCATTCGCGCCAATTTTCCAGATGGCGGAGGGCGACATGATTGGCGTCGCTGACCAGGAAGTCATCGTCCGTCCCCTGCCCTGGCCATTCGAACGGCAGGCTTATCTGGCTCATTGCGGCGCTGACGTCCCCGCTCCCGCTCCGGCAGGTGCCGCCGCCCCGCCCCGGCGGATGCGCAGCGCATTGCCGGAGCCCGTCACGGTGAAGCCTCGCGCCTGAAGCCCGGCGCGCAACGCATCGACACTGCCGTCGAAGCTCACCTGCATCACCGACGTGCCCCCTAGCGCAAGGCTGCTCGTCGCCGCCGACCTGACGCCTAGGATAGACCGAACCGCCGCCTCGCCCTGCGCCACCGATCCCACATCGGGCGTATCGAACTGGATCGAAAAGCTGCTGGTGGTCGCAGACGGCGTTGGCGTCTCCAGCGTCTCCAGCGGCTGCTCGGTCGCATTCTCGATCTCGAGCGCGTCGGGATTGACCGGCTCCTCGATGATCAGCGACGGGTCGGGCCGCAAACGCCCGTCGTTGAGCGCGGCTGTATAAAGCTGGTCGATCCGCCGCGCGGCCTCATCCATCATCTGCGGAAGCGCGCTTTCGGCCGATGCGCGAAGCGAGAAGCTGCCGATAAGTGTATCGTCCGGCCCATAGCGCGCGGTGAACGTGCCCCTTACCGGGCCGCCCGGATATTCCCGTTGCAACCGGGCGATCGGCACCACCACGTCGGCCGCGCCATATTGGTCCAGCAGCACGCGCCACCACAACCGCCCACGCCGCCCCACCTGGCCCGCATTCAGCAGGATGGGGTCGGCGATCGAACCGCTCACCCGCACATAGTCGATGGCGCTGTCCCCGGTGCGGAACCGCGCCCATGCCTTCTGCCACTCGTTGATCCGCTCATAGGATACCGCAGACCCGCCGTCCCACATCACCGGAATGACCAGCAGCGGCGGCGACCGCATGACATTTCCGGACACGCCCAGCAGTTGCCCCGTCCGCGCGCGATCGAACAATATGCCCAGCGTCGCGACATAGCGCGTCGGCCCGATCTGCTCATATTCGATCTCGATGCCGGAAATCATCGCTTCCAGCTGCGAATCGGACAGGTTCGGCACGCCCGCCGCGCCATGGGTGCGCGTCCACAGCATCCGCCAGCCCTGCCGCTGCGCCAGCCGCCAGCCCGCCTGCCGCGCGCTGTTGGCATCTTTGCCCATCACGTCGACCTTGATGCCGCCTACCTGATAATCGCCGCCACTGGCGATCGGCGGCACGCCGCGTTCGCCTTCCATCTGCGCGAACAGGGCCGCAGCCGCGAGGCCAAGCATGATCGCACCCAGAATCTGGACGGGCCGCGACAAGCGGCGAAGCAGCGAAGAAGGCCGGAAAATCTGGCTTTGGAAGGCAGTGGACAGGCTCACGCGCGCCCTTTTGGCGGGATTTCCCCCATCTGCCAAGCGGCAACCCATTTGCCGTTCCGTTTTCCGCGTCATTGTTCTAGTGGGGCCAACCATGAGCGACACCGAATCCTACAGCTACGCCAAGGCTGGCGTGGACATCGCGGCAGGCAATGCGCTGGTCCGTGCCATCGCCCCCCTGGCCAAGGCGACCCGCCGACCCGGCGCGGACGCCGAACTGGGCGGCTTTGGCGGTTTCTTCGACCTCAAAGCCGCTGGCTATGACGACCCTCTGCTGGTCGCGGCGAATGATGGCGTCGGCACGAAGCTCAAGCTCGCGATCGACCATGACCGCCATGACGGCGTCGGCATCGACCTTGTCGCCATGTGCGCCAACGACCTCATCGTGCAGGGCGCGGAGCCGCTCTTCTTCCTCGACTATTACGCCACCGGCAAGCTGGAGAGCGGCGTCGCCGAACGCGTGATCGCGGGCATCGCCGAAGGCTGCAAACAGGCCGGCTGCGCCCTCATCGGCGGCGAAACCGCAGAAATGCCGGGCATGTATGCCGCCGGAGACTATGACCTTGCCGGATTCTGCGTCGGCGCGGTGGAACGTAGCCAGGCGCTCACCGGCAACAAGGTGAAGGCAGGCGACGTCCTCCTCGGCCTCACCTCCTCGGGCGTCCATTCCAACGGCTTCTCCCTCGTCCGCCGCCTCGCCGCCGACAAGGGGTGGAAGCTCGACCGCCCGGCCATCTTCGACAATGAAGTGCTGTTGATCGACGCGCTGATGGCCCCGACCCGCATCTATGTGAAGCCGCTCCTTCCGCTGGTACGCGGCGGCAAGATCAACGCGCTCGCCCACATCACCGGCGGCGGCCTTCTCGAAAACATCCCCCGCGTCCTGCCCGAAGGCTGCCATGCCGTGGTCGATGCCGACGCATGGGAACAGCCGCGCCTCATGGCCTTCCTGCAAGCGCAGGGCCATATCGAGCCGGAAGAAATGGCGCGCACCTTCAACTGCGGCGTCGGCATGGTGCTCGCCGTGGACGCTGATGCAGCCGACAGCGTAACCGCCGACCTCGAAGCCGCAGGCGAAACAGTCGTCCGCGTGGGGCTGGTCGAAGCGGGCGAAAAGGGTTGCACCGTCAAGGGCAGCCAGGAGACCTGGAGCGCCAAGGCCGACTGGACCGCCACGCATCTGGGTTAATCAACCAATCCCCCTCCCGCTGGCGGGAGGGGCTAGGAGAGGGCATGTCACAGGGTCGGCTTGAGCAAGCCTACCCCCGACACCTCCCGCAGCGGCAGGGAAGTTCCCCATGCAAAAGGCAAAAGTCGGCGTTCTGATTTCCGGACGCGGGTCCAACATGGCGGCGCTGCTTTACGCCGCCAAGCATCCCTCCTGCCCCTATGAGCTCGTCCTCGTCGCCGCCAACGACCCGCAAGCCCCAGGGCTCACCCTCGCAGAGGCCGAAGGCATCCCCACCTTCGCCCAAAGCCACAAGGGCCTGAAACGCGCCGAGTTCGACCAGATCATCGACGCGCAGCTGCGCAAGGCAGGCGCGGAATATGTTGCGCTGGCCGGTTACATGCGCCTGCTCTCCCCGGAATTCGTGGGCGGCTGGGAAGGCCGGATGCTCAACATCCACCCCAGCCTTCTCCCCAAATATAAGGGGCTCGACACCCACCAGAAGGCGCTCGACGCGGGCGACAGCCATGCGGGCTGCTCCGTCCATGTCGTCACCAGCGAACTGGACGGCGGCCCGGTGCTGGCGCAGACGGAGGTAGCGATCCTGCCCGGCGACACCGCCGACAGCCTCGCCGCGCGCATCCTCATCGCCGAACATCAGCTTTATTCCCGCACCCTAGCCGACTTCGTCACACAAGAGCGCCTCCCGCCCCTTCCAAAATAGGATTTCCCCTGATCTATCCTGCCGGATGGAACAGCCTCTCCCCATCCCGCCCGCCGCGCGCGACCTACCGCCGCCATCCGGCCATGGCCGCTGGACCCCAGCTCTTCAGCGCCTCTTCCTCACCGCCCTGATCGAAACCGGCAACGTCTCCCAAGCCGCGCGGTCGGTCGGCATGTCGCGATCCAGCGCCCACCGCCTGCGCCAACGCCTCACCGGCACCGCGTTCGACCGCTGCTGGAACGACGCGCTCAAGATTCACGCGACGCGCATGGCCGATCCCTTTGCGCTGGAAACACGCCCCCGCGCCCCCGCCTGATCTTGTCGCCCACCTGTCGCGTTCCCGCCGCCTTTCCGTCGCGATCCCGGCGATTTCAGCCCAAATCAGCCAACGACACTGTGAACTTCGGCCGTCCCAGCCTCTTTCCTTAGCCGCCTACGATCCCCATAGAGTTCAGCCATGACCCACAGCCCCACCCCCGCCATAGAGATCACCAACCTCACCAAAGTCTATGCAGGCGGAAAGCGCGCGCTCGACAATATCAACCTCACCATCCCGCGCGGCCAGATCTACGGCCTGCTCGGCCCCAATGGCGCTGGCAAATCGACCACGATCAACATCCTCGCCGGCCTCGTCAACAAGACGAGCGGGACGGCAAAAATCTGGGGCTTCGACATCGACCAGAACCCCCGCAATGCCAAGAACAGCATTGGCATCGTGCCGCAGGAAATCGTCTTCGACCCCTTCTTCACGCCGTTCGAAACGCTGGAAAATCAGGCGGGCTATTATGGCGTGCCCAAGGACCGCCGCCGCTCCCTCGAACTCCTGCGCGCCGTCCATCTGGAGGACAAGGCCAACGCCTATGCCCGCACCCTCTCGGGCGGCATGAAACGGCGCCTGCTGGTGGCGAAGGCCATGGTCCACTCACCGCCGATCCTGGTGCTGGACGAACCCACCGCAGGCGTCGACGTCCAGCTACGCCAGCAACTCTGGGCCTATGTGCGCGAACTCAATGCGCAGGGCGTGACCATCGTCCTCACCACCCATTATCTCGAAGAAGCCGAGGAACTGTGCGACCGCATCGGCATCATCAACCATGGCCGCGTCATCACGGATAAACCTACCCGCGAACTCATCGCCATGGCGCAGGAGAAAGTCGTGCAGGTAACCGTCGACCGCGACATCACCGCTCCGCCCGATGCGCCCTGTTTCGAAAAGGTCGAACTGTCGGACCCGCGCACGCTCACCATCACCTACATGAAGGACCGCGCCAATGCCGGGCAGGTCTTGAGCGCCGTCCAGGCAAGTGGCCTCTCGATCGTGGACGTGGTCACGAGGGATCCGGATCTGGAGGATGTTTTCCTCAACCTGACGGCGGCGGCGTGAAGGAAGAAGCGCAATCTGCTCCCCCTCCCGCAGGCGGGAGGGGGCTGGGGGGTGGGCCAGCGCGACCTTTCAAAGACCGAAACACCACCCGCGCCAAATCCCTCAGAAACGAAGCCTCACCACCTGAGCGCCTGCTCTGGCAGCACCTCCGCAATCGCCAGCTCGCAGGCCACAAATTCAGCCGCCAAATCCCAGTCGGCCCTTATTTCGCCGATTTCCTCTGTCGCGAGGCTAAGCTCATCATCGAACTCGACGGCTCCACCCACGACAACAGAGCCGCTTACGACGCCCGCCGCGACGCCTATTGCCGCGCCCAAGGCTATTCCATTTTGCGCTTCACCAATGCAGATGTGCTGACCAATCTGGAAGGCGTGATGTCACACATAGCCACCACGCTTGCGCATTTGCCCACCCCCAACCCCTCCCGCTTGCGGGAGGGGAGCGAGTAAGTCCATGCCCACCACCACCCACGACGTCGTCATCATCGGCTCCGGCGCGGCAGGCCTCACCGCCGCCATCAACCTGGCACAGGATCACAAGGTGGTCGTCCTCGCCAAGGCAGCGCTCGACAGCGGCTCGACCAACTGGGCACAGGGCGGCATCGCCGCTGTCCTCGACGCGGGCGACAGTTTCGAAGCCCATGTTAACGACACGATGGTCGCAGGCGCAGGCCTCAACAACCGCGAGACAGTGGAGTTCGTCGTCTCCGAAGCCCCCGCCGCCATCGAAAGGCTGGCGGAACTGGGAGTCCCCTTCAACGGCGGCGAAGAGTTCGGAGAACGCTGGCACCTGACGCGCGAAGGCGGGCACAGCCACCGCCGCATCGTCCATGTCGACGACGCGACCGGCCACGCCGTGCAGGTGGCCCTGCTCAAGGCCGCGCGCGCCAACCCGAACATCACCCTGATGGAGGATATGGTCGCCATCGACCTCATCACCTCCCGCCATGGCGAGCGCTATTCGGGCGACGGTCATGTCTGGGGCGTCTACGCCTTCAACAAGCGGACCAAGCATGTCGACGCGCTGCTTGGCCGTGCGACGATCCTCTGCACCGGCGGAGCGGGCCGCACTTACCTTTTCTCCACCGCCCCGCGCGGCGCGACCGGCGACGGCATCGCCATGGCCTGGCGCGCCGGCTGCCGCGTCTCCAACATGGAAATGAACCAGTTCCACCCGACCTGCCTCTATAATCTGGAGGTCAAGAATTTCCTGATCACCGAAGCGGTACGCGGCGAAGGCGGTCACCTGAAGCTCCCCCCCGGCGTCCCCGGCGGCGGCGAGCGTTTCATGCCCCGGTTCGACCCCCGCGCCGAACTTGCGCCCCGCGACGTGGTGGCACGCGCCATCGACCATGAAATCAAGCGGCTCGGCCTCGACTATGTTCATCTCGACATCAGTCACAAGGAACCCGAATTCGTCCGCACCCACTTTCCCACCATCTACGCGCGGCTGCTCGACCTCGACATCGACATCACCAAGGAGCCGATCCCGGTCGTCCCGGCGCAGCATTATACCTGCGGCGGGGTCATCATCGACCTGGACGGCCGTACCGACCTGCCGGGACTCTATGCTGCTGGCGAAGTCACCGAAAGCGGCCTGCATGGGGCCAATCGCCTCGCGTCCAACTCGCTGCTCGAATGCTTCGTCTTCGGCGAGGCGGCGGCCCGCCATATCCGCGCCCATTGGGGCGAACTGCCGCCGCCCCCAGCGATCCACCCATGGGACGAAAGCCGCGTCACCAACAGCGACGAAGAGGTCATCGTCCAGCATAACTGGAAGGAAATCCGCCGCTTCATGTGGGACTATGTCGGCATCGTCCGCACCACCAAGCGGCTTGAGCGCGCGCAGCACCGCATCGACCTGCTCGCCAAGGAAGTGGACGAATATTACGGCCATTTCCGCGTGACGCCCGACCTGATCGAGTTACGTAACCTTCTGGAGGTCGCCCGTCTCGTCGTCCGCTCGGCGCTCCGCCGCAAGGAAAGCCGGGGCCTGCACTATACGCTCGACTATCCCGACATGCTTCCGCAAGCGGTCGACACGGTACTCGCGCCCTGATGGCGGTCGGCTCAGCTCGACAGGAACCGCTTCACCACGGCGCTGAACCGCGCGGGCTGGTCCGCCATGATGACATGGCCGCTCGGCCCGATCGGCGTCAGCTTCAGGTCCTTCTTGGCCGCATAGGCGCTGCGGAAATTGCGCGCGATTTGCGCCGACTGCGTGGCGTCAGCCCCGACCGCATAGACCACCTCCATCGGCACGGCGATCCGTCCAAGCTGCGGCCCCAGATCGACATTGGCGAGATCGCGAAGCGCATTGGCGATGACATCAGGATCGCTCCCCTTGGCCCCCGGCGAATCCGCGACGATCTGCGCCAGATAAGCCCGGCCCGCCTTGGTGCCGGTGAAATACTGGCTCAGCTGGTTGGCGAGATAGCCCATGCCCCGCGCCGTGCCGCCGACCATCGCCGCGCCCTCCGGCAGCATGTCGACCACCATGATCCGTCCTGCCAATGCCTTCAGCCCCAGCATCATCGCCAGCGTGCCGCCCATCGAATGCCCGATGACCGAAGGCCGCACGAGCCCGGCCGCCTTGACGTAGCGCGCAATCTCATCAGCCAGCGGCTGCACCAGCGGCCCGCTCGCATTGGCATCGGCTGCGAGCCCGGCAAAGCCGCGCACATGGACAAGGTGCCAGCGATAGCCGGGCAGCTTCGCCATCATGTCGCTCCACAGCGACGGCCCGCTGGCGAGCCCCGCGATCAGGATCACGTCGCGCCCCGTCCCGCGCGTCGTCACGGCGATCCGGCGCGATGCGAAGGGCGCAGCCGACGCGCTCTGGTGCCGCAGCAATATCAGCCCGGCGCAAGCGCCCGCGCCCACCCGCAGCAATGCCCGCCTGTCGATGATCCGTCCGTCCATGCGCCCTTCCTTGCCCATCCCTGCTTAACGGCGGGTGAGCGCTGCTCGGGCATATCGTTCAGGCTCCTTACATCGCAAATGTGGAATCATTCGTCGCATCGTCCTTGTCAGTCGAAGGGTGCCGCAGGCCTAAATGAAGGAGAAGTCGGGGATATTCATGGACAAGCGAAATAAGGGGCGCAGCCTGCGTCCGGACGGGGGATCGCTCCGCCTCATCCTGTTGGTTGCGGCACTTTCCGCGTGCGTCAGCGCTCCCATGGAGCCGCAAGCCAGCGCCGCCCGGCAGGTGCAGCCCACGACGGCCACATTCCCGATCAAGCGCGTCGCCAACCCGCCCAAGACGTTCGACGAACTCGACGTCGATCAACGCCAGACCCCGCCGCCTGCCCTCGTCAGCGTCGTGCGCAACCTCGGGCAGAGCTTCAATGGCAAGGTCGGCATCGCCGTCCGCCGCATCGGCGCCGACTGGACCGTCGCGTGGAACGGAACCTCGCTCTTCCCGCAGCAGAGCGTATCGAAGCTCTGGGTGTCGATGACCTTCCTCGACGCGGTCGACCGGGGCAAGATCCGCCTGACCGACACGACCACGATCACGCGCAAGGACCTCACCCTCTTCCACCAGCCGACCGCCGCGCTCGTCGGGACCAGCGGCTGGACGACCAGCTATTCCGACCTCATGCGCCGGGCGATGACGCAGAGTGACAATACCGCCAACGACACGCTGCTGCGCGCGGTCGGCGGCCCCGAAGCGGTGCGCAGCTATCTGGCGCGGCGCACGATCAAGGATGTGCGTTTCGGTCCGGGAGAAAGGCTGCTGCAGTCCGCGACGGCAGGACTGGACTGGCGGCAGGATTATTCGATCGGCCGCAACTTCTACGCCGCCCGTTCCCGCCTGCCCATGTCGGTACGGACCAAGGCACTCGACAATTATCTTTCCAATCCGCCGGACGGCGCCGCGCCCTCCTCGATCGTCAAGGCGCTGGCAAAGCTCAAGGAAGGCGAGATGCTGTCCCCCGCGTCAAGCCAGTTGCTCATGTCGATCATGAGCGAGGCGAAGACCGGCCCGCAGCGCATCAAGGGCGGCGTGCCTCCCGGCTGGAAATATCTGCACAAGACCGGCACGGGCCAGGAATTGGCTCCACGCTCGACCGGCTATAACGACATCGGCATCATGACCGCGCCCGACGGCACCAGCTATGCCGTGGCGGTGATGATCGGCAGCACGACAGAGCCTATCCCGGTCCGCTGGCAGCTGATGCAGGCAGTCGCGAAGGCCGTGGCCGCGAACCACGAGAAGCGGTAGGCGCGGCCTTATTTGCCCAGCATCCGGTCGAGCGCATCCGCGATCGCCGTCATGCCGGGCAGCGTGGGATGATAAGGCGCGCTCACCGGCTTCCCTGGAACAGGATAGCCGTTCATCCACGGATCTGGCGCGCAAACATCATGCCCCTTGGTCAGGCGCGATGCAGCGAGGATCGCCCCGCCCGTCTCCCGCGCCACCCGTGCCGTCAATGCCGCCAACCGTTTCGCTATCTGACGCGCCCCATCCGCCTGCTCCGGCGAAAGCGGCGCCGCCGCGCAACCGCCCCGCTCGGGCAGGACGGCAGGATAATCGACCCAGATCAGCCGAGCCTTTGGCGAACGCTGCCGCACCTCGTCCGCGATCCGGCGAAGCGCAGCTTCCAGCGCCGCCCACTTCTCCTCGGTCGCCGGGACAGCGGGCGGACAACGGACGCTGCTCGCCGCATTCGCCCTCTGACAGGATGCCGCCATCACCCCCCCGATGTAGCCGACATCATTACCGCCGATGGTTATCGTGACGAGCCGCGTCTCCGGCGTCAACGCATCGATCTGCGGCGCAATCCCCGCCCAGCCATCAAGCACACCGCGCGTCGTCGCCCCGCTGCAACTGACATCATCAAGCTGCAGCCCCCGCCGCTTCGCCAATTGCTGGGCATAATTATTCGCCGACCGCGCGCACAGGGCCGGCTTGCTCCCGGCAGAAGGCGCAATCCCAGGTCCTGCGGCAAAGGAACTGCCCATTGCCACATAAGCGGCGCCGACCGGCATGGCCGCATCGTGGCGCGTACGCTGATCATAGGCACAACCTGCCATCATCAGCCCTGACAGGAGCGCACAGTAGGGGAAAAAGCGGATCATGCGCTTGTCGCTCCTCAATCCAGGTTCGGCCGCAGCCAGCGCTCGGCGGTCTCCACATCGATCCCGCGTCGCTGCGCATAATCCTCCAACTGATCGCGCCCAACCCGCGCCACACCGAAATATTCCGCCTGCGCATGTCCGAAATAAAAGCCGCTGACCGCCGCTGTCGGCAGCATCGCGAAGCTCTCCGTCAGCGTCACGCCCGTCGCATGATGGGCGTCGAGCATGTCGAACAGCAACGGCTTGAGGCTATGCTCCGGACAGGCCGGGTAGCCGGGAGCCGGGCGGATACCGCGATATTGCTCGCGGATAAGCGCCTCGTTGGTCAGCTGTTCGCCTTCGGCATAGCCCCACAGTGCCGTCCGAACATAATGATGCAGCCGCTCGGCAAAGGCTTCGGCCAGACGATCGGCCAAGGCTTTCAAAAGGATGTCCGAATAATCATCGATCGCCGCCTTGAAGCGCGCAAGATGCGGCTCGATACCATGGATCGAGACAGCAAAACCGCCCATCCAGTCGCCATTGGGGCTGATGAAGTCGGCCAGGCACATATTCGCCCGCCCTTCACGCTTGGCGATCTGCTGCCGCAACATCGGCAGGCGGACATGCTTTTCGTCTTCGACATGGACGATGATGTCATCACCTTCGCGGCGGCAGGGCCATAGCCCGGCCACGCCGCGCGCCGTCAGCCACTTTTCGCTGACGATCCGGTCCAGCATCTTCTGCGCGTCGTTGAAGAGGCTCGTCGCGCTTTCGCCAACCACCTCATCCTGCAGGATCGCCGGATAATTGCCCGCCAGTTCCCAGGCCCGGAAGAAAGGCGTCCAGTCGATATAGGTGATGAGGTCTTTCAAATCCCAATCGGGGAAGCTGTGAATACCCGGCAGCAGCGGGCGGGGAGCCTTCAGCGCCTCATCCATCTCGAATGCATTGGCGCGCGCGTCCTCGATCGAGAGCAACTGGCTCTGCCCCTTGCCCTCGCGCGCGGCGCGGACATGGGCATAATCATCCTTCGTCCTCTGGACGAAGTCGGTCTTCTGCGTCTCGGACACGAGAGCCGTCGCAACGCCGACCGCGCGGCTGGCGTCCAATACATGCACGACCGGACCAGCAAAGGCCGGGTCGATGCGCAGCGCGGTATGCACGCGTGAAGTGGTTGCGCCACCAATCAGCAGCGGCATCGTCATATTGGCCCGCTGCATTTCCGCCGCCACCGTGACCATCTCGTCGAGCGACGGGGTGATGAGGCCGGACAGGCCTATCATGTCCGCGTCATTCTCGTTCGCTGCCTTGATGATGTCCTGCCACGGCACCATCACGCCCATGTCGATCACTTCAAAGCCGTTGCACTGAAGCACGACGCCGACGATGTTCTTGCCGATATCATGCACGTCGCCCTTAACGGTCGCCATGATGATCTTGCCCTTGCCCTTCGCGCCGGGCTCCTTGGCCGCCTCGATGAAGGGCAGTAGGTGTGCCACCGCCTTCTTCATGACGCGCGCAGACTTCACCACCTGGGGCAGGAACATCTTGCCCGCGCCGAACAGGTCGCCGACCACGTTCATGCCGTCCATCAGCGGGCCTTCAATGACATGGATCGGCTTTTCGGCGGCCAGGCGCGCTTCTTCCGTATCCTCCACCACCCAGCTGTCGATGCCCTTGACCAGTGCATGTTCCAGCCGCTTGGCGACGGGCCAGTCGCGCCATTCCTCAGCCGCCTTTTCGGACGCCGCATCCTTGCCCTTGAAGCTTTCGGCCAGTTCGACCAGCCGGTCGCCCGCTTCCGGATCGCTGTTCAGCAGCACATCCTCGCACGCCTTGCGCAGCGCCGGGTCGATGGCGTCATAGACGTCCAGCTGCCCGGCATTGACGATCGCCATGTCCAGCCCCGCCGGGATGGCATGGTAGAGGAAAACCGAGTGCATCGCCCGCCGCACCGGCTCATTGCCACGGAAAGAGAAGCTGAAGTTAGACAGCCCGCCTGAAATATGGACATGCGGGCAGCGCGCCTTGATCTCGCGGCACGCCTCGATGAAATCGACGCCGTAATTATTATGCTCCTCGATCCCCGTCGCCACCGCGAAGATATTGGGGTCGAAGATGATGTCCTCGGGCGGAAAGCCGATGGTCATCAGCAGCTTGTAGGCGCGCTCGCAAATTTCGACCTTGCGGTCCTTGGTGTCCGCCTGGCCGGTTTCGTCGAAGGCCATCACCACCACGGCCGCGCCATAGGCCATGCATTTGCGGGCGTGCTCGAGGAATGCTTCCTCACCCTCCTTCATGCTGATCGAGTTGACGATCGGCTTGCCCGAAACGCATTTCAGCCCCGCCTCGATCACCTCCCATTTGGAGCTGTCGATCATCACCGGGACCCGCGCGATGTCCGGCTCGGACGTCATGAGCTTCAGGAAGGTCGTCATCGCCTCCACGGCGTCGAGCAACCCCTCGTCCATATTGACATCGACGATCTGCGCGCCATTCTCAACCTGGTCACGGGCAATGTCGATGGCGGCGGCATAGTCGCCCGCCATGATCAGTTTCTTGAACTTGGCCGATCCGGTGACGTTGGTACGCTCACCGATGTTGACGAAAGTGGCGGTCGATTGGGTGGTCATCTTCTGAACCTTCTCCCTCTCCCCTTCAGGGGAGAGGGCCGGGGAGAGGGGAATGCAAGGAAGGCGGCCTTTACAGTCCCCTCTCCCTAACCCTCTCCCCTGAAGGAGAGAGGGAGCTTCTTTTTACGCCGCGATGTGCATGGGCTCCAGTCCGGCAAGCCGCGTAACCACCGGCAATTCCGGCACGATCCGCGGCTTATGCCCCGCCAGCGCCTTTGCCACCGCACCAATATGCGCAGGGGTCGTGCCGCAGCAGCCGCCGACCATATTGACCAAGCCCTCATCCACCCACTGGCGGATCAGGGTCGCCGTCGTCTCCGGCAACTCATCATATTGGCCCAACTCGTTCGGCAGCCCGGCATTGGGATAAGCCAGGATCAGCGTATCGGCATTCTTCGCCAGCTCCGAGAGATAGGGCCGCAGCAAATCCGCGCCGAACGCGCAATTCACACCGATGGTCAGCGGCTTCAGATGCCGTAGCGAATACCAGAAGGCGTTGATCGTATGCCCGGACAGGTTCCGCCCCGACATATCGGTAATGGTGAAGCTCAGCATCAGCGGCACGGGCCGCCCCGCCGCCGCCTCGGCCTCGCGCGCAGCCATGCCCGCCGCCTTGGCGTTCAGCGTGTCGAAGCAAGTCTCGACCAGCAGGAAGTCCACCCCCCCCTCGATCAAGGCATCGCACTGCTCGCGATAGTCGGCCTTCAGCGTATCATAATCGACCTCGCGATAGGCCGGGTCATTCACATCCGGCGAGATCGACAGCGTTTTGTTGGTCGGACCGATCGACCCCGCCACGAAGCGCGGGCGGCCGTCTTTCGCGGTCGCAGCTTCACATGCCTTGCGCGCGATCTGGGCAGCCGCGATGTTGATATCCCGCACCAGATGCTCAGCTCCATAATCGGCCATGGCGATCTTGGTGGATGAGAAGGTGTTCGTCTCGATCATGTCCGCACCGGCGTCCAGATAGGCGGTGTGAATGCCCTCGACGATATCCGGCCGCGTTAGGCACAGAAGGTCATTATTCCCCTTCTGGTCCTTCGCCAGATCAAGCGATCCGCGATAATCCGCCTCGGTCAGTCCATGCTTCTGGATCGACGTGCCATAGCCACCGTCGAAAATCATGATCTTTTCAGCGGCAACGGTGCGAAAGCGTTCCTCGGCGGTCATGCCGTCTTCTCCGTGTTCGCAGGCCGCAAACCAAGCAGATGACATATCGCATAGCTCAGCTCCGCCCGGTTGAGCGTATAGAAATGAAAGTCACGCACCCCGCCCGCATAAAGCTTGCGGCACAATTCCGCAGCCAGGGTGGCAGACACCAGCTGCCGCGCGGCGGGCAGGTCGTCCAGCCCTTCGAACAGCTTGCCCATCCAGCCCGGCACATCGGTATTGCACATCGCCGACATGCGCTGGACCGCAGCGAAGTTGCTCACCGGCATGATGCCCGGGATGATGTCTGCCGTAATCCCAGCCGCTGAAGCCGTATCGCGGAACCGGAAGAAGGTTTCCGGTTCAAAGAAGAATTGCGTGATCGCCCGCGTTGCGCCCGCATCCAGCTTGCGCTTCAGATTATCGATGTCGCTCTGCGCGCACGACGCATCGGGGTGCGTTTCGGGATAGGCCGCGACCGAAATCTCGAACGGATGGCGCTTGCGCAGGCCTTCGACCAGCTCGGCCGCGCCCTGATATCCTTGCGGATGAGGCATGAACTTCGTGCCCGCTTCCGGCGGGTCGCCACGCAGCGCGACGATATGCCGAACGCCCGCGTCCCAATAGGCGTCGGCCACCTCGTCGATCTCGGCCTTGCTCGCCGCCACGCAGGTGAGATGCGCAGCTGCTGACAGCGGCGTTTCCTTTGCGATCCGCGCCACCGTGTTATGCGTCCGCTCCCGCGTCGAGCCACCCGCTCCATAGGTCACCGACACGAACTTGGGCGCCAGCGGCGTCAGCGTCTCGATCGCCGACCAAAGCTGCTCTTCCATCTTCTCCGTCTTGGGCGGGAAGAATTCGAAGCTCACATTCAGATCGCCTGCCAGATCCGCATAGAGCGGCGCTTGCCAAGCCCGCGCGGCCTCTTCGCTGGAGGGGATGCTTAGGGTCATAGGGAAAGTCGTCCTTCGATGGGCAGGATACGCGCGCCCCTGCGGCGGCCCAGCCATAATACTACCGTCAATTCCTGGCTGGGCAGCACTTCCACCCGTTCCAGTTCCAGGCCCGCGTCCGCAAACCAGCTTTCGATCTGCTCATCGGAAAAGCCAAGCCGCGCATGCTGGTCGCGCAGCCGAAGCTCTTCCCGTTCATGCGCCGCGAAATCGGCGATCAGCACACGCCCGCCGCCCGTCGTGACGCGCGCGGCCTCCGCGATCACCGCTTCAGGCGCCTGCGCATAGTGCAGAACCTGGTGCAGGACCACCGTGTCCACGCTGCCCGGCTCCAAAGGCAAGGCCGTGAAGTCGCCCAGAACCAGCGCATATTTATCGCCTGCATCTTCCGGCAGCTTGGCCCGTGCCAGCCGCAGCATGTCGGGGCTGCGATCCAGCGCCGTCACCTGATCGGCCGAACGCCCGAACAGCTCTATCATCCGGCCAGTGCCGGTGCCGATGTCGAGCAGATGGCCGATCGTTTCGGGTCCGAGCAACGCCGTCATCACAGCTTCGACATCCACATCCGGCACGTGAAGCGATCGGATCGCGTCCCATTCCTCGGCATGTTCAGCAAAATAGCTTTCCGCCGCGCGCGACCTGTCGGCGCGGACAGCTGCCAGCCGGGCAAGGTCGGCCTTTTGCCATAGCTCCTCGCTTTCCGACGGTATCAGCTGATCGAACAGCGCCAGGAATGGCGCTATCGCCTCGCCCCTCACCAATCGCAGAAACACCCAATTGCCTTCCTTGCGCCGCTCGACCAAGCCCGCTTCAGCTAGAATGCGGACATGGCGGGAGACGCGCGGCTGGCTTTGGCCCACAACTTGGGCGATCTCGCCCACAGCAAGTTCCATCGCGCGCAACAGATAGATGATGCGCAGCCGCGTCGGGTCGCCTAGGGCGCGAAAGATGTCGAGTGCGGCGCTCATGACACCACCATATAAAGAAATCTTTATATGCGTCAATGGCCGTACGCAAGATCGGGGCCGATCGCCGGTTCAACCCCCGCAAATGCGCGAGTCGCACGATGGGGATTGCCTTGAGTCGTTCAACGCATTACGAATCGGCCCCGCAGGCGCAAAGGGGGGTGAACTTTTCTCCGAGAGTGGTCTGCACCGTTTTTATCTCTGAGAGGGGTTTGCCCATGTCCAAGTCGATTGCTCTTTCGCTCGTTCTCGCCGCATCGCTCGGCCTCGCCGCTTGCTCGAAGGGCGAAGAAAACGCCGCCAACGCTTCGGCCAACGCTGCTGAGAACGCTTCGAATGCTGCTGACAACGCCATGAACGCTGCCGAAAACGCTGCTTCGAACGCTGCCAATGCTGCTTCGAACGTCAGCAACACTGCTGAAAACGCTGCTTCGAACGCGATGTAATTTCCCTCCTCGGGATTTTCGGAAACAGGGCCGCCCGGCAACGGAGCGGCCCTTTTCTTTTGTGCGGCCTACACGACATGAAAAGGGCCACCCTTTTCAGGGCAGCCCTCCTTGTTCAACGGTAAGTGGCTGATCAGCAGTCGCGATCGATAGCCCGGCCAGCCAGCGCACCTACGCCCGCACCCACGATCGCACCGGTGGTGCCATCGCCGCGGCGGCCATAGCGGCCACTGCCCTTGCCAATCTCATTACCCAGCAGGCCACCGGCGATCGCACCTATGATCGTGCCGCCCGTGCCATTATCCCGACAGCGATAGCCGCCGCGATAGCCCCGGTAATAATTGTTGCGGTAGTAGCGGTCACCCCGGTAGCCGCGATAAGAGTCACCGCGATAATAATCGCCACGGTAGCCGCGATAGCCCCGGTCGCCACGATAATAGTCGCCGCGCTCGTAACGGCCCCAGCCATCCCGCGCCTGCGCAGGCGCTGCAGTGACGGCGAAGGAAGCAGCGCCCATTGCCAGCGCCGCCCCCATATTGATCAGAAACTTGGTCTTCATGGCGTGCTCCTCAATAATCTTGCTCTCGACCCGGTGAGCCTTTGACGCCGCACCTTCGATTGCACCCCTTTTGACCGATTCGCATTGAGCCAAGCCTGAATGGGCGTGTCAGCCGCCGTTCAGAAAAAATATCCGCTTCCACTGTGATGCGGGCTCACCAAGCCTTGGTCCCGACCGGCGACCTTACACCAAAAGCGCTCGGCTGTCGCCAAGGGGAGCAATCAGCCGTTGGTGGAGTGCGATGGATTGCCTATGGCGAGGCGATGCGCCGTATCCTGATCGTCCTGTTGCTCGCGATCCTGCTTTTGCCAGCGCCCCACAAGAACAAGCCTGAACTGCTCAAAGCGGGCCCGCTGCTCGTCACGGTCCGTCCCCTGTCCCTGAACTCGGCAGATCCCGCGGACAGGAGCGCAGGGGCGCTCGACTATCTGGGAGGCTGGCAGCTGAGCAGCCCGCATCATGGCTTCGGCGGCATATCCTCGCTCCTAGTCGACGAACAGGATCAGGTGCTGGCGCTCAGCGATTCCGGCACGCTCATGGGTTTCGCTCTCACGCCCAATCCCAAAAACAGACATTCTTTCATCGCGCCGCTGCCTGTCCGCCCGCAGGATAAGGACCAGCCTTGGTGGGCATGGGATTCAGAGGCGATCGCCCACGACGCTGTCACCAACAGATATTGGGTCGGCTTCGAGATGCTCCAGCGCATCTGCCGCTATGCACCGGGATTTTCGCGGGTGGAGGCGTGTCGCACTTGGCCTGAAATCGAAGCATGGCCCGAAACAGGGTCGATCGAATCCATGGCGCGTCTTCCGGACGGCCGCTTCCTTGTGATCGCGGAAATGGGGATGATGGCGGATGGCAGCCATGACAGCCTGCTTTTTGCTGCCGACCCGGCCGAAGAGAGCACCCCATCGCCCACACGCCTCCGCTACGTCGCCCCGCGCGGCTATCGCCCCACGGATGCCGTCGCTCTCGATGATCGTCACATTCTGGTTTTGAACCGCCGCGTCACATTGCGCGACCTGTTCACGGCGACGCTCGCCCTGATCGAGCTGCCCGACCGCCCAAAGCCGGGCGACCGGCTGATCGCTCGCACCCTGGCCCGGCTCGCGCCGCCGCTGTTGGCGGACAATTTTGAAGGACTGGCGATAACGCGGGAGCACGGACAAACGATCGTCTGGATTGCGTCAGACGATAATCACGAATTCTTCCAGCGCACCTTGCTCCTGAAATTCGCCCTGCGTGGAGCGCCCGGCTCTTCGTGAGCAGTAAGCGTAGCTTTGCTCCGCCCGCTACACCCGTTCGGGCTGAGCTTGTCGAAGCCTGCCTTGAGCCCGTCGAAGGGGCTTTTTCTTTCTGGAGAACAGTAGAACCCTTCGACAAGCGCAGGGCGAACGACTTTCGAGACTATGCCGACTGAAATACGACGCCCCAAAATCGAACGACACCTCGCTCATTCCTTGTGGACGCAAAAAAGCGGCCCGTTGCCAGGCCGCTTCTTAAAGCCGAAACGAATCGAACCGAATCAGGCGGCTGCGGCAGCCTGCTTCTTGACGATGTCGCGCTTCAGGCGGCGCGCCTTCAGCGACAGCTTTTCATCGCTGGTCTTCAGCAGCCAGTTGTCCAGGCCGCCATTATGTTCGACCGAACGCAGACCATGGGTCGACACGCGCAGCTTGACGGTGGTTTCCAGCGTTTCGGAAATCAGCGACACATTCTGCAGGTTGGGCAGGAACACGCGCTTGGTCTTGTTATTGGCGTGGGAAACATTGTGACCCACCTGGCGGCCCTTGCCGGTCAGCTCGCAAATGCGCGACATAGTCAATCAACCTTGTAGTTCATGTTCGTTCGGAAAGCGGCGCCAGTAGCGGGATTCCGGATGGCCGTCAACCCGCCAAGCCGGTGAGATCGGACCGCTTGCGCAACCCTTTCCGCCACTCGGACGTTTGCAGCCGATAGACGAAAGGAGGGCGCAATGCGACTCATTGGTGGCTTGTTGCTGATTGTTCTGCTGGTGCTGGCCGCCGGCATCGCGACCGGCTTTGTCGATCTGCAAAAGACCCAGGAAGGCAGCCTGCCCAGGATCGCCGTCGAGGGCGGTCAGCTCCCCAAATTCCAGGCCGATGTTGCCAAGGTCGAAGTGGGCACGCGCAATGAAACGGTCGAGGTGCCGACAGTGGACGTAAAGAAGCCCTGACCATTTCTCGAACGGACGAGGATGCTGTAAGGACGTGCCGATGGCACCGCCCTTCCCCCTTCCCGTAACGATGCGCCGCGCGCTTGAACTGGCGCGCGCTGCGGAGTTGGCGGGCGAAGTGCCGATCGGCGCGGTCGTCACGCTCGACGGGCATATCCTTGGCGAAGGGGAAAACCGCAACCGCCGCGACCGTGATCCCACGGCCCATGCCGAAATAGTTGCCCTTCGCGCCGCGGCGGAGCGGCTGGGCGATTTCCGCCTAACCGGCTGCGACCTTTGGGTAACGCTCGAACCCTGCCCGATGTGCGCGGGGGCGATATCCCACGCGCGCATCGCCCGCCTCTATTATGGCGCTGCAGACCCCAAAGGCGGCGCGATCGAACAGGGCCCAAGGCTTTTCACCCAACCCCAATGCCTCCACCGCCCCGAAGTTTATGGCGGGCTCGGGGAAGCGGAGGCGTCAACGCTGCTGCGCGACTTTTTCGCTGCCCGCCGTTGAGTAATCGATGCGATAAAGGGTGTAGGGCAAGGCAAAGCCGCTCTTGAGCGTCACGGGTTTGAGCCAACCGGGAACCTCGCCGCGTATCAACCCCGCATAGAAGCCGCGCGGGCTGCGGGACTGGTAGACTGTTCCTTCCGGAAACCCAGGACAGATCAGCAGATAGGTGGCATGATGCCGCGCAGCGATCGGCCGGAATGCCTCTGCGGTGCCATCGAAGGCATGATGCAGGTCCAGGATCACTGCTCCGTTCCGGTGATAGGGCCCTGCAACGGCGCTGTGATGCGTCGTGGCGATCAGGCGCGGCCCCAGATCGACCATAGTGAATATGGTGGCGGCCGGAAGCTGGTTCAGCACCTCCAGCGCTGGCAGCGACCGGCAACGCCCATTGGCCTTGTTGATCGACTGCAATCGGCTCTTCGCCGCCGGACGCTGGACCTTAGGCTTTTCGCCGGTCACGCCCGCCCATAATTGATTGATCTGCGGGTAAAGCGGCGTCGCGAACGCGGCTACGCCCAGCAGCGCGGCTCCGGCGATGCCGAACGCGCGGGCAACGGGCCTGCCGGAAAATATGATCTGAAGAACACGATGCGCCGCCCATGCCGCCGCCGGAATGGCGAGCAGCTGCGCGGCAGGCCCCGCCCGCAACTGCCAGAAAAGCAGGGCGGTTGAAAACAACATCATCAGCCCGACGGTGGCCCAGGCCCATAGCCGGTCGCTATCACGCCGCGACTCCCACAGCGCCCAGATCAGGCCGAACAATCCCGCAACCGGAATGGCCATGAGCGGCACGATCAGGCTGCGCGCCTGAACCGTGATCGGCTTCGCCTCCCTAATATTGGCGAGCCACAGCCGCTCCAGCTCCGGCGAAATCTGATAGGCGCCCGTCAGGCACTGCGGCCAGTTGAGCCATGCAAAGGCGGCGACGGCCGCGCCAACCACCACGCCAGCGCCCAATCTCGCCTGCCAGCTTCGAAGCGGCAGCACCGCCAGCAGCGTCATCCCCGCGCCCACGGCTCCGAATATCGCCACCCAAATGGGCGAGATAGCGTCACACACCATCTGCCGGTTCGCGTAGCTGGCGAAGAGCAGGAACAGCACCGAATTCGAACCGGCAAGGCTGAGCGCATAAGGCAGCATCCGCCTCGCCGCGCCTTCCTTGAACACCCAGCGTAGCGCGATCAGCGCGCCGCCTGCCGCCAGATAGACGATCATCTCCATGCCGATGGTGATGGAAAGCGCGCTGCTCACGCCCGCGACGACGCCGCCGCGCAGCCAGTTGCGGTCGACAAGCCCCGCCAGCATCAGCACCGTCAGCGCCAGTTGCCAGCCATGGTGATCGACCCGCATCGGCAGGAACATGGCTATGCCCATCTGCGCTGCGAACGGCGCCAGCACCGCCAATATCCAGCCATTGCCTCCCGCCAGGCGACGAGCGATGAAGCCCAGTCCTAGCATGAGCGGCAACAAGGGAAGCGTCGGCGCGATGGCGCAGGCAAGCCGGTCGGCCAGCCCCTGCTCCAGAAACGCCCGGAACAGCAGCATCAACGCCGCGAGGGGCAGATCGACCAGCCTGGACCAGTGGATGTTGAACCCGGCGGGCGGGTCCAGACGATATTGCCTCAGATCATACCAGCCCTGTCCCGCCAGCCAGTCCTTGACCTGCAAATACCGCATATTGTCGTCGGTATCATTGAGCGTCAGCCAGTGGATGGCTGGCCAGCGCGAATAGAGCAGCCAGCTGACGGCCGCGACCCACATCAGGAAGGTCAGCCATTTCCAGTGCACCTGCGCCCAGGCAGATATCCAGACCAGGGCGCGCCGGGTTCTTTCCCGCACGGTGAAGCCGCTTTGCAAGTTCATGGCCGGTGGATTAGAGCGTTCGCATCAAATCGCAACGGGGCCTTCATGAAATTGCTGTCACGCCTGACGCCAGAGCGGCAGGCCCTGTTCTGGCAGATCGTGCGCTATGGGCTGAGCGGCCTCTTCATCACCGCCTGCCAGGCGGTGATCTACTGGACGCTCGCCGCCCTAGTCGGGTGGCACCCGCAGCTTGCCAATGTCACCGGCTATGTCGCGGCGGTGATGATCGGCTATGTGACGCACAGCCTCTTCACCTTCCGCGATCAGGGCAGCGATGGAAACCACGCCGCACGCGGCTTCAAGTTCGTGGCCGTGTCACTGCTGAGCTATGCGCTGAACGCTCTCTGGGTCTTCCTGTGCGTCACCCAAATGCAATGGCCGGAATGGTCGCCCATCCCGGCCATGCTGTTCGTAACGCCAGCCGTGGTGTTCGGCCTCAATCGCCAATGGGTATTCCGTTAGCGTCCCCTTAATGGACGAAGCGGGCCACCACATCCCTGTAGGACCGGCTGACCTTCACCTGAGCGCCCGATTCCAGCACCAAGAAGCATTCGCCATTGGTGTGCGGCTTCACCTGCCGCACCTGGCTTAAGTTAACGATGGTTGACCGGTGCACACGCTGGAAATTGCGCGGGTCGAGCCGCTTTTCCAGATCCTTCATCGTCTCGCGCAGGATGAGGGAATTATCCGCCGTGTAGATGCACATATAGTCGCCCGCGGCATCGATCCGCTCGATCGAATCCACATCGACGCGGAAGATCTGCCCCCGGTCCTTGATGTTGATGAGCTTTTCGAAACGGTTCGACGAGGGTGCCTCTTCATCGGCGTTGAATTCGTTCATCGCATCGGGCGCGACCTCCGCCAGCACTTCGCGCAGCTTCTCCGCTTCCTGCACCTGCTTCTTTTCGGAAAGGCGCTGGCGGACCCGGTCGAGCGCGTCGGCCAGGCGGCCTTCATCGACCGGCTTCATCAGATAATCGACGGCCTGCGCCTCGAAAGCCCGAATCGCATGATCGCTATAGGCGGTGCAGAAGATGAACAGCGGCGGTTCGACTTCCATCAGGCCCTGGACAACGGAAAAGCCGTCAAATCCGGGCATCTGAATGTCGAGGAACACAAGGTCGGGTTTATGCGTCTTGATAGCGCGGATGGCTTCACGGCCATTCGAGCAGGTTTCTACGATTTCGACATCCTCATGCGCTTCCAGACGGAGCTTGAGGCCTTGGATAGCCAGGCTTTCGTCATCGACGAGGATTGTTCTAATGGTCATGCGGCCACTTTCGATGGTTCATCCAGATTAAGCGGCATTTCGATATGGACCGAAAAGCCGCCTGGCGTGGAACGCGTTTCAAAGCTCTGTCGTTCCCCGAACGCCTGGATCAGGCGGTCGCGGATATTCGCCAGGCCAACGCCTGTCCCTTCGCTCATGGGAGTGTTCGGCCGCGTGAACCCTTCGTTCAATCCCGGACCCGTATCGGACACGACGATCCGGACGTTTTCACCGGCAGGCTGCGCCGTGATGGCGATTTCTGCCCCCTCTTCCTTGGGTGTGACGGCATATTTGATGGCATTTTCGACCAGCGGCTGCAGCAGCAGCGACGGCAATCGCGACTGCGCCACCGCCGGGTCGATGTTGAAGACCGGCCGCAACCGGTCCTCGAACCGCATCTTCTCGATTTCGAGATAGAGTTTGAGCGTCTCCACCTCCTGCTCGATCGTCACCTGCGCGGTCGGCTCGTTGATCAGCGTGTAACGCAGGAAGGACGACAGGCGCGACAGCATCGCGTTGGCCCGATCGGTCTGCTTGAGCAGCACAAGGGTCGAAATGCTGTTCAGCGTATTGAACAGGAAATGGGGATTGAGCTGGTAGCGAAGCATTGCCAGTTGCGCGCTCGACGCCTGATTTTCCAGAAGCAGCAGCTGGTCCGCCTGCTCCTCCACCTGCAGATAGAAATTGATGGCGTAATACAGCGCCGACCAGGCGCCCAGCAATGTGATGCTGAGATAGAAAGCGCCCAGGAACAGCTGCACGCCGGCCGTATCGCTCCCTCGGTTCTGGGTCGAAAATACCCATGCGTCGATGAAGGCGACCAGTCCAGCCGCGAGCACCACCGTCACGATCGAAGCGCCCCAGGTGATGATCGGCCGCTGCCTTTGCAAAAAGCGGAAGATGACCGCGATGAGCAGCGTTACCGAATAACCCGACACGGTCGATATCATCACCGGGATCAGGCTGGAAAGCGGCTGCCCATTCGCGATGGTAGACGACCCACGCAGCAGGAAGGCCCCGGCCCACCCGACCGATTGCAGATTCCAGAAGGCGCGGTTCTTGTCAGCGAAAAAGGGCTGAGGCTGAATACGTTGGACAGACATCGCCGCCAGCCTAGGCGAATTCAGGCCCAGGGTGAAGCCACCCGCATCACGCCGCGGTAGCAGCTTCCTGATCCATCGGCGTGACTTCGTCAGGGCAAAGCCAGACAAGGTCCCTCAACTCAAGCGGGCGGCCGTCATGCGCCTGTATGGTCACCCGGCGGATCGGCTGACCGTCCCGCTTGTCGGCCAGCACTTGGCAGGACAGCGGACCGCATCCCCACTTCTCGCCCCATTGGCGCAGCGCGATCATGACGGGGGCCAACTCCTGCCCTTTCTCGGTCAGGCGATATTCGATCTTCCGCCGGTCGCACTGCATCGGCTGGCGCAACATGATCCCGTTTTCAACCAGGCGCGAAAGCCTGTTCGCTAGGATGTTGCGGGCTATGCCGAGCGATGACTGGAAATCTTCGAAATGCCGGATGCCTGACAAGGCGCCGCGCAGGATGAGAAACGACCAGCGCTCACCCATCGCCTCCAGTGCGCTCGGCAGCGCGCACTGTTCCAGATCCTGCGCCAGATTATGCTTCATCGTCCGTCTAGATAGCTCAAAGCCACGGCCCATGCAAAAGTGCAGCCATTTGCCCCAAGATGGGATTTTTTTGTTGCACAGCAAGATGCTTCCCGGACAATCGGCAATACGATGCTGCGTCAATATGAACTTGTTGAGCGGGTGAAGCGCTACGATCCGGATGCGGACGAAGCGATGATCAACCGCGCCTATGTCTTTTCCGTCCAGAAACACGGGTCCCAGAAGCGCGCCAGCGGCGACCCCTATTTCAGCCATCCCATTGAAGTCGCGGGCATCCTGACCGACTTCAGCCTGGACGATCAGACGATCGTGACGGCGCTGCTGCACGATACGATCGAGGATACGCTCGTCACCTATGACGAGATCGAAAGCGCGTTCGGCAAAGATGTCGCCAGGATGGTCGACGGCGTCACGAAGCTGTCGAAGATCGAGGCGATGTCGGAAAATGAGCGGGCGGCGGAAAATCTCCGCAAATTCCTGCTCGCCATGTCGGACGACATCCGCGTGCTGCTGGTCAAGCTGGCCGACCGGCTGCACAATATGCGCACGCTGCATTTCATCAAGAATGAGCAGAAGCGCCGCCGCATCGCCCGCGAAACGATGGACATCTATGCCCCGCTGGCCGAGCGGATCGGCATGTATGATTTCATGCGCGAGATGCAGTTGCTCGCTTTCCGCGAGCTGGAACCGGAGGCCTATGACAGCATCACCAAGCGCCTTGAACAGCTGAAGGAAGGCGGCCATGGCAAGGTCGACCGCATCGGGGCGGAACTGCAACTGCTGCTAGGTGGGAAAAACCTGTCCGTCACCGTGTCCGGCCGCGAAAAGCACCCCTATTCCATCTGGAAGAAGATGCAGGAACGGCACATCAGCTTCGAACAGCTGACCGACGTCATGGCCTTTCGCGTGATCACCGATACGACGGAAGATTGCTACCGGGCGCTCGGCTTCATCCACCAGACCTACAAAATGGTCCCCGGCCGGTTCAAGGATTACATCTCCACGCCCAAGCGCAACGGCTATCGGTCGCTGCACACCACCGTCATCCACCAGGACAATGCGCGCATCGAGGTGCAGATTCGCAGCCGCGACATGCACAATGACGCCGAACTCGGCCTCGCGGCGCACTGGGCCTACAAGCAGAAGGGCGACGCGGCCGATCATCATGCGGCATGGCTGCGCGACCTCGTCGAAATTCTGGAACAGAGCCAGGATGCGGACGAACTGCTCGAACATACCCGCATGGCGATGTACCAGGATCGGATCTTCGCCTTCTCTCCCAAGGGCGAGCTGCACCAGCTGCCCAAGGGTTCCACCCCGGTCGACTTCGCCTATGCGGTGCACACCTCCCTCGGTAACCAGACGGTGGGCGCGAAGGTCAACGGCCGCGTGGTCCCGCTGCGCACCAGCCTTGAAAATGGCGACCAGGTCGAAATCCTCAAATCCGAGGGGCAGGAACCGCAACCCGGCTGGCTGACCTTCGCCATCACCGGCAAGGCGCGCGCCGCTATTCGGCGCTATATCCGCCAAAAGCAGCGTGGCGAGGAAGTGGCGCTGGGTGAGAAGCTTTATGAGGAAATCATCGGCCGCTTCTCCCCCGAACTGGCCAGCGAACTGGGCGACAAGGCGCTGAAGGCTGCGTTGAAGCGCTTGAAGCTGGAGGACCGTGCCTCTTTGATGGTCGCCATCGCCACGCACCGCCTGCTGGACTCAGAGGTGATGGAGGCGCTCGTCCCTGGCTCCACCAGCGTCGAAGGCGTTGAGGAAGCCCATCCGCGCCAACACGCCCCCGTCTCGATCCGTGGCCTCACGCCCGGCATCGCCTATAATCTGGGCGATTGCTGCCACCCCGTCCCCGGCGATCGCATCGTCGGCGTCCGCCGCACGGGCGAGCCGATCGAAGTGCACACCATCGACTGCCGTTCGCTCGAAGCCGGGCAGGATGACGATTGGGTTGATCTCAGCTGGGACAGCAGGTCCAAGGGCGGCACCGCGCGCCTGCAGGTCATCGTCAAGAACCAGCCCGGCGCCCTCGCCGCCGTCGCCAACGTGTTCGGCGCGACCAAGGCGAACATCCTGAACCTTCAACTGGTAAACCGCGAAGGGCCGTTCCACACCGACATCATCGACCTGGAAGTCAACGACGCCCAGCACCTGAACCGCATCCTCTCGGCACTCCGGGCCCTCGACATAGTGGTGCAGGCGGACCGCGTATAAGCGGCGTGACCTCCCCCTCCCGCAAGCGGGAGGGGGCCGGGGGGTGGGCCAGCGCAACCTCGATCTTTCAGAGTATGCTCGCGCAAATCCGAACCTGTATCCCGAAAATCACAATCTGCGAAAAACCATCCTATTTCGCTCCACACCCTCCCATTCCCGCTGTCCTACACAGCCCAACCTGCCTATCTCCCAGCGGTCTTTGAAAACGTCGAACCGCTTCTCACCACGCCTACGCGCGCTCGCGCACGCGCGCGCATATGGTGTGAACTTCGGTGCAGAAACGGCGGTTTTCCGCCATTTGCCCGGCCTGCGCCAGAATCCGCGTGACACAAGGCGTCCTATTTTGTAGAGGCCCGCGCAGCAGGCTCCTTCGGGAGTCTTCCGTCCGAGACAGTTGGTGAAGGGAATTTGCCCTTCTTAATCTCCAGCCTAGACGGGGAAAAGTTCTTTACCGGCTGGCTTTGCCTGTCCGGGTCTGCCTGTTCTCCCATGAGGATGCGGGCCAGTCGATCTCTCCCCTTCGGACTTTAGTGCCCCGCGATTCGTCGCGGGTTATAGCCGTTCGCTGGTTCGCCAGTGGACATGAAGTGGAGAATGGCATGGATCGTAATCAGAAAGCTGAGGTCGTTTCCGCGCTGAACGCACACCTGGCAGAAGTTGGCGTGGTCGTCGTGACCCGCAACCTCGGCATGACGGTCGCTCAGTCGACCCAATTGCGTCAGAAGATGCGCGAAGCCGGTGGCACCTACAAGGTTACGAAGAATCGCCTCGCCAAGATCGCCCTTGAAGGCACCGACTATACCGGCATCAGCGACCTGCTGACCGGTCCGGTTGGTCTCGCCTCCTCGGCCGATCCGGTTGCAGCCGCCAAGGTTGCAGTCGAATTCGCCAAGACCAACGATCGGCTTGAGATCGTTGGCGGCGCGATGGGCGAAGTGCTGCTGAACGCCGAAGGTATCAAGGCACTCGCCTCGATGCCGTCGCTGGATGAACTGCGTGCGAAGCTGGTCGGCCTTCTGGTCGCACCGGCTACCAAGCTCGCAACCGTCACCCAGGCGCCGGCGGCTCAGCTCGCGCGGGTCTTCAACGCCTATGCGGAGAAGGACGCGGCCTGATCGCCGTCGTCTCGACCGTCAATACACGTTTCAACTCTTGATTTTGCGGGGTTCATCCCCCGCCCAGAAGGGAAATTAACATGGCAGATATCAATGCTCTGGTCGATCAGCTGTCGGCCCTGACCGTTCTCGAAGCCGCTGAGCTTTCGAAGGCCCTGGAAGAAAAGTGGGGCGTTTCGGCTGCTGCTGCTGTTGCAGTTGCTGCTCCCGCCGGTGGCGCCGCTGGTGGCGCGCCTGCTGAAGAAGCCAAGGACGAATTCGACGTCGTTCTCACCGGCGACGGTGGCAAGAAGATCAACGTCATCAAGGAAGTCCGCGCCATCACCGGCCTGGGCCTGACCGAAGCCAAGGCGCTGGTCGAAGGCGCGCCGAAGGCTGTCAAGGAAGGCGTCGGCAAGGAAGAAGCCGAAAAGCTCAAGAAGCAGCTGGAAGAAGCCGGCGCGACTGTCGAACTCAAGTAATCGGATCGCTCCGCCTCGCGCGGGGCACCGATCCAGCTCAGCTGGAACAAGGGGCGGCATCTTCGGATGCCGCCCTTTTCGTGAGCGTCCAGCCACTTCCCCGTCAGGCGCGGTCCAGGGCCCCGATCAACACCTGCGCTAACAGCCTGACCTTCTCATCTTCAGCATCTGCATCCAGCGCTTCTTCCAGCGCGGACGCACTGCTGCTGATCTCTCCATAACCAAATATCCCGGCAACCCCCGCCAACCCATGCGCGAGCTGCAGAAGCCGGGGGCAATCGCCCGCCGCCAACGCCGCCTCGATCGCCGCGCGATCGGACGCTGCCCGCTGCTGAAAACGCTGCCGCATCTCCTGCATCTGCCGTTCCATGCCGCTCATGGCTGAAGCAATGTCCGCACATTCGCAGCAAGACTCATCGGATCGAACGGCTTGGCCAACACCGCACGCGCACCAAGCGCCTTCAAGTCCGTCACATGCCGCGGATGCGTCTTCGCCGTTATGAAAGCGGCGGGAATTTCGCTGGTGTCCGGATCGGCCCTCAACCTCGCCAAGGTCGCGGGGCCATCCATGCCCGGCATCATCACGTCAAGAAGGATGAGCGCAGGCTGCCATTGCTTCGCCTGTTCCAATGCCTCAGCGCCAGACGCCGCCGTGCGCACCTGAATTTCCGGGTCCAGTTCAAGCGACATGACGGCTATTTCCCGCAAGTCAGCTTCGTCATCGACATACAGGATGCGGATCAACCCGGCCTCTCCTTCAGCTCGCGGTGACGGCGGGCAGTTCTACACGGAAGGTCGCGCCCTTTTCCGTCTCCGGGTCGAGCGTGATACTGCCGCCATGCGCCTCTACTATGGCCTTGCTGATCGCCAGACCCAGGCCGGTGCCTGCATGACCTTGTTGATGGGCGCCGTCCTCCTGTTCAAAACGCTTGAACAGTCTGGCCCGGAACTCCGGCGAAATACCCGGCCCTTCATCAGCCACGCTGATGTGCGCACTATCGCCCGCACGCTGCAGCGAAACGCGGACCGTGCCGCCGGAGGGCGAGAATTTGCAGGCGTTCGACAAGAGATTGGTCATGACTTGGCACAGACGGTTGCTGTCAACCTTCGCCACCACGGCGTCAGTTGGCCTTTCGAAAGCGAGCCTGACGCCGAAACGCTCCGCATAGGGTTCGATCTGCTCAATCGCTTCCGTCAGCAGCAGGCCCAGTTCCCGCCCCTCGAAATGGAAAACCAGTTTGCCTGATTGAAGCTTGTCCATGTCCAGCAGGTCGTTGACCAGATGGATCAACCGCTCGGCGTTCTTGCTGCCGATCGCAACCAGTTGCTTGGCCCGGTCGGGCAGCTCTCCCGCAGCCCCGCCCGCCATCAGTCCCAAGGCCCCCGAGATAGCTGTCAATGGCGTGCGCAGTTCATGACTGACCGTCGATACCAGTTCGTCCTTCAACCGGCTGATCTGCCGTTCCTGGGTTACATCCCGTGCGGTCATGATGAAGCGCCCGCCGCGGATCGATTCGCGCCTTATGTCGAGGATACGGCCGTTCCGGCGCTGAATTTCCAGACGCCGACTATCGCTTGTGCGGATGGACTCCACAAAGCCCGTAACGATCTGATCCGGATCGCCAGGACCCAATTCGCCACGCTGCGCCGTGAGCCGGATGAGCTCACGCGCATCCCTGCCGCCCGTGACACTATCGGGAGCATAATCGAAGAGATCGACGAAAGCCTGATTCCAAAGCATCAAGCGTAAATCCCGATCGACCACCGCGACGCCACCGCTAACGTTTTCGACCGTCAGCTTGAGCAACTGGCGTTCGTCGTCGAGCTTGCGCCGATGCTCCTCAGCCGCAAAACCCTCCACCCGGAACTCGATGAGATCGACCACCGTCCGCGCGAGTTGCGCAAGGCGCTTTTGCTCCTGCTCCCCAAAATCGCGGGGCTCGTGATCGATGATGCAGAGCGTCCCGATCGGCTGGCCGTTGGCCACCCGCAACGGCGCACCCGCATAGAAGCGGATGTGCGGCGCGCCGGTTACTAACGGATTGCTGCGAAACCTGGGGTCCTTCGCGGCGTCCGGGACTACCATCACCTCAGGCTGCAAGATCGCGAAGGCGCAGAAGGCAACGTCACGCGGCGTATGGGTTTCATCAATCCCGCATGCGCCGCGAAAACATTGCGCGTCCGATCCCACGATCGACACAAGCGACATGGGCACGTCGAACAGGTCGGCGGCGAACTGGGTGATATGATCGAAAGGTTGTTCCCGGCCGATGCCCCCCAGCCGATAATGCTCCAGCGCTTGCAGCCGGTCAGCCTCATCCGCCGGGATAGGGGGTTTTACCGTGCCAGCATGCTTTTGGCGCTCTTGCGTCCCTGACATCTGTCCTCACATCCGACATATAGTCATCACATAAGTCCACACCTTATCTGGCGTGAAATCAACCACTTCCTGAACCATTCAGGATCATAGCGGGTCAGGATCAAGGTACAGATAGCGTTCGTCAAAGCCGGCGAGGGACTTCAAGCCCTCAAGATCCACAATCTGCGCTTCCCCCCGCTGATAGTTCAAAAGCCGCTGCTCCCGCAAAAGACGCAGCGTGCGATTCACATGAACGGGCGTCATACCCAGGCTATCGGCGAGTTGCGATTGGCTCATCCCGAGATTGAAGCGGGCACTTTCAACACCCACGACCTGCAGCCGGACCTGCAGTTCGCAAAACAGCGCCGCCAGCCTTCCAGCTGCGGATCTTTGTCCCAATGACAGTTCCCATTCGCGATTCATGGAGGCGTCCAGATTGGTGCTGAACCAATATAATCGCCCCAATCGCGGCCATTGTTCGATCAGTTGGCGGATATGCTCATGAGGCACCAGGGCCACGACACAGTCCGTCACCGTCATCACATCATGTTCAAGGCGCTTCAATGTAAAGCCGTGCAGGTCGACAAAATCGCCGGCGATATGGATTTGCGTGATCTGCCGCTTGCCGTCGGCGAGGTCCTTGAAGCGGCACATGACACCTTCAAGGAGCAAGGTGCTGGCTTCCAAAAGCTCCCCTTCGTGAACGATGGTGCTGTTGCGCGCCACTCTCTTGCCTGGAGGTACGATGGCCCGGATCGCAGCCTCTTCCTCACTGGAGAGCGGATGGCGGAACCTAAGTTTGGCGAGATGCGCCGCTATCATCGCGGTCTCCTGGGTCGAGCCGGAGACACACGGCCTCCCTGAAGGTCACTCGCCCGATTTCTATACCAGCTTCGTTCCTTATATCGATCCAGCCGGTAAGATCGACCATGCCCTTCAGCACTTCTTCGCTCAGGATGGAGCGGATACTCCTTATAGCCACATCACGGGCATCCTCTTCATCAGCTAGTTCGCGGCCCTCCTTGTCGCTGGTGAAGCCGGTGCCATTGTGAAGATCAAAGTGAAGGCGGCGCATGGCAGGGGAACGCCGCCCTCACCGGTAAGTTTCACGGATCACTTGAGAAGTGTTGCAGGAGCGCCGCCACTTCTGGAAGCCACCTCCTCTTCGATCAACGCGCTGCCAGAAGGATTGGACGCTCGCCTGAAGCGTCAGCCAAATGTTCGGAGCGCAGGCTGTTCAGCATCGTATCCCTTTCCCGCGCGTCATTGGCGACGATGACCCAGGCTTCAAACTTTGATCCTGGCCGCACTTCCTGGGGTAAAGGATAAAGCGATCCCATCGAGCGGATAGCCCGCATCGATATGCGATCGACATTCCGCGATGTGGAAGAGCCTGCTAGAGAGATATTTTCCGGCCGCCCCTGTTCTCCAAGGCGAAACTGGACACGGGAGTAACCGGTCGATGCTGCATCCCGATAAAGAGATGTTGCTTGACGGATGCTCCGAGACAATCTCGACGCTGTGCGGTCCGTCCACTTTTCATAGCTTATCGCGCTCTTGTCGGGTGCAACGACGGTGAGTTGCCCACCCTGTTTCGCATCGGCGGCAATCGGCATAGGCAGGCAGACGCATAACGCCGCCATCACAGGCTTGGCATACATAGAGGCCTCCTCTGTTTATCTATCGATTTTACTGAAAAGCCACTGCGGCAGCGTCATACCGGCCGAGAGCAGCAACAGCCTTATATGGCAAAGCCGAGCGGTAGGGTAATAAATTAACGCCAGCGATGTCATGGGCCTATGATTATTTCATATGACCTTCATGTTCGCGTCATATTCGAACTTAACTGCTGCATCTATGTCCGGATACGAAAACCTGCGCCTAAGCCAGCATAAGGGTTGGATTTTCGCGATTTCCCCCACGGCAAGGCTATGGCGAATCACTTTGAAGGGCGCATTTAATTGGTGATTGCCAACCCGATGGCTTCGCCGACCTTGATGCCATCAATCGCAGCGGACAATATCCCACCCGCATAGCCAGCGCCTTCACCCGCAGGGTAGAGTCCAGCGACGTTCAAGCTTTGAAGATCTTTCCCCCGCGTAACTCGGATTGGGGAGGAAGTGCGCGTTTCCACCCCTGTCATAACGGCATCGGGATGGTCGTAATTGGCGATCTGTCGGCCAAAGATAGGCAAGGCCTCACGAAAGGCCTCGGTCACGAAATCGGGGAGGCAGGATGACAAGTCCGTCATCTTCACGCCCGGCTTGTAGGAAGGAACAACTTCCCCCAGCGCCGTGGATGGCCGCCGCGCGAGGAAGTCACCCACCTTCTGTCCCGGCGCCCAGTAGGAAGAGCCGCCCGCAATGAACGCTTGGCTTTCCCAATGCCGCTGAAGATCGATACCAGCCAGCGGACTACCGGGGTAGTCACGTGCGGGATCGATACCGACGACTAAACCGGAGTTGGCATTGAACTCGGCCCGGCTATACTGGCTCATGCCATTGGTGACCACGCGGCCTTCTTCGGATGTTGCCGCAACTACGCGGCCGCCGGGGCACATGCAAAAGCTGTAGACGGTGCGGCCATTCTCGCAATGGTGCGCCAGGCTATAGGCCGCCGCGCCCAACAGCGGATGGCCCGCGCAATTGCCGTAACGCGCGCGATCGATCCAGCTTTGCGGATGTTCGATCCGCACTCCGATCGAAAAAGGTTTCGCCTCGATATGCACGCCGCGCCGGTGCAGCATTTCGAATGTCGGGCGGGCGCTGTGCCCTACCGCAAGCACAACATGGTCGGCCTCGATGAAGCTGCCGTCGGATAGATACAACCCGCGCAGCCGCTGCGTCCCGTCGGATCGCCGCTCCAGTTCCAGGTCATCGACCTTGTGCTGCCAGCGATACTCGCCGCCCAACTCCTCAATCTGGCGGCGCATGTTTTCGACCATCGAGACCAGCCGAAATGTCCCGATGTGCGGATGCGCTTCGGTGAGAATATCTTCAGGCGCACCAGCCGCCACAAACTCTTCCAGCACCTTTCGGCCGAGAAACCGGGGATCTTTCACCCGGCAGTAGAGCTTGCCGTCAGAAAAGGTGCCCGCGCCGCCTTCACCGAATTGCACGTTGCTGTCAGGGTTCAGCTCGGCCCTTCGCCACAAACCCCAAGTATCCTTGGTCCTCTCACGCACCACCTTGCCGCGATCGAGGATGATGGGCCGGAAACCCATCTGCGCCAGGATCAATCCGGCGAAGAGACCGCAGGGGCCTGCACCGACCACGACCGGCCTCTTGCCCGACCATCCTTGCGGCGCATGGGCGACGAAACGATAATCTGTATCCGGTCGTCGGCGCACGTCATGATCATGGGCGAGCCGCTCAAGCACCTCCGCCTCATCGGCGAGCGTGACATCGACGGTATAGACCAGCTGGATCGCATTCTTGCGCCGGGCGTCATTGCCCCGGCGCACGATCATGTGACGCAAAAGGTCCGATGCCTCTATCCCCAGCCGCGCACAAATTGCGGCGGGCATCGCGTCGGCCGGATGGTCGAGGGGCAGCTTAAGGCCGGAGAGGCGCAACATGGCGCCGCCTCTAGCCGCATTTGCCGCCCCGCTCCACCCCCTCATGAGGATAGGCCGACACCTTTTCAGAGACGCGCGCGCAGCCCGGCATAGATGGCACGTCGCTCAATGGGGTAGAAGGCGACACTGGCTTCGTTCGCCGCTGTCAGCGGATTGTCCCGCTTGTAGTTGACGAGCGCTCCTATGTCGCCGATCGCTCGCTTGCCCGTCAGGTTGCGGGCGTCGATGAAGAGGCTGACAGCTTTCGTCAGTTGCGCCTGCGCCCCGAGGTTGAACGTGGCATAGCCATCGACCCGCTCGCTGTTGGCATAATCCACCCAGGCGCCCTGCGGCACCCATTCGATGACCGGAGCAATGCTGGCACGATCCGTCCCCAACCTCAGTTCGGCCCGGTAGAAATGGCGCGGCACGACGGGGAGGCGATTGTTGCCAAACTGCGCGTCGCCCCGGAATCGGAAATCGCTATATTGATAAACCTGCCGCAACGCCGTCCAAGGCGATATCTTCAACTCTAGCGCTGCCTCCACACCCTGATGCCGCGTCCGGCCCGCGTTGAAGGTGGCAGCCGGGATAACGCCCGGCTGAACATTATATTGAAGCAATTCGCCCTTCAGGTCCGCACGGTAGATGCTTAGATCCCACCGCGCCGGACCCAAGCTGCCGCGCGTGCCTATTTCCGCCGTCCAGGCCCGTTGCGCATCAAGCGGCGTGAAGCCAGGCAATGCCACTCCGCCCGAACCGACCGCTGTTTGCCCCAATTCGATGAAGCCCGGGAGTTCCACCGACCGGCTATAATTGGCGTAGAACTGCGTCGCTTGAGACGGTTCAAACAACAGCCCGAATTTTGGAGCGAAACTATCAAACTCCGCCTCCCCGCTACGTGCAGGGGCAAGGCGGTTGTCAAGTCGCCGTTCGCCATGCGTGTAGACGCCTCCTGCGATCAGCCATAATTCCCGAACGGGCGCTATCCTCGCTTCCGCATAGCTGTTAATCGTCTGAGCACGCGCCTTCTGGATGGAGGTGGGAACACCTGCCTTACCATTGATGTTCACGAACTGCCGGAAGTCGCCATGACCAAAGCGCGCCTGCGTGCCGAGCGTGATTCCGACCGGAAGCCCTCGTATGTCGCCCGCCAATTCCAGGCTCGCGAACAGCCCGCGGTCTTCGGATTTCTGATCCACCACCTGGTAGATGGGATGATCCAGCGCCTTCGCGTTGAAATAGGCGCCAAATGCAAATTGTCCGCCGTCCAGCTGCACCGTGGTCCGGTTTTGAAAGCGGATCGAATCGATGTTCCTCGCCTGATCCCCTGCGAAATTACCGCGCGCCGGATCGTTCAGAGCATCCACTTCGGTCAATGCGCCCGACAACTTCTGCCTTATCGACTGTGCGCTGACGTAGAAGCGGGTTTCCACACGCTCTCTGAGCTTGATCCCGACATTGCCGTTGAAGCGCAACGCTCGCCTCTCACCATGAGCGCGGTCACCATCCGACCGGTCGGCGGTAATTGCTGCCCAGGCATCTCCACGGTCATCCGCATAGCCATAGGCGGCCTTGGCCCGGAGCGTATCAAAAGAACCGCCATCGACGCGCAGTTCAGCCCCAGACGCTGTCCGCCCGGTCGGCGTCACTACGTTGATCGCGCCGCCCAGCGTCGATCCACCAAGCCGCAGAGCATTGCCGCCGCGATACACCTCCAGATGCTGGAAAACCTGCGGGTCCAGTTCCTGAAAGTCCCCATTGTCATCGGCCATGTTGATGGGAATGCCATCCTGCAACAGGGTCAAGCCGCGCATATGGAAGCCTCGCGAAAGGCCAGAGCCGCGGATCGAAATCCGAACCTCCTGCCCGAAGCGGGGCTGCGTGTAGACGCCAGCCGAAAAGGCGAGCGCGTCGCGCAGCGAGACGGCCAGCTTGTCCTCGAAATTCTTGGCAGTGACGATATCGGCGCCGCCAGCGGTACGGCTGATATTGGCGGCGGCATCCTCAGGGGTCGAGGCAGCCGTAACAACGATGCGGCTTTGATCGCCCGCCTCATCAGCCAGGGCGGGTACGGACATCAGAGAACAGGCAAGTGCGCACAGCGAAACGCTGCGCAAAGCGGTAGGTGCAGACATGAATTCATCCTCATGAAAAATCGTGCCGCGCTCCGCGCGGCATAAGCGGCATTGTCAGGAGGATTGAGGGGGACCGGATGATGGAGGCGGGGGCGCCGCAAGCCTGGCGATCAGCCCGGTTTTGAGGGCGAAGGCGATGGGCCCGAAAATTGTCTGCCAAGCTGGCAGAGGCAGATCGGCCAATAGCAAAGGCGGCACCATCGGCTGCACGGATGCGGCGAAAGCGCAATGCTGCTGAACGGGGCCGCCCTCATCGGGTGAATGATGCACCTTGCCGGGCGCCTCTTCGCGATCCACCATGACGCGGACGGCGCCCTGACCGGTGCAGAGCGTCACCATCACGCCGTGCGAGGTCCGTACCGGCATGAAACCGGCAGGCGTGACGAGCTGGATCGCGAGGACAAGCAGCCCCAACGCAGCCAAAAGGCCCCGCGCAAGTTCTGATCGTCTGATCGCCCCCATCATCGGAAGCCGCTTAGCTCCCCCAGCCCACCCTGTCATCAGGCCAAATCGTCCCAGATCACACTTGACGTTAACGTAAAGCTCTCCTAGCTAAGGCGCCATGGACCAGCGCAGCAGCATCGCGGGCATTGAGCTGCCCGATCACAAGGAACGGCAAAGCTACACGATAACCGACCTGTCCGAGGAGTTCGGCGTCACCGCGCGCGCGCTCCGCTTCTATGAGGATGAAGGACTGATCGCACCCGAGCGCCAAGGTTTGGCGCGCATCTATTCCCGCCGCGACCGCGCCCGCCTCGCCTGGATCCTCCGCGGCAAGAGGGTCGGCTTCAGCCTGGCCGACATTCGCGAGATGATCGACCTTTACGACGCGGATGAAGAACATGAGGAGCAGCGGCGGGTCACGGTCGCCAAATGCAAGGCGCGTATCGAACTGCTCACCCGCCAAAAAAGCGATATCGACGCCGCAATCGCGGAACTGTCGGACTTCGTAACCGCTCTCGACAGGCCCTGACACTTCGCCCTGCCAAGAAAAGAAACATCGGAGAAGATCATGCTCAGCTATTCAGCGCCCATCCGCGAAACCCGTTTCGTCCTCGACCATGTGGTAGGGCTTGAACGCTACGCAAACCTGCCGGGCTTTGAAAGCGCGACGCCGGATCTTGTCGACGCGATCCTGGCGGAAGGGGGCAAGATCGCGAAGGAGGTGCTCTTCCCGCTCAACGCGGTCGGCGACAAGGAAGGCTGCGTCCGCCATCCCGATGGCAGCGTGACCACGCCTCCCGGCTTCAAGGAGGCGTTCGACACCTATGTCGAGGGCGGCTGGACCACGCTGCATGCGCCTGTGGAATATGGCGGACAAGGCTTGCCCAACGTCGTCGCATCCGCGGTCGGGGAATATGTGCTTTCGGCCAATCACAGTTTCGAAATGTATCACGGCCTGACGAGCGGAGCTGTCTCCGCCTTGCTCGCGAAAGGCAGCGAAGAACAGAAGCAGAAATATATCCCCAACATGGTGTCGGGCAAATGGACTGGCACGATGAACCTGACCGAGCCGCATGCGGGCACGGACCTGGGCCTGATCAAGACCAAGGCGGTGAAGCAGGATGACGGCAGCTATTCGATCACCGGCACGAAAATCTTCATTTCGTCGGGCGAGCAGGACCTCACGGAGAATATCATCCACCTGGTCCTCGCCAAGACACCCGATGCGCCGGAAGGCAGCAAGGGCATTTCGCTCTTCGTCGTTCCCAAGGTTCTGGTGAATGATGACGGCTCTTTGGGTGAGCGTAATGCGGTCTCCTGCGGGTCACTGGAACATAAGATGGGCATCCACGGCAACGCGACCTGCGTCATGAATTATGACGGAGCGAAAGGCTGGATCGTGGGCGAGGAGAATAAGGGCCTTGCCGCCATGTTCATCATGATGAATGCCGCGCGGATGTGGGTCGGCATGCAGGGGCTGGGACAGGCCGAGGTCGCTTTCCAGAACGCAGTCCATTATGCTCGCGACCGGCGGCAGGGTCGGGCGCTGACCGGGCCGCAGGACAAGGATGAGAAAGCCGACACTCTCTTCGTCCATCCCGACGTGCGCCGTATGCTGATGGAAGCCAAGGCACTGACGGAGGGACTGCGCGCGCTGATGCTCTGGGGTGCGCTTCAGGTCGATCTGGCGCATCATGCCGCGACGGATGAGGAGCGACAGACCGCTGACGATCTGGTCCAGCTGTTGACCCCCGTGCTGAAAGGCTATGGCACCGACAAGGGCTTTGACGTTGCGGTCATGTGCCAGCAGGTTTTCGGCGGTCATGGCTACATCTGGGAGAATGGCGCAGAACAATATGTGCGCGATGCTCGCATAGCCCAGATTTACGAGGGCACTAATGGCGTTCAGGCGATGGATCTTGTCGGCCGCAAGCTGCCCATGAACGGCGGCAGGGCGTTGCAGGCTTTCCTGAAGATCGTCGCTGACGAGGTAGCTGAAGCGAAAGGCAATGCGCGGCTGGCGGGGGTGGCGGAAGCGCTGGAGAAAGCGAGCGGACAGCTAGGCGCGGCGACCATGTGGCTGATGCAGAACGCGATGCAGAACCCCGACAATGCCGGGGCTGGCGCGGTGCATTACATGCACATATTGGGGATTGTCTCGACCGGCCTGATGTGGCTGCGCATGGCGAAGGCGGCGGCTGAGTTGCTGGAGGCGGGCGAAGGCGATGCGCGCTTTTTGGAAGCGAAGCTGGTGACGGCGCGGTTTTTTGCGGAACGGGTCATGCCGGATGCCGGGGCGTTGCGGCGCAAGATCGAGGGCGGGGCGGAAAGCTTGATGGCGATCGATCCGGACATGTTCCTGGCGGCTTGAGGGTGAAGCTGAAATTGATTTAAAGAATGAAGTAGCGAGAAAACGCTTTCCCGACGTATAATAGCACGGTATCGTTCTATTGTGAGCTGGCGATCAGGGCGGGGGAGATGGCGATGCGTCATGTGAAGAAGCTTGCGGGGCTGCTGGCGCTGTGCGCTGTACAGGGCACCGGTTTCACCCAGACGCCGCCTGCCAAGCCGAACCCGATCGAAACTGATGGGACGGTGAACGTCCCCGCATTCCGCCTTCCCCCGTCCGTCTATCTGAGCGAGGAGGCGAAGAAGGCGCTTCCACGGCGTCCGTTGGATGCCAACGATATGCTCACCCAGCTGATCGAAAAGAAGCGCGTTCCCGCGACCCGGGAGATGATGACGCGCGGCGCGGCTTCGATGATCCGCAAGCTGGCGGAGGAATATCGGGTCAACTATCGCGAGGTCACGGTTGGCGGCGTCCACGGCTATCTGATCACGCCTGACAAGCGGAGCGGCCGGGGCAAGAATGGCAACATCCTGATCAACCTTCCCGGCGGCGGCTTCATCGTGGCGAACGCTGCAGCAGGCGGATTGCAGGAATCCATCCCCTTGGCGAGCCGGACCGGATTTGAGGTTCTGACGATCGACTACCGGCAGGCGCCCGAAGCTGTCTTCCCGGCGGCGAGCGAGGATGTGGCGGCGGTCTATCGGGAATTGCTCAAGACGCGCAAGGCTTCGCAGATCGGCATTTTCGGCAGTTCGGCCGGTGGGCTGCTGACAGCCCAGGCGATCGCCTGGTTCCAGCATGTGAAGCTGCCCGCGCCCGGCGCGGCGGGGATATTCTGCGCGTCGGCGGATGCGCGATGGGCGGGCGACAGCTGGTACACATTCAAGCCCATGCAGGGCCTGACCACGCCCGCAACGCTCGACGAGCGTTTCTATTATGGCAATCACGACCTGCTCGACCCGCTCATGTCGCCGATCATGTCGAGCGACACGCTGCGCTATTTCCCGGCTACCTTATTGGTGACCTCGATGCGCGCGGGCGAAGTCAGCGCTGCGGTCAACACCCATCGCGAATTGATCAAGGCGAAGGTGAAGGCCGACCTGCATGTCTGGGACGGGCTGGACCATTGTTTCTTCGCCAACCGAAATCTGCCCGAGGCGCAGGAGGCGCTGGATGTGATGACGGAGTTCTTCCAGAAGAACCTGCGGAAATAATCACCCTTCGACAAAAGGAAAGCCGGGGACGGCCTTTCCGCACCCGGCTTCATGCATTGGCAGCAGCGAAGCGCCTTATTCTCCCCACAGCTCCTTGAGCTTGCTGAAGAAGCCGGTCGACTGCGGACATTCCTCGCCGGTTTCGGTTTCCCGGAAGGCTTCCAGCAATTCCTTCTGCTTGGCGGTCAAGCGAGTGGGCGTTTCGACATCGACCTGGATGACGAGATCGCCCTGCCCCCGCCCGTTCAGCACCGGCATGCCCGCGCCGCGCTGGCGGATCTGCTTGCCGGACTGAATGCCGCTCGGGATCTTGATCTCATGCCGCTGACCGTCGAGGCCGGGCACTTCGATGCAGCCGCCAAGCGCCGCCGTGGTGAAGCTGACGGGCGCGCGGCAGAAAAGGGTCGTGCCGTCCCGTTCGAACAGGGAATGCCGCTTCACATGCAGGAAGATGTAGAGGTCGCCAGCAGGAGCGCCCCGCGCGCCCGCCTCGCCTTCGCCGGACAGACGGATGCGGGTGCCTTCGTCGACGCCCGCCGGGATGTTGACGGACAGCGTCTTGGGCTTGTCCACGCGTCCTTCGCCGCGACAGGTGCGGCAGGGGCTTTCGATGACCTGGCCTGCGCCATGACAGCCGGGACAGGTGCGCTCGACCACGAAGAAGCCCTGCTGCGCCCGCACTTGGCCATGACCGCCGCACGTGCCGCAGGTCTTGACCCCGGTGCCGGGCTGCGCGCCCGATCCATCGCAGCTTTCGCAAGGGGCGGAGACTTCGATCTCGATCTCGGTCTTCTTGCCATGATAGGCTTCGTCGAGCGTGATCTCCATGTCATAGCGCAGGTCCGCGCCGCGCCGCTGCGTCTGACGACCCCCGCCACCAAAGCCGCTCTGGCCGAAGATCGTTTCGAATATGTCGCCGAGATCGGAAAAGCCGCCCGCGCCACGGCCATTGAAGCCACCACCGCCATTCTGGGCATTGGTGTAGGCCGCATGGCCATAACGGTCGTAAGCGGCGCGCTTCTGCGGGTCTTTCAGACATTCATAGGCTTCGGAGACCGCCTTGAACTTGGCCTCGCTGTCGGTGCACCCGCCAGTGCGATCCGGATGATATTTCATCGCGAGCTTGCGATAGGCGCTCTTTATCGCGTTCCCATCAGCTGTGCGCTCGACTTCGAGCAGTTCGTAATAATCCACTTCGGTACTCATTAAAAAGCCCTCTCCCCTTCAGGGGAGAGGGTTGGGAGAGGGGCAATGCGGAACGTTAGATATCCTGTTGCCATCGCCACCTCTTCTAACCCCCTCTCCCCGGCCCTCTCCCCTGAAGGGGAGAGGGAGGGGGTCTGTTACGCCTTGTTGTCGTCGACTTCCGAAAATTCAGCGTCGACGACATCGTCATCAGCCTTGGGCGCTTCGGCACCCGGAGCCGCGGCCTGGGCCTGCTCCTTTTCGTAGATCGCCTGGCCAAGCTTCATCGCGACCTGGGCGAGTTCCTGCGCCTTGGCCTTCATCGCTTCAGCGTCGCCACCCTCGACAGCCGACTTGGTCGCGGCGATCGCGGTTTCGATTTCGGACTTGAGGCTTGGCTCCACCTTGTCGCCATGCTCATTGAGCTGCTGTTCGGTGGTGTGGATCAGGCTTTCGGCGTTGTTCTTCGCCTCTGCGCCTTCACGCCGCTTCTTGTCCTCTTCGGCGAAGCGTTCGGCGTCCTTGACCATCTGATCGATGTCGGCGTCGGACAGGCCGCCCGAAGCCTGGATGCGGATCTGCTGTTCCTTGCCCGTACCCTTGTCCTTGGCATGGACGTTGACGAGGCCGTTGGCGTCGATGTCGAAGGTGACTTCGATCTGCGGCACGCCACGCGGCGCGGGCGGGATGCCAACCAGGTCGAACTGGCCGAGCAGCTTGTTGTCCGCCGCCATTTCACGTTCGCCCTGGAACACGCGGATCGTCACCGCCTGCTGATTGTCGTCAGCAGTCGAGTAAACCTGGCTCTTCTTGGCGGGGATCGTCGTGTTACGGTCGATCATGCGGGTGAACACGCCGCCCAGCGTCTCGATGCCGAGGGAGAGCGGAGTGACGTCGAGCAGCAGCACGTCCTTGACGTCGCCCTGAAGCACGCCCGCCTGGATCGCCGCGCCCATGGCGACGACTTCGTCCGGGTTGACGCCGGTGTGCGGTTCCTTGCCGAAGAACTCCTTCACGGCCTCGCGCACCTTGGGCATGCGGGTCATGCCGCCGACGAGGACGACTTCGCTAATCTCGCTCGCGGAGATGCCAGCGTCCGCCATCGCCTTCTTGCAGGGCTCCATGGTGCGCTTGATGAGGTCGGTCACCAGACGCTCCAGATCGGCGCGGGTGATGTTCTTCACCAGATGCTTGGGGCCATTCTGGTCAGCGGTGATGAAGGGCAGGTTGACTTCGGTCGACTGGGCCGAGGACAGTTCGATCTTCGCCTTTTCAGCCGCTTCCTTCAGACGCTGGAGCGCCAGCTTGTCCTTGGTGAGGTCGATGCCCTCATCCTTCTTGAAGCCTTCGGCCAGATATTCGACCAGCTTGGCGTCGAAATCTTCGCCGCCCAGGAAGGTGTCGCCGTTGGTGGACTTCACTTCGAACACGCCATCGCCGATTTCGAGGATCGAGATGTCGAAGGTGCCGCCGCCAAGGTCATAGACCGCGATCGTCTTGCCGTCCTGCTTCTCAAGGCCATAGGCGAGCGCCGCCGCCGTAGGCTCGTTGATGATGCGCAGCACTTCCAGGCCCGCGATCTGGCCGGCGTCCTTGGTCGCCTGACGCTGGGCATCGTTGAAGTAAGCCGGGACGGTGATGACCGCCTGCGTGACTGTTTCGCCGAGATAGCTTTCGGCGGTTTCCTTCATCTTCTGAAGGGTGAAGGCGGAAATCTGCGAAGGCGAATAATCCTTGCCGCCCGCCTGGACCCATGCGTCGCCATTGCCGCCCTTCACGATGTGATAGGGGACAAGCTCCATGTCCTTCTTGGTGGTCGGATCGTCGAAGCGGCGGCCGATCAGGCGCTTCACCGCGAAAATCGTATTGTCAGGATTGGTGACGGCCTGACGCTTGGCGGGCTGGCCGATCAGGCGCTCGCCATCCTTGGTGAAGGCCACGATCGACGGCGTGGTGCGCGCGCCTTCCGCATTTTCGATCACCTTGGGCTTGCCGCCGTCCATCACAGCCACGCAGCTGTTGGTGGTGCCAAGGTCAATGCCGATTACTTTTCCCATCTTGTCCTCTTCAAACCCCAAATCATATCAGCGGTTGACGGCCCCATACCTCACGAAAGCGCCAAGGCAAGGCCGTTTGCGGATGGGATATAGGCGCGATCTTCCTTGGCACAAGAAGCGCGGACGATTACCGTAACAACCGACCGGAAACGAGACAGTCACGAAAGTTCCCCGATGCGCGCACCCTTGTCCCTTTTTGCCTTGGCTACTCCCTTTGCACTTGCGGCCTGCGGCGATCCTGCCCCGACCTATATAGATCAGGCCTGGGTGCGGCTCAGCCCCAACAAGGATACGCCTTCGGCCGGTTATTTTGTCGCCCATGGCGGCGATACGGCGACGCAGTTGCGCGGCGTGCTGACCGATTATGCGCTCAAGGTCGAGATGCATGAGAGCATGGATCATGGCGGCACGATGAAGATGCAGAAGATCGACGCCGTCGACATTCCCGCCAAGTCGAAGGTCGCGTTCGCGCCTGGCGGCAAGCATCTGATGATCTGGGGCATCAACGACACGGCGGTCAGCCGCGGCAAGATGAGCTTTACCTTCCTCCTTGCCAATGGCGATCGCCTGCTGGTGGATGCCGTGATCCAGAAGCCCGGAGCGCCCGCCCCGAAGGCCGGGGAGCCCGCCGAGCATTGACCAGCCGGAGCCTGACGCCGGGAGAGGTGGCGCTCGCCCGATCGGTGTTCGGCGACGCGATCGCCTATGACCGGGTGCGGGCGCATAATCGCAAATGGTGGCCCTTCCAGCCTGCTCGGGTCACCATGTCGCCCGATGGCGATATCTGGTTCAACCCCAGGAGCGGCCTGTTTTGCGATGATTTTTGCGAGTCGGCGCTTCACCTGCAGGGGCATTTCATCCACGAAATGACCCATGTCTGGCAGGCGCAAAGGGGCGGCAAATGGTATCTGCCGCTGATGCGCCACCCCTTTTGCCGCTATGGCTACGACATCGTGCCGGGGCGGCCGTTCGAGCGCTATGGGCTTGAGCAACAGGCGGAGATCGTGCGCCATGCCTTCCTGATGCGCCGGGGTGCGCGGGTGGAGGGAAAGCCGCCTTTGCCGGTTTATGAAGAGCTGATCCCCTTCGTCCGCGCCTGAGCGATGAACATCTGCTAAGCTATCCGCATGCGGCTGCTCACCCCCCTCATGCCCCTGGCGGCTTTCTTCGCGACACCGGCGCTGGCGGAGACTGCGCCTGCGGAACGGGCCGGTCATTATTATTTGCGTGGGGTGATGGAGACGGGGTCGGAGCTGATGCTTCGGCCGGACGGGCGCTTTCAATGGTATCTCGTCTATGGCGCGCTTGATCTGTTTGCCGAAGGGCGCTGGCAGGAGGCGGATGGCACGGTCCGGCTGGTGGCGGAGCCGACGAAGGATGTGCCGCAGCCTGGGTTCAAGACGCTGACCTTGACGATCAGGGGCAAGGAACTGGTGCCGCCGGACGGGCGCGGGGCTTATGCCCGCCCTGCGGAACAGGCGGAGTGAGCTTTAGCTGACGGCTGGTTCGAGCAGGCGGATGCTGCCCGCATCGGCATCGATTTCGGCCCGCACGCCGAGCGGCAGGCTGAACTGGTTCGCCACATGGCCGATGGCGGCGCCCTGGAATGCGGGGATGCCGAGGGGCCGCAGATGTTGCTCAAGCACTTGCGACAGGGTGAAGCCGCCATAGGAGGGGCCTGTCGCGCCGCAGCTGGTGCACTGGCCGAACACCAGCCCGGCCAGCTTGCGCAACACGCCCGCGAGCGACAATTGGGTCAGCATCCGGTCGATCCGGTATGGCGCTTCGTCCACATCCTCCAGGAACAGGATGGCGCCTGTGAAATCGGGGAGCCAGCCTGTTCCCATGAGCGCCGTCAGCACGGTGAGGTTGCCGCCCAGCAACCGGCCGCTCGCCCGCCCGCTGCCGAATGTGCGGATGCGACCGCCCAGCGGAACCAGCCGATCCTCTTTCGCCTGCGGGTTGGTCAACAGGGGCGTGGCGCCGTCAAAGGCGATCGCCCGGAACGCCTCCCAGCTGAAGCGCGGCCAGCTGCTGGCGGCGTTCGGGCCGTGAATCGTGGTAAAGCCCGCGCGTGCGGCGAAGGCCATGTGCAAGGCGGTGATGTCGCTGAACCCTATCAGCAGCTTGGGGTTGGCGCGGATGGTGGTGAAATCGAGATAGGGCAGGATGCGCGCGCAGCCCCAGCCGCCGCGCACGGCGAAGACGGCCTTTACCTCGCGGTCGGCGAACATCGCGTTCAGATCGGCGGCGCGGTCTTCATCCTTGCCCGCGAGATAGCCGTGGCGGTCGAGCAAGTGCCGGGCGGGCCTGGGCTTGAGGCCCATCGCTACGATCGTTTCCTGCACCACATCCAGATCGAACAGGTCGTCGGTGAAGCCCGCCGGTTCCACAAGGCCGACGACGTCGCCAGGGCGCAAGCGCGGCGCCTTTACGCGTTCAGGCGGGGGCGCTTTCGCCGCCATCACGGCAGCCCCCATGCCCGCTAGCATCATCCGCCTGTCGAACGCTGGACAGCCGCTCAAAAGGCGCTCCCATCCTTGCGCTGATAGCCTCCCCCCGACCATCGAAGGTCGATGTCGGGATAGTGCGCATCCCCCTTCGGCACGCGCCCGAAGGCGAGGAATTCGCAATCGCCGTCACTTTCGTTGACGAGATGATGGCCATTGGGCTCGCCCTTGGGGAAGGCGGCCATGTCGCCTGCCTGCATGGCGAAGCGGCCTTCATCCTCGATCAGCACGGCGTTCCCGCTCAGCATGACGACGAATTCATCCTCATCTTCATGCCAGTGACGCTGTGACGAAGCGGCGCCGGGTTTCAGCACCACATGGCTGACGCCGAAGTCCGCAAGGCCGGAGCCCGGACCCAGTCTTCGCACCCATCGCCCCTCCACCACAACTGCATAGGGATCGGGATAGCCGGTCCTGTTGGTCTGTTCCATGGCTGCAAGATCGATCTTGGGCATGATCCTTTCCTCCGCTGGCAAAGGCGCTCGGCTTTCGCTAACGCAGCGCCATGAGCATGACCAGCACCAATGCCGATGTAGTGGACATAGCGCGCAAGCTGATTGCCTGCCCTTCGGTGACGCCCGCCCGGGGTGAAGTCTTCGCGGTCCTTGAAGCGATGCTGGCGCCGATGGGCTTCACCGTCGATCGCTTTGTCACCGGAGAAGCGCCCGACGGGCCGGTGGAAAACCTGCTTGCCTGGCGGACGACGGGCGCGGGCCCGCACTTCGCTTTCGCGGGGCATCTGGACGTGGTGCCGCCGGGCGACGGCTGGACCAGCGATCCCTTCACGCCGGAGCTCCGCGGCGACCTTCTCCATGGCCGTGGCGCGGTCGACATGAAAGGGTCTATCGCCGCCTTTGTCGCTGCTCTTGCCAGCGTTCCCGATGATGTGCCGGGGACCGTCAGCCTCATCATCACCGGCGATGAGGAAGGCCCGGCGGTTTACGGCACGCTGGCGCTGATGGACCGCATGGCAGCGCACGGATTGCGGCCCGACCTCTGTCTGGTCGGCGAGCCGACTTCCTCCCAGCGGCTGGGCGACGTCATCAAGGTCGGTCGGCGCGGCTCGGTCAACATGTGGATAAAGGTGGACGGCGTGCAGGGGCATGTCGCTTATCCGCACCTGGCCGACAATCCGGTTCCGCGCCTCGTCCGCATCCTCGCGGCGATCGATGCTGTGGTGCTGGATGAGGGCACGGACTGGTTCCAGCCGAGCAATATCGAGATCACGGATCTGGAGGTGGGGAATCCCGCCACCAATGTCATCCCAGCGGCCGCCCATGCCCGCATTTCCATCCGCTTCAACGACCAGCATAGCGGCGCGCAACTGATCGAGCGGATCAGCGCGATTGCGGCGACCGAGGGCGGTATCGTCACCGCGAAGATCAGCGGCGAGCCGTTCTTGACGGAACCAGGCGCGCTATCCAGCCTTGTGGCGGGCGCGATCAAGGACGTGACGGGGGTCGAGGCGGAGCTTTCCACCACCGGCGGCACATCGGACGCGCGTTTCCTCTCCCGCCTGTGCCCGGTGGTGGAGTTCGGGCTGAACAATGCAACGATGCACAAGCTGGATGAGGCCGTGGCGGTGCAGGACCTTGAGGACCTGACCCGGATCTACGCCCTCGTCATCCGGAGCGCACTGGCGGCCTGATCGTCAAACGGTGCGGCGCTGGCCTAGCGGTGAAAGGGCGAAGCGGGACAGATAGTCCTGCTCGCTCATCGGACGGGCGAAATGATAGCCCTGGAACAGGGTGCAGCCGATGACGCGCAGCATTTCCATCTGCGCTTCGGATTCGACGCCTTCGACCACGACTTCCATCCCCAGCCCCTGGATGAGGCCGACGACGGCGCTGCAGATCGTGCGCGCTTCCGCCGAAATGGCGATGTCGCGCACCAGACTGCGGTCGATCTTGACGCGATCGACGGGGAGTTCCTTCAGGCGCGAGAGGTTCGAATAGCCGGTTCCGAAATCGTCGATGGCGATCCGCACGCCTTCGTCGCGCAAGGCCTTCAACTGGCCAAGCACACGGCTGTCCATCTCCATCGCCAGCGACTCGGATATTTCCAGCTCCAGCATCTGCGGGGGCGTTTGATGCGCGGCCATGGCGTGCCGCAGGCGCAGGAAGAAATCCGCCTGCGACAATTCCCTTGAGGAGATGTTGACCGCGATACGCTGGCCGATGTCGGCCTTAGACCAGCGTGCCGCGGTCTCGCACACCCGGCCCATGACCCAGTCACCCAGCGCCACGATCGCGCCGCTTTCCTCCGCTACGGGCACGAAGAAGCCCGCCATGACCATGTCGCGTTCGGGATGGGCCCAGCGGATCAGCGCCTCCGCCGTGACGATCCGGCCGCTGGTGGCCTCGACCTGAGGCTGGAACTCCAGAATGAACTCATCCCGCTGCAAGGCCAGCAGCAAGTCCCTTTCCAGCTCGGCGCGATCGGCGGCTTCCAGCGCCAGTTCGGCGGTGAACATCTCTGCCCGGTTCCGCCCTTCATGCTTGGCATGATACATGGCGATGTCCGCCGAACGCAGCAATGCGGACAGGGTGTCGCCATGGTCGGGATAGCAGGCGATGCCGATCGATGCGCCCAGTTCGATATGCTGGCTGCCAAGGTCGAAACGCTCGCTGAGCGCGAACTGGATCGCGCGCGCGATGCGGATGGCCGATTCGCGGCCGGGCAGTTGAGGGAAGAACATCGTGAATTCGTCACCTGCCAAGCGCCCGATGACGGCATCGCTGATCCCGGCGCTGACCTGCGCCATGACGACTTCGCGCAGGCGGCCCGCGACACGCGCAAGCAACTGGTCGCCCGCCGCATGGCCCAGCGTGTCATTGACGCCCTTGAACCCATCGAGGTCAATGAAGAACAAGGCAGCCGCAGCCACGTCGTCGCGCTCCGCCAGCAGCCTCTCGACTTGCCGGCAGAAGCTCGTGCGATTCGCAAGGCCAGTCACCTGATCGAACAGGGCGAGCGTCTGAACATGGTCGAGATTGGTGCGCACCTGACTGAACAGGCTGGTCATCGCAACCGACAGGTCAGGCAATTCTGCCACGATTTCGGGCGGCACGGGCGATTGCAGGTCGCCATGGGCGGCAGCGACCAGTCTTTCCGTCGCCCTGTCGATCGCGCTGGCGGCCGCGACGACAGCCTGGCGGGCCGATGCCCAGCTCATCGTGCCGCACAAAATGGCTACGATCAGCGATCGGCCTATGCCCAGGATATCGGTCGCCTGCCCCTGCCCCAGCACGAGCGACAGGATGAACACCAGCGCCCCCGCGGCGCAGGCGAAGGCGGTGGCGCGGCTTTTCAATGTCACGCCCTGCATGTGCCTCCCGCCCAGAGCGTAGCTCGACAATGAGCCACGGATGGGCTGGTTATGGCCAATGCTGGTTAAGAAAAGGTCATTGGCGCGCGTCGCACCGGCTATTTTTTGCGCCGCAATATGATGTAGATGGCGCCCGTGCCGCCATGCCGTGGATGGGCCTGACGGACGCTGGCGATACGGTCCGCATAGGCGCTTGTTTCAAGCCAATGGCCGATCTCTCCGCGAATTGCGCCGCGCCGGGATTGCTGGCTGGAAGCTGAAAGTTTCGGCGGCTTGCCGGTGATGATCAGCAGGATCCGGTGATCGCGCGCCAATGCCGATGACAGCGCCTGATTGAGCCTGGCATGCGCGCTCGACAGGCTGTGTCCGTGCAGGTCGACCGTCATGTCCGGCATCAACGTACCGCTGCGGATGCGGCGTTCCCAGCTTGTGTCGAGCATGGCTGCCGGAGCGCGGACGGATGGGGCATCGACTGGCCGGGGGGAAAGCGGGGTCGCGCTTCGACCAGTGGAGATCGCAACGGGCCGCTCGGTGAGGGCCTCAGGTCGCGGGCGCGGACGGAGTGGCCTCACGGACTGCGTCAGGGTGTTCCAGATTGCCTGTTCGTCTGAAGACAGATGCCGCCGGGCCATCGCCAGCCACGCTTATTGCTGTGCGAGACGCGCCGCCGATCCGATCGGCAACAGGATCAATGCGCTGCCGCGTGCCGACATGCCGCCCGCTATTTCCCGGGCTCGCGTGCCTGCTCCCCAAAAGCTGTCGAAACGGTTGGCGCCCTTGATGGCGCCGCCGGTATCCTGCGCGATCCAGATGCCATTGGGCTCCGCACGATCGAGGGACAGCAGCACGGGCGCGCCGAGGGGAACATAGCGGGGATCGGCGGCCACCGTCGCTTCTGCCGTCACCGGCACGCCCAGCGCGCCCAGCGGTCCGGCTCCCGTCAACTCCCGGAAGAAGACGAAGCTTTTATTCTCGTTCATGATCTGCGCACCCTCCGCGGGATTGGCGCGCAGCCATGCCATGATATCCTGCATCGACCCGGCCTGGATCAGTCCACGATCCTTCATGAGCTTGCCGATCCCGGTGTAATCGCGGCCATTCTGCCCATCATAGCCGATCCGCATGACCCCGCCGCCGGGCAGCAGCAGCCGTCCGCTTCCCTGCACCTGGAGGAAGAAGAATTCGACGGGATCGGCGGCCCAGGCAAGTTCCAGACCCCGGCCTGCCAGAGAGCCCGCCACGATCTGCGCGCGCTCGTCAAAGGGTACGAAGTTGGTCCCCTGCACCTTGCCGCGAATGGTCTTGCCCTTCAGGCTGTCGCTGAACAGGCCGAGATTGACGTCGATCAGGTCCGGCGGGCGGCGATAGATCGGCACCTCATAGCCGGGCTGCCGGACGCGCGATCCGGAGATTTCCGGCTCATAATAGCCGGTGACGAAGGCCGTGCCGGAGCCGACCTGCACCGCTTCGAAATAGCGGGAGAAAAATTCATTGGCGCTCGCTTCGGGCCAGCTGGAGGCGGCGGCGCACGCGCTGTTCCAGTCCGATCCCTGGGTCAGGCCGCTCTGGTCCGTGCGCTTCATCAGCGAGGGGCAGGAAATCCGGAATGCCTCGAGCGCCTTGCGCGCACGATCGCCGGGCTGGATCAGGGACGTGACATCGGGCCCGCGCGTTATGCCTGCGGCGAGAGCATTTTCCGTCGTTGCGGCGGGCGGTGCCGGCGTGGCTGTCGGCAGAGTGGGGCGTGGGGTCGCCGGGACCGGCTGCGCCGCGACGTCCGATCCGCGTACCGGGCCGGATGGAGCCGGGCCTGACGCGCCAGGCGGAATGACACCGCCCGCGCACGCCGACAGCAGCAGCGCCGCAAAGGTCGCCGCCCACGCATGCCGGAAGCTCATGCAGCCTCGTCGGTTTCGCTGAGCTTCCAGTTGGGATCGGTGCTGCGCAGGTCGCGCGTGAAGGTCCAGATATCGTTGGTGCTGACCGCGTCGGTGAGCGACCCGGCGACGACATTGCCGTCCTTGTCCCTGGTCACGGCCGCAATGTCCGCTTCGAACCGCAGCGACACTTCGGCGATGCGCCCGTTCACATGGGCGCCCACGATCTGCGCCTTGTCGATGCGCACCAGCCGGTTGTCGAGCACATGACCCGCCGCCTCCCGCTGCGCAATCGCCTCTTCGAACGAGGTCAGCACGTCCGTGTCGCACAGCCATTCCAGCTCCGACCGGTCGCCGCGCCAGAAGGCTTCGAGCACCATCTTGTATGCCGCCTTCGCGCCATCCACGAATTGCGGCACGTCGAAGGTCCGGTCCGCCGCGATCAGCGCGCGCACGCCCGCTTCGCCACCCGGCGCGATCAAGCCGTCCGCCAGACGAACCGAATCGCCGGGCATGTCCGATACCGGACGCGGCTGAAGCACGGTGACCTTCGCTCTTTCCTCCGCTGGGCGCAGCGCAGGCTCCTGCTCATGCCCTGTCCGCTTTCCCAGCACGGAATAGAGCCGCAGCGCCAGGAAACCGGCGATGAGCGCGAGGATGACGATTACATACACGGGCCGAGGCACCCTTTAGTTTAGATCTGAAACCACAACGCAGCCAACATAGGCATGTTTCCGCCCATATTCAAATGGCGCCTTTCGGCAGGCGGCATTGCCCTGCCCGGCCGCCCCTGCTAAGCGCACGGGCCATTGTCCCAAGGCTTTTCGCCAGCGGACCAACAGGAAAATCAGGGAACAGAGATGGCCGACGACGCCGATACGATCCAGACCAGCGCGGGCAACGGCGCGGACGCGAGCCCGCAGATCGCGCTCATCAGCCAATATGTGAAGGACCTCTCGTTCGAGAACCCCAATTCGCCGGCCGTCTACCAGTGGCCCGATCAGCCGCAGATCGACGTTCAGTTCAACATCGGCGCCGACAAGGTGGGTGATGAGGTCGTCGAGGTTTCTCTGAAGATCGAAGTGAAGGCGACCGCGCCTCAGGGCACGGCTTTCGCGGTCGAACTGCTCTATGCCGCCCTCTTCGGCATGCGCAACGTGCCGGACGACCAGTTGCAGCCGTTCATGCTGGCCGAAGCGCCGCGGCTGATCTTCCCCTTCGCCCGCCGCGTTCTGGCCGATGCGATCCGTGACGGCGGCTTCCCGCCATTGCTGCTCGACCCGATCGACTTTGGCGGCCTGTATGAGCAGCAGGCTCAGGCGATCGCGCAGACGGCGGGCGAGCCGGCCGGTCACGCCTGAGCCTGGGAATGACCTTCATTTCCGTTCGCCCTGAGCTTGTCGAAGGGCAGTCCTTTTCTTCAGGTAAGAACAGGGCTTCGACAGGCTCAGCGCGAACGGCGATAGAGGTTTTGCCATGAAACTGGTGAAGGCGCTTGGCTCGGTCGGCGGGTTGACGCTTGCCAGCCGCATACTCGCCCTGGTGCGGGATTCGCTGGCGGCGCGCTATGTGGGCGCGGGATTTGCGTCGGACGCCTTCAACGGCGTCGCCTTCCGCCTGCCCAACATGTTCCGCGCGCTCTTTGCCGAGGGGGCCTTTTCCGCCGCCTTCATCCCCATGTTCAACCGCAAGGCGGCAGGGCCCGGAGGCATTGCCGAGGGCTATCATTTCGCCGAGCGCGCCTTGGCCGTTCTGCTGCCCGTGCTGATCTTCTTCACCGTGGCGCTCGTTGCTGCGGCTTGGCCTGTAACATGGCTGCTGTCCGGCGGCTTTTCGCGGCAAAATCCGACGCCGGAACAGTTCGCCTTCGCCGTGCTCCTGTCGCGCATCACCCTGCCCTATCTCGCGCTGATCAGCCTTGCATCGCTTCTGGGCGGCATCCTGAATTCGCTCGACAAATTCTGGGTCAATGCCGCCGCGCCGATCCTGTTGAACCTGGCCATGATCGCGGGGCTGTGGCTGTTCCACGGCGCCAATGAATATGAGACCGCGCGGGTCCAGGCCATTTCCGTGACCGTGGGCGGCGCGCTTCAACTGTTGTGGCTGATATGGGCCTGCCGCCGCGCTGGCGTGTCGATGAAGCTCAAGCGGCCGCGCCTGGATGCCGATGTGCGCGAGTTGTTGCGCCTGATCGTGCCCGCCGCCGCTGGCGCTGGCGCGTCGCAGATCAACCTGCTCATTTCCACCGCCCTGTCGGGGTGGCTGCTCGCGTCGGGATCGATCACTTACATCTATTATGCGGACCGCCTTAACCAGCTGCCGCTCGGCCTGATCGGCATCGGCCTCGGCACCATCTTGCTGCCGACAATCTCGCGCATGCTGTCGACCGGGCAAGAACAGCAAGCGATGGATACCCAGAATCGTGGGATCGAACTGGCGCTGTTCCTGACCCTGCCCGCCACCGTCGCCTTCATCACCGTAGCCGAGCCCATCGTGCGCGGCCTGTTCCAATATGGGCGCTTTACGGCGGAAGATGCGCAGCGGTGCGGATGGGCCTTGTCGGCCTTTTCGATCGGTTTGCCATCCTATGTGCTCGTGAAGGTGCTGACGCCCGGCTATTATGCGCGCGGCGACACGAAAACGCCGGTCCGTTACGCGATGCTGTCGATCCTCATCAACATCATCGGCAATATCACGCTGATCCCCCTGATGGCACGAGCGGGCCTTGGCCATGTCGCGCCGCCGCTGGCGACCGCGCTGTCATCCACAGTCAATGTCGCCATGCTGTATGCGACATTGGTGAAGCGCGGGCATTTTGCGGCGGATGCGCAGCTGCGCAGGCGGTTGCCGCGCCTAGCGGTGGCGGCGGTCGTGATGGGCGGCGCGCTGTTCGCGGGAGAAGAGCTGCTGGACCCATGGCTCGGCGGCGCGATGATCCAGCGCTATATCGGCCTTGCCCTGCTTGTCGGCGCGGGCATAGCGCTTTACGGGGTGGCCTGTTTTCTGACGGGCGCCTATCGGGTGTCCGACCTGAAGGCGCTGATGCGCCGCAGGGGCTCAACCGCAACCTAGAAGAACGGATAGAAACATGCGCGTCCTTTCCGGCATCCAGCCGACCGGTAATCTGCATCTGGGCAATTATCTGGGCGCGATCCGCAACTGGGTGCGGATGCAGGATGAAATGGACGGCGGCAGCCAGTGCTTCTTCTTCCTCGCCGACATGCATTCGATCACCGTGCATGAGGCACGCGAGCAGCGCATCCGCAACGTGCGCGACATGGCGGCGGCACTGGTCGCCGCCGGGATCGATCCCGATCGTTCCGTCCTGTTCAACCAGGCACGGGTGCCCGCCCATGCGGAGCTGTGCTGGTTGCTGAACGGCACGGCGCGGATCGGCTGGCTGAACCGCATGACGCAGTTCAAGGACAAGGTGGGCAAGGACCGCGAGGGAGCCTCGATCGGCCTGTTCGTCTATCCCGTGCTGCAGGCCGCCGATATCCTTGCTTACAACGCCACCCATGTGCCGGTGGGCGAGGACCAGAAACAGCATCTTGAACTGGCGCGCGACATCGCGACCAAGTTCAACACCGATTTCGGCGTCGAGCTTTTCACGCTGCCGGATCCGATCATTCCCAAGGAGTCGGCGCGTATCATGTCCCTGCGCGATGGGACCGCGAAGATGTCCAAGTCGGACCCGTCGGACATGAGCCGCATCAACCTTACCGATGACGATGATGCGATCATGCAGAAGGTGAAGAAGGCGAAGACCGACCCCGAGCCCCTGCCTGAAACGGCCGAAGGCCTAACGGGGCGGCCGGAAGCGGCCAATCTGGTCGGCATCTACGCGACCTTGGCCGGAAGCTCGCCTGACGCCATTTGCGCCGAATTTGCCGGCAAGGGGTTTGGCGCGTTCAAGCCTGCGCTGGGCGAACTGCTGGTCGAAACGCTGCGGCCGATCCGGACGCGCTTTCTGGAATTGCGCACGGATGACGCGGCTCTCGACGCGATCCTGGAAACGGGCGCGGCCAAGGCGCGGGCGGCAGCGGAGCCGACGCTCCGCGCCGCCTATGACGCGATGGGGCTTATGCGCTGAAGTCTGGAACTGCTTCAATGAGCGACCTGCGGCAGCCCGCCCCAGCAGAGCGTTCAAATGATGTTCAGTTGCATTCTGCTATAGCCGGGAGCAAGATTGCACCGAGCCCTTCCAGATTGGGACGCAAGACGATGAAATATATGAAGAAGATCGGCATGGTCGCGGCCCCTGCTCTGGCATTGGTCGCTCTTTCCGGCTGCGCGACATCCTTCAAGGCGGACGTCGCCCGGTTCCAGCAATTGCCCGCTCCGGCTGGGCAGAGCTTCACCGTGGTGGCGGACGATCCCCGGCTCGCTGGCGGTCTGGAATTCGGTCAATATGCAGGGTTGATCGGCCAGCGGCTGACGCAAACGGGCTATACGCCCGCATCGGACCCGGCGCGGGCCGACATGATCGTCCGCGTTGCCTACTATGTCGACAATGGCCGGGAAAAGGTGCGCTCGACCGGCTTCGGACCTGCTGATCCTTATTTCTACGGCGGCTGGGGCTGGCGAGGCCGGTGGGGACGCCCGTGGGGCTATGGCTTTTATGACCCGTGGCTGTTCGGCCCCGGTTACAGCGATGTCAGCAGCTATACCGTTTATACGAGCGACCTCAGCATGAAGATCGATCGGGCAGCGGACAACCGGCGCCTTTTCGAGGGCAAGGCGTCCGCACAGTCGCTGTCGAACAAGCTGACCTATCTTGTGCCCAATCTGATCGACGCCATGTTCACCGGCTTTCCGGGGCAGAATGGCGAAGATGTAAAGATCACCCTGCCACCTGAACGGAAGGGCTGATCTTCCAGGGAACCGCGAGCGGGTTTTGAGCGGTGTCAGGATCAGGGCAGACGGCGCGCGGTCACGATCCGCACGGGTTGCTGCAGCATCTGTCCTTTCATCACGCCCTCGCCGGCCGTGGGCGACTTGGGCGTCGACAGGATCGAGCGGACGGCATCCATGCCTTCCACGACATGGGCGAAAACAGCAAAGCCCTGATTGTCGCCCGGTGAGGCGGGCTGCGCGTCCATGCTTGGCATCTTTCCCAGGACGATGAAGAAGTCGCCGGTTGCGCTGCCGGGCGCATAGCGCGCCATGGACAGCGCGCCGTCATCATGGGTGAGACCGGTTTGCGTGGTCGGCTCATGCGCAATGGGCGGCAGGACGCGGGCGGGATCATTTTGCGTTCCGCCCTGTACGAAACCATAGTCCGCCGTTCCCACAGCCCGGTAGAAGCCGGTTCCGTCCAGTCGCTTCTGATCGACATAGCGCAGGAAGTTGCGCGCGGTGATCGGCGCTTTCGCGATATGTACGGCTATGATGATCCGGCCAGCGTTGGTGTCGAGCGCGACCTGAACATCTTGCGCCGTCGGCGAAGCGGGGACCTGCGCGGCGGCCGGGACGAGGGACAGGAAGGCGGCGAACAGGAAAGCGGCGTGGCGGATCATGGCCTGATCCTAGCCGTTCGCCGATAATCTGTCAGCGTCAGTTTTCCAGCTGCCGCTGCAGCGTGCGAATGTCGGCGTCTATGTCGGCATTGGTCTGCCGCAGTTCCTCGATCGTGCGTACGGCATGGATCACGGTGCTGTGATCGCGGCCGCCGAAGATGCGTCCGATTTCCGGAAGAGAGCGAGGCGTCATCTTCTTGGCAAGGTACATGGCGACCTGGCGGGGCCGCGCGACGGCGCGGGCGCGACGCTTGGAGCGCATTTCGGCGGCGTCGATCTTGTAGTGCGCGGCGCAGACCTTCTGGATCTCATCCACCGTGATGCGGCGCGCGTTGGCGCGCACGGCGTCGGCGAGCATGCTTTGCGCAAATTCCAGATCGACGGAGCGGCCGGTGAGTTGGCCGTAGGCGATGAGTTTGTTGAAAGCGCCTTCCAGCTCGCGGATGTTGGAGCGGATGGAACGCGCGAGGAAATCGACGACGGCGTCGGGGACCGGCGGATCGCCTGCTATCGCGCGCTTGGCTTCCAGGATGGACAGGCGCAGGTCAAGATCCGCCGGGCGGATGTCGGCGACCAGGCCGCCCGCGAGCCGGGAGAGGATGCGAGGGTCGATCGAATCGAGCAGCTGCGGCGCGCGATCGGCGGTCACGACGATGCGGGCGCCCGAGTCGATGAGGTCGTTGATGGTGTGCAGGAATTCCTCCTGCGTCGACCCCTTGCCGGCGATGAACTGGATGTCGTCGATCAGCAGCAGGCGGGCGGCGCGCAGACGCGCCTTGAACATCATGGTTTCGTTGGCGCGCATCGCGTTCACGAATTCCATCATGAACCGCTCCGCCGACATGTAGAGGACGGGCGCGCTGGGCGAATGACTGGAGAAATGCTGGGCAATGGCGTGGAGCAGGTGGGTCTTGCCCTGGCCGGTGCTGCCATGGATGAAGAGCGGGCTGAAGCGCGGCTGCGCCTCTGCGGCAATGGCCTGCGCCGCGGAAAAGGCGAGGTGGTTGGATTCGCCCGTGACGAAATCGGCGAAGCTGTGGCGCGGCTGAAAATTGCAGGCGGGCGCGCCCTCGACGGGGATCGGGGCAGCAGCAACCGGTTCTTCCGCCGGAGCAGATTCGAGCAGGCGCGGGCCGACCGCATTCGGCGCGCGGCGCAGCCTGACCTCGCGGACGCCCACGCCGGCGCAGCGCCAGGCCATGCACAGCCGATCACCAAAATGACCGGAGACGAAATTGGCCGTGAAGTCGGAAGCGAACAGCAGGTCCAGCGTCTGGGATTCCGGGCAATAGTCACCCAGCTGAGCAGCCTTCAGCCACTGGTCGAACATGCGCGGGCCGATGTCGCGGCGAAGCCCGGCGCGGATCGCATCCCACGCCGATTCCAGACGCGCATGGTCATGCGATGCCTGAACGCTCGAACTATTCGCCACTGCCGTGAAACCCTTCATAAACAGTCGACCCCCATCAACTGTGCCCCTGGCTGGCAGGGACAATCAGACGCAAGAAGACCTTTGGGAAAGCAGCACTTTCCCAACATATCTGCGTCAACAAACCTAATGACGATCGCCGGAAATCGATTCGAGTGGCGACCAGAGAGTTGAAAATAGACAGGCATTCTCCGCCTGATCAAGGGCGGGGCCATTCAAAAATGTGAAATAAAGACGTTGACTCGGAAAACCGGGGAAAACCGGAAATCCCGCGTTATTTCCTTATATTTCAATCAGTTAATCAATATACGGGTTCAAGCATTTTTGATCGAATCGTTGGGGAATCGCGGGAATCTGCGGGACTCCGTTACGGCTGCGTGACGGACATATGAAAAAACCCGCCCCAGAGCGGGACGGGTCTTTTCAATTATTTGACGATCGAGTGAAGCGGCTCAGGCGAGCGCGCTGACTCGCTTCGTGAGGCGGCCGAACTTGCGAGCCGCGGTATTCTTGTGCAGGACGCCGCGGGCAACGCCACGGGCCAGTTCAGGCTGGACGGACTGAAGCGCCGTGGCCGCAGCCGCCTTGTCGCCAGCGGCGAGAGCGGTTTCGACCTTCTTCACCAGGGTGCGGATCCGGCTGATGCGGGCGCCGTTGATTTCGGCGCGGCGTGCGTTGCGGCGGATGCGCTTCTTGGCTTGCGGCGTATTGGCCATTTAAAGTCCTCAGTCTCGTCAAATCGCGTGAATAGGGCTCGTCGGAATCGCCAACCAGCCCCGTGAAGGTGCGCCCCTTACAGGGGATAAGCCGGAGCGTCAACGGCAAGACGCGCGCTATTTCTGGCATTTCGGGCAGTAGAAGGTCGATCGGCCACCATCCACGCGGCGCCGGATCACCCCGCCACAGGCGCAGCTTTCCCCTTCCCGACCATAGACGCGCCACTGTTTGGAGAAATAGCCAAGCTCCCCGTCGGGCCGGGCATAATCGCGCAAGGTCGATCCTCCGGCCGCGATCGCGGCCGTCAGCACCTCCCGAATCGCCTCTGCCAGCAGGCCGAGCCGCGCCCGGCTGATCCGCCCGGCTTCCCGCATGGGAGAAATGCCGGCCATGTTGAGCGCTTCGCAGACATAGATATTGCCCAAGCCCGCGACGATTCGCTGATCGAGCAGCGCCGCCTTGATCGATGTCGCCTTGCCCTGGAGCGCGCGAGCCAGATAGGCGGCGGAAAATTCGGGGCCGAGCGGTTCGGGGCCCATGCGCGTGAAAGGGGCATAAGCCTGCCACGCATCGCTCCGGACGAGGTCGAGCGAACCGAAGCGGCGGGGATCGTTCAGCGAGAGCAGATGGCCGTCGCTGGTCTCAAGCAGCAGATGGTCATGTGCGCCGATCTCCGCCGGATCGATTCGCCAGCGCCCGGACATGCCGAGATGAAAGATGAGCGTGTCGCCACGATCGGTCTCTATCAGCCCATATTTGGCGCGGCGGGCGAGCGAAGTGACGGTTGCGCCGGTCAGCCGCTGCCGCAGGTCGACGGGGATCGGGAAACGCAGGTCGGCCCGGCGTGGTTCGACACGGGTGAGAACCGTGCCCTCCAGGACCGATCGAAGTCCCGCGACCGTGGTTTCGACTTCTGGCAATTCGGGCATTCAGATCGTTCCGGAAGCTGTTGTGGAGGCAGTGACAAATCACCGAACATTTTCGCCGATCTGGGGTGTTTCCACCGGACATGCAAATGCTCTAGGAGGCTGGCCCATGAACGACACCGCTTCTTTCGGCTATCGCGACGTGGATGCCTCTGAAAAACAGGGGATGGTCCGCGCGGTCTTTTCCAATGTCGCGTCCAAATATGACCTGATGAACGACGCCATGTCGGCAGGCGCACACCGGCTGTGGAAAGATCAGTTCGTCAGTCGCGTGAAGCCCCGCAAGGAGGAAGCGATCCTCGACATGGCGGGCGGCACGGGCGACGTCGCTTTCCGCTTGGCTAAGCATGGCGCGCGCGTCACCGTGTCCGACATCAATCCGGAAATGCTGGCCGTGGGCGTCGAACGCGCGAAGAAGAAGGGCCTGGAAGGGCTGATCTGGTCGGAGCAGAATGCGGAGGAGCTGACGTTCAAGGATCGCAGCTTCGACGCCTATACGATCGCCTTTGGCATCCGCAATGTGACGCATATCGACAAGGCGCTGCGGGAAGCGCACCGGGTGCTGAAATTTGGCGGGCGGTTCTTTTGCCTGGAATTTTCGACGACGACCTGGCCGGGATTTTCCGATGTATATGACGTCTATTCGCATCGGCTGGTGCCCAAGCTCGGCAAGCTGCTGGCGGATGACGAGGACAGCTACCGATATCTGATCGAATCGATACGGCGCTTTCCGCCCATGCCTGAATTCGAGCGGATGATCCGCGAGGCGGGTTTCGTCCAGACGAAGGTCGAGCCGATCCTGGGCGGATTGGTTGCGATCCATTCGGGGTGGAAGATTTGATGGCGGGCCATTCAAAGCCCCTCCCCTTCAGGGGTGGGGTGGGGGTGATCCACATGGCGCAGCGCGTGAGGCGAGCCCCCACCCCCCGCCCCTCCCCTGAAGGGGAGGGGAGTAAATAGCCATGCCATCCCACATCACGCATATCTGGCGGCTGCTGAAATGGGGCCGGACGCTGGCGCGGCATGGCGCGCTGCGAGGGATTGAGCGCGATCCGCTGACGCCAGCGCCGGTCCGGCGTCTGGTGCGGGTGGCACGGGTCGGCGCCAGGGTGCCCAGGCAGCCGCGCTATGCCGATGCGTTTCAGGCCATCGGGCCTGCGGCAATCAAGCTGGGGCAGACATTGGCGACCCGCCCCGACCTGGTCGGCGATGAAGCAGCGAACGATCTTCTGCGGTTGCAGGACGCGCTGCCGCCCGTGCCGTTCGCCACGATCCGCGCACAGATCGAGCAGAGTTTCGGGCGTCCGTTGGAGAGCATCTATCGCAGCTTCGACGAAGTACCGGTAGGCGCGGCTTCAATCGCGCAGGTGCACCGCGCCGTCACGACCGACGGGCGCGACGTGGCGGTGAAGGTGATCCGGCCCGGCGTCACGGACCAGTTCAACCGCGACATCCAGACCTATGAATGGGCCGCCGCTCATATGGAGATGCTGGGCGGGGAGGCCGCGCGATTGCGGCCGCGCCTCGTCATCGCAAACCTCAAGCGGTGGACGGCACGGGAGTTGGACCTGCGCCGCGAGGCCGCATCGGCATCCGAACTGGCCGAGGCGATGGAGGCGATGCCCGGCTATCGCGTGCCGGTTATCGATTGGGATCGCACGACCGGCAAGGTCATGACGATGGAGTGGATCGACGGGATCAAGATCTCCGACCGCGACGGCCTGATCGCGGCGGGCCATGACGTGAAGGAACTGGCTGCGCGGCTGGTCAACGCCTTCCTGCGGCAGGCGATCGCCGAAGGTTTCTTCCACGCCGACATGCATCAGGGGAACCTGTTCGTCACCGGCAATGGCGACATCGTGGCGATCGACTTCGGCATCATGGGGCGGATCGACCGGCGGGCCCGCATGTGGCTGGCGGAGATCCTCTACGGCCTGATCACCGGCAACTACAAGCGGGTGGCAGAGATCCATTTCGAGGCGCAATATGTGCCGGGCCACCATAATGTTGAGGAGTTCGCGACCGCCCTGCGCGCCGTCGGCGAGCCGATGCGGGGCAAACCGGTGCGCGAGCTTTCGGTCGGGGGCATGCTGGACGGGCTGTTCGCCATCACCCGTGATTTCGACATGCAGACGCAGCCGCACCTGCTGCTGCTTCAGAAGACCATGGTGATGGTGGAAGGCGTGGCGACCGCGCTCGATCCCGACATCAACCTGTGGGAAACGAGCGGCCCTTATGTGAAGGAGTGGTTGCGCGCGGAACTGGGGCCGGAGGCCAAGGCCGCCGATGCGCTGATCGAAAACTGGCGGACGCTTCAGCGATTGCCGGGCCTTGTGCGCCGGATCGAGGAAGCTTTCCCGGAGAAGGGCGGCGCGCCGCCGCCGCCGCCGCTGACCGAAGTCAGGCTGATCCGCATCGGCGGCGGGTGGCGCTATGCCGCCGTGGCGGGGATCGCCGCGGTGACTGGAGCGGTCGTTACGGCCCTGCTACATCTGCAGCTATGACTCAGCGCCGCATTCTCCTGATCGTCGCCGGTGGCATTGCCGCCTACAAGTCGCTGGAGCTGGTGCGGCTGCTCAGGAAGCGCGGCATCGCGGTGCGCGCGGTGTTGACCGATAGCGCGACCAATTTCGTGACGCCGCTGTCCCTGGGCGTGCTGACCGAGGATCATGTCTATGGCGACATGTTCGACCTGAAGGAAGAGCGGGAGATCGGGCATATCCAGCTCAGCCGACAGGCGGACCTGGTGGTGGTCGCGCCCGCGACGGCGAACATTCTTGCGAAGCTGGCGAATGGCATTGCCGATGATCTGGCAACGACGCTGCTGCTGGCGACGGACAAGCCGGTGCTGGCGGTGCCTGCGATGAATGTGCGCATGTGGCATCATCCGGCAACGCAACGGAACCTGGCGCGCCTGCATGCCGATGGCGTCCACCTGATGGAACCCGATAGCGGCGAGATGGCTTGCGGCGAGTTCGGCAAGGGGCGTCTGCCTGAACCCGAAGCGATCGTCGCGGAGGTTGAGCGGTTGCTTGAACGTCCGGCGATGAAAGACCCGCTTGCCGGGCAGCCGGATTTCGAAGGGGCCGAACTGCCGCTCAAGGGACGCCATATCCTGATTACCGCCGGGCCGACGCATGAGCCGATCGATCCGGTGCGCTACATCGCCAATCGTTCTTCGGGGAAGCAGGGCTTTGCCATCGCGGCGGCGGCGGCGCGGGCTGGCGCGCGCGTGACGCTGGTGGCGGGCCCGGTGCATTTGCCGACGCCTGCGGGCGTGGACCGCATCGATGTGGAAACAGCGCGGGACATGCTGGCTGCGGTCGAAGGCGCGCTGCCCGCCGACGCGGCGATCATGGTCGCGGCGGTTGCCGACTGGCGCACGGCTGATGCGTCCGGGCAAAAGCTCAAGAAGGATGGATCGGGCAAGCCTGCCCCGCTCGCGCTGGTCGAGAATCCGGACATTCTTGGCACTCTCGGCAAGCATGCGCAGCGCCCCGCCCTGCTGATCGGTTTCGCCGCCGAGACCGAGAAGGTCGCGGAACATGCACAGGCCAAGCTGGCGCGCAAGGGCGCGGACTGGATCATCGCCAATGACGTATCGGGTGACGTCATGGGCGGCGACAGCAACAGCGTTCATATCGTCACGGCGGACGGCATCGAAAGCTGGGAACAGCTGCCCAAGGATGCCGTCGCCACTCGCATCATGGAAAAGGTCGCTCATGCCCTCCCCCCTCTCCCCCATTGAAATCCGCCTGAAGCGCCTGCCTAATGGCGAGGGGCTGCCGGTGCCCGCCTATGCGACCAAACATGCGGCGGGCATGGACGTCGTGTCTGCCGAGGATGTGATCATCGTGCCAGGTGGGCGGCATGCGGTGGCGACGGGCTTCGCGATGGCGATTCCGGATGGGTATGAGGTGCAGGTGCGCCCAAGGTCGGGCCTGGCGCTGAAGCATGGGATCAGCCTGCCCAACACGCCCGGCACGATCGATGCGGATTATCGCGGCGAATTGAAGGTCATCCTCATCAACCTGGGCACCGAGCCCTTCGTCATCTCGCGGGGTGACCGGATCGCGCAGTTGGTGGCGGCGCCGGTGCAGCTGGCGCGCTTTGCCGAGGTCGAGGAACTGGACGAGACGGTCAGGGGTTCGGGTGGTTTCGGATCGACGGGAGTGAGTAGCTCATGACCTTTTCCGACGAGCAGCTGGAACGCTATGCCCGCCATATCGTCCTGAAGGAAATCGGTGGGGCGGGTCAGGCGCGGCTGCTGTCGGCCGATGTCGCTGTGATCGGTGCGGGCGGCATCGGCAGCCCCGCGATCCTCTATCTCGCGGCGGCGGGTGTGGGCACGATCCGGGTTATCGATGACGACCATGTCGCGCTTTCCAATTTGCAGCGGCAGGTGATGTTCGGCACCTCCGACGTGGGCGCCCCGAAGGCCGAGGCCGCGATGGCGGCGGTGGCCAGGCTCAATCCCGATGTGAAGCTGATCCCCATCAATGCGCGGATCGATGCGGATAATGCCGCCCTCATGTTGCGCGATGCGGATGTCGTTCTGGACGGATGCGACAGCTTCGCGACGCGGCTAGCGGTGGCGGACTGCGCGCAGCGGCTGCGCATTCCGCTCGTGTCGGCCGCGGTCGGGCCGTTCGAGGGGCAACTTGCGACCTATCGCGGCTGGGAAGGCGACCAGCCCTGCTATCGCTGCCTGGTCGGCGATCCGCAGGATGCGCCGGAGCGCAACTGCTCCGAAACGGGCGTGATCGGCGCGCTCACCGGTATGATGGGTAGCCTCGCCGCGCTGGAAGTCATCCGCGCGCTCGTTCCGTTCGGCGCGGACATGGCGGGCAAGCTGCTGCTCGCCGACCTGCTTTCCATGCGGTTCCGCGCGGTCAGCGTCGCTAAGGACCCCGGCTGCAAGGCGTGCGCCGCTGAACTATGCGCGAACTGAGGATCGTCGTCGCCACGGCTGACGCAGAGCGGCTGCGCGGCGCATTGGTGCTGGCGAGCACGCAGGCGGCGCTGGGGGGAGCGGCCAGCATATTCCTGCAATTGGATGCGGTGGCGCTGCTGCGGCACCCGATTACAGCTGCCGGAGACGCAGCACATGCGGCGGCTGGCCTGCCACTGCTTGGAACGCTGATCGACGAAGCCGTTGCGTTGGGCGTGACTATCCTCGCGTGCCAGAGCGGGCTCATGCTGGCGGGCATGACCGCAGACATGCTCCCGCCGGAGGTGGAAGCAGGCGGCCCCGTCTCCTTCCTGCAGGAGACCAGCGATGAGGCCCGCCTGCTCTTGGCATGAGCTTCAGAATGTGGCGTAACGTTCGTTGCCCACGAAACCCATATTCGTGATGCCCGCGCGACGAATATCGGCAAGCACCTCGTCCACCACGACATAACGGGCGTCAGCGGCAGGCTGAAACTGGAGCTCCGGTTCAACCGGCTTAGCAAGGGAGGCGGCGAGATATTGACGCAGAGTGAGCCGATCAACTGCCGCACCGTTCCAGCGCAGCACCCCGTCGGTATCGATCGTCAGACGGTTTTTGACGGGATTGACGGGTTCTGTTGACGGTTTGACCACCGGCTGGGGCAGATCAACCCCAACCTTGTGCGTCTGAATCGGGATGGTGATGATGAACATGATCAGCAGCACCAGCATCACATCGATCAATGGGGTGGTGTTCATCTCGCCCATTGGATGATCGGGTTGAGATATGTTGGATTGCGCAAAGCTTGAAGCCATGAACCCCTCCTGTTGAATGATATATCAACACATTCATCTTGCCTTGGGTAGGGGCGCTTGGCAAGAGCCCTTCTATTGACAGACGGGGCCGCCCATTTATGGGGAAAGCGCGGCTTTTTGCGCTGCTTGCCTCCACTCACAGAAAGACCTGTCCCTTGTCCGCCATGCTCAAGATCACCCTGCCCGATGGTTCCGTGCGTGAAGTTGCGCCCGGCACTACTCCGGCGGATATTGCGGCGGCGATCGGCCCTGGTCTGGCCAAGGCGGCGATCGCGGCGCGGGTGGATGGTGAACTGCGCGATATCATGCGCCCGCTGGAGCAGGATTCGCAGCTCGCTTTGGTGACGAGCAAAGACGAAGCTGACGCACTGGAACTGGCGCGGCATGACTTCGCGCATCTTTTGGCGGAGGCCGTGCAGGCGCTGTTCCCAGGGACGCAGATCACCTTCGGCCCGGCGACGGACGATGGCTTCTACTATGATTTCGCACCGAAGGACCGGCCCTTCACGGAAGAGGACCTGCCTGCGATCGAAGCGAAGATGCGGGAGTTGATCGCGGCCAACAAGCCTCTTCGCCGCGAGGTGTGGACGCGCGAAGACCTGATAGCGCGCTGGAAGACGGAAGGCGAGACGTTCAAGGCGGAATGGGCGGCAGAGCTTCCTGAGGGGGAGGAGCTGACTGTTTACTGGTCGGGTGGCGACTGGCTCGACATGTGCCGCGGGCCGCATCTGGCTTCGACGGGCAAGCTTGACCCCAACGCTTTCAAGCTGACGCGCGTGTCGGGCGCCTATTGGCGCGGCGATCAGAAGAATGCGATGCTCTCGCGCATCTACGGCACGGGCTGGCTCAACAAGAAGCAGCTCGACGCGCACCTCACGCGCCTGGAGGAAGCAGCCAAGCGCGACCACCGCAAGCTGGGCGCGGAGATGGACCTGTTCCACCTTCAGCAGGAAGCGCATGGCTCCGTCTTTTGGCATCCCAAGGGCTATCTGATCTGGCGGGAGCTGGAAGCCTATATGCGCCGGGCGATCGATGCGGGCGGCTATCGCGAGGTCAAGACGCCGCAGGTGATGGATGCGCGCCAATGGGAGCAGTCCGGCCATTGGGGCAAATATCGCGAAAATATGTTCGTCATCCCCGACGAAGTGCCGAACGTCGCGGACGAAGGCCCGCTGGTGTCGGACGATGCCGACTGGATGGCATTGAAGCCCATGAACTGCCCCGCGCATGTCCTGATCTTTCGCCAGGGGATCAAGAGCTATCGCGACCTGCCGCTGCGCTTTTACGAGAATGGTTGCTGCCATCGGAACGAGCCGCATGGGGCGCTGCATGGGCTTATGCGCGTACGGCAATTCACGCAGGACGACGCGCACATCTTCTGCCGCGAGGACCAGATCGTCGCGGAGGTGCAGGCTTTTTGTGAGCTGGCCGACCGGATCTACAAGGATTTCGGCTTCACCTACTCGATCAAGCTGGCGCTGCGCCCGGACAAGCGCTTCGGCACCGAGGAAATGTGGGACAAGGCCGAGGAGGAACTGCGCAACGCCGTTGCCGCCGCTGGCCTCAACACGCCGGAATATGGCTGGGAGGAATTGCCGGGCGAAGGCGCCTTCTACGCGCCGAAGCTGGAATGGCATCTGACCGACGCGATTGGGCGGACATGGCAGGTGGGCACGATCCAGTCGGACCGGGTTCTGCCGGAGCGACTCGACGCATCCTATGTGGGCGAAGATGGCGAACGGCACCGGCCGGTGATGCTCCACAGGGCGATTTTTGGGTCCTATGAGCGCTTCATCGGCATATTGATCGAACATTATGCGGGCAAATTCCCGCTCTGGCTCGCACCGGTGCAGGCGGTGGTCGCGACCATCGTTTCGGATGCGGACGACTATGCGAACGAGGTGGTGGAGAAGCTTCGGGCGGCCGGGATTCGCGCGGAAGTCGACGTCCGCAACGAGAAGATCAACTATAAGGTTCGCGAACATAGCCTTGCCAAAGTCCCGAATTTGCTGGTTGTCGGCCGCCGCGAAGCCGATGAGGGCACGGTCGCTTTGCGCGAGCTGGGCAAGGAAGGGCAAAGTGTCCTTGCCGTCGATGATGTCATCGCGCGCCTTGCAAAGGACGCACTGGCTCCCGATATGCAGTGAGGCGGCAATGCCACATGGGGCCGGTGAATCCGCAACTGCGGACTTGCCGCCCCTTTCGGCTTTGCGCTAAAGACCCCGCCAGATTCTTGAAGTTTCCATAGGAGAAGCCGCTATACGTCCCCCAATGATGCGCCGCCCGATGGCGCCGCCGCCTAAGTCCGGTCCCCGTTACAATGAGTTCATCACCGTGCCCAAGGTGCGCGTGATCGACGACGAAGGCGAAAATCTGGGCGTGATGTATACGCAGGAGGCTATCGAGCGCGCCTATGAGATCGGGCTCGACCTGGTCGAAGTGTCGCCGACCGCCGATCCGCCGGTTTGCAAGTTCCTGGACATCGGCAAGTACAAGTACGAGGCCCAGAAAAAGGCGAATATCGCCCGCAAGACCCAGAAGACGCAGGAACTCAAAGAGATCAAGATGCGTCCGAACATCGACGATCATGACTATGATACGAAGATGAAGAAGGTCCATGATTTCATCGGCGACGGCGACAAGGTGAAGATCACCCTGCGCTTTCGCGGCCGCGAATTGTCGCACCAGCAGCTCGGCATGCAGCTGCTCCAGCGCGTGGCGGAAAATGTCGGCGAGATCGCGAAGGTCGAAGCCTATCCGCGCATGGAAGGCCGCCAGATGCTGATGGTGCTGGCGCCGAAATAAGGCTTGCCGCTTTGGCAGATGCAATTGGGCGGGGTCTGGGTTCAGGCTCCGCCCATTTTGTTATGGAGACGCCGGAGCACGGAGCGTGAAGCAGTTGCAGGGCGCGAGTTCGATGAGGGTCGACAGCGGGCTTCGGCTGGTTCATGCATGAGGCGCGGCAAAGATAAGCCGTGGTCTTGTGAAGCTTTTCCGACCCATCGGCTCGGTGAGTTTCAGCTTTTATGCGAAGCGTTTTCCGGACGGACCGGCAAGTCCGGTTGGTGCGGGCCGCTCGAAATGGCAGAGAGGGTGAATATGTTCAGCCACATCATGGTGGGTGCCGACGACATTCAGGAATCCAAGCAATTTTACGACGCGACGCTGGGCGCACTGGGCATCCCCCCGGGTTTCATCGACGACAAGGGCCGCGTCTTCTACATGACGCAAAGCGGCGTGTTCGCGATTTCCAAGCCGCTGAACGGTGAACCGGCAAGTGCTGCAAACGGGGGCACCATCGGCTTTTCCGTTTCTTCGCCCGAGCAGGCCGATGCATGGCATGCGGCGGGCATCGCGGCGGGCGGTGCGACTTGCGAAGACCCCCCGGGTGTTCGTGACAGCGGTGTAGTCAAATTATACCTCGCCTATCTGCGCGACCCGGCAGGCAACAAGCTGTGCGCGCTGCACCACATGGCGGGTTGAGTTAGATCGGGGCTTCAGGAGCGCGGCTGTAGCGCTCCTGAATTTTCGCGTTTCAGGTCAGTTTGGAACGACCAGATATTTTTCGCCGGTGCGCCGGGCATTGTAAGTGAGCACTGCGTCGCGGCTGAGCGCTTCGGACAGTGAAATATGGCCCATATAGTGGCTGGCGAAGGTGGTGGTGATATTGTCCATTACGCGCTGCTTCATCCGTTCGATCGTTTCCGGCCCGGCGCTTTGCAGGAAGGGGAAGAGCAGCCAACCTCCGACAGACCAGCCAAAGCCGAAGCTGCGCGTCAGGATGGTGGGCGAAAGGTCGAGTGCGCCGTAAATATAGGCTTGTTTGGGGCTGTCAGAGCCATAGCGGCTGTACGGGGCGTCCTTGCTGGCAACCTGTTCCATGGCGTGCAGGATCTGGCTGACGAGATGGCCGCCACCGATCGCGTCGAAGGCGATGGTCGCGCCAGTTGCGGCGACGGCGGCTTCCAGTTGAGCGGCGAACCCTTCTTCCGAACTGTTGAGCACATGTTCGGCGCCGATATCCTTGAGGATAGCCACTTGAGCATCGTTGCGCACGATGTTCACCAGCGGAATGCCATCTTCCTGGGCGATGCGCACCAGCATCTGGCCAAGGTTGGAGGCCGCGGCGGTATGAACGATCGCCGTGTGCCCTTCCCGCTTCATCGTTTCGACAAAGCCCAGCGCGGTCATGGGATTGACGAAGGCGGACGCGCCCTGCTCCGCCGTCACGTCGTCGGGCAAGACCATGCAGGCGCGGGCATTCACGGTGCGATATTGCGCGAACATGCTGCCGCTGATCAGGGCGACGCGCTTGCCCAGCAGCGCCTGTGCTTCCGGCGCTTCACCAGCGGCGATGACCGTGCCCGCGCCTTCATTGCCGATCGTCATTGGCTGACCGACCCGCCCTGCAAGCGCGCGGCGCGCGGCGTCGGGCATTCGTGCAACGATGCGGCCTTCGCTATATTCGGCGTTCTCGACGTCGGCGGACGCGAAGAGCAGCGCGAGGTCGGACGGGTTGATGGGCGCGGCCTCGACACGGACCAGCACTTCGTCCGCCTGCGGAGGTGGGAGCCTCTCCTCGGCGAGTTCCACGATCAAGCGACCATCCGCATCCAAGGTCGACAGGAGTTTCAGGCCTTGGATCTCGGTCATGTCGCTTTCCTTTCTTAGGCTGAAGGGCGGGCGCTGTAGAGGCTCGGGTACATCGCCTTGAACGCGGCGAGCTTGGGCATGTCCCACCGCTTGATATAGGGATGCCGCGGGTTGCGGGTCAGGAAATCCTGGTGATAGGCGTCAGCGGACTGGAAGCCGGTGAACCGTTCCACCTTCGTCACGATCGGGTCGCGCCATAGGCCTGCCTTGCCCAATTGCGCGAGATAGGCGCGGGCCGCCTTGTCCTGGCCGGGCGTCAGCGGAAAGAGGGCGCTGCGATATTGGGTGCCGCGATCGGGGCCCTGATAATTGAGCGTGGTGGGATCGGCGATGACCGAGAAGAAAACGCGCAGCAAAGTGCCGTAGCTCACCTGGCGCGGATCATAGGTCACGCGGACGGCTTCGGCGAACCCTGTGTCGCCCTGGCTGACGCGGTCATAATCGACCTTGAGTTTGGCAGGGCCACCGGCGAACCCGGACGTGACGAGGCGCACTCCCTTGATGTGGGAGAAGACGCCCTCGACGCCCCAGAAGCAGCCGCCAGCGAAGACAGCGGTTTCGAGCTTGCGCGTCGCCGGAGCGTCTATCGCGGGCGCGGGAGCAAGCACGGGACGCTCGGCGCGCAGGGGAGAGGCGACGGCGATGGCCGCCGAGAAGGCGAGGAGAAAGGCGTTAACGCGCCGCATGTTCGATCGCCTGCGGAGCGCTTTCGGGCGCGGCCATGGCGGGGGTGGTGAGCGCAGGAGGCTCGGCAACGTGAAAGGCGAACAGGCCAGCGGAGCCGATCGCGAAACCACCAAGGAATCGCAGGAAGAGGTCCGACTTCAGGAATGTCAGCATGGCTTTCTTCCTTTCTATCTTTGCCTGGGCGGAGGGGGATAGCAGCAGGCGCGTTAGCCTTTGGTGAACAAGGCCGACCAATCAGTTTCGAGTTGAAACGCGATATAGGCGGCCGGGTTCTGGCTGCAAGAGGCTGTTTCGGACGTAGGTCCGATTTTTTTTCAACAAGAGCGGTCCCTCCCCATATTCCAATGGGGAGGGAGGATCAGCTTACTTGAGTGCGGCGCAGGCTTCCTGGATGCGCTTGCATGCCTTGGCCAGCACCTCTTCCGACGTCGCATAGCTGATGCGGAAGGCGGGGGAGAGGCCGAAGGCGGCGCCGTGAACCGCAGCCACGCGGGCTTCGTCGAGGAAGTAGCCGATCAGCGTTTCGTCGCTGTCGATCAGCTGGCCTTTGGGCGTGGTCTTGCCGATCACGCCGCTGGCGTCGGGATAGACGTAGAAAGCGCCTTCGGGCGTCGGGCAGTCGAGACCCGGCGCGTCGTTCAGCATCGACACGACCATGTCGCGGCGCTTCTTGAAGGCGGCGTTGCGCTCTTCCAGGAAGTCCTGATCGCCGGTCAGCGCGGCGACGGCGGCCGCCTGGCTGATCGAGCAGGGGTTCGAGGTCGATTGCGACTGGAGCTTGCCCATAGCCTTGATGATCCATTCGGGACCACCGGCGAAACCGATGCGCCAGCCCGTCATCGAGAAGGCCTTGGAACAGCCGTTGACCGTCAGGGTGCGCTCATAGAGGTCCGGGCAGACCTGCGCGATGGTCGCGAAGGGGGTCGGCGCGTACCAGACATGCTCATACATGTCGTCGGTCATGATGAGAACGTGCGGATGGCGGCGGAGCACCTCGCCCAGCTCCTTGAGCTCGTTCGCCGAATAGGCCGCGCCCGAAGGGTTGGACGGCGAGTTCAGGATCAGCCACTTGGTGCGCGGGGTGATCGCGGCGTCGAGCTGCGCGGCGGTGATCTTGTAGCCCTGGCTCGCGGGGCCTTCGACGAAGACGGGGGTGCCGCCCGCGAAGTTCACGATGTCGGGATAGCTGACCCAATAGGGCGCGGGGATGATGACTTCATCACCCACGTCCACGGTCGCGACCAGCGCGTTGAACAGAGTGTGCTTGCCGCCCGAATTCACGCTGATCTGGCTGCGCTTATAGTCCAGGCCGTTGTCGCGCTTGAACTTGAAGGCGACGGCGTCCTTGAGGTCGGCGGTGCCGTCGACGTCGGTATAGCGGGTCAGGTTCTTGCGGATCGCGGCGATGCCCGCTTCCTTGACGAAGTCGGGCGTGTCGAAATCGGGTTCGCCCGCCGAGAGACCAATGACATCGACGCCATCGGCTTTAAGGGCATTCACGCGCGCGCTCATCGCCAGGGTGGCGGAGGGCTGGATGCGACCGAGGGCAGCGGAAGTCTGGCTCATCGTGACACTCTTTCTGATGGATAGTGAATCCGCCCGGGCGGACGCGAGGCTCCTTAGTGCGCTATCACGCGGTGGGCAACCGCCAGTTGGGATGGGGTGGCTTCATCCTCTTCGTCATACCAGCGAAAGCTGGAATCTGGCGAGGGGCCGTAAACCTAACCTGAGATCCCAGCTTTCGCTGAGATGACGGCGTTATTTGACCAGCGACGCGGCGACCATGCCCCTGGCGGCGTTGCCGATGAAGAAGCCGTGGGCAAGGTCGCTGGGGCGCAGGTCGTCTTCGATCGCTTCGCCCATTTCGAGGAGGCTGCGGCGCAGGACGCCGGGGAGCAGGCCGCGCGAAAGCGGCGGCGTCACCAGCTTGTCGCCCCGTTCGACGAAGATCGAGGAGAAGCAGCCTTCGGTAAGGAAGCCATCCTCGTCGGTCATCAGCACTTCATAGGTGCCACCGCGCTTCAGCGCATCGCGGTAGACGCTGCGATCCGTCGTCTTGTGGATCAGGCGCAGGTCGTCGCAGGAGCTCTGGCGGGGAACGGTAGCCACATGCATGATCGCCTGTGGCCAGGTGCGATGTTCGCGCACCTCTATCGCGATCGAGCCGCGCCGCGAGACAAGGAGGCGAAGGCGGCTGCGTTCGCGCAGACGAAATGTCGCGGCCTGCAATTCGTTGCGGACTTCATGGCGGTCGAAGCTGAAATCAAGCGCCTCCGCGCTTTCCTTCAACCGTTCCAAGTGCAACTCCAGCAGCCTGATGCCCTCGACGGGATCGAAAGCCATGGTTTCGAGCAGATCAAACCGTCCGTCAGCCAATGACATCGAAACTATTCAAGCCCCCTATTGTGCTGCGGTCGTGAGGAAGCGCCCCTTGGCCAGACATTCCGCCCACTCGGATACCGCATCCGAGTCCGCGACGATGCCCGAACCCAATCCCAGGCGCCCTTCCCTGCTGCCTTCTTCAACCCAAATCGTGCGAATGGCAACATTGAAGGCGGCATCTCCATTGGGATCGATCCAGCCCATGGTGCCTGTGTAGATGTCGCGGGGATAGGCCTCCACCGCGTCGATGATCTCCATCGCCCGCACCTTGGGCGCCCCGGTGATCGACCCGCACGGGAAGAGGACGCGCAATATGTCGATGGGGGAAAGGCCAGGCAGCATCCGGGCACGGATCGTCGAGACCATCTGGTGGACGGTCGGATAGGTTTCCACATGAAAGAGGTCGGGCACCGTCACCGTGCCCGCGCGCGACACGCGGGACAGATCATTGCGCAGCAAGTCGACGATCATGAGATTTTCGGCGCGCTGCTTGGCGTCCTGCTCCAATTCGCGCGCCAGCGCCGCGTCGACCAGGGGATCGGCCGCGCGGCGGGCGGTGCCCTTCATGGGCCGCGCGGTCAGCTGCCCGCGCACATTGGTGAAGAAGAGTTCGGGCGAAAAGGAGAGGATATTATGCGCGCTGGTGCGGATGATACCGCCATAGCCGGCGCGCTGGCGCGGGCGGATAGCAGCGTAAAGCGCCATGATGTCGCCGGTGAAGCGGGTGGAGCAAGGGAAAGTCAGATTGGCCTGATAGATGTCACCTGCGCGGATATAATCCTGAACCCGGGCGAAGGCAGCGTGGTAGGTCTTTTCGTCCAGCAGGGGACGGGGCGCTTCGACCGTGGCGGTGGCGGGATCGGGAAGCAGGTCCGGCATCAGCGCCGGGTCGATCAAGCGGTGACCTTCGAACAGGCCGAACCAGAGCAGCGGCATGCCCGGTTTGCGATCCCCTTGCCCAGCAGCCAGGGCAAGCAGCCGGTCCTCCAAGACAAGGCCGGCCTCATAGCTCATGTAGCCTGCCGCGTGCAGGCCCAGTTCCGCCGCTTCTGCAAGGCGATCAAGCGCGGGCTGCACTTCCTCTAGGCTGTTCGCGCAAATGACTTCCACAGGGTCGCGATAGAGGCGCGCAGGCGCGGGATTGCGCTCTCGCGCATCGTCGAACAGGACAAAGGCTTCGGAAGAACCCGGCAATCGCATCCGCGCCGTCTTAACAGCCTTTTGGCCGGGAGGAAGGGCGGCGGATGTTTAAAGCCTTGTTGCGTGGACCGGCCGTCAGCCATAGGGACGGTGCATGAGCGATCATCCTTCTACCGATGTGGCGGCGAGGCCGCTCAGATCCGCAGTGCTGTCGGGGCTGAAGGGGCGCTGTCCTGCCTGTGGCGAAGGCGCGATGTTCGCGCGGTTCCTGAAGCCAAGTGCGGCGTGCAGTGCGTGCGGGCAGCCGTGGAATGTGTCGCAGGCCGATGACTTTCCGGCCTATATCGTGATCCTGCTGCTGGGACACATATTGGTGCCATTGATGATCGAGGTAAATGGCGCGCTCGCCATTCCGCTGGGAATGCAGGCGCTGCTGTGGCCGGGACTGGCAATGGTGCTGGCAGGGGTAATGATCCAGCCGGTCAAGGGAGCGGTGATCGCGTTTCAGTGGGCGCGGCGGATGGATGGGTTTGCTGGTTGAATCAGCGCCCGCCGGGTTCCGGGCTGGTTTGTTCACGCGGAGATGCGGGATTCCTGTGTTGGAGCAGGACCCATCCGGGCCTCCACTCTTCACCATCTCGCCTGTTTATGTGGAAATCCCAGTCCCGTTCGGGCTGAGCTTGTCGAAGCCCTTTTCTTCTAAGAGGAAGAGAGCCCTTCGACAGGCTCAGGGCGAACGGTGGGAACGCGCGGCCTGGCATCACGAGACCCCAGCCTGCGCTGGGGTGACGGCTATCTGTTGAGGTCCGGTTGCGCTGAGTCGGCGAGAATCCGATCAGTCGGGCTTGCGCAGGAAGTTGCGTTCCATGGCTTCGCGCAGGCTGGCGTCGATGATGCGGCGGCCTTCGGAGCCATGGGTGACGACGGTGGTGTCGCAGGTGGCGACGCAGACGCCCTTCTGGAATGCGGCGGAGCTGACGGTCCAGCTGGTGCGGCCGATATGGCCGATGCCGCAATGGACTTCGAACGGATAAGGGAAGTGCGATTCTTCGACGAAGTTCAGCGACACGGCGGCGACCAGCCAGCGGACGCCCTGCTCCTGCGGATGGCGGCCGAGATGATGGTGGAAGCGGATGCGGGCGGTTTCGAAGATACCCGAGATAGCCACATTGTTGATGTGGCCCATCGTGTCGATATCCTGGAAGCGCGTGTCCATGCTGGTGATGAAGCTGTATGCTTCCGGGCTCAGCCGCCAGGATTCGGGTTTTGCCATGTCCTGCTTTCCGATGGTTGTCCTTTAAAGCTCTTAAGCTTCATGGGCGCGGATTCAATCGCCTGGACAAAATTGGCGTCACTGCGACCTTTTTGACACAGCCGATGTTTGTGGCGGCGCAACAGAGGCTCGCGCGGCCCAGCGATGGACTTTTGCCCCCCATTTCTGCCAAAGCCGGTGAATGATCGACCAGCCGCAGAATGTTCGTATCGAAGATGGCGTTTTCCTGGGCTTCGTGCTGCTGGTGTCGGTGGCGTTCGCCTTGGTGATCGAACCATTTTTCGCGGCGATCCTGTGGGGCGTGATCGCGGCCATATTGTTCGCGCCGATCAACCAGAACCTGTTGCGGCAGATGCCGGGTCGCCCGAACAGCGCCGCCAGTCTTACCCTGTTGCTGATCGTCGCGGTCGTCATCCTGCCGGCGATCGTCCTTGGCGTGGCGCTGGTGCAGGAAGCAACGCTCTTCTACGCCAAGGTGCAGTCCGGGCAGATCAACATTCCCGCGATGTTCAATGCGTTTCAGGCCAGCCTGCCCGACTGGGCATCGGCACTGCTGGAGCGGGTCGGCATCACCAATTTCGCGACCGTGCGAACCATGTTGGGCGAAGGAATCGCCAACAGCTTTCAGTCCGTCGCGGCTCAGGTCTTCCAGATCGGGCAGAGTGCGTTCAGCTTTTTCGTGGCCTTGAGCGTCTCGCTTTACCTCACCTTCTTCCTGTTGCGTGACGGGTCCGCGCTGGCGGCGCGGCTTGATCGGGCGGCACCGCTGCGCACCACGCACAGGCGGGCGTTGATGGAGCAATTCGTGATCGTCATTCGCGCGACGATCAAGGGCAGCGTCGTCGTGGCCATCGTCCAGGGCATGATCGGCGGTATCGTGTTCTGGATGCTGGGCATACAGGGGCCGCTGCTGTGGGGCGTGCTGATGGGCTGTTTCTCGCTGATCCCGGCGGTGGGCACGGGGCTCGTCTGGGTGCCGGTCGCGCTATACCTGCTGGCGACCGGCGCCGTGGCGAAGGCAATCATCCTCGTCGCCTGCGGCCTGTTCGTCATCGGCCTGGTCGATAATCTGCTGCGGCCGATATTGGTCGGGCGGGATACGCGCATCCCGGACTATGTGGTGCTGATCACCACCTTGGGCGGCATCGACATGTTCGGGTTCAACGGCATCGTGATCGGGCCGGTGATCGCGGCGCTGTTCATCGCGACATGGAACATCGTCACGCGGATGCGGACCGGGAACGGCCTTGAAGGACCACTGACGCAGGAAGAGGCGCGGCCCGTCACGCCCGAATTCTAAAAAGGGCCGCGCTGTTTCCCGTCAGGGTGCTCCGGCAGCGGTGCCGAACCTCTTGTCGAGAGCGGTGACCTGCTCGCGATGATGCTCGATCAGTTTGACGGTCGATTGGGCCAGTTTCTTGAGCGCGGGATAGTCGCCGCGGTTGGCGTAGCTGCTCTGCAGGTTGAACGCTTCCTGATGCGCGGCGGATTGCTGGCCCACATATTGGGCATCGAACTCGGCGTCGCTTGCGCCCTTCAGGTTCGACAGCATCGCCTGGCGGCGTGCATCCATATGGGCAGGTATCGCGATATTGACCGGGTTATCGGCGACGAACTGCTTGAGCGCGGCGCTCGTCTTCTTGTGATCGTCGATCATCATCCTGGCGAAGGCCTTCACCTCCGGCGCCTTCGCGCGAACGAGGGCCATTTCGCTGGCCTCGATCTCATACATGTCGCTGATCGCGGCTTGTGGGATGTAGAAGGTGGTGGTGACCGCGTCATTGGGGCTGGAGACCCCTTCGGGCTTAGGCCCCTCATACTGTTTGGCGACGGTGGCGGAGCCATTGGCGACTTGGGTGTCTCCGGCGACGCCGCTCGTCTGGTCGCAGGCGGCGAGGAGGAGAAGGGCCGCGCTCCCCAGCAACAGCGATGCGGAGCGGATCATGGCTGCGTCCCCTGCCCGCCCGTGCCGGGCGCGCCGATGCCCGGCATAGTGTTCGAAGCGCCGCTGTCGTTCGCCGCGTTGATCGCATCCTGCTGGTCGGTGCCGCCGGGCACCCGGCCGCTCTCATTCTGGGCGGCGGGGCTGCACGCGGAAAGGAAAAGCCCGGCGCATATAGTCAGGGAAAAGGGCAAATGACCGTGACGAAACGACATGCTGCTCTCCAGAAAATAGGGAACAGCAAGAACGTCGACCCGGCATGACAGGTCGCAGGGGCAGCGCCAACCTACATTAGCGCGCCGCTGCTTTTGGTTCGCGCGCCACCTTCAAGAGGTGACATTGTCGGCAATGTCTTCGGCCAGGCGGTCGAGTTCCGCCGGCTGCCTTTTCTGGGCAACAAGGGCATAGGCCAGTTCCCCCTCCTGCCAATAGGCGACCGTCTTGCCGTCGCGGGTCAGCACCGCCGGTTTGGCGGGCGCGACATCATCGTCTCGGACGGCGAAGAGAGAGACGGGACGGCTGGCCTTGTCGCTGATCGTCATCTGGAGGCTGGGGCCGCTGTCGGAGGGAAAAAGCTGCACATCGGTGACGCGCCATCCATGAGGCAGCACGGGCAAGGCGATCCGAGCGGATGATCCCACTTCACCGACGTTGAACACCGTCGGCGGTGAACGGCGCAGGGCCGCCCGCATTTCCGCGACTTCATGGGACTGCAAAGCTTCCTGTATGAAATATTCTTCCGCCTCGACCCGCTCGACGGGCAAGCCCTTTCCAACGAAAAACCAGCCGCCACCAATGACCAGCATGATAGCGGCAGCGCGCGCCAGTCGGCTTGCGCTAAATCGGCGTTTAGGCGCGGCAACGGGCTGGCGCGATGATGGCAGCGTCACAGAAGCTCCGGGCTTCGATGCAGCCGCGTTCGGGCGACGGAATACCGCATCGAAATGCCCGCCCCCGTCGCCGGGGTTGATGCGGGTAAAGCCGTGACGCTCGAGTAGGCCAAACACATCGCTTGCTTCATTGCCGTAGCGGCCGAGGTTGTGATCGTCGACCTCGACGATCGCGCCGGAGGTTTGCGGCAGGGCCAGGATCGGCTGCAATCCCTGCAGCACGGCATATTCAAATCCCTCCACATCGATCTTCACGGTGATGGATCGATCGCCGATCAGCTTCATCAGCCCCGGAAAGTCGCTGATTGCCAATGTCATGACCCGTTCGGCCGCTTCGACCGGCTCATGCGCGATGGAGAAACGGCCGGAATGGCCAACGGCGCTATTGTCGAGCAGGTCAGGGCGGGTGAGATCGGCCAGAGCCATGTTGAGCGGCAGCACATTGCCAAAGGCGTTCAGCCCGATGTTCCGCACCAATTTGGCAAAGGTGGAAAAACAGGGTTCGAAGGCGACGACGAGCCCGTCCGGACCCACGCGCTTGGCCGCCAGCAGGGTGAAGATACCGCAATTGGCCCCCACGTCGATGAAGCAGTCGCCCGGTCGAAGACGTTCCACCTCATTGGACACACGCACGCCGTAGCGTCCGGTCACGCCGAGCAGATGGGTGCGATCCCGCCCATCGAAGGCCAGGCAAACATCGCCGTAGCTCGACCGGACCGGAGTGCCGTTCAGCAGCTCAGCAAAAAACGACAAAAGCCGCCACTTCCCCCGGAAGTGTGGCAGCCGATGAACATAGAGGTTCAACAGCCAAGGGCGGCCCACCCTGAAACCCGGCATCAGCGCACCTCATTTCAACTTCGGTTACACGTTACGGCAAGGTCATTCTCCAGCAGCACACTTTTCCGGACTATTCCGTCCGTCATATCCTGCACGGCCTGCCTCATCTCGCGGCCATGGCATGCGGGCCCTTCGACGGCTGCCGCCCAGCCATCCAATGGCGCAAGTCCATTTGAAGAATGTCCTGCAGGAGCAGGATATCGTCCCGGTAAAAGTCCCGGAGCATCTGCTGCAGTTCGTCGGTCAGGGGCGGGTAGCGCACGGGCGCTGCCAGCGACGCGCGCAGTTTTGCCAAATGACGGTTGGCCCGAAGCGGATCGAGCATCGGGCGCATCGGCTGCAAGACACGGCGCAGTGGCAGCGGCAACATGGGGCTGGCGCTGTCATTCTTCCGGCTGGCAACCTCTTCGGGTGCGATATGCACCGGCACGCCGATGTGGGTGCACACGTCGGCTATGACCTGCTCCGGCATCTCCCGCACCGATTCGTAGAGGATCACCTGAATCTGATCGCGCTGGTAATGTTGCAGGAAGCGGCGCAGATGCGCGCCGTAAAGGCCGCCCGACAAAAAGCGGGATTGTTCGGGATTGGCGCCCTTCAGATATTTCGCCGGATCGCCACTGACCCAGCCACGGCGGAACAACATGCAATAGTCGGAGTAAGCCCGCTGCACGGGGTCGCGCAGCTGAACGATCAGCCGTGCGCTGGGGATCATGGCAGCCATGCGCTCCGCCGCCAATGGATGCGCCAGATAATCCGCCGACTTTTCCCCGATGATCCGGTCCGCCGGAGCAGCGTCGAAGAGCGAGGCATACCATGCGGGGCCACGATCATATTCCGAACTGAAATAATGCGGTTCCGCCCCGGGGAGCCACAATTGGGGGTGATTGCGGAGCTGATGGGCGATCCATGTGGTTGCACCCTTCATGGCGCCGATCACGACGAAGCTTGGCTGTCGATCAGTCATGTCCTTCAGATAGGCGGGTTGCAGGCGCGCGGCAGTAGAGCATCGGTACGATCCGAATAGGGTTAGCGTCCCCTATCCATTTGAGCAGAAATCGGCTCCCGATCCCTTTTTCTCACCCGAAAGGATGGGTGGAGCCGGGCCAGCTGGCCTCAAGTATAGGTGGCGAAATGGTGCGGCGCGTTCTGGCAGCTTTATCCTATGGTTAGGCCTGCCGTCGCCGCCTGGAGCGCGGCCGTTCGGGAGCTAATGCGGGACCGCATGAAAATCATCGTTATCGCCAGCCTCGCCTATTCGCTGATCAACTTCCGTGGACGGCTGATCGCCGCGATGATCGGGAACGGACATGAGGTCGTCGTCTGCGCACCGGGCCGCGATCCTGAAATAGAGGAAAAGCTGGCGGCAATGGGCGCAACCTATCTGCCCATGCCGATGGCGCGCGCGGGCATGAACCCGTTCGCCGATCTGGGTACGTTGACATGGCTGATCCGCTGCTTCCGGGACAACCGGCCGGACGCGGTGCTTGCCTATACCCAAAAGCCGATCATCTATGGCGGCATCGCGAGCCGGTTTTTCCCGTCGATCCGCTTCTACGCCATGGTGAGCGGCCTTGGCCATGTCTTCAGCGATGGCGAATCGCGCCTGCTGCCCTATGTGCGCCGCATCGTTTCGATCCTCTACCGGCAGGCCCTGGCCAAGTCGAAAGCGGTGTTCGTCTTCAACAGCGACGACCGCGGCGAGATGATGCGGCACAAGATACTGCGCGGGACGAATGGGGTGATCCAGGTGCCAGGGTCAGGAGTCGACCTTTCGCATTATGCACAGGCTCCCGTGCCGCCGGGGCCGCCTGTCTTCCTGATGATCGCCCGGCTGCTGCGGAACAAGGGTCTGATCGAATATGTCGAGGCGGCCAGGATCGTGCGGGCGCGCTTCCCGGATGCGCGGCTGCAATTGCTGGGGCCGCTCGATGAAAATCCGGCCGCTGTTTCGCGGGAAACGGTCGCGCAATGGCAGAACGAAGGCGTCATAGAATATTTGGGCGAAACGCGCGACGTCCGCCCCTATCTGGAGGAAGCCAGCATCTTCGTGCTGCCGAGCTGGTATCGGGAGGGCTTGCCGCGCACGATATTGGAAGCGATGGCGGTGGGACGCGGCGTGATCACGACCGACATGCCGGGATGCCGGGAACCGATCAGGCAGGGGGTGAACGGCTTCACCGTCGCACCGCGCGATGCAGGCGCCCTTGCCGGTGCAATGATGCGGATATACGCCCAGCCCGACCTGGCAGCCAGACTGGGCTCGGCCGCGCGCGAGACGGTCGAAGAGCGCTATTCGGTCGAGATGGTGAATGCACTGCTGCTTTCGACAATGGAGATGAACAAGCCCCCTGCCGAGCAGCCCCGTAGGGCGAGGGCCAGCGCGCCGATGCTCGCCGGGGAATCCTGATGGCCGTCAGGCGCCTGATCGACATGCTGGTGGCGGCCGCCGCCCTGCCGCTGGCACTGCCCGTCATGGCTGTCATCGCCGCCGCCATAAAGCTGACCGATGGCGATCCTGTGCTGTTCCGGCAGGTCCGCGTCACGAAGGGAAGACGGCGGTTCGAACTCATCAAGTTCCGGACGATGACAGACGCGCGCGATGCGCAAGGACATTTGCTGCCCGACAGGATGCGGATGACCCGGCTTGGCCGCTTTCTCCGCCGCTCGCGTATGGACGAACTGCCGCAGCTTTGGAATATCCTGACCGGCGCCATGAGCCTGATCGGGCCCCGCCCCTTGCTGCCCGCGACCATAGAGGAAGCCGGAGAAGCTGGGCGGCGGCGGTGCGAAGTCACCCCTGGCCTCACGGGTTGGGCGCAGGTCAACGGCAACGCCTTGCTCGGCGAGCAGGACAAGTTCGCGCTGGACCTCTGGTATATCGCGAACCGCTCTTTTCGGCTCGACCTCATAATCCTCATTCGCACAGCCGGCGTGGCCTTATGCGGCGAACGCTTCAACCCGTCATCGATCAGGAGGGCGCATGAAGGCCATAGTCGTCGGCGCGGTTGAAAGTACGCGGATCGCGATCACTTGCCTGGGCGCATCCCGGCAATGGGATCTGGCAGCGGTCTTCACGCTGCCATCGGATCTGTCCCACCGTCATTCGGATTTCGTCGATCTTACGGGAGAGGCAGAAAAGGCGGGCGCGCGCATGGTGCGGACGGCCAATATCAATTCCGATGCCGCATTGCAGGCGATCCGCGATCTCGCGCCCGATTATATCTTCGTGATCGGCTGGTCGCAGATTTGCGGCGAAGAATTCCGGGGAACTGCAAGGAGGGGCGTCGTCGGCTACCACCCCGCGCCGCTGCCGCGCCTGCGGGGACGCGCCGTCATCCCCTGGACGATCCTGCTGGATGAACCGATTTCCGCCTCGTCGTTGTTCCTGATCGACGCGGGCGTCGATAGCGGGCCGCTGCTTGGCCAGCGCTATTTCCATCTGGCGCCCGACGAGACCGCCGCCACGCTCTACGCCAAGCATATGGCCGCGCTGGAGGCGATGCTGCCGCCCGTGCTGGAGGATATTGCTAGCGGATCGCCGACCCTGACGATCCAGGATGAACGATGCGCCACCTATGCCGCGCGCAGGCGGCCCGAAGACGCGCTGATCGACTGGTCAGCGCCGGGATCGGCCATCTGGCGTAGCGTCAGGGCCTGCGGTCATCCCTATCCGGGCGCATGGACGAGCTATGCGAGCGAGAAGATCGTCATCGAAGAGGCGGCGCTGGTGCCGCTGCGCCATCATGCCGCAGCCATGCCGGGGCAGATCGTGGAGCGACTGGACACTGGCTTCATCGTGCGCTGCGGGGATCATCAGGGATTGCATGTGCTGCGCTGGCAGACCGCGCGGGAAGCGCCCCTGCCCAACCACGCTATTTTGGGGCGGACAAAGGCGGCGGCATGACGATGATCGAGACTATTCAGCGCGCGATGGTGATCGCGCCCCACCCGGACGACGAAGTGCTCGGCTGCGGCGGGACGATCGCGCGCCTTGCCGCGATGGGCCGCCATGTCGAGGTGGTCGTCGCCACACGGGGCAAGCCGCCGCGCTTCGATGCGGCGCAGGTGGAACGGGTGCAGGCCGAGGCGAAGAGGGCCCATGCGGTGCTGGGCGTTGCGCGGACGCACATGCTGGATTTCGAAGCGGCGGCACTGGATCGCGTTCCCCGCGCGGCGTTGAACGAGGGCGTCGCCGCCCTTGTGGCGGAAAGCCGCCCCGACACGCTGTTCGTTCCTTTCCCCGCCGATCTGCATTTCGATCATGGCTTGATCTTCGAAGCGGCGATGGTCGCGGCGCGTCCGGTGGGAACGCATTATCCCGCGCGCATCCTGGCTTATGAAACGGTATCGGAAACCAATTGGGCGGCGCCCTATCTGACGCCTGCCTTTCAGCCGCATGTCTTTGTCGACATCAGCGAGCATCTCGAGCGGAAGATCGAAGCCTTCGGCTGCTTTGAGTCGCAGGTCCGTCCTTTTCCCAACGAACGATCCTTCGAAACCCTGCGCGCATTGGCGCAGGTGCGCGGCAGTTGCGTCAGCAGGAGAGCCGCCGAAGCCTTTGTCCTGATAAGAGAGGTAGCCTGACATGGACGCACCCGCGACTCGCCATGGAGGAGCATCGGCAAGCTTGGGCACGGATTGGGAAGGGGCAGAACGCAGCGGCCGGTCGCTGCGCATGATGCTGAGCTCCGCCGGGCGGCGGGTCGGCCTGATGCGGAGCTTTCGTGAAGCGGGGGCAGCGCTCGGCATAGACCTCATGATGTTCGCTTCGGACCTGAAGCCGGATTGGAGCCCCGCCTGCGTCGAGGCTGACAGAAGCTTTGCCGCGCCGCCTGCGGAGAGCGAAGGGTTCATCCCGGCGATGCTGGATATATGCAGGCGTGAGCAGATCGAGCTGATCGTGCCGACGATCGATACCGAGTTGATCGCTTATGCGCACGCACGCGATGAGTTCGCCGCGATCAACTGCCATGTCGCGGTCTCCGATGCGGCGGTGGTGGAGATGGCGCGGGACAAGCTGGCGACGGCGCAGTTCCTGACGGGTGCAGGCTTGCCATCCCCCGCAACGATCGCGGCCGAGGATTATCTGGCGGGCTCGGCGGACTTGCCGCTGCCGCTGCTCGCCAAGCCGCGGCATGGCAGTTCGAGCCGGGGCATCGGCATGGTCTATGATCGCGAGGAAGTGGCCTCGCTGGACGACAGCGAGCCCTATATCCTGCAGCAATTCCTCGACGGGCGGGAATTTACCGTTAGCCTCTACTTTGATGGGGAGGGACGGATGCAGTGCGCGGTTCCGCATGAGCGACTGCGGGTGCGGGCTGGCGAGGTCGAAAAGGGCGTGACCGTCCGCAACGCCATCATCGAAGAGCTGGCGTGGCGGTTGGGCGCGGCGCTTCGGGGCGCGCGGGGGGCGCTGTGCTTCCAGCTCAGGATGGATGCGGCCGGGGGTGCCTCGATATTCGAGATCAACGCACGCTTTGGCGGCGGCTATCCGCTGGCGCACCGGGCAGGCGCGCGCTTCGCGCAGTGGTTGCTGGAGGAACGGCTGGGACTGCCACTCACGGCCCATGATGGCTGGCAGGACAATGTCATGATGTTGCGTTTCGATGATGCCGTTTTCGTCTGAAGCCACTCGGTTCGATCGCGTCATCGTCTTCGATCTGGATGACACGCTCTATCTGGAGCGCGACTATGTGCTGAGCGGGCTCGGGGCCGTGGGGCGATGGGCGCGCAATGCGCTGGGGATCGACGGTCTTGGCGAGATGATGCGGGCCCGGTTCGAAGCGGGATTCCGCACCCATATCTTCGACGAAAGCTTGATGGAGATGGGGCTGACGCCCTCGCCCCCTCTGATCGCGCGCATGCTGGGAACATACCGCCAGCACCGGCCGGATATCCGCCTGGCACCGGATGCAGACCATTTCCTTGCCGCCCGGGACGAGAGGACAGGCTTTGCGGTGATCACGGACGGCTTTCTCGACGCGCAGCGGCGCAAGATCAGGGCTCTCGGCCTTTATGGGCGCGGCATCCATCTGGGCATCTGCACCGACAGATGGGGACGAGACTGCTGGAAGCCGAACCCGCGCGCCTTTGAACATGTCGAGCAGTTGTTCGGATGTTCCGGGGCTTCGCTGACCTATGTCGCGGACAACCCGTCCAAGGATTTCACCGCGCCGCGAGAGCGCGGATGGCGGACGGTGCAGATTGCCCGGCCGGAACGCATCCATCACTTCGCCGCGCATGAGGGCGTGAAAGCCGACCGTTTCATCGAGACGCTGGAAGAGCTCTAACGCTCTCTGCCCTTCTCGCTAGCGTCCGCCCATGGAGCCGCGCTGATTGCGCGGCGCAGATAGAAGGCCAGCCCCCCGAGCCAGATCGCACCGAACAGCAGATGCGCGATGTTCGCGCCCATCGCCCCGACCAGCGGGACCAGCGGAAATACGGCGCAGTAGAAGGCGAGCGTGCACGCCATGGTCGTTTTCAGAAGTGCGCGCTGATCGCCCAGCGCCAGCAGCCCTGCACGGCTTGCCGACCCGCTCATGGTAAGCGTCACCGCCAGGATCTGGACGGTGAGCAATGGCACGGCCCCGGCGAAGTGAGGCCCGACAGCGATCCGCATCAACGGTCCGCCGACCAGCAACATGCCTATGAAACAGCAGACACCAAAGGCGGCGAGCAGCATTTCGGTCTGAAGCAGCACCCGAACGAAGGCATGACGCTTGCCCGCCGCGACGAGGCGGCTGAGGTCGGGATAGACGACGGCCTGCACCTGCGCACCGACCTGCATGACGACGCGGCTGATGCGCTTGGCAATGTGGAAGAGGCCTGCGCTGGCTGGATCGGCGAGCCATCCGACGATCAGCGTGTCTACTGCCTGAGCACTCGACCAGAGGGTGAGCGAGATGTTGGAACCGAGCGCAAAGCGCCAGATGTCGGGAAAACGGCTGTTGATACCCTTGGTGCTTGCCTTCAGCAGCTGGCGGAACCCAGGCTTGGGTAACAGGCGCATCGCCCAGACGAAATTGAGCAGCGATCCCAATATTTGAGTGATCGTCCATATGATGATGATATGAACCATGCCCGCACCGGCCAGATAGGCCCCCGTTACACAGAGGAGGCGGATGAGGGCATTCACAACCTGGATGTGGGCGACGGCCCGATACTGGCCTGCCAGCCTGAAGATCGCAGTAGACACGCCGTTGAAGTTGAACAGCAGCGACGTGACGAACAGCAGCGTATAGCCGACATGCTCGAGCGAAATGCCGAACAGGAAATGTCCGGCGATCGTCAATGCGCTGGCGATGGCCCAGGCCGCCACACTGCCGCCGATATCGAGCAGCCATCCGAATTTCAGCAACGCGAAATAGGAGGCTTCGTCCCTCTGAAGATCAATCGTCGCGCCGCTGCGGATCAGCGGTTGCCAGGATTGAAAGCTCAACAGCCGTTCGCACGCCTGCCCGAGCGTCAGGATCATGGCGAAGACGCCATAGGGGGCTGGCGTCAAAAGCCGGGCGACCAAAGCGATGGATAGAAGCGTCAGCGCCAGCGTCGCCGCCGTTCCGGTGAGAAGATGGAAAACAGCCCTTACGCGCCGATGAGCCAGGACATCGCGCAGGGATACCGAGGACAGGTTCATTCTTAATCGAAATCCGCCGGCATTCATCGGCAGCCCACCTTAGATCGTATTTTCACGGCCTTAGCATGGGGCTGAAGCACGCAAGACGCAGCTTCTCTGTCGTCTTAATCCTAAATAGCCTGTGCTGGAAAAGAAGGAACGGGATGGCGCTGCCCCGCAGGCGGCGCCATCCCGTTCAACAAGAAGAGACTGTCGACCAGCCTTAGACGAGAAGAAAATCCGCAGCCGTGAAGTTGGCGGCGCTCAGCGATGCCGTAGGATCGGCGATGTCGATGCTGAACTTTGCCCCTGTCGATGTAACGACATCCAGGAACACGTTACCCCCCGCCCCGTCGCGCGCGAAGACAGTTCCGAGCCCGCCGCCTGCCGCATATTTCGTGACGCCAAGCTTTTCGAGCACGATGCGGTCGATGCCGTCCTGAAAATCCTCGACACGGTCACCGCCGCCCAGCGCTCCTGCGCCCTTGAAGACGAACCAGTCATTGCCAGCGCCACCCCAGAGCCTGTCGGCGCCCGCGTCGCCGATCAGCTTGTCGAACCCGGCATCGCCATGCAGCTGGTCGGCGCCGTCGCCGCCCAGCATCATATCGTCGCCATCGCCGCCATACATGATGTCGTCGCCAGCCTCCCCGCTCATGGAATCCGCGTCTCTGCCACCGTCAAGGAAATCGTTGCCAGCGCCCGCTTCCAGACTATCGCGACCATCACCACCGTAAAGCTGGTCGATGCCATTTTCAGAATCGAGAATATCGTTGCCGATCCCGCCGGACAGATAGTTGTTGCCGTCGCCGCCATCGACCCTGTCATCGCCGTTCCCGCCATAGACATGGTCGTCGCCCGACTGGCCCTTCAGCTTGTCGTTGCCATCTTCCCCGTAGATCCAGTCATTTCCTGCTCCGCCGGAAACGGCCTGGGTCGTCATCAGGCCAGTGCCGGGATCGATCTCGTTCGCGAAGCCATCATCGCCAGCGCCTGCATAGATGATATCGTCGCCCGGCCCCGCGTCGATATAATCGCGTCCCGCACCGCTGTAGATGGTGTCATTACCGCCATCGCCCAGAATATGATCGTGGCCATCGGCGGTTTCGATCCGGTCGTTGCCGTCGCCGCCTTCAATCGTGTTCTTGCCGGAGCCGCCGTAGATACGGTCATTGCCCGCCCCACCGTCGATCAAGTCGTCGCCATCCTCTCCCCAGATCTGATCGTCGCCCAATCCGCCCTTGAGGAAATCGAGACCCGCTTCGCCATGGATCACGTCGTTCCCGTCATTCCCCTCGATATAATCGTCGCCTGATCCGCCCCACAATTGATCATGGCCCGCCCCGCCATACATGAAGTCGGCAAGGATCGTTCCCCTGATGAGGTCGTTGCCAATCGTACCGGTAAATTTCGCCATTTCCCCGCTCCCGCAAAAAGCCTGGCGGCCGTCAAGTGACGCCAGGCTGATCTAACTTGCGGTGTAGCTAATATAAATGAATGTATGATTGAAATGCCCACAGGAGGCGGATTGTTCTCGATGTGCGGGGCAAGTGTTGGCACAGGATCAACAAAGATGCTGACATTATGCTTTTGAGAGCAACGACTTCCACTTCGAGGCTATGATTGCCCGGAAGCCAATCGTCCTGCGAGTGGAACCGAACAGCATCGTCTAGATGTGGCAAAAACAGGCTGCTCCGTTCAAATAGCGGCGGCCTTGATCGTCCCCATGGCGGCTTCTCGCGGCGCGATCGCCTCCCGGGCGGTCCGTTCCCATTGAGCAAGGACGCGATCGATGGTGAAGCGCTGGGCTGCGATCCGGGCGCCTTCGGAAAGGCGCTGCCTTTGATCCGGGTCGGCGGAAAGTGCCGCAATGGCAGCGCCAAGAGCGGCAATATCGCCGTCGGGAACGAGAAGGCCGCTGATGCCGTCGGAAATCATCTCCCCAGGGCCCCAGCGGCAATCGAAGGATATGACCGGGACGCCTGCCGCCATGGCTTCGCCCACAACGATGCCCCAGCCTTCGAAGCGGGAGGAAAGGACGAAGATGTCGGCGTCGCGAAGCCATGCGCCATGTTCCTGCGTGACGCCCGGCAATGTTACGCGGCCCTGCAGGCCAAGCGCATTCCTTTGCGCTTCCAGCCGGGCGCGTTCGGGGCCTTCCCCCCAAATGGTGAGCGACCAATCGGGGATATGCGGCGCAGCTTTGGCGAAGGCATCGAGCAACAGGTCGAAGCCCTTTTGCGGCACCAACCGCCCGACCGCGACGATCCGCCTGCCATTTGGCCGCAACCCATCGAGCTGGACCGGAGCATAGGTGGGATTGGGGATGACCCACTGGCGCTGGCGCATGACCTTGGGGAAATAGCGCATCGCGCCTTCCGTCATCGTCACCAGCCCATGGGCGCGGGCATAGGCATAGCGGCGCAAGGCCGACCAGAGCGCCCCGGGATATTGCAGGGCGGGATTGTTGCGCTCCGACACGATGACGGGGATGCCGAGCGGCCTGGCGGCAAGCACGCTGACGAAGTTGGTCCGGGTGAGGAAGCTGATGACGAGATCCGGGCGGCTGCCCGCCAGCGCCCGCCGGAGAGCGGCGATACGGTCCAACACGGCAAGGGCAGATAGCAGCACCGGCATGCGGCTGACGGGATGGCCCAGCTGAATGATGCTGACCGCTGGATCATGGGCATAATAGGGCGGCGTTCCCGGTTCTTCGAAGGCAAAGAGGCTGACCGACCAGCCTGACCGGCTGAAATGATTGCAGAGCAGGCTGACGATATGTTCCGATCCGCCCGCACGGAGCCCAGGCAGGACGAAGGCGATATGCGGCTTGCCGTGAACCGGTTTTGTCATGCGGTCACAGTGGGGCCGTCGCAGCCGAGATTCCATGTCGATTGGGGATGATATCCCGATGGTCGGCAGCCAGCGCGGGATTGCCATTCCGGCGAATATCGGACGAATCTCTTCACGCGAATGATCAGTCCACCGCGTGCCGCCATGCCTGGAACATCAGGATGCCCCAGAGATGATGGTGCCAGTTCCGGACGCCCGACTGATGCTCCCGCCATTTTCGGTCCACCACCTTCGGATTGAAATATCCTTCTTCGGCCAATCGGGCAGGGTCGAGCAGGTCGCCCGCCCAGTCACGCAGGGGCCCCCGCAACCAGTCATCCAGCGGAACGGCAAAGCCCATTTTCGGCCGGTCGATCAGTTGCTTTGGAACATGGCGGTAAAGCAGCTGCCGCAGGAGATATTTGCCGACGCCGCGCCGTACCTTGAAGTTGTAGGGAAGGGTCCAGGCAAATTCGAACAGGCGATGATCGAGAAAAGGCGCCCGCGTTTCGAGGCTGCAAGCCATGGCTGCCCGGTCGACCTTCACCAGAATATCGTCTGACATGTAGTGACAAGTATCCTCCAGCATCTGATATTCAATCAGATTGCCCGATGAGACATCGCGCGGCGGGCCGTACTCCAGCGGCTCGTCTATGCCTTCCATCAGGTCCGATGGAGACCACAGGCTGGTCATTTCGCGGCAGAAGCTTTTCTGGTCGGGCGCAGCGATGACGTTCGCGCCCTTGTGAAGCTTGTCCCCCGGATGCGCCCATCGCTTGTGCGCGGGCATCAGCGGTTCGGCAAAGGCATAGAGCCGGTCCCATTGTTGTTCGGGAACCGATTGCACCAACTGGCCAGCCATGCGCCGCACCATACGGGGGATGCGCGCCGTGTGCCGCCACAGCCCTGCGGCCATGAAATAGCGGGCATAGCCGCCGAATAGCTCATCACCCCCGTCGCCCGACATGGCGACGGTAACCTGCTGCCGCGCCAGCCGCGTCACCAGCGTGGTGGGAATTTGCGAAGGATCGGCAAAGGGCTCATCATAGATAGCGGGCAGATCGGGGATGACGGCCATGGCGTCGGCCGGAGACACCATGAGTGCGGTGTGATCGGTGCCCAAATGCCGGGCGACCGCAGCGGCATGTTCCGCCTCATTATAGTCGGCCTCATGGAACCCGATCGAGAAGGTCCGGACGGGCTGCGACGATTGAGCCTGCATCAACGAAACGATGACCGAGGAATCGACCCCGCCGGACAGGAATGCGCCCAATGGGACATCTGCAACCATCTGCCGCCCGATCGCGCCACGCAGCAGATCTTCGAGCGCATCGGTGGCGTCCGCTTTGTCCCCGGCGAACGGCATCTGGCGCTGGCGGGCGACTGCATCGGCGGCGAGCCAATAGGGCTGCGGATCGGGCGTCACGCCCCTCTCCAGATCCTGCATGTTGATCTTGAGCCAATGGCCGGGCAGCAGCTTGCCGATGCCCTCATAGACACTGAAAGGCGCGGGAATGGCATTGTGACGCAAATAAAGCGCAAGCGCGCGCCGGTTCAGCGGAGCGTTGAAGCCGGGCAGGCGCCGCAGCGCCTTCAGCTCCGACCCGAACAGGAAAACGCCCTTGTGCCAACCATGATAGAGCGGCTTCTCGCCGAACCGGTCGCGCGCCAGGTAGAGGCATCGCTCCGCCCGATCCCAAAGAGCAAAGGCGAACATGCCTGTGCTCTGCCTCAGCGCCTTGTCGAGCCCCCAGGCCTCGACTGCGGCGAGCAGCGTCTCCGTATCGGAATGCCCCCGCCATTGGGGCGCAAGGCCTTCCCGCTCCAGATCCCGGCGGATGTCCGCATGATTGTAGATCTCGCCATTATACACGATCACCCAGCGCCCGCCTGCCGACTGCATCGGCTGATGCCCCCCAGCCGACAGGTCGACAACGGCAAGCCGGCGGTGCGCCATCGCGATGCCCGCTTCGTCATCATGCCAGCCTCCCCCGTCATCGGGGCCGCGATGCCTTATGGCGTCGTTCATGACAGGCAGGCTGTTTTTAAGGAGGGAGAAATGCTGGCGGCTCCAGCCGCCGATCAAGCCACACATGCTGTTTGCATCTCCCTCAGGTCCGGGTGTCAGCAGCGCGCACGTCCGTCGCGACTGGTTATCATTCGTCCGGCACAATGAAGGCGCAGCAAAGCCGAATCCACGGCCCTTCCGGATATACCCCCTTGGAACATCTCGATTATCGTGGAACGCCCGCCAACTTCGGGCTAATCCCAATTGGCAGGCCTCATATCCAAGAGCCCACTTTCTGCCCCAGCGCTAAATTGTAGATTTTTCTACACTATCCGGTGCGGGAGAAAGTATGAAAGTCCTCCACGTCATTACGGCCCTGAACGTGGGGGGCGCGGAAACCATGCTCGCCAAACTGGTCGAGCATGAGCGCATGCACGGCTATGCCGTCCAGTCATCGGTCGCGTCGCTGATGCCGCCCGGCGCTGGCGCGGATCGTATCAGGGCCAGCGGCACGCCCGTTCATGATTGCGGCCTGACCGGACCGCTCACCCTGCTACCCAGCCTGTTCCGCCTGCGCGCGGTCGTCCGCCAGGTACAGCCCGACCTGATCATGGCGTGGATGTACCACGCGCACATCGCCGCCACGCTGGCCAGCGGGCTGATGCCCCGAAAAATCCCCCTGATCTGGAACGTGCGCCATAGCATCGACGATATCCGTCAGGAAAAGCCCGCGCTGCGAGCGGTCGTGCGGACGGCAGCCCTGCTATCCGACCTGCCCCACTCGATCATCTACAATTCGCATGCCGCCGCCGGACAGCATCAACGGCTCGGTTTCCACGCGGGCCATGCAATGGTGATCTCGAACGGCTTCGACCCCGATCTCTTCCGCCCTCGCGAAGGCGCGCGCGAGCAACTCGCCGCCAAACTCGGCATTGATCCCGGATCGCTGATCATCGGGATGGCGGCGCGCAATCATCCGATGAAGGACGCCGCCAACCTGGCGGAGGCAGTGCTGATTGCCAGGCAGTCGGGTGTCGATGCCCACCTCATCCTGACGGGCGAAGGGATGGATCGGCCGACGGGGCGGCTGGCGGAGCTGCTGGAGGCGCTCCCTTCCGATCGCGTGACACTGCGCGGCCATGATGGCTCACTCGCGGAACTGTTACAGGGCCTCGATCTCCTCGTCCTTCCATCGGCATGGGGCGAAGGCTTTCCCAACATTCTGGGCGAGGCGATGGCTTGCGGCATAGCCTGCATCGCGACGGATGTGGGCGACAGCGGATGGGTGCTGGGCGATACCGGCATCATCGTTCCCCCGCGCGATGCGGCAGCTCTGGCGGACGGCATCGTCAGCCTGGACAGGATGGGGCCGGACGGGCGCCGTCAACTCGGCGCCGCCGCGCGCGCTCGCGTGAAGGAGAGATTTTCCATGAGCAGGATCGCCGGGATGTACAGCGATCTCTACCGGAGCGCAGGCGGCGCAGGCATCCCTCGAAATTTGTTTCAGGCCGGTATCGGCCCGGCGCAGGTGATGTGATGGATCAGGTTCTGCCAGCCTTCAGCGCCAGCCCGTCCGACGCCAGACTCGCACCGCGCGATATCTGCGCTGGTCCGGCCCGCATCTGCTTCCCCTTTGCCGGAGGCGTGGTGGGCGGTAGCCATATCTCGACGCTCAAGCTCATCCAGCGCCTCGACCGGACACAATTCACGCCGCTGATAGTGCTGCATCATGGCGCGGGACAATGCGCCGAACTGCTCCGGAAGGAAGGGCTCGAATTCATCACCCTGCCCCGCCGCTTCCTGGGCAAGTCTTCGGGTGTGCCGCCACTTGAAGGGGCGCGTGCGCTCATGGGCGCCCTGACGGACCAATGGAGCCTCAGCCGCTTCCTCAAGTCCCACGACGTCAGGATCGTTCATACCAATGAAGGTCCGATGCATATTTCCTGGGCGCTGCCCGCGCGCCTCGCCGGGGCAAAGATGCTCTGGCACCATCGCGGAACATCCAAGGCGCGAGGCGTGCGGTATATCGCGCCGTTCGCCGCCAACCGGATCGTCGGCGTGTCGGCTTTCGCCCTGTCCGAGGTACGCCGCATCACCGCAGCCGCGCGGGAGACGGCGGTGGTGTATAGCCCGTTCGATACGCACTGCGAACCGATCGACAGGGCAGAAGCGCATCATCGCCTGACGTGGGAACTGGGGCTCGACCCGGCGACACGGCTCATCGGCTTTTTCGGCAATCTGGTGGGAAGCAAGCGGCCAGACATGTTCATCGACATGATGGCACGCGTTGCAAGGATGCGGCCCGATCTGCCCGTGGTAGGGCTCATGTTCGGCTCTCCCCTGATCGATGGGATCGAAGACCAATTGCGCCAGCGGATCGAAGCGCAAGGCGTCGCCGCCCAGGTGCGCTTGATGGGCTTTCGCTATCCTTCGGAAAGGTTCATGGCGGGATGCGACATTCATGCGGTGACGGCAGTCGGTGAACCCTTCGGCAGAACCTTGATTGAAGCCATGTTGCTGCGCACGCCAGTCGTGGCAGCTGCATCCGGCGGCAATCTGGAAGCGATCGAGGATGGAGTGAACGGGCTGCTCGCCAAGGTCGACGATCCTGATGCCATGGCGTCGACTCTCATCTCTCTGCTGGATTCGCCGGAGCAGGCTGCAAGGATAGCGGCGACGGCAGCGACCCAGGCCGTCGAGCGATATGGGGTTGATCGCCATGTGACCGAGATCAGCGCGATCTACCGGTCGCTGCTCGCGGACGAACGCCAGGGAAAGCACAAGTCGTGGTAAGCCAGAATGCGACCGCGGTTCTGGGCGTCAGCATTGCCACGTTGCTGATCACGCCATTCGTCGCGCCGCCCGACTTGTTCAGCCTTCAGACCGGACAAGGCGCTGACAGTGATGTGAATGGGTCATCGGTACTGCCCGAAGTGGCGGGCGCGGAAGCCTTTCCGGGAGCCGAGGGCTTCGGCCGCCGTTCGCGCGGCGGACGCGGCGGCAGGATCATGCCCGTGACGACCTTGGCGGATCATGGCCCCGGGTCCCTGCGCGAATGCATCGATGCCAAGGGGCCGCGAACCTGCATTTTCCGGGTAAGCGGCGTGATCCGCTTCACCACCCAGCGCCCAACGATCCGCAATCCATTCATCACAATCGCAGGGCAGACTGCGCCTGGGGGCGGAGTAATCATCACCCATGGCGGCGGAGAGGACGGCTTTACCCCTATCGTGGCCAAGGACACCCATGATGTTGTCATCCGCCATATTCGTGTTCGTACCGACCTCAATGGTGTTCATCGCGGCAGCAATGGCTCTTTCACCTTCGAGAACAGCCGCAATGTGATATTCGATCATGTCAGCGGCGCCTGGGCCCAGGACCAGATCATGACGGGCTTCCTCTTCAACGACAATATCACCATTTCCAATTCGATCTTTACCCAGGGCATTCCCAAGCACGACAAATGCGCGCTGCTCGCCTCTCATCCGGAAAAGCCACAGAAGATCAGCTTCATCCGCAATATTTGCGCGCATAATGGTGACCGTAATCCGGACGTGAACTTCATGCCCGGCTCCTGTATAGAGATAGTCAACAACCTTCTTTACAATGCCCAATCCCAATTCACCGAAGTTCATGAGAGCTTTGGAGGTTCGGCGGTCAATCTCGTTAGCAATTATTACAAGAGAGGACCCAATAGCAGGGACGATATCGCTGCGGTGGATCGCGTGGTTTATGACAATCCGGGCATATCTCAGGTCTTCCTGGAGGGTAACAAGCTGGACCGTGTTTCGCGGCTCAACACCAAGGATGTCGACATCGCCCTGGTGAAACGCCCGGCATGTCCTTTGAGCGTCCGGGTGATCTCAGCTGATGAGGCTTATGCCCAGGCCTTGGGAGGCGCGGGGGCTTTTCCGCGCGACGCATTGGACCTGCGGACCGTGTCGGAAGTGCGCGAGCGCAAGGGCACGATCCTGCAGGACCCCGCAATGCAGGCGGGCCCTCGCCCCTTACCGGCGATCGCGCCGGGCACGCCCTATGCCGACCTGGACGAGGACGGAATGGCGGACAGTTGGGAACGGGTCAACGGCATGGATCCCAGGAAAAACGACGCCTGGCAGGATGCCGATCATGATAAATGGCTGAACCTGGACGAATTTCTCGATTTCGCCCATCGCGAGGTCATGGCCGGTCGGCAGATCCGCTGACGCTTCTGCTATCAATATTGCAGGCGGATTTCCGCGCCGAGGATAGTGCGATCGAAATCGTCGAACGCTCTGCTGCTGTCTCGGTTTGCAATACGGCCAGTCAAGGCGAACGAAATATTGCGGTTCAGCAGATATTCGATTTCGGCCACGCCCGCAATGGTGCGCTCCTTCTGGCTGGTGCCGATGAAGTTGCTGCGGCGATACACAACGGAAGCTTGCCAGCGTATGTTATGGTATATTTCATTCTGTACCCCCAACCGCACGCGCGTGTCGGTTCGCGACTGCGCGCCGTTTCGGACCGTGGCGACATCGCCCCGGAAACCGTCGAGCGTGACCGCCCAGCGCGGCGCAGGCGTGTAGATGAGTCCCGCCGACACGGAAAGGCCGGTGCGGCTGTCGAACCGGGGATCGTCGGGATTGAAGCGGAACACGCCGATCGCCGCCTCGCCGCGGATCAGCCCACCCGGTTCAAAGGAGATGCCGCCGCGTGCGCCATAAGTCTTGGAGTCGCGATCGACACCCGACGCATCTACGGCCAGCCGGAAGTTTCTGGCGGTGTAAAAGGCCTCGCCAAAGACGTCCATCATTCCGCTGAGCCGATAGCCGAGGCGGGCGGAGCCGGAATATTGATCATAGTCGCGCTCGGCATCGACCGAGGCAAGCGCATTATTCTTGAGCGCACTCCCCTTCACCCCGACGGTGAAGCGAGCGCCGCGATGCGTATAGCCAAGGTCGCCCTGCCATATGTCATATTTGCGCGGTGGGGTGCCGGTTCCAAGCCGTGCTTCAGGTTCACCCCGGTCTTCGACCAGCCGTGTCCAGCCAACATTGGCGCTGATCGCGTCGCTGCCCGACAGATTGTATACGCCGCCGAGGCTTGCGTTGATGCCTTCGGAGTTTTCAGACTCATTTTTGAAATAGCGCCGAACGACGCCCCGCGCCTGCGCGGACAGCTGGAACTTGTCGTCACTCAGTCGCAGGTTGAGCCAGGGCGAGATGGTCAGGCGCTCATCATCTATCTTGTCCGAAGGCAGCGCATAGATGTTGGAATCATATTCCAGCCGGACGTCCGCGCCGAGATAAGCCGAAATCCTCCCCAACTGGACTGCTTTTGCCTCATATTCCTCGGGTGTTTCCAGCAGCGGCGTGGCCCTGTCCAGTTGCTGAGCGGCCGCTGGCAATGCGGTCCCCGCAAGGATGATGCAGGAGCAGAATGGGAGGAGGCGTGCTGCTGTCAAAACCATTTCTCCACGACTTTGATGGTGTCACCCGGTTGGATCGGCGTATTTTCGGATGCCTTGGCGGTGGATGCCTGCCCATCCACCTGACGGATGATGGCGACAGTGTTCTTGTTGGCGCGGAAGGTGTAGCCGCCGGCCACCGACACAGCCGTGACGACAGTCATGCCCGGCCGATAAGGATATTCACCTGGGCTGCGCACTTCGCCAAGAATATAGATGGGACGCAGCTTCACAGGCTGAATGCTGACGGCAGGCGACACCATCAGCCTCTTTTCCACCAGCAGGGCAGCGACCCGCTGCTCCAGTTCGGGTATCGTCGAGCCCTTGACCGGAATCCCGCCCATCAGCGGCAGCGTCAGTTCTCCGCGATCGTTGACAACGAAAGCCGTGCCATTTTCGATCTCCGTCAGGCCGGGGATGATGACGCGAAGCTCATCGCCCGGCCCCAACCTGTACTGATCAGCGTTAGCGGTGGAAACGGCGGGCAGTCCGCCAACCGAGCCTGCACAGGCCGAAAGGGCCAGCATGAGGGAAATGCCGAAAGACTGGACGATCCGCATGACCACCTCCCATATCTCTGACCATCTCTGGCCATTTTGTTTCAGTTTCAGAACAGAAATAAGTTCAAGTCAATTGCTGCTGTATAGTTGCTTGTTCAGTAACGATAATTTCCCGCCTTCATCGCCGATTGCTTCCAGCAACGTCTCGATCATGAAGTGCATCGCCGCTTCTCCGAGAAGATGGTCCACCGGAAGCATGAGACTGCGCTCGCCTATCTCGGCAGCGACGGGGAGCGGCCGCAGATTGGGATGGGCGCTGTTGCGCACCGCCAACTCGCGCGACATGTCCGGGCAGGAACCCGTCCCCGCCGGAATGCCGCGCCGCGCGAGCGCCGCGATCACCTCGGATCGCGCCACCGCTGGATCGAGCAGCAGATAGAATTTATAATAGGCATGTTCGACCCCGTGGGGCACCTGCGGAAGCGCGATCAGCGGGTGGCTGCTCAAGCCTGCGCGCAGAATGGCGGCATTGGCGCGGCGGCGGGCCAGCCAGGATGGCAGCTTGCGCAGCTGGGCCCGGCCGATCGCGGCCTGCATCTCCGTTAACCGCCAGTTGGTGCCGAAACTTTCGTGCAAATAGCGGAAGGCATTGCCAGCCGACGGGGCGCTGAGCATCGCGACATTCTTGCCATGGTCCTTATAGGCCCAGGCTCGTTCCCAATGGGCTTCATCCTTCAGCAGCAGCATCCCGCCCTCGCCACCTGTCGACATGATCTTGTCGGTGCAGAAGGAGAAGGCGGAGGCATGGCCGAAGGAACCCGCCATCTTTCCCCGGATCGCCGCGCCATGCGCCTGGGCACAGTCCTCGACAAGCCACAGGCCATGTCGATCCGCAATGGCCAACAGCCCGTCCATGTCGCATGGCCAGCCCGCCAGATGCACGCACAGTATCGCCCTTGTCCGCTCATTGATCAGCGGAATGACGGCGGCGGGATCTATGGTTTGGCTATTCCGGTCTATGTCGGCGAATACGGGCACCGCCCCGACAGCAGCTACTGCCGAAGCGCTCGCGAAGAAGCTGCGTGCCGGCACGATCACCTCGTCGCCGGGCCCAACGTCCAGAGCGCGAAACGCGAGCTCCAGCGCGAGCGTGCCGTTCGCCAGCGATATGGCGTGGGGCATGCCGCAATAGTCGGCAAACTCCCGCTCGAACGCGCGGCACTCATCGCCATGCACCAGCGAATTGACCCGACCGCTTTGCAATACATGGACGACTGCGTCGATTTCGTCCTGCTCATATTGCGGCCAGCGCTGCTCGGGCGGCGGGAACGGCGCAGCCAAAGGCCTCGCGCCACTGATCTCACGATTTTGGACAATCTGGTTCATCGACTTCCAGCCCTCACGCTGATCTTTGGGACGGCTGCGAGCCGGAGCGTCTGGAGCGCAGTCCGTCATTCATTCGCAGCCTTGCCCACAAGATCGATTTCGCGGGTCAGTTCGCGCAGCGTCTTGGCCCAGGTGGATTGGGCGGGCGCGCGCAGCAATTCCTTCATCAGGTCGCGAACCCCATCCTCATCATGGGCATGGATCAGGCTCGCCAATTCGGTGAAGGCGTTGACCAGCTTTTCCAACGGCACGGGGCAAGGACTGGCCTCGATGACGCCAGGAATGGTGGAGCGAAGCTGTTCCTCGGTCGTGTCGAACAGTTCCTCGTAGAGCTTCTCGCCCGGGCGCAGGCCGACGAACTTGATGGGCACGTCGATGTCCGGACGCAGCCCCGCAAGGCGGATCATCCTGCGCGCGATATCGACGATCTTGATCGGCTCGCCCATGTCGAGGACGAAAATCGTGCCGCGGTCGATATTCGTTTCCATCGCGCGGGCACTGCTCTGCAGGATGAGCTGCACAGCTTCGCCGACGGTCATGAAATAGCGCTTGATGTCAGGATGCGTTATGGTGAGCGGCTTTCCGGCGGCCATCTGCTGTTGCAGCAGGGGCACGAGAGAGCCGCTGGAACCCAGCACATTGCCGAACCGGACGGTCATGAAGCGCGGACTGTCCGGATCGCACTGACCAATGAGGTCGAGGGCCTGGCAATAAAGTTCGCCCAGGCGCTTGGTCGTGCCCATGACACCGACGGGATTGACCGCCTTGTCGGTCGACACCTGGATCATCGCAAGCGCGCCATAGGCGCAGACCGCATCGGCGACGTTGCGCGTGCCAAGCACATTGGTGTGTGCGCCCTCGCAGGGGTTAGCCTCGACGATCGGCACATGCTTGAGCGCGGCCGCATGGAAGACGACTTCAGGCTGATGGCGCTCGAAGACGTCATTGAGCGCCGCGCGATCACGGATCGAGCAGAGTTCAGGGCGGCAGATGACCTCGGGAAACTTGTCCCGCACCTGCATCTCGATCGTGTAGAGATTGAACTCCGAATGGTCGAGCAGCACGATCTCCGCTGGGCGGAAGGTTGCGATCTGGCGCACCAGTTCGCCGCCGATCGTGCCGCCTGCCCCAGTGACCAATATCCGGCGGCCACGGATCAGCCGGTCGACGATATTGCGTTGGAGGGACACTTCGGGACGGCCGAGCAGGTCGGCCAGCTCGAACTGCTTGATCTCGATGCGCGGTTCCCCATCCTTCGTTTTCTGCAGGTCGTTGGCATGGGCGACGGTAAGGTCGCACTGGTCCGCCAGCTTGACCAGATGGGAGAAGGAGCGGCGCGGCATCGTCTTGTCGCCGCGGATGACAAGGCTCTCGGGCTTCAGCCCGCGTGTCGCCAGCGTTTCCACGATCTGGGGCAGCTTGTCGGGTGACCCGAGCACGGGGACACCCGCGATCTGCAGCCTCGTCTCGCGGCTGTCGAAGGTGAGAGCACCCACGACATTGAACCGGTTCGTGCGTTCGGCGCGCAGCATGTCGATGAGCGACCGGATCCAGTCGAGCTCGCCGAGCAGCAGGATATTGTGGCTGCCGCCCGGCGGCACGATATGGGCAAGGGCAAATTCGCGCAGGCCACGGCGCACCGTTCGCACGCCGATCATGGCGACCAGCAACAGGGCGGAGTGCAGCAGAGCAAAGCCGACCGCCTCCAGCGGAGCAGCCCTGATCTTGGCGGAGAGGATCAGGCACATCCCCCAGGCGGCCGCCGCGCCTCCGGCCACCGCCGTCGACAAGGTGATGCCGTCGCCAAAGGAGAGGAAGCGCCAGCTCCGCCAATAAAGGCCCGTCAGGCAAAGGGTGAACACCGCCACCAGGCTGAAGAAGAACATGAGGCTGGGGCGATCATGGAAGGCCGTCGAAACCGTCCCCGGCATGGTCATGACCACCGCAAGCAAGGTGATCAGGATCAATGATGCATCGATCAGCATCAGCGCTGCAAAACGCGCAGGACCAGGGAAGCCGGTCGGCCGTGTCAGCAGATCATGGAGCAATATCGCCCAAACCGGCGCGCCAGCGGGCACATTTTCCCGCAGGTCCACGCCGTCGTCGAGAATTGGGTCAGATCCAGCGGGCGGTGCGCTCGCATCCATAGCAAAACCCTTGCGGTTCAAGAAAAGACCTTCGACGATCGCGCACCGCATAGGTCGAAGACATCTTCGCGGCATGCAGAGCGTGATCGTTCAAGTCACCGCCAAACGGTAACGACTTGGGTTTCACCCGCAATGAACCAGACAGCTATCATCCCTAGTGGCAGAAAATGGGCGCCAGCGATGGCCGAAGGAGCAGAATTCCCGACGCTGGCAGCCCGAATGATTTACCGGATGAGGTCGGAGTAAATCTTTTGGCTAATTGACAGCAGCCCACGCGGTGTTGGCACCGCGATCTTCCGAACGCCCGGATGCGCCTAATAACGCCGGTGGTCCTTTGATGCTGTCACAAACGAATCGGACACTTGGTCTATGCCGCCCGGTCATATTGCAGCGAAAATGGAATGCGGCACATGATTTCAACCATTTTGCCAAACATGTGAAAAGACAGGACCTTACCTGATCCGCCTCCTGAACATTCTTTATACAAGTTAAGTTTTTACAGAAAGTTACGCCTATTGTTCAGATCGGCAGTTGTGATACTCTCCGGCTCGATAAGATTGGGGTCGCCTTCAGGCAGTGCTTTTGCATTTCAATCCATCACGGCGTGCCGATGATGTTGAGGGAGGCGAACGATGACAATAGTTTCAGATGTCGTGCTTGTGGGCGGAAGCTCGATCGTCAGGGAAGGTTTGCGGCGGCTGTTGTCCTCCCAGCACCGCCATATCCTTTATACGGGCGCCAAGCTTGATGAGTTCCTCCTTTCGGAAACGGACTGCCCCGCATGTCTGCTGCTGCTGATCGAGGATCAGGACAGGGAATGGAGCGGCGCTGCCCTTGCCGAGGTGCGCGAGCAATGTCCTGCCGCCCGCATCGCCATTCTCGCCAACAAATTTGACTTCGACACGATGCTGGATGCTTTTCGGGCCGGGGCGGAAGGCTATCTGATCAACGACCTCTCTTGCGAAAGACTGGGCGGATATCTTGATCTCATAGCGCTTGGAGAAAAGATTTTCCCGTCACAACTGGCTCAGCAGCTGATCGACCAAGCCACGACTTGCGAGGAGGTTCCTGATGCCGTGTCGATCGACGGCGCCAATCTTTCCGCGCGGGAGATGGAAATATTGCAGCGCCTGATCGCCGGATTGCCCAACAAGGTCATATCGCGCCAGCTGTCGATCAGCGAGGCCACCGTTAAGGTCCATGTGAAGGCGGTACTCCGCAAACTGCGCGTGTCCAACCGCACCCAGGCGGCGATATGGGCCGCGAGCCAAGGGCTGCACGGCATGGCTGGCGGCGATACGTCGTTCCCCAAAACCGCCACCTCTTCCGCCAAGATCGATCATCCCGGCCTTGCTGCAAAGGGCGGGAGCAACGCCGCCACCGGCTATACGGCCAACGTCTGAAAAGCGGCAGAGACCAGACCGCCGCATTCCCCTAAGTCGCGCGAAATTTTCGGTTTTTAGTGGCTCTGCCCCTTACCCGATTGGATATTGCCGCCTGCCCCTTTTGAACGTTGCGCAGGCATTATGTGCAATGGACTAATCGAGATCGGATTTGCATCCTAGCCGCCGAACGAGGCAGTAATTACGAGCCGGAGCGCCAGGCGTGCAGACCAGTCACTATCAGGCAAGCAACTATCCTTTGCCCAGCGGTCATGGCGCCAGCCCTCCCCGGGAACGGGCGCAGTTCTGGACGGACGAACTGCACCGTTGGGAATTCGTTCTGTTGCAGGGAGCGGTATTTTTTGCGCCCTATATCGCGTTCCGCCATCCCAGCGTCTACATCACCTTGAGCGACATCATGTTCGCGGGCGCCTTTTTCCTGCGGGTCGCGTCGGGCCGGGTGGCCACCCCCTTCGCCAGCTTGACCTGGCTCTGGGTGCTCGGCCTTCTGATGCTGAGCGGCGGCCTGTTCATAGGCAGCGTCTTCAAGGGCGACGTCGTCAGATGCCTGGTGCTGATCGCGCAATATGCCTTCGCTTATCTGATCGTGCCGCTCGTGCTGTTGCGCAGGTCGGAAGAGGAAGCGGTGCGCCTGATCAAATGCTGCATTTGGGGCATGGTCACGATGTGCGTTATCGGCGGCATCATCTATCTAAGCGGCCATTACAGCGCCGAAAGAGAGCAGATGGCGGTGGTGACAGGCAACCGGCGGTTGCAGGGCTTTGCCGGAAATCCCAACGGCATGGCGGTCTTGACGGTCATGGCCTTGCCGCTCGTCTGGCTCCTTCTGCTATCGCAAAAGATGCGGACCTGGGTTTCACTGCTTTGCATTGCCCTTCTCGTCACGGGCATAATCCTGACCAGTTCCAACACAGGTCTCTACAGCATGATCGCTGCCGCCCTCATCTTCTTCGGTGGCAGGCGCAATTTCAAGACCTTGATCGTCATAGCCTTGCTTGGCAGCGCGCTGTTGACCTTTGGGCAGAATTATTTGCCCGAGACCTTCCAGACCCGCGTGCTGTCAGCGATGAACTCCGGCGACCTCTCGAGCGCCGGCACGTTCGCGGACCGCCAGGAGCTGAACAAGGAAGCGCTCGAAAAGGCCGATGAGAATCTCATCATTGGCATGGGCGCTGACCAGTATCGGCAGGAAAGCCGATATGGTCTCCCGGTACATAATCTCTATCTTCTCCTGTTGAACGAAGGCGGCGGACTGTCTCTGCTCGGCTATCTGATATTGCTCGCCGTTCCATTGCTCGCCGCCATTGCGGCGCACCGGAGCAAGCACGGGAAATTGGTGCTCCTGACCACGGTCACGATATTGGTGGCCTTCGCCAACGCTGTCATGGGGATGCCCCATGTCTATGGGCGATGCTGGTTCCTCTTCGTTTTCCTTGCCCTCAGTCCGTCGCTTGTCGGACAGGGGGTGATAGACCCGCGCTTCCTTCCTTCGCCTGGGCAACGCCGCGGTATGCGCGGCCGCCTTCCGCCGCTGGAAAGCTGAAGCCGGATCGAGCATTTTCGAAGCAGATCGCATCCTGCTGGCTTCGGAAAATTCGGACCACTAAAGGTAGATGGAGCGTGATCCGATCCAGCCGACCGGGTCATGCTCCATCCTCATGGGGAAAAAGATATGTCCCCAAAAGGACGATTTCTGCGCGGGATAGGGCGCTTTACCATGACATTATGCAGTTCCCGCGGGTGACAGAGAGAAGCGGTCCGTATCCACACATTTGGTGAAAGGGGAGGCATGCTTTTCAATTCATATGCATTTCTGTTTGGCTTCTTCCCGCTCACCATGTGCGGCTTCCTGCTGTTGTGGCGGTTCAAGCCGGATTGGCGCGGCGCCTTTCTGGCGCTGGCTTCGGTGCTTTTCTACATCTGGTGGGACGCGCATTTCCTCTGGTTGCTCGCCGGTTCGATCGTCTTCAACTATCTTTGCGGCTGTGCGATCGTGAAAGCGCGCACGCGCAAGTCGGCTCTCCGCATCATGCAGGCGGGCATTGCCATCGACCTCTGCGCGCTGGGCTATTTCAAATATGCGACCTTCATCGCGAACAATATCGATGCGCTGACCGGGCTTGATTTCGCGGTCGGCTATATTGTCCTTCCCATCGGCATATCCTTCTACACCTTCACGCAGATCGCCTTCCTGGTCGATGCTTATCGCGGAGAAGCGAAGGAATATAATTTCACCAATTATGTCCTGTTCGTCAGCTACTTTCCCCATCTGATCGCGGGGCCGATCATCCACCACAAGTCGATGATGCCGCAATTCGAATCCAAATCGATCTTCCGTCCTACCGCGCGTGGGGCGGCGCTGGGGACTGTCTTCTTCCTCATCGGCCTCATCAAGAAGGTGGTCCTGGCTGACGGCTTCGCCCTCTATTCGGACGCGATATTCAACGCATCCCTGAAAGGCTTCGCACCCGACTTCGCCGTCTCCTGGATCGGAGCGCTCTGCTATACATTTCAGATCTACTTCGATTTTTCCGGCTATTGCGACATGGCGATCGGCCTCTCGCTATTTTTCGGCGTCCAATTGCCGTTCAACTTCAACTCGCCCTACAAAGCGCGGAGCATCGTCGATTTCTGGCGCCGCTGGCACATGACCCTGTCCGCTTTCCTGCGCGAATATCTCTACATCGCGCTTGGCGGAAACCGGAAGGGTCCGGGCCGCCGCTATGTCAATCTGCTGCTCACCATGCTTTTGGGCGGACTGTGGCATGGCGCGAACTGGACGTTCGTCTTCTGGGGCGCGCTGCATGGATCCTATCTGATCATAAATCATGCGTGGCGATCCTTGGCGGCGCGGCTCTCCCTGCCATCCTGGGGCGCTGCGGGTGTGATCGCGTCGACCGCGCTCACCTTCTTCAGCGTGATCATCGCATGGGTGTTTTTCCGTGCCGAAAGCTTTGCGTCAGGTACAACGATGCTGGGCGGGATGTTCGGCCTCAACGGCTTTGCAGGCTGGCAGCCAGCGACGGCAGAACTGTCCCGCCTGCTCGGCTATGACGAGATGTTGCTGGCGCCGGTCAGCCTCATATGCCTCGGTGGACTGATCGTCTGGGCAATGCCCAATTCGCAGCAGCTGGTCGCAAAGGCGGAGGAACTGATTTCTTCCCGCCGCTGGTCGCTTATGGGTGCAAGCGCTGTCCTCACCTGCTTCATCATGGCGATACATTCATCGCAAGGCGTGTCGCCTTTCATCTACTTCAACTTTTGAGCGCAAGATGAAACCCATCTCCCAATTTCTCGCTGGCGCGGCTCTCACGATCGGAGCGTTGGAACTCGCACTGTGGTTGCTGCCGGTGAGTTCGGGCTTCGCCAGCCCGCCTCTATCGCCCAGGGACCCAGTGGTTCATTATGTGCCGAGCACCCAATATACCTCGTCAAGCGGATGGCTGATGCGCGATGCTGTCTCGGGACGCATGAACAGCCTTGGCTTTTCGGGCCCGGAGGTGAGCCCGACCGACCAGAGCATAGCGCTGATCGGCGACAGCTTCGTCGATGCGCTCAGCATCCGGCCGGAGAAACGGGTGGGCTATCTGCTTGAAAACAGCGCTGTGCCAAAGCCGGTCGTGTCGCTTGGCGTGGCGGGCGCGGACTTTGCCGATTATGTCGTCGCGGCGCGGTGGGCGGAGCAGCATCTGAAGGCGCGGAATGCCATCGTCGTCGTCAATGAAGAGGATCTCTCATCCTCGATTCAGCCTAAGCTGCGCGGCTACTGGTATGAGGGCCATGGATCAGAGTTGCAGGTGCGATCCCGATCGCCCAGCGCGTTTCGGAACAGCATAGGCCGCAGCCGCCTTGCCAGCTATCTTGTCTATAATCTCAAATTTTCCCCTTCGGATGTCGCGCGCTCGCTTGATCCCTTCCCTGCGGTGAAGAAGGACATGCCAGCGCCGGCCGAAGCCAATTTGAAGCAGCGCGCGGTCCAGAGGTTCGTGCATGATCTCACCACTTTGCGGGCCAATGGGGGGCATGTCCTTTTGGTGCTGCAACCCAACGCCAAGGCGATCTATTCCGGCAAGCAGATGAGCCGCCCCAATATCGATCTATTGGTGAAGCAGGCCAATGCCGAACAGCTTGAGGTGCTGGACCTGGATGCACCGTTCAGGCGCTTCTACGCGAAGACCGGCAAGCGCTTCGACTTGAGCGATACGGACCCGCACTGGAATGAGGCGGGACATCAGCTTGCCGCCCAGGCAATCAGGCAGCGCATTGCATCCTGGCGCATCGCCAGCCCGCATTACGTCGCGAAACCGGTCAAAGCCGCAGTTGCCGGATGACCATGTCAGCAAAATAGCGCGCGCCCTTCGGGCCCAGATGATTGATGTCCGGCTGCGCTCCCTCTGGACCAAGCCCCCGCGCCTCCGCCGGGCTCATCTTTTCCAAGGCCACGACGCTCATGGTGTGCAGATCGATAAGGGACGTCCGCTTTGCCGCCGCGATCCGGCGAACCGCACCAGCATAGGGCTCCAGCCCGTCCCTGATCTTTCCATCAACATAGATGCGGCGCGCCACGGGCGTGATCAGGATCGGCTCGGCATTCAAGCTCCTGACATCATCTACATATTGGCTGATGATGTCCGTGAAATCCGCGTCGGGATCGGTTCTCCGCTTCTCGTCCTTGCCAGCATCATTATGGCCGAACTGGATGAGGACCAGTGCATGTGAAGCGCCATCATCCTTGATTTTCTGAAGAACGGCTTTCCAGCTGCCCTCCTTGCGAAAGCTTCTGGAGCTTCGCCCCGCGCGGGCGAGATTCGCGCAACTCTTCACCTTGGCAACCATCGATTGGCAAAAGGCATCACCCCAGCCGGTCGTGGAAGAGACGGTGGAATCACCGACGAGGATGATGTCCCTCTGCTTCGGCGTGGAAGGGCCTGCCTGGGCGCAGGCGCTCAAGCCAGCCAATGCCATGCCGAGCCGCGAGATCGTCCGCCATTGCATGCGCGTAGCCCCTTCAGTGCCTCACGCCATATGCTCGGCGCGCTCCCGCCAGCGTGACGGAGCCATACGCTCGTACCAACGGCGCCGGGTCGGCATTTCGCCGCTGAAATATTCGGCCGAATCCATGTAGAACTGGACGGGATCGCCATAGCCGCGACGGGCATGTTCCGCATAATCGACCCGATTGATGACCACGCCGTCCACCGGTTTTTGCAGCACCTGCAACGCCGCGCGCACCTGTTCGATCGTGGTCCGGCCCCAGCGCACGACCATCAATGTGTGATCGGCTGCATCCATCAACATCCGCGAGTCCCGCGTGGCGAGCGTCGGCGGGGCATTGATGATCAGCAGGTCATAATGTTCCCGCAACTGATCGAGCAATTCGTTGACTTTCCGCAGCCGCATCAGCGCGACGGGATTGCGGGCGGGCTCCCGGGCGCTCAGGACGACGGGTTCATAGGTCGTTACTTCGGACGGCTCCAGGTCCTGCCTTTGCGTCAGGGCAAGGGGAGGGAGCATGTGGCGCGCATCGACTGCACCACTCAGATAATCAATGAGGTCCGGCTTTCCTCCCCCGTCATCGGTGGGGCGCAGGACATCGCTGGGGCGCCGCAGATCAAGGTCGATGACGATGGCGCGGCGGCCCATTGCGACGGCCGCGGCCAGCAAGGTCAATGTGACCGTCGACTTGCCGTCCCCCGTGATGGGCGACGTGATCAGCACGGTCTGGGCCTTGCCTGGCTGTGCCAGTTCGGCGACCTCGCTGCCCAGGCCACGCGCCACCTCCGCAAACAATGACTGGGGGTCCTTCAAAACCGGGTTGGCCTTTGCCGACATCAGCGCATCGCCGTCCAGTTCGGGAAGCATGGCGAAGGTACGAAGGCCGAACTGGTGATAGATCTGCTCGGCGTTCCACAGCCGATTGTCGGTCAGCTCAATTCCAAAGACGATCAGCAGGCCAAGGATGAGCGATCCGACGAACGCCGCAAAGGTCGCGGACTTTGGCCGTGGCGAAATCGGGTCCTGGGGCACGGCGGCGGGCGACATCAGGCGCGAATGGATGCCCGATGCAGCGAGGCTGGTTTTTACCTGTTCCGCCCGCGTGCTCATCGCGACATAGGCGCTCCGGGCGGCTTCAGCGGTACGTTCCAGCGCGTTCAGTTCGACCGTCGCGGCCGTGTTTGCAAACGCCTTGCCCGTGATGGAACGAAGCGTTCCTTCCAACTGTCCCGCTCGCGAGGCTGCAGAGGCCGCCTCGCTTCTTGCCAGGCCAGCTTCGCGAGCCGCGGCATTTTGCGCCTGCGTCGTGGCGGCCGCGATCACCCGGGCCTGCTCCTGGCGCATGCTGCCCGTGGTTTCGGCGATTTGCGCTTCCAAACCACGCATCTTGGGATGCTCGGCGCCATACATCATCGCCAGTTCGCTGCGCGTGCGCGTGAGATCGTCCAATTGCCGCCGCTGCTGGTCGAGCAATGGCGATGTCGCGCCCGCCGTCGTGATATTGTTCACCGCGCTCGCGATGCCGGCCGCGCGCGCACTTTGCGCCGCGCGCATGGCGGCGGCGGATGCAGCCTCCGTAGCGATGCGGTTGATCTGCGCATAATCTTCAGAGCCCCCGGCACCGGTCAGCATCTGGTGCTGGCGGCGGAAATCGGCGACGGCCTGCTCCGCCTTATGCGCCTCGGTCGCAAGCCGGCCCCGTTCATCATCCAGCTGAGCCGCGATCTTGCCCTGTCGGTCGTCGCGCAACACGGCGCGGTAAGCGGCAAGGCTGGCGGGATATTGATTGGCGATTTCGGATGCGAGATCAGGCGACGTGGACCGCACGGTGATATCGATGAAGTCGGATTCCTTCTGGCTCGAAACCGACGTGCTGGATATCAGCCTGCCCGCGAGGCGCGACAGGCGCCGGTTGTCGAGGATGGCGCTGGCGGGCAGCGGATTTTCGACGAATCGCGGATCGGAAGCGAGCTTCAGGTCCTGCACGACGCGTTCGGCGAGCGATCGGGACCGGTAGATGCCCGCTTCGTTCGCCACACGCTGCTGGTTGCGGGCGGCCATGTCCGGCGATCCGCTGTCGTCATTCAATTCGACCTGGACCGTCGCCGTCGCCTGATAGACGGGCGTGCTCGTCAACTGCACCGCAAGAACAATCAGCACCGCGAAGAAGACGATCGCGCCCAGCAGCAATTCATGCCGCCGGATGATCTTTATGACCTGCCGTGCCGAAAGGCTGGAAGGGCGGGACCCGCCATCCATCGGGCCGTCAGACCTTGCTTCGAGAAGGGGCGCATTCAGCATTCCCGATTGCGACAGCATGAATAGATCCTCCACGACGGCATCTGCCCCATTGGCCGCCGACCCTCCTGCTTTTGGAAGGAGCGATCAAACAATCTTAGGGCGCAAAGGGCAGGAATAATGATTAACCCCTTCGGGCATCGCGTGACGCAAGCGGCGCAGCAACGCGCCGCTTGCGCGCAGTCCCAAGCCGCACTGCCCCCGTCGAAAGGCCGCTCCACGGCCAACCACTTCCAAAGCGCGCATTTTTTATATAAGTTACCAATGCGGTTATTTTCCGAAGCGACTCAAGAAAAGCCGGGTCGAAGGCTATGAGGCGCCCGCATTGGTGGGAGAGGGCCTGTGCCGATTGCGGTCGCCATCGCCATGCTGGTGCTTGGTTCGGTCCTGTTTCATCTGTTCAGTCCCTGGTGGCGTACGCCGATCGCGTCCAATTGGGGCTCCATCGACTCCGCGCTGGACGTAACCCTCTGGATTTGCGCGGCCGCCTTCATCCTCCTCAACCTGTTCATGGCCTGGGTCCTGGTGCGTTACCGTCACCGCGCCGGGCACCGGGCGCATTATGAGCCGGAAAACGCCTCTTTGGAGAAAAGGCTGACAATCTGGACAGCGATCGGCATCGCCGGAATGCTGGCTCCAGGCCTCGCCGCGTGGGGCCGCTATGTTTCCGTGCCCCAGGACGCGACGATCATCGAGGCGGTTGGCCAGCAGTGGCAATGGTCCTTCCGCTATCCCGGACCCGATGGCGTGCTGGGCGCGGCAGCGGTCAAATATGTGACGCCCGACAATTCGCTGGGCCTCGATCCGCTGGACCCGTTCGGCCGCGACGATCTGCTGGTGGAGGCGGGCGACCTTCATCTTCCCCTGGATAGGCCGGTGAAGATCGTGCTGCGCTCCAAGGACGTGCTGCACGATTTCTACGTGCCCGAATTCCGGGCGAAGATGGATCTCGTCCCCGGCATCGTCACCTATTTCTGGATGACCCCGACCAAGGCGGGCACGTTCGATATTCTCTGCGCTGAACTGTGCGGCACGGGCCATCATGAAATGCGCGGACGCGTGGTGGTGGAGCCGCCCAAGGCTTTCGCCGCCTGGCAGGCGCAGCAGACAAGCTTTGGCCAGATCCTCGCCGAAACGCCGCCTGCCGCCATGTCGATCCTGCTGATCAAGGCAAATGCCTGCATAGTTCCCGCTTCCTGGAGCAAGAGTTGATGGCTACCACCCTGGCCGACGACCTGAGGCCGATGCATCATCCTCATAGTTGGGTCACCAGATATGTCTGGAGCCAGGATCACAAGGTCATCGCCATCCAATATAGCGTCACGGCCATCGCGATCGGACTGGTAGCGCTGGTCCTGTCCGCGCTGATGCGGCTGCAACTTGGCTTCCCCGGTGTCTTCCCCGCCATCCAGCCGGACAATTACCTCCAGTTCGTGTCGATGCACGGCATGATCATGGTCGTCTATCTGCTGACGGCTTTGCTGCTGGGCGGCTTTGGCAATTATCTTATTCCGCTGATGATCGGCGCGCGGGACATGGTCTTCCCCTTCGTCAACATGCTGAGCTACTGGCTCTACCTGTTGTCGGTCATCGTCCTGGTCGCGGGTTTTTTCGTTCCAGGCGGGCCTACGGGGGCGGGCTGGACGCTTTACCCGCCGCAGGCGATCAGCGAAGGGACGCCAGGCCACCAATGGGGCATTGCCACCATGCTGGTGAGCCTTGCCATCTTCGTTGCCGCCTTCACCATGGGCGGGCTCAACTATGTGACGACAGTGCTTCAGGCGCGGACCAAAGGCATGACCCTGATGCGGATGCCGCTGTCGGTCTGGGGCATTTTCACCGCATCCATCATGGGCCTGCTTGCCTTTCCCGCGCTGTTCGTCGCGGCGATCATGATGTTGTTCGACCATTTCGCGGGCACCAGCTTCTTCATGCCGACCATGCAGTCAATGGGTGCGATCACCCCGACGGAAGGCGGAAGCCCCCTCCTCTTCCAGCATCTCTTCTGGTTCTTCGGCCATCCCGAAGTCTATATCGTGGCGCTGCCTGCCTTTGGCATCGTGTCGGACCTGATCAGCGTCCATGCGCGCCGCAATATCTTCGGCTACCGCATGATGGTGTGGGCGATCACCATTATCGGCGCACTCAGCTTCGTCGTGTGGGCACATCATATGTATGTCAGCGGCATGAACCCCTATTTCGGGTTCTTCTTCGCGACATCGACGCTGATCATCGCGATCCCTACGGCGATCAAGGTGTATAACTGGCTGCTGACGCTTTGGCGCGGCGACATCCATCTGCGCGTGCCGATGCTGTTCGCCATCGCCTTCATCTTCACCTTCATCCACGGCGGGCTGTCGGGATTGTTCCTTGGCAATGTCAGCGTCGACGTTCCGCTGTCCGATACCTTCTTCGTCGTCGCACATTTTCACATGGTGATGGGCGTGTCGCCTGTACTGGTGATCTTCGGCGCCATCTATCACTGGTATCCCAAGATCTTCGGGCGGATGTGGAACGAGACATTGGGCAAGCTCCACTTCTGGATCACCTTCCTCGGCGTCTATGCGATCTTCTTGCCGATGCACTATCTCGGCATCCTCGGCGTGCCGCGCCGCTATTATGCCTTGGGCGAAACAGGCTTCATCCCGCCCTCGGTCCATCTGGCCAATGAATGGATCAGCATCGCCGCACTGATCGTCTTCGCTGCACAAGGCCTGTTCTTCTTCAACATGATCTGGAGCCTTTTCCGGGGACCGCGCGCTGATCCGAACCCCTGGGGTGCAGCAAGCCTCGAATGGCAGACGCCGCAGACGCCGCCGGCGCATGGCAATTGGGGGCCAACCCTGCCGACCGTCTATCGCTGGCCCTATGATTACAGCGTGCCGGGCGCGCCGCGCGACTTCATTCCTCAGACGGAACCGCGCACATGACCATCCTTGCGCGCCTTGCGGAAAAGAGCTGGGAACCGGCCAGCGATCGGGACCCTGCCGCATCGTCCGGCCCCCGCCCGTCCGCCGGAGGGATAGGCCTCGGCGTCTATTTCGCCGTTGCTCTCGTCATGTTCTCCTTGCTCGGCGCGGCCTATGTCATGCGCATGGGCCTGCATGCGTCCATGGGCCATGCGGACGATTGGGTCGCCGTGCCCGATCCGCCACTGCTCTGGATCAACAGCGGGATATTGGCCGCGAGCAGCATCGCCTGGGAGATCGCGCGCCGCTCCTTCGACAACGGAAGGACAGTGCGCGCAGCCGCTACGGGCACGGCACTCGGCCTTGCCTTCCTGATTGGCCAATGGCTGCTGTGGCGTCATTATCTGGCGCAGGGCCATTATCTCTCGTCCAACCCCGCCAACGCCTTCTTCTATCTGCTGACGGCGCTCCATGGCCTGCACATTCTGGGCGGGCTCGTCGCGGCCGCCTGGGTACTTGCGGCGCACAATCTGCTCAATGTCCGGCTGTGCGCCATCTATTGGCATTTCCTCCTCTTCATCTGGATTTTGATCGCCGCCCTGCTCGTCTCCACATGAGGTCCATCCATGGCTCACACAGTATCCGACGGAAGAGACAGGGAGATCATCACGCCCGCGCTGCGGGAAATCGTCGCGGATTGGTCGGCCGATCAGGAAGTCTTTCGCCATACCCATTGGGGCAAGGCGATGATGTGGATATTCCTTCTGTCGGATACCTTCATCTTCTCCTGCTTCCTCACAGGCTACATGACGATGCGCGCGTCAGCGGCGGAGCCATGGCCCAATACCGCCGAAGTATTCGCCCTGACGATCGGTGGTCAGGACATTCCGCTCATCCTCATCGCGATCATGACCTTTGTCCTCATCAGTTCCAGCGGCACGATGGCGATGGCGGTCAATTTCGGTTATCGCAAAGACAAGCGCAAAACAGCCATATTGATGCTGCTCACCGCTTTGTTCGGCGCGGCCTTCGTCGGCATGCAGGCTTTTGAATGGACCAAGCTGATCCACGAAGGCGTGCGCCCGTGGAGCAACCCCATGGGCGCGCCGCAATTCGGGGCGAGCTTCTTCATGATCACCGGCTTTCACGGCCTGCACGTGACCTGCGGCGTCATTCTGCTGCTGATCATCGCGTCCAAGGTCGCGCGCGGCCATTATGACCGTGCCGGTGACTATAGCGCGGTGGAGATAGCGGGGCTCTACTGGCACTTCGTCGACCTCGTGTGGGTCTTCATCTTCGCCTTCTTCTACCTGTGGTGACGCCCATGAAACATGAGATACCAGGCAGCGAAGCCTCGCTAGTCCATGAAGGGCAACATCACCCCATCAGCCTTTACCTGAAGGTCTGGGGCTATCTGTTCGTGCTGAGCGCCATGTCCTACATGGTGGACTATATGCATGTGCAGGGGATCGTCCGCTGGACGCTCATCATCCTGTTCATGCTGCTGAAGGCAGGGCTGATCCTGTCGATCTTCATGCATCTCGCCTGGGAAAGGCTGTCGCTCATCTACGCAATCCTGGTGCCGCCGCTGGTATTGCTGGTGCTGGTGCGGATCATGACGATCGAAGCCGACTACGCCTTTTGGACGCGGGCGATCTTCATGGGCGGGGGAGGATGAAGCCATGAACCGCGTGCGCTGGCTGGTGACGGGACTGTGTGTCGCAGGCGCGGCAGGCGCGCTCTGGAGCCTCAACTGGTTCGCGGGACAGCTATATCCCAATGGCGATGCGGGCACCCTCGCCTACAAGCCGGGCGAGGACATGCCGCCCCGCGTCGACATGGCGTCGGTCCAGCGCGACTGGCCCGCGAGCCTGGGCGATCCAGGCGAAGGCAAGCGACTGATCGCCTATCATCGCGACATGCGCGGTAAGGCGCCCGCGCCCGCCTCCAGCGTTGGCGGTGCGCCCGCCCCGGCACCCTTGGATCTTGGCACCTTGCTGGCGAGTGCCGACGCCAATGCGGGCAAGGCGAAGATGCAGCTTTGCGCCAGTTGCCATGCTTTCAGCCAAGGCGGCCCAAACCGGATCGGACCCAATCTCTGGGGCGTGGTGGGGCGGCCGGTCGCAAGCCATGCAGGCTTTGCCTATTCTCCGGCGATGAAGGCCCATGGGGGAAGCTGGACCTACGACAAGCTGTTCGAGTTCCTCGCCTCCCCCGCGCGCGACATTCCGGGAACCAAGATGAGCTTTGCAGGCCTGCGCCGCCCCGAAGATCGCGCCGCCGTCATCAAATATCTTGCCAGCCTCGGGAATGGAGGGCCCCCGCTGCCAGCGCCGTCCCCGCAAGCCGGGCAGTGAGGGGCCGCCTTACCGGACGACCGCGCGGGTATAGAGATGCCAGGTAGCGTATCCGAGCACCGGCAGCACGACGGCAAGCCCGACAAGTCCCGGCAGCGCACCCAGGATCAGCAACGCTACGACTATCAGTCCCCATGTCGCGACGGTGACGGGATTTTCCCTGGTGACGCGCACAGATGTGCGCAACGCGTTGCCCCAGCTGACTTGTCTATCGACGATCATCGGAAAGGACACGACGCTGACCGCCAGCGTCACCATCGCAAAGGCCAGGCCCACGAGATTGCCGATGATGATCATCTGCCAACCTTCGGCCGTCCCGAACACCGCGCTCACGAACGCGCCAAGCGATGAAATCGCCTCAGGACCGAACTTGCCCACCGTCGAATTATAGATGAACCACGCCGCGGCGAGCCATGCGAGGAACAACAGGGCGGTGATGCTGGTAAGGTCGAACAACGACGGCGCGGACGGTCCGCGCACGACGTCCAGGAAATGCCGCCAGCGCGAGTCGAGGCCATGTTCCCTGCGCCGGGCAAGCTCATAGAAGCCGCTGGCCAAAGCAGGACTGAACAGGACGGACCCGGCTAGAAGCGGGAACAGCAAGGGCAATATCGACACACGGCTGGCGATCAGGATGGCGAACAGCACGACCACAGGATAGATCAGCCCAATGAAGATGAGGTCGCCGCGCTTGGCCTGAAAATCTTCCCAGCCCTGCCGCAGCGCGATCCGCAGGTCGTCAAAGCCGATCTTGCGAATTTCATGATCTTCCCGGCCGCGTGGAACATCAGCCGAATGCGTGATCGCCATGCTCGCTCTCCCTCGCGAAGTCACCATGACGGACGCTCAAGCTTCCTTACCCTCAGTCGGGACTGGTGACGGAGGCGGCCTGTTGACCTGCGCAGCGCATCGTCTCGGCATGAGGAGCGCCTCATGGCCAATGGCAGCAGATTACACCAAAGCGTAACGAAGCGGAACCAAAAAGCAGCTTCGTACCTCGGCCGGGCATAGTTAGCACCGCGGCACTGATCGCTTTTGTCGATCGCTCTGACCGATCTTAATCGCTTCCGTAACTATCGCGTCGAGCCTAGCCTACCCCCTGTATTCAAGAGGAGAGCCAATCATGGACGCAAAAACTGGTGGAAGCCCCCTGAGCTGCCCGATGAAGGAACCGGCCGCGCTCCGGTCATTGCTCGGACGCACCAACCGCGACTGGTGGCCGAACCAATTATCTCTCGAAATCCTTCATCAAAATGGCGCACACGCCAACCCGATGGGGGAATCTTTCGATTATGCGAAGGAGTTCGCCAGTCTTGATCTGGAAGCGGTCAAGAAGGACCTGCACGCGCTGATGACCGACAGCCAGCCCTGGTGGCCGGCCGATTATGGGCATTATGGCCCCTTCTTCATCCGCATGGCGTGGCACAGCGCAGGCACTTATCGCACCGGTGACGGGCGCGGCGGCGCGTCTTCGGGCGGGCAGCGTTTCGCGCCGCTCAACAGTTGGCCTGACAACGCCAATCTGGACAAGGCGCGCCGCCTGCTCTGGCCGATCAAGCAAAAATATGGCCGCAAGCTGTCCTGGGCCGACCTGATGATCCTGACCGGCAATGTCGCGATTGAATCCATGGGCGGGCCCGTCTTCGGCTTCGGCGGCGGACGCGAAGATGTGTGGGAACCGGAAAAGGACATTTACTGGGGTACTGAAGAACAGTGGGTCGGGCATGCAGACAACCAGACCCGCATTCAGCCCGACAAGGAAATGGCGCTGGAAGAACCGCTCGCGGCGATCCAGATGGGCCTCATCTACGTCAACCCTGAAGGACCGGGCGGCAACCCCGACCCGCTCCAATCGGCTCGCGACATTCGCGAAACCTTCGCACGAATGGGCATGAATGACGAAGAGACACTGGCGCTGACCGCTGGCGGTCACACCTTCGGCAAGGCGCATGGCGCAGGCGATGCCGCGAAGATCGGGGCAGAACCGGAAGGCGCGGACATAGCGCAGCAGGGGCTTGGCTGGCAGAGTGGGCATGAAAGCGGCGTTGGCGATCACACGATCACCAGCGGGATCGAAGGCGCATGGACGCCGACGCCCATCCAGTGGGACATGAGCTTCTTCCACATGCTGCTAGACTATGACTATGAGTTGGTGAAGAGCCCCGCGGGCGCGCATCAGTGGCAGCCCGTCAACCAGAAGCCTGAAGACATGGCACCGGGCGCGCATAGCCCCGACAAGCGATTGCCGACGATGATGACCACCGCCGACATGGCGTTCAGGGAAGATCCGCAATATCGCAGGATCGCCGAACGCTTCCGCGAAGACCCGGACGCTTTCGCCGATGCCTTCGCGCGCGCCTGGTTCAAGCTGTGCCATCGCGACATGGGCCCCAAGAGCCGTTACCTCGGGAGCGATGTTCCTGCCGAAGACCTGATCTGGCAGGACCCGATCCCGGCCGCGGACTATGCCCAGATCGAGGAGGCCGATATCGCCGCGCTGAAACAGGAGATCGCGTTTTCCGGACTGACTGTGTCCGAACTTGTGCAGACGGCGTGGGCATCGGCATCCACTTTCCGCGGATCGGACAAGCGCGGCGGCGCCAATGGCGGCCGCATCCGCCTCGCGCCGCAAAAGGATTGGGAGGTGAACCAGCCCGATCAGCTGGCCCGCGTGCTTGGCGTGCTGGAAGGCATCAAGGCCGGGTTCGACGGCGCCGCATCCGGTGGCAAGAAAGTCAGCATCGCAGACCTCATCGTGCTGGGTGGAAGTGTCGGCATCGAACAGGCGGCGAAGGACGCAGGGCATGATGTGATTGTGCCGTTCACACCGGGCCGCACCGACGCGTCGCAAGAACAGACCGATGTCGATGGCTTCGCCGTACTCGAGCCGAAGGTGGACGGCTTCCGCAACTATCTGCCGGTCAGCTATCGCGTACCGGTGGAAGAACTGCTGATCGATCGCGCGAACCTGCTGCGGCTGACCGCGCCGCAGATGACGGTACTGGTCGGCGGGCTGCGCGTGCTTGGGGTCAGCCATGGCGGATCGAAGCATGGCGTGTTCACGGATCGGCCGGGGCAGCTTACCAACGACTTTTTCGTCAACCTGCTCGACATGGGCACGGCGTGGAAGGCGGAAAGCGAGAAGGGCGATGTGTTCATCGGCACCTGCCGCAATTCTGGCGAGCAGAAGTGGACGGGCACGCGCGTCGACCTGGTTTTCGGATCGAACTCGCAACTGCGCGCCTTGTCGGAAGCCTATGCTTCCGCCGATGCGGACAGGAAGTTCGTCGATGACTTCGTCAACGCCTGGGTCAAGGTGATGGATGCCGATCGCTTCGACCTTCGCCGGTCGGGTCTGACAGCCACCGCCTGAGCATGAAGCCGCCGCAGTCTTCCCAAGGGGAACTGCGGCGGCAACTTGCCGTCAGATCAATGAAGATCGCGGCGGCCATAGTCGGGCTCGCCGAACCGGCTGGGCCGTGTCATGTGCGACATGCCGTTGGGCTCTCCAGGCTCGTGCACAAGCTCTTCAAACAGGGCGCGATAATGGATCATCGCCTGGCGCAGATCTTCGGTATCGGCCTCGCCACGCGCGTGACGGATCGCGATGTCGTGCGCCGAACGATAATTCTGCACCACTTCGGGATGATCGACCGACAGGTCGGCCGAGCGCCGGTCGAAGTCGGCAATCGGATAGCCGCGCGCTTCCATGACTTCCGTCAGCAGCACGTCGGCGCGCGAAACCGCGCCCTGCGGATCATCGACGAACTGGTTCTGCACCTTCATCCAGCCATCGTTGAACATGTCGATCTGCTGCGGCGGAAGACGGCGCAGCGAAAAGCTCGCAACGCGCTTTTCCCTCTCCTGCAATTCTGCTTCGGCTCTGCGTGAGCTTCCCGTTTCCTCGACGGTGCGCGCATATTCAGACCCGAATTTCGACCGCAGATTGGCGCGCTGCCTGTTGCGCATGATCAACACGGCTATTCCGGCCAGCAGGACAAGGACGACCAGTCCCAAGCCGATTTCCAGCGGAGTGAGCGTCACCATGACATCTCCTTGGCCTGTGTGTTAGGCCGATTATGGCGCCCGCCGCTCTATGCTGTTCAACCGGGATGAAGGGCCATGGTTCCCCAAAGGCGCGCAGCGCGGATCGATGGAGCGTACGGAACGATACGCGGCGCCACCGGTTGCGGTCACTTCCTAGTAGAAGGAGTGGCTCCATGCATATCGAAACCTCCGAAGGTCATGTCATCCATGTGAAGGACATGGGTTCGGGCCACCCGGTGATCCTGATCCACGGCTGGCCGCTGACCGGCGACATGTGGGAATATCAGACGTTGGCGCTGCTCGAAGCGGGCTATCGGGTGATTACCTACGACCGTCGCGGTTTCGGCCAGTCGGGGCATCCTGCGGACGGCTATAATTATGATGTGTTTGCCGCCGATCTTGCGGCCGTCATCGACAAAGTGAGCGCCCCCAAGGTGTCGCTCGTCGGCTTTTCCATGGGCGGTGGCGAAATCGCTCGCTATCTTTCGCGCTATGGATCGGCGAAAGTGGACAGGGTCGCGCTGGTCGGTTCGGTCGTTCCCTACATGCTGAAGGATGACAGCAACCCCGACGGCGTCGATGATTCCGTGTTCGACCAATTGCAGGCACAGGTGCGGGAGGACCGTTTCGCTTTCCTGCAAAGCTTCGCCAAGACATTCTACGGCATCGGCCTGGTATCCAAGCCAGTCAGCAACGGGCTGCTCGACTGGACTTTTGCCCTCGCGATCATGGCGAGCCCCAAGGCGACGGTCGATTGCATCAACGCCTTCGGCCGCACCGACTTCCGGCCGGACCTTCCCGCGTTCGACATTCCGACGCTCGTTATCCACGGGACCAGCGACAAGACGGTGCCGATCGATCCCACCGGACGAGCAGCGGCGGCTGCCATTCGGGGTGCGCAACTTATCGAATATGATGGCGAACCACATGGCCTGTTCGCGACCGCGCCGGACCGGCTGAACGCCGATCTGCTGGACTTCCTCGCCCTTTGAACAGCCTTGCCCCGGACGTGGAACTCACGGCCGGGGCACGACTTTACCCACTATGGTGAAGGCCAATCCATTCAGCCTCATGATCGACAGCTGGCAGCTGGGGGTAGAGGCATGGATGGTGATCGCCCTGCGAATACCCAAGCTGCTAGCGGGCAATTCCGCTGCAGCGCGGGAGGCCCATCTTATGGTTGCCGAGAAGATAGAAGCGGTCGGCGCGCTGCAGTGGAAAGCGCTCACCGGCACTCTTGGCACTAATCCTGACGCAGCCATGCGCAACTCCATCGCCCATTACCGCAGGGCGGTGGCCCGCAATCAACGGCGGCTCTCCCGGCGTAGAAAATGACGCAGACCAACCTGTTCGAAACGCCTCTCATTCCCGGGCTCGATTACCGGGACGACATGCTGGACCCTGACGAAGAGTCGATGCTCATCACAAAGATCGATGAACTGCCCCTGACGCCCTTCCGCTTTCAGGGATGGACCGGCAAAAGGCTGACGCTGTCGCTTGGCTGGACCTATGACTTCGACAATGGCCGATTTGGCCCGAGCGAGCCGATCCCGCCCTGGCTCCGGCCGATCAAGGCGCGGGCCGCATCCTTCGCAGGGCTGGCGGATGCCGACCTCGTCCAGGCTTTGTTGATCCGCTACGATCCGGGCGCTGGTATAGGCTGGCACCGGGACCGTCCGGTCTTCGAACATGTTGTTGGCATTTCCTTGGGCAGAGCCACCACATTGCGCTTCCGCAGGCGGACGGCAAAAGGCTTCGATCGCATCTCGCTACCGGTGTCACGCAGATCCATATATCATCTCTCAGGCGAAGCACGGCATGCGTGGGAGCATAGCATCGCGGGCATGGACACGCGCCGCTGGTCGATCACCTTCCGGTCGCTCTCCCCGAAGGCCGCGGTAATGGCACGCAACTGACCCCTTGTTCTCGCCGTTCGGGCACCCATATCGCGGTCATCGTCAACAACGGAAAGGAGGTGGTCTGATGTCTCATTGTCTTATGCCGATCACGGCAGAAATGAAGAGCCTGACCTCCGCCGCGGGGGTCCGCCTCTTCTGAGCGCGTCCAATCGGCTGACAATGGAAAGGCCGTCCGGAACCAACCGGGCGGCCTTTTGATTTGGGCGGCTATCAGAAGCCATCCGTCCCCTTGTGGTCGCCAAATCCTGCCGAGCGCAGTTCTTCCTGATCCTTCTGCGCCTTCTCTTGAGCGTCGGCAATCTGCTTCCGCTCCTTCTCGGTTGGCGGCTGCGGCTTGGGCGATGCCTTCTTGACGATCTCGGTTTCGTTGGTCGGGCATTTGTTCTGGTCGTGGTCCACGTCATTCGCTCCTTGGATGCCTTGGCGAAAGAACGGGCTGGCGACGGCGTCGTTCCTGCCCTCGTCGAACCAATCGAGCCGCGGAGCGTCTTGCTGAAAAGACATGAAGATCGCGACTTACAATGTGAACGGCGTCAATGGACGTCTTCCCGTGCTGCTGCGATGGCTGGAGCAGGCCGAGCCAGACATTGTGTGCTTGCAGGAGCTGAAGGCTCCGCAGGAGAATTTTCCCGAGCGGGCGATCCGCGATGCGGGATATGATGCAATATGGCACGGGCAGAGCCGGTGGAACGGCGTCGCGATCCTCAGCCGTGTTGGCGCGATTCATGAAACGCGGCGCGGATTGCCGGGCGACCCGAATGATGTGCAGAGCCGCTACATCGAAGCAGCGGTGAATGGGGTCCTCATTGCCTGCCTCTACCTTCCGAACGGCAATCCTCGCCCTGGCCCCAAATTCGATTTCAAGCTGCGCTGGTTCGATCGGCTGCACAGCCATATGGCTTCGCTCATCGATGTCGACGCGCCGGTGGTCATCGCTGGCGATTATAATGTGATGCCGACTGACCTTGACGTTTATGTTCCCGATCGGTGGCGCGACGATGCCCTGTTCGCCCCGGAGGTGCGCGCTGCCTACCAACGACTCCTCGATCAGGGATGGAGCGATGCGATACGGCAACTGCATCCGGATGAGGTGATCTACAGTTTCTGGAAATATTGGCGTGGCTCCTTCGAGCGCAATGCCGGTCTGCGGATCGATCACGCACTGCTGAACCCGGTGGCGTCAGCCAAGCTGGTCGCCGCCGAAGTCGACACCCGGCCTCGCGCCTGGGAAAAGACGAGCGACCATGCGCCCGTGGTGATCACGCTGGATATGAGCGGAGAGGAGCCATGACCGGAGCGGAAGACCCGATGGAGCTTGCCTTGCCGCTGCCGATGGAGTCGCGGCTCGTATCCGAACTGCCGACGCCTCCGGGATGGCAATATGAACCCAAATGGGACGGCTTCCGCGCTGTCGTCGGCCGTGACGGCGGGCAAGCCGACATACGGTCAAAATCCGGCAAGTCGCTGGCACGCTTCTTTCCGGAGATCATTGATGCCCTGCTTGCAACGGCCGAGAGCCGCTATGCGCTGGACGGCGAGTTGATCCTGCCCGTGGAAGGCGTTCTTTCCTTCGATGCTTTGCAGCAAAGGCTGCACCCAGCGGAAAGCAGAATTATGCGCCTGTCCCGCGAAACTCCGGCGCAGCTGATGCTGTTCGATTGCCTGTCGCTGGGGCGGAGCGACCTGATGGACTCTCCCTTGCACGAACGCCGCGCGGCCTTGGAGCGTTTTCACGCAAAGAATAGGACAAAAACGCTGCTCCTGTCGCCCGCAAGTAAACGGATCGAGGATGCCGACCGCTGGCTGGAAGGAAGCGGCGGCGCGCTGGATGGCATTATCGCCAAGCCATTAGATGCGCCCTATCGCTCCGGCGAACGCGCCATGATGAAGATGAAAAATTATCGCAGCGCCGATTGCGTGGTCGGCGGATTCCGCCGCACGGCTGATGGTGGCGGCGCTGCATCCCTGCTGCTGGGGCTCTATGATGAAGCAGGCAAACTCAACCATGTCGGCTTCACCTCCGCGTTCAAGGCTGATGAGCGCGCCCATCTGCTAAAACGCCTTGAGCCGCTTGCCGGTGGCTCCGGCTTCACCGGCAAGGCGCCGGGTGGCCCGAGCCGCTGGAACAAAGGCGAGGAGAGCGCCTGGGAGCCGCTGAGTCCCGAATTGGTGGTGGAGGTCATCTACGATCAGGTGACCGGCGGGCGCTTTCGCCACGGCACCCGCTTCCTGCGCTGGCGTCCCGACAAAGCGCCGCGCCAATGCACATGCGACCAGTTGCAAGCGGAACTGCGCCCGGCCGAGATCAATCAGCTGCTTAGGCTTGACTGACCCGCCGCTCAGCCCGGCTCGCAGCCCCGCCATCCAGCGCCCAGCGCATAAGAAGCCCCATCCCCGCCAGCTGCGCCCGTGTCACATGGCGGCCAGGCCCCAGCTCAAAGCCATGCATGCGCGCTGCCCAGGGCGGCAGCAGATCGATCGCCGCGTCGATCGCAACCTTGCTGAAGGGCGCGTTGAGCAAGCCCGGCGTGGGTTCGGCCAGGAGGGACACGATCTCCCTCGTCCGCTCATCGCTGCGAAGCTGCGGCCGCATGGCGGATAGATATTCCCGCACTTGCACAACGGTGCGAGGGACGGGCGCAGCACCCAGCCGTTCGGCAAGACCGGCCATTTCCCCATAATAGCGGTTCTGCTCCCGCAGGCTTAGAATAGGCGCCCGGTAGCGGCGATAGGCCGTCAGGAAGCAATAGACCTCTGCGACATGGACCCAGCGCAACAGCTGCGGATCGCTCGCGCGATAATGGGTTCCATCCGGCAGTTCCCCCTCCACCCGATCATGCACGGCGCGGACATGCGCGATCAGGCGTTCGGCTTCGGCGGTCGCGCCATAGGTTGTGCCCGCGATGAACTGAGCCGTCCGCCGCAACCGCCCGCTACGATCCTCTCGAAAGCGGCTATGGTCCCATATTCCAGCAAGCGCAGCAGGATGAAGCATCTGAAGCAGGAGCGCGGCGATGCCGCCGGTCATCATGCTCGTGAAATCCTGATGCACGCGCCACGCCATGGATTGCTGCCCGAACAGCCCCTGATCACCAAGGGGCGTGTCGAGGTTGATCCTTTCTCCCCCAGACCCGAAGACCTTGGCGACATTGTGCTGGACCATCTGCCGTAGCGCGCGATGAGGTAGCAGCAGCATGAAAATCCTCCTGCCGCGACAAACGCGCAAATCGGCGAGTCGATGCCAATTTGATTGGGCAAACGCCAGGATACTGATCCCGATTAGGCATTTTAAAGGGAACGTCACGCCTTCCCCTGAATTGAACAGGGGTACAATCAGGAGAGCATTTTCCGTGGCTACCCGTTTCATCGCACCCGAGTGCGAGTCGCAATTTCTTCAACAAAGTTTTCAGCAGCGCCTCAGTCATTGGAATCGGCAACGGCTTGCGCCGTCATATCCGGAGGATTGGGAAAGCCGGTTCCGCCAGGACGAAGCCATGCTCCGCCTGGAACATGGATTCATGGAAGAGCTACGCGCCATGGTCCGTGATCGTGCTGCACAAGCCCCGACTGATCCAGAAGGCTTCATCCAATGGTTCGAAGCGCTCGAACAAACCGGCCCCGGTCAGCATGATGCGCTGTTCCCATGGCTCGCCGACTACGCGTCCCGGGACGAAATCCGCTGGTTCCTGACCCAGGAGGCGGCGGGCGAGGCTGGCTTTGACGATCTCGTCGCATTGACGCAAGTCAAGCTGCCAGACTCCGCCAAGTTGGAACTCGCGCGCAATTATTGGGATGAAATGGGGCGCGGCCAGGAAAAGGGCATGCATGGCCCCATGCTTGCACAGCTGGTCACGACACTCGAACTTACACCGACGATCGAGACCACGGTCTGGGAAAGCCTGGCGCTCGCCAACGCGATGACCGCGATGGCGACGCAGCGATGCTACGCCTGGCACAGCGTCGGCGCGCTGGGCGCGATCGAACTAACCGCGCCCGGTCGATCGGCGCACACCGCTCGCGCATTGCGACGAATTGGGCTCAGCCAGTCAGAGCGACGATATTTCGATCTGCATGCGGTGCTGGACGTCAAGCATAGCCGGGACTGGAACGAACTGGCGATCAAGCCGCTGGTCGCGGAAGACCCCCGCCGCGCCACCGCCATAGCAGAGGGCGCGTTGATCCGCCTGAGCTGCGGCGAACGCTGCTTCAATCGCTACCGCAGCCGTTTCGGCCTGGAGTAAGGGAGATGCCGGACTCAAACGGTCGTATTCTGGTCGTCGAAGACGATCCTAAACTTGCCGGCATGATGGTCGATCTGCTGCTGGCGGAGGATTATGAGGTCGATGGGCCTTATACCAGCGTCAGCGATGGCATGGCTGCTCTGGCCATGCATATGCCTGATGGCGCGGTGGTGGACCTGCATCGCCACAGCCGGAGCGAAAGTCTGTTGAAAGACGATCTGGAAGCCTATGCCATTCCCTTCCTGGAAGGCGAGGACAGCGGGGCGCAGGACCTTCAACAGCGATTGCTGCCCTGGCTGCGGCACATGCGTCATTGAGGCCGAACGCCGGAAGCGGCTCTTGCCGCGCGCCCTATCAAGGCTATGACCCTGCATCGTGAACAGTGCAGGAGACGGCATGGGCCGCATCATCGGGAAAATCTTTCGCGGAGCGGGCGTCGCGCTGCTGTTCCTCGTCATCGCGCTTTGTCTCGCGATCACGATCATCCCGCCCTTCCTCGACCGCATCTATTATGACGGGCCAGTCAGCCGTCATTATGATGGCGAGCATTTCTTCAATCCTGATGGCGAAATCCAATTTTCCAGTCCTCCGGGAAAGAACCGGCGCGGATTTCTTCTCCGCTGGCTGACGGGCCAGGATGAACGCCCCGAATGGCCCACGGCGGTCGCTGTAGAACCCACACGCCCCCCGGCATTCGCAGCGCCGCGCGGCATGCGGGCGACCTGGGTCGGCCACGCCACAGTGCTGGTGCAGGCGGCGGGCCTCAACATTCTTACCGACCCCATCTGGTCCGACTATGCGAGCCCTTTTCCGCCACTGGGCCCGAAGCGCGTTGCGCAGCCGGGCATCAGGTTCGATGATCTGCCGAAAATCGACCTCATCATCGTCAGCCATAATCATTACGACCATATGGATATCCCCACGCTCAGGAGATTATGGGAGCGTGACCGGCCCAAGATCATCGTCAGCTTGGGGAATGAGCGCATCCTTAAAGACAAGGGCATTCCCGCAATCGCGCTTGATTGGGGCCAGTCCGTGTCCGGCGCCGCCCTGAACAATCTGGGGACGCAAACAGTCATCCAGTGCGAAAATTACGAACATTGTCCCGACTATCGTGTCCATGTGCTGCGCAATCATCACTGGAGCAGCCGGTGGGGCACGGACAGAAACCGCGCTTTATGGTCCAGCTTCCTGATCGAAACCCGTGCGGGCAACATCTTCTTCGCGGGAGACACGGGCGCTGGCGACATGGCATGGCCGGTAGAAGCCGCGCGACTAGGCCCGATCCGCCTCGCGATGATCCCTATCGGCGCCTTTCGTTTCTGGCCGGGGCAGATGGAAGCGGACTCGCACATCGGGCCGCAGCGCGCGGTCGAGGTGTTCGAAAAGCTAAAGGCATCGACTGCCATCCCCATTCATTGGGGCACATTCCGGCTATCTTATGAAAAATGGGACACGCCGCCCCGCATGCTGGACCTGTTCCTCAAATGCGAAGGCATAGGGCGCCAACGCTTTGCGCCGCTGCGCATCGGCCAATCGATTCAGGTCCCCGCCTACACGGCCGCGCGCCAAGGGCCGAAAAAATGCGACCAGCGCGCCATCCGGGCGCTGCAATAGGTCAGGCGGGCGCGCCTGCTTTCAACATGGCGCGCCAATTGTCCGTCGTCATCGCGGCCAGATATTCGGACTGCATCTCGGCAGTCAGCATCTCCATCATCTGCCGCCCTTCGATCCACAGTTCGATCACACCGAAGGCGCCGCCGCGCTTGCGATATTTGGCGGGCCACCCTTCCCGCCGCGCGATCCCCATGATCTCTTCGCGGGATAGCGGGGTGGCCAGCGCGGCATGGGTGGCGGTGTAGCGGCTTTCACCAGTCCGCTCTCCAAAACTATCGGCGTCGCCTTCTTCCTCCCGCAGGACCGTATCGATCGGATAAACCTCTATCGCGGTGCCCCGGTCGTCGCCCGCAAAGGCGATCCAGCTACCAGGCGTGACTGGCGGGAAGTAAAAGGCCTCGCCGCGCCACATTTCCGCGATGACTTCTGCAACATGCTTGGGATCATGCGCGGCGATCGAAAGATGAAAGAGCATGTCTTAACCCTCCGCCATTCCGATGAATGCCGGGGCGAACATGGCACAGAAGCCCGCTCTCGGCATTGGCGATTTCGGACAGGTGATCCTCCGCCGAGCGGCGGCGGAGGACCTTTCATCACGGCCGCTTCAGGCCTTGCTGCATTCGCCGGTGCGTTTGCCGGTTACGTCATGGGTCGTGCGCAGGACCGGGCTGCCCCCGGCCGTCTTCGTCATGGTGCTGCCCAGCGTCAGAGTGTCGGCAGTGTAATTGCCCTCCAGCGCGATTTCCGAGGTGGCCGCGCCGGACTTGCAGGACAGGGTAGCGATCAACCTTCCCTTGCGCAGCAGCTTGTCCTTGTAGGTGCAATCCTGGCCCTCATCCCCAGCCAGGGCATTCGCATCGGGCGTTCCCTTTGCATCGACGGCGATACACAGCTTTTCCTCATCAACCTGTTTGAGCGCCGCCTGATATTGGGCGGGCGTCACGGTTGGAGTGTTGTAGCCTGTCGTTTTGCGGGTGATCGTCCATTCACCCGCCTTCATGAAGATCGGCGCCTCGACCGCTTCCGTTTTGGGTGCCTCATTGCCGCATCCGGCCAAGCCAAGCGTCATCGCGAGCGGCAGCGCGGCCATCATCATCCTTCGCATATCCTCTTCCCCTGTTCTCTTGCGGAACAGTCAGAGGCTCGCTCGGCGCGCGTCGAAGCGCAAGGGAAAAAGCGGCACTAGCGCTTCCTGTAGGTGGGCGCGTGAAAGTCCGGCGGTTTGTTCGCGACCCAGCCAAGGAAGCGGGCGATCCCAGGATGCGTGCGCAGAACGGCGCCGTCACCTTGCGTGCGGGCCAGCTCGACATTGCTCAATTGCGCATGGATCGCGCGATGACAGATCGGGTGCACGGGCACCGTCTCGCGCCCGCCCCGGCTCTTCGGCACCGGATGATGCCATTCCACACGCTTTCCGAGCGGGCGCGCGCAAAGCCAGCAACTGCCCTCCGCGCCTTCCATTAGATCAGGATGCGACGCAGTCCGCGCCGACCCACTTGCCGGTCGTCTTTGCCTTCATGCTCATGTTCATGCCGCCCGGAGCACCGCTCATCTTCATGTCCATGTGCATTTCATAGCTTTCGGGCGCGTAGCTGCCGGACATGACGGCATTCATGGTGCCATGTTCCGACTTGCAGGCGATTTCGCCCTTCACCGACCCGCCGCTGACGTCAAAGCCCTTGTAGGTGCAATCCTTGCTCTCCTGGCCAGAGAACATCTTGCCGCTCGGGTTCGCCGCTTCTTCAGGCGAAACGCAATATTTGATCGAGCTGCGGCTCATCATCTTCTTCATCTGCTCTTTCATCTGATCGCCGCCGCCCTGCACGTTTGGCATCTCGATATCCTCGAGCGTATAGGCTCCTTCCCACTGGCCGGGCTTCAACTGCACCTTCTGCACCTCTGCCCTCACTTCCTCGCGGCTCTGCGGTTCGCCCGAAGGCTTGTCCCCGCAGCCGCCAAGCAACAGCGCCGCAGGAACAATGACGGCCAAGGCTTTCAACATGATATTCCCCCGTTGATGCCGGAATGGCCCGGCCTCTCTGTTCGGCAGCATATCAGGACAGACGAGGGATGGAAAATGATCCTGCGGCTATTGACTGAGCGCCGCCGCCTCCTGCGCGCAATCGGGCGCGGCTTCGGCGGATTTGCTCCGCTGCGCCGCGACCTCCTTGCGGGCGGCGGCGAGATCGGCGGCAAAGGCGGGATCGGCATTGAGGCGCATCACCGTGGCCGAAGCAATGACGCGTCCCTCCTCGATATCGCTCAACCAGTGCACATTGCAGATGCGGCGGCTGTCCCCCATCGCCCGGCCACGCGCGACCAGCTTTGCCGCCCTATCCGGCATGACTTCGGCCAGGATAAGGCCAAAGCCATAGCCGATCGCGCTGTGGCCGGAAGGATAGGAGCCGTCACGGCGCAGAACCTTGTCCCAGTCCGGGGTACACATCGGCTGCCCATTCACCATGAAGGGACGCTGCCGCATGTACCGCTTCTTCACCTCGCCGGTAGAGCCGCCGAGATCGCCCATGGCCCGTGACAGAAGGCGGACAAGCGCAGGTGTATGCGCCTGATCGATGAGAATGCCGGCCGAGCAGGAAAATGCGGCAGCGGCGTGGGCTGGGCGCAGATCCGCATCCGCCTTGGCGAGATCCCAACGCGCGCTGCCGCGCATGGCGAGAGCGGCGGCTGCCCCTTCCTTATCGCGCGCTTCAGCCGCTGATCCAGCCGCTGGAGGCGGCGGCGACAACTGGAGGCCGTCGGGCAGCGCGCCGCCACCCAGATAGCTGGCGGTGCGCGACTTCGTTCCCTGCATCACCGATGGCGGCGTCTGCGTCGATCCCGTCCCGGCCGTGGTCGTCGCGCATGCCTGCAACATGGCCATCGAGGTGAACAGAAAAATGGCCTTGCGCATCGAGTCCTCCGCTATCGTTGCGTGGGATGCCTGCCCCACATTGCTGTGGTGCGGGACCATGCCCATATTGGCCCGCATGTCCATTCAGATTCGCACAACGCTGGACGAGCCCCAGACCGGCGAAGGCTTCGTCCCCCACCGTCCCGCGCGCCCGGAAAAGAGCGAGGGCGGGCGTCCGTTCAAGCTGGTTTCGGACTATGAGCCCTCGGGTGACCAGCCCACCGCGATCGCCGAACTGGTGGAACAGGCGCGGGCGGGGGAAAAGGACCAGGTGCTGCTGGGCGTCACTGGTTCGGGCAAGACGTTCACCATGGCGAAGGTGATCGAGGCGATGCAACGCCCCGCTCTGATCCTTGCGCCCAACAAGATTCTCGCCGCGCAGCTCTATGGCGAGTTCAAGAGCTTCTTCCCGGAAAATGCTGTCGAATATTTCGTCAGCTATTACGACTATTACCAGCCCGAAGCCTATGTGCCGCGCTCCGACACCTATATCGAAAAGGAATCGAGCGTGAACGAGGCGATCGACCGGATGCGCCACTCCGCCACCCGCGCGCTGTTGGAGCGAGACGATGTGCTGATCGTCGCATCCGTATCATGCCTCTACGGCATCGGCTCGGTCGAAACCTATTCGGCCATGACCTTCTCGATGAAGAAGGGCGCTATCGAAGATCAGCGGGAGATCATCCGCAAGCTGGTGGCGCTGCAATATAAGCGCAACGACGCTGCCTTTGCCCGCGGCAACTTCCGGGTGAAGGGCGACAATCTGGAAGTATTCCCGTCCCACTATGAGGACACGGCCTGGCGCATCAGCTTCTTCGGCAATGAGATAGAAGAGATCGTCGAGTTCGATCCGCTCACGGGCAAGAAGATCGCCAGCCTTGACTATGTGAAGGTCTTCCCCAATTCGCACCATGTGACGCCCGGTCCGACGCTGAAGCAGGCGATGGAAGCGATCCGCTTCGAGCTGGCCGAGCGGCTGAAGGAACTCGTCGCAGAGGGCAAGCTGCTGGAGGCGCAGCGACTGGAGCAGCGGACGAATTTCGATCTCGAAATGATCGCCGCGACAGGCTCCTGCGCGGGGATCGAGAATTATTCCCGCTTCCTGACCGGCCGCCTGCCCGGTGAACCGCCGCCGACTCTCTTCGAATATCTGCCCGAAAACGCGCTGTTGTTCGTGGACGAAAGCCACCAGACCATCCCGCAGATCGGGGCGATGGCGCGTGGCGACCATCGGCGCAAGATCACGCTCGCCGAATATGGCTTCCGCCTGCCAAGCTGTATCGACAATCGTCCGCTGCGCTTCAACGAATGGGATGCGATGCGGCCGCAGACGGTCAGCGTTTCGGCAACCCCCGGCTCGTGGGAAATGGAACAGACCGGCGGCGTCTTTTCCGAGCAGGTCATCCGCCCCACTGGCCTCATCGACCCGCCGGTGGAGATCAAGCCGGTCGAGGATCAGGTGGACGACCTGATCCATGAAGCCAGGGAGACGGCGAAGAAGGGTTATCGCACGCTCGTCACCACGCTCACCAAGCGCATGGCCGAGGACCTGACCGAGTTCATGCATGAGGCGGGCTTGAAGGTCCGATACATGCACAGCGACGTCGAGACGCTGGAGCGTATCGAACTGATCCGCGACTTGCGCCTGGGCGTTTATGACGTGCTGGTCGGCATCAACCTGCTGCGCGAAGGGCTCGACATTCCCGAATGCGGGCTCGTCGCGATCCTCGACGCGGACAAGGAGGGCTTTCTGCGCTCCGAAACCTCGCTCATCCAGACCATCGGCCGCGCCGCGCGCAATGTCGAAGGGCGGGTCATCCTCTATGCCGATCGCATCACCGGCAGCATGGAGCGCGCCCTCAACGAAACCAGCCGCCGCCGCGAGAAGCAGGAGGCCTATAATCTCGAACACGGGATCACGCCGACAACGATCAAGCGCAACATCGGCGACATCATCGCCCATGTGGCGAGCAAGGATCAGGTCACGGTCGACACGGGTCTGGAGGACCGCCCGCACCTCGTCGGCCATAACCTGCGCGCCTATATCGAGGATCTGGAAAAGAAGATGCGCGCCGCCGCCGCCGACCTGGAATTCGAGGAAGCAGGCCGCATCCGCGACGAAATCCGCAAACTGGAGGCGGACGAGCTTGGCCTGCCCATGGACGAGCAGGTCGCATCGCCGCGCGGCCGCGCCACCGAAGGCAAGCCCGGCACGCGCAAGCTGCGCTACGGCAAGACCCAGCGGAAGTTCGGGCGCTGACGCAAGTTCAGCATGACGAAAGGTTCAAGGCCGTTTAAGCGGGCACAATGAAGAGCTTGCCCCTCGCCCGCTTCCTTGCCCTTGTTGTGCCACTGCTGCTGCTGGGTGGCGCTTACGCCTCGCAATATTTGGGCAGCCTGCACCCATGCGAAATGTGTTGGTGGCAACGCTATCCGCATATGGGGGCGGTCCCGTTGGCCTTGATCGCTTATGGCACGACAAGGCGCCCCTGCGTCAGCGCGTTGTTCGCAGGGCTGGCGGCGCTGGCGATCGGGATCAGTGGCGCAATCGGCCTTTTCCATGCGGGTGTCGAATATGGCTGGTGGCAGGGGCTGACGGCCTGCTCCACCTCTCCAACGGCGGGCAATCCGGCCGACATATTGAACCAGATCATGGCAACCCCGATCACGCGCTGCGACGTCGCGCCTTGGACTTTGCTGGGCATTTCGCTGGCGGGTTTCAATGGGCTCTTGTCGGGAGCAAGCGCCCTCGCCATCTTTGCCCTGCTGATCAAGTCGAGGAAAGAGGCATGAGCGCGACCAGGGATTTCCCCCGCCCCGGCCGGCGGGTGACGGCAGATGATCGCGCGCGGATGTTGCGCGTGGATCAGGCTGGCGAGTTCGGCGCGACGCGCATCTATGCCGGGCAGCTTGCAGTCCTTGGCGATCGGCACCCCGACGCCCGCATCATCGCGGGCATGGCGGCGCAGGAGGAGCGGCACCGCAAGATATTTGACGCAATGATCGCGCGGCGCGGCGTGCGTCCGACCGCATTGCAGCCGATCTGGAACGTCGCGGGTTTCGCGCTGGGCGCAGTCACTGCTGCGATTGGCCCCCGCGCCGCCATGGCCTGCACCGCCGCTGTCGAGACGGAGATTGACCGCCATTATGCCGAGCAACTGGCGGAGCTGGCGAATGAAGATGCGGAACTTGCCGCCACCATCACGGATTTTCAGGCGGAAGAGGTCGAGCATCGCGAAACCGCGATCGCCCGTGGAGCGGAACAGGCGCCCGCCTATCCGCTGCTTTCGGGTGTCATTCGCCTGGGGTGCCGGGCTGCAATCGCGCTGTCGAAGCGGATCTGAGGAGATAAGGACGATGATGAAGACCGCGACAGCCGCCATGCTGCTGATGGCTGCGAGCGTTTTGCCTGCCATGGCGCAGCAGCAGACCGGACCCGTGCAGGAACAGGCGCCCACCGCCGCTGCCGGAACGACGGGATCGGAGCGAGTGAACCTCGTCATCGTCTATGGCGAGGACCCCTGCCCGCAAAGCGCTGGCAGCGACATCGTCGTCTGCGCGCGCAAGGGCGAGGAAGAACGCTATCGCATCCCCGAGCCGCTGCGCGGCGATCCGAACAAGCCGAGCAATCAGGCATGGGGTGAGCGCGTGCGATCCATGGAATATGTCGGCCGCACCGGCACGGAAAGCTGCTCGGCCACCGGCCCCGGCGGGTTCACCGGCTGCTTCAACCAGTTGGCCCGGCTTGCCAAGGCAGAACGGCAGGCGGCGGACAATGCCAGCTGGAAGGACCTGGTCGAAGCGGAACGGGCACGGCGGCTTTCCACGATCGATGAGGATAGCAAGGCGATCGAAGCGCGAGCCGTGGCGGAGGAAAAGGCGCAAGCCGGACAACCGCAGCAGACTGCTCCCCAGCCGGGCACGCCCCCGCAACCCTGACGGTGCGCGCGACGCTCGGCGTCTGAATAAATGGGCGGATTTGGGCAGTCCGCCGGTGGACAGGGGCGAATGGAGGATATTCACCAATGCGCTTTCCTGTACATGCCTTGCTTGGCTTAGCGGCGCTGGCGCCCTTCCTGTCGCTCACGCCAGCCAGCGCAGACCCCCCTCAGCGCGTGTTCAACCTCATCGTCTATGGGGACGACCCCTGCCCCAAGGGCGAGGGCGACGAGATCATCGTCTGCGCGCGCAAACCCGAGTCCGAACGCTACCGCATCCCCAAGAAGTTGCGCGAAAAGCCAGCGCCGTCGGGTGGGCCGGGCTGGGGCAGTCAGGTGGCGACGATGGAGCAGGTTCAGCGGCAGAATCTGCCCAGCAGTTGCTCGGCCATCGGCAGCAACGGCTTCACCGGCTGCACCGCCAAGATGCTGGAGCAATGGTTTGCGGAACGGCGGATGCAGGAGTCCAACGGCGAACCTTGAGGCTCTTGTCCTCGGCCGCGCCACGGCTGCTCTCCCTGCGCACTGGAAGGGCCTCAAGCGGCAAAACCATCCGTGGCGCGGACAAGGGCGTGGAGAATGCCGGGCTCGTTATAGGCGTGCCCCGCGCCCTCGATCATCTCGAACCGCGCTTCAGGCCAAGCTTTGTGCAGTGCCCAGGCTGTTTCCGCAGGGCAGGCCATGTCATACCGACCCTGAACGATGACGCCGGGAATGCCGCTTAGCTTACCCGCATCGCGAATGAGCTGCCCCTCTTCCAGCCAACCGCGATGAACGAAATAATGATTCTCGATCCGCGCAAAGGCCAGAGCGAAGGCGTCGTCATCATGCGTGCCTGACAAGGCAGCATCGGGCAGCAGACGGATGGTTTCGCCTTCCCAGACACTCCAGGCCTTCGCTGCAGCAATCTGTGCCGCACGATCGTCGCCCGTCAGCAAGCGGTGATAGGCATGAAGCAGGTCGCCGCGATTCTCCTCCGCTATGGGAGCGAGGAAACGTTCCCATTTGTCGGGGTAGATGCGGCTCGCACCCTCCTGATAATACCAGTCGATCTCCTGTTGGCGAAGCGTGAAAATCCCGCGCAAGATCAATTCGCTGACGCGGGAGGGATGACTCTGCGCATAGGCGAGGGCGAGCGCCGATCCCCAGCTTCCGCCGAACACCAGCCATTGATCCACGCCCATCCACTCCCGCAGCCGCTCGATATCCGCGACGAGGTGCCATGTGCTGTTCGCCTCCAGCGACGCGTGCGGCGTCGAACGGCCACACCCGCGCTGGTCGAATAGCAGGACATCATAGCGGTCCGGATCGAACAGGCGGCGATGATCGGGCGAGATGCCGCCGCCCGGCCCGCCATGGAGAAAGACCGCAGGCTTCGCGCCCGGCGTGCCCGCGCGCTCCCAATAGATGAAATGGCCATCGCCAACGTCGAGATGGCCGGAGGCATGAGGGTCGGTGACCGGATATAAGGTGCGCATCGGCAAAGCCTAGGCGAGCCGATCGGCGAAGGGAACAGGCGGCAGGATAAGCCTGTCCATACAGATGTTCCGCAGCGCGCGACGGCAACTGCTACAATTTGCGACAAATTAGCCTTGGCCTTGCCAAGATTTTGAGACAGTTCGCCCCTAGTGACGGACCATCAAGGGTTCGCTTTTTCCAAAAGGGGTATGTTCGTGCGCCGACCGGCTTCGCTGATGCTGTTTTTCCTATTGGGCGCGTCGCCCGCTGCGCTGATGGCGCAGACTGCATCCCAGGAGCCGCCGGTGCAGATCGACGAAGGGGAAGAGATCGTCGTCACCGGCCAGCCCCAGCGTGGCGCTGTGCTGGGCAATATCAAGCCCGAACAGCAGCTTTCCTCCGCCGATATCCGCGCTTTGGGCGTGACATCCATTTCGGAAATGATCACCGAGTTGTCGGCACAGACCAACGGAACGCCGGTTGTTCTGCTGAACGGCAAGCGCATATCCAGCTTTTCCGAGATTCAGGACATCCCGTCGGAGGCCGTGGCCCGGGTCGATATCCTGCCCGAACAGGTCGCCCTGTCCTATGGCTATGCCCCGACACAGAAGGTGGCGAACATCGTGCTTCGCCAGCGCTTCCGTGCAGAGCTTGCCGATCTGCGGGCGGCTACGACCACCGATGGTGGACGGGAAAGCGGATCGGCCGAGGCGGGCCTGCTGCGTATCCGGGGCGACAATCGCTTCACGTTGAACGTCAAATATAATGCAGCCGCTTCCTTGCTGGAGAGCCAGCGCGGGATCGAACGAACGGTGAGTAACCCGGCGCTGATCGACGTCACCCGCTTTCGCACTCTCAGCCCCGCGACCGAAAGCATATCCGCGAACGCCACCTATGCCCGCGCGCTCGGCGGCGTGTCGATGACCGTCAATAGTCGCGTCGAGCTTTCGGACAATGACACGCTGCAAGGGCTTTCGGCGGCAGCACTCGCCGCGCCGATCGGCGATGGACCGCGCTATGCCGAATTCCTGCGCGACAACCGGCTCGATCAGCAGATTCGCGGAACGACCGGCCATCTGGGGCTGACGTTCAACGGGCTGCTCGGCAAAGGCTGGCAATGGTCCTTCACCGGCAATGGCGATGTGTCGGACACACGCACGCGAACCGACCGATCGAGTTCAACCGACCGGGCGAGCGCGCGGTCGCGGGCCGTGACGGGCGACCTGCTACTGTCGGGCCCCGTGGTCGACCTACCCGCAGGCGCCGTGACAAGCTCGGTCCGGGTGGGCGCATCGGCCAACGGCTTCGAAGCCTGGTCGATCCGCAACGGAACCGAGCGCAGCAATGACTATGACCGGCAGATCGCCAGCGGACAGGTAACGCTCGACTTGCCCATCACCAGCAAGGCGAGGGGCGTCCTCGGCGCGGTTGGCGACATCGGCATCAATGTGAATGCGGCTGCGCAGGAGCTTTCGGATTTCGGCACGCTCTCCACATTAGGCTATGGCGTGCGGTGGCGGCCGATACCAGCGGTCCAACTGCTGGTTTCCGCCAACCAGGACCGGGCAGCACCTACGGGCAACCAGCTCAGCGATCCTGTCATTAGAACGGAGAATATTCCGGTCTTCGACTATCAAAGCGGCCAGACCGTCTTCGTGACGCGGGTGACCGGGGGCAACGCGCAATTGAAGGAAAGCGTGCGGGATCAGTTCCGGCTGAGCGCGACGGTGAAGCCGTTCGACAAGCCCAACCTGACTTTGACCGCGACCTACCTCAACAGCCGGACGAGCAATCCTATCGCGGCGTTCCCCGAACCGACCCCGGCCATTGAGGACGCCTTCGATGGTCGCTTCACTCGCGTGAACGGCGCGCTCACCGAAATCGATGCGCGGCCGATCAACTATCTACGGTCGCAAAGCGAGCAGCTGCGTTGGGGTTTCGATCTATCCTTCCCGCTCAAGTCCCGCATCCAGAAGCTGGTCGAAGCCTGGCGCGCGGCTGGCGCGAAGCCGGAGGACCGGCCGAAGGAATTGCAGGACATGCGCGCGCTGTTCGGCAACCGTGGCGGGCGCGGAGCGCAGAGAGGCCAGGATGGCGCACCCCCTCCGCCTGCGCCAAACGACAGCGATCACCCCCGTAGTCAAGGCAGTTTTGGCGGCCCCGGCGGCGGCGGACGTCCAGGCGGCGGTTTTGGCGGGCCGGGTGGCGGACGCGGTGGTGGAGGCGGACGGCTGAGCTTCAGCCTCTATCACACATGGCATTTTACCGAGAGCATCCTGATCGCGCCGGGCGTGCCGGAACTCGACCTGTTGAACGGCGACGCGACAGGATCATCGGGCGGCCAGCCAAGGCATGAGGTGGAGGCCCGCGTCGGTTACACGAACAACGGGCTTGGCGCGCGGCTGAGCGTCGATTGGGAAAGCGGCACCCATGTCGATGGTGCGTTGGGCGGCACGTCGCGGCTTGATTTCGGCAGCCTCGCGACGGCGAACCTGCGGCTGTTCGCCAATCTCGGGCAAATGCCTTCGCTGGTGAAGAACCACCCGTTTCTACGCGGATCGCGGGTGTCGATCGGCATCGACAATGTCTTCAACACGCGCCGCGACGTGACCAACGCCACAGGAGGAACGCCGCTGCGCTACCAGCCGGGCTATCTTGATCCGCTGGGCCGGACGATCAGCATTTCCTTCCGGAAGCTCTTCTTCTGACCCTAGCCTAAATGACTCCATTCTCCGTCCGTTATGATCCATGAAAACATGGGTCGGAGGAATATATGGCAAAGCCGATACGGATCATGGTGGTCGACGATTCGCTCACCATCCGCGCAATGATCGAAACGCTGCTGGAGCGCGATTGCCGGTTCGATGTCGTAGGCGTCGCCCGCAATGGCGAAGAAGCGATCGACCTTATCCGCATGGAAAAGCCCGACGTGGTGACGCTGGATGTCGCCATGCCGGGCCGGGATGGCCTCAGCATCCTCGATGAGATCATGGAGATCGATCCCTGCCCCGTCATCATGCTCTCCAGCCTGATGCGTGACGGAGCGCCGATCATGGCCGAAGCGCTCGACCGGGGCGCTGCCGCCTGCTTCAACAAGGCCATGATCGCTCGCGAGGCCGGGCGGTTCATCACCCTGATCAGGGACGTGGCCCGCGGCATGGTTCAGGCGGAGCGGACAGCGATCGCCGCCTGAACAGTTATCAGTTCAGCACAATATGGGAGCCGCGATCGCCGGCTCCTTTTTTGTGCGCGGTCGCAAAGCTGTGCGGGATCAGGATGCCAGTGATCGAGGCAGGGCGCACGCAGCGGCGATATCGATGGCGCTGGCGAACTCCACGCCCATTCGATCGTCGCGGGACCAGCGGACGACCGCATGGACGCTGTGCACGTCGCTGAACTCGACAGTCAGGTCCATGCCTGAAGGCACGTTCCAAAGACCTTCGATCATCGCGCCAGTGGCCGAAATATTGCGGATGCGCCCGGTATAGGCATGGCCGTCGGCATGTACCGCAACCGTGCGCAGCATGGTCTTGCGCTCAGGACGGCTGGACTGGAACCCTTCCACCAGCGCGACCGTGCCATGAACGCGGTGCCGGGCCAGCACATCGCTGGCGCCGAGCGGGCGGCCATAGACATAGCCTTGTATATGGCTACAGCCCAGATTGCGGATGAGCGCGAGTTCGTCCTGCGTTTCCGCTCCCTCGGCAGTCGTGTCCATGCCCAGCGCCTCCGCCAGGCTGACGATGGCCTTGATGATTGCGCTGTTCCGGCTGCCGGTCATCACCGCCCCGCGAACGAAGCTCTGGTCGATCTTGATCTTGTCGAACGGCGCTTTCTTCAGATAGCCGAGCGAGGAGTAGCCGGTCCCGAAGTCATCCAGCGCCAGCCTGATGCCGATCCCTTTGAGCCGGGAAAACATCGCATCGGTGCCTTCATCATCGTTCAGGAAGACGCTTTCGGTGATCTCCAACTCCAGCCGCTGGGGCGCGAGTTGCGCGGCGGCAAGTGCGTTCATGACGGTCGCAGGCAGGCCGGGATTGGCGAACTGGATGGGCGAGACATTGACCGCGACGCGAATATCCTCTTCCCACTGGGCTGCATCATGGCAGGCGGTGCGGAGCACCCACTCGCCCAGCGATCCAATAAGGCCGGTATCTTCCGCGATCGGCACGAAAATGGACGGGGATATCTCCCCGCGCACCGGATGGATCCAGCGCAGCAATGCCTCGTAGCCGGTAACCCGCTCCGTCTTGGAGGACACGACGGGTTGATAGACAAGGTGCAGCCCGTCCGAAGCGAGGGCGTGACGCAGATCCTCCTCCAGTTGCCGCCGTCCTTCTGCATCGGCATGCATTTCCGATGAATAGAAGCGATGAACGCCCCGCCCGTCACCCTTGGCGGCATAGAGCGCCAGGTCGGCATTGCGGATCAGCGCATCGGCCGTCTCGCCATCCTGCGGACAGCAGGAAATGCCGACGGACACCCCGATGACGACGACTTTGCCTTCGATCGTGTAGGGCTGCGAAAGCGTGCTGATGATCGTCTTGGCAAGTTGGGACAGAAGCGCGCGATCCTGTCCGCCCGGCAGCAGCACCTTGAACTCGTCGCCCCCCTGCCGCCCGACGAGCCCGCGATTACCGACCACGCGCTGGAGCCTCTGGCTGACCTGCCGCAGCAGTGCGTCACCGGCTGGATGGCCAAGCGTATCATTTACCGTCTTGAATCGATCCAGATCCAGCATGAGCAATGCGCAATCGCCCGGTTGTCCGCGCGCGCCAGCGACGGCATCTTCCAACGACTGCAGCATCTGCACGCGATTGGCGAGCCCGGTGAGCGAATCGAACTGGGCGAGCCGCTGCACCTCGGCCTGGCTCCGGCGCATTTCCGTAAGGTCGGTCCCGCTTCCCCGGAAGCCATGGAACTGGCCATATTCATTGAAGACCGGCTGGCCGGAGATCGACCACCAGCGCTCGTCGCGCGTTGCCGCCGCCCGCACATGAACGTCCGAAAACCCGGTCCGCGCTGAAAGATGGAACCCCAGGGTGCGTTCACCCCCGCCATTTTGATGATCACCAGCCGATACGATGTCGGTGATCGGCCGCCCGACAAGGTCATCCTCGGGAACATTGAGCGTCCGGGCCAAGGGTTGTGAAAGATAGGTCAGGCAGCCCTGCCGATCCGTTTCCCAGAACCAGCCCTGCCCCGATTGCTCATATTCCTGCAACAGCCGGTCGGATCGTTGGGCACGCAGATCCTGCTGATGCCGGGTAACGGCGCGCTCAAGGTCAACGGTCGCCTGGCGGACAGCAGCGATCAGCATGACGGCAATGCAGCTCAGCAACAGGCCGATCTGGGCAAAGCCTGCGCCTTGAACGGCTGACACGATCAGCGTTCCAAGAAAATAACTGACGCCCAATAACCGCCGGTCGCCGAACACGGATATGGCGATCAGCGCCATCGCGACTTCGGCCGCGAGGGAAAATGACAAGGGTCCGGCAAAACGCGCCGGTCCCAGCAACATGCTGAATGTCACGCTCGACAACAGGACGGCGGGCAGCATCAACCATTTCTGCACATGCGGTCTTTGGTTGTGAAACCGCTCGGCGCGCGGCCCGACGATCAGCACGCCGTCGATCAGCAGCATGAACAGCAATGTCAGGATGGAGTAGATGCTGCCAAGCGGCACATGCAGCAGCGCGACGGTGCACAGCTTGCCCAGCAGGATCAGCGGCCAAAGCCGCGCGATGTGGGAAAAGGCGCCGGATATCCAGAAAGCCGACGCCTCGGTCCCGCCCTCGGCAAGGCCCAGCGCCACCGCAAGATCAGCGGGCCGGGACAGGGAATCATTCAGCCTGATGCGCGAAGGGGCCATGGGCCGTGCGTAACGCACAGATGTTGAAAGAAACTTACCCGGTTATGCCAAAAGGCATAATGGCTCGGTGCGGGTACAGAAAACCAGCGATGGGAGCGGAAAAAAGAAAGATGCTGAACATCGCCAGCATCTTTCCAAACCCTGATCATTATACTCAGCCGAGCCTACGTTCAGACGCGCATGGGCATCAGCACGTAGAGCGCCGGGCTCCGGTCATTTTCACGGATGAGCGTCGGGGCTGCCGCGTCCGCCAGGTGCAGCTCGACCGTCTCGCTGTCGATCTGGCCCAGAATGTCCAGCAGGTAGCGGGCGTTGAAACCGATATCGAAACCCTCGCCTTGGAATGCGCCCGGCACTTCTTCCGCCGCCGTGCCGTTTTCCGGGCTGGTCACTGACAGGGTGATCTTGTCCCGATCAAGCGTCATCTTGACTGCACGGGTCTTTTCCGTCGCGATCGTCGCGACGCGGTCCACGCCTTCCTCGAAGCTGCGGGGATCGATCTTGAGCAGCTTGTCATTGGCGGTCGGGATGACGCGGCTATAATCCGGGAAGGTCCCGTCGATCAGCTTGCTGGTGAGGATCGCGCTGCCCAGGCCGAAGCGGATCTTGCTTGCGGACAGGGTGATCTGGACCGACCCTTCCACCTCATCCAGAAGCTTGCGCAGTTCGCCGATGCACTTGCGGGGGATGATGATGCCCGGCATCCCATCGGCGCCGTCGGGACGGGGCACGGTGACGCGGGCAAGGCGATGGCCGTCGGTCGCAGCGGCCTTCAGAACCGGCTGGCCTTCGTCCGACACATGGAAATAAATTCCGTTCAGATAATAGCGCGTTTCTTCGGTCGAGATAGCGAAGCGCGTCTTGTCGATGATCTGCTTCAACGTCTCTGCGGGCAGCTCGAAGCTGGTGGGCAGATCGCCTTCCGCGATCACGGGGAAGTCGTCGCGCGGCAGGGTCGACAGGTTGAAACGGGCTCGGCCCGCCTGGATCAGCATCTTGCCCTCGGCCGCGTGCAGCGAAACCTGGCTGCCTTCCGGCAGCTTGCGGGCGATGTCGAACAATGTGTGGGCGCTGATGGTGGTCGCGCCGGGCTGCTCCACCTGCGCGGAAACGCTCTCGACGATCTGGAGATCGAGGTCGGTCGCCATCAGCTTGATCGCGCCGTCGGCGGACGCTTCGATCAGCACGTTGGACAGGATCGGAATCGTATTGCGCCGTTCAACCACCGACTGGACGTGGCTGAGGCTCTTGAGGAGCGTGGCGCGTTCGATTGTGGCCTTCATGTCCCTGTTTGTCCGTTTCTTTTCTGCGCAAAGCCCGAATGCGGTCGAATCCGGGCGACAATGATGGATGATCCTTCATAACCACTGTTGCGGCGGCGGCAAGCGCCTGCTGATCGTTTCGTGACGGCAAGGGTTGCAAAAGGGTACATGATGGGCTTTGCCAGCTTCATGAAGCGCCTCTGGCTCCTCCCGTTGCTGATCTCGACGCCTGCGGCTGCGCGGGATTCTCTGGGAATGTTCGAAGCCTGGGGGGCATTCCGCGATCCGGCAGCGCCGCGCTGCTACGCCATAGCCAAACCAGTGAGCCGCGCAGGCAGCGGGTTTGCAGCGGTCGGCAACTGGCCCCGCCAACGCGTGCGCGGACAGGTGCATTTCCGGCTGAGCCGGGTGCGGGCCGATGGCGCTTCCGTCATCCTGAATGTCGGTGAGCGGCGCTTCCCGCTGGTCGCGGGCCAGGCTGACGCGTGGGCGCCCGATCCCCGCTCCGACGCCGCCATCATTGCGGCCATGCGCTCGGCAGGCAGCATGAGCGTGCAGACCCAAGGCGCGAATGGGCGAGCCTTTGCCGACACCTACACGCTGCGCGGCGCTGCCACGGCGATCGACGCGGCGGCATTGGGGTGCGCCCGGCTGCGCTGATAGACGCTCCCTTTATAAATACGCAAAAATCCGCTATGGGCGCTGCCATGCATTCATCCGCCAGCCCCCTGATGCCGATTCCCGGCGCTATTGACCCTGTGCCCGTGCCGCGCGCGGTGACGCCGCGTGAAGATGGACGCACTGACCTCATGGGCCTGTCGCGCCCGCAGATCAAAGGCGCGCTGGAGGAAGCAGGGCTCGACGCCAAGCAGGCGAAGCTCCGCTCCAAGCAGCTGTTCCACTGGCTCTATCATCGCGGCGAGACCGATTTCGACGCCATGACCGATCTTGCCAAGCCCATGCGCGGCTGGATGGCCGAGCGCTTCGTCGTTGGCCGCCCTCAGGTGGTGGAAGCCCAGGTGTCGAGCGACGGCACCCGCAAATGGCTGCTCCGGTCGGACGATGGCCAGGATTATGAAATGGTGTTCATCCCCGACGCCGATCGGGGAACGCTCTGCGTCTCCAGCCAGGTGGGCTGCACGCTCAACTGCCGTTTCTGCCATACCGGCACGATGCGGCTGGTGCGCAATCTGACGCCGGGCGAAATCGTCGGGCAGGTGATGCTGGCCCGCGACGCGCTGGGCGAATGGCCAAAGGGCAGCATGGCGTCGGCCAATGACGACGAAGCCGACGACGCGTCGCAATATACGACCGATGGCCGCATGCTGACCAACATCGTGATGATGGGAATGGGCGAGCCGCTCTACAATTTCGACCATGTCCGCGACGCGCTAAAGGTCGTCATGGACGGCGATGGCCTGGCGCTGTCGAAGCGCCGCATCACCCTCTCGACCTCCGGCGTGGTGCCGATGATGGCGCGCGCTGGTGAAGAGATCGGCGTCAACCTCGCCGTGTCGCTCCACGCCGTGACCAAGGATGTGCGCGACGAACTGGTGCCGCTCAACAAGAAGTTCGGCATCGAACAGCTGCTTCAGGCCTGTGCCGACTATCCCAGCGCCAACAATGCCCGCCGCATCACCTTCGAATATGTGATGATCAAGGACAAGAATGACAGCGACGAGGATGCGCGCGAACTGGTGCGGCTGCTGCGTCACTACAAGCTCCCAGCCAAGGTCAACCTGATCCCGTTCAATCCCTGGCCGGGCACGGACTATGAATGTTCGACGCCCGAGCGGATCAAGCGCTTTTCCGACATCGTGTTCGAAGGCGGCATCTCCGCTCCGGTGCGCACGCCGCGGGGCCGGGACATCATGGCCGCCTGCGGGCAGCTGAAATCCGCCAGCGAGAAGAAGAGCCGCGCTGAGCTCGATAGGTTAGCGGCCGAAAAGCAAGCGGCGCTCGGTTGAGCCCTCGCCTCAGCGCGGCGGGCTGGGCTCGCTGATGGTCTCTTCCGCGTCCCGTTCATTCTCATCGGGCTTCAACGGCGCCATGACCCAGAAGGTCAGCAGAGTGAAGCCCGTGAGGACCACCGCCACATCATAGGTGCCAAGCCCCGCCGCAACGCCGATCGCGCCTGTGATCCACAGGCTTGCGGCAGTTGCGGTGCCCTTCACGGCATGCCTTTGCTGCAGGATCGCGCCGCCACCCAGGAATCCGATGCCTGCGATCACGCCTTCCAACACGCGGGCAAGCGCCTCCACTTCCTGCGCCATTAAGCCCTCGACCGTCTGGACCAAGCCACAGCTGGCGACGGCCACTAGCGGGAAGGTCCGCAACCCGGCGCTGCGTTCCGCCCGCTCCCGGTTCCAGCCGATCGGAAGCGCCAGACAATAGGCAATCACGATCGGAACCAGATGCGGCAGGACCGAAAATGTGTCTCTCATTTCGACTAAACGCACGAACATGAATTCGGATGCGCAACGAACATCGCTAGCTGCTGCCGGGTTCCTCCAGCAAACGGGGGATCAAGGGCAACAGTTCGCGGGCGAGGAAGCCGATCGGTCCCATCGTGCCGGCCAGCTCGCGCCCTGCCCGCCCATGAAGCCAGCTTGCCCAGGCAGCGGCGCGGAAAGGGTTGGCTCCACGCGCTGCCAGACCACCAGCAATGCCCGCGAGCACGTCACCCGATCCTCCTGTGGCAAGTCCGACGCAACCGCCCTCATGCAGCAGGCAGGCGCCATCCGGAGCCGCAATCACGCTGCGGTCCCCTTTCAGGATCACCACGGCCTGAAAATCCTGCGCAACCTGCGACGCGATCCCAACCGGGTCGGCTGTGATGGCTTCAGCGCTCTCGTCCGTCAGGATCGCCATCTCCCCATGATGCGGCGTCAGGATGATATGCCCCTCATGCGCTGCGATCGTGGACCGTAAATCGCGCGCCGATGTCATTGCCGCCGCATCGAGGACGATGGTCACGGGTGGCTCCGTCGCAGCCAGAATATCGGCGACCAACTGATCCGTCCCGGCACTCACATTCATACCTGGTCCCAGGACCAGCGAATCGCAGCGGGCAAGCTGCGGCTTCAGCACGGCGGCCGCGCCGACGGCGATCTCACCATCCTCCTGCGCGGGAAGGGCGATCACCGCCGCTTCGGGAACCAGCACGCCCAGTGACATGGCGGCCGACCGGACCGTCGCCATCTGCAGCTTGCCTGCCCCCGCCCGGAGCGCGGCTTCGCCCGTCAGCCGAAGGGCGCCAGGCACGAACTCCGCCCCACCGACCACCAGCACACGGCCGCGCTCATTCTTGTCTGAATCGCTGTCCACAACCGGCAACGGGTTCGCCTTCAGCCAGGCGGTATCCAGGGTCTCCGGCATCATCCCCGCGCTCCTGCAATGGCATCGGGTTCGCGCGTGACCGGTGTCGCTTCTTCTTCCATCGGCGCGGTCACATTATAACGGCGAAGCACCAGCCCGCCATTGCGGCCATGCGAGGGGTCATAGACATAGTCGCTGATCGCACAATTGGCGACGTCTCCCGCCTGATCGATCGCCAAAATCTCCGCTTCATCAAGGCCTTCGATGATGTAGCGCAGGCACAGCACGACGACCTGATGCGTGAAGATCATCACCCGGCGCCCGGCATAGTGCAACGATATGGTATCCATCACCGACCGTAGGCGCAGGATCACGTCGCACCAACTTTCCCCGCCGGGTGGCCGATGGTAGAATTTCCCGAGCATCCGGCGAAACTCATATTGCTCCGCCTCAAGGTTACGGATGCCAGACGTCGTCAGCCCGTCCAATATTCCGAATTCCTTTTCCCGCAGCCGCTCGTCGAAGCAGATCGGCTCGTCCGCCCGCGCTCCGCCTGCTTCACGAAAGACCTGCGCAGTCTGAAATGCACGCAGATAGGGAGAGGATAGCAGAACCTCCGGCCGATGATCCTCCGCCTCGCTTGCAAACCAGTGGCCCAACGCCTGCGCCTGTTCACGGCCCAACTCACTTAAGGGGACATCCGCGTCGCGCACCGACAAGGCTATGCGATCGGATTGCGCTTCCGTCGCCTCATCGCGCGCGACATTTCCGGCGCTCTGGCCATGACGAACGATGATGAGCTGGCTTGGCCAATGAAGTGACGCCACGGATGTCCCTGCCTTTCATGCCGCGTTGCTGAGGCATGAAGAACGGTCGCGCCAAGGCTTTGATCCCGACGCAGGCGCGCGAGGGAGGCATGGCGAGCCAACCCTGAAGCAGCCATGCCCCATCCACCCGGTCTACGCGCGGGATTGCGCTTCCCCGGATTTCCGCTGCCCGACATTGCTCCATTCAACATTGCGCGTGGCGTACATGACGCTTGCCAGCGCGATCAGCAGCAGCACCGAACCGATGAGCAGCGACCATGCCTCCAGGTTGAGCAGCACGAACAGCAAGGCATAGAGCCCCACCAGCAGCGCCCCGATGAACCGGCCGCGCCGCCAGCTTCCCAGCACGGCGGCGCTATAGGCGGACAACAGGCCAATGATCGCCGCCGCCCCCAGAATATAGGCTGCGGTGAAGCCGATGACCTCTGCAAAGGCAAGCAACAGGGCGAAGAAGAGCACCAGCGCCGCCCCCGTCAGCAGATATTCCGCCGCAGCCACGCGCGCGCCGCCGACAATGTCGAACAGCAGGAAGGCGAGGAAAGTGAAGCCTATGAACAGGAAGCCATATTTGACCGACCTGTCCACCTTGGAATAAAGATCGACCGGTTCGATCAGGCCGACCGTCACCGCGCGGGAATTGCCGCCGATGACTTCGGCTGGCCTCGCCGCAACCGTAGTGTCGGCAGCCGCCACCATGGCATAGCCCGCGCTGCCATCCAGCAGCGGAGGCCCCAATTCCTGCATCGCGACGGGAGGCTGGCCCAGCGCCAGCTTGTCGATCTGGTAACGGGCCGAAAAGCCGCCATCCGAAATCTCCCGCTTCTCGGGCAGGAAGGCGCCTCCAAAGCTCGGGCTCGGCCATGTCGAAGAGATCTGCCAGAAGGTCTTGCCGCCCCTTGGCACCAGGCTCAGCGACCGGCTGCCGCGCAGGCCGAAATCATATGCCACGGTCAGTCTGCCCTCGCCCGCCCAGGGGAGAAAGGCGAAGAAACCCTGCCCTCCGGTAGCGCCGGGACCTTTGCCGGGCTGAACGGCCAAAGCCTTGCCACCGGCAGACAGCGACCCACCGCTGGTCAATCCCCGCGCATCCGATGCGCCCATCCGCAATTCCGCCCGCTCCCATAAAAGGCGATCGGCGGTGATGCCGAAACGTGGCAGGTCTTGCGGCAAAGCAAATTGCGCGGTTCCCTTTATACGTGCGTCGTAGAGCACACTGCGGTAGATCGACTTGCGCCGCTCTTCCGGACGGACGGTGGTCGTGACTATATTCTCGACCGGCGAAATATAGAGCAGCTTTTCGGTCTCGACAGTGCGCGACACCCGCTGGCCGTCAACCTGCTCTTCCTGCACCTGAGTGGTACGGAACGGAACGACAATGACAGGTCCCGCAATGATCTGTGGCCCGCCCCAACCAGCATTGATGGCGTCCTGCGCCGTCTGCGATTGGCTCTGCCGGTCCCATACCAGAGCATAGATCAGCATCAGCGGCACGATGAGGGACAGCGCTACCAGCGCCGCGAACAGCAGCTTCATGCCGGGCGACCGCGTTGGCCGCATGTCTTCAGCCGAGCCTGTAACCAACCGCCGCTCCTGTCGAATATTGTCCTGCTTACTGTCTATTCCTCGCGACGGCAGCGTCAATCATCACGTGCCGCGTGTCCGTTAATCTGATAAGGTCGCCCACGAGAAATGCCGAGAGTCGAACTGTTTCGAGGAGGGCATGATGCAGACGTCAATCGACGAAGCGAAACTTCACAATTTTGTCGGAAAAATGCTGAACGACCTTGGCGGCGCGATCAGCGTGCCGACGGTGCGCGTCGGCTTCAGGCTAGGCCTGTTTGACGCGCTCGCGCAGGGCGCAGCGACATCGGCGGACCTCGCACAACGAGCAGGCGGCCTGCATGAGCGTTATGTGCGGGAATGGGCAATGGCCCAGGCCGCCAATGGCTTCATCGACTTCGATCCTGGCTCAGGCATGTTCAGCGTCTCGCCAGAGCAGGCGATGGTTTTCGTGAACCCCGACAGCCCCGTCTATCTGGCTGGCGCCTTCGAAATGGTCGCCGCCATGATAGAGGCGGAGCCCAAGGTCGAAGAATGTTTCCGCAACGGCAAGGGCGTCAGATGGGGAGACCATGCGGGCTGCCTGTTCTGCGCGACCGGCGCATTCTTCCGGCCCGGCTATGTCAACAACATCGTGCAGAGCTGGATACCCGCGATGGACGGCATGGAGGCAAAGCTGCGGTCCGGCGCGAAGGTCGCCGATGTCGGCTGCGGCGTCGGCTTCTCCACCTTGCTGATGGCGCAGGCCTATCCCGAAAGTCACTTCACCGGCTATGATTTCCACGAACCATCGATCGAGGACGCACGGCGTCATGCGCAAGAACATGGCCTCAGCGATCGGGTGCGGTTCGAAGTAGCAGCGGCCAAGGACATTGCCGAGAAGGACTTCGACTTCATCACCATGTATGACTGTCTGCACGATATGGGCGACCCCAAGGGATGCGCGGCACACATGCGCCGCATCCTGACACCGGGCGGCAGCTGGATGATCGTCGAGCCGATTGCAGGCGACAGGCCGGAAGACAATCTCAATCCCGTTGGGCGGCTCTACTACAACGCGTCCACCATGATCTGCGTGCCCACGTCGCTCGACCAGGAGGTCGGCGAAGGCCTGGGCGCGCAAGCAGGCGAAGCTCGTCTGGCGGCAGTCATCGCCACCGGCGGCTTCCAGTCGGTCGAAAGAGTCGCGGAAGGGCCATTCAACATGGTGCTTCAAGCGCGTTGAAGGGCAGGAACTGGCCGAAGCCGCTCAGCTGGCATCGGCGCGCAGGATCTTCTCCATCGGCTTGCCCTTGGCGAGTTCGTCGATCAATTTGTCCAGATAGCGGATTTCTTGCATGAGGGGCTCATCGACCTCTTCGACGCGGACGCCGCAGACCACGCCGGTTATAAGCCGCCGCGCGGGGTTCAGTTTGGGCGCCTCGGCAAAGAAGCGTTCGAAACTGACATTGGCCGCCAGCTGCTCCTCAAGCGTTTCTTGGCTGTGTCCGGTCAACCAACGGAAGATCTGATCGACCTCGCTTCTGGTGCGGCCCTTCTTCTCGACCTTGCTGACGTAGAGGGGGTAGACGCTCGCAACGCTGACCGAGTAGATGCGATGCTTCGCCATGATCCCTCCTGCGCAGACCCGAAATGCCTTAGCAGCTTTCGCGCAAAAGGATGATGGGGAAACTGATCCCCAGCTTCAGGGGAACTTATCTCGGTGGAGATGAAAAAACCCAGCAGATGCTGGGTGGTGACCCCTACGGGAATCGAACCCGTGTTTCAGCCGTGAAAGGGCCGCGTCCTAACCGCTAGACGAAGGGGCCACACTGCAGAACCGCTCTGGCAGTGCTGCGAAGCGAGGGCGGCTTTAGGGGGGGAGCTTGCGCCGGTCAACCCCCTTTGGGCCTAGAAAATCATCTCTTCTTCAATCGGCCCAGGCGGCGTCTTCCAGATGCAGCTCGGCTGCCGGGCGGCTACCCCAATCGTCGATCTTGGCGCGCCCTGCGACCCACAGGCGGCGATCGCGCGGTGCGCCCAGGATCGCTTGGCCCAGCTCGCTTTCGGCCTGGCGGAACGCGATGGTCTTGATCGAACGGCCATCATCGCCAGCCATCACGGCGCGCAAATGCCCGTTGCCGACCACATCCGCCTTGATGACCCGCATCGGCCCCGCCGCCACCAGCGGGGCAGGCCAGCCAGCGCCATAGGGCCCACCCGCCTCGATCGCGGCCACAAAGTCGGGATTGACCCCCGCAGGCGCGAGCACAGCATCTATGAGCAATGCGCGGTCATCGCGCGCACGGGCCACGGCAGGTCCAAGCCTTTCGTCCAGGAAGTCGGCCAGCGCGTCCACCTTGTCCGAAGCGACCGTCAATCCCGCCGCCATGGCATGGCCGCCCCCGGCGACCAGCAACCCGCTGTCCTTCGCTGCCAGCACGGCCGCCCCCAGGTCCACGCCCGATATGGACCGCCCGGATCCCTTGCCGGTACCCGCGTCGTCGATCGCAACCACGATCGCAGGCCGCCCGGCCTTTTCCTTGATGCGTCCGGCAACGATGCCGATCACGCCGGGGTGCCAACCTGGCCCCGCGATCACCGCAACCGCTCGGTTGCCCTGCGCGGCGAGCAATTCCTCGGCCTCGGCCTGCACCGCCGCTTCGATCGCGCGCCGCTCTTCATTGAACTGGTCGAGCTCGGCCGCGATGCTCGCTGCTTCCAACGGGTCTTCGGTTGTCAGCAGCCGCACGCCAAGGTCGGCTTTGCCGACCCGGCCGCCGGCATTGATGCGCGGGCCGAGCGCGAAGCCAAGATCATGACATAGCGGGGCCCGGCTGAGGCGGCTGGCGTCGATCAGTGCCGAGATGCCGATGTTGCGGCGCTTGGCCATGATCTTGAGGCCCTGCGCGACAAAGGCGCGGTTCAGCCCCTTGAGCTGCGCCACGTCCGCGACGGTGCCAAGCGCCACGATATCGAGCAACTCCATCAGCGCAGGCTCGGCCCGCTGCGCGAACCAGCCGCGCCGCCGCAGCACGCGGATCAGCGCCGCGCCGAGGAGGAAGGCGACGCCGACCGCCGCCAAATGACCATGAGCCGCCGCTTCCTCGACCTCGTCAAGCCGGTTCGGGTTCACCAGCGCGAACGCTTCGGGAAGCGCTGCGGCGCATTTATGGTGATCCACCACCACGACATCGACGCCGACCGCCTTCGCCATGGCGAGCGCCTCGAACGCCTGAGCGCCGCAATCGACGGTGACGATCAACGTCGCCCCTTCCCCGGCCAGCCGCACCAGCGCCTCGCCAGACGGGCCATAGCCTTCCATCAACCGATCCGGGATGTAAGGCCGCGCGGACAGGCCAAGATCGCGCAGCAGCCGGATCAGCAAGGCCGCGCTGGTCGCGCCATCCACGTCATAGTCACCGAAAATCCGCACATGTTCGCCGCTCTGCACCGCATCCGCCAGCCGCTCGGCCGCGCTGTCCATGTCGCGGAACAGGCTGGGGTCAGGCATGAAATGACGGATGGTGGGATTGCGATGCGCATCCACCGCCTCGCGCGGACAGCCTCGGGCGAGCAACAGCTGTGTGACGAGGTCGTCGGGCAGATAGCCGGGCTCGCGAGCATCCGCGCCCGCACCCCGCCAGCGCCACGGTTGTCCAAGGATGGAGCGGGATACATTCAGCGCGACAGTCATTTATCAGTCCCTAAACCGGCCAAGCCCTTGAGGGAAGCGGTTCGCGGACAGCGGCGGAACCGAATCGATGTCCTGCGCGTATTCCCAAGCCGCGCGCGGGTGCGGCGGATCGAAAGGGGCGGCGAAGTTTACATGAGTTCAGGGCAGGCGAAACGCGTCCGGCATGCCTTGGGCGTTTTGATGATTGCGGCGTCACCTCTTCCGCTACAGGCCCAGACTTCCAGCGGCGCTTCCACCGGCACGGTTGCGCCGGAACAGGAGCCGCCGATCCTGCCCGACGAGGAATTCGAGGCGCGCCTCCCCAAGGCTGGTGAGAGTGACACGGCGAACCCCTCCGCTCCGCTCCCGTCGATCGACAGCTGGATCGACCAGCAAATGCCGCAGGCCAGCGCGCCCGTCGAACTTCCCCCGGCTACTGAACCCGCAGCGGAAGCAGAGCTCGCACAGCCCCTCCCCCCGCTCGACAGCGTCACCGTGCCTGCCCAGGTGGCAAGCGATAGCCCCAATGAGAAAACGCCGGAAATCCGCTATGCTGTCGAGATTGACGGCTTCGGCAGGACCGGCCTTGAAGATGAGTTCCGGGGCGAGTCAGCGCTGATCGATGGGAAGGGACGCGCCGACACAGCCGCCATGGTGCAGGCCCGCGCGCATGAGGATGAAGCCCTCGCCGTGCGGCTGCTCTATTCGGAAGGCTATTATGACGCGACCGCCCTGGCCTCGCTCGACCAGACCGGCAATGGCACGCTGAAGGCAGTCTTGTCCGTCACGCCGGGCAAGCGGTACAAGATCGGTGACATCGTGATCAACGCCGGGCCTACGGTGCCGCCCGGGCTCGTCCGCGACAGCCTGCCGCTCAAGACCGGCGACTATATCGTTGCCGCCGATGTGGAAAGCGCGGAAGCCAATGTCGGCGTGAGGCTCCCCGAAAATGGCTATCCCTTCGCCAAGGTCGGCGAACGGGACATATTGCTCGATCCGGCGACGATCACGGGCGACTATACGCTGCCCGTCGATGTCGGCCCGCGCGGGTCGTTCCGGGGCATCACCACCTCCGGCGCCAAGCAAGCCTTTGGCGCCGACCATATGAAGGTCATCAGCCGCTTCAAACCCGGCGAGCTATATGACAGCCGCAAGGTCGACGACCTGCGCCGCGCCCTCGTCGCGACAGGCCTTTTCTCCAGCATCGCGGTCGATCCGGTGCGCACGAGCGAGCCCGGCCCCGACGGCACCGAATATGTCGATCTGCATGTCGATCAGGAAGCAGGACCGCCGCGCACCCTGGCGGGCGAGCTTGGCTATGGCACGGGACAGGGCTTCCGCGCCGAGGGCACATGGACGCATCGCAACCTCTTCCCACCGGAAGGCGCGCTGATCGCGAAGGTCATCGCGGGCACGCAGGAACAGGGCGTCTCGGGCACCTTCCGCCGCTCGAACGCGGGCAAGCGGGACAAGACCTTCCAGGCTGGCGCCCTGCTCAACCATCAAAATTACGATGCCTACGAAGCCTTCACCGCGGGCCTCAACATCAGCTGGTCGCGCCAATCGACGCCGATTTTCCAGAAGCGCTGGACCTATACCTATGGCGCGGAAATCCTGCTGTCCAACGAACAGACGACGATCGATCCGGCAACGGCGGAAAAGCGGCGACTGACCTATTTCATCGGCTCGCTGCCGCTGCAGGTCGGCTATGACCGCTCAAATGACCTGCTCAATCCGACCAAGGGCTTTCGCGCCAATCTGCGCCTTTCGCCCGAGGCATCATTGCAGGGTAATGTGTCGCCCTATGTGCGCGGCACCTTCGACCTTAGCGGCTATTATCCCGTTTCCGATGCGCTGGTGATCGCGGCGCGGACGCGGCTCGGCACGATCAGCGGCGCTGCCCGCGACCAGATTGCGCCCTCGCGCCGGATCTATGCTGGTGGGGGCGGGTCGGTGCGCGGCTTTGGCTATCAGGAATTGGGCCCCAAAGACGTCAATGACGACCCGATCGGCGGGCGGTCCGTCAACGAGTTCGCCGTCGAGGGCCGCTATCGCTTCGGCAATTATGGCGTCGTCGCCTTCGTTGACGCGGGCCAGGTCTATGAAAGCGCCATCCCGAAATTCTCGGACATTCGCTATGGCGTAGGCTTGGGCGGCCGCTTCTATACCGACTTCGGCCCGTTCCGGGCGGACATAGCCATGCCGATCAATCGGCAGCCCGGCGAATCCAAATTCACTCTCTATATCGGCATTGGACAGGCTTTCTGATGGCCGAAGATACGCCTCCACCCGCTCCCGAAAGCCAAACCGTGATCATCCGGGAAGGTCGGCCGTTGTGGCAGAAGATCGTGCTCGGCATTGCCGGTCTGATCCTTGGCCTGGTCGTCCTCGCCGCCGGGTTGCTGCTCTTCCTCAACACGCAGCCGGGCAAGAAATTCCTGATCCGCCAGATCGCGGCGCTGAAGCTGGAATCCGGCATGGCTATCGAGGTCGGCCGCATCGAAGGATCGGTCTATAGCGACATGGTCATCCACGACCTCGTCCTGCGTGATCCCAAGGGGCCATTCGCCGTATCGCCACGCGTTCATGTCGTTTGGAGCCCCTTCCGCTATCTCAACAACCATATCTCCGTCCGCGTGCTGGAAAGCCCGCTTGTCGTGCTGGCCCGCAGCCCACAGTTCAACGTCACGCAAAGCGATCCAAACGCCCCGATCCTTCCCGACCTCGACATTGACGTCGATCGGCTGAAGATCGCCAAATTCGTGCTGGCGAAGCCGGTGATCGGCCAGAAGCGCGAGATCGCCATTGACGGCGTCACCCACATTGCCGATGGACGCGCGCAGCTTAGCGCCAATGCCGTGGTCGATAGCGGCGATCGGCTCCAGGCATGGCTCGACGCGGTGCCCGAACAGAACCGCCTGGCCATGAAGGGCACGCTGACCGCGCCCAAGGGCGGCGTGATCGCAAAGATGAGTGGGCTCACCGATGGCCTCACCGCGACGCTGGACGGGCGTGGTACCTGGCAGGCGTGGAACGGCCGGATCGTCGCCAACTCGCCCAAGGGCGAGCTTGCGAACATTGCCCTCGCCGCGCGCGACGGTAATTTCACGGCCAAGGGTCCGGTACGCCCCGGCCTCGTCTTTGCCGGAACCGTTGACCGGCTGACCGCTCCAGCCCTCGATGTCGATCTCTTCGCCGGGCTTAACGAGCGGCGCGTGAACCTTAAAGGATCACTCCGCTCAAACGCGCTCGCCGCGACGGCGCAGGGCCTCATCGACCTCGGCAAAAGCCAGTTCAGCGGGCTCAAGATCGACGCCGCACTGCTGACGCCCGGCGCGATCATGGAAAAGGTGCGCGGCAGGGATGTGCGCGCTTCGATCATCCTCGACGGCCCCATGGCGACGCCCTTCATAAACTATGATCTGACCGCCGCGATGCTCGCCTTCGACCAGACCGGCATCGAAGGGCTGAAGGCCAGCGGCCGGGCAGTGATCGATACCGATCGCATCGGCATCCCGGTAAACGCGACCGCGCGGCGCGTCACCGGCCTCAATGCAGCAGCAGGCGGGTTGCTCCAGAATCTGCGGGTAAAGGGCGACTTCGCTTATTCCGCAGGCAAGCTGATCAGCGACAATCTGAAGATCGACAGCGATCGGGTGGACGCCACCGCCATCGTCCTTGCCGACCTCGACAACGCCATTTACCGAGGCGCGCTCAAGGGCCGGGTGAACGATTACAAGATCGACGGCGTCGGCATTGTCAACCTCAACACCGATGTGGAGTTGGTGCCGGGCCCCAAGGGCGGCTGGGGCCTTGCGGGCAAGTTCGGCGTCCGCACCGCGCGCTGGGAAAATGCGTCGGTGCGCGATTTCCTTGGCGGCAATGCCGTCATGTCGGGCCGCATCGGCATGACGCCGGAAGGCAAGTTCACCCTTGCCGGCCTCAGAGGCGCGGCACCCAATTTCCGCATTCATTCCGGGTCAGGCAGCTACGACACCAATGGCGCGGTCACTTTTGACGCGTCCGCGACGTCCAACCAATATGGCCCGCTTGCGCTCACTGTTCGCGGCACGATGGAACGGCCGCAAGCTATCCTGCGCGCGGCCCGGCCCAATGTCGGCGTGCAGCTGTCCGACGTCGTTGCAAAGCTCAATGGCGAAGCAGGCGGCTATCGGCTGGAAGCGACTGGCGGCTCCGCCTATGGCCCCTTCTTCGCAAATGTGCTGATCCGCACGGGGCGTGGGCCGCTTACGATCGACATCACGCGCGCACGTTTCGCGGGCGTAGACATGAATGGCCGCCTTCAGCAGACCGCCGCCGGACCTTTCGCCGGACGGCTGGCCATGAACGGCTCGGGGATCAACGGCATGGCGCGGCTCGCGGCCGTGGGCAAGGCACAGGGCATCGCGGTGAACGCCACCGCCAGCAACGCTCGCCTTCCCGGCGAAGCCGATGTGGTGATCGGCCGCGCCATAGTGGCTGCGGACATCGTGTTCGCCGACCAGCCGCGCATCACCGCCGATGTGCAGATGGCGAACGCGGCCTATGGCGACTATGTCGTGCGCAAGGGGCGGGCGCGCATCAATTATCAGGGCGGGCGCGGACGCGCGCAGCTTGTTGCGGATGGATCGACGGGCGTGCCCTTCTCCGTCGCCATGAATGCGGCGCTTCGCCCCAATCTCTACGCCGTCGCCCTGGAAGGCAAGGCCAGCAACATCCCCTTCCGCTTCGCCCAACCCGCGATCATCCGCGTCGAACCGCAGGGCTACCGGCTCGAACCCGCGACGCTTGTCTTGCCGCAAGGAAGGGTTGATCTTGCCGGACGGTTCGGCGGACAGACCGCCCTTCAGGCCCGGTTCAAGGATTTCGACCTCGCCATCATGAACATCGCCAGCCCCGGCCTCGGCATCAGTGGCAAGGCGACGGGCGCGATCGATTTCAACCAGAGCGGCAACGCCTTCCCCACCGCCACCACCCGCATCGCGATCAATGATTTCCGCCGCTCAAGCCTGTCCGCCGTGTCCGATCCCGTATCCATGGCGATCGAGGGCCGCCTGTCAGGGCGCGGCGGCGATTTGCGCGGCCTCATCCGGCGCGGCAATGCGCCGCTCGGTCGCTTCATCGCCACGCTCGCGCCTCCTGGCCCCGGAGCCAGCTGGACGCAGCAACTCCAATCGGCGCCGCTCGGTGGCGGCATCAGCTACGCCGGCCCGGCCGATGTGCTCTTCTCCTTCGCCGGGCTCGCGGACCAGCAGCTGACCGGCCCGATCGCCGTCGCCGCGGACTTCAGCGGCCGCCTAACCGCGCCGCGGCTCAACGGCCTCGTCCGCGCCAACGCGCTGACCTATGAAAATGAGACGTTCGGCACGCGCCTGACGCAGATGCGCCTTGATGGCCGCTTTACTAACGATCGGCTGGAGATACGCGACTTTTCCGGTCGGGCGGGCGACGGCACCGTGCAGGCAAGCGGCTCGGTGGGGCTCGCCGCCGAAAGCGGCTATCCCATGAACATCGCCGTCAAGCTGGACCGCGCCCGCATCGCGCGGAGCGAAGCCATCACCAGCGTCGTGACCGGCAACATCAACGTCACGAATAGCGCGGCGAATGGCGGGTTGATCAAGGGCGACCTGTGGCTCCCCGAAACCCGTTACCGCATCGCCTGGCAGGGCGGCGCGGAAATCCGCCAGCTTCAGGGCGTCCGTCGGAAGGGTGAAGGCACCGACCTGCTCGACCAGCGCGTCGCGTCCCGCCAAGCGGCGGCGAAGCCCGCCGACTGGAAGCTCGACATCCGCGTGCGTGCCGACAATGAGATCTACTTGACCGGCATGGGGCTCGATTCCGAATGGAAGACCAACATGCGGGTCACGGGCACAACAAAGGCCCCGCGCGTCGTCGGCAAGATCGAGGTGATACGTGGCCGCTACAGCTTCTCAGGGCATCAGTTCGACCTTGAACAGGGAATCATTACCTTCAACGGGCCGATGATGAACCCGGTGCTGGCGATCCGCGCCGAAACCCGGATCAACACGGTGACCGCAGGCATTGCAGTCGGCGGCACGGCGCAGCGGCCCGACATCAGCTTCATCTCGACGCCCACCCTGCCGCAGGACGAGATATTGGCGCGCATCCTGTTCGGCGACAATGTCGCGAACCTGTCCGCCACGCAGGCGATCCAGCTTGCCGCCGCGCTCAACGGGCTGCGCGGTGGCGGTGGCGGCCTCAATCCGATGGGCAAGCTGCAGAACGCGTCGGGCGTCGACCGCATCGGCATCGTCGGCGGGGACGATGCCACCGGGCGCGGCACGTCGCTGGCAGTCGGGCAGCGCATCTCCAACAATATCTATGTGGAGGTGATCACCGACCCCAAGGGCTTCACCGCCACGCAGCTGGAAATCTCGTTGTCAAAGACGCTGAGCCTGCTGTCGAAGACCGGCACCAACGCCGGATCATCGGCAAATCTGCGCTATTCGAAGGATTATTGAAGCCGCTCCGCGCGGTAGCGGGCGATCAGCCCCTCATATTCATCCATGCCGGGGAAGCGCTCAAAGCTGACCGCCGCCCTGGTTTGCGCCCAGGCCAGCTTCTCCGCTGTCTGCGTTTCCATCCATGGCGCGAACCAGCTGGCATCGTCCAGCATCGTCGCGCGGACATTGACGAAGCCCATGTCGGCGGCAGGCCTGGTGAAGACCCAGCTCTTGCACCAGCCGCAATGATGATGGTGCACATCCTCGCCATGCATCCCGCCGATCACGGTATCACCCGCGATCAGTGCAAAGCCGCTCGACGGCATAATGATCGTGGTGGAAAAAGCGCTACCCGTCATCTTCTGGCACCCGGTGCAATGGCACGCCGCCTCACCCCATGGCGCTTCGCTCAACTGGAAACGCACCCGGCCGCACCGGCAACCGCCATCGATGGGGAAATCGGGGATAGGCATGAGGCTTCTCCTGTTAAAGCGGAATGCGTTTACTCTGTATCACGTAGCTCGTTCGGGCTGAGCTTGTCGAAGCCCTCTCCTTCCTAAGAAGGTAGAGCCCTTCGACAAGCTCAGGGCGAACGGTGCTAAGAGGTGGCGCTGATTTAAAGCGCGAAACTCTAGAGCGGACGTAATTGATCCTTCCTATTGCAAGATGGGAGTATTCACGCGCGCCCTCAATGAAAGTCCCGCGACTTGGGCAAGATGCGCACATTGCGCGGATGGCTGGACGTGCGCGGGTGCTGGGGATGCAAAAACTCATCCGCCCTCGACAAGGCGATATGCGGCTTATGCGTATCCGAAAGGCGCGACATCTCGGCGGTGCGATCATGCACGCGGGTCGCCATCAGGTGGACGACGCCTTCCTTGCTCCGCTGCACCTCACCCTCGACCATCATCAGCCGCGACGCCATGACAGGCCGCCGCTGCATTTCGAACAGTCGCGCCCACAGCAAAATGTTGGTGATCCCCGTCTCATCCTCGATCGTGATGAAGACGGCGTTGCCCTTGCCCGGCCGCTGCCGCACCAGCACCACGCCTGCAGTCCGCACCTTCGTCCCGTTCTTTGCCGCCGATGTCTGCGCGCAACTCAGCACGCCCTCGGCCGCAAAGACCGGACGCAGGAACTGCATCGGATGGCCTTTTAGGGACAGGCGCGTCATCTGGTAATCGGCCGCGACCTGTTCGGCGAGCGGCATGGCGGGCAGCAGGGCGTCCGGTTCCTGCCCCAATTCTCCCGCCGCTTTCTGGTCCCGTTTGCGGGCAGCGGCGAACAGCGGCAATTCATTGGACGGCGTCCGTCGCGCTTCCCACAGCGCCGCCCGCCTGTCCTGTCCCAACGACCGGCAAGCGTCCGCATCCGCCAGCAGGCGCAGCGCCCGCGCAGGCAACCCCGCCCGCCGCGCCAGATCCTCAAGGCTGGTGAACAGACCCTGCGCCCGCGCCTCGACCATCTGCGCAGCCCAGGTCTCGCGAAAGCCATCGATCTGGCGAAAACCCAGCCGCAGCGCCAACGCCCGGCCTTCCCCTTCACCCCGCCGCCTGTTTCGCGATCGAAGCAGGGGTTCAAGCGCATTGTCCCACCCGCTCATGTTCACATCCACATCATGCACGGTAACGCCATGCTCCCGCGCATCCCGGACGATCTGCGCCGGGGCATAAAAGCCCATGGGCTGCGAATTCAGCAACGCGCAGGCGAAAACGGCAGGCTGGTGGCACTTGATCCAGGCCGACACATAGACCAGCCGGGCAAAGGACAAGGCATGGCTTTCGGGAAAGCCATAGCTGCCGAACCCCTCGATCTGGCTATAGCATCGCTCGGCAAAATCGCGCTCATACCCACGCCGCACCATGCCGCCGATCATCTTCTCCTTGAACTTGTCCATGCCCCCCACCTGCCGGAAAGTCGCCATCGACCGCCGCAGCTGATTGGCCTCCGAAGGCGTAAATTCCGCCGCGACAATAGCGAGCTTCATCGCCTGTTCCTGGAACAGGGGGACGCCGTAGGTCTTGCCCAACAAGGATTTCAGTTCATCGTGCGGACCATGGATAGGATCAGGCGCGGGAAATTCCACCGCCTCCTCTCCGCATCTTCGCCGCAAATAGGGGTGCACCATGTCCCCTTCGATTGGTCCGGGTCGCACGATCGCCACCTGCACCGTCAGGTCATAGATGGATTGGGGGCGCAAACGCGGCAGCATGTTGATCTGTGCCCGGCTTTCCACCTGGAACACGCCGATGCTGTCGCCTTTTTCCAGCATGTCATAGACGGCCGGATCGTCCGATTTAAGATCGATATTGAGGTCATGATCGCCCAGCCTATGGAGCCTCATCAGATCGTAAGCCTTGCGGATGCAGGTCAACATGCCCAGCGCCAGAATGTCGACCTTCATCAATCCCAGCGCATCAATGTCATCCTTGTCCCATTCGATGAAGCTACGGTCCGCCATGGCAGCATGATGCAGCGGCACCGTTTCATCCAGCCGGTTCTGGGTCAGAACGAAACCGCCGACATGCTGCGACAGATGCCTGGGAAAAGGAGCGTCCAGCAGCCGATCCACCACTGCCCGCAACCGCACGATCTGAGGATTATGAAGGTCGAAGCCTGCCTCGGTTATTCGCGCTTCGGGAAATTCGTCCGAATAGCTGCCCCAAACCGTGCTCGATAGGCGCGCCACCACATCTTCGCTAAGGCCCAGCACCTTGGCGGCCTCGCGCACCGCACTGCGGGAGCGGTAATGAATGATGGTCGCTGCGATCCCTGCGCGATGCCGCCCATAGCGATCGTAGATATATTGCATCACTTCTTCGCGCCGCTCATGTTCGAAATCGACGTCGATATCTGGCGGCTCGTCCCTTTCTTCCGACACGAAGCGGGAAAAGAGCAGTTCATGCCGTTCCGGATCGACCGAGGTGACGCCCAGCAGGAAACAGACCATGGAATTGGCCGCCGATCCGCGCCCTTGGCACAATATGCCCTTCATTTTGGCAAAGGCGACAATGTCGTAAACGGTCAGAAAATAATAAGCATAGTTACGCTCGCGGATCAGCTTGAACTCGTCATCCAGCAGCTTGCGCACCTTGGCCGGAATATGCGGACCATAGCGCGCATGGGCGGCCGATATGGTCAATTCCTCCAGCCATTGCTGCGCCGTCCAGCCTTCGGGCACCGGCTCATGGGGATATTCATAGGATAACTGGTCCAGCCTGAAATGCACTCTGCCAAGAAAGCGCATGCTTTCAGCCAGAGCTTCAGGGCAGTCGCGGAACAACCGCGCCATCTCATCGGGCGCATGAATGTGCCGTTCGGCATTGGCCTCCAGCAAGCGTCCTGCCTTGCCGATGGTCACGCCTTCGCGGATGCAGCTCAGCACATCCTGCAATGGCCGCTCCTCAGGCGTGGCGTAAAGCGCATCCATCGTCGCGACCAGAGGAACGCCTGTGCGGGCACTTAAACCCTTAAGGTGGGAGATCCGTCGCGCGTCCCGCCCGTCCCGACATAACGCCACACCCAGCCAAACGCGATCTGGCGCCAATCGGGCCAACCGCCGAAGATAGGATTCAAGATCGGCAGGACGCGGTGGCGGGACCAGGCTCAAATGTCCCTGCCGGATCGCTTCCTGAGATGGCCTGTCGTCATACTCATATTCAACCGGCTTCCGATGGGCGGTCTGCTCCGTGGCGCTGGAGGACGGCAGGACGATCAGCAGCAAGTCATCAAGATAGGCCGTCAGATCCTCATAGTTGAGGATGCAGTCCCCTTTCACCGACCGCAAATTGCCCACCGTCAGCAGCTTGGTGAGTTCCCCCCAGCCACGCCGCGTAGACGGATAGGCGACTATGTCCGGAGTGCCGTCGGAAAAGACCAGACGTGCGCCGACAACGAGTTTCAGGTCGGTTTGGCATGATTGTTCTTCTTCCTCATTCAGCTCCAACGGCTGGCCCGCCTCCTTCTTTGCCTCCAACAGGCGGGCTCGCGCCTTTTCGGGCGCGCGCTTGAGCGCAGACCAGGCCCGCACCACGCCCGCCACCGTGTTGCGATCGGCGATCCCCAGCCCCTTAAGGCCAAGATCAATCGCCTGCCCTACCATGTCCGAGGCATGGGAAGCGCCCCGCAGGAAGGAAAAGTTGGTGGCGGCCAACAATTCTGCAAAGGCAGGCCCATCCTTGCGCGGTGGCGGAGGCCGCGCCTCCTTCATCCGCGTTCTTTCCCGGACCGCTTCGACCGCATCCAACTCTCGCCGATCCATCGATTTAGGCTTCGACGGATCAGGCCCCTTGCCGCGTTTCATGCGAACAGGCCGTGGATATACCACCCCGGATGCCGCGCCTCCGTGCCGTAAAGGCCGTGGCGGAAAATCCAGTAGCGGCGGCCGCGCGCATCCTCGATCCGGTAATAGTCGCGGGTCATCCCTGCGCTTTCGCCCGCCAGCGCACCGTCCTTCGCCTTCCACCATTCGGGCGCGATCCGCTCCGGCCCTTCATAGCGGGTCACTTCATGCACGCTGCGCCGCCAACGGAAATGATGGGGTGGGCCATCCGGAACTTCCGCCACCACCTCGATCGGCTGGGGCGGATCGAACAAATGGATGGGGCGCATGGGTGGGTCGCCCGGTTCGCCCTGGCGCGGCCAACTGGATAGCGTGCGGCTTTCGATCGCGGGCAAGGCGAGCTGCGCCTGCTCGGGAATATGGCTGTCGCGCGGCTCCAGGCGCTGGATGCGATTGCGGCCGGCCCGCACGGACAGCCGGTCGACGAGCGCCGCGACAGCTTCCTCGCGCCGCGCTTCCCCGCCTTCCAGCGCCAGTTGGGTCGCAGCCATCGGCTCGGTCTGCGGCACGGCAAGGCGCAGCATGTCGAAGCCGAAACCGGGATCGAGCGGATCGGACAGACTGTCGATCCGCTCCTGCACCAGCCGCATGATCGCGGGCGCGTCGCGCACCGGCAGCCCGGTTTCCACCCGCAGCGGAAAAGCGAGACCATCGGTGCGAAAGAACAACAGCTCGAACCGCCGCCCGCCTTCGCCCCGCTCGGCCAGCCGCTCGCCCGCTTCGGCCGCCATCTCCTCGACCCGTTGCAGGGCATAGGCGGTGCTGCCCACCGGTTCTGCGAAACGGCGCTCGATCCGCAGCACAGGGCGTGGGCGGCGGGGGCTAAGCGGACGATGCCCCAGACCCAACAGGCGGTGCAGCGCATCCACCGCCTCCTCGCCAAAACGCGCCGCCAGGGTTGCGGCTGGTCTGGCGGCAAGGTCGCCGATGGTGCGCAGCCCCGCACGCCGCAACGCCACGCTGCTTTCCTGCTCCAACTCCAGCGCCTCCACCGGCAGGCGGCGCAAGGCAGCCTCTTCATCGGGCGCTGGTCCTGCGGAAAAGCGGCACAGCGCATGGGCTCCCTCCGCCGTGCCCGCCATCGCATGACGCACCTCCATGCCGTGCCGCTCGAACCGGTCCACCGCCTCACGCGCCATGGCCTCCTCCCCGCCCCACAGATGCGCGCAGCCGGTGATGTCCAGCATCAGCCCATGCGGCGGATCGATCGCCGCCGCCGGCGTATAGCGCGCGCATCCATCGCACAGCCGCTCCAGCCAATCCTGATCGGCGTGGTGATCAGCTTCGAAGCTGACAAGGTCGGGCTCCTGCGCCCGCGCATCAGCCAGCGTCATGCCCGCGCTCAGGCCCAGCGCCAGCGCGTCGGCGTCCGGCGTGACAAGACGCATCGCCCCGCGCATGGACTCGACGATGGCGACCGGCCCGGCACCGGCCTGCGCCTGCCACAGATCAGGCCGCGCGATGCGCAGCCGATCGACCGCCAGGAAGGGGAACCACAGCGCCAGGTAGCGCCGCCTCTTCAGCGCGTCCTCCGCTTGCCCATCCATGCTCATGGCGTTCATCGCACTCTTCTCCAAAATCTCCCCGCTCGGCATTCCACACCATCCGCCATGTCATGCCGTCCGGCCCCGACCGGCGGCGCAGCAGGTGGAGTGAAAAGGCGCTCATGCCCGGCGCGTTGCCCGGCAAAGGCAGGGAAGGCGCGGCCTCCACCCGCCACCGCGTCTCCGCCGCGCTCGGCACGGGATCGCCGCCGATCCGCAATAGGAAGGCCGTGACTCCCGAAGTTTCGGCTGCCAGCGCCAGGCGGCGGCTTGCCGTCAGGTCCATGAGCGGCGCGCGCCCGCGCAGTTCGATCACCAATGCCCCCAGCGTCGGGCAGCGCAGTACATCGACCGCCGCGCGCAGCAGCAGCGCCTCATCCTTCATTGCCCCGATCAGCAGTCGCGCCGGATCAATCCCCAGTTCCGCAAGTCCCGGCCCATAGGGCTGCGCGCCCGTCCCCTTGGCAAGCCGCAGCCAGAAGAGCGGCAAATCGCCCGCCGCCAGATGAGCAAGGATCAACGACAGGCCCGCTGCCGCGCCTTCATCCTCGTCACCGCCGAAAAGCTCATGCAGCCGCCCGCGTGCCAGACCGCCTTGCAAGGCCTGATCGAACAGACCATGTCCCGTCGCCACCGGCGCACCAGCCTCCATAGCCGGAATGCCTTCCAGCGATGCGATATGCCGCCTGAGGGCTGCAAGGGTTTTTACCGACTCGACCATAAGAATGTTCTTCTTATGTTCTTTTCGATCCTCCGACGAACCCTGTCAATCAGGGATGCATTGCCGTTGAGGGAGCGGGCAGAACTCTCAGCGCCAACGTGCGAGAATCAAGAAAGGCCCGCCGCGACATGCGCAGACGGGCCTTTCACTATTCATAAAAAACGCAGCTACAAGCGCGCCTTATTCGCCGTCATCATCCGGTTCAGGTCCTGTCATCATGCCTTCAGCAACTTCCTCGGTCTTGCCGCGGATGGCGCGTTCCAGGCGTTCGGCCATCTCCGGATGTTCCTTGAGGAAAGTCTTGGCATTTTCCCGGCCCTGCCCGATGCGAACGGAGTCGTAGGAGAACCACGCGCCCGACTTTTCAACGATGCCGGCCTTGACGCCCAGATCGAGGATCTCCCCGATCTTGGAAACGCCTTCGCCATACATGATGTCGAATTCGACCTGCTTGAACGGCGGGGCGACCTTGTTCTTCACCACCTTAACGCGGGTCGCATTGCCGACGATATCGTCGCGATCCTTGATCTGGCCGGTGCGGCGGATGTCGAGGCGGACCGACGCGTAGAATTTGAGCGCGTTGCCGCCCGTCGTCGTTTCCGGATTGCCGTACATGACGCCGATCTTCATGCGCACTTGGTTGATGAAGATGACAAGGCATTTCGACCGCGAAATCGATCCCGTGAGCTTGCGCAGCGCCTGGCTCATCAAACGCGCCTGAAGGCCGACATGGCTGTCGCCCATCTCGCCTTCGATTTCGGCGCGGGGCACCAGCGCGGCCACCGAGTCCACCACCAGCACGTCGATCGCGTTCGACCGCACCAGCGTATCGACGATCTCCAGCGCCTGTTCGCCAGTGTCGGGCTGCGACACGATCAGTTCGTCGATATCGACGCCCAGCTTCTTGGCGTAGACAGGGTCCAGCGCATGTTCCGCGTCGACAAAAGCCGCAACGCCGCCCGTCTTCTGCGCCTCTGCAATGGCATGCAGCGCCAGCGTGGTCTTGCCCGAGCTTTCCGGGCCATAGATTTCGATGATGCGCCCGCGCGGCAACCCGCCAATGCCGAGCGCGATGTCGAGCCCCAGCGACCCCGTCGAAATCGCCTCGATCTCGATCTTCTCGCGGCTGCCCAGCTTCATCGCCGAACCCTTGCCAAAGGCGCGGTCGATCTGGGAAAGGGCCGCTTCCAATGCTTTCTGTCTGTCCATTGTCCCTGTCTTCTTGGAATCGATGAGTGAGAGCATTGCTGTCATCGGCCTATCCCCTGTCAAGCGGAAGCGCCGATTAAGTGGCGCCTTGGCCACTACGTATCCGCTTTGTTCTCAAAGAACAAGAGGGGAACGGAAATTTCCTATTTAGGCGGAAAGCACCTTCGCCAGTGCTCGCTCGACCGCGCCGATCGTATAGGGTTTCGCCAGCGTCGGCCGATCCGCATGACCTGATGGCACATCATCAGCCATGCCGCCCGTGGCGAAGATGAAGGGAATTCCCGTCTCGGCCAATATGTCGGCCACGGGCCAGCTTTTCTCGCCCTGCAAATTGCAGTCGAGCAGCGCCGCGTCAAAGCCGCCCCTGCGCGCCTGATCGCAGGCTTCATCCACCGAAACGGCAACCGCGTGCAGGCGATATCCCAATGTTTCGAGATAATCTTCCAGCATCATGCCGATCATTGCTTCATCTTCGACCACCAGGATGGTCTTGCTGTCCGACATGTGCGATCCCCTATTTCGTCACGCTCGCTATCTTATCATCGACGCGCGGACCAGTATAAACGCTTGATCGTTCAAGAAGTTCATTCAGCCGTGGGCCGCATCGCCAGGGCATCACGCGCGGCCTCTGCCAACTGGCTGACGGAAAAGGGTTTTGGCAGGAAGGCGACATTGGCAAGGTCTATCGACTTGCGCAGTTGTTCCTCGGCATAGCCCGACATGAACAATACCGGAAGGTCAGGATGCGTATCCCGCGCGCGCGCAACCATGGACGGGCCGTCCATATTGGGCATGACCACATCGGAAATCAGCAGGTCGATCTGCTCGCCGCCTGCCAGCACCTCCAGCCCCTGCTCGCCGTCATGGGCGGTCAGCACCTTGTAGCCCTGCCGCGACAGCGCGCGTTCGGCAACGGCGCGGACCATGTCCTCATCCTCGACCAGCAGCACGGTGCCGGTGCCCCATGTCTCGCTGCGCTTGATCGGCGCCTTTGCGGGGATCGCCTGCTCCATGTCCGCGCCCTGATAGACGGGCAGGTAGATGACGAAGCTCGCGCCCCGCCCGAGTTCGGATTCGGCAAAGATGTAGCCGCCCGATTGCTTGACGATGCCATAGACCGTCGACAGGCCCAGCCCGGTGCCCTTGCCCAATTCCTTGGTCGTGAAGAAGGGTTCGAAGATCTTGGAAAGAATGTCGGGCGGAATGCCGAGCCCGGTGTCGGATACGCGCAGCGCGGTATAGTCGGCGGCTGGCAATATTTCCTGCCGCATCTCGCGCACCTTGCCCGCCGGAACCGCATAGGTCTGGATATTGAGGATGCCGCCTTCGGGCATGGCGTCGCGGGCATTGACCGCCAGGTTCACGATCACCTGCTCCAACTGGCCCGGGTCCGCGCGCACCGCGCCCAGGTTGCGGCCATGGCTGACCTCCAGCTTGACGCTCTCGCCCAGCAGGCGCTTCAGAAGGTTGGAGACATCGGCAACGATGTCGGGCAGTTGCAGCACCTGCGGCCGCAGCGTCTGTTGCCGTGAAAAAGCGAGCAGCTGGCGCGTCAGCCCGGCTGCGCGATTGCTGTTCGACTTGATCTGCTGAATATCGTCATAGTCGCTGTCGCCAGGCGTATGGCGCATCAGCATCAGGTCGCAATGGCCGATGATGGCGGTCAGGATATTGTTGAAATCATGCGCGACGCCGCCAGCCAGCTGGCCGATCGCCTGCATCTTCGTCGCTTGCGCCACCTGCCGCTTGAGCTTGCTTTCCTCGCTATTGTCCTTGAGGCTCAGCAGCACCGCCGCCTCGCCCAATCCACGGACGCCCGCGAGGCTCAACGCGGTGGGCTCCTCCGGTTCGTTCCGCAGCCTGATCGCGATGTCGCCGGACATTTGCGGCCCCACGGCAAAGCGGCGCACGGCATCAGCGACGGCCGCCTGATCCTCCCGCACGACAAGGTCGCCCGGATAGCTCGGCTTCTCGCTCCGCTTCAGCCCCACGGCACGGGAAAAGGCGCCGTTCAGGAACAGGATGCGCCCGTCGCGATCCGCCATCGCCAGGCCAAAGGGCAGCAGCGACAGCAGCGTTTCGATATAGGAAAGCGCCGACGTGCCGCCCGCGCTGCCCGCAGGCTCGTCGATCAGCAGCAGGAGCATCGGGCCGTCCTGCCCTCCGCCCTGCCCGCTCCCTTGATAGCCGCCCGGCTGCGTCGCCCGGCGCAAGGGCACCTGCAACAGCCGCAGCGGCAACCCGCCCGACTCTTCCCGCGCCAGGAACAGCCGTCCCTTGTCATCGACCCGCATATGGGCGGCAAAATCGCGCCCGGTGATGTTGGCGTCGATCCGCCCCGCCGCGCGCAGCAGGAAAGCGCCATTGGCCGAGCGGATGCGCCCTTCCCCCCCGATCATGACCGCCATGATCCCGGCCTCACCCATCTGCCGCCCGGCATCGCCCGTCAGCAGCCGATGCACGTCATCCAGCGCGTTGGGCTGGCGCACGGGGGTAAAGCGCCACAGCAGATAATCTTCCGACCGGCCCGTGCGGCTGATATCGACGTCCAGCCGCAGCGCGCCCTGCGCCATGCCTTCCACCCGCGCTTCGCCGTCGCGCCAGGCTCCGCGCGCGGCATCGGCAAGGCTTTGGGCCAGCCCCGTTTCGGCCGTGATGTTGGGGGGCGTTGGAAATCCGGGAAACCATTCGCCAAACAGGTCGCTCGCGCAAACGAGCCGCCCGGCACGATCAGTGACCGCGATCGCCATGCTCGACGCGTCCGCTGCGGCCCGCGCGACCGTCCAGTCCGGCACCGCGTCAAGGTCAGCGGCTTTTTCGGGAAAGAGGCGGCGATACCAGCTGAGCAGCGCGGCGGCGGCCAGGATCATTGCGCCGAAACCAGCGCCGACCGCCGCGTTGCCGCTCGCGAAAATGATCAGGATCGCGGACAGCAGCGCAGCCAGTATCAGCAGCGGCAGGGCCAGCCGGGAAGGGCGTTCGCCCGTCCACGCTTCCCCATCCCTTTTGATACGCGAGGCCATCGGCCGGCCTTCCCCCTGAAAACGCCTGGACTATTCTACCCGGCGTCAGACGCGGGCGACTTCTTCCAATGCGCTGCTTTCGGGTGCCTTGCCAATCCTCAATTTACGCGCATGCCATTTCCGGCCCATCCTGTGGCGCCAGAACCAGTCGGCCAGAAAATAACCCACGACTGCAAAGGCGATGGAAATAAGGGCGAGGCCGAACAGCATGGCGGGCGCCGCTTCGGAAAAGAGCCAGGCGCACCATTCGCGGATCGATGCATGCTTGTCGACCAGCGCCATGAAGCCCGAAGCATCGGCGCTGCGCCCGAGCAGCCAATTACCGATATAGACCGACGCCATCAGGAACAGCGGCGTGGTGGCGGGATTGGACAGGAATGTCATCGCCGCCGCGATCGGGATATTGGCCCGGAACGGCAGCGCCAGCAGCGCCGCGCCCGCAATCTGCACGCCGGGGATCAGCAGAAAGATGCCGACGAGCAGCCCCAGCGCGACGCCACGCGGCACCGACCGCCGGGTAAAGCGCCACAGCGACGGTTCCAGCACCCGGTGCGCGACTGGCGCGATGAAGCGATTTTCCTCCATCGACTCCCGGGTCGGAGCATTGGCGTGCCACCAGCGGGCCAGACGGCCCATGCTCGCCTTGGGCCCCATCAGCGATGCGCCTTCAGGATGCGCTGCTGATCGCGCTTCCAGTCGCGTTCCTTGATGGTGTCGCGCTTGTCGTGCGTTTTCTTGCCCTTGGCGAGCGCCAGCTCGACCTTTGCCTTGCCGCGGCTGTTGAAATAGACGCTCAAGGGGACGAGCGTCATCCCCTTGCGCTCCACCGCACCATGCATGCGGGCGATTTCCCGCTCGTGCAGCAACAGCTTGCGGGGCCGCTTGGGTTCATGATTATAGCGGTTGCCGTGGCTGAATTCGGGGATGTTGCTGTTGACCAGCCACACCTGATTGCCCTTCACCTCGGCATAGCTTTCGGCGATGTTGCCCTCGCCGAAGCGAAGCGACTTCACCTCTGTCCCCTGCAGGGCGATGCCCGCTTCGAACACGTCCTCCAGAAAATATTCGAAGCGCGCGCGCCGGTTCTCGGCGACGATCTTCTTCTTGTCGAACAGTTCGGGACGGGGGCGGGCCATGGCTCTCTTAACTAACTCACTTCACCATATAGGGCCGCAGCCCCTTTCAGACGAGACCCGCAATTTCCAAAGCGCGATCGACGGCGGCTCGGCTCGGTTCCGAAGGCCAGGTGATCGGCAGGCGAAGCTCGCCGGGCATGTCGGGCCGCACCCGATTAAGCGCATATTTGACTGGCCCAGGTGAAGAATCGCTGAACAGCGCGTCATGCAGCGGGTAGAGCCGGTCCTGCAGCGCCAGCGCACCGGCCCAATCGCCTGACGCGCACGCAGCCTGGAACTGCGCGCACAGGCGCGGCGCGACATTGGCCGTGACGGAGATGCAGCCCCTGCCCCCCATGGCGTTGAATCCCAAAGCGGTTTCGTCATTGCCGGACAGCTGGCAGAAATCATCGCGGCACGCGAGCCGCTGCGCGGTGACCCGCCCCAGATTCCCGGTAGCGTCCTTGATGCCCACGATCGTCTGATATTCTTCGGACAGGCGGTGGATCACCGGCACGCCGATATCGGTAATCGTGCGGCTAGGCACATTATAGAGGACGATCGGCAGCTGGCAGCGTTCGGCAAGATAGGCGAAATGCTGATAGACGCCTTCCTGGTTCGGCTTGTTGTAATAGGGTGCGACCACCAGCGCGGCGTCCGCGCCAGCCGCTTGAGCGGCAAACATATGCTCCAGCGCGATTCGCGTGTCGTTGGAGCCGCAACCCGCGATCACGGGCACCCGGCCCGCTGCCTGGTCGACGCAGATGGCGACGACGCGATTATGCTCCTCGACCGTCATGGTCGCGCTTTCCCCGGTGGTGCCGCACGGTACGAGCGCGCTGCTTCCCTCCTCGATCTGCCAGTCCACCAGCGCGCGAAAAGCCGCCTCATCCACGGCTCCATCGCGGAAAGGGGTGATCAGTGCCGGAATCGACCCGGAAAACATCAACAAACTCCTTCAATTCACCGGCATTCCGGGGCACATTGTCGCCTCAAGGCGACGGGGCGCTATAGCGCGTCATTCAGGGCCTGATAAGGATGGAATTGCGATGATGTCCAGTAGGCTGTCAACTCGCCGCCCCGAAACAGCAATGGTCCGCATGCCCTTGATCGCTCTTCTTCTTTTTACCGCCGGCGCCAGCGCCCAGACCGAAACTCCAACAGCATCGCCCTATCCGCCGGGCGCAGTAGTCCAGCAACTGCCTGCCCAGACTCGGCCCTCGTCTCAGCCGTCGCCCTGGAATCAGGTCAGCAGCCGAATCGGCGTTGCGTCCGATCCATCGATCTCCGCGACGATCGGCCAGTGGCGCGCCTTGCAGCAAAGCGATGGTCTGGGCTTCTCCTCCTATGCCAGCTTCATCCTCGCCAATCCCGGCTGGCCGGGGGAGGACCGGATGCGGCGGCTGGCGGAAACCGGCATCAACCCCAACAGCTATGATCCGCGTCAAGTAACGGCCTTCTTCGCACGCTTCCCGGCGCGCACCGCCACGGGCCATGCCCGCAATGCGCTGGCGCTGATGCAGATGGGCCGGGCGGCCGAAGCCCGCATCGCCGCCCGCAGCGCCTGGATCGGCGGAACGCTTTCGCCGGACGATGAAGCAAGATTGCTTTCGATGTTCGGCTCGGGCTGGACAAGCGCGGATCATGACCAGCGCGCCGACATGCTGCTGTGGGGCAATGACATTGCCGGTGCGCAGCGGATGCTCGCCTATGTCACGCCATCGCGGCGGCCGGTCTATGAAGCACGCATGGCATTCCGCCGGAAAGCGCCGGACGCGGCTGTCCGGATGCAGGCGGCAGAAGCCATCGGCGTCTCCGACGCAGGCTTCGTCGCGGACAAGGCCACATGGCTGATGAACACCGGCAATTGGGTCGCCGCCCGTCAATATCTCGCCAATCGCCCGCAGCTGACCTTCCGTCCGGGCAATGCCGAAAAATGGTATGAGACCTTGCTGGGTCAGGCCCGCGCCGCTGCCAACGACAGCCAGTGGAGCTTCGCCTATGGCATCGCCAGCAAGCTTGACGACGCCTATGCGCCCGGCACCGACGTTTCCAGCCGCCCGATCGGCGAGCGTGATGACTATACCAGCCTTGCCTGGCTGGCGGGCTCGACCGCCTTCTACAATCTCAATCGTCCATCCGACGCAGCGGTGATGTTCCGCAGCTACGCCACGGCTGCCAAATCGCCCCAGACCCAATCCAAGGGCTATTATTGGGCCGGGCGCGCAGCACTGGCCGCAGGGGATAAAAGCACCGCGAACAGCTATTTTGCCCAGGCGTCGGTATTCCCCGACCAGTTTTATGGTCAGCTCGCCCTGGAACGCGTTGGGAAACCGGTCCCTGCGCCCGCCGCCGTCGAGCGGCCGGTGGAAATCTCCGCCGCTGATCGCACCGCCTTCAACAATCGCTCCGTGGTCCGCGCGGTGCGGGCGCTCGGGCAAATGGGCTATTGGGAGGATCAGAGCAAATTCGCCCGCGCGATCGCCAATAATGCCGACAGCGACAGCGACCATTATCTCGCCGCTGAACTGGCCAAGAGCATCGGCAGGCCCGACATGGGCGTGATGGTCGGCCGCCGCGCGGTGTCGAGCGGCCTCACCGGCTATGGCGAGAGCGCTTTTCCCCGAGTGCCCGTGCCGTCTACCGCACAGTCCAACTGGACGATGGTTCACGCCATCGCCCGGCAGGAAAGCCAGTTCGACCGTCAGATCGTCAGCCATGCGGGCGCACGCGGCCTCATGCAGCTGATGCCCGGCACCGCGCGCGAGCAGGCGGGCAAGCTCGGCCTTGGCTACGACCCCGGCTCGCTCAACGATCCCAGCTACAACATCATGCTGGGCTCATCCTATTTCCAGCGGATGCTCGACTATTATGGCGGCAGCTATCCGCTGGCGGTTGCGGCCTATAATGCAGGGCCCGGCAATGTGAACCGCTGGATCAGGGCCAATGGCGATCCGCGCCTGCCGGGTGCCGACATGTTGCGCTGGATCGAGCAGATCCCGATTTTCGAAACGCGCAACTATGTGCAGCGCGTGCTCGAAAATGCGGTGGTGTATGAAGCGATGAACCCGGAACGGGCACGTTTCCGGGGCTCGAACACGCCGCTGTCCAAATATCTCGGCAAGCAGACGCCGGGCTGACGCTTCTCATTCTCCTGCCGGGTTGAGCCTGTCGTATCCAGAGGGACTTCGACAAGCTCGACCCGAATGGATAGAGATGTCCCGTCATGACCGCTCATCCCAACTATATCTCGCCCGAAGGCTTCGCGAAGCTGCGCGCCGAATATGATCAGCTGCTTGGGCAGGAGCGGCCCCGCATCGTGGAGATCGTCAGCTGGGCGGCAGGCAATGGCGATCGCAGCGAAAATGGTGACTATCTCTACGGCCGCAAGCGCATGCGCGAAATTGACAGCCAACTCCGCCGCCTGTCCAAGAAGATGAAGGACGCCAAGGTCATCGACCCGCGTCAACAGCCCGACAAGACCCGCGTCTTTTTCGGCGCGACCGTCACGATCGCTGACGAAGACGAAAATCACCGCACCGTCACCATCGTCGGCAATGACGAAGCCGACGCCAGTGCAGGCCGGATCGGCTGGAACTCCCCAATCGCCCGCGCCCTGCGCAACGCGGCGATAGGCGACCTGCGCCGCGTCATGCTCCCCGCTGGGGAAAAGGAATATGAGGTGATGGAGATCAGCTACCCGGAGTGAGCACGTCCAAATGCCTGTCGTCCCAGCGAAAGCCGGGATCTCATGCAACAGGTAGAACATCAGCCCGGAGACCCCAGCGTCGCTACGACCGTTCCGTCATATGATCCCTTAGAAGGGTCTGTAA
>NZ_OBMU01000001.1:222719-272310 GCF_900218065.1 Novosphingobium sp. Chol11 | reverse complement strand
ATCTCAGGAGAGTTTCTGCCCAATCGAGAAAGATGCCAGCTGAAGCTGGCATGACGAAGGGCGGAAGGCGGGGGTCACCGAAAGCCGTCCTCAGCCCCGCCTCCTTACCGCACAACCTTCTTCGCTACCGGCTGCGCCTGCGCGACCACCGCGCCTGGCTTTGCCGCCAGCCGCGCGATCGTCTTCAGTGCATAGTCCAACTGGAAATCTTCGACCCCCTTCTTCTTCAGCTCCTCCGCCGTCATGGCGAAGCGGGGATCTTCCTTCGTGTCTTCCTCCAGCGCGGCATTGTCCGTCTTGATCTCGTTGATCAGGTGACGGCGCAGGTCGCTTTCGCGGAACTTCGGGCGGTTCTTGTAATCGGGGTCGGACAGCTGGGGTACGCGCACATCAGGCTCGATCCCGCCTTCCTGCACAGATCGCCCGGACGGCGTATAATAGCGCGCCGTCGTCAGCTTGAGCGCCGTCGTATTGGTCAGCGGCAGCATCGTCTGCACGCTGCCCTTGCCGAAGCTGCGCTCGCCCATCACCAGCGCACGGTGCTGGTCCTGAAGCGCGCCAGCGACAATCTCCGACGCTGAAGCAGAGCCCGCATCGACCAGGACGATGATCGGCAATCCCTTCGCATCGTCACCGGGCTTGGCATAATAGCGCTCGACATCGCCCTTGTTGCGGCCACGCTGCGACACGATCTCGCCGCGTTCCAGGAATGCGTCGCTCACCGACACGGCTTCGTCCAGCAGTCCGCCGGGATTGGAGCGCAGGTCGAGGATATAGCCGGTCGGCTTATGGCCAAGGCTCTTGTCGATGCTGCGGATCGCCTGCCGCAGATCGGCGCCGGTGTTGGCGGAGAAGCTGACGATGTTGATGACGCCAATGCCGTTCTTCACTTCCCATTTCACCGGCTTCAACTGGATGATCTCGCGGGTCAGCGTCACGTCGATCGGTTTGTCGCGGCCTGCGCGCACGATGGTCAGCTTGATCGACGTGCCCGGTGCTCCGCGCATCTTGTCGACCGCTTCGTCCAGCGTGCCGCCATAGATGAGCTGCCCGTCCAGATGGGTGATATAGTCGCCCGCCTTGATCCCCGCCCGCCAGGCGGGAGTATCCTGCGTCGGCGCGATCACCTTGACCGCGCCATCCTCCTGCGTGACCGACAGGCCAAGGCCGCCATAGCTGCCTTCGGTCTGGGTGCGCAGATTCTGGAAATCGCGCGCGTCGAGGAAGCTTGAGTGCGGGTCGAGGCTGGCGAGCATGCCGTCGATCGCACCCTTGATCAGCTTTTCGTCGTCCACCTTCTCGACATAGTCGCTGCGGACTTTCTGGAAGACATCCATGAACTCGTCGAGCGCCTTGTAGCTGCTCGCTTCCCCGTCCGCGAGCGCGGCCGTGGTGGCGGGGATGAGCGCGAGCGCGCCAAGGGCAACGGCGCCCCGGAAGAAATTGGATTTCATTGCTGTCCTGAGTCCTGGCATCAAGCCATCAGTATAGGGAGGTTCTCAGGCAGACGCAAAACATCGGTGAGGCCGTGCGCCCGGCGTGGCGCTATTCGTGCGGGCGCAACGCCTGGTTGAGATCCTCCATCACCTGCGCGATCGGTTCGACCACGGTGACGCTGCGTCCTTCGCCAAAGCGGATGCGGGTGCCTTCCGTGACGGACGATACGAAGGTGACCTGCGCGGCGTTGATGGCGGTTTCGGTCCGGTCGGCGCCCACGAACATCACGAGCATGGCTTTCCTCTCCTTCTGGTTGGATGGAGAGGTTAGCCGCATTTACGCTATGCGCCAGCCATTTTCGCCTCAGCCTGACGCGTCAGCCGGGACGGATCGCCTTGATGAACAGGCTGGCGCGGGCATCCAGCCGCTGCGCCTCTGCGGCGAGTTGACCCGCGGCCTCCCGCATGGCGCGCGCCCCGTCGACGGCCGCGCTCGCATTGTTGCTGATCTGGCTGGCGCTCACCCGCACATGCTCGCTGGATTCGCCCGCCTCGGCCATGCTCGCCGCAATGCCCCGGCTGAAGGCGCCATGGCGGGCGACCGCGTCGAACAAAGATGCGGAAAGCCGGTCCGCCTTCTCGATCGCTGATCCCATCAGCCCATGCCCCTGCGCGACATGGCCCACCGTCGAGCGGATATGCTCGATCCGGCTGGCGATTTCGGCCGCCGCCTCCCGCGTCTGCCCCGCGAGCAGCTTCACCTCGCGGGCGACCACGGCAAAGCCCTGCCCCGCCTCCCCAGCCCGCGCGGCTTCTATGCCTGCGTTCAGCGCCAGGGTGGCCGTCGCCCGCGCCACGGCGTCGATCAGCGCCGTCACCTCGCCAATGCCATCGGCCTGCACCCGCAGTTGCTCGGTCTGCGCCGATCCCAGCCGCGTCTGCTCGACCGCAGCCCTGATCGCGGCGCCCGCCTGCCGCACTTCCTCCTCGATCGATTGGAACAGCAGGCCAAGGTCATTGGCCGATCCAGCAATGCCGGTGAGATTATCGGCGGTCTGTGCCGCCGCCACCGCCATGCCCGCTGCCGCCTGCCCATTATCCGCCGCCCGTTCCGCCGCATCGCTCGCCAGCCGGGACAGCATATCAGCCATGGCCACCAGATCCGCGATCAGCGTCGCTATGTCGTCGCGGAACCGGCCGCTTTCCCGCGTCACCCGTTCAAGCCGCTCGGCCCGCGCCACCGCCACGCGCGCATCGCGTTCCGCCGCAAGCTTCAGCAGCAATTGCCCGCCGACCATGCCCGCATAGCAGCCGCCCTCCACCACGATCAGCCCTTCGCACTTCTGCCCCTGCGCGGCATAAAGGTCGATCAGCGCCTCGATCGTCGCGCTCCGTTCCACCGATGCGCAGGGCCGCACATGATCGTCGAGCCGCCCGCCGAAACTCGGATTGCGCAGCAGTGCATGGCCGAACGGATTGAACAATATGCGCCGCATGTCCCGCTCATAGATCGCGCCCCTTGGCCGATCCGCGTCATCCAGCACAGGCAGGATGCGCAGCGACGGGTTCTGCTGAAACTGCTCCACCGCCTCGCTCAGCGGCCGCCCCAGACGGATGAAGGGGCTCGCTATGACGAATGGCAGTCCCTGCCCCTGGGGCAGGCTTGGCGAAGGTTCGAGCATCATGGGCGCGTACATGCGCCGCTGGTAGCCTCCCAATGGTAAATGAGCAGTTAGGTTTTGATGACAGTTTTATGACAAGTCACTGTTTTATTGGGATTTTCGTCCAGGTTCATACCCGAATGCCTGCCTTGCCAGCTGCACCACCTCGGGGTCCGCTTCCGGAAAGTCCATCGGCACCAGCTTCTCCAGCGTCTTCGCCACATATCGGAGCGCGTCGATGCGGCCCGCCTTGCGATCATTATTGTCGATAACCTGCCAGCGGCCATATTTGTTGTCCGTCTTCTCGAACATGTCGTGCATCGCATCGAGATAATCGCCACGCCGCGCCCGGTTGCGATAATCGTCCGCGCCGGTCTTCCACCGCTTCCATGGCGTGTCGAGCCGCTGCGCCAGCTGCTCGTCCTGAGTCTCCTGCGTGATATGCACGAACAGCTTGATGATGTTCGTGCCCGCGTCCGCCTGCTGCTTTTCAAAGGCGTTGATCTCGTCATAGGCGCGCTTCCATTCGCCTTTGGAACAGAGGCCTTCCACCCGCTCCACCAGCACCCGGCCATACCAGCTGCGATCGAACACCGCGATGTTCCGGCCTGCGGGCAGCCGCGTCCAGAAGCGCCACAGGAAATGATGGTCGCATTCTTCCGCTGTAGGAGCCGCGATCGGCCACACTCGATAATAGCGGGGGTCCCATTGCGCGGTCATGCGCTTGATGATGCCGCCCTTCCCCGCCGCGTCCCATCCTTCGAACAAAATGACCGACCGCCGATCATGGATCACATGGGCAACCTGAATCTTCGCCAGCCGCTCCTGCAGCTTGTCGAGTTCGGCCTCATAGTCGCCCTTGAACGGCTTGCCCTTCTCATAGTCGGCAAGGTCAATCGCCATGCGCATCTCCTTCGCTCAGAAGGAAGCAACGCCTCAGGCCGCGAAAAGTCAAATCTCCCTGCCCATGCGCCGTCATCCCAGCGTACGCTGGGACTTCAGGAGGTGAAGTGCGATCTCACCGAGATCCCAGCTTCCGCGGGGATGACGGTAGGGATTAGCCCTTCGCCTGCGGCTCCACCACCCGGACATGCAGTTCGCGCAGCTGCTTGAACTCCGCTGCGCTCGGCGCACCCATCAACAGGTCCTCGGCCCGCTGATTCATCGGGAACAGCGTCACCTCGCGCAGATTCTGCGCCCCGCACAGCAGCATGACGATGCGATCGACACCGGCCGCCATGCCGCCATGCGGCGGCGCGCCATATTGGAAGGCGCGGTAGAGGCCGCCGAAGCGCTCCTCAACGTCCTGTTGGCTGAGGCCCACCTTCTCGAAGGCCTTGACCATCAGCTCGGGCGACTGGTTCCGGATCGAACCCGATGCAATCTCATAGCCGTTGCAGACCATGTCATACTGATAGGCCTTGATCGTCAGCGGGTCCTGATGCTCCAGCGCGTCCATCCCACCCTGCGGCATGGAGAAGGGGTTGTGCGCAAAATCGACCGACTTCGATTCCTCGTCATATTCGTAGAAGGGGAAATCGACGATCCAGCATAGTTCGAACCGGTCCTTGTCGATCAGGTCCAGCTGCTCGCCCACGCGAATACGGGCAAGGCCCGCGAGCTTGGCAGCCTGGCTTTCCTTGCCCGCGGCAAAGAACACGCCATCATTGGGGCCAAGGCCCAGCGCTTCGATCAGCTTGGCCGTCCGCTCCTCGCCATGATTCTTGGCGATGGGGCCGCCGGGGACGCCATCCTTGATGTTGATATAGCCAAGGCCCGAATAGCCTTCGCCCCGCGCCCAATTGTTCATGTCGTCGAAGAACTTCCGGCTGCCCGCACCAGCGCCCGGCGCCGGGATCGCGCGAATGACGCTGCCGCTCTCAACCAGCGAGGCGAAAATGCCAAAGCCCGAGCCCACGAAATGCTCGGTCACGTCCTGGATCAGGATGGGGTTGCGCAGGTCCGGCTTGTCCGACCCATATTTCAGGATCGCTTCGTCATAGGCGATGCGCGGGAAGCTGCCCGCGGGCGTCACCGGCTTGCCCTCGGCAAATTGCTCGAACACCTGAGCGATCACCGGCTCCATCGTGTTCCACACATCTTCCTGCGTGACGAAGCTCATTTCCAGATCAAGCTGGTAGAACTCGCCCGGCAGGCGGTCAGCGCGGGGGTCTTCGTCGCGGAAGCAGGGCGCGATCTGGAAATAGCGGTCGAAGCCCGCCACCATCAGCAGCTGCTTATATTGCTGCGGCGCCTGCGGCAGGGCGTAGAATTTGCCCGGATGAATACGGCTCGGCACCAGAAAGTCGCGCGCCCCTTCCGGGCTGCTCGCGGTCAGGATCGGCGTCGAATATTCGGTGAAGCCCGCCCCTTCCATGCGGCGGCGCATGTCGGAAATGATCTTCGTCCGCTTGACGATATTGCCGTGCAGCGTTTCGCGCCGCAGGTCGAGGAAGCGGTAGCGCAGGCGAATATCCTCGGGATATTCCTGCTCGCCAGCCACCGGCAGGGGCAAATCAGCGGCAGCAGAAAGCAGCACCGCATCCAGCGCGCGGATTTCGATCTCACCCGTCGGCAGGTTCGGGTTCACCGCTTCGGGCGCACGCGCCACGACCTTGCCGGTCACCGTCACGACGCTTTCGGCGCGCAGCGATTCGATCACCTTGAAGACGGGTCCATCGACCTCGGTGACGATCTGCACCATGCCATAATGATCGCGCAGGTCGATGAAGACGAGGTCGCCATGATCGCGCTTGCGATGCACCCATCCGGACACGCGCACCTCATTGCCGACTTCGGCCGAGGTAAGAGCGCCGCAAGTATGAGTGCGATAGGCGTGCATGGCGATTGTATCTTTCAGCTTCGTTTTACGGAAATGACAAAGTGCCGCAGCCCCGCTATGGGCGGTCTTGTCAAGCATTGACGAGCCCGTGAGCGACGGGCCAGCCCATAATAAGATCGAAGACCATATGCAAATCCATCCGCTGATCACCGACAGCAAGACACTCGCCCAATTCTGCGCCCGTATCGCCAAATCGCCCTACATCGCGGTCGATACCGAGTTCATGCGCGAAAACAGCTATTGGCCCGACCTCTGCCTCGTGCAGGTGGCGGACGATAATGAAGCCGCCGCGATCGACCCCAAGGCGCCGGGGCTCGACCTCACGCCGCTGCTCGACCTGCTGGTCGACAATGAGGATGTGCTGAAGGTCTTCCACGCGGGCGGGCAGGATCTTGAGATCATCTACAACCTGACCGGCAAGACCCCCCATCCCCTGTTCGACACGCAGATTGCCGCCATGGCGCTCGGCCTCGGCGAACAGATCGGCTATGGCAACCTCGTCGATGCATGGCTCGGCGTTCAGCTCGACAAGGGCGCGCGCTTCACCGATTGGGCGCGCCGCCCGCTCGACAAGCGGCAGATCGACTATGCGATCGGCGACGTCACCTACCTCATTCAGATTTTCCCGATGATGCTGGAGGAACTGCGCAAGACCGGCCGGGGCGACTGGCTGGATCAGGAAATGGAACGCGTCTGCGATCCCTCCAACTATGTGAACGAACCTCAGGATGCCTGGAAGCGCGTTCGCATCGCCAGCCGGAAGGCCGATGTGCTCGGCCGCCTGAAGGCGCTGGCCGCATGGCGCGAGATCGAAGCGCAGGACAAGAACCTCCCCCGTGGCCGCATCGTCAAGGATGAGACGCTGGCCGATATCGCCAGCCATCCGCCGCGGTCCCAGGAAGACCTTGGCAAGGTGCGCGGCCTCTCCGCCACCTGGAAGACCAACGACATCGGCGCGCGTCTGATAGCGGCCCTGGGCAGCCAGAAGCCGCTCGACAAGGATGAGATGCCCGAACGCGATCCCAAGCGGCCCGGCCTTGGCAAGGACGGCGCACTGGTCGCGGACTTGCTCAAGCTCCTCCTCAAGATCCGCTCGCGCGACATCAACGTCGCCGCTCGCCTCCTCGCGCGCAGCGACGATCTGGACGCGCTGGCCGCTGGTGTCCGCGAAGGCCTCCCGATCCTGGAAGGCTGGCGCTATGAACAATTCGGCCGCGATGCCGTTGACCTTGTCGAAGGACGCCTGGCCTTCGCGGTGAAGGGCGGCCGCCTGAAAATGACACGCACGGAATAGGAACCACGATGATGCGGGCAGCGGCGCTGATGATCCCCCTTTTGGCTGCGGCCTGCACCACCGCTGACGGGCAAGGCCCTGCCACAATGCCTACTACCGCTGAAGGCCCCTGCCGCAACGACGGGCTCGACCGCTTCGTCGGACAGACCGCAAGCGAAGACATCGGAACCCAGTTGCTGCAAGCATCCGGCGCCCGCGCCCTTCGCTGGGGTGCGCCCGGCATGGCCATGACCATGGACTTCCGCCCCGATCGCGTCACTGTCAGCTACGACGAGAAAATGGTGATCACCTCAGCGCGCTGCGGATAGCGGCTGCTACTCCCCCTCCCGCAGGCGGGAGGGGGCTGGGGGGTGGGCCAGCGCAACACCCGTCCCATGCAAAAAAGCTCGCTTCGCTCCCCCCTCCCCTAACCCCTCCCGCCTCCGGGAGGGGAACGCTCACCGTCACCCAAAAACCACACCCCCTCCAAAAACCATCCTATTTCGAGCACCAACCAAAAATTCCGCCTGTCCTATTCTCCCGCAGCAGGCCTATCCCCGCGCTCATCTTTGAAACGTCCCATGTCACTCACTCGCGCCCACGCGCGCCCGCCCTCGCGCGCGCATACACTGTGAACTTCGGCGGAAATCCGCCATTTTTGACGTCCCGCCTCAACATTCCAGTCCTACAAGAGCGCCGCTGCCGATCCGGTTCACATGGCGCTTCCCATCGATCTCCAGCCAATCAGGCGTCACCTCCAGCCGCCTGCCGCGGATCGTCGTGCGCAGATGTTCCACCGCGATCCGGTTGCGCGCCACGATCCGCAGGATGGCGAGCCCGTCACCGCGCGCCGCCATGACGCTGTAGCGGTCGCCGCGCAGCAGGAACCGCCAGCTGCCATCGGTGGGCAGCCATTCATTGCCCTGGATCACCTGCACCGGATCGCCGTCAAGGTCACCCAGGCGCAGGCTGATCCGTGTCGCGCCCCGGCTGCGGCGCGGCGGCGCGAACATCAGGATCGGCTCACCATCCAGCATCAGCGGTATCGGCGTATCGCGCAGCAATCGCGAACCGCCCACGATCAGCATCGGCAGTTCCGAAGAAAATGGCATGCGGTCCCGCGCGAAATGCCGCTGCCTGACGACCGGATTGGTATGAAAGCCCTGCACCTGCGCCGCGGTCAGCCGCCCCTCCTCCACCAGTGCATGGCATGTGGGACAGAGCAATGTCGTCTGCGGGGAGTCCGGCAGGCGCAGATAGCGGTAGATCGTCACGCCGCACCGGACGCAGGCAAAGCCGCATGCCTCCCTCACGTCCTCACGCTGCGTCTCAGTCAATTCAGGCAGCGAAAGCATCACCGGCAAGGCCATGGACCAACCCTTTGCAACCGCTCCTCGCGTCATTGCGAAGCAGCGTTACCCAGTGGCGTCCTTTCCCGGATGCAGGCTCTTCAAGGTCCCTTCACTTGGGACATATGGTTGAAATAATTTGGCCTCAGGTCAAGGGGGCGTGAACGCAGGTCAGCGCTGCGGCAGCAAATCCAGGTTGCGCGATGCCGCGATGTTGCGGATGCGCCCCGGCCGCGGCATCGACTTGATGGCGATTTCCGCGATATCCCCCGCGCTGAAAAGCTCGACATTGCCGACATCGAATATGCGCTGCCCGAATGTCTGCGTGATGCGCACGCTGCGGATGCTCGACAGTGCGATCTCCGTTCGCTGCTTCGCCAGCAGCCCGCGCTCCATCAGCACCTCGCGGTCGGACAGGGCCAGCCGTTCGCCCTTGGCCCGCAGCCACCAGACGCCGATCGCCAGCAGCCCGACGACCGAGATCAGCAACAGGATGAACAGAAAGGGATGCGCCCGGAACATCGCAGGATGCTCGTCATACAGCCACGCGTCGCTCATCACTCATCCCATCCACAGGTGCCGCCGGACATGATCATGGATGCCCTGTCCGCGTCAATCCTTGGACAGCGCCTCCTTCTTGTGCGCGGCGCGCTTGCCGTCCCCGGTTTCGACGATGAACTGCGGATTGTCCTTGGAAGCGGCAACCTTGTGCCCCTTGATCTGGGTGGCGCTCGTCTGCTTCTTCACCACCTTGCCATGCGCTTCGCCGCCATGGCTCTTCCAGCTGACCTTGTCGCCGGCCTTGGGTTCCTGCTTCATGTCCTGATCTCCTGCCAAGCCCCAAGAACCCGGCAGGAGGATAGAGGTTGCGTGCGAACCGCTCTAGCTCTCATCCCCCATCCGCAGCGCCGCGATGAAGGCCTCCTGCGGGATCTGCACCGATCCATATTCCCGCATCCGCTTCTTGCCCTCTTTCTGCTTCTCCAGCAGCTTCTTCTTGCGGGTGATGTCGCCGCCATAGCATTTCGCGGTGACATCCTTGCGCATCGCCGCGATCGTCTCACGGGCAATAACCTTGCCGCCGATCGCCGCCTGGATGGGGATCTTGAACAGGTGGCGAGGGATCAGGTCCTTCAGCCGCTCGCACATATGCCGCCCACGCGCCTCGGCCGCCGAGCGGTGAACGATCATCGACAGCGCATCGACCGGCTCGTTGTTGACGAGGATGCTCATCTTGACCAGGTCGCCCTCACGCGTGCCGATCTGGTGATAGTCGAAACTGGCATAGCCCCGGCTGATCGACTTCAGGCGATCGTAGAAATCAAACACGACTTCGTTGAGCGGCAGTTCATAGGTCACCTGCGCCCGCCCACCCACATAGGTCAGGTTCTTCTGGATACCGCGCCGGTCCTGGCAGAGCTTCAGGATCGAACCCAGATATTCGTCGGGGCAGTAGATCACCGCCTCGATCCACGGCTCCTCGATCATCTCGATATGATTGGGGTCGGGCATGTCGGCCGGGTTGTGCAAATGGCGCACCGTCCCGTCCTTCATGTGCATCTCATAGACCACCGATGGCGCGGTGGTGATGAGGTCGAGATCATATTCGCGGGTCAGCCGCTCCTGGATGATCTCCAGATGCAGCAGCCCGAGGAATCCGCAGCGGAAGCCGAAGCCCAGAGCCGCAGACGTTTCCATCTCGAAGGAGAAGGACGCATCATTGAGCCGCAGCTTGGAAATCGAGTCGCGCAGCTTTTCAAAATCGTTCGCGTCGACAGGGAACAAGCCGCAGAACACCACCGGCTGCACTTCCTTGAAGCCCGGCAGCGGATTGGCAGCCGGGTTCTTCACCGTAGTGATGGTATCGCCCACGCGGGTCTGGCTGATGTCCTTGATCTGCGCGGTGATGAAGCCGATCTCACCCGGGCCGAGTTCCGGCAGCTGCTCGATCTTCGGCCGCATGCAGCCGACGCGATCGATCAGATGCTCGGTCTCGCCGATCATGAACTTGATCTGCTGCCCCTTCTTGATGACGCCATTGACGACGCGCACAAGGATGACGACGCCCAGATACGGGTCGTACCAGCTATCGACCAGCATCGCCTCGAGCGGCGCGTTGCGATCGCCCTTGGGCGGCGGGATTTTCGCAACGATCGCTTCAAGGATGTCGTCGATGCCGATGCCGGACTTGGCGCTCGCCAGCACCGCTTCGGACGCGTCGAGGCCGATGACCTCCTCGATTTCCGCGCGCACTTTCTCCGGTTCGGCGGCGGGCAGGTCGATCTTGTTCAGCACCGGCACGATCTCATGATCATGCTCGATAGACTGGTAGACGTTGGCCAGTGTCTGCGCTTCCACGCCCTGCGCCGCGTCGACCACCAGCAGCGCGCCCTCGCAGGCGGCAAGCGACCGGCTCACCTCATAGGCAAAGTCGACATGGCCCGGCGTGTCCATGAGGTTGAGCTCATAGGTCTCACCATTTTTCGCGACATAATCGAGACGCACCGTCTGTGCCTTGATGGTGATGCCCCGTTCCTTTTCGATATCCATATTGTCGAGCACCTGCGCGCTCATCTCGCGGTCGGTCAGGCCGCCGGTGCGCTGGATCAGGCGATCGGCCAGGGTCGACTTGCCATGGTCGATATGGGCGATGATCGAGAAGTTGCGGATATGCGAAAGGTCGGTCATGGCCCGCGCCGATAGCAGCCATTTGCGGGCCTGTCAGCAGAGCTTAGAAACAGCCAGGCCATCAGTAGGAAAAGGCCGCGAGCTATGGTAAGTGACGCGAGCTTTAAGCGGGTCGTACCATATAAGAAATTCCGTAATTAACCGCTCGAAAAGGGGATTTGGGGCAATGTTCAAGACGGTTTCCGCGGTCGTCGCGGCAGCATCGATGCTTGCGACGCCGATGTCTGCGATGGCGCAGACGAATATGAGTTCTTCCGGCAAGACCTATAAGGATGGCACCACCAAGGGCGCGTCTTCGGGCCGCAGGGCGCAGGAACGCGCTCAGCAGGAGATTCCCCGCTGCACCCGCCGCCTTGGCACCGTCGCGATCGTCGAGCCCGACAACCAGTGGTGGCGCGAACTGAACCTGGGCAGCCCGGAAGCGGTGCTCAAGGTCCTTATCCAGCAGTCCGGCTGTTTCGGCATCGTCAATCGCGGCCGCGCCATGCAGAGCCGGGCGATGGAACGCGCCATGGCGGACTCCGGCGAATTGCAGGCCGGATCGAACCTGGGCCGGGGCCAGGTCAAGGCGGCCGATTATTATCTGGAGCCTGATATCGTATCGTCCAACCGCAATTCTGGCGGTGGCGGCTTCGGCGCTGCACTTGGCGGCCTGATGGGCGGCACCTTCGGCGCACTTGCCGGAGGCCTCAATATCAAGAAGAAGGAAGCGAACGTCACGCTTTCCATCGTCAACGCCCGCACGACGGAAGAAGAGGCGCTGACCGAAGGCTACGCACGCAAGACCGACATCGGCTTTGGCGGCGGCGGTGGTGCAGGGTGGTGGGGCGGCTTTGCGGCCGCCGGTGCCAGCGGCTACCAGAATACCGAAATTGGCCAGGTTATCGTGCTCGCCTATCTCGATGCCTATACCAAGCTCGTCACGCAGATGGGCGGCCTGCCCGCTAACGCGGCAGCCGCTGCTCCGCGCGCACAGTAGGGCTTCAATGCAGGGGCTTGGCGAAGCGTCGCCGAGCTCCTGTTCTGCTCTTTCGGCTCACCTTCGGTGCCGCTGTAAACAGGCGCCGCTATCAAGTCAGCCGGGACGAGACTTCCGGCTGCACCGACCTTCTTTCACGCCGCCGCCGCCACCACGACAATATCGCCTCGCCTGCGGGACGCTCCACCAGCTTGTTGATCCCCGCGCCTAAGATCAGCGCGACAAGGAAAGCGGAAAAGAAGGCGAGCCAGGGGCTATAGCCTTGCTCCGTCATTTTCAGCATCACGACAAAGCCGACATGCTGGTGAATGAGGTAGAAGGAATAGCTGATGCCTCCCATCCAAAGCAGCGGACGTGCCGCAATCCATCGCAGGCGACCTTGAATGAGCGCGGCAAAGCCTGCCAGCAAGACGCAGGCCATGATCGTGACGTCCCACGTCTCCATCATGGCGACAGAGAGCAGGGCGATCATCGCATAGGGCGCCTGCTCGCGCCAATGCCGCTGTCCGGAGCAGACTCGATAGGACAGCATCCCTATGACGAAGAAGGGAAGGTAGCGCAGCACGAAGAGCATGATGATCCGCTCTGGCATGTCCGGCCAAAAACCATAGATCGCGCGGACCGCGAGCCACAGCGCGAGTACAGGCTCCAGCCTTTTCAACCCGGCCCATTTCCAGATGGATATCATGCAGAAATAGAAGGCGATTTCGACCGTCAACGTCCAATAGGCGCCGTCCACTTCGGGAAGGAAGGCGAAACCTTGCAGCATCGTGATGTTGGCGACGATGGCGCCGGGCCCAACCAGCAACTGGGTGGCCTTCGCCAGATATTCAATCGACAAGGTAAGCAGCATCGCGACCAGATAAGCGGGATAGAGCCGCGCCACCCGGTTGACCATGAAATCAGCGACGCTTTGAATCCGGTCGAGCGTAAAGAAGATCGCGAAGCCAGAAATGGTGAAGAATAGAAGGACTCGATAATTGCCGCCCGGGAAGCTGAATGGCACATGGGCCGCTTGGGGGAACAACTCGTGGAAACGGGTCGAATAGTGGAAAACGAGGACGCATAGCGCCCCGATGCCTCGCAGGGCATCCAGTTCCACCAAGCGGGTGCGGGGAGGCAAACCAGTCACCCGGACATATTAGCAATCAAACAGCAATCAATCGGTTAAGATGGGAAGAACAATTTACCGTGGGGATAGGGCCTAAGCGGTATATGTTCTTGGGCTGGCGTCAGCCCCCCTGCTCCGCGACGCGCTTCAATCGCATGAGTTGCTCAGTCAAGACCTTGTCTATCGCTGGCGCCATCTGCTTCGAATCCATCCGCATATAGCCTGCTGCTATATAGCTCATGGTCACCTCCACATCGCGATCGGATGGCATGATCGTGAGTTCAAGCGTGCCGATGACGGCATCGGCTTGCAAAGGCCCCAGAGCCCCGGACAATCTCACCCGCTTGTAGGGCTCGGCCAAGATCAGACGTGCATGCTCGACACTACCAGCTTTGCCGTTCGCTCCCGAAAGCCGTTCACAAAAGCATCCACCTGCTCGCGGATCCATGCTGAGGTTGGCGGCATCACCGCTATAGCTGTGCTCGCTGCTCCACCACCGCGCAGGCTTGACGATTAGCGCGTAGACCGACCGGGCATCCCGATCGATCCGGACGTTGCTGGCGATCGAAAAGCCGACATCATTGACCGATTTGACTTCGGCTTGCGCGGTCGTTCCGGCAGCGATAGCCGTAATGAAGACAGCCCGGATACAAGCTCGCATCCTCTTTCCCCGTCGATGAGCGACGGGAGAAACTAGCGCAAGCTCAGGGCCGATCCAATATGGCCGCGATCGCCGCGGTCACATCGTCCATGTCGGCCATGCCGTCGACTCGAGACACGATGCCCCGCGCCTCATAGATCGGGAGAATAGGAGCTGTCTTGGCGCGATATTCCGCCATGCGGGTGCGGACAGTCTCTTCATTGTCGTCCGGGCGGCGCTTGAACTCATGCCCGTGGCATTTATCGCATTCATTCTCGACTTTGGGTTGCTTGAAGCTGTCATGATAGCCTTCGCCACAGCTCGCGCAGGTAAACCGGCCTGTGATGCGCTCGACCAGAGCGTCCTCATCAACATCAAGTTCGATGACATGAGCAAGCGTACGGCTGCGGTCAGCAAGGATGGAGTCAAGCGAATGCGCCTGCGCTTCGGTACGCGGATAACCATCGAAGATCACGCCCGTGCCGGTAGCGAGCCCATCCAACGCTTCCCCGATAATGCCGGAGACGATTTCGTCCGAAACGAGCTCGCCTGCTTCCATCACCGCCTTGGCCTTCAATCCAACCGGCGTCTGAGCCTTGACCGCTGCGCGCAGCATGTCGCCCGTCGACAACTGCACCATGCCGCGATCTTCGACCAAACGGCTCGCCTGCGTGCCCTTACCTGCTCCCGGAGGGCCCAGCAGAATGATATTCATGTGCGCATACTCCCCTGTTCTCGCGCTGGCGCTGATGCGCCTTTAACGGAGCCGTCCCTTCAGCTTGGCCTTCTTGATCAGATCCCCATATTGATGGGCCAGCAAGTGGCTCTGGATCTGGGTCACGGTATCGACGGTGACGTTCACCACAATCAGCAGGCTAGTCCCGCCCAGATAAAAGGGGATACCCGCCCGCGCGATGGCAAATTCCGGCACCAGGCAGATGATAGCCAGGTAAGCCGCACCGATGACCGTGATCCGGGTCAGCACATAGTCCAGATAATTTTCCGTGTTCTTGCCCGGCCGGATGCCGGGGATGAACCCGCCGTTGCGCTTGAGATTGTCGGCAGTCTCTTCCGGATTGAACACAACCGCCGTGTAGAAGAAGCAGAAGAACACGATGCCGAGGCCGTACAGCGCCATGTAGACCGGGCTGCCGTGCGACAGATATTGGTTCAGCGTCAGCACGAAATCGCCGAGTCTGCTCTCGCCAGCAACGGTATTGCCCGCGAACTGCGAGATGGTGAGCGGCATCAGCAACAGCGAGCTGGCAAAGATCGGCGGGATCACGCCTGCGGTATTTACCTTGAGCGGCAGATGGCTCCGGTCAGCCTGCATCAAACCCTGGCGCGTCTGGCGCTTGGGATATTGAATCAACACCCGGCGCTGCGCACGCTCCATGAAGCAGATCAGCAGGATCAGGCCTACCGCCAGAGCGATGACTATCACGATCAGCAGGCCGGAAATGGACCCTTCGCTGCCCGACTTGAACAAATTGCTCAGCGTTACGGGAAGCTGGGCGACGATGCCGGCCATGATGATAAGCGAAACGCCGTTGCCAATGCCGCGCGACGTGATCTGCTCACCCAGCCACATCAGGAACATCGTCCCGCCGATCAGCGAAACAACCGCAGCGATGCGGAACAGGAAACCAGGATCAACCACCGCCTGAACGCCAGACTGCGCCCCAAAGCTTTCGAGGCCTACAGCGATGAAATAGCCCTGCACGGCGGTCAGACCGACGGTGCCGTAACGGGTATATTGGTTGAGCTTCTTACGCCCGCTCTCGCCTTCCTTCTTGATCGCCGCGAGTTGGGGCGAGAGGCTGGCCGCGAGCTGCACCACGATCGAGGCGGTGATGTAGGGCATGACGCCGAGCGCAATCAGGCTCATGCGCGAAAGCGACCCGCCAGAGAAGGTATTGAAGATGTCCAGGACACCGCCATTGGTCTGCGCGTAAAGCTGCGAGAGCGCGGTCGGATCGACGCCTGGCAACGGAACGAAGCTCAGAAAGCGGAACACGATCAGCGCGCCCAGCGTGAACCATAAGCGCTTCTTGAGGTCGGTCGCCTGGCTGAACTTCGCCAGGCTGAGATTGGATGCGAGCTGGTCGGCTCTCGATGCCATCTTGGCTGCCCTTCAAAACATCTTGCCGGATTGAGATACCCGGAGCGGAATCGCTAACCCCTTAGCGGGGTGATCGCACGCTGTCGAACTCGGAAATTCACACCATTCATTCTGAATTCCATCAGAGCCGACAATGAGGGTCTTTTGATCCCAAATACAAGGCCCCGCCTACCCATATCGGGCAGCGGGGCCATGCTTGCAAGCCTTGCGGCCTGGCTCAAGCCTTCTTGGCGGCCTTGGCGCTACCCTTTTTGGCAGCGGCCTTTTCCGCAGCCGGAACGACGGCGATCACTTCGACCTTGCCGCCAGCCTTCTCGACCGCTTCGACAGCGCCCTTCGACGCACCAGCGACGAGCAGGTTGACCTTGGCCGTCAGTTCGCCCTTGGCGAGCAGACGGACACCGTCCTTGCCGCCCCGCGCCAGAGCAGCGCCCTTGAGCGCTGCATGGTCGATCGTGGCATTGGCGTCGAGCTTGCCCGCGTCGATCGCCTTCTGCAGAGCGCCCAGGTTCACGATCGCGTAATCCTTGGCGAAGATGTTGTTGAAGCCGCGCTTCGGCAGACGCATGTGGAGCGGCATCTGGCCACCCTCGAAGCCGTTGATGCTGACGCCCGAACGCGCCTTCGCACCCTTCTGGCCGCGACCGGCGGTCTTGCCCTTGCCCGAGCCGATACCACGGCCGACGCGCATCCGGCCCTTGCGGGCGCCGGCATTGTCATTGAGTTCGTTAAGCTTCGTCATTGTGCACTCGCTTTCGCTATGTTCGCGCTGAAAAGATGATGCCCCTCCCGCAGGCGGGAGAGGCAAGGATACTTAGGGACGCGCAGCGGCCCTTAGTTGCAATTGTGAGGGCTTGCCGAAGCGTTGCGCTTGGTCCCACCCTCTCCAACTCCGCCAACCGCTTGCGCGGCAAGGCTGCATATCCTCTCCCGCTTCCGGGAGAGGAACGGGTCAGTCGACCACTGCTACCATGTGGGGGAGCTTGGCAATGGCACCGCGGACTTCCGCGGTGTCTTCCAGCTCCACCACGCGGTGCATCTTGCCAAGGCCGAGGCCGATCAGAATCTTCTTCTGGGCTTCGGGACGGCGGATCGGCGAACCGATCTGCTTGATCTTGATCTTCGCCATGCTCTCTTACTCCGCAATCGCTTCGGCGTCGGCCTGAGCGACTTCGGCCGAGGCACCACCGCGACGAAGCAGGTCGGCAACCTTCTTGCCGCGACGCTGCGCCACAGCCTTGGGGCTGACCTGTTCACCCAGCGCCGCGAAGGTCGCCCGGATCATGTTGTAGGGGTTCGAAGTGCCGTTCGACTTCGTCACGACGTCAGCGACGCCGAGGCTTTCGAACACAGCGCGCATCGGGCCACCGGCGATGATGCCCGTACCGGCCGGAGCCGAACGAACCGTCACCTTGCCCGCCCCGAAATGGCCAAGGCCATCATGGTGCAGCGTGCGGCCTTCCTTCAGCGGAACGCGAACCATCGCCTTCTTGGCCGAAGCTGTCGCCTTGCTGATGGCTTCCGGCACTTCGCGCGCCTTGCCATGACCGAAGCCCGCACGGCCCTTGCCGTCGCCGACGACGACCAGAGCCGCGAAGCCGAAGCGTTTACCGCCCTTGACGGTCTTCGAGACGCGGTTGATGTGAACCAGCTTCTCGATCAGCTCTTCACCCTGCTCCTCGTCGCGGTTGCCACCCCGACGGTCGTCCCGACGGCCACGGCCGCCGCGCTCGCCACGGTTGCGGTCGCCGCCACGGCCACGGCCACGGCCGGGACCGCGATTTTCGAACTGCTCGCCGCCTTCAACGGCAGCAGGTGCGCCCGGCTGGGCCTGGATATCGTTTTCGTCAGCCATGATCAGAACTCCAGCCCGGCTTCACGGGCCGCATCGGCCAGCGCCTTGACGCGGCCATGGAACAGGAAGCCACCACGGTCGAACACGACCTGGGTAACGCCAGCAGCAGTCGCCGCAGCAGCGACGCGCTTGCCGACATCGGCAGCGGCTTCGGAAGTGGCACCGGTCTTGCCGCGCACATCCTTGTCCAGGGTCGACGCGGCGGCCAGGGTCTTGCCCTGCGCATCGTCGATGACCTGGGCGTAGATATGACGGCCCGAACGGTGGACGCTAAGGCGCGGACGTGTGCCTGAAACAGCCTTGAGCGCGGTGCGGACGCGGCGGCGACGCCGCGCGAAGAGGGAAAGCTTTGCCATCTTACTTCTTCTTCCCTTCCTTGCGGAAGATGAACTCGCCGGCGTACTTGATACCCTTGCCCTTATAGGGTTCGGGCTTACGCCAGCGGCGGATCTCGGCGGCAACCTGACCCACCTTCTGCTTGTCGATGCCGCTGATCTCGACCGTGGTGTTATCCGGGGTCTTGATCTCGATGCCTTCAGGCACCGCGAAATCGACGTCGTGGCTATAGCCGAGCTGAAGCTTCAGGGTCTTGCCCTGAGCGTTGGCACGGTAGCCGACGCCGGTGATTAGCAGCTTCTTGGTGTACCCTTCGGTCACACCGGTGATCAGGTTTGCGATCAGCGTGCGCTGCATGCCCCAGAACGCGCGAGCGCGCTTGCTGTCATTGGCGGGCTTTACCGCGATCGAACCGTCTTCGATGCTGTAGGTCACTTCGTCAGCTAGCGGCAGCGACAGGGTGCCCTTCGGGCCCTTCACCGACAGCTGACCGCCTTCGATGGCGGCGGTGACGCCCGACGGGACGGTAACCGGCTTCTTACCAGTACGGCTCATCAGAACACCTCCGCCAGCACTTCGCCGCCGACATTCTGCTCACGCGCTTCGGCGTCGGACAGAACGCCACGGGGCGTCGAGACAATGGTGATGCCCAGGCCATTGCGAACCACCGGCAGTTCCTTGGAACCCGAATAGACGCGACGGCCGGGCTTCGAGACGCGGGCGACGTGCTTGATCGCCGGCTGGCCTTCGAAATATTTCAACTCGATGCGCAGGCCGGGGTGCTTGCCGAGGGCTTCCTCGGAATAACCACGGATATAGCCTTCGCGCTGGAGCACGTCGAGCACGCGGGCGCGGAGCTTCGAAGCGGGGGACACAACGCTGTCCTTCTTCGCCTGCTGCCCGTTGCGGATGCGGGTGAGCATATCACCCAGGGGATCGGTCAATGCCATCTCAAATGATCCTTACCAGCTCGACTTGGTGACGCCGGGGATCAGGCCCTTGTTGGCCAGATCACGCAGCTGCACGCGGCAGAGGCGGAATTTGCGGTAATAAGCGCGGGGACGCCCCGTCAGTTCGCAGCGGTTCCGGATACGGGTCGGATTGCCGTTGCGGGGGATCTCCGCCATCTTCAGACGCGCGATCAGACGATCGCTGTCGTCGGCCGCGGTATCATTCGCGATCGCCTTGAGCTTCGCATAGCGGCCGGCATATTTCTTCACCAGCTTCTTGCGGCGCTCATTCTTGTTGATCGAACTCAGTTTCGCCATGACTTAAGTTCTCTTTCCTTGGGTGTCTGGAAAGAGAAGCGGGACCCGTTCAGGCCGCCTGCTTCTCTTCAATCGGGAAGGGGAAACCGAAAAGACGCAGCAGTTCGCGCGCTTCCTCGTCCGTCTTCGCCGTGGTGGTCACGATAATGTCCATGCCGCGCACCTTGTCGATGCGGTCATAGTTGATCTCGGGGAAGATGATCTGCTCCTTGATGCCGAAGGCGTAGTTGCCACGGCCGTCGAAGCTCTTCGGATTAAGACCACGGAAGTCGCGCACGCGGGGCAGAGCGATGTTGATCAGGCGATCAAGAAACTCGTACATGCGTTCACGACGCAGCGTGACCTTGGCGCCGATCGGCATGCCTTCACGCAGCTTGAACTGCGCGATCGACTTGCGAGCCTTGGTGATGACCGGCTTCTGACCGGCGATCAGTTCCATTTCCTCGGCGGCCGACGTGACCTTCTTCTTGTCCTGGGTCGCTTCGCCAACGCCCATGTTGAGCGTGATCTTCTCGATCTTGGGCACTTCCATGACGTTCTTGTAACCGAACTTCTCGGTCATCGCCTTGGCGATCTCGGCGTCATATAGCGACTTGGAGCGCGGAGTGTACTTCTCGCTCATTACAGCACCTCACCGGACTTGACGGCGACGCGGACCTTCTTGCCGTCGCGGTCCTCGAAACGGACGCGGGTCGGCTTGCCATCCTTGTCGGCGACAGCGACGTTCGAAATGTGAAGCGGCGCGGGCTTGCGCTCGATGCCACCCTGCGGGTTCGCCTGGTCAGGCTTGCGATGACGCGCATGCACGTTGATGCCTTCCACCAGCACCTTATCGTCCTTCGGCATGACCTGCAGGACAGCGCCCGTGCGGCCCTTGTCCTTGCCAGCCAGGATGACGACCTTGTCGCCCTTCTTGATTCTAGCAGCGCTCATTACAGCACCTCAGGAGCAAGGCTGATGATCTTCATGTGCTTCTTGGCGCGCAGTTCGCGAACGACCGGGCCAAAGATACGGGTGCCGATCGGCTCCTCGTTCTTGTTGATCAGCACAGCGGCGTTGCCGTCGAAGCGAATCACGCTGCCGTCAGCGCGACGCACGTCCTTGGCGGTGCGCACGATGACCGCGCGATGCACGTCACCCTTCTTCACCTTGCCACGAGGCGCAGCTTCCTTGATCGAGACGACGATGATGTCGCCCACGCTCGCGAAGCGACGCTTCGAGCCGCCCAGCACCTTGATGCACTGGACGCGCTTGGCGCCGCTGTTGTCAGCGACGTCAAGATTGGATTGCATCTGGATCATGGATCCGGTTCCTTCTTGTCTGGCCTACCGAGACTATCCCGGCGGTTCCGAATTCGAGTTTCGACCGGAAGATTCGAAACACGAAGCGCGGGCCTGTAACCTCTCCCGAAGGAAAAGGCCAGCCCCGCGTCCGAAATTTCGACCCCTACGGCCGGTGACTAACCTCAGGCCGCCGTTTCGGGCGACTTGTGGGTGTCCACGCGCTCGATAACCTTCCAGGTCTTGAGCTTGGAAATCGGAGCGGTCTCTTCGATGCGGACCGTTTCGCCTTCCTTGTAGACATTGCCCTCGTCATGGGCATGGTACTTCTTCGAACGGCGAATGATCTTGCCGTAGAGCGCATGCTTAACCTTGCGCTCCACGCGAACCACCACCGTCTTGTCGGTCTTGTCGGAAACCACCGTTCCCGTCAGCACGCGCTTGGGCATCGTGTGATTTCCTTCTTACTTCGCAGCCGAGCGCGAACGCTCGGACTGAAGGGTCTTGATCTGCGCGATCGACCGGCGGACTTCACGCACGCGGCTGGGCTTTTCCAGCTGGTTGGTGGCCGCCTGGAAGCGCAGATTGAACTGCTCACGCTTCAGGTTGTTGAGCTCGGTCGACAGCTCGTCGTCCGACTTGGTCTTGAGGTCAGCTACATTCGCCACGGATTAACCCTCCAGGTGGGAGGTGTCGCCGAGGCGAGCGACAACCTTCGTCTTGATCGGCAGCTTCATCGCGGCGCGCGAGAAAGCCTCTGCTGCGAGCGGGCCGGGCACGCCGTCCAGTTCGAACAGGATGCGGCCCGGCTTGACGCGAGCTGCCCAATATTCGACCGACCCCTTACCCTTACCCTGACGGACTTCGGCGGGCTTCTTCGACACCGGCACGTCGGGGAACACGCGGATCCACAGACGGCCCTGACGGCGAAGGTGACGCTGGATCGCGCGCCGGGCCGCTTCGATCTGGCGTGCGGTAACGCGCTCGGGTTCCAGAGCCTTCAGACCATAGGCGCCGAAGTTCAGAGCCGAACCGCCCTTGGCGTCGCCCTTGATCCGACCCTTGAAGGTCTTGCGGAACTTCATTTTTTTCGGTTGCAGCATGACGCTATACCTACCTTATTCTCAGCGTGCCGGGCGCACGCCGGAGGTCTGAGCCTCCAGCATCAGCCGGTCGGTCGCGAACGGATCATGGCCGAGAATCTCGCCCTTGAAGATCCACACCTTGATGCCGCAAACGCCATAAGCCGTGTGCGCGGTTGCTTCGGCATAGTCGACATTCGCGCGCAGCGTGTGCAGCGGAACGCGGCCTTCGCGATACCATTCGACACGCGCGATCTCTGCGCCGCCCAGACGGCCGCCGCAGGTGATCTTGATGCCTTCAGCGCCCAAGCGAAGAGCCGACTGCACCGCACGCTTCATGGCGCGACGGAAAGCAACGCGGCGTTCCAGCTGGTCGGCGATACCCTGCGCAACGAGCTTGGAGTCGATTTCCGGCTTGCGGATTTCGACGATGTTCAGGCTGACGTCCGAAGAGGTCAGGCTGCCCAGCTTCTTGCGCAGCTTCTCGATGTCCGCGCCCTTCTTACCGATGATGACACCGGGACGGGCAGCGTAGATCGACACGCGGCACAGCTTGGCGGGACGCTCGATCACGACCTTGGAGATCGCGGCCTGCGGCAGGTTCTTCATGATATACTGGCGGATCTTCAGATCCTCCAGCAGCAGACGGCCATAGTCGGCACCTTCCGCGAACCAGCGGCTGTCCCAGGTACGGTTGATCTGCAGGCGCAGACCGATCGGATTGCTCTTGTGACCCATGTCTCTTACGCCTCCGCTTCTTCAGCTGCTTCACGCACGACGATGCGCACGCGGCTGAAGGGCTTCAGGATCCGGGTCGACTTACCACGGCCGCGAGCGTGGAAGCGCTTCATGGTGAAGCTCTTGCCCACCGATGCTTCCGCGACGACAAGGCTGTCGACGTCCAGATTGTGGTTGTTTTCCGCATTGGCGATGGCCGAAGCCAGCACCTTGCGCACGTCGACCGCCATCGCCTTCTTCGAGAAGGCGAGGATGTTCAACGCGTCCTCGACCTTGCGGCCGCGGATGAGCGTAGCCACCAGGTTTAGCTTCTGGGCCGAACCACGGATCTGCGTGCCAACGGCCAGCGCCTCATTGTCGGCGACGCGACGGGGAGCCTTTTCCTTGCTCATTAGCGCTTGCCCTTCTTGTCGGCGGCGTGGCCGGGGAAGTAGCGGGTCGGAGCGAATTCGCCCAGCTTATGACCCACCATATCCTCGTTCACCGAGACCGGCACATGCTTGCGGCCGTTATAGACGTTGAACGTCAGGCCGACGAACTGCGGCAGGATGGTGGAGCGGCGCGACCAGGTCTTGATCGGACCCGAACGGCCACCGGCATCCTGAGCGACTTCCGCCTTCTTCAGAAGGCTGAGGTCCACGAACGGACCTTTCCAGACGGAACGAGCCATCTCGCTTACCTCTTCTTCTTCGCGTGGCGGCTACGGATGATAAACTTGTCCGTCGCCTTGTTGTGGCGGGTGCGCGCACCCTTGGTCGGCTTACCCCAGGGGGTGACCGGATGACGGCCACCCGAGGTCCGGCCTTCACCACCGCCATGCGGGTGATCGACCGGGTTCTTCGCCACACCGCGCGTCAGCGGACGCTTGCCGAGCCAGCGGTTACGGCCGGCCTTGGCGAGGTTGGTGTTGGCATTGTCCGGGTTCGACACGGCACCGACGGTGCCCATGCAATCCGAACGAATGTAGCGCTGTTCGCCCGAAGACAGACGGACCATCACCATGCCACGATCACGACCGACCAGCTGGGCATAGGTGCCCGCCGAGCGGCAGAGCTGACCGCCCTTGCCGGGCTTCATCTCGATATTGTGGATGATGGTGCCGACCGGCATCTGGCCGAGTTCCATCGCGTTGCCCGGCTTAACGTCAGTCTTCTTGCCCGCGACGACCTTGTCACCGGGAGCCAGGCGCTGCGGCGCCAGGATATAGGCCTGGGTGCCGTCGGGATAGCTGACCAGCGCGATGAAGGCGGTACGGTTGGGGTCATATTCCAGACGCTCGACCGTGCCTTCGACGTCCCACAAACGACGCTTGAAGTCGATGATGCGGTAACGCTGCTTGTGACCACCGGCGATCCCGCGCGAGGTCACATGGCCCTTGTTGTTGCGGCCACCGGTCTTGCGCTTGCCTTCGGTCAGCGCCTTGACGGGCTTGCCCTTGTGCAGGCCGCTGCGATCGACGAGGATCAGGCCGCGCTGGGCCGGGCTCGTCGGGTTGTAGCTCTTAAGCGCCATGGTCAGCGCACTCCTTCGGTGATGTCGATCGACTGGCCGTCAGCCAGGCGAACGATCGCCTTCTTCACGTCAGACCGCGTGTAGGGCTTGCCCTTCCACTTCTTGGTCTTGCCCTTGGCCACCAGCGTGTTCACGCTCTTCACGGTCACGCCCCAGAGCGCTTCGACGGCAGCCTTGATCTCCGGCTTGGTCGCGTCATTGGCGACCTTGAAGACCACGGCGTTGTTCTCGGAGAGAAGGGTCGACTTCTCGGTGATGACCGGGGCGACGACGACGTCGTAATGACGGTTGTCGACCTTCGCGGCTTCTTTCTTAGCCATTGAAACGCGCCTCCAGCTTTTCGACCGCGGCGCGCGTCAGCACCAGCGAATCCGCCCTCAGGATGTCGTAGACATTGGCGCCGACGGCCGGCAGCAGGTCCACGCCGACGATGTTCGCCGAAGCCTTCGCGAAGCTGACATTCACTGCGTCACCGTCGATGAACAGCGCCTTGTTGAGGTTCAGCTTGGCGAGGTGCGCGACCAGAGCCTTGGTCTTGCCTTCCGCCACGTCGAGATTGTCGAGAACGATCAGCGATCCGTCCTTGGCCTTTGACGACAGGGCCATTTTCAGGCCGAGCGCACGAACCTTCTTGTTGAGGTCGTGACCGAAGGTACGGGCACGGGCACCGTGCGCCTTACCACCGCCGATGAACACCGGCGCCTTGCGGTCGCCGTGACGGGCCGTACCGCCACCCTTCTGGCGGCCGAACTTCTTGCCCGTGCGGGCAACGTCCGAACGCTCACGGGTAGCACGCGCCGGAGCCCGGCGCTTCTCGAGCTGCCAGAGCACGACGCGGTGCAGGATGTCGATGCGGGGCTCGACACCGAACACGGCATCGTTCAGTTCCACATCGCCAGCAGCCTGCGCGTCGAGGGTCTGTACATTGACCTTCATGATTAGCCCTCCTGGCCTTCGGTCGCTTCGGGAGCAGCCGCTTCTTCAGCGGGCGTCTCGGCCGGAGCGTTGTTGCTGTTGGCAGCCTGCTTGAGGCTCGCCGGATAAGGAGCGTCGGCAGGACGCTTCACCTTGACGGCATCGCTGACGGTCAACCAGGTGCCCTTTGCGCCCGGAACGCTGCCCTTGACGAACAGCAGGCCACGCTCGACGTCCGTGCGAACGATTTCGAGATTCTGCTGCGTGCGCTCGCGATCACCCATATGACCCGCCATCTTCTTGTTCTTGAAGACGCGGCCCGGGTCCTGGCGATTACCGGTCGAACCATGGGCACGGTGGCTGATGGACACGCCGTGCGTGGCGCGCATACCGCCGAAGCCCCAGCGCTTCATGGCACCGGCGAAACCCTTACCCTGGGTGTGGCCAGCGACGTCGACCAGTTGGCCGGCGATGAAATGATCGGCTGCGATCTCGGCGCCGACATCGAGGAGCGCATCCTCGGCGACACGGAATTCGACCAAACGCGCCTTCGGCTCCACTTCCGCCTTGGCGAAATGGCCGCGCTGCGGCTTGGCGACATTCTTGACCTTCGCAACACCCGCACCGAGCTGAACCGCGACATAACCGTCACGATCGACTTCTTTGCGAGCCACGACCTGATTGCCCTCAAGGGCCAGAACCGTAACGGGAATATGACGTCCGTCCTCCTGGAACAGACGGGTCATCCCGACTTTCTTAGCGATCACGCCTGTGCGCATCACTGATTACTCCCATAGAGGCCCGCCTTAGCAGCGGGCGTATCCAACGAAAAAACCGCTCAGGATCCCTCCCTCGCGGCCAACCCAATTAACAATCACCCCGTCCGGGTTGGATGCCGACCCCTGCTCGGGGAAGGCGACGGGGGACCAGGACCACGAGCCATTCCGGTTCACCGGAGGGGCCGTGCGGTATCCCTTGTGTCGTTTGAGCTCCTGGCAAGCCAGAACGCCCGATACCCTGCCAGCCTTTCGGGTTGGCAGGGACTTGCCAGCTTTAGGCCAGCTTGATTTCCACGTTCACGCCGGCAGCCAAGTCCAGCTTCATCAGCGCGTCGACCGTCTGCGGCGTCGGCTGCACAATGTCAAGCATGCGCTTGTATGTACGGACCTCGAACTGCTCGCGCGACTTCTTGTCGATGTGCGGGCCACGATTGACCGTGAACTTTTCGATGCGCGTCGGAAGGGGAATCGGACCGCGAATGAGGGCGCCGGTGCGGCGGGCGGTGTCGGCGATGTCGCCGGTCGCCTGATCGAGCACGCGATGATCGAACGCCTTGAGGCGAATGCGGATGTTGCTGTCCATTGTTCCTGTACCGATGCGAAAGAGCCAAAAACCTGGAGCATTTTCAGAAATCAGCTGGAGCAGCCGATGACTTGTGAGAATGCACCATCAAAAAATATCCGCCCCGTTTTCTGCCCTTCTAGCTCAGCAAGAGCCGGAGAAAGGCGATCCGGGGCGGTAGAAAATCCGAGCGGCGCGAATCAGGCGATCCGCGCTGCTGCGGTCCTATATTACTTCGAGATCGTGCCGACAACCCCGGCGCCGACGGTGCGGCCACCTTCGCGGATGGCGAAGCGCAGACCCGAGTCCATCGCGATCGGCGCGATGAGCTTCACGCCGAGCTTAACGTTGTCACCGGGCATGACCATCTCGGTGCCCTCGGGCAGGATAACTTCGCCGGTGACGTCCGTGGTGCGGAAGTAGAACTGCGGACGATAGTTCGCGAAGAACGGGGTGTGACGGCCGCCTTCTTCCTTCGACAGCACGTAGACTTCAGCGTCGAACTCGGTGTGCGGTGTAACCGAACCGGGCTTTGCCAGAACCTGGCCACGCTCAACGTCTTCACGGCCAACGCCACGAACCAGGGCACCGATGTTGTCGCCAGCCTCACCCTGATCGAGCAGCTTGCGGAACATTTCAACGCCGGTGACGGTGGTCTTGCGGGTGTCGCGGATGCCGACGATCTCGACTTCCTCACCAACCTTGACGATGCCGGTTTCAACGCGGCCGGTCACAACCGTACCACGACCCGAAATCGAGAACACGTCTTCGATCGGCATCAGGAAGGGCTTGTCAACCGGACGCTCCGGCTGCGGGATGAAGCTGTCGACGGCAGCCATCAGCTTCAGAACAGCTTCGCGGCCGATTTCGTCGTTCGAACCGTCCAGCGCCTTCACGGCCGAACCGGGGATGACGGGGATGTTGTCGCCGTCGAAGTCGTAGGACGACAGCAGTTCGCGGATTTCCAGCTCGACGAGTTCCAGGATTTCCGGATCATCGACCAGGTCGACCTTGTTCATGAACACGACCAGCTGGGGAACGCCGACCTGCTTGGCGAGCAGGATGTGCTCGCGGGTCTGCGGCATCGGGCCATCGGTGGCCGAAACGACGAGGATCGCGCCGTCCATCTGGGCCGCACCGGTGATCATGTTCTTGACGTAGTCAGCGTGACCCGGGCAGTCGACGTGCGCGTAGTGACGGGCTTCGGTCTCATATTCGACGTGCGCGGTCGAGATGGTGATGCCGCGCTCGCGCTCTTCGGGCGCCTTGTCGATGTTGGCGTAATCGACGAAGGTCGCGCCGCCGGTTTCGGCGAGAACCTTGGTGATCGCCGCGGTCAGCGAGGTCTTGCCATGGTCAACGTGACCGATGGTGCCGATGTTGCAGTGCGGCTTGTTCCGCTCAAACTTAGCCTTAGCCATTTTTTCCTACCTTCTAATCAAATCAGCTTGGTCAGACCGCTCGGCCGCGCCTCGCGAAGGCGCGTCCATAGCAGCAAATTTACAGATTACCAGCCCCTAACCGAGCCGCCAGCACGGCCCGGCCAAGGAAAATCATCAGGCCATCTTCGCCTTGACTTCGTCCGCCACATTCTGCGGCACTTCGTCATAGTGGGAGAAGATCATCGAGTAGTTCGCACGGCCCTGGGTGAAGGAACGCAGCGAGTTTACATAGCCGAACATGTTGGCCAGCGGCACCATGGCCTCGACCACCTGCGCGTTGCCGCGCGTATCGGTGCCCTGGATCTGGCCACGACGGCTGTTCATGTCGCCGATGACGTCGCCCAGATATTCTTCCGGGGTGACAACTTCGACCTTCATGACCGGCTCGAGCAAGGTGATGCCCGACTTTTGCGCCGCTTCGCGCATCGCTGCGCGACCGGTGATTTCGAACGCCAGCGCAGACGAGTCGACGTCGTGGTAGGCGCCGTCATAGAGCAGGATTTCGAAGTCGATGATCGGGAAGCCGATGAGCGAGCCAGTGGCCGCCGTCTCGCGCATGCCCTTTTCGATCGCGGGGATATATTCCTTGGGAATGTTACCGCCCTTGATCTCATCCTTGAAGATGATGCCCGCACCGCGCTCACCCGGCGTCAGCTTCACCTTGATGCGGCCGAACTGACCAGTGCCGCCCGACTGCTTCTTGTGGGTGTAGTCAATATCGACGGGCTTCTTCAGATACTCGCGATAGGCCACCTGCGGCGCGCCGACATTCGCCTCGACCTTGAACTCGCGCTTCATGCGGTCGACCAGGATTTCGAGGTGAAGTTCACCCATGCCCTTGATGATCGTCTGACCCGATTCGTGATCGGTCGTGACGCGGAAGGACGGATCTTCGGCAGCCAGACGGTTGAGGGCGACGCCCATCTTTTCCTGGTCGGCCTTGGTCTTGGGTTCCACCGACAGTTCGATAACCGGCTCAGGGAATTCCATCCGCTCAAGAATGATCGGCTGGCGCTCGGCGCACAACGTATCACCGGTGGTGGTTTCCTTCATGCCGGCCAGCGCGACGATGTCACCTGCATAGGCCGCCTCGATGTCTTCACGGCTGTTGGCATGCATCAGCAGCATGCGGCCGATCTTTTCCTTCTTGTCCTTGACCGAGTTCAGATAGGTGCCCTTGGTCAGGGTGCCGGAATAAATACGCAGGAAGGTGAGCGAGCCCACGAACGGGTCGTTCATGATCTTAAACGCCAGACCCGAGAAGGGCGCGTCGTCTGAGGTCGGACGGCTGTCGGGCTCTTCGGTATTCGGGTTGATGCCCTGCACGTCCTCGATGTCGAGCGGCGAAGGCAGATAATCGACGACCGCGTCGAGCAGCGGCTGGACGCCCTTGTTCTTGAACGCCGATCCACACAGTACCGGTACGAACGACTGATTGAGCGTACCCTTGCGGATCAGCTTCTTGAGCGTGGCGGCGTCGGGGATGTTGCCTTCGAGATAGGCTTCCATCGCCTCGTCGTCCTGCTCGACGGCGAGTTCGATCAGCTTTTCACGATATTCGGCGGCCTTGTCGGCCAGATCGTCCGGGATCGCTTCATAGGTGAACTCTGCACCCAGATTCTCGTCCTTCCAGATGATCGCGCGATCATTGACGAGGTCGACCAGGCCTTTGAAATCCGATTCCGCGCCGATGGGCAGATAGAGGACAGCGGGAGTCGCGCCCAGGCGATCGATGATCGTCTGCACGCAATAATAGAAGTTGGCACCGGTGCGGTCGAGCTTGTTGATGAAGCACATCCGCGGAACCTTGTACTTGTCCGCCTGGCGCCACACGGTTTCCGACTGGGGCTCAACGCCCGCAACGCCGTCGAACGCAGCGACCGCGCCGTCAAGCACGCGCAGCGAACGCTCGACTTCGATGGTGAAGTCGACGTGGCCAGGGGTGTCGATGATGTTCAGGCGATGCTCGGGGCCCTTGCCCTCTTCGGCCTTCCACACGCAGGTCGTCGCAGCCGACGTGATGGTGATACCACGCTCCTGCTCCTGCTCCATCCAGTCCATGGTGGCGGCACCGTCATGGACTTCGCCGATCTTGTAGGACTTGCCGGTGTAGTAAAGAATACGCTCGGTCGTGGTGGTCTTGCCGGCGTCGATATGCGCCATGATACCGAAATTGCGATAGCGTTCGAGCGGATGGCTGCGGGCCATGATGCTTCTCCGTTGCCGGCGCGCCGGCGGTCAAGTGAATGAGTCTTGCGGCTGGCCCCTAAACCAATCCGTCCGCCATGGGTAGCCCCACGGCGAACGGACCGATATTCAAAACCAGAAATGAAAAGCGGGCACGTCAGCGCCCGCCCCTCTTTACCAGCGGTAGTGCGAGAAGGCGCGGTTCGCTTCCGCCATGCGGTGCGTGTCTTCGCGCTTCTTGACGGCATTGCCGCGGTTATTGGCAGCGTCCAGCAGTTCACCCGAGAGACGAGCAGCCATGGTGGTTTCGCTGCGGTTGCGCGAAGCCGTGATCAGCCAACGGATCGCCAGCGCCTGAGCGCGCTCGGGGCGCACTTCGACGGGGACCTGGTAGGTCGCACCGCCAACGCGGCGGCTGCGGACTTCGATGCCGGGCTTCACATTGTTGAGCGCATCATGGAACATGCCGATCGGGTCCTTCTTGGACTTCGCTTCGACAGTTTCGAGCGCACCGTAAACGATGGACTCGGCGACGGCCTTCTTACCGTCCTGCATGATGCTGTTCATGAACTTCGACAGCACGATATCGCCAAACTTGGGATCGGGCAGGATAACGCGCTTTTCGGGGCGACGACGACGTGACATGCTTTAGTCTCCCTTACTTCGGACGCTTCGCGCCGTACTTCGAACGGCTCTGCTTACGGTCCTTGACGCCCTGGGTATCCAGAACGCCGCGCAGCACGTGGTAACGCACACCGGGAAGGTCGCGCACGCGGCCGCCACGGATCAGCACAACGCTGTGCTCCTGAAGGTTGTGGCCTTCACCCGGGATGTAGGTGATGACTTCGCGCTGGTTGACCAGACGCACCTTCGCCACCTTGCGGAGAGCCGAGTTCGGCTTCTTCGGGGTCGTCGTGTAAACACGGGTGCAAACGCCGCGCTTCTGCGGGTTCGCTTCCATTGCAGGGACCTTCGACTTGGTCTTCTGCAGCTCGCGGCCCTTGCGGACCAGCTGGTTGATTGTTGGCATGAAGCCCTTCACCTTTTCAGTTACTTTACCGCAAGCATTCCCGCGTTCTTCGCAGCCTGAAAAGGACAAGCCTCCAAACAGCAAAAGCCCCGACGGATGAACCGTCTGGAGCCGCAAGAGCACCGGCAATGTTCAGCTCTGTTTCGCCTCACATAGCATCCACCGGGAAAACGAATCTTCACCGGCCGAGAAACGCTGGGCAGGCGCGCCTATAACGGCGCAGCGTTGCCCGGTCAAGGACGGCGCGACACGGGCTTGTTCCGGAAACGTTCCGACATGGTGAACGGTCTCTTAGGGAATTGATAACCGGGTCAACCTATTGTTTTTCCGGTGGCGCCACTGGGAGCGCCGACATGGACTGGCCGTGACCCATCTTTCTCTCTTTACCGGTGAGTTTCTCAGCCGGGCGCAGGAAACGGCGTTTCAAGCAGAGCGCCTCCCTGAGTCGCGCCGCCACGCCCGCACGCTCTTTATATTTTCGGTCGTCCTCAACGCGCTGTTCCTGCTGAGCGACTGGCGCTTTGCGGGCACCTCGCATTTCTGGATCGCGGTGCCAGCACGTCTCGCGGTGGTGCTGTGGTCCCTCATCTGCCTGTATCTCAGCCGCGAGCTGGATTCGTTCCAGAAGGTCGAGCGGCTTTGCTGCGCCTGGCAGGTCGTAACCGCCGTCGGCGTGGCTTTCCTTGTCACCTCCCGCAGTGACATCGCGTTGTTTGTGCTGCTCATGCTGCCGCTCATATTCTACCTCGTGGTGCCTACGAGTTTCAGGGGCAATTTCGGCGGTGGTCTAGGATGCGGCGTTGCGCTCCTCATAGGCTATCTGGCACCTGCCCCCGTTTCAGCAACGATGCCCGGCATGATCCTGGCCGTGCTGATCCTGCATTGCGGCATGTGGATCACCATCGTGCGGACCAACCGGCTGCAGCGTTTGGCATGGATGGCAAGCCAAGCCGCCAACACGGCCAGAGCCGCGCTGGCCCGCAACGGCGAAACATTGGAGCGCATGTTCATGAGCGTCCCCATCCCCCTGCTGGTGACGCGGCAGGACGGGACCGTTGTGCGCTTCAACAATGCCGCAGCACGCACCTTTGGCTCTGAGGATATTTCCCGCGTTCACCTGCTGGACGAAGGATCTTCGGCGCAGGCCAACCTTCGCGAGCGGATTGCCAGCGGTGAACCTCTCGACAATCAGGAATGCCGCATTGCCGGTAAGGATGGGGTGATCCACGACGTGCTGCTCGCTACCCGCTCGATCCGGGTGGATGACGAGGATTGCGTCCTTTCCAGCATTGTCGACATCACTGATCGCAAGGATGCCGAGCGGCACCTTGCGCATCTTGCCATGACTGACGCGCTCACCGGCTTGGCCAACCGCTCCCATTTCATGGCGACGCTGACGCAGGCTGCGGGTTCGACGGGCCATGCTGGCGGCCAGATGGCAGTCGTGTTGATCGATGTCGACGAGTTCAAGCGGATCAACGACAGCGCCGGACATGATGTCGGCGACGCCCTCCTCAGCGCCGTGGCGGAACGGCTGCGGAAAGCGGTGCGGCCCGGTGACCTCGTCGCACGCATGGGCGGCGACGAATTTGCTGTTCTGTTGACGCGCCTGCGCAATGCGTCCGATCTGGAGGTGGTGCTGGCACGGATGACAGCCCAACTTCATCAACCACTTGCTTACGGCAACCGCGATGTCGATTGCCGTGTCAGCATGGGCGTCGCCCTGTTCCCTGAACACGCCGGCGACATTGCGGAATTGATGAAGTTTGCCGACATCGCTCTTTACGAGGCGAAGAACGGCGGACGAGGACGCGCATGCCTTTTCGAACCTGGCCTGCTCGACCGCTGGCAGCGGGAAGCGCGAATGCTGGATCGCGCCCGAGACGCTTTGGTCCATGCGCCGCCTGTCCCGTGGTATCAGCCCAAGATCGATCTATCGACCGGCGCCGTCATCGGTTTCGAGGCACTGCTGAGATGCGTGCGGCCCGATGGCTCCGTGATCATGCCCGCCGAAATTGCGGCGGCGTTCGAACATTCGGAACTGGGCCGCACGATCAATGACCGGATGCTGGACAGGGTTCTATTGGACTGTCGGCAATGGCAGGATCAGGGGATGGCCATCGGGCATGTCGCGATCAATGTGCCGGGCGTCGAACTTCACGACAGCAGTTTCCCTGATCGATTGCTATCCAAGCTCGAGCAGATGGGCGTGCCGGCTTCTGGCATCGAGCTGGAAGTAACCGAATCGGTCTTTCTGGGCCGTAATGCCGAGGTCGTGGAGCGAAGCCTTCACCAATTGAGTGCTGCAGGCATTTCCATCGCGCTGGACGATTTCGGAACCGGCTATGCGTCGCTTTCGCACCTCAAGCAGTTCCCGATCGACATCATAAAGATCGACCAGCGGTTTGTCCGCGACCTCGAAACGGACCCGGACGACGCCGCGATCGTCAGAACCTTGCTGAACCTAGCCTATAGCCTGGGCATTCGCACCGTTGCGGAAGGCGTCGAGAATATCCGCCAGGTCGACTATCTCCGCGCCGGAGGCTGCCATTATGCGCAGGGTTTTCATTTCGGCGCGGCAGTGCCGGCTGATGCTGTTCCCGCGCTGCTTAACCTCTTCCCCGAGATGCAGCCGAAGAAGGCATAATTATTTCTCCTGAGGAGGAACCAGGGGAACTCAGGCACGTTTCGCCCCGCGCAGATTTCGATTCGTCACGACTCAGCCGTGGCGGATTCGCTTGCCCGTGCTCCTTTTGCTAGCGGCCCGATTCTCCAAGGATCGAGTGTGGGGTCGTCATTGTTACAGCGGAGTAAGTTGCGCCTGTCGGGCTTGATGGACAGGATCATGGATTTCTGCCCAGAGCGCGAAATTGTCGTCGGAACGGGCGGGAAGCTGCGGTCCATACGCGTCACCAGTGCTGCCCAATTCGGAATTGCAGCCATCCTGCTTTCGCTGCTGCTGGGTGCAATGGCTCTGATCCTGTCGGTGGCGACGACCCGCGCCGATATCGCGCGGGAACGCGCCGCGATTACTGCACAAAGCAGGGCCGTTGCTGCCGCTGCCAGCAAAAGCGCGCGCTATCGCAAGTCGGTGGAACAACGCACACGCGAGTTGGAGGCACGGCAGGACTTCATGGACGACCTCTATCGTGCTCACTTTGGCGAAGACGAGGCGGGGGTTGACGGCGCGCGGGCTGAGGCATCGAAACAGGTAGCGGGCGCACGTGCGGAAAAGCTGCGCCTCGGTGCGGCTGTGGATGCCAAACCCCTGCAAGCCATCGATGCGCGGCAGCGCCGCTTCGCAGCGCTTCTGACGCATGCAGTCAGGCGTCGGGCGGACCAAACGGCGCACGCCATCCAAAGCCTCGGCCTCAATCCGGAAGCATTGGTGCGCACCGCCGCCCGGGCGCAGGGCGGCCCCTTCGTACCGTGGCCTGAAGCACAAGCTTCGATGCCGCAGGAAATGGAACATCTTGCCGACGCTCTGGCGCGGATGGAGCTTTTGGAAGCCAGCTTGAAGACCATTCCGTCCGGCCGTCCAACGATGGCGCCGATGCAGTCAAGCTCCTATGGCTACCGCCGCGATCCCTTCAACGGCCACGCGGCTTTCCATGCCGGCATAGACTTTCCCGGCAGGCATGGAGAGCCGATACTCGCCGCCGCAGCGGGCAAGGTCACCTTCGTCGGGCAGCGCAGCGGCTATGGCAATGTGGTCGAGGTTGCGCACAGCAACGGCATCATGACCCGCTACGCTCATCTGTCGGGCTTCAGCACCAGCGTGGGCAGGAAGGTGACGCAAGGCCAGCAAATCGCACGCATGGGATCGACTGGCCGCTCGACCGGTGACCATCTTCACTTCGAGGTCCGGATAAACGGGCAGCCCGTCAATCCACGCCCATTCCTCCAGGCGTCCCGGAACGTACGGCAGGTCCAGCAACTTGCGGCCACGCGGGCCGCCGGAGTCCGTAACCGCGGCTAACCTCTGCCTGGCACGCGCAAGGATCAGTTGATTGGAGCGCGTCGACGGTAGCTGAGCGCTTCGGCCACATGGACTCGGCCAACCTGCTCCGATCCCGCGAGATCCGCTATGGTTCGCGCGACGCGTAGCACGCGGGTATAGCCCCGCGCAGAAAGCTTCATCGCGGCTGCCGCTTGTGCCAGCAATTCCCGTCCGGCGGCATCCGGTCCGGCAATATCCTCCAGCTTCTCTCCGCCCACTTCCGCATTGGTGCGGACGCGCGTTCCGGCGTAACGCTGGGTCTGTATCTCACGCGCCGCCGACACCCGGGCGGCGATCTCTGCCGACCCTTCTACTGGGGGAGGCAAGACAAGGTCCGCCGCCGTGACCGCCTGCACCTCCACATGCAAATCGATGCGGTCGAGCAGCGGGCCGGAGACCTTGGCCTGATAGTCAGCAGCGCAACGTGGTGCGCGGGAGCAGGCAAGGGCGGGATCGCCCAGATGGCCGCAGCGGCAGGGGTTCATCGCCGCAACGAGCTGTACCCGTGCAGGGAATGTCACATGCGCATTCGCACGCGCCACCGTGACCTCTCCCGTCTCGAGCGGCTGACGCAAGGAATCGAGAACGGTGCGCTGGAACTCCGGCAGTTCATCGAGAAAAAGGACGCCCAGATGGGCCATGCTGACCTCACCGGGCCGGGCCTTGTGCCCGCCGCCAACCAGCGCCGCCATCGAAGCGCTGTGATGTGGACTGCGGAAAGGCCGCGCCCGGCTGATGCGGCCGCCTTCAAGGGATCCGGCGACGCTAGCCACCATGGATGTTTCCAACGCCTCGCCCGGAGTCAGTTCGGGAAGAATGCCGGGCAGACAGCTCGCCATCAGCGACTTGCCCGCACCTGGCGGTCCGACCATCAGGAGATTATGTCCGCCAGCTGCCGCAATCTCCAATGCACGCTTGGCCGTTTCCTGCCCCTTGACCTGACGCAGGTCAGCGGCACGCGGAGGGACTTCCACTGTTCCGGGCTGCGGAGGGGACAGCGCGGCGCTTCCTTTCAGATGGTTGAGCAAGCTCAGCAGATCAGGCGCTGCGACAACTTCCACCTGCCCTGCCCAAGCGGCTTCCGGTCCTTGAGCGACGGGACAAATAAGGCCGAGTTCCTTTTCGCCTGCATGAAGTGCTGCAAGCAGCACGCCGGGCGTCGAAGCGATGCGGCCGTCCAGCCCCAGCTCACCCACGACGACATAGCCAGCCAGCGTCTCGGCATCGATCACCCCCATGGCGCCCAGCAAGGCCAGTGCGATCGGCAGATCGAAATGCGAACCTTCCTTGGGAAGGTCGGCGGGCGATAGGTTCACGGTGATCCGTTTGGGCGGCAGGGAGAGGCCGATCGCCGCAATGGCGTTGCGCACCCGCTCGCGGCTTTCCGCCACGGCCTTGTCCGGCAAACCAACCAGGATGAAGTTCGGGAGGCCCGGAACAAGCTGGCATTGCACTTCCACGCTGCGCGCATCCAGCCCGAGATAGGCGACCGTCGATACCGTCGAAACCAATGTGCCCCCGCTATCCTGAAAACGCCGCTCTAGAGCATCGTGCGCAAAAGTGGGAACCGGTTTTGAGCTTAAAACGATGCGATAACAAAAACTAACGCGCGCGGCCTGCCTCCGATTGAACGCAGCGCACTCTAGAGCAGCGTCAACCCTGCTCGCCGGCCCGCCCCTTGAACCCTTGTGCGACGACATACCATTCCACGCTGCCCTTGCGGCTGGCGGGCGGCTTGGCATGCTTGATCGTCGTAAAATGCTGCTTCAACACCGCCAGCAGATCGGCATCCGTGCCGCCCGCGAACACCTTCGCGACGAAGGTGCCGCCTTTGCGGAGATTTTCCACGGCAAACCATGCCGCTGCTTCGACCAGGGCCATGGTGCGCAAATGATCTGTCTGCGCATGACCCACGGTATTCGCGGCCATGTCTGAAATCACAAGATCGGGTGCATCGCCTAGCGCTTCGGCGAGAACAACAGGCGCCTTGTCATCCATGAAGTCCATTTCGAACAAGGTCACGCCGGGGATCGGGTCCGTCGGCAACAGGTCGATCCCCACAACCTTGGCCTTGGGCGACAGCTTGCGCACCACCTGTGCCCACCCCCCCGGCGCTACCCCCAGATCGACTACCGCGCGAGAGCCCTTCACGAAGTGGAACTTTTCATCAAGTTCAATCAGCTTGAAGGCAGCCCGGCTTCTCCAGCCTTCCGCCTTCGCCTTGCGAACATAGGGATCGTTCAACTGCCGCTCGAGCCAGCGCGTCGATTGCGCCGTCCGTCCCTTGGCCGATTTGACCCGAACCTTGCCGGCTCCCCCGCCTCTCACATCATTGCTCCATCGCGATCCATCAGGCCGCGCAATATACCTTCGCGAATACCGCGATCAGCGACGCCCAACCTCTCGGCGGGCCATATATCAAGGATCGATTCAAGGATCGCGCATCCGGCCACCACAAGGTCGGCGCGTTCCGATCCGATGCAAGGCAGCTTCTGCCGTTCGGCGAGCGACATGGTGGACAATCTGCTGGAGATCGATCGCATTGACGTCGAAGGCACGATCAGCCCGTCGATCGCCTGCCGGTCATAGCGCGGCAGATTAAGATGGACGCTCGCCAGAGTCGTCACCGTGCCCGACGTGCCGAGCAGGCGCATCGAACAATCGGCTTGCGGCAAGCGGCGGGCGAGAGGCGCAAAGGCTTCCGCCACCCGCGACCGCATTCGCGCATATGCCGCCAAGCGCTCGCTCTGATCTGCATGATCGAACAGTTCGCTTTCGGTAAGGGAAACGACGCCCCAAGGCGCGCTGACCCAATCGACGATGTGCGGCGCACCTTCCCTGTTTGCGTCGACCAGAACGAGTTCGGTCGACCCGCCGCCTATATCGAAGATCAAGGCAGGGCCATCGCCGGGCTCAAGCAGTGCGTGACAGCCCATGACTGCCAGCCGCGCCTCTTCCTGCGCGCTGATGATGTCGAGAGCGATCCCCGTCTCCCGATAGACGCGCTGGATGAACTCCGCGCCGTTGGCTGCGCGGCGACATGCTTCGGTCGCGACGGATCGCGCCAGCGTCACATGCCTGCGCCGCAACTTGTCAGCACAAACCGAGAGTGCCGCGATTGCGCGTTCGATGGCAGCATCGCTGATCCGGCCCGTAGCGGCCAGCCCCTCACCCAGCCTGACGATCCGTGAAAAGGCATCGACAACGATGAAGCCATCTGCAGAGGGCTTGGCGATCAGCAGGCGGCAATTGTTCGTGCCGAGATCGATCGCCGCATAGGAACGCCGCCCTCGCGATGGATGAGGCAATGAGCCCCGCTGCTTTGACGGGGGAGGTATGGCCGCAGCCTTGCTCCCATTACCCTGGCCGGAACGAGCGTTCTTGCCCGAAGCGCCCCCGGCGGGACCGGAACTCTGCGGCGATGGGCGGCTTTGCTGCACCATGGCCGGATCACTTTTCTTCTTCGCCGCCACCGACAGGTGACGGAACTTGACGTCAGACTATGCGGATGCCACGCAAAGCGCAAGACGGGGCCAGAAATCCAATGACATAGAGGTGCGGACGAGTGCCGCCCGTCAAAGTGGCAGGAGAGCCGCCACTATCCAGCGCTCCTCGGCGCGCAACACGCCCCACGCGCGAGCCGCCGCGCGGCTGTCCATCGCTTCGACGCCAATGCCCATATTTTCCAGTTCGCGCACGAAGGCGCGCGGTGGCTGGCGCAAGCCCGATCCAGTCCCGAGCAACAGAAATTCAGGCAGCGGATCGATCGTCAGCAGATCGCCCAAGACAGCAAGCGTCAGTTGTTCAGGCGCAGGAGCATCGCTCCATCGCAAGGCCCGAGCCGGGGTGAGCAGCAGCCCGTCCGGAAAGACATCGTCCTTGACGCGAAAGCCCTTGCCGGAAAAACCGGTAACGATCGGCCCCTGCCCCGAGTCATCGCGGCGCAGTTCGATGCCGGTGCGCTTGTCGGTCAGGGCCGCGCCCCGTCGTCGCGCGGACCCATGCGTTCGGCTTGCGCTGCGATATTCGTCTTGCTCGCCTTCTTCTCTCCCACCTGCGGCGACAGGCCCAGCGTGATCAGGAGCGAGGAGGACACATAGACCGAAGAGTAAGTGCCGACCACGATGCCCAGCATCATGGCAGCGGTGAAACCACGCAGCACATGACCACCGAAGAGCAGCAGGGCGCCCAATGCCAACATGATCGTGACCGATGTCATCACCGTGCGAGGCAGCGTTTCATTGACCGACAGATCGATCAACGCCTTCATGTCCATCTTGCGATATTTCCGCATATTTTCGCGGATGCGGTCGTCGATCACCATCTTGTCGTTGATCGAATAGCCGACGATCGTGAGGACCGCCGCAACGATGTTGAGGTCGAATTCCAGTTGGGTGATCGCGAAGAAGCCGAGCGTCATCAGCACGTCGTGCATGATCGCGACAAAGGTGGAGACGCCGAACTGCCATTCATAGCGGAACCAGGAGAAGATCGCGATCCCGATCACCGCGAGCATGACGGCCAGCACGCCATTCTGGATCAGCTCGCCCGAAACCTTGCCCGACACGGTGTCGTAACGGGAGAAGGCGACGCCGGGGAACTCCGCACTGAGCGCCTTGCGCGCCTTCTCGACAATCGCGTTGGCCGCACCCGCGCCACCTTCTTCTGGAAGGGGAAGGCGGATCTGCACCGTCTTGGGATCACCGAATTGCTGGAGCGATCCGTCTCCCACACCAAGCCTGTCGATCGTCGTGCGAACCCGGTCCAGTTCGGCAGGCTGCTGGAACTTGGCCTCGATCATCAGGCCGCCGACGAAATCGACGCCAAGGTTGAGGCCGCGATGGATCGTCGCGCCTACCGCGAGAAGGGTAAGCAAAGCCGTCAGGGCGAAAGCCCAATGGCGCAGCTTCACAAAGCCGATATTCGTGTTGTCGGGGACGAGCTTTAGAAGTTTCATGGGTTCTCTCCCGGCCCCTTAGATATGGATCTCGGTCGGACGCTTGGCGCGAAGCCAGCGGGACGCGAGCAGGCGGGTGAAGGTCACGGCGGTGAACACGCTGGTCGCGATGCCGATCAGCAGAACGATCGCGAAGCCTTTGACCGGCCCTGACCCAAGCGCGAGCATGATGCCTCCTGCGATCGCATGGGTGACGTTCGCTTCGAAGATGGTGCGGCTGGCTTCCTTATAGCCGAACTCGATCGCCTGAACGACGCCGCGCCCACGACGCCTCTCTTCCCGGATGCGTTCGTAGATAAGGACGTTGGCGTCCACGGCCGTACCGATGGTGAGCACGAAGCCCGCGATCCCCGGCAGGGTCAATGTCGCTCCCAGCATGCCCATGACGCCAAGGATCACGAGCACATTGATGGCGACGGCGAGGTTCGCATACATGCCGAAACGACCGTAGCTGACGAACATGAACCCAGCGACCGCGGCCACGGCGATAACCGATGCCAGCAAACCCGCCCGGATCGAATCGGCACCCAATTGCGGACCTACCGTGCGCTCTTCCACCACGGTCAGAGCAACAGGCAGCTTGCCCGATCGCAGGGCGATGGCCAACTGGTTCGCACTTTCGACGGTGAAACTGCCGCTGATCTGGGCAGAGCCGCCGAGGATGGGCTCGTTGATATTCGGCGCAGACAATACAGTGCCGTCAAGGATGATCGCGAAAGGACGGTTGACGTTTTGCGACGTCACCTGACCGAACTTGCGCCCACCTGACCCGTTGAAGCGGATATTGACGATTGCCTGGTTGCTCTGGTCATATCCTTGCGTGGCGTCGGTCAGGTCCTCGCCGGATACCATGACCTGTCGCTTGACCGCGATGGCCGGAATCCCTGAGGGATTATTGGGATAAGGCAGCACTTCGCTGCCGACAGGTGCGCGGCCCTGCGCGACATCCGACGGGTTGGCGCTGGTATCCACCAGCTTGAATTCCAGCTTGGCGGTCTGGCCGAGCAGGTCCTTCAACGCCTTGGGGTTCTGAAGCCCAGGCACCTGCACGACAATGCGATTGCCACCCTGCTGCTGAATGGTCGGCTCGCGCGTGCCCATTTCGTCGATGCGCTTGCGGATGACTTCGGTCGCCACTTCCATGGCGCTCTTGACCGCATTGTCGATCCCGGCGTCGGTTGGCGTGATGACAATGGTCGAGCTGTTCACGACCTCGACATTGAAGTCGCGCTGGCCGGTCAGTCCCGCGCCCTGCGTCAGCGGTCGGATGCGCTCGACCGCGGCATCAACCTGCGACGGATCGCGCACCATGAAGCTGAGCTTGCCGTCACGGCTGGAAATATCACCGATCGCGATGCGCGGCGTACCACGGCGAAGCTCGGTACGGACCTGCTCTTCCATATTGGCGAGGCGCTGCTTCGCGACGTCCTGTGTCGATGCTTCGAGCAGAAGATGGCTGCCGCCGGAGAGGTCAAGACCAAGGTTCACCCGGGTCTGCATGAAGCCGGGCAGCCGCTGCACCGCCGCATCGGGCAGGAAGCTGGGGATTGCGCAGACGATACCGATAACCAGGGGCAGCAGGATTGCCGCGACAGCCCAGCGCGAAAAGTTCAGCATCGGGCGGTCAGTCGTTCGCTGGCTTGGCGGTGGCCGGGTCGACGACATCGGTGAGCATCGACTTGACAGCCTTCACCTTCATGCCCGGCGCGAGCTCGACATCGACATAAAATTCATCGACGCGGGCCACCTTGCCCACCAGGCCGCCCCCGGTGACGACCTGATCCCCCTTCTTCACCGCGTCGATCTTCGCCTTATGCTCCTTCATCCGCTTCTGCTGGGGGCGGATCAGGAGGAAGTAGAAGACGACGAAGATGAGAACGAGCGGCGCCATCTGCACCAGCATGGATGCGCCGGAAGACTGCTCGCCCGCGGTCTGGGCAAAGGCTGGGGTAATGAACATGATGGGACTATCGCCTTATTCTCTTGTCCGGCCGCAGACAGGCAAATGCCTGCGGATCAAGGGCGCGCGGCTAACACAGATCGGGACAGGGAGGCAATATCATTAGGGAAGGAAGAAAGCGGCGAAAAGGCTTTGCTGAAAGGCTTGCATGTTCTGAAAACTGCTTCTATGTGCCGCCGCTCCGGTCGGGACGTAGCGCAGCCTGGTAGCGCATCACACTGGGGGTGTGGGGGTCGGAGGTTCGAATCCTCTCGTCCCGACCAAAATTCATGAATGAAGTAGCGAGAAAAGCCGATTTCCGAAATCGGCTCCGTGCTTCGTGCCCTTTCCTATTTTTCCTATTTTTAGCGTGGCGAGCGATTTTGCGCTGTCCTACAGCTAACCAGATGGGATAAATGCCCTGCCTCATTCGATGAAGGAGGCGGGTTGATGGATATTGCGGCATTGATCGACGAGGTGATCGCGCGCGAGGGCGGCTTCAGTCACCATCCGGCAGATCGCGGTGGGGCCACCAATTTCGGGATCACGGAAGCAGTCGCGCGCGCCAACGGCTATGCGGGCGACATGCGGCGGCTGCCCCGCGCGCTGGCGGAGAGCATCTACCGGCGGCTCTACTGGGAGAGGCCAGGCTATGCCTTCGTCGCGGAGATAGTGCCGGAGATTGCCGCCGAACTGTTCGACAGCGCGGTCAACATGGGCGCGGCGACGGCGACCAGCTTCCTGCAGCGGGCGCTTAACGCGCTGAATCGGAACCAGAAGGATTATCCGGACCTCAAGGTCGACCGCGTCATCGGCGCAAAGACGTTGACGGCGTTGAAGGCCTTCATGGCCTTGCGCGGCAAGGCTGGGGAGAAGGTGCTGCTGACGGCGATCGAGGCGTTGCAGGGGGAGCGCTATCTGGCGCTGGCGGAGAGCAGGCCCGCCAACGAAGCCTTTCTCTACGGCTGGCTGGCGAACCGCGTTGGTTAGGCGCCATGTGCACGGGCAGGCCGATCGCTGGACGTTGCGGGCGCGGCCTGCCTTCCTCTACGTCATGTATGGCCTGCTGCTCTGGTCGGTGCCGGTGGGCTTGATCGGCGGGGTCTGGCCGGACGGAGCGGTGGCGATCGTCCGGGCGATGCGGGGCTATTTCGAGGCATTGCCTGAGCCGCTCTATGCGTTGTTCGGTACGGGCTATCTTGGATATACCGCGGCGAGGACATGGGGGAAGGTTAAGGGGGTGGAGCGGTAGTTGGGAGCGTCTTGAGCGTTGCCCCCTCTCCCGCCATCGCTTCGCTCGTTTGCAACTAAATTCCATAAATGAGAGGGGCCGCTGGGCAGATCGACCCAGCGGCCCATCATTGACATGGTCACAGTGGCCGGAAGTGCGGCCCAAGGGAAACGTTGATCGCGCTATCTTGGCGGACAAGGAACGCCCGTTCGCGACATGTCGCGGCGGAGGCTGTTTCGATGTCTGCAAAAACCGACGTTATGACGTCGCTCAGCGGCGCGCTTCCCGAATGGACTTGACCGACCTCACTGCTGAACCATGAGACATCGGATCACCTCCTTTCGCTTGTTTAAGCCCGTGCGACCCGGCTCAAAATCGACCTTTCACCTGGCCACGAAACGGACTGTGAATCAGACGGGACGCACGATCAAGACTTGTAAATTTCTTTTTTCGAATCATACTTGCGCGTCCGCCTGAAAAGCCGATCTGGTGCTTTGGCGATGATTTCCCCACAAGATGATGCGGTGAGAGACTGATCCGCTCTTTAGCGGCGGCAGTCTTCGATGACGCGGCCGACCTCTGCCCAAGCGGGGAGGATCAAGGTGTCGAGCCCCTGCGCCTCCACGGCAAAGCGGCCACGGCTGTATGCGATCTGATCAAGGACGGTGTCGCTCGCGGCGCGAACGGCCAGCGTGCCGGTGCCGCCCGGTGTGGCGGGCCAGCTGGTCGCGCCATAGCTGGTGCGGATCGTGAGGCTCCCCTGCCCTGCCCCCGTGCGCAGGACGCTGATGCGCCCGGCAGCGGGATCGCACCGGACAGACAGCAGCGTGCCCGATGCGGGGCTGGAGAAAGCGGCGACGGAACCTGAGCCCTCGGCGCGGTAGCTCCATGTGCCGGGCGTTGCCGGGCGATATCGCCATTCGACCGACGCAGGTGTCGGCAGAGGCGCGCTGGCCGAGGGCGGCGGCGACGGGCGCGGGACTGCTTGCCGTGGAGGCGGCGCGTCAGGGGCGCTGACGCAAGCGGGGAGAAGGAGCAGGGATGCAAGGGCGGCGGAGGCGGGGATCGTACGCATGGGTCCCTCAATGCCCGAGGGCACGGAACGGGTTCAACCGGGAAAAGCATTTTTCTGTTGGTGGGTTGCGAGATGGGAGGGAAGGAACATCCACCCCGCCGCAGCCGAGGGTGGCGAGAGCGGGAGCGAGGTTCTTTTCATCGCATCAGCGTTGCACTAGCCCCCCCTACCCTTCAAACGAGTCACGCGCCTCGTTTGAACGCCTGCGGGAGGGGAGTGGCAGTGCGCCATCCAGAACACCCGGTCATGAGGCGCTCGCCGATTGACAGTTTCCCGGCGAATCGCTAGGGGCACAGCCATCCCGGACACGCTGGTGAGCGGCAGTGCATGGCACTGGCCGTCTTTTTTGCGTCTCGGGGTCTATCGAATCGGCCGCAGTCCTTCTAGGGCTCGGCCCGGACGCTTTGAGATGGGGTGGCGCCAACCGCCCTGTGGAGCAGGAGTACAGATTACCATGGCACGTATTGCGGGTGTCAACATCCCGACCAACAAGCGCGTGATCATCGCGCTCACCTACATCCACGGCATCGGCCGCCACACCGCGGTCGCGATCGCCGACAAGCTGGGCATCGACCACAGCCGCCGCGTTCAGGACCTCTCGGACGCCGAAGTCCTGCAGATCCGCGAAGCCATTGACGCCGATCACACGGTGGAAGGCGATCTGCGTCGCGAAACCGCGATGAACATCAAGCGCCTGATGGACCTCGCCTGCTATCGCGGTCTGCGTCACCGTAAGGGCCTGCCGGTTCGCGGCCAGCGCACGCACACCAATGCGCGCACCCGCAAGGGCAAGGCCAAGCCGATCGCCGGCAAGAAGAAGTAATCGTTGAGGGCCAGCCCTTCGGCATGGTCCTCCGGTCACTTCCGCTTTCAACGATTTCAGTAGGATAGAGCAACATGGCACGCGAACCCCAGCGCATTAAGCGGCGCGAGCGCAAGAACATCTCGGCCGGCGTCGCACACGTCAACGCCAGCTTCAACAACACGATGGTCACCATCACCGACGCCCAGGGCAATGCGATCAGCTGGTCCTCGGCCGGCATGATGGGCTTCAAGGGCAGCCGCAAGTCGACCCCGTACGCCGCGCAGGTTTGCGCCGAAGACGCGGGCCGCAAGGCCGCCGAACATGGCGTGCGCACCCTGGAAGTCGAAGTGAAGGGTCCGGGTTCGGGCCGTGAATCGGCTCTGCGCGCCCTGCAGGCCGTCGGCTTCCACATCACATCGATCCGCGACGTGACGCCGATCCCGCACAATGGCGTGCGTCCTTCCAAGCGCCGCCGCGTCTAACCGCCGGGCTTGCGTTTTCCGGGCGGCGGACGCGCCGCCCGTTTACCCGTTTACATCGCCGGGCGGTCCTGTCGGGTTCAGGATTTCAAACGTTCCGGCCTCATCCCCAGGGGAAATACATGACTGTCAACATGAAGAACTGGCAGGAATTGAAGAAGCCCAACAGCCTTGAGATCAAGGCGGCGGGCGACGGCAGGCGCAAAGCGACCTTCGTTGCCGAGCCGCTGGAGCGCGGTTTCGGCCTGACGCTCGGCAACGCGCTGCGCCGGGTTCTTCTGTCCTCGCTCCAGGGCGCGGCGGTCACCTCGATCAAGATCGAGAACGTGCTCCACGAATTCTCGTCGCTGGCCGGCGTGCGTGAAGATGTGACGGACATCGTCCTCAACATCAAGCAGGTCGCGCTGAAGATGGAAGGCGATGGCCCTCGCCGTCTCCAGCTGTCCGCGACCGGCCCCGCCGAAGTGCGCGCGGGCGACATCACCACCGTCGGCGACATCGAAGTGATGAACCCCGACCTGGTGATCTGCCACCTGGACCAGGGCGCGACGCTGAACATGGAACTGACCGCCGACGTCGGCAAGGGCTATGTCCCCGCCGTCGCCAACCGTCCGGCCGATGCGCCGATCGGCCTGATCCCGATCGACGCGCTCTATTCGCCAGTTCGCCAGGTCGCCTACAAGGTGGACAATACCCGCGTCGGCCAGGAACTGGACTATGACAAGCTGTCGCTGACCGTCGAAACCGACGGCACCGTCACGCCGGAAGACGCAGTGGCCTATGCCGCCCGCATCCTGCAGGACCAGTTGCAGCTGTTCGTCCACTTCGAAGACGCCCTGCCCGTCGCCGCTCCGGCTGCTGGCGCTGCTGCTTCGGCTGCCGCGGAAGGCGAGAGCGACACCAACCAGATCAACCGCTATCTTCTCAAGAAGGTGGACGAACTGGAACTGTCGGTCCGTTCGGCCAACTGCCTCAAGAACGACAACATCATCTATATCGGCGATCTGGTTCAGAAGACCGAAGCCGAGATGCTGCGCACCCCCAATTTCGGCCGCAAGTCGCTGAACGAAATCAAGGAAGTGCTGTCGTCCATGGGCCTGCGCCTGGGCATGGACATTCCCGGCTGGCCGCCGGAAAATATCGAGGAAATGGCCAAGAAGCTCGAACAGGAGCTGCTGGGTTAAATCCGACCCGTCGCCCCAGCGGATGTCGCAGGAGTCACGTGCCTCCCTACGAGGCCTCAGGCCGCTACGGGCGACCTAGCGGCGCGAGATTCCAGCTTCCGCTGGGATGACGAAAATGGGCTGGTGGGCGGTGGCCCTTAACACCGCCTGGTCTGGGCTACCTCATACGGGCCCTTAACGAACGGAAGGAAAGACTTATGCGTCACAAGGTTGGTCATCGTAAGCTGCAGCGCAGCGCCGGGCATCGCAACGCGCTGCTCCGCAACCTCGCCGCTTCGCTCATCAAGCATGAGCAGATCCTGACGACCACGCCCAAGGCGAAGGAACTGCGTCCCTACGTCGAAAAGCTGATCACCCTCGCCAAGAAGGGTGGCCTGTCGAACCGCCGTCTGGCCCATGCCCGTCTGCAGGACGACACGCAGCTGACGAAGCTGTTCGAGGTCCTGGCCGAGCGCTACAAGGATCGCAACGGTGGCTACACCCGCGTGATCAAGGCCGGCATTCGCGCTTCGGACGCTGCGCCGATCGCGATCATCGAACTGGTCGATCGCGACGTCGATGCCAAGGGCAAGGATTCGGGCCCGGTTCAGAACGCTGATGCGGACGAGCTGGAAGCGGCCTGATCAGAGGCAAGGGCGCGCTTCCTGAAAGCGGGCTGATGGATTGAGAAACAGGCTGCGGCTCGATGAAGCCGCGGCCTGTTTTGTTTTTTGGGGCGAGAAAGGAGGAAATATGCGCGTTCCGGCTGGCCATGAGCGGGAAGGCCGGTGGACGAGCTGATCGAAGGTACAGGACGGAGGCTATGCCTTTGCCATCCCGATAACCGCGACGAGCCGTGGGCTGCGTTCAGCCATGTGACAGCCGGGGAAGCCTAGACCAGCGGCGCATCTGGAGAGGAGCGATGGCATGAACGGCAAGGCGGGGTGGATGACGGGAGCGATGCTGGGCGCGGCATTGCTGGTGAACGGCGCGGCCATGGCCCAGTCTGGGCAGGGATCGGACTACGGATACCCACAAGCCGACGACCGCCAGCCGCAGGATGAGGGTTACGCGGATGACGACCTTGCCGAAGGAGCGCAGCGGGACAACAGGCCGTCAACGCAGCCCCGCGCGGATGATGATTTTTCCGACGTCACCGGTGAGCCGTATGAGCAGGCGCAGACCGATGCGAGAGCCGGGCGTGATGCCGATCCCTCGGCACCAACGCAGGACGCCTGGGCGGATCGGGAGCGGGAAGAGGCCACCACCGAATGCGCGGTTGCCGCGCGCGAGGAGGCAGAGCGGGACGGCGGCTTTGCGGAGGTTCGGCAAGTGCAGGAGCCGCGGGAAAGCCGCGACGGTTATGAGGTGGAGGGGGACATCGACGCCCGATCCAGCTGGCGCGCGACCGATGGCAAGACGCTCCACTTCACCTGCTCGGTCGAGAATGGCCGCATCGTCAAATTGAATATCCCTCGTGGGGCCTCCGCGCGATAGCGGCGTCAAAAGCTAGGGGCAGGAAGCGATCCGGTCCTGCTGCCCCGACGCATCTCACACGAACTTTCGAGTCCAATTCGGAAATTTCGCCCATTTTGCTTCCGGCGGTTCCACGCGGGGCGGGAATCGGGTAGGCGGGCCATCATGTCGTCAACCCCCGCCCCTCCCCGCACTGCTGCGATCGTCTTCATTCTGCTGACGGCGCTGCTGGATGTGATGTCGATGGGCATCGTCATCCCGGTCGTGCCCCAGCTGATCGAGGAGCTGACGGGATCGACGAATAATATCGGCTTGTGGAACGGCGTGCTGGTCGCGCTGTGGGCGGTGATGCAGTTCCTGTGTTCGCCCATCATCGGGTCGCTTTCCGATCGTTTCGGGCGGCGGCCAGTGATCCTGATTTCGGTGGCTGGGCTGGCGCTCGACTTCCTGCTGATGGCGCTCGCGCCCAATCTGTGGTGGCTGGCGCTGGGACGCATATTGGCGGGCGTAACGTCGTCCAGCTTCACATCGACCTTCGCCTATATGGCCGACATCATGCCGCCCGAAAGAAGGGCGCGCGGCTATGGCCTGATCGGCGCGGCGTTCAGCGGCGGGTTCGTCGCCGGGCCCCTGCTGGGCGGCATGCTGGGCGAAATTTCGGTGCGGGCGCCATTCTGGGCAGCGGCGGGATTTTCCGCCCTCGCCTTCCTCTATGGCCTGATCGTCTTGCCTGAGTCGCTGGCGCCTGAGAAGCGGATGGCCTTTTCGTGGAAGCGGGCCAATCCGTTTGGCGCGTTGAGGCTGCTGCGGTCGCATCCCGAACTGTCGAGCCTCGCCACGGTCAACTTCCTGCTCCATTTCGCCCATCACCTGTTTTCGGCGGTGTTCGTGCTCTATGCAGGCGATCGCTATGGATGGGGACCATGGCAGGTCGGCACGTTGTTCGCGCTGGTCGGCGCGCTGGACATGAGCGTACAGGGGCTGCTCGTCGGCCCGGTGACGAAGCGATTGGGCGATCGGCGGACGATGGTGATCGGCCTTGCTTTTGGCGCGCTGGGCCTGGCGATGATGGGCCTCGCGCCCACCGAAGAGCTATTCATCGCGGCTGTATTCCCCAGCGCTTTTTGGGGCTTGGCAATGCCCACCATCCAGTCGCTGATGACGCAGCGCGTGTCCGAGTCCGAACAGGGGCAATTGCAGGGCGCGAACAACAGTGTGGGATCAATCGCTGGGGTCCTTTCCCCGATCTTCTTCGGCGCGATCTATTCCATATCGGTGGGTGAGCGGCCGGCGCTGCCCTTCATCGGCAGCGCCTTCCTGATCGCGGCGGCGGTGCTGGGCGGCGCGGCGCTGCTCGGCTGGGCGGCGGGACGGGCGCG
>NZ_OBMU01000001.1:0-222694 GCF_900218065.1 Novosphingobium sp. Chol11 | reverse complement strand
GTGCTGGGCGGCGCGGCGCTGCTCGGCTGGGCGGCGGGACGGGCGCGGGCCGTGCCTTCGCTGGACAAGAGGAGCCAAGCGCACTAACCGCGCGGCATCCCATTTCCTCCGGTTCGTAAAGGCGATTCGATGACGCTGCCCCTTCAGGATTCCATCCTTATCGTGGATTTCGGCAGCCAGGTGACGCAGCTGATCGCGCGCCGCGTGCGCGAGGCGGGCGTCTATTCCGAGATCGCGCCGTTCAACAGCGCCGATGAGGCTTTCAAGCGGATGCAGCCCAAGGGCATCATCCTGTCGGGCGGACCGTCTTCGGTGATGTGGGAAGACAGCCCGCGCGCGCCGCAGTCCTTCTTCGACGCGGGCATCCCGATCCTGGGCATCTGCTATGGCCAGCAGACGATGATGCAGCAGATGGGCGGAAATGTCGAAGGCGGCGAAAGCGGCGAGTTCGGCCGCGCCTTCATCGAGATCAAGAAGCGCTGCGCCCTGTTCGACGGCCTGTGGGCCGAAGGCGAACGGCATCAGGTGTGGATGAGCCATGGCGACAAGGTTACCAGCCTTGCCCCCGGTTTCGAAGTGGTGGCGGTGAGCGAAGGCGCGCCCTTTGCGATGACCGCGAACGAGGAAAAGCGCTTCTACGCCACGCAATTCCACCCCGAAGTCGTGCATACGCCCGACGGCGGCAAGCTGATCGCCAATTTCGCGCGCCATGTCTGCGGCCTGAAGGGCGACTGGACCATGGCCGAGTTCCGCGCGACCAAGATCGCCGAGATCCGCGAGCAGGTGGGTGATGGCAAGGTGATCTGCGGCCTTTCCGGCGGCGTCGATAGTGCCGTCGCGGCCGTGCTGATCCATGAGGCGATCGGCGACCAGCTGACCTGCGTCTTCGTGGACCATGGCCTGATGCGCAGCGGTGAAGCCGAGCAGGTGGTGAGCCTGTTCCGGGGCAGCTACAATATCCCGCTCGTCCATGTGAATGCCGAGACGCTGTTCATGAAGGGCTTGGAGGGCGTCACCGACCCGGAAGCCAAGCGCAAGTTCATCGGCAAGACCTTCATCGACGTGTTTGAGGATGAGGCCAAGAAGATCGGCGGCGCGGCTTTCCTGGCGCAGGGGACGCTTTATCCCGACGTCATCGAAAGCGTGAGCTTCACCGGCGGCCCTTCGGTGACGATCAAGAGCCACCATAATGTCGGCGGCCTGCCCGAGCGCATGAACATGAAGCTGGTCGAGCCGCTGCGCGAGCTGTTCAAGGACGAAGTGCGGGTTCTGGGCCGTGAGCTTGGCCTGCCCGAGGTGTTCGTGGGGCGTCACCCCTTCCCCGGCCCCGGCCTGGCGATCCGCATTCCGGGCGAGGTGAACAAGGAACGCTGCGACATTCTGCGCAAGGCGGACCTCATCTATCTGGAAGAAATCCGCAACGCCGGGCTGTATGACGCGATCTGGCAGGCCTTTGCCGTGCTGCTGCCGGTGCGCACGGTGGGCGTGATGGGCGACCATCGCACCTATGACAGCGTCTGCGCGCTGCGGGCGGTGACATCGACCGATGGCATGACGGCGGACATTTACCCGTTCGACGCCTCCTTCCTCAGCCGCGTGGCGACGCGGATCATCAATGAGGTCAAGGGCATCAACCGCGTGGTTTACGACTATACCTCGAAGCCGCCGGGCACGATCGAGTGGGAATAAACCGGATTAAATGACCGTCCGGGGGACGGTCATCCGGTTTATTCGGCGGCGTAAGGTGCCGTGGGTGAGAGCTAGCCTCTCCCGAGTGGCGTTCGCTACTTCCGCTCTTCCGCTTGAAGAAGTGGAGGGCTTCGACAAGCTCAACCCGAACGGGGTTAGATGAGTTGACGTTTTCCAGCGCGCTATACTCCGGCAGTTGCGCGCGATAGTCTCGCACCATGACCAGCGCGCCTCTTGGCCATCCCGTTTATCGGGAAATGCCCGCCACCATCTTCGAGAAAATGTCCGCCCGCGCGCGCGAGACGGGTGCGATCAACCTCGGCCAAGGCTTTCCCAACGCGCAAGGGCCCGAGGACATATTGCGCGGGGCCGCAGACGCCTTGATGACCCGGTCCAACCAATATCCGCCAAGTGGCGGCTTGCCGGAATTGCGGGCGGCGGTGGCGGCGCATTATGGGCGGCATCAGGGGCTGGCGCTTGAGCCCGAAGCGGTGATCGTCACTTCCGGCGCGACCGAAGCGATCGCGGCCAGCCTGTTCGCGCTGGTGCAGCCGGGCGACGAGGTGCTGCTGCTCGCGCCGCTTTATGACGCCTATCTGCCGCTGGTGGAGCGCGCGGGCGGAGTCGCTAGGGTGATCAGGCTGACGCCGCCCGACTGGCGGGTGACGCAAGAGGCGCTGGAGGCAGCGGTCGGGCCGCGCACCCGCCTGCTGATCCTCAACAATCCGCTCAATCCCAGCGGCAGCATCATGGCCGAGGCCGAGTTGGCGATGCTGGCGGCCTTCTGCGTCGAACATGACCTGATCGCCATTTGCGACGAGGTGTGGGAGCATGTGACCTTCGACAGCCGTACCCATCAGCCGCTGATGCGCTTCCCCGGCATGGCGGAGCGGACGGTGAAGATCGGATCGGCAGGCAAGATATTCTCGCTCACCGGCTGGAAGATCGGCTGGATGTGCGCGGCGCCGCCCGTGGCGCGCTTGCTGGGGCGGGCGCATCAGTTCCTGACCTTTACCAGCGCGCCGAACCTGCAATGGGCGGTGGCGGAAGGGCTGACGAAACCCGATGACTGGTTCGCGGCCATGCGGGCGGGCTATCAGGATTCGCGCGACCGGCTGGTCGATGGCTTGCGCGCGGGCGGATATGATGTGCAGCGGAGCGCTGCGACCTGGTTCGTCACGCTCGATCTTCGCGGGTCGGGCATCGCGTTGGACGATGTGGCGTTTTGCGAGCGGATCATCGGCGAGGCGGGGGTGGCGGCGATCCCGATTTCCGCCTTCTATCCCGATGCGGCGGTCAAGCATCTGGTGCGGCTGTGCTTTTCCAAGAGCGATGCGGTGATCGACGAGGCGGTGGCGCGCCTTTGCCACTTTCGCGACGCGGTGGGGTAACTAGCGCTTGCGGCATGATGGGCGGGCGGCTAGGTTCACCTTTCGTTCCACAGGGGGATTTTCATGGACAGCCTAGCCATCATTCTCAGTCTGGCCGCCCTGGTCGCAGGGCTGGGGCTCGGCTGGCTGTTTCGCGGCAAGGCGCTGACGCCTTTGGCGGCGGAGAAGGCAGAGCTGACGTCGCGGCTGACCCAGGCGGAGGCGCAGCGAAACAGCGCCTTGCAGGAACTGGTGGTGGCGCAGGACCGGGCGGCGCAGGCAGGGGTGCTGGCGCAGCGGCTGGAGGATGAGCGGGCGGCGCGGGGACTTGCCGAGCGGGAACTCGCGGCGCTGCGATCCGAGGCGCAGGCGCGGGCGGAAGCTTTCGAGGCGCAGATCGTGGCGCTGAAGGATGCGAAGGAGCAGCTGTCGGCGCAGTTCAGCGAGATCGGCGGCAAGCTGCTGCATCAGGCGCAGAGCCATTTCCTGGAGCGCGCGGACCAGCGGCTGGCGCAGGCGCATGAGAAGAGCGAGGCGCAGCTCAAGCAATTGCTGCATCCGGTCAATGAAACGATCCAGCGCTACGACCAGAAGATCAGCCAGATCGAGCAGCAGCGCACCGAAGCCTATGGCATATTGCGCGGCGAGATCGAGTCGATGAAGTCGGGCCAGGAAGCCGTGCGCGCCGAAGCGCAGCGGCTGGTCGATTCGCTGCGCCATGCCCCCAAGGCGCGCGGCCGCTGGGGCGAGCAGCAGTTGCGCAACGTGCTGGAGACGTGCGGGCTTTCGGAACATGTCGACTTCCGCACCGAAGTCAGCGTCGAGGGCGAGGATGGGCGTCTGCGGCCCGACGCGATCCTGCGCGTGCCGGGCGGGCGGGCGCTGGTGATCGACGCCAAGGTGTCCTTGAATGCCTATCAGGACGCTTATGGCGCAGAGGGCGAGGACGAGCGCAAGCGGCTGCTATCCGCTCACGCCGCCGCGATGCGCGCGCATGTCGAGACGCTGGGGCGGAAAAGCTATGCCGACCAGTTCGACGATGCGCCGGACTATGTCATCATGTTCGTACCGGGCGAGCATTTCCTTTCCGCCGCTCTGGAGCATGATCCGCAGCTTTGGGACCACGCCTTTGGCAAGCGGGTGCTGCTGGCGACGCCGACCAACCTCATCGCCATCGCCCGCACCGTCGCGGCAGTGTGGCGGCAGGAGAAGATGGCGGAGGAAGCCAAGCGGATCGGCGCGCTCGGCAAGGAATTGTACGAGCGGCTGGCGGGCGCGGCCGGATCGCTCAAGAAGCTCGGCAATCGGCTGACGGGGGCGGTGAGCGACTATAATGCGTTCGTCGGCAGCTTCGAAGGCCGGGTGCTGGTGACGGGCCGCAAGCTGCGCGACCTCAATATCGAAACCGGCGGACGGGAACTGGAGGCGCTGGAACCGGTGGAAGCGTTGGTGCGGGAACCAGCCTCTCCTGAAGCGGTACGGGCGTTGCCGGACGTGGTAGCGGACGCTGCGGAGTAAAGCTGCTTACCCACCCCTGGCGGGAGGAGGATAGAGCCAGCCGTTCCGCGTTCGCTGCGGCAAGCCGTTTCCGAGCTCCGCGACATTGCATCCGCCACCAATCTCCCCTAAGTGCACCCCGTCATCTGGGGAGTAGCCAGCCGTTCGCCTCGGTCGAACGGGCCGCCTGTCAACATATTTGGCCGAGAGGCCGTGGCATGCGGGATGCGGAGCGTCGGGGCGAAAGCCTGCGCGGCCGTATCGGGCGAGACCAATGGCATCGGCTCTTCCCTGTCCGGCCGGGCGGGAGGAGGCGGTGGCATTGCGTCTTCAACCCTTCGCCCGGCCCCGGATATGCACATGATGGACGCTCTCTTCACCTCCACTGCCCTGGTCGCGCTTGCCGAGATGGGCGACAAGACGCAATTGCTGGCCATGCTGCTCGCCACCCGCTTTCGAAAGCCGGTGCCGATCATCATGGGCATATTGTTCGCTACCATGGCCAATCATTTCCTGGCGGCGATGGTCGGCCATTCGATCGCGGGGGTGCTGACGCAGCCCTGGTTCCGCTATGCCGTGGCGACGAGCTTCATCGCGATGGCGGCATGGACGCTGATCCCCGACAAGATCGATGAGGATGAGCCGCTGAAGGCGCCGTCGAAGGCGGGCGTGTTCGTGACGACGCTGGTCGCCTTCTTCCTCGTCGAGATGGGCGACAAGACGCAGGTCGCGACGGTGGCGCTGGGCGCAAGGTTCGACGATGTACTGGCGGTGACGACGGGCACGACGCTGGGCATGATGATCGCCAATGTCCCGGCCGTCCTGTTCGGCGAGGCCCTGGCGCAGAAGGTGCCGATGCGCGCCTTGCAGATCGGCGCGGCGCTGCTGTTCCTCGTCCTTGGCCTGTGGATGATCGCGGGCCTGCAGGGATGGATCGGCTAAAAAAGGAACATCGGCGGGCGCCCGGCTGTTGTCAGCAGGCGGCGGCTGTTGCAAGGGGAGCTGACTCTTCCCCCAAGCAGGACAGGCATGGAACGCGTGATGAAGGACAGTCTGGTTACGGTGTTCGGCGGCGGCGGCTTCCTTGGCCGGCAGGTCGCCCAGGCCCTGATGGAGCGAGGCGCGCGCGTCCGCATCGCGCAGCGCGATCTGGCGGGGGCGCTGCGCGTGCAGCCGCTGGGCGCCCTTGGCCAGAAGCAGTTCGTGGCAGCCGACATCCGCAATGCGCAAAGCGTTGCACGGGCGGTCGCGGGCAGCGACATCGTCATCAATCTGGTGGGCGTCCTGAGCGGCGATCTGGAAGGATCGCATCATGACGGCGCGGCCAATATCGCGAAGGCCGCGGCGGATGCCGGAGCCCGCGCCCTGGTCCATGTGTCCGCGATCGGTGCCGATGCACAGAGCCAGTCCGAATATGGCCGGTCCAAGGCCGCGGGCGACGCGGCGGTCAAAGCGGCGTTCCCGAACGCGACCATCATTCGCCCGTCCATCATCTTCGGCCCGGAAGATCAGTTCCTCAACCGCTTTGCCGAGTTGATCAGCCGACTGCCTGTCGTGCCGGTGATCGGTGCGGACACGAAGTTCCAGCCCGTCTATGTCGCCGACGTCGCACAGGCGATCGCGAACGCAGCGGCCGACCCGGACCGGCATGGCGGCCGGACGTTCGAGCTGGGCGGCCCGCGCCAGATCAGCATGATGGAACTCAACCGCTGGATCGGCAAGGCGATCGGCCGGGATCGCAGCCTGGTGGCGGTGCCGCCCTCGATCGCGTCGGCGATCGCGAGCCTGGGCTGGCTGCCGGGCGCGCCGATCACGCGCGATCAATATGCGATGTTGCAGCGGGACAATGTCGTGTCGCCGGGCGCGCCGGGACTGGCGGAGCTGGGCGTGTCGCCGACACCGATGGAAGCCATCGCCGACAGCTGGCTGGTCCGCTATCGCCGCCACGGGCGCTTTGCAGGACGCGTGAAGGCCTGAAATCAAAAGGGTGCATTCATCGCCGCGAGGCAAACTGTCGATGGGCTGACGGGATGGCGCGGCGGTGAGCGTCGCGCCCGCATTGCGCCAGCGCGGCGCATCTGCACAATAGGCGGGACCATCCCTCCGCCCTCTTCCGGGCCGATTTCCCCTATCAGTTCAAGGACCAGAGCCGCCCATGGACCATTATCTGACGGTCATCCTGCTTGGCATTGTCGAGGGATTGACCGAGTTCCTGCCGGTATCGTCCACCGGGCACCTGATCCTGGCCAGCGAGTTGCTGGGCTATGACGCCGCGACATGGGCGATGTTCAACGTCATCATTCAGCTGGGCGCGATCCTGGCGGTGGTGGTGCTTTACTGGCGGACATTCTGGGCCGTTGCGATGGGGTTGTTCCGCAAGGAGCCGACGAGCTGGCGGTTCCTGCGCAATCTGCTGGTCGCGTTCCTGCCGTCCGTCGTGATCGGGCTGGCGATGCATGATTATATCGAGGTGCTGCTGGGCGCGCCGCAAGTCGTCGCCTGGGCGCTGATCATCGGCGGTGTCGCGATATTGTTGATCGAACGGATGGCGAAGGACAATCGCTTCCACGGCATTGCCGATATCCCGCTGGCTCGGGTCGTGGGCATCGGCCTTATCCAGTGCATTTCCATGATTCCGGGCGTCAGCCGGTCGGGCGCGACGATCATGGGCGCCTTGTCGCTTGGGGTGGAGCGGCGGACGGCAGCGGAGTTCAGCTTTTTCCTGGCGGTCCCGACCATGTTGGGCGCGTCGACATTGGAACTGTTTAAAAAGGGAAGCGACATCACTTCTGCCACGGTTGGCTGGAGCAGCATCGCCCTGGGCTTCGTCGTCTCCTTCATCGTCGCGCTGCTGGTAATCCGTTGGTTTGTCGGCCTTGTCTCGCGCCAAGGCTTTGTGCCTTTCGCCTGGTACAGGATCATCGCTGGAACGGCAGCACTGCTGTGGCTGGCGATGCGATAGGGCCGATGTGGACCAATGATGGCGTGATCTGCACTTGTGACTGATAGGGCGTGCTGCAAACGCCGCTATTTTAGGTAATTAAGGCTGTCCTATATCGCAGAATCCACGTGACTCCGCCGGTTTTTCTGCTATGTGCGCCCTGAATTCATTTTAGGGACTCATCATGGCTGACAATCCAATGCTGAAATTCGTGGGAACGGGCCAAGCCTATCCCGAGAAGCGTTCGGCGGATGATCGCGCCGACGACTTCATGGAAATCAGCCGCAGTTTCCTGCTGGAGAAGGCGGAAGAACAGGCGTCGCGCTGCTCGCAATGCGGCGTGCCCTATTGCGCGACCCACTGTCCGCTGCACAACCACATCCCCGACTGGTTGCGCCTGACGGCCGAGGGACGGTTGCGCGAAGCCTATGAACTTTCCAACCTGACCAGCACGATGCCGGAGATTTGTGGCCGCATCTGCCCGCAGGACCGCCTGTGCGAAGGCAATTGCGTCATCGAATTTTCAGGTCATGGCGCCGTCACGATCGGGTCGGTCGAAAAGTTCATCACCGACACGGCCTGGAAGGAAGGCTGGGTAGAGCCGCTGGTGCCCGGCCAGCCGCTCGGCCAGTCGGTCGGCGTGATCGGCGCCGGTCCAGCGGGCCTGACCACCGCCGAATATCTGCGCGCCGCTGGCTATGACGTCCATGTCTACGACCGGCATGACCGCGCGGGCGGGCTGCTGACTTACGGCATCCCCGGTTTCAAGCTGGAGAAGGACGTCGTCATGCGTCGTGTGCAGCGGCTGAAGGATGGCGGCATTGTCTTCCATGAGGGCTTCGAAGTCGGCCGCGATGCGTCGATGGAGGAACTGCGCAGCCGCCATGACGCCATCCTGATCGCGACCGGCGTCTACAAGCCGCGCGACATCAAGGCGCCGGGCGTCGGAGCCAAGGGCGTGATCAAGGCGCTCGACTTTCTCACCGCCTCCAACAAGGCGGGCTTTGGCGATGCAGTGCCCGAGCATGAGGACGGCACGCTGCACGCCAATGGCAAGAAGATCGTGGTCATCGGCGGCGGCGACACGGCGATGGATTGCGTCCGCACCGCCATCCGCCAGGGCGCGACGTCGGTGAAGTGCCTTTATCGCCGCGACCGGGACAATATGCCCGGTTCGCAGCGCGAGGTGCAGAATGCGGAGGAGGAAGGCGTCGAGTTCGTCTGGCTCTCCGCGCCGATCGCGTTCGAAGGCACGGAACATGTGACCGGCGTCAAGGTGACGAAGATGCGCCTTGGCCAGCCCGACGCGTCCGGCCGCCGCGCGCCGGAAGCCGATCCGGGGACTGAATATACGCTGGAAGCCGACATGGTCATCAAGGCGCTGGGCTATGACCCCGAAGAGCTGCCAAAGCTGTTCGGCGCGGAAGACCTGTCGGTCACGCGGTGGGGCACGCTGCGCGTCGATCACAAGACGATGATGACGTCGATGGACGGCGTGTTCGCTGCGGGCGACATCGTGCGCGGCGCTTCGCTGGTCGTATGGGCGATCCGCGATGGCCGCGACGTGACCGAGCATATGCACCGCTATCTGCGGGCCAAGGCGAAGGCGGCGGCCGGGGAAAGGCAAACGGCGTGAGGCGGGCTTTCCGCTTTTCCCTGATCGGGTTGGCGCTGCTGGCCGCGCCGGCCGCCCTTGCGCAGGGCGCGCCTGACGCCGCGCGGGTGGCGGCTGCACGTCCGGTCGTGGACAAGATCTTCCCGGTCGGCACCTACCGCCGGATGATGGACGGCACCATGTCCAAGATGATGGACAGCATGATGGACGGCATGATGAAGATGCCGATCGCTCAGTTCGCCCGCATTGGCGGTGTGCCGGAAGAGAAGCTGGCGGCGCTTGAGGAATCCTCGATGGAGCAGATCAGCGCGATCATCGATCCCAATTTCCGCCAGCGCACGAAGCTGGGCATGGATGCGATGATGGGGTCGATGGTCGACATGATGGACGGCTTCGAGCCCAAGGTTCGCGAGGCGCTGACCCGCGCCTATGCGCGCAAGTTCGACGGCAAGCAGCTTGGCGAATTATCAGCGTTCTTCAAGACGTCGACCGGGGACCTGTATGCCCGCGAGTCCATGATGATGTTCATGGATCCGGAGATCATGGGCGAAATGCAGGCATTGATGCCCGAAATGATGAAGAAGATGCCGGAAATGGCAGCCAAGGCGGAGGCGGCGACAAAAAGCCTGCCGCCGCCGCGCAAGATCGCCGACCTGTCGCAAGAGGAACGCGGTAAATTGGCGAAGCTGTTGGGTGTCAAGGCGAGCGACCTGAAGGACGGCGCCGCCACGAGTGACGAAGGAACGAAGTGATGAGCGATCAGACCCCCTTTATGGCGAGCCCCGAAGAGCGCGCGCGCCTTGCCGCCGAGGGCATGTATCATCCGGAGATGGAAGGCGATGCCTGCGGCGTCGGCCTTGTCGCCGCGACGGATGGTCGTCCGAGCCGCCGCGTCGTCGCTTCGGCGATCGATGCACTGAAGGCCGTGTGGCACCGTGGCGCTGTCGATGCGGACGGCAAGACTGGCGACGGCGCGGGCATCCATGTCGACCTGCCGGTGCGCTTCTTTGACGATGCGATTGCCGATTCGGGTCATAAGCCCCTGCCCAACCGCCTCGCCGTCGGCATGATCTTCCTGCCGCGCACCGACCTCAGCGCGCAGGAAACTTGCCGCACGATTGTCGAGAGCGAGATCATCGACGCGGGCTACACCATCTATGGCTGGCGCCAGGTGCCGGTCGACGTGTCTGTCATCGGCGAGAAGGCGCAGCGCACCCGTCCGGAAATCGAGCAGATCATGATCGCCGGGCCGATGCCCGAAGAGCGCGACCAGACCGAGTTCGAAAAGGACCTCTACCTCATCCGCCGCCGGATCGAGAAGAAGGTCATCGCGGCGCAGATCCAGGATTTCTACATCTGCTCGCTGAGCTGCCGTTCGATCATCTACAAGGGGCTGTTCCTCGCGGAATCGCTGTCGGTCTTCTATCCCGACTTGCAGGACGAGCGGTTCGAGAGCCGGGTGGCGATCTTCCACCAGCGCTATTCGACCAACACCTTCCCGCAATGGTGGCTGGCCCAGCCGTTCCGCACGCTCGCGCATAATGGTGAGATCAACACCATTCGCGGCAACAAGAATTGGATGAAGAGCCACGAGATCAAGATGGCCTCGCTGGCCTTTGGCGATCATAGCGAAGACATCAAGCCCGTGATCCCGGCGGGCGCTTCGGATACCGCTGCGCTCGACGCAGTGTTCGAAGCGATCTGCCGTTCAGGCCGTGACGCGCCGACCGCCAAGCTGATGCTGGTGCCCGAAGCTTGGCAGGCCGCCGCTGGCGAAACGCCGCAGAGCCATGTCGACATGTACGAATATCTCGCCTCCGTCATGGAGCCGTGGGATGGTCCGGCCGCGCTGGCGATGACTGATGGTCGCTGGGTCGTGGCGGGCGTCGACCGCAACGCGCTACGTCCGCTGCGCTACACGCTGACCGGCGACAATCTGCTGATCGTGGGTTCGGAAACCGGCATGGTCGTGGTGCCCGAAACCACCATCGTGAAGAAGGGCCGCATGGGCCCCGGCCAGATGATCGCGGTGGACCTTCAGGAAGGCGAAATCTACGACGACCGCGCGATCAAGGACCAGATCGCGGGTGAGCGGCCCTATGCCGAGCTGATCAAGGACTTCATGAAGGTCGGTGATCTGCCCCAGGCTGACAGCGCCCTGCCCGCATGGGACAAGGCGGAACTGACGCGCCGCCAGGTGGCCGCCAATCTGTCGCTGGAGGATATGGAGCTGATCCTCGCCCCAATGGTCGAGGACGCCAAGGAAGCCGTCGGATCGATGGGCGACGACACGCCGCTCGCCGTCATTTCCGACAAGCCGCGCACCGTCAGCCACTTCTTCCGCCAGAATTTCAGCCAGGTCACCAACCCGCCGATCGACTCCCTGCGCGAACGGCATGTGATGAGCCTGCGCACGCGCTTTTCCAACCTGCACAACATATTGGAGCAGGAAGCGCAGAACAGCCATGTGCTGGTGCTGGAATCGCCGGTGCTGATTTCGTCCGAATGGGCGCGGCTGAAGGCCCATTTCGGCCCGGCGGTTGCGGAAATCGACTGCACCTTCCCGGCGGAAGGCGGGCAGGAGCAGCTGCGCGCCGCCATCGCCCGTATCCGCGAGGAAGCCGAGCAGGCGGTGCGTGAAGGCCGCACGGAAATCTTCCTGACCGACGAGCATATCAACGCCGACCGGGTCGCCATCGCTGGCGTGCTGGCGGCGGCGGCGGTGCACACGCACCTGGTCCGCAAGGGCCTGCGCAGCTACGCGTCGATCAACGTGCGCTGCGCCGAGGCGCTCGACACCCATTATTTCGCGGTGCTGATCGGCGTCGGCGCGACCACGGTGAACGCCTATCTGGCCGAAGCGAGCATCGCGGATCGCCATGCGCGCGGCCTGTTCGGCGACCTCTCGCTCGACCAGTGTTTCGAACGGTTCCGCACGGCCATCAACGAAGGCCTGCTGAAGATCATGTCCAAGATGGGCATCGCGGTCATCAGCAGCTATCGCGGCGGCTATAATTTCGAAGCGGTGGGTCTGTCGCGCGCGCTGGTGAACGACCTGTTCCCCGGCATGCCCGCGAAGATTTCCGGCGAAGGCTATGCGTCGCTGCACCATAATGCGGTGCTGCGCCATGAAGCGGCCTATGACAGCGCAGCCGTGCGCCTGCCGGTCGGCGGCTTCTACCGCCAGCGCAATGGCGGGGAGAGCCACGCCTATTCCGCGCAGCTGATGCACCTGTTGCAGACGGCGGTGGGAACGGACAGCTATTCGACCTATCTGCAATTCTCGCGCGGTGTGCGGGATCTGCCGCCGGTCTATCTGCGCGACCTGCTGGAGTTCAACTTCGCGCGGGAGGCTGTGCCGATCGACGAGGTCGAGGCGACCACGGAAATCCGCAAGCGCTTCGTGACGCCAGGCATGTCGCTGGGCGCGCTCAGCCCTGAGGCGCATGAGACGCTGGCGATCGCAATGAACCGCATCGGCGCGAAGGCTGTGTCGGGCGAAGGCGGCGAGGATGCGAACCGTTTCAAGCCCTATGAGAATGGCGACAATGCCAACAGCGTGATCAAGCAGATCGCGAGTGGCAGGTTTGGCGTGCATGCCGAATATCTGGGCAGCGCCGAGGAGATCGAGATCAAGGTCGCGCAGGGCGCCAAGCCCGGCGAAGGCGGCCAGCTGCCCGGTTTCAAGGTGACCGAGTTCATCGCCAGGCTGCGCCATTCGACGCCCGGCGTGACGCTGATCTCGCCGCCGCCGCACCATGACATCTATTCGATCGAGGATCTGGCGCAGCTCATCTACGACTGCAAGATGATCAACCCGCGCGCGCGGGTGTGCGTCAAGCTGGTGAGCCAGGCTGGTATCGGCACGGTGGCGGCGGGCGTGGCGAAGGCGCATGCCGACGTCATCCTGATCGCGGGCCATGTCGGCGGCACCGGCGCAAGCCCACAGACGTCGATCAAATATGCCGGCACCCCTTGGGAAATGGGCTTGTCCGAAGCCAATCAGGTGCTGACGCTCAATGGCCTGCGCCATCGGGTTAAGCTGCGCACGGACGGCGGCCTGAAGACCGGCCGCGACATCGTGATTGCGGCGATCCTGGGCGCGGAGGAGTTCGGCATCGGCACGCTGAGCCTCGTCGCCATGGGCTGCATCATGGTGCGTCAGTGCCACAGCAACACCTGTCCGGTCGGCGTCTGCGTGCAGGATGAAAAGCTGCGGCAGAAGTTCACCGGCACGCCGGAGAAGGTCATCAACCTCATGACCTTCATCGCCGAGGAAGTGCGCGAGATCCTGGCGCGGCTGGGCTATCGCAGCCTGGACGAGGTGATCGGACGGACGGAACTGCTGAAGCAGGTCAATCGCGGCGCCGAGCATCTCGATGACCTCGACCTCAACCCCATCCTTGCCAAGGTGGATGCGCCCGACGATCAGCGGCGCTTCAGCCTGACGGAATGGCGCAACGAGGTGCCCGACAGCCTGGACGCGCAGATGATGCGCGATGCCAAGGCGGTGTTCGAGCGGGGCGAGAAGATGCAGCTGACCTATACGGTCCGCAACACGCATCGCGCCGTGGGCACGCGGCTGTCGGCGGCGGTAACGGAGCGGTTCGGCATGTCTGCCCTTGCGGACGGGCATCTGACCGTGCGCCTGCGTGGGTCGGCCGGTCAGTCGCTGGGCGCATTCCTATGCAAGGGCATCACGCTGGAAGTCTTTGGTGACGCCAACGACTATGTGGGCAAGGGCTTGTCGGGCGGCACGATCGTCGTGCGCACCACCGTGTCCTCGCCGCTGACCAGCAAGGACAACACGATCATCGGTAACACCGTGCTGTACGGCGCGACGGCGGGCAAGCTGTTCGCGGCGGGTCAGGCCGGTGAGCGCTTCGCCGTCCGTAACTCGGGCGCGCAGGTGGTGGTGGAAGGCTGCGGCGCCAATGGCTGCGAATATATGACCGGCGGCACGGCGGTGATCCTGGGCAAGACGGGCGCGAACTTCGGCGCGGGCATGACCGGCGGCATGGCGTTCATCCTGGACGAGGATGGCAGCTTCGAACAGCAGGCCAATCCGGAAAGCATCGTGTGGCAGCGGCTGGAAAGCGCCCATTGGGAAGCGCAGCTGAAGGCGCTGATCGCAGAGCATGCGGTGACGACCGACAGCAAATGGTCGAACACGATCCTGGATGATTGGGATCGCTGGCGGCGGTATTTCTGGCAGGTGTGCCCCAAGGAGATGGTGCACCGGCTCGCTCACCCGTTGAGCGATGCACCTGCCGCGGTAGTAGCCGCCGAGTAAGAGGAAGGGGAGGAAAGCGAAACGCTTCCTCCCCTTTTTCTATGACGGTGCGAAGGGCCTCGTCCCGCCCCTCGCTTTTTAGCTCAGCTAATAGGAAGTCACTGTTGCTGCGGGCGCCCGATCGAATGCCGACTGGCTGCCTTGCGCCAGTTGAGCGGGGTGGGGCGGCGCATCATCGCCGTTCGCGAAACGCTCTATATTCGCGGGCAGGCGGTGAACCGGTGAGGGCGGCGCGTCGTCCAGAGGCTGCCAGTCGGTATCGGTTTGTACATCCTGCGCTTCATACCGCTGAACCGCCGGATCGTCATAGCCGCTCCAGCTTCCCATCATCGCGGTCATCTGCCGCTGCGCCAAGGTTGGGCCGCAGCCCTTGCAGTCGATTTCCTCGGGCCCGGCCAGATCAACGCCATCCGTCGCAATGACAGGATCAGGAGATGCGGAATAGGAGGATTCGATGTCGGTAAACGCCACGCGCGGCGGGGTCGTCGCATAGAGGCCGAGCGCCAGTCCGCTCGTCAATGCGGCTCCGGCGCTTGCCAGGCTGAACAACCAGAATCGAGCGGACATGCGACCTTCTCCTTTTCCGCCCTCGCCCACGGACATCACCATCCTTCGGCAAAAGAAACGCGCATGACGATCGGTTGTTGCATGGTCTTGAAGCCTTTGCTAAGGGCCGCCTCCTACCAAGGCACCGGCGCCGCCGGTTTCCCTTCAGATGTGCGGTCGTGGCGGAATTGGTAGACGCGCAACGTTGAGGTCGTTGTGGCCGAAAGGCCGTGGAAGTTCGAGTCTTCTCGACCGCACCATCTTTCTCTCAAACAGCTGTACATGTGATACCGGCAGGCGTTCGCGCGTTAGGCGTTGCTAGATTTTGCCAAGCTCATTGCGAATGAACAGCCGCTGCAGGCTTTCGCGCCGAGGCAGTCCGGTTGCGCCCTTGGATAGCCCGTCCTTCCCGGCCCGCCGCGCGACATGGCGGGCGATCAGATAGCTGGGGTCCAGCAGGGAGAGGAAGGTGAGAGAAGGCGCGAGGCTGGGCCAGCGTAGCTGGATCAAGCGCCTGAGATATTGGAGCCGCGCGCGCGCGCCGTGCGTCACGGTGCGTGGAACATCCATGTCCAGCAATTTCTTGGCGGTCAGCAACTGGGTGCGCATTGCGTTGCGCGCATAACCCGAGCGGAAGAGCCGGTTGAGCTCATCCCAGTCCGCGCGGGTGAACTGGCTCGCGAAGGACTGAATGTCGAGCAGGTGACGCAGATCGATCCGGCCGCGCAGATAGTCCCTGCCCTTCAGCTGGTCATGCAGCAGGAGGATGGCGGTGCAGGCGACGGGCGAAGGCAACGATATGATGCCGCCCTTCAGGTCCAGCAGGGCAGCATCCTTTGCGAGATCATCGAAGCGATAGAAGAGCGTGTTGATACTGCCATATTCCGAATGGAGATCTATGGTCGCCGCATCTTGCGGGCGGAAAAGAACGGCGGGTACACCCGGTTCGAGATCGGTAGTTTCCAGATGATAGCCGATGCCGCGAAGCTGATCGATCATGGATTGGAAATGGCCCGCGGGAACCATGAGATCAATGTCGGCCAACATGCGCGCCGCACGCCGTTCAGGCGGCGCATGGGCGAGCCAGGCGGTACCTTTCAACAAGAGGGGTGACACGCCAGCGGCGTTCATGACGACGGCCGCTTCGTCCAGCTGTGCCATGAGGCGATCATTGCGATCGCCATTGCGCCTCTCCATCTCGCTGAAGAACAAGGTTACGTCCGCAGGGAGTTCGGGAAAGAGCCCCGCCTCCCGAAGGCGCGCGGAGACGGCGGGCGTGCACAAGGTCTTGTTTGCCAGGCCGATGATGCGGGGCCAGTCGGCATGCGCGGGCAATTGACCGCGCAGGCAGGCGAGAAGGCCATGGAGAGGATCAAGCCGGGCCACAAAATTCGCCGAGAAGGGCTGCGGCATCGTCCAGATCATCATATTCCAGCATGCACGTGCGGGCCGCGCCAACGGTACGGATCATAATGTCGATCGCGCTCCGGTCAGCTTCGCCGCTGGACGAGGCGGCTTCGGAGAGAAGATGTTTGACGAGTGCGGCCGGGTGTTGCTGGATGAGCCGGGCTGGAGCGCCTTTGGTCCGCCGCAACTTGACGATCCAGCCGACCGGTAGCGGCTCCTGGGCTGCCTTCTCGGGCAGATCGAGATAGCGGACGCGCCGTCCGTCAGGCCGCCAGTGGATCAGCGGCTGAAGCCGTCCCGGATAACGCGCGGCCATCATCGGCCATGCGCCGGACTTGACCGTCGGCAGGAAGGGCAGGCCCCGCACCCGCCCATCGGGTCCGAGCATGCTGATGTCGTCGCCATGATAGGCAAAGCCGTCGCCGATCAGCCAGGAGATCAGCGTGGTCTTGCCCGCCCCCGGAGGCCCGCTCAAGAGCAGCGCCTTCCCACCGCGGCTGACGCATCCCGCATGCAGGGCGAGCGTCCAGCGGGGATCGTCGATGATGTCCTGCACGACCTGCGCCTTGACCAGCGTGGCCGCCTGATTGAGTTGCAGCAGTGCGGCAGGCCCGCCGTCACGGCTGAACAGGCAGAGGCCTTCATTCTGCCAGAGGTCGTAGCTCGTCAGGGCCCCTTCAGTCGGCGCGTCAGGTTCCAAATGTACGAACAGCGGGGATATCTGCCGCGCCAACGCCTCGTCATGATAGCGCAGCGCGAAAGTTCGGGCGCCCAGCGACATGCGTTGGGTGAGGATGGGCGGGCTTGCGGGCGGTCGGATGGTGGCGTGGACCAGCCCCGATTGGGACCAGTCCGCCAGCACCTTGTGCAGCATGACCGATGAGTGACTGACACCCCGGTCAGCCACTTCCTGAGCGAGTTGCGAAACGGATATGCCGTCTTCCAGGCGGCAGCCGATATAGCCCGCGATCTGGTTCAGTTCATAGATGGCTCGCCGGGACTGCGACACGATCAGCGGCTGATCGCCGATGAAGGTCATGGAAGTCCCGGGAGTAAGGCGCAGCATCAATTCCGCCCTTTGAGGGCGCTCCGCCCATTCGCCATTTGATCGCCGGACTAGCGTGCTCAGGGTTTTTTACCCTTGCCGCCGCTGCCACCCTTGTTCCCGGGGTTGCCAGGACCAGTGCCGGGGCCGTCGTTGATCGGCGGATTGCCCGGAGGCTGGGGATCATAGCCATTGCCGACGCCGTTATTCCCCTTCGGCCCGCCGCCACCACCGCCGCCCGATGCCGCGATCGCCGGAGATGACAGGGAGGTCGACAACATGATCGTCATCGCCGGAGGAACGGTCGCGGCGAAGCGCCCGCAGGTCTTCAGGAAATTGCGGCGGTCGTCGGCCGCAGCCAAAATGGTGGGTTCCTCTGCCAAGGGTAGCCTCCTCTTGTTCAGGATTGAGGCACGCTACCATCCCGGCCGAGTCCACCGCACTGCTATGGAGGGGTATATCAGAAGGTATAACCTTTCCGCCTCCCTCCATAGCTGGCACTAATCATCGACTTAGCTCAGCTGAAGCTATTCCGAAGCGGGCAGGTAAATCTCGCTCCCCTTGTTTTTGAATGTCTCGCTCATCTCGGCCATGCCCTTTTCGGCATCTTCGGCAGCGAGGAACTGGTCGCTCGGCTGATTCTGTTTGGCGGCGAAATCCCGCACTTCCTGCGTGATCTTCATCGAACAGAATTTGGGGCCGCACATGGAGCAGAAATGCGCCGTCTTAGCGCCCTCGGCAGGCAGCGTCTGGTCATGGTATTTCTCCGCCGTGTCGGGATCGAGCGACAGGTTGAACTGGTCGCGCCAGCGGAACTCGAAGCGGGCGCGGCTGAGCGCATCATCGCGAACCTTGGCGGCGGGGTGGCCCTTGGCGAGGTCGGCGGCATGAGCGGCCAGCTTGTAGGTGACGACACCGACCTTGACGTCATCGCGGTCGGGCAGGCCCAGATGCTCCTTCGGCGTGACGTAGCAAAGCATCGCCGTGCCATACCAGCCGATCATCGCCGCGCCGATGCCGCTGGTGATATGATCATAGCCTGGCGCGATGTCGGTGGTAAGCGGCCCCAATGTGTAGAAGGGCGCTTCGCCACAGGCCTCCAGCTGCTTGTCCATATTCTGCTTGATCTTGTGCATGGGCACATGGCCTGGCCCCTCGATCATCACCTGCACATCCTGCTCCCAGGCGCGCTTGGTGAGTTCGCCCAGCGTGTAGAGCTCGGCGAACTGCGCTTCGTCATTGGCGTCGGCAATCGATCCGGGACGCAGGCCGTCGCCAAGCGAATAGGCGATGTCATAGGCCTTCATGATCTCGGTGATCTCGTCGAAATGTTCGTAGAGGAAGCTTTCCTTGTGATGCGCAAGGCACCATTTCGCCATGATCGACCCGCCGCGCGATACGATGCCGGTGACGCGCTTGGCCGTCATCGGAATGTAGGGCAGGCGCACGCCCGCGTGGATGGTGAAATAATCGACGCCCTGCTCGGCCTGCTCGATGAGGGTGTCGCGGAAGATGTCCCAGGTCAGCTCTTCGGCAATACCGCCGACCTTCTCCAGCGCTTGATAGATCGGCACGGTGCCGATCGGGACCGGCGAGTTGCGCATGATCCATTCGCGCGTGTCGTGGATGTTGCGGCCGGTGGAAAGGTCCATCACCGTGTCCGCGCCCCAGCGGATCGACCAGACCAGCTTGTCGACCTCGCTCGCCACATCGGAGGCGACGGCGCTGTTGCCGATATTGGCGTTGATCTTGACCAGGAAATTGCGGCCGATCGCCATCGGCTCCGATTCCGGGTGGTTGATATTATTGGGGATGATGGCGCGGCCGCGCGCGACTTCCTCGCGGACGAACTCCGGCGTCACATAGTCGGGGATCGATGCACCCCAATCCTGACCATCTCGGACATATTCAGCGAGGCGGGCGCGGCCGAGATTCTCGCGTGTCGCGACATATTCCATCTCCGGCGTGATGATGCCGCGGCGGGCATAGTGCATCTGGGAGACGTTCATGCCGGCCTTGGCGCGCAAGGGGCGCTTTACGACATGGGGGAAAGGCTGGACGCCGCCTGACCGGTCGGGGCCCTTGAGGCCGTTATCCTCCGGCCGGATGGCGCGGGCGTCATATTCCTCGACATCGCCACGGCCGATGATCCAGTCGCGGCGCAGCGCTGGCAGGCCCGCCATGATGTCGATGCGCGCGTTGGGATCGGTATAGGGACCGGACGTGTCATAGACGCGGACCGGGGGCTCGCCGCTGCCGGGCTCCAGATCGATTTCGCGCATGGCGACCTTGAGCGGGCCGACATGGATCTTGCGGCTGCCCCGGATAGAGCCCGTCGTTACGCGCATTTCAGTGCGGGCTGGAATGTCTGCCATGGTGGTTCCTTTCAGGCGATAACGGTGGCGCGGCCAGTGAGGCCAGCGAGGAAGAGGAAGAGGCCAAGGACGATGCTGACAGCAGCCCAGGCACGGGTGAAATTGAGCGACCAGCGGCCGATGCGGAGCAGTGGAGCTGGCACGGCGAGCAGCAGCGCGCCTTCGACCAGCGCGGCATAGCCGATCAGGCTGACGATGACGGCGAGTGGATCGGTCCAGATGCTGTGAATGAGGATGAGGGCCGCGCCGACCACGAAGACGGGGAAGCCGAGCGCCATGACGAGACCCGGCGAGCGCTCCAGATCGTCCATGACCGCTCGCCAGCGCAACGGCGCCATGAGGCCGCCAATGCCCATGACGATCATGTACAGGCCGATGGCTTCGGAAAGGCGCAGGGTGAGGATGGAGATGGTGTCCATGGCAGCTCCGTCCTCCTCTTCTTCGCTGGGCGGAAGGAGGGTGCGGACATGCCGGTGACAAGCCGTCCCTCCCTACGCCGGTCTCATCCGGATCAGGTTCAACGGGTCGCAGCCACATCAGCCGCCTCTCAACCGCCTGTGAGCGGTCCCCCGGGGATGGAGAGTCGATAGCCGAAATGGTTCGATCACGCCAGCCCATTGCGCTGGACATGGGACGGGCTTTGCCGCTTTTATGGCAGGAGATGAAGCATCATGATCTGTCCACCAGGGAAGGCCGCAAGGCGCACCGGCATGAAATGCGCATGGTCGCGGTGCGGCCCAGGCGTTGGGGGCTGTGGCTGCTCACCGCCGGGTTCCTGCTGGTGCTGACGCCCTCCGCGCTGGATGTGCATAGCCTGTTCGGGCTGTGGCCGCCGATGCTGGGGGCGGTTTGCGTGGTTGTCGGGGTGCCGCTGCTGGTGGCGAGCGTGGTGCTGAAGCGACGCTATGTGCGCGAGCGGGCGGCGGGGCAGGTTATGGTCGGGCGGATCAGGGGTAGGTCGACTGCCTTCTCCCCTCCCGCAAGCGGGAGGGGTTAGGGGCGGGCGCGAGCGTCAGCGAGCTTCTTGGGTCAGCCGCTGAAGACCTTAGACGTTGCGCTGGCCCACCCCCTAGCCCCCTCCCGCCTGCGGGAGGGGGAACATCGTGCCTCGTCCGTTCAGGGAGTCGCCTCGAACATCAGCTTCATGCCTGTCCTGGGCCTGATCGTCAGGCGGCTGATCGGCTCTGGCTTGAATCCTTCCGGAACCGACAGCCGATAGCGGCGCAGGACGCTGGCGATGACGGTCATTACCTCCTGCTGGGCGAAGCCTGCGCCGACACAGACGCGGGGGCCGCGGCCGAAGGGGAACCAAGCTTGGCGAACCATTTCGGCATTGGCGGGATCGTCGAAGCGGTCGGGATCAAAGCCGTGCGGGCAGCCCCAATTATCCTTGTTCCGCTGGGTGAGCCATGGTGCGATGACGAGCATCGCGCCCTCCTCCAACTGCTTGTCGCGCATCGGCATGGGACAAGGCACCTCGCGCGGGAAGAAGGCTACGGGTGGATAGAGGCGCAGCGTTTCGCGGAAGATGTTGCGGACATGCCCCATGTCCTTGAGCATCGCGGCGGTAAGCGGGGCGTTTCCGGCAAGTGCCACGACCTCGGCACGTGCCGCATTCTGGATATGGGCACATTCCGCCAGCATGTAGAGCGCCCAGGTCATGGTACTAGCCGATGTCTCATGCCCGGCGAGGAAGACGGTGGAGACCTGATCCATCACCTGTTGCAGGGTGAAGGGCTCGCCCGTTTCGGGGTGCTTCGCCTCGATCAGCGACTGGAGGATGTCCTTGTGCGGCGATTCTCCACGATCGTGGAAGCCTTGATAGCGGGCCTCCACGATCGGGCGGAACACGTCGTGGATAGCCTTGGCGGGTTTGAGCGATCGCTGCTCGAACCAGCGGGCGGGAAAGCCGTAAAGGCGCAGCATCGAGGCGCTGTGGGCGTAGCGCTGGAAACGGCCGAAGGCGTTGTGGATGATGTTGGATCGATGCTCGTCCAAAGCTTCGGAAAAGAGCGTGCGGAAGATGATGTCGGCCGCGACATGGGTCATCATCGGGTCGATATCGACGGGCTTCGTGCGGTCGGCGGCATCGATGCGGGCGAGCAGATCGTCGGCAGCCGCAACCATCAGCGGCATCGACCGATGCAGCGCGGTATGCGCAAAGGCCGGGTTCACCATGGCACGCTGGCTTTCCCAATCCTCGCCATTGGCGGAAAAGACGCTGTTGCCGATCAGCGGCGAAAGGTTGCGGACGAGTTCGCGATGCTTGGGAAAGGCAGTGCCGCCGCGCAGAACCTTGTCCACCAGCGGCAGTTCGTTGGCGATATACATGATCTGGCCGGGCATGCGGATCTCGCCCAGCTTCATAGTATAGCTTTTTTCGAACAGCACATGGATCCAGCTGTGCCAGCCGCGCAGGAAGCGTTTGAAAAGGCCCCGGCGGGTACGCGGCGGTTGCGGATAGGGCGGAGTGAAAGGTTCTGTCACGCTATGGCCCTGAAGGCTGTGATGGCTTGGTCGATCGTGCGGCGGCCAGCGGTCAGGCTGACATAATCGATGGGGGACAGGCGGTCGCCGACGCGCAGATAGTCGAAATGCGCTTCATATTTGTTCGACCAGCCGCTGTGATAATTTTCCGGGTCATAAAAGAGGTGGAAACGTGGCGAGAGCAGATCGACGCGCGCGGCGCAACGGTCCGATACCAGGCGGATGGGATGGACGTCGTAATAGGCGGCGCCATCGGGAGGCGCGGAAAGATCGACGAGACGGAATTGCCCCTCGTCCAGCGCCTTGAGGTCGGCATGATACCAGCGGGCATCCCTGCGTAGGGCGACGACCGGCACGACCTGTCCCAAGGTGAGGGCCGTGAAGTGATCAGGCAGGGGCTTGCCTTCGCGCAGTTCAAGGATGCGGCGAAGGACGCTCATCGCGTAGATGGTGCCATTGCTATGGGAAGCGAAGATGACTTCGTCCCAAGGGCCGTCCATTTCCTGCACGATGCGCGCGGCGAACTGGTCGAGCCGGGCGTTCATCTCCTCGCCCGGGCCACGCGCGGCGACGCTGTGATTATAATACATGAAGCGAAGCAGCCAAGGCACGATTAGTTTGTTAAGCAATCGACCGGAGAGCAGCACGCTGATGCCGATCCCGATCAGAGCGGCGGCCCAGAACGGCATCAAGAAAGAGAGGAGCAGGGCGGGGATGAGCGTCAGCGCGAGCGGTATGAGGATGGCAAGTAGGGGCGGATAAAGGATAGTGATGACCGGGCCGGGCCGCAGCTTTCGCATGCGCAGGAACTGCATGTGCCGGGCATGGGCGAAATAGGTCGCGACCGACCGCCAAGCGAGGAGCAGCGGATTGCGGATCCAAACCTTGCCGACCAGATCCTCCCAGCGGAGGAATTCATAGTCGGTCTCGACCCCCGCACTGTGGTTGGTGACGGTCCAGATCGCGGAAGAAGCCGGGCCTGAACGGCGCGCGCTTACCTCCACCTGCTCACCCGACAGCCGGGCATAGCGCTCCGCCTGCTCACGATAGAGTTGGTGATAAAAACGCACCCCGCGCGGATCGAAACCGCCAAGGTAGAAGACTTTACGCTTGAACTTCTGCACGGCCCTGTTCCACATCGGGCCATGACGACACCCGAACGCGATTACTGCTATTTCATAGATCACCGCAAATACAACCGAAACATCGGTTGCCGGAAACATGACAATGCCTATGGCATCAATGGCGGCGGCAGCGAGCGCGACCGGTGGCGAGCGGATTTCGCCTTTTACCGGCACATGCGCGGCAATGGCGATCCGATGGCGCTGCCCTCCCTGCTCGCCTGCCTGGCGTTTGGCTGGTTCTGCTGGAACTATCATCCCGGCAAAGGACCGTGGCGGGGACAGCTCTTGCGCCGCTTCGTGAAAGCGCCGAAGTGAGCGGCATGACCAATCCCAAGCATGTTTCCGTGGGGCCGATCACGATCGGCAATGACCTACCCCTCGTCCTGATTTCCGGCCCCTGCCAGATCGAGAGCCGCGATCATGCGATTATGATGGCGGAGAAGCTGGCGGATGTCGCGCGCAAGGCGGGCGTGCCGTTCATCTTCAAATCCTCGTTCGACAAGGCAAACAGGACGTCCGTGTCGGGGCAGCGTGGCGTAGGGATCGATGCGGGTCTGGCGATCCTGGCCGACGTGAACGCCCAGCTCGGCTGTCCGGTGCTGACCGATGTGCATGAGGCAGGCCAGGTAGAGGCAGCGGCGCAGGCGGTGGATATTCTGCAAATCCCGGCTTTCCTGTGCCGTCAGACGGACCTGCTGTTGGCGGCGGGAAAGACGGGCGCAGTGGTCAATGTGAAGAAGGGCCAATTTCTCGCGCCCTGGGACATGGCTGCGGTGGCGCAGAAGGTCGCCTCCACCGGCAATGAGCGGATATTGCTCACCGAGCGCGGTGCGAGCTTCGGCTATAACACGCTCGTCAGCGACATGCGGGCTCTGCCGGTAATGGGTGAGACCGGCTATCCGGTGGTGTTCGATGCCACCCACTCCGTGCAACAGCCGGGCGGATTGGGGTCCGCGTCAGGCGGGCAGCGGGAATTTGCGCCTGTGCTGGCGCGCAGTGCGGTTGCGGCTGGCGTCGCTGCAATCTTTGCCGAAGCGCATGACGATCCGGATCGGGCGCCATCGGATGGGCCGGTCATGCTGCCGCTGGAGTGGATGGGGCCGCTGCTGGAGAAGCTCAGGGCGATCGATGAGGTGGTGAAGGGATAGAGTCACGCGGAGGCGCGGAGACGCGGAGGAATGGGCGTAGCCCTTGTTCATCCATTCTGTGTCCTCTGCGACTCCGCGTCTCCGCGTGAACCAAATTTACTGGCCTACGGCCGCGTCTGGCCCGTTCCGCGCACCAGCCACTTATAGGTTGTCAGCCCCTCAAGAGCCACCGGGCCGCGGGCGTGGAGGCGGCCGGTTGAAATGCCGATCTCTGCGCCAAGGCCGAACTCGCCGCCATCGGCGAACTGGGTCGAGGCGTTCCACATGACGATCGCGCTGTCGACTGCGTTGAGGAAGCGCTCGGCTTTCTGGGCATCTTCGGTGATGATCGCGTCGGTGTGATGGCTCGCATGCGCGGCGATATGGGCGAGCGCTTCGTCAAGCCCATCGACCAGCCGCACCGAAACGATGGCGTCGAGATATTCGGTATCCCAGTCCTCGTCCGATGCCGCGACGACACGTGCGTCCAGCGCCTGCACCGCAGCGTCGCCGCGCACTTCGCACTTGGCGTCGAGCAGCGCTTTTACGATGGCGGGCGCGGCTGCGAAGGCCTGGTCGATCAGCACCGTTTCGGTCGCACCGCAAATGCCCGTCCGGCGCATCTTGGCGTTGACGATCAGCTTGACGGCCATGTCGGGATCGGCGGCGCCATCGACATAGCTGTGATTGATGCCGTCTAGATGCGCCAGCACAGGCACGCGCGCCTCTTCCTGCACGCGCGCGACGAGGCTCTTGCCGCCGCGCGGGACGATAAGGTCGATGAAGTCCGACGCCTTGAGCAAAGCGCCCACGGCGGCGCGATCAGTCGTCGGCACCAGCTGCACCGCGTCGGCGGGCAATCCCGCGGCGGCGATCCCTTCGGCCATGGCGGCGTGAATGGCGCGGTTGCTTTCCTTCGCCTCGCTGCCGCCGCGCAGGATGACGGCGTTGCCCGCGCGCAGGCAGAGCGCAGCGGCGTCGGCGGTCACATTGGGACGGCTTTCATAGATGATGCCGATCACGCCCAGGGGCACGCGCACGCGCGACAGCTCCATGCCGTTAGGCCGGATCTGCTTGTCGATGATGCGCCCAAGCGGATTGTCGAGGATCGCAACCTGATCGACGCCAGCCGCAGTCGCTTCCACACGGGCTTCGTCCAGGCGCAGCCGGTCGAGCATGGCTGGCGAGACACCATTGGCGGCGGCATTTTCCACGTCGCGCGCGTTGGCAGCAAGGATTTGCGGCGTCTGATCCCGAAGCGCCTGGGCGGCACGGCGCAGCGCATCGATCTTCTGCGCGTCGGTCGCGCTGGCCAGCGTCGTGGCGGCGGCACGGGCGCATGCGCCCATCGCGGCGATGAGCATTTCGGGAGTCTGAGTGAGGTCATTCATCTGGTCGAGCCTTTCGCCCGCGCCTTTAGCATGAAAGCGTGATGCGGCGAAAGGCGCTGAGACTTGCAATGGATGGCCTGTTGAGCGCTGATCTTTTACCGGCGTCACCCAATCGTTCGGGCCGAGCTTGTCGAAGCCTCTTCTTCCTAAAAGAAGTAAGGCCCTTCGACAGGCTGAGGGCGAACGCGGTGGTGGGGTGACTCCTGACGCCCTAAGCCGCCTGCGCCAAACTCACCGTCTTCATCGCACGGAAAGTGCGGCAGGGTGGGATATTGCGCCATTCGACACGTTCGGCGATGTCGTTGAACTGCCCGGTAAGCAGCCGCCGGACGAAGGCGGAATATTGATACACAAGAAATTCGCCGCCCGGCCGCAGCGCCCGCTGCGTTTCCGCGCAGATCAGTTCGCCCACGCCATCCGGCAGGGTGGAGAAGGGAATGCCCGACAGGATGTAATCGGCCTGCTGATGCCCAGCTTCGCTGATGAAGCGGCGCACGTCCGCCGCCGATCCATGCACTACCCTAAGCCGGGGATCATCGATCTGCGCTTCCAGCCAGGCGACGAAGTCGAGGTTGAGGTCGATCGCCAGCAGCTTGGCGTCCGGGTGCATGCGCTCGAGGACCGGCCGGGTGAAGGTGCCGACGCCCGGCCCATATTCGACGAACAGCCGCGTGCGCTGCCAATCCACCTGATCGAGCATGCTGCTCACCAGCGCGGGAGAGGATGGGATCACGGATCCGATCATGCCGGGATGCTTCACGAACTGACGGAAGAACATGCTCCATTGACCAAGGAATGAGGCCGGAACTGCTTTTGTCTTCAGGGGAATGGAGGCCATCAATACTCGCCTGTCTGCCTTCTGTCTGGGCCTTGCAAATAACGGCCCGCCTTGCAAGCCGCTTTGCGCTGGCGGGCTTGTGGCCCGGCCATGGATTAGCGAACGCGCGGAGTGCGGATGGGTTCAATCCGCAATCCGCTAGCCCTTGTTAAGAGGGACGATCGCGCGACCGGAGCATGCCCGGCGCAACGAAGCCGATCGGATCGACCCGCATGGCGCTTTGCTTCAGCTGGGATTGGATTTTTTCATATTCCTGCTCCATTTCGGGCGTCACCGATGCGCGGGTTTCTTCCAGCGCCTCATTGAAATGCGCCTGCTCGACGCGCTCCACCGACAGCGACTGACGCAGCGCAATCAAGCCCGCGCGGCGCACCAAGTCTTCAAGGTCAGCGCCGGTGAACCGCTCGGTCCGTTCCGCCAGATCATCAAGGTCGACATCGTCGGCCAGCGGCATCTTACCGGTGTGGATGGCAAGGATGCGCTTGCGCCCTGCCTTGTCCGGCACAGGAACATAGATCAGTTCATCGAAGCGCCCCGGCCGCAGCAGTGCGGGGTCGATCAGCGTCGGCCGGTTGGTCGCGCCGATGACGACCACCGATTGCAGTTCCTCCAGCCCGTCCATTTCGGCAAGGATGGTGTTCACCACCCGCTCCGTCACCGCCGGTTCGCCCAGCCCGCCGCCACGGGCCGGGACGAGGCTGTCCAACTCGTCGATGAAGATGACCGTCGGCGCCACCTGGCGCGCCCGGGCGAACAGGCGGGCAATCTGCTGCTCGCTTTCGCCATACCATTTGGACAGGAGGTCGCTGGACTTGGTCGCGATGAAGTTCGCCTGCGCTTCCCGCGCCACCGCCTTTGCCAGCAGCGTCTTGCCGGTGCCGGGTGGGCCGTAGAGCAGGAAGCCTTTGGCGGGACGGATGCCGATGCGGCGGAAGGCGTCGGGGTCCTTGAGCGGAAGCTCGACCCCTTCCTTGAGGCGCATCTGCGCTTCGTCCAGGCCGCCAATGTCGGACCAGCCGATATTGGGCGCCTGCACCATCACTTCGCGCATGGCGGACGGCTGGACGCGCTTGATGGCGGCCATGAAGTCATCGCGGGTGACCGACAGTTCCTCCAGCACATCCTGCGGGATGGTGCCTTCCTCAAGGTTGAGGCGCGGCATGAAGCGGCGCACCGCCTCGATCGCCGCCTCGCGCGTCAGCGCGGCAAGGTCAGCACCGACGAAGCCATAGGTCATGCGCGCGAGTTCGCCGAGATCAACCCCCTCGCCCAGCGGCATGCCGCGCGTGTGGATGCCCATGATCTCGCGCCGTCCGCGCTCGTCGGGAACGCCGACGATGATCTCGCGATCGAAGCGGCCGGGACGCCGCAACGCCTCGTCGATCGCTTCGGGCCGGTTGGTGGCGGCGATCACGACCAGATTGGTGCGCGGTTCGAGGCCGTCCATCAGGGTCAGCAGCTGGGCCACCAGCCGCTTCTCCGTCTCGCCGGTTACATTGCCGCGTTTCGGCGCGATCGAATCGATTTCGTCTATGAACAGGATGGATGGCGAGGACTTCGCCGCTGCCTCGAATATCTCGCGCAGCTGCTTTTCCGATTCGCCATAGGCCGATCCCATGATCTCCGGCCCGTTGATCAGGAAGAACTCCGCCTCCGATTCATTGGCGACGGCGCGGGCGAGCCGTGTCTTGCCCGTTCCCGGCGGGCCATGGAGCAGCACGCCCTTGGGCGGATCGACGCCCAGCCGCTCGAACAATTCGGGGTAGCGCAGCGGCAGCTCCACCATCTCGCGGAGCTGGTCGATCGCTTCGGCCATGCCGCCGACATCGTCATAGGTGACGTCGGCCCGCCGGGATTCCTTAGGCTCTTCATATTCGGCGCGCAGGTCGATCTCCGTGTCGGCGTCGATCTGCACGAAGCCTTTGGGCGTGGTGGATACGACGACCAGCCGGATTTCCTGCAAGGCATAAGCGGGCGCGGCCAGCATCTGGCGCAGCTGCGGCGGCATGTCGCTAGGCGGGACCTGTTGCTGTCCAGCCGTGGCGACGATGTCGCCAGCGGCAAGCGGGCGCTGGAAGAAGACGCGTTTCAGCGCCTCCGGATTTCCCTGAAGCCGCAGGTTATTTTGTGCAGGCGCGAAGACGACACGCTGGGCGGGCCGCGGCTCGATCTTGCTGATCTGGACGAAGTCACCGGAGCCCACGCCTGCGTTCGCGCGCTGCAAACCGTCGAGCCGAAGGACGTCGAGCCCTTCATCCTCCTTATAGGGCCGCACGACGCGCGCGGGCGTCGAACGTTTTCCCGCGATCTCGATCACGTCGCCTTCAGCAAGCCGAAGTTCCGCCATGACGGCGACCGGAATGCGCGCGAGCCCGCGCCCTGCATCCTCAGGCCGTGCATTTGCTACCTGAATCCTGCGTTCCGGGCTTTCCTGTTCGGCCATTGCCATCCCCATTCTTGTCACTGCGTAACGAGATAGGAAACGTCGAAGCGCAAGGAAAGAGCCCCGCGATCATGATAACCCGGGATAAAAAAAGGGCTGACCCGAAGGCCAGCCCGGAAAGTTTTAGGAGAGGATGCCTGAAAGGCCTTTCCTATGTGCGTTGCAGCATGGTATTTTGCAATTGCGAAAAGGATTGATGAGTTGCAAATTTTGCATCTTACCGGTTGACGCTTTTTCATGCTGGTGAAAAGAGGATGACTGAAACCGGGCTGCTGCCTGCCCGCACCGCGACGATGACGCGTCGCAGCAGAGCGGTGGCTTGGCTATTAGATTGACTATGCGCAGACTGCCGCCCCTTACTGCCCTTGAGGCCTTTGTTCAGGTAGCCCGGCTTGGGTCGGTCAAGGCTGCGGCGGAAGAACTCGCCTTGTCCACGCCCGCGCTCAGCCGCCGCGTGCAGGCGCTGGAGCGGTTCATCGGCCGCCCCCTGTTCGATCGCAAGCATCAGGCGCTGGAGATCAACGCCGATGGGCAGAAGCTGCTCGACGACATCGCCCCCGCGCTGGATTCGCTGAGCCAGGCGCTGGAGAATATCCAGAGCGGCGGCAATCAGCTGCGCCTGCGCCTGGCCGTCATGCCGCTGTTCGCGACCCAGCGGCTCTTCCCCCATCTGGGCGCCTTGCGGCAGAAGCATCCCCAGTTGCATATCGATATCGAGACGACTCCCCATGCCGTCGCGCGTCTGGGCGAAGGGTTGGATGCGGCAATCGTGCTTGCCAAGGATATCGATCCGGCGCTTTATGCCCATGAGCTCGATCATGACGAAGTCTATCTGATCGGCCGCAAGGCGCTGCTCGACGCCCCGCAAAAGATCGGATCTCCGGCGGATCTGGCGCAGCACACGATCCTGCTCCACCGTGACATGAACCTGTCCTTCGACGCGTGGAAAGATGCGGTGGGCTTGCCCGACCTGCAGCCGCTGGCGATCGACAATTATGATTCGGGTCAGCTGATGCTGGAGGCCGCCGCGCAAGGGCTGGGCGTCGCCGTCATGCACGCGAGCCACTTCAAGGAAGCCGCTGACTCGCGTCTTGTCCGCCTGTTCCCGGAGACGCGGGTGGAAAGCCCCTATCGCTATTATTTCGTGTGCCGTCCGCGCGCCTTGCAGACCCGCGCCGTGCGCATTTTCCGCGACTGGCTGATCGCGGCGGATATCTGATTCCGCTCAATATCTGCGGCTGATCAGCGGCTTGGCGATTTTTGCCTGCCGCGCTCTTAACCCTGTCACGCCCGCGCCGTTATTAGCCGCATGACTGGGGCATCATCATCCGCAAATCCGCAGCACGGCCTGGCCGACCGCCTGACACGGTGGGCGCGTGGCCTGTCGGGCAAGCTTGAGGCAGAAGAGGAAGCGGACGAGGCGGAAAGCCAGCGCACCCGATCAGGCAGCACGGTGCATCGCGAGGTCAATCGCCGCCGCAAGCTGTATGACGAGATAGGCAATTTCCTCTTTGCGCATGACCTTGACCTGACGCCGCTCAATTTCGGGGTCGCGCATGATTATCTTACCGGATCGCAGATCGCCGTTGAAAAGGCGATCAGGGCGGTGCTTGCGGAGCGCGGCAAGATCAGCAACAGCTGGGTCGAGGAGATCGTCGCCGAACAGCGCGCCGACGAAGTGACGCCCGAAGCCCTCTCGACCATGTTGGCGAAGGTCGAAGAGAATCTCTCCGAATTTACCGGCCTGATGACCGAATCGCGCAACTCCGCGAAGGATTATGGCGCGGCGTTGCAGGAGGAGGTGAAGGGTCTGGCGGCACGGGCGGACAATGAACCGGTCCTGTCCCGCCTTGTGGCGCTCACCCGATCAATGGTGGAAAAGACGCGGCAGGTCGAAGGGCAGCTGCGGCAGAACCAGAAGCAGAATCACGCGCTCCGCTCCAGCCTCGCCAATGCGCGGCGCGCGGCCGAACATGATCATCTGACCGGCCTTCCCAACCGGCGCGCGTTCGAAGGCAGGCTGCGCGAGGAAGTCGCCACGGCACGGAAGGAAGGACAGCCACTCGCCGTTGCTTTCTGCGATATCGATCATTTCAAGCTGATCAACGACACCCACGGTCATGACACGGGCGACAGGGTGCTGAAATTCGTCGCCGGGCTGCTGGCCAAGGCAAGCGACGACCAATGCCATGTGGCCCGTCACGGCGGCGAGGAATTCGTCATGCTGTTTCGCGGCAAGACGGCCGCGGAAGCGTGCGAGGCGGTGGATAGCGTCAGGCAGGATCTGGCGACCCGTAGCCTCGTCAACCGCACCAATGGCGAACGGATGGAGCGGGTCAGCTTTTCGGCGGGCGTCGCCAATGTGCTCGCCCACGACGATCCGCGCACGGCGCTGAAGGCCGCTGATCGGGCACTGTATCTGGCCAAGGAACATGGCCGCAACCGCGTCTATCTCGCAGTCGAGGGCGAGTGATCCTGCCTTAGAAGTCCGGCTTCTCATAATGGGGCGGCGGGGTGATCACCTCCATCCGCTCCGACAGCAGGGGCCGGAAGGACGGGCGCGACTTGAAGCCTGCATACCAGCGCTTGACCGTCTCATGCCCGGCCCAGTCGATGCCTCCCAGATAGTCGGCAACCGACAGGTGCGCGGCCGCCGTTATGTCGGCCAGGCTCATCGTGCCGCCCGCCATCCAGCTGCGGTGATCGAGCAGATAGTCCATATAATCCATATGGACATTGGCCCGCTTCATGGCTTCGCGCAGCACCCGGGCGTCTGGCGGCGCCCGTTCGATCAGCCGCTTCTTCATCCGCTCGTGCAGTAGTGGGCCCACGACATCGCCGTAGAAATTTTGGTCGAAGAAGGCGACGAGCCGCCGCACCTCCGCCCTGCCCGCCGCCGTGCCGGAGATCAGAGGGAATTTTTCCACCGTCTCTTCGAAATATTCGCAGATCGCCTGGCTGTCGATCAGCGTCGATCCCTTTTCCTGGTCAACCATGACGGGCGTTGTGCCCGCCGGGTTGAGATCAAGAAATTCGTCTCGCGCTTCCCAGGGCGATTCGCGCACCAGGTCATAGCCGATTCCCTTTTCGCCCAGCAGCAGGCGCACCTTGCGGGAGAAGGGACAAAGCGGGAATTGGAAGAGCTGCCACATGGCCTCCTGTTAAGCGGAGCCAAGCGCTGCGAAAAGCGGCAAATGGCTGACACCCGCTTAAATGGGGGACGATAGTCGCGGAAACTTTGGCGGCGGGGCCACAATCCGGGGCTTCCGATGATCGCCTCTACCCTCTAGAGGGTCAGGCAACGCATAGGAAAGGATGATCGATGTCTGACGATTTTTTCCCGGTCCCTTCGGAATGGGCCGCTTCGGCGCTGCTCGACCGGGATGGGCGTGAGGCAGATTATCAGCGGTCGATCAATGATCCGGAGGCCTATTGGCTGGAGCGTGCAAAGCGCCTCGACTGGCTGACTTTCCCCAGCAGGACGGACGAGAGCAGCTTCAACGAAGCGGATTTCGGCGTGAAATGGTTTGCCGACGGCGTGCTGAACGTCAGCGCCAACTGCATCGACCGGCATCTGGCCGAGCGTGGCGACCAGACCGCGATCATCTGGGAGCCGGACTCGCCGGACGCGGAGCCGCGCCGCTTCACCTACAAACAGGTTCATGAGGAAGTCTGCCGCTTCGCCAATGTCCTGAAAGCCGCAGGCACGAAGAAGGGCGACCGCGTCACCGTCTATCTGCCGATGATCCCGGAAGCGGCCTTCGCCCTCCTCGCCTGCGCGCGGATCGGCGCCATCCATTCGGTCGTCTTCGGCGGCTTCTCTCCCGAAGCGCTGGCGGGCCGGATCATCGACTGCGATTCCAACATCGTCATCACCGCCGACGAAGGCTGCCGCGCGGGCAAGAAGGTTCCGCTCAAGGCCAATGTCGATGCCGCGCTGAAGGATTGCCCGAGTGTCAGGAAGGTCGTCGTGGTGCAAGCGACCGGCGGCGCCATCGCCATGCAGGAGGGCCGCGACCTGTGGCTGCATGAGGAAGCGACAAAGGTCTCCGCCGACTGCGTGCCCGAGCCGATGAACGCGGAAGATCCGCTGTTCATCCTCTACACCTCCGGTTCGACGGGCAAGCCCAAGGGCGTGCTGCACACAACCGGCGGCTATCTGCTGTGGGCGAGCCTTACCCATGAACTGTGCTTCGATTATCGCCCCGGCGACATTTACTGGTGCGCGGCGGACATCGGCTGGGTCACGGGTCACAGCTATATCGTCTATGGCCCGCTGGCGAATGGCGCTACGACACTGATGTATGAGGGCGTTCCCAACTATCCCACCGCTAGCCGCATCTGGGAGGTGGTGGACCGGCATCAGGTGCAGACCATCTTCACAGCGCCCACGGCTCTGCGCGCGTTGATGAAGGAGGGCGACGAGTTCGTGCGCTCCACCAGCCGCAAATCGCTGCGCCTGCTCGGCACCGTGGGCGAGCCGATCAATCCAGAGGCGTGGCGCTGGTATCATCATGTCGTCGGCGAGGATCGCTGCCCGATCATCGATACCTGGTGGCAGACCGAAACGGGCGGTGCGATGATCGCGCCGATGCCGGGCGCCACTGACCTGAAGCCCGGCTCCGCGACATTGCCGATGCCGGGCGTGATTCCGCAGATCGTCGACAGCGAGGGCAAGGTGCTGGAAGGCGCGGCGGAGGGCAATCTGGTCATCGCCGGAAGCTGGCCGGGCCAGATGCGCACCGTCTGGGGCGATCATGAGCGCTTTTTCCAGACCTATTTCACGACCTTCCCTGGCAAATATACGACCGGCGACGGTGCCCGCCGCGATGCGGACGGCTATTACTGGATCACCGGCCGCGTCGATGACGTCATCAACGTTTCGGGCCACCGCATGGGCACCGCCGAGGTCGAAAGCGCGCTGGTGCTGCACGAAGCGGTCGCCGAAGCAGCCGTGGTCGGCTTCCCCCACGACATCAAGGGGCAGGGCATCTACGCCTATGTCACGCTGAACAGCGGCGAGGAACCGAGCGAGGACCTGCGCAAGACGCTGGTCGCCTGGGTTCGCACAGAGATCGGCCCGATCGCGACGCCGGACGTCATCCAGTTCGCGCCCGGTCTGCCTAAGACCCGGTCGGGCAAGATCATGCGCCGCATCCTGCGCAAGATCGCTGAAGGCGAAGTGTCGGCACAAGCGCTGGGCGACACCAGCACCCTTGCCGACCCCTCGGTGGTGGACAATCTGGTCGCCAATCGGCAAGGATGACGCCTGATCTGGATCAGGAGACGCCCTTGGAACGCTACAGCCTGGTTGCCCGTACGTTGCACTGGGTCATGGCGATCCTGATCCTCTTCAATCTATGGCTGGGATTGGGGCGCGAATCCCTACCGGGCGACTGGCAGGTGATGCCGGTGCATAAATCGGTGGGCCTGACGGTACTGGCGCTGGCGGTCCTTCGGCTGGTTTGGCGCCTGACCCATCGGCAGACGCCCCTGCCCGAGGGACTGCCCGCCTGGGAAAGGCTGGCCGCGAAGGTTACGCACTACAGCTTCTACGGCTTCATGCTGCTGGTGCCGCTGACCGGCTGGATCATGAGTTCTGCCGGGAGATATCCGCTGAACTGGTTCTTTCTGTTCGACGTGCCGAAGTTCGCGGTCACGAAGGATGATGCGATCGTCGGCTTTTCCGCCGAAGCGCATGAGATATTCGCCTTCGCCTGGATCGCCCTCCTCATCCTGCATGTCGCGGCGGCGCTGCGCCATCACGTCATCCTGAAGGATGACGTGCTGCGGCGGATGTTGGGTTAGAAGCCGCGGACCTCGTCATCCCAGCGCAAGTCGGGGTCTGTGCGAGATGCCAGCTTTCGCTGGCATGACGGAACAGCTTTAGACCATTTCGCCGATCAACAGCTTGGGCAACGCGCCGCTTTCACCCCTTGCCTCCGCCATGAAGCGGTTCTTGAGCATCGGCGTGCGCTGGACTGCGGCCAGGCCGAAACGGCGGATGGCAGAAGGAATGCGGCCGGGCACATCAAACAGCCGGACGAGCCCGTCCATGGCGACGCTGACCGACATCGCGTCCAGCCCCCGCCAACGCTGGTAGCGCGCCATCAACTGCGCATCGCCGGGGTCCAGGCCAAGGCGCATGCCATCGACCAGCACCTCCACAAGCGCCGCGACGTCGCGAAACCCAAGGTTCAGGCCCTGCCCCGCAATCGGATGGATCGCATGGGCGCTGTCGCCGACCAGCGCCAGCCGCGTATCGGTGATCCGCGCGGCATGGTGGAAGCCCAATGGGTAGCTGGAGCGCGGACCTGCGAGTGATATCTCGCCCAGGAAGCCTCCCATCCGCTTCTGCGCTTCGGCGAGCCATGCCCGCTCGGACAATTTCAGCATCACCGGCGCCTGCTCGGTCGGCACTGTCCAGACGATGGCCGATCGCGCCCCCGGCAGCATAGGCAGCAGCGCGAAGGGGCCGCCGGGATAGAAAATCTCATAAGCCGTATTGGCGTGCGGCACCTCATGATCGATCGCCGTCACCATGGCGGTGTGCTTATATTGCCAGCGCGTGGTGCGGATGCCTGCAGCTTCGCGGGTTGGGCTGTTTCGCCCCTCGGCCGCCACCAGCAGAGCGCCATGCAGCATATGCCCGCTGGCGAGCGTCAGGCTGACGCCGTCGGCATTGCGATCCACATGGATGGCGCGGTCCGGCTGGAAGCGGATCAGATTCTCCGCCTTCTCGGCCGCTTGGGATAGGGCGATGCGCAGGTCGCGATTGGGGAACATGATCCCCATGACACCATCGTCCGCATCAGGCGCGAAATCGAGCGCGCCGGGTTCCAGCCCGTCGCTTACCCAAATCCGGTCGATGGGGCAGCCTTTCCCCTCCAGCAGATCGGCCACACCGATGGCGGAAAGCATCGCATAACTGGTCGAGGAAATGGCGGACACGCGCCCGTCAAACCCGACGGCGCTGGTCTCCCCCGGATCGGCCGGATCGATGACGGCGCAGCGCACCCCATGACCGGAAAGCGCAATGCCCAGGGTCAGCCCGACAAGGCCCCCGCCCAAGATAACGACGTCAAAACGTTGCATATGAGCTATCTAGGCGCTCGGCCGGGGAATGGGAAGCGGCGCGAGCCGCCTATTCATCCGTGCTCCTGGGAAGGCAGGAGCCTAGGCGTTTATTTAAGCTGGGCTCCTGCCTTCGCAGGAGCACGGCAAAGAAAATTTTTAAAGCTTGCGCACCCAGCCAGCGGGGTCGGCCACCGTCCCGCGCTGAATGCCGGTCAGTTCCGTGCGCAGCGCTTCGGTTACGATGCCGCCATCGCCATTGCCGATGGTGAAGTCGCCATCGACGCTCTTCACCGTGCCGATCGCAGTGACGACCGCCGCCGTGCCACAAGCGAACGCCTCGCGCAGCTTGCCGCTCGCCGCATCGTCGCGCCATTGCGCGAAGCTGTAGGGCTCCTCGCGAACCTCATGCCCCTTGGCGCGGGCCAGCGTAATGATGCTGTTGCGGGTGATGCCGGGCAGGATCGTGCCCGACAGCGGCGGGGTGACGATCGACCCGTCGTCCATGACAAAGAACACGTTCATGCCGCCCAGTTCCTCGACCCACTTATGCTCTGCGGCGTCGAGGAAGACGACCTGATCGCAGCCATGCTTCGTCGCTTCCGACTGGGCCACCAGGCTCGCGGCATAATTGCCGCCGCACTTGGCAGCCCCCGTGCCGCCCTTCGCAGCGCGGGTATAATGTTCCGACACCCAGAGCGTGACGGCCTTCTTCCCACTCTTGAAATAGGCGCCAGCGGGCGAGGCGATGACGCAGAAGATATATTCCGCAGCCGGGCGCACGCCCAGAAAGCTTTCGCTCGCGAACATGAAGGGGCGCAGATACAGGCTTCCTTCGCCGCTGGGGATCCAATCGGCGTCGATCTTCACCAGTTCTTCGACGGCCTCCAGGAAGATGTCTTCTGGCAGGACCGGCATGGCCATGCGTTCCGCCGACTCGGCGAAGCGGCGGGCATTTTCCTCCGGCCGGAACATGGCGATGCTGCCATCCTCAAGCCGGTAAGCCTTCATCCCTTCGAAGATTTCTTGGGCATAATGCAGCACGGCGCAGGCCGGATCGAGCTGGAACGGCTCACGCGGGCCGATGGCATGGCTGTGCCACCCCTGCCCTTCCGTATAGCGGATCGTCACCATATGATCGGTGAACAGGCGCCCGAACCCCGGGTCCTCCAGCAATACGGCGCGCTGGTCAGCCGATACAGCCTTGCTGCTCGGGTTGACGGTAAAGCGCGACTTCTGCTGGACGTCCATGATCTATGCTCCTTTGGTAGGACCGGCCGCCTATGTCACAAACGGCTGGCGGAAACAATGGGTCATCAATGCTGACCAATTTGTTGCCCTTTCGAAAGGGCCGCTCGCGGCCTGCTGGCATCTTGGCGCAGGGCGGCGGCGCGCTTATGCCGCAGCCATGCACTTTTTCTCGGACAATGCGACACCGGTCTGCCCGCAAGTGATGGCGGCGATGGCTGCGGCTGATGTCGCGGACCATGGCTATGATGGCGACGCGTGGAGCGCGCGGCTGGATGGCGCCTTTTCCGACCTGTTCGGCACCCCGGTTCGCGCGCTGTGGGTCGCGACCGGCACCGCGGCGAACAGCATCGGCCTTGCGTGCCTGTGCCCGCCCTATGGCGGTATCCTGGCCCATGAAGAATCGCATATCATGGTGGACGAATGTGGAGCGCCCGGCTTCTATACCCATGGTGCAAGCCTGATGAGCCTAACAGGAGATGGCGCGAAGCTCTCCCCCGAAACGTTGATCGAGCGGCTGAAAGCGATCCGCCCGGACGTGCACCAGATCCCGGCCCGCGCGATCAGCATCACCCAAGCCAGCGAATATGGCCGCGTCTATACGCCGGAGGAGGTCGCGGCGATTGGCGAGGTGGCGCGGGATCACCGCCTCGGCCTGCACATGGACGGGGCGCGCTTCGCCAATGCTGTCGCGCATCTGGGTTGTCATCCCGCCGATATCAGCTGGCGCGCAGGCGTCGATGTCCTCACCTTCGGCTGCGTCAAGAATGGCGGCATGGTGGGCGAGGCGCTGCTCTTCTTCGGCAGCCAAGCGGATGCGCGCGCGTCCGAAGCGGTGCGCTGGCGCAAGCGCGGTGGGCACCTGCTGTCAAAGGGGCGCTATCTTGCCGCGCAGATATTGGCGATGCTGGAGGATGACCTCTGGCTGCGCAATGCGCGGGCGGCCAATGCCGCAGCCGCCGCGTTGGCGCAGGCCGTCCCGGATCGGCTGCTTCATCCCGTCGAGGCAAACGAGCTGTTCATCCGCCTCTCTTCTGCCCAAGCGGCAAGTCTGCGCGGGCAGGGCTTCGACTTTTACGACTGGGGAGAGGGGGCGGCGCGCCTCGTCACCAATTGGGCGCATGATGCGGGCGCGGTCCAGCCGCTCGCCGACGCACTCAGGTCGCTTGCATGAGCGGATCGTCGGAGGCGAAGGGCGGCGTCATCCTGCCTTTCCTGCTTGTCACGCTGATCTGGAGTTCGACCTGGATCGTCATCCGCGATCAGCTGGGCGCGGTGCCGCCGAGCTGGTCGGTCTGCTACCGGTTCCTCCTGGGGGCGGCTGGCATGGCGCTGTTCGCGATGATCCGCCGTGTGCCGTTGCGGCTGCCGCCCGCCGGGATCGCCTTTGCGGGCGCTCTGGGCGTCGCGCAGTTCGTACTCAACTTCAACTTCGTCTATCGGGCAGAACATTATCTGACCTCCGGCGTCGTCGCGACCGTCTACGCGCTGCTGCTGATCCCCAATACTATCCTCGCCTGGATCGCGTTTCGCCAGCCGGTCAGCCGCGCCTTCATCCTGGGGTCGCTGGTGGCGATCGCAGGCATCATGTTGCTGCTGCTGCGCGAATATCGCGCTGCGCCGGTCTCCGCCGAAGCAGTTCTAGTCGGCATCGCGCTCAGCGTCGCGGGCCTGCTCAGCGCGTCCAGCGCGAACGTCATGCAGGGGATGCAGATCGCCCGCCGCCTGCCGATGGCGGCTGTGCTCACCTGGGGCATGCTGATCGGCAGCGCTGTCGACGCGGCCTATGCATGGGCGACCGTCGGGCCGCCTGTGATCGAGTGGCGCGCGGGCTATCTGTTCGGCATCGCCTGGCTGGGCATTGCGGGGTCGGTGGTGACCTTCCCACTTTATTTCCGGCTTATCCAGCGGGTGGGACCGGGACGGGCAGCCTATAGCAGCGTGCTGATTCCCGTGATCGCCATGCTGATTTCCACGGTGTTCGAGGATTATCGCTGGTCGACGCTAAGTGCGGCAGGCGCGGTGCTGGCGGTGGCTGGCATGGTGATCGCGCTGCGGGCGAAAACGGCCTAGCGGCGCAGGCCCGGCTCATAATGGCGCTTTGCCGCATTAACCCGATCGATCAGGCTGGCGAGCGATTGCGGAGCGGGAGTCACGGCTTCGGGCATCGCCAAGCGGCTCATGCGCTGGCTGAGCGCGGCAAAGTTGCGGTCGATCCGTTCCATGGCGACAAGTCCCTGCAAAAGCTGTGGGACCATCCATGGGGCGCTTTGGTTAACGGCGCGTAAGCGATGCGACAGCCTGAGTCATTCCGCCACGGCAAGGCAGGCGGCCAGGCCTTCGCGATAGGTGGGGTAGCGCGGTGCCCAGCCAAGAAGCCGTTTGGCCCGGCCGTTCGCCACCCGCCTGTTTTCCGCATAGAAGGACAGCGCCATGGGCGACAAGTGCGCCTCCTCCAATGACAATAGCGGCGGCAGCGGCGCGCCCAGCATGGCGCAGGCCGCCTCGATCAGCCGGTTCTGAGCGCAGGGCAGATCGTCGGAAAGATTATAGATGCCGGGCGGTCCATCGAAGGACGCGATAATGCCGCTGACGATATCATCCACATGAGCGCGGCTGAAAATCTGATCGGGCAGATCGATCCGATGCGCCTTGCCCTCGCGCACCCGCTCGATCGCCGACCGGCCCGGGCCGTAAATGCCGGGGAGGCGGAAACAGCGCATGTCTTCACGCAGCGCGCGCCAGTCGCCGTCTGCCTGCACCCGCGCGGCACGGCGGCCGGAGCCGATGGGGCTGGCTTCGTCCACCCATGCCCCCGCAGCATCGCCATAGACGCCGGTCGCGGAAAGATAGCCGCTCCATAGCGCCGGGGCGGCGGCGATCGCCGTGCCGTAACGGGCCAGGACCGGATCCGCCCCGCCCTCCGGCGGCACGGAGGAAAGGATGTGCGTCGCCTTGCCGATGCTGGCGCACACGGCATCGCCGTCATCGAAGGCGATCGCCTCGGCATCGGCGGCGCGGCGGACCCCGGTAACCTCCCACCCCTCTCCGCGCAGGCGAGCGGCGAGGCGAGAGGCGGTGTAACCCATGCCGAGGATCAGCATATGAGGGATGGCAGCGACCCTCCCGAACTAGACGGTAAAGCTTTCGCCGCAGCCGCAGCTGCCCTTTGCATTGGGGTTGTTGAAGACGAACCCGGCGGTGAAGTCATCCTCCACCCAATCCATCGTCGATCCGACGAGATAGAGCACCGACGCACCGTCGATATAGAAGGTGCCGCCGGGCGTTTCGATCTTCTCGTCGAACTTCGCTTCCTCGGTCACATAGTCGACCGAATAAGCGAGGCCAGAGCAACCGCGGCGCGGCGTGGACAGCTTGACGCCGATCGCGCCTTCAGGAGCCTGACGCATCAGGTCGGCGATGCGCTGTTCCGCACTCGGCGTCAGGATGACGGCGGCAGGGCGAGCGCGGGTCTTGGTGGTCGTCTCGGTCATCTTGTTCCTCTTCTCCCCTCCCGCAGGCGGGAGGGGCCGGGGGTGGGTTCGTGCCGCGCAAAGCTCGCTCCGCTCGCGCCCACTCCTTGGCCCCCTCCCGCTTGCGGGAGGGAAATGGTTAGAGCACCCCCAGTTCCAGTTTCGCCTCGTCGCTCATTTTCTGCGGGTCCCATGGCGGGTCCCAGACGAGATTTACCTGCGCGTCTCCCACGCCCGGCACGGCACCGACGCGCAGTTCGACTTCGCCGGGCATCGATTCAGCGACCGGGCAATGCGGCGTGGTCAGCGTCATGGTCACGACCGCATGGCCGTCTTCCGTCACATCGACGCCATAGACGAGGCCGAGATCATAGATATTCACCGGAATTTCCGGGTCATATATCTCCTTGAGCGCGTCGATGATCGCTTCATACAGGTCGCCGCCCGGCTCGCCCTTCGGCGCTTCGCTCGGCTTGGCGTTCAGGAAGCCGTCCAGATAGTCGCGCTGGCGCGGAGCCGCCTCAGCCGCCGTCTCCTCCACGCGCGCCTTGGGCGGGGCGTCAACCGCCTCCACCTCTTCCACCCGGATCTGGCGTTCCCCGGAATTTACCTCAGTCATTGGCGAAGATCTTCCTCACTCGCTCTATGCCCTTGACCAGGGCATCGACATCGCCCTCGTCGCTATAGATGCCGAAACTGGCCCGCGCCGTCGCTTCTACGCCCAGATGCCGCATCAGCGGCTGCGCGCAATGATGCCCGGCGCGGATCGCGACACCCGTTTCGTCCAATATGGTGCCGACATCATGCGGATGCACCCCCTCGACTTCGAAGGAGAGGATGCCCGCACTGTCCTCCGGCCCGAAAACCCGCACGCTGTTGATGCTCTCCAGTGCGGCCCGCGCCTTGCCGACCAGCGCGCATTCATGCGCATGGATCGCGTCGAGGCCGATTGCCTGCACATAGTCGATCGCGGCGGACAGGCCGACGACGCCGGTGATATGCGGCGTCCCCGCCTCGAACCGGGTCGGCGCGGGTGCGTAGGTGGTTTTCTCGAACGTCACCTTGTCGATCATCGACCCGCCACCCTGATAGGGCGGCATGGCGTCCAGCAGTTCCTTGCGGCCCCACAGCACGCCGATCCCGGTCGGGCCGTAGAGCTTGTGCGCGGAAAAGACATAGAAGTCGCAATCGAGCGCCTGCACATCGACGGCAAGGCGCGGCACCGCCTGACAGCCATCGATCAAGATCTTCGCGCCCACGCTGTGCGCGATGTCGGCGGCGCGGCGCACATCAAGCACGCTGCCCAGCACATTCGACACATGGGCGAGCGCAACCAGCTTGTGCGCAGGCGTGATCATCGCGGCCATGGCTTCGAGGTCGATCCTGCCATCTGCAGTCAGTGGCACGACATCGATCGCCGCGCCGGCGCGTTCGGCGACGATCTGCCAAGGGACGATGTTGCTGTGATGCTCCAACATCGACAGCAGGATGCGGTCGCCCGCCTTCAACTGCGTGCCTGCCCAGCTATGTGCGACCAGGTTGATCCCCTCGGTCGCGCCGCGGACATAGACGATCTCGCTATCGGAAGCCGCGCCGATGAACTGCGCGACCTTGCGCCGCGCCGCTTCATAGGCGAGCGTCATGTTGGCGGAGCGTTCATAAACGCCGCGATGGACGGTCGCATAGTCGGGGCCGTAGGCGCGGGCAATCGCGTCGATAACGGCGGTGGGCTTTTGCGCGGTGGCGGCGCTGTCGAGATAGTGCCAGCTGCCGACGCCGGGGAAATCGTCCCTTAATTTCAGCAAACCGTTCGGGCTGAGCTTGTCGAAGCCTTCTCCTGTCTTTGAAGAGAGTTGAAGCCCTTCGACAGGCTCAGGGCGAACGGAGGACGGATCACCACTCATACCAAATCTTCCAGCTTGGCCAGCGCAGCCGCTTCCAGCCTGTCCTTGACTGCCTCATCAGCCACATCGTCGAACACCCCGGCAACGAAGGCCTTCAACAGCAGCGTCTTGGCAGTCGCCGGGTCCATTCCCCGCGACGCCATGTAGAACAGCGCCTGACGGTCCAGTTCACCCACGGTCGCGCCATGAGCGCATTTCACATCGTCGGCGTAGATTTCGAGCTCCGGCTTGGCATTGGCCGTGGCAGTGCGATCGAGCAACATGGCCTTGACCGACTGAAAGGCATCCGTGCGCTGCGCATCGCGCGCGACATTGATCGACCCGAGATAGCTGCCCGTCGCCCGCTGGCCCAGGATGGAGCGGATCGTCTGCCCGCTGGTCGCGTCCGGCTCGGCATGGGTGACCGAGGTGATGATTTCCAGCACCTGATCCCCGCCGCCGATGATCGCGCCGTTGAGTTCGAAGTGGCTCCCCTTGCCCAGCGTCACCTTAAAGGTAACGCGGCCGAGCTTGCCGCCGATGTTCAGCACATGAAAGTCGCACCGGGCTCCGTCCGCGATCGTGATGACATAGTCATGCACCGCCGCTGCGCCCTCGCTGGCGTCCTGCAACAGATGGTGGCGGGACGTTTCTCCGGCCGCGACGTCGATCCGTGTCGGCGCAGGCGTCGGCCAAATGGAGGCGACAGCCTCCAGATCGCTATAGCGCCATTCCTCTTGCTTGCGCGTGGGCAGGGCGAGCGCGGTCATGACCGAACCTCCTCCGCGCCTCCGCGCCCCCGCGTGAGCACAATCATTTCACGCGGAGACGCGGAAACACGGAGAGAAAGAGAAGTGCCTGCGGCGCTCATGCAGCGACCACCTCCGCATAGCCCTCGCGCTCCAGTTCCAGCGCGAGTTCGGGGCCGCCCGACTTCACGATCCGGCCGCCAGCCAGCACATGGACATAGTCCGGCTTCACATAGTCGAGCAGCCGCTGATAGTGGGTGATGAGCAGCACCGCCTTGTCCGGCTTGCGCATGATCGCGTTGATCCCTGCCCCCACGATCTTGAGCGCGTCGATGTCCAGGCCGGAGTCGGTTTCGTCCAGGATCGCCATTTTCGGATCGAGAATGCCCATCTGCACCATTTCGGCGCGCTTCTTCTCACCACCCGAAAATCCGACATTCACCGGGCGCTTCAGCATCTCCATGTCGAGCCCGAGCAGACCCGCCTTTTCCTTGGCGAGCTTGATGAACTCGCCCCCTGATAGCGGTTCCTGCCCGCGCGCCTTGCGCTGGGAATTCAGGCTCTCGCGCAGGAATTGCAGGTTGGATACGCCGGGGATTTCGACCGGATACTGGAAACCGAGGAACAGGCCTGCCGCGGCGCGTTCATGCGGCTCCATGCTGAACAAGTTCACACCGTCCAGCGAGGCAGCGCCGCCGGTCACTTCATAGCCCGGACGCCCGCCCAGCGTATAGGCCAGTGTCGACTTGCCCGCGCCGTTCGGCCCCATGATCGCATGGACCTCGCCCGCATTGATGGAGAGCGACAGACCTTTCAGGATCGCCTTGCCGTCGATCTCGTTGGCCAGATTTTCGATCGTCAGCATGCGTTATCCCTTATGCGCGCGCTGGAGCGTCCGCGCGGTCCAGAAGGCCATGTCCCGCACGTCGCCCGGCGCGGGGAACAGCGTGTCGATATGGCGCTTGATCGGCATATAGGGCCACCAGTCGGCCCCGGGTTCAGGCGAACCCTTTTCCAGCAGCCCGGTCACGAACTCCGTCACCGGCCCCATGCGGGCGAGGTTCGGCGCCTTCGCCTTGTGGAAAGCCTTGTCGCTTTTCAGCTTTTCGGTGAAGGCGACGTCGCCCTTCTCCAGAGCCGCACGGCATTCGGCCTCATAGGCGTCGAGATCGCCGAAATCCTTGCGCGCGCGCGCTTCCAGCTCGCCGTCTTCCAGCTCATAGTCTTCGGTCAGGATGCGGATCGCGGCCGTCCATGACTGGCCATTGCCGACATCCTCCGCGAAATCGGCCAGGGCATCCTGAATATCGTCTTCGTCGCTCAAAGGTCTTGGTCCTCAACAAGGGAAAGCCCCTCCCCTTCAGGGGAGGGGTTGGGGTGGGGGCTAGCCCAACGATCCGGCGCCTGTTCCAGTGCGCCGAAGATCGCGGCACAAACCCCATCGATATTGTGCATCACCTCCTGATTGGCGATGCGGATGATTCGGTAGCCCATCTCGCTCAGCACGGCGTCGCGCCGATCGTCGGAACCAGCCACGTGCGTATCGCCGTCAACCTCGACAATCAGCGCCTTTTGCGGGCAGAGAAAGTCCGCGATGTACGGGCCGATCACGGATTGGCGACGGAATTTGTAACCGCCGATTTGCGAGCGGGTGAGTTTCGTCCACAGGCGCTTCTCTGGCTCCGTCGGTTCGCGGCGTATCTCGCGGGCGAAGCCTGCCAGTTCAGCGAGGCGTCCAGAGGATAGCCCCCACCCCCGGCCCCTCCCCTGAAGGGGAGGGGAGTTTGAGCGCTTCACTTGGTCGAGAGGCGTCAAATCCCTCAACCGACCGAACCCTCCAGCGAAATCCCCAACAGCTTCTGCGCCTCCACTGCGAACTCCATCGGCAGCTGTTGCAGCACTTCGCGCGCGAAGCCGTTGACGATCAGGCCGACCGCAGCCTCCTGATCCAGCCCGCGCTGCATCGCGTAGAACAGCTGATCATCGCTGATCTTGCTGGTCGTCGCCTCATGCTCGATCTGCGCACTCGGGTTGCGCACCTCTATATAAGGCACGGTATGTGCGCCGCATTTGTCGCCGAGCAGCAGGCTGTCGCATTGGGTGAAGTTGCGCACGCCCTCCGCGCCCGGCGCTACGCGCACCAGCCCGCGATAGGTGTTGTTCGAACGCCCGGCGCTGATCCCCTTGGACACGATGGTCGAGCGGCTGCCCTTGCCATTGTGGATCATCTTCGTGCCGGTGTCGGCCTGCTGCAAATTGTTGGTCAGCGCCACCGAGTAGAATTCGCCGACGCTATTCTCGCCGTTCAGCACGCAGCTTGGGTATTTCCAGGTGATGGCGGAGCCGGTCTCGACCTGCGTCCAGCTGACCTTGCTGTTCTTGCCCTGGCACAGCGCCCGCTTGGTGACGAAATTATAGATGCCGCCCTTGCCCTGCTCATCGCCCGGATACCAGTTCTGGACGGTGCTATACTTGATCTCCGCATCGTCCAGCGCGACCAGTTCCACGACCGCCGCGTGCAGCTGATTCTCGTCGCGCATCGGCGCGGTGCAGCCTTCAAGATAGCTTACATAGCTACCCTCGTCCGCGACGATCAGCGTGCGTTCGAACTGGCCTGTGTTCTCCGCATTGATGCGGAAATAGGTGGACAGCTCCATCGGGCAGCGCACGCCCTTGGGGATGTAGACGAACGTGCCGTCGGAAAAGACAGCGCAATTCAATGTGGCGAAATAATTGTCATGCATCGGCACGACCTTGCCCAGCCACTTCTTCACCAGCTCGGGATATTCGCGCACCGCCTCGCTGATCGAGCGGAAGATGACGCCCGCTTCCTCCAGCTCCTTGCGGAAGGTGGTGGCGACGGAAACGCTGTCGAAAACCGCGTCCACCGCGACCTTGCGGCTGCTCTTGACGCCTGCCAGCACTTCCTGCTCGGCAATGGGGATGCCGAGCTTCTCATAGGTCGCGCGAATCTCAGGATCGAGTTCGTCGAGCGAGTCCAGCTCCGCCTTCTTCTTCGGCTCGGCGTAATAATAGGCGTCCTGATAGTCGATCGGCGGGATGTTGAGCTTGGCCCAGTCCGGCGCTTCCATCTTCTGCCACATGGCAAAGGCCTTCAGCCGCCAGTCGAGCAGCCATTCCGGCTCCTTCTTCTTGGCGGAAATGAAGCGGACCGTGTCCTCATTCAGCCCCTTGGGCGCGAAGTCCTGCTCGATGGCGGATGACCAGCCATGTTCGTAGGCCGAGGCGCGCTCCGCGGCCTCATGCGCTTCCAGGTTGCGAATAGTGGTCGTCTCTTCGGTCATGCCATTTCTCGTGTCAAACTGGCGATCGTCACCCCGGCCAGTGCCGACCGGATCGCATTGTTCGCGACATTCATGTGCGGGCGTACGCGACAGCCATGTTCCAGCGTGCAGTCATGCGCGCCCTGTTCGGCGCAAGCAGTCATGGCGATGGGCCCTTCCACCGCCTCCACGACATCCACCAGCGTGATGGCCGCCGCAGGCCGCGCCAGCCGAACCCCGCCGCCGGTCCCGCGACTCGATTCGAGCAGCCCCGCAGCCGACAAGCGGCTCACCAGCTTCTGCGCTGTCGGCAGAGGAATGCCCGTTTCGCTGGCGAGCGTGGTCGCATTCATCTTAGCGCCACCGCAATGGCGGGCGGCGGCCGACATCAGCACCACGGCATAATCTGCGAAACTCGAAAGCCTCATCCTGGCCAAGCGTCCCGGTTGCGAACCATTCTCAAATCGGATCGAATCAATCCGATTGCGCATGTGGTCGCGCGGGCACGCGGAATCAAGCCATTTCTAAAGTGGCAGCCGCCTCAACTGAAACGGTTCAGCACGGCCACGTCCCCACCCAGCGAGCGGCGCAACAGGGTAAGCTGGGCGACTGCCGTCGGCTCGGTCTGCAGCTGATGCGGGGTCAAGCCGATGAAATGCTTGATCTCCCGGATGAAATGCGACTGGTCGTAGAAGCGGCCATCTTCGCACAATTCCTGCCAGCTGTGCTGGTCGAGCGCGATACGCGCACTGCACCGCAGCGCCCGATATTTGCGCGCCAGCAGCTTGGGCGGGCAACCATAATAGCGGTTGGTCATCCGGGCGAGCTGGCGCGGAGACAATCCGGTTTGCTCCACCAGCGCTTCGATCCGGGGCGATCCTTCCCCCATCAGCCAGTTGTCCACGGCTTCCAGCAGCCGCCAGCTTGTTTCCGGCAAAGGCCGGACCCATTGCGCCAGCACCGACCAGCAGCAGGCGGCGATCGCTTCGGGATCGTGCATGCCCTTAAGCCGGGTCAGCAGCGCGGCCATGGCGCCGTTCTTCTCCGCGCTCATGTCGCGCAGCCGGTCCGCGAGCAGGCTGGCATCGCCTCCGCCCAGGCTGACCCAGCCTGCGGGCAGGAGTGAGATGCCGACGACGCAGGCGGGGCCGTTCAGCTCGAACCGCGTCGCTCCCAAAGTGGGGCCGAGCAGGCAGATTTCCGGAGTCGCGGCCACCGTCCCGTCATGGAAATGATAATCGCCCGCCCCCGCGACCATGAAGCGCAACTGCGGAACATCCGCACGCGTCACGTCAAGATAGCGGTCGGCGCTTTCGGTAAAGATGTAGACGGAGCCGAAATAAGCATGCAGCGGGTCAGGCGGAGCGAAATAGCGAAGTTTGACCGGCCCCTGCGCCGCTTCCACAGTATAGGAAAGCGACGGATCGCCACCCTTTTCCACTCTCTGTGGCATCCCCCCGGATGCGCTGTCGCGATGCGGCCCCATATTCACCCCACAGCTGTACTATGAAGCTTCTTTGCTGCTGCGCAAGAGAGATACTGAGGCAACGAAGGTTTTTTCCGAACCGATTCGAAAAAAATGACCCGGCGCTTTTACACGCCGGGCCAGTAAAAGGTCTCGTTAGCCATATGGCCAAGAGCCTTCGGGTCGCAGCACGGTCATAAATCCGAATCGGATCGGCTTGATTGGATGAATCGGACATTAAGGGCGCGAAAATGCGACCAATATGAATGATTTGGCAGCTAATTTACCCTTCTCGGCCAACTGTTGCGCCATTGTCACAGCGACTCGACGGGGAAGATCGGCGATGGCATAGCGCGCCCATGTCCTACCGCCTCGTTCGCCCGCTCTTTTTCGCGCTTGATGCAGAGCGCGCGCATCATCTGTCTGTCGCGCTGCTGCGCATGATGCCATTCGCCCCTCCCCCAGCGCCCGACACTGCCCTGACGCAGACCGTGGCAGGCATCAGCTTCCCCAACCCGGTCGGGCTGGCGGCGGGCTATGACAAGGAAGGGCTGGTCGCGCACAAGATGCATGCGCTGGGCTTCGGCTTTGCGGAGCTCGGAACGCTGACCCCCATGCCGCAGCCGGGCAATCCCCAGCCGCGCCTGTTCCGGTTGGTGGAAGATCGCGCCGTCATCAACCGCATGGGCTTCAACAATGGCGGCCTCGCTGCTGCGGCCGAGCGGGTGGCAAAGCGCCGCCGCCCAGCCGGTCGGGGTGCAGCGCCGGTGATCGGCATCAATATCGGCGCGAACAAGGACGCGGCCGATCGCATCGCGGACTATGTGACCGGCGTCACCTGCATGGCGCCGCTCGCCGACTATCTCACGGTCAACATTTCGTCGCCCAACACGCCGGGCCTGCGCGCCTTGCAGGACAGGGCAGCGCTGGACCAGCTGCTGGGGGCGGTAATGCCGGCGCGCGGCGCGGACCGCACCCCGATTTTCCTGAAGGTCGCCCCCGACCTAGAGCCAGCCGATGTCGAGGATATCGCCGCCGCCTGCCTTGACCATCAAGTCGATGCGCTGATCGTGTCCAACACCACCATTTCGCGCCCGCCGCTCCGCTCCGCCCACGCCGGGGAAAGCGGCGGATTGTCGGGTGCGCCGCTCACCAACCTGTCGCTTCAGCGGATCAGGGACTTTCGGCGGATATTGGGCAATCGCCTGCCCCTGATCGGCGTTGGCGGCATCGGCAATGCGGAACAGGCCTATGCCCGGCTTCGCGCGGGGGCGAGCCTGATCCAGCTGTACAGCGCGCTCGTCTATGAAGGGCCCTATCTCGCCAAACGCATCAATGCGGGACTGAAAAAGCTGATGGCGCGGGACGGCTTCACGCATATCAGCGATGTCGTCGGCATCGACAGCTGATCTTGACCTTTGATCTCAGGGGCTTGCGGCGGACCGGCTGGACGGTAGTGTGCGGGGGATGACGCCTCGCCTCGCTGGCCTGCTGGCCCCCTTTGCCTTTGCTTTCCTCTACACTGCGCCGGCGGTGGCGCGCGAACCCGTTTCGCTCAACGCGACGGTTTCGGCTGCCGATCCACGCGCCGCGGCGGCGGGGCAGGAAATCCTTCGGCAGGGCGGCAGCGCGACGGACGCCGCGATCGCCATGATGCTCGCGCTCAATGTCGTCGAGCCGCATAATAGCGGCATCGGCGGCGGCGGCTTCCTGATGCATCATGATGGCGAGACGGGAGTGCTTGAATCGATCGACGGGCGCGAAACCGCGCCTGCGGCGGCGCGGCCGGATCGCTTCATCGGGGCGGATGGCCAGCCGCTCGATTTCCGCTCCGCCTGGCCCGGGGGCTATTCGGTGGGCGTGCCCGGGAATGTGCGGCTCGCCTGGGAAGCGCATCGCAAATGGGGCAAGCTCTCCTGGGCAAGCCTGTTCGCGCCCGCAATCCGCCTTGCCGAAGAAGGGTTCGAAGTGCGCCAGCGTCTCGACACCGCGATGAAGGCGGTCGCTCCGGTCTGGGCCGATTTTCCGGAAATACAGAAGTTCTTCTGGGTGGATGGCGCCCCGGCCCCGATCGGAACGACGCTCAGGAACCCGCCGCTTGCCGCCCTCTTCCGGCGCATCGCGGCAGAAGGGCCTGACGCCTTCTACAAGGGAGAGACCGCGCGGGCGATCGCCGCCACTGTCACCAGCGCCCCCAAAAATCCCGTGCCGATGACGGAGGCCGACATTGGCGCCTATCAGGTGAAGGCGCGCAAGCCCGTCTGCGGCCCTTATCGCGGCTACAGCATTTGCGGCATGGGGCCGGCCTCTGCGGGCGGCATCACCGTGCTGCAGATATTGGGCATGGTCGAACGCTTTCCCCTCAAACAATGGGGTAAGGATGATCCGCGTTCCTGGCATGTCATCGGTGAAGCCATGCGCCTGGCTTATGCCGATCGGGACAAGTGGCTCGGCGATCCGGAATATGTGTCCGTGCCGATCGCCGGGCTGATCGATCCCGATTATCTCAGGAAGCGGTCGGCGCTCATTGCGCTTGGCCGGTCGCTCAACGACTATCGCCCCGGCACGCCGCCCGGCGCTGAAGCCCGCACCGCCGCCGCGCCGCAGCCGGAAAGCGGCACCAGCCATTTCGTCGCCATCGACCGCGACGGCGACATCGCCGCCTGGACGTCCACCATCGAAAGCTTCTTTGGCAGCCAGTTGATTGCCAACGGCGTCATCCTCAACAATGAACTGACCGACTTCAGCTTCACACCCGAGAAAAATGGCGCGCCGGTCGCCAACCGGGTGGAACCGGGCAAACGGCCCCTGTCCTCCATGTCCCCCACCATCGTTTATGACGGCAAGGGAACGCCTGTCTTCACGATCGGCGCGGCTGGCGGGCGGACGATCATCATGCAGGTGACAAAGGCGATCATCGCGCATTTCGACTGGGGCCTGTCAGCACAGGACTCGATCGCGCTAGGGCTGGAGTTCTTCGACGCCAAAGGCCTTGTGCTGGAGAAGGGGACGGCGCTGGAGGCAATGAAGGCGCCGCTGGAGGCCTGGGGCCACACGGTCACTATCGCACCGCTTGGCCTCAAGGCGAATGCGGCGGAACGCGGAACTGACGGGCGGTGGCAGGGCGCGGCTGACCCCAGAAGCCCCGGCGTGTCGCTCCAGGAATAGCCTTCCCCCGCTCAGTGAACAGCCCGCTCCCCCCCCACGGGTTGTGGACGGAAACATCACCCCTTCAAATCCAGCCCCGCGACGTTGAACTCAAACGGAAAGCTCTTGTCCTTGGGGCCGATCACCAGATTGACCTTCAGCAGCTTGGTCCCCTTGATCGCCTGATCCGCCTTGGCTGCGGGCAGCACCTCTATGCCGTCCTTATTCTCCGTCATCCGCCCGCGCCATTCATGGCTCTTGCCGTCGTCGGTCACGGCGGTCACGCGGCAGTCGGACAGGTCGCAGCTGAAGGGCGCGCCCACCAGCTTCACCGTCACCTGCGCGCCGCCTTCCGCCATCGGCTGGACCAGCAGCACCGAGAAAGTGTCTTGCGCCGTCATGGTCTGCACGCTGTTGGCGCTGCCGATATAAGCGACCTTGGGCTTGCCCGCCTGCCCGCCTTCATATTTCCATTGCTGGCCGATCTGCTCGCGCTGCGTCGGCCCTTCTTTCTCACCGCCAGAGCAGCCCGCCAGCATGCCGATAGCCGCCAGCATCCACAGGCTTCGCATCGCGCATCTCCTCATCATCCGTTTCGATCACGGAAGGAGAACGCCGGGACGTCAGCAGGTTTCCTTATGTCAGCTGTAGCGTTCCGCCGTCTGCCGGATCAGCGCGATCATATTGGGGATGCCCTGTGTCCGGTTGGAGCTGAGCTGATTCTTGAGGTCGAAGGGCGCCAGATCGCCTTCGATCTCGGCTGCCGCGATCTCCGCTGGCAGCTGGTCCTGCACCGTCAGCAGGACAAGCGCGATGATCCCCTTCGTGATCGCGGCATTGCTATCCGCGAGGAAATGGAGGCGGCCATCATCGCGCACGGTGGGATAGACCCACACCGCCGCCGAACAGCCCCGCACCAGCGTCGCATCGGTCTTGAGCGCATCGGGCATGGGTTCCAGCGCGCGGCCAAGGTCGATCAGCAGCCGATAGCGGTCATCGGCATCAAGAAATTCATATTCTTCCTGAAGATCGGCAAGGGCGGGCGCTTTGGTCATAGCCCGCATATAGGCAGAAAAGCGGCCCGCGAAAGCCGCTTTTCCTCACGTCATGGATCAACGCCCGCCGCGATCGCCTCCAGCTTGCGGATGCGCTCCTTGAGGTCCGCCATCTCGATCCGCGTGCTTCCCATGGCCGCAACGCCTTCCACGGGACGGCCAAGCTCCGCGCGCTTGAGCGCCAGCCACCCGTCCCATCCGCGCAGCGCCGCCCCCGCGACGATCAGCAACCCAAGCAGGCTTCCCATTACCATGGTCAGCGTGAAAGCCATGTCCTGCATGTGACCCTCCGACGCTCCGTTCAGCGCAGGCTTTCGATCTCGTCCGCCAGCCTTTTGTTGCGGCTGGTGTAGAAAGTCTCGATGTCCGCCAGCCGCCGGTCGATGTCGCGGAACTTCGACCGCACATCGCGCGCCGACCGCGCCGGATTGGTGCGCACGCCCTGCCAGAATTTCTCATCGTCCCGATCGGCATAAAGGCCAAGCGGCTTGTTCTCGCCAAAATAGGCGACGGCGAAATAGGCGATCAGCGACCAGGGGAAGGCCCCCATCAGCGTCACCAATACCGCGCCGACGCGCACCCAGGTCACGTCGATGCCGGTATAATCGGCGATGCCCGCGCATACGCCCATCCATTTGCCATTCTGCTTGTCGAGGTAGAATTTGGTACGGCGCGCAGCCATGTCAGTTCCTCCTGTCGAGGTCCGGGCGATCGAAATCATAGCTATCGTCGGGCGCGGGGCGCGCCGGACGGAAATCGGGATTGTCGGCGGCGACGATCCGCTCGACCGTCTGCAAGCGGTCCTCCAGCCGCCGGGCGAGCAGGTGCAGCTCATCGAGCAGCCGCTCATCCTCGTCGGTGATCTTGGGCGCCTGCTTCCACTTGGTCGTATAGTGCAGGATCAGCCAGGGCATGCCTATGAACAGCATGCCGCAGATCATGATCGGCAGAAACACATCCTCCATGCGTCACACTCCCTGTTCGTCTGGCGGGTTCAGGCGGGCCGGTTCATGCTGGCCTTGAGCGCCGCGAGTTCGGCGTCGACCTTGTCGGCGGATTGCAATTCGGCAATCTCCTCCTCCAATGTCTTGGGCTGCTGGCCAAGGTTGAAGGCATCCGCCCGCCCTTCTGCCAGGTCCGCCCGCCGTTCGAGCATGTCGAACCGGGCAAAGGCCTCGTTCACCTTTTCACCGGCATAGGCTTGGCGCATCCGCAGCCGGTTCTGCGCGCTTTCCATCCGGCTGACCAGGCTGTTCTGCCGGTTGCGCGCCTCGCTCAGTTTGGCCTGAAGCTTGGCGATATCCTCTTCGGACGCTTTCAGCGCCTCGTCCAGCAGATCGATTTCCGCCTCAAGCTTTTCCGCCATGTCCGCCGCCTTCTGCTTTTCGACCAGCGCGGCCTTGGCCAGGTCCTCGCGATCCTTGCTCAAGGCCAGTTGCGCCTTTTCGGTCCAGCTGTCCTGCAGGCCCTGAAGCTTGCCGATATGACGGCTCATCTCCTTCTGATCAGCGATGGTTCGGGCGGCAGAAGCGCGCACCTCGACCAGCGTCTCCTCCATTTCCAGGATGATCATGCGGATCATCTTGGCGGGGTCCTCGGCCCGGTCGAGCAGGTCGGTGACATTGGCGGCGATGATGTCGCGCGTACGAGAAAAAATACCCATCGGAACTGCGATCCTTCCGTTCAAGCGGCCTTGCCTTGCCTTGCCATTCCTTTGCAGGAGCCGTGCCAAATCGGAGAAACGCCGGTTTCTCGACGCTTCGAAATGTTCGCCAATCTGATCATTGCCAAATGATGGTAATTTTCGCCATATGTTGGTCATGGAGCGCAACACGCAATTCGTTGGCCAGTCCCTCGCCTTCCTCGATGCAGTCGAGCAAGCAGGCCGCGCTGCCGAACTCAACCGCCCCGTGCTGGTGGTCGGCGAACGCGGCACCGGCAAAGAACTGGTTGCCGAGCGGCTCCACCGCCTCTCACCCCGTTGGGGCGAGCCTCTGATCGTGATGAATTGTGCCGCGCTGCCGGAAACATTGATCGAAGCGGAGCTGTTCGGCCATGAACAGGGCGCATTCACAGGCGCCACCCGATCGCGCGCAGGCCGGTTCGAGGAGGCCGATGGCGGCACGCTGTTCCTCGATGAACTGGCGACACTATCCATGGCGGCGCAGGAACGGCTGCTGCGCGTCATCGAATATGGCGAAGTCACCCGCATCGGCGCGTCGCGGCCGATGACGGTGGATGTCCGGATCATCGCCGCCACCAACGAAGACCTGCCCGGACTGGCGGAGGCAGGCCGCTTCCGCCCCGATCTGCTGGACCGGCTGAGCTTCGAGGTCATCACCCTCCCGCCGCTCCGCGCCCGCGATGGCGACGTGGCCGTCCTTGCCGATCATTTCGGCAGGCGCATGGCGGCTGAACTGGGATGGCCGCAATGGCCCGGCTTCTCCACGGACTGCCTGGGCGCGCTGGAAGCGCATGCATGGCCCGGCAATGTCCGCGAGTTGCGCAACGTCGTGGAGCGCGCCGTATACCGCTGGAACGAGCCAAGTCGCGCCGTCGCGCAGATCGTCTTCGATCCCTTCGCCTCACCCTGGCAGCCGCAACGGCCAGCAAAAGCGGGCGAGGACCCCCAATCCGCCCCCGTGCCCAGCCTCGCCCCCGTCAGCAACCTGCGCGCCGCAGTCGACGCACATGAAGCCGCCATCGTGCAAGCGGCGCTGGAGCGCCACCGCTTCAACCAGCGCGCCACTGCCAAGGCGCTTGGCCTAAGCTATGACCAGCTGCGCCACTGCATGCGGAAGCATCGCCTGGGGGCAGACTGAAACCCCCTTGCCACCCTTCCCGCCTCAGCGCGTCGGCACAGGCTCCGCCCCGGAATAGTCGTAAAAGCCTTTGCCGGTCTTCCGCCCGAGCCAGCCGGCCTCGACATATTTGACCAGCAGCGGCGCGGGGCGATATTTGGAATCGCCAGTGGTTGACCGCAGCACGTTCAGCACCTCAAGGCAGGTGTCGAGCCCTACAAAGTCCGCCAGCGTCAGGGGCCCCATGGGATGGTTGAGCCCCAGCCGCACGCCCATGTCGATGTCGCGAATGTTGGCGACCCCCTCGCCCAGCGCGAAGATCGCTTCGTTGATCATCGGCAACAGGATGCGGTTGACCACGAAACCGGGGGAGTCGAACGCCTGCACGACATTCTTGCCGAGGCTGGCGGCAAAGGCCTCCACGGTGGCCACCGTTTCATCCGAGGTCGCAAGGCCCCGTATCAATTCGATCAGCGCCATGACCTGGACAGGGTTGAAGAAGTGGATGCCGACGAACAGCGCCGGATCGGGAACCACCTGCGCCAGCCGGGTGATGGGGATGGAGGATGTATTGCTCGCCAGGATCGTGCCGGGCGTGATCACCGCGCCGACATTGGTGAAGATCGTGCGCTTGATCTCTTCCCGCTCGGTCGCCGCCTCGATCACCAGCTGCGCACCGGCGAGGGGGGCAAGATCGCCGCTCGGGCGGATGCGGGCGAAGGCGGCTTCGGACTCTTCCGGGGTCAGCTTGCCCTTCTCCACGGCCCGGCCGAGCTGCTTGGAAATGCCCTGAAGTCCCTTTTGCGCGCGCGCCAGATCGACGTCGCACAGGATCACGTCATAGCCAGCCTGCGCGCTGACCTGCGCTATCCCCGCGCCCATCTGACCGGCGCCGATGACGCCAACGGTCTGAATGTCGGTCATGCCAAAATGTCCTTGCATAAATCAATTTGCCGCCCACTAGCGCCATGGCAAGCAGTGGGCCAGCGCTTTTGAACATCATCACAACAGGCGCCGTGTTAATCAGGGCTTAGCGTGATCCCTTTGTGGGATGGATTGCCCCGGCTGCCCGGCAGGACGCGCACGCTTCTTTCATTTCCGCCTTTGCCTGCCGCCTGCTTGATGGTTAAAAGGCCGCGCATGTCCGTTACAGCGCCCATGCCCGAGCCGGCGGCCGGAAGGTTCATCGCCGCCGTGCATCATTTTCCCGTGCGCGTCTATTTTGAGGATACGGACCTGTCCGGCGTCGTCTACCACGCCAATTATCTTCGCTACATGGAACGCGCGCGATCCGACATGCTGCGGGTCGCGGGAATCAATCAGCGCGCCGCGCAGGAAGATGGAACCGGCGTTTATGCCGTGACCAGCCTGCACATCGATTACAAGCGCCCGGCCCGGCTCGACGATGATCTGATGGTGGAAAGCCGCGTAACCGCAATCCGCCCTGTCGCCTGCACCATTCATCAAAGAGTCAGGCGCGGCGATGAAATACTGACGGACGGCGAAGTCTCGGTCGCCTTCCTTAACGATCAGGGCCGCCCGACGCGGCAACCAAAGCCCTGGACCGACATTTTCAGCCGTTTGATGAGAGGGGAAGACATCAACTCATGAGCCTTTCGATGCCTGACGTTGGCGCAGCGGTGGGCGCTGCCACCCAAGCCGCGACCATTTCGCCGCTGGCCCTGTTCCTTCAGGCGGACATCGTCGTGAAGCTGGTGATGCTGGGGCTGTTGCTCGCCAGCATCTGGACCTGGGCGATGATCATCGGCTTCAGCTTCACGCTGCGCAAGGCGAGCCGCCAGAGCAGCGCCTTCGAAGCCGACTTCTGGAAAGCGGAGGACATCGACCGCTTCTACGAAGCACGCCGGAAGGCCGATTTTCCTGCTGCCAAGGTGATGGCAGCGGGCGTCACCGAATGGCGCCGGTCGACCGCGCAAAAGGTGATCGACCGCGACGGCACGCGCGACCGGCTGGCCACATCCATGTCCAGCATGATCGCGGCCGAGGTCGATCGCCTGTCCGACCGGCTCAACATCTTGGCAACGATCGGCTCGGTCGCGCCCTTCGTCGGCCTGTTCGGCACCGTCTGGGGCATCATGCGCGCCTTCACCGCCATCGCGAAGGAACAGAATAGTTCGCTTGCCGTGGTCGCGCCCGGCATCGCCGAAGCGCTGTTCGCCACCGCCATCGGCCTGTTCGCGGCGATCCCGGCCGTCATCGCCTACAATCGCTTCAGCCATGGCATCAACCGCATGGAATCCAAGCTGACCCGCTTTGCTGACGGCTTTTATTCGACGCTGAGCCGGGAGCTGGAGGCGCAGCGGTGATGACGGCAGCACAAGTCAACCCGACCATTTTCGTCATGCCAGCGACCCGAAGGGCGGCGTTAGCCAACGCTGGCATCTCATGCCTCACCCTCCGCCCTATCCGGCCTGCGATCCCAGCTTTCGCTGGGATGACGAATTTGGCGGAGATCGCGTAAATGGCAATGTCCGGCCCCCCATCCCACCGCCGTGGACGTGGTCGCGCGCCGATGGCGGACATCAACGTCACGCCCTTGGTGGACGTCATGCTGGTGCTGCTCATCATCTTCATGGTGACCGCCCCGCTGCTCGTCACAGGCGTGCCGGTGAACTTGCCCGAAACCCGCGCCAAGGGCCTTGATCAGGACGACAAGCCAGCCGTGGTCTCGATCGATCGCGACGGCGGCCTCTATATTGACGAGACGCAGATCAGCGACGCTGAATTGCCGGACCGTCTGGCGGAGATCGTTTCCGCCAATGCGGGCAAGGCCGAGCCGCCTCAGATCTTCCTGCGCGCCGACACCGGGCTCGACTATGGCCGGGTGTTGCGCGTGATGGGCGAACTCAACCGCGTCGGTCTGAACAAGGTCGCGCTGGTCAGCACCGGCGGCGACGAAGCCGCTGCCAGCGGCGGTTCTGAATAGGGCCATAGGGACTTAACGGATGGAACGCGCGGAGAAGATCGGCCTTGGCGTCGCGACGGCGGGACATGTCCTGCTGTTCGGCCTGCTGTCCGCCGGATTCCTGGCCACGCCCAATCCGCTCAAGCTGAACTCCCCGCCGATGGACGTCAGCCTGGTGGATGAAGCGGCGCTCCAATCGACCGCGCCGCAAATCTCGACCCAGCCCCCCCCGCCCAGCGTCGCGCCGGAAGAGGGACCGACCGAGGACGCGGCCCCTGCGCCCGTTCCAGAGCCCGCGCCTGTTCCTGAGCCCGAGCCTTCACCCGCACCGCCGCCGCCAAAGCCTGCTCCACCCAAGAAGGTGGAGAAGCCTGCTCCTGCCAAGCCCGAACCCGCTCCGGCGAAGAAGGACGTGGCCAAGGCCAAGCCAAAGCCCAAGCCCGCGCCCGAAAAGCCAGCGGCCAAGCCCACGCCAGCCAAGGCGAAGCCCGCCGCCGCCGCTAAGCCCGTCCCAGCCAAGTCGGCGCAAAAGCCTGCTGCCAAGGCGAAACCTGATGCCCCGGCCCGCGCATCCGGTCAGGGCAAGGCGGAAAAGCCCAAGGGTTCGCTACTCGGCAAGGACTTCCTGAAGGGCATCGACACCGAAGCCGACGCCCCGCGCAAGGCCGCGCCGCCGCCCGCCGCGGCGATGGGCCCCGCGCAAAAGGCCGCGCTCGACCGCTTGATCGGAGACCAGATCTACCGGCACCTGAAGCTCCCTTCCGGCGCGGATGTCGAACAGCTGGTGGCTTTCCTGGAGGTGAAGATCGACCGCAACGGCCGGGTGATCGGCAGGCCCGAAGTCATCGACGTGCAGGGCCAGACCGCCAGCAACAAGCCACAGGTCTCCATCTACAAGGAACGCGCCGTGCAGGCGGTTATGCAGGCTTCCCCTTTCCAGGGGCTGCCGGACGAATATTATGAACAATGGAAATGGCTCAAACCGTTGAGAGTCTACGCAAGGAAAGCGCGATGAGAAGCTTTGGAATAACCGCACTGCTCGCCCTTTGCGCAGCCTTTGCCAGCCCTGCGATGGCGCAGCTGTCGGTCGATGTGACGGGCGAGATCGACAGCAACCTCAAGATCGTCGTGCCCGCCCTGCCGCCGCAGGCCGAAGTATCGACGCCCGCTGGCTCATCGTCCGAACTTGGCCGCAAGATCGCCGAAGTGATCGCCACGGACCTCAAGGGCTCGGGCCTGTTCGATCCATCCGGCCCGGCCGGCATTCCCGCCATCGGCTTTCCCGAAGTCACCAATCCCGCCTATGACAAATGGGGCGCTTACCAGGCGCTGGTGCAGGGCTTCGTCCGCACCACCGGCGGCGAAGCCGACATCACGGTCGGCTGCTATCTCTACGACGTCGCATTGAAGCAGGAACTGACCCGCCAGGGCTATGTCGTCGCCCCGCGCGACTGGCGGCGCGCCGCGCATAAATGCGCCGATGCCATCTATGCCCGCCTGTCGGGCGAAAGCCCCTTCTTCGACAGCCGCATCGCCTATATCGCGGAGAGCGGCCCCAAGGGGAACCGCACCAAGCGCCTCGCCATCATGGATAGCGATGGCGCCAACCACCGCTTCATCACCAACGGCCAGTCGATCGCGCTCACCCCGCGCTTCTCGCCCGACTACAAGTCGATCGTCTATGTAAGCTATATCGGCAGCCGGGTGCGCATTTATGTCTATGACATCGGCACCGGTCGTCAGCGGCTCGTCACCGAAAGCAACAATGCGACCTTCGCGCCGCGCTGGTCGCCCGACGGCCGCAACATCCTCTTTTCGATGGCGGTCGCGGGCAATACCGACATCTACCGCGTCTCGGCGCAGGGCGGCCAACCCGTCCGCCTCACCACCGCGCCGGGCATCGACGTCGGCGGCAGCTATTCGCCCGACGGCACCCGCATCGTGTTCGAAAGCGACCGTTCGGGCAGCCAGCAAATCTATGTCATGAACGCCGATGGTTCGGGCCAGCGCCGCATCAGCCATGGCGGCGGCCGCTATGCGACGCCAGAATGGAGCCCGCGCGGCGACCTCATCGCCTTCACCAAGATCAGCGGCGACTTCAAGATCGCCGTCATGACGCCGGATGGTGGCAATGAACGCATCCTCACCAATGGCTGGCAGGATGAGCAGCCCACCTGGTCGCCCAACGGCCGCGTCCTGCAATATTTCCGCACCACCGCCGGGCGCGAAGGCACCAGCCAGGTCTGGCAAGTCGACCTGACCGGCGTCAACGAACGCCGCATCCCCACGCCGCTGAGCGGTTCAGACCCCGCCTGGGGTCCGCTGCTCCCCTGATCGGGAACAACATCGTCGCGCAGACGTAACGACCCTATGCTCTTCAAGGAGACCCCTGATGAAACTCAACCGCCCCCTCCTCATCGCCGTCTCGGTCCTGGCGCTCGCCGCCTGTGGCAAGAAAGCGCCCAAGGATTTGCCGCCCCCGCCCGCGACTGACAGCAGCGCGCAGACCGGGACCGGCACGGGCACCGGCACGGGCGCCCCGGTCAAGGGCAGCCAGGAAGATTTCGTCGCCTCCGTCTCGTCCGACCGCATCTTCTTCGACACCGATCAATATGATGTCGACGCGCAGGACCAGCAGACGCTGCAAAGCCAGGCCGCCTGGCTCCAGCAGAACCCCAATGTCCGCGTCACGATCGAAGGCCATGCCGACGAGCGCGGCACCCGCGACTATAATATCGCGCTGGGCGACCGCCGCGCCAACGCCGCGAAAAACTATCTCGCCTCGCTCGGCATCGACCCCAGCCGCATCAACACCGTGAGCTATGGCAAGGAACGCCCCGCCGCGCTCGGTTCGGACGAGGCCGCCTGGGCACAGAACCGCCGCGCGGTGACCGTCACAGTCCAATATTGAGGCCTTCGGTTCCCTCCAACAGCTACGGGAAAGCCCGCCGGTCACAGCATCGGCGGGCTTTTTCATGCCCCTCACCTCCAGCCGCCACCCAGCGCCAGAAATACCGCCACCTGATCCTGCACCAACTGCACTCGCGCCGCAGCAGCCGCCGCTTCCGCGCTCGCCAGGCTCCGTTGCGCGTCGAGCAGCGACAGGAAGTCCCCGCGCCCGAAGCGGAACAGCTTGCCCGCCTGCCCCGCCGACACCGCCGCGCTCGTCCGTGCCCGTTCCAGCGCCGCCGCCTGCTGCGCATCCCGCCGATAGGTTTCCATCGCCGTTTCAGCCTGCCGCAGCGCCTCCAGAACGACCGCGTCGAAGGAGGCGATGCTGCCCTGCACCCGCGCATCGGCCTGCGCGATCCTGGCCCGCACCACCGGACGGTTGGGAAAGCTCCAGCTGAGGATCGGCCCCAGGCTGATCCCCAGCGCAGTGCCGGACCCCAAAGTTTCCAGCGGCCCGGACAGGCCGACCGACCCACCAATCCGCACCTGCGGGTAAAGGTCCGCCATCGCGACCCCCAGCCGCGCCGTGTCGCCCGCGATCGTCCGCTCCGCCTGCCTGATGTCGGGCCGCCGCCGGATCAGCCCCGCACCATCGCCGACCGGCAAAGCGCCGCCCAGCACCGGCAGGGCAGCGCAGCCCTCCACCTCACGCGGGTAGTCGGCAGGCGGCCGCCCCAGCAATGCCGCCAGCAGATAAAGCCCCACCTGCCGCTGCGCTTCGAAAGCGGGCAGGTTCGCCGCGCTTGCTTCCACCGCCGCCTGCGCGCGGCTGACGTCGAACGCCGTTCCCCGTCCACCCCGGAACAGCCGACCCGTCGCGTCCAGCGTCTGCCGCTGCAGGCCGACCACCTGCCGGTTGACGGCCAGCGAATAATTGGCCGCGCACACCTGCGCATAGGCGCGCGCCGTCGCCGCCGCGACGCTCACCCGCAAATAGTCGCGCGCCGCCACCATCGCCTCCAGGTCAGTCGTGCTCGCTTCGATCGCCCGCCTGATCCGACCGTTGAGGTCGAGCGGATAGGACGCGCTCAGCCCCAGGTCATAGCCCACGACACCCGGCAGACTTTCAGCCGTTCCCGAAGGCCGCGCCAGCGTCGCGCCGCCGCTCAACGCCGTGCTGACCGACCGCCCGGCTTCCGCCTCGCGCAACACGGCATGGGCTGCATTCACATTCGCTTCGGCCCGGCGAAGGTCGGCATTGGCGATCAGCGCCTGCTCGACCAGACCATCCAGCTGCGGATCATTGTAAAGCCGCCACCAGTGATCGGGCAGATCGGCATTGCTGAACACGGTCCCTTGCGCGGACTGGAAGCTCCCTTGCGCCGCTGGAGCCGTGGCGACGTCATGTTCGGGCGGGCGATAATCGGGGCCAGCGGTCGAACAAGCGGTGAGCGCCAAAGCCGCCCCGAGTGGCCAGACACCCCCTCTCCCCCGTTCGCCCTGAGCTTGTCGAGGGGTCTTCCTTCCCGTCAGGTAAAAGAAGCGCTTCGACATTCGCACGAGATGAGCGGCTCGTTCAAAAAGCCCGAACGCAGATGAGTATGAATTACTGATATCGCCCTCACGCATGGCGGCAGCTCCCCGCCCGATCCTTCTCCACGGGTTCCACCGTCACCGTCGCCGTACGCCCAGCGATCAGGCGCACGCTGGCCGGCACCTTGTCGAGCTTCACCCGCACCGGAATGCGCTGCGCCAACCGCACCCAGGAAAAGGTCGGCTGCACCGTCGGCAGCAAATTGCCCGAATCACTGCGCGTCGTGTCGTTGATGCCATAGGCGATGCTCTCCACCCGCCCATGCAGGTCCGCCGCTTCGCCCATCAGCCGAACTGTCACCGGCGCGCCGACGCACACCAGCGGCAGCTTGGTCTCCTCGAAATAGCCCTCCACCCGCAAACTGTCGCGATCCACCAGCGCCATGGCCTGCTTGCCCGCCGCCACATAGTCGCCGACATGCAGGTCGAGGTTGGTCACAACGCCGTTTACCGATGCCGTCACCTGAGTGCGTTTCAGATTGAGCGCGGCGGCATCGCGGCTGCTCATCGCCTGCGCAAGCGCCGCGTCAGCCGTGGCAACCCGCGCGACATTCTGCTCATGCGCCTCCGCCGCCACCAGATCGCCCAGCGCCAGATCGCGCTTCGCCTCCCGCCGCGCCTGCCCCAGCGTCGCCCTTGCGCTCGCTACCTGCGCATCGGCCTGTTGCAACGCGAGTGCATAGCGGGGCCGATCGATCACGAACAGCAGATCGCCCGCCTTCACTTCCTGATTGTCCCGCACCGCGACGGACGTGACCAGCCCGCCAATGTCCGGCGTCACCCGCACCACATCGGCGCGCACCCGCCCGTCGCGCGTCCACGGGCTTCGCTCATAATGGTTCCACATGGCGATGGCGGCGATGACAGCCAGGGCGACGATGATGATGGTGGCGGCGCTGCGCGCCAGCCCGCTCGACAGACGGTTCATGGACGAATCCCAAGGAAGGGGAGAAGGAGGCTAAGGCCGCCCAGCACCAGGACGAAGATGCTGAGGTCGACGATCGCCCGATAGGCAAGGAAACGGTAGAGCCCGAAGGCGCCTATCAGCCGCGTGACGCCCCAGCTGATGACCAGCGCCATCACGCCCAGCAGCAGCAGGGTCGGCATGAACACCCCACCCAGGGCGATCTCGCCTGTCATGCCGCCATCCTCCGATAGGGTGGCCCTTCTGGAAACAGGTTCCGCCTCAGGCTGACGAGCGCCAGCACGCCTTGCCTGCGCACCGCCGCGCTCTCATTGTCCGACAACGCGTCCACGGCATGGTCAATCCCGGTCAGCAGCGCCGGTTCGGCAGGCTGTGGCGCGTCCGGGTCCAGCCCGCGATAATGGCGGGCGACGCCCGACAGCACCTCCGCCAGCGGCTGCCCCTCTTGCGCCGGCAATGTCAGCCGCAATTGCCGCAATTCGCCGATGGCGACGCCGGTGCGCAGATCCCGCAGCGCATGGAACAGCAGGTCGCCTCCGTCCCGCCGCGCGGTCGCCAGCCGTGGCGCCAGCAGAGCGATGCGGTCGAGCATCCGGTTTACCCAGCCGCGCACATCGGGCGTGGTCATCATCGTGCTGCGCGTGGCCAGGTCGGTCCATGTGGCGCGGATCGTTCGCCGGATGGCATTTTCGACCCCCGCCGACTGCAACAGCCCGGCCATGATGATCGCGAACCAGACCCCTACCAGCTGCGCGATCGTGCCATTCAGGAACGCCGCGAACTCGCCGACATAGCGATCGGCGATCAGCGCGGGACTCCCGAGCCCGAGCAGCACCGGCAGGGCGATACCGGAAAAGCGCGGCGATGCCAGCATTGCGCCGAGCGCCAGCAGCATCGGCGCGAAGGCGGCGGCCAGCATCGGAAAGCCGTCCAGCCGGGGCAGGATCGCATAGCCATAGACCGCCGCCAGTGCAGAGGCGATCAGGGTGCCCATCATGAAACCCTTGATCGGCGCGGCGGGATTGTCCGACCCGGCGAACAGCGCCAGGAAAACGCCCGCCAGCATGACCGCCGTGCTGCCGTCGGTCCAGCCGCTGCCGATCCACAGCGCGCAGCCGGTGATGATGGTGACGAAGGCGCCGAACGCGCCTCGCGCGGCACCGGCCACGTCCCTGTGCAGCTCACGGCTGCGCCTTCCCTCCAACAGTTCGGCCACGCGGGGCGTCACCGGTTCCCGGCTGTGGACGGCCATCTGTTCATACAGGTCCCGGCAGTCGCGATGCGCGGCGATCAGCGTGGCGAGCCGCGCGAACAGGCTCATCCGCATCATCTCGCCCCAATCCATGTCGCGCCGGGCCGCCGGTTCCATCGCGGCGCAACGGTCGATCAGCGCCTGCGCCGCCGCGCTGCGCTCGGGCCGGTCCTCGCCCGGCGCGGCGAGCCAATCCCGCACATCGGCGATCAGCGCCTGCGTTTCGGGCGGCACCACGCCGCCGCTCGCGCTTTTCAGCGCCGCCAGCCTGTCCTCGACCGCCGCGCCAAGGGGCAGCAATTGGGCCAGTTCATCCTGCAAGGCGCGCACTGTCCGCACGCGCGGCGCAAGGCGCGACGTGTCGAACGGCAAGTGGATCGACAGCTGGTGCAGTTCGCTGATGTCCTGCGCCAGCCTGCGCCGCTCATCCTCCAGCCCCTCGACGGGATGGATGGCGATGGCGTCATGCGACCATCGCTCGGCATCGGCCAGCATCGCCTTCACCCGCGCGAGCAGGACGTTGCTGACCGATCCGGGAAATATGACGCTATGCACCAGGCTCGCGCTGGCGATGCCGATCATGATCTCCTGCACGCGCAGGCTCGCCACGGTGAAGATCGTATCCGGCACATCGACGCTGGGAAAGACGATGAGGCAGGCGGTATAACCCGCCAGAACGAACATATAGGCCCGCGGGGTGCGGTCGAGCAGCGACACGAAGACGCAGAGCGCCAGCCACGACGCCATCGCCAGCGACAGCAGTTCCGGCGCGTTGACGAGCGGCGGCACGATCGCGACCGCGAACGCGCCGCCGGCCATGGTGCCGATCACCCGGAACAATCCCTTCGAGACCACGGCGCCCGCCATGGGCTGGGCCACGATATAGGATGTCAGGAACGCCCAATAGGGCCGCTCCAGCCCGATGCTGAGTGCAACGAACAAGGCCAACATGCTGGCCCCGAAACATTTCAGGGAAAAAAGCGCCGCGGGCCAGCCGAAGCGCGCGCTCATGCCTGTTGGCGGCGCTCGGCGATGCGGCGGCCGAGCAGCTCCATGAGGTTTACGGTGATCTCGATCGCGGCGTCCGGCACGCCGTCGAGCAGTTCGCGGCGCAGATTGTCGAGCCGTTCTTCGATCCGGCCCGCCAGTTCCTTGCCCGCAGGAGTGAGGGCAATACGGTTCGATCGCTTGTCGTCGGGGTTGGGCACCCGCTCTACCAAGGACATCGCCTCCAACTGATCGAGCGTACGTACCAGCGACGGTTGGGTAATCCCCAACTGTTCAGCCAGGTCCGCCTGCCGCGCCTCCGGCTCCATCCTGGACAGATGCACCAGGCACCAGCCCGCGCTGTTTGACACACGAAACTCCGCCAGCGCCTCATCCGCCAACATGCGCCAGTTGCGCGCCACCTGCGGCATTTTGTGCGCCAGCACCCGCTTCATTTCCGATCTCGACATGGCGCTTAGATAGCTAACTAATACCCCTGTTCAAGTCTGCACCCCGTTAATCCGCCACTTCATTAATGCATTTAAATTCCGGGAGCTTCAAAACTCCCGGAATCCGTGGCTCAAACCCGCCGCGTCCCGGAAAAACCAGCCGCCCCAAACGCACCCAACTGCATCGTCCCGTTGATGCTGTCTCCGCTGACTTCCGCCTCACAATCCATCGTGATCGGCATCGGCATGGTCATGTTCATCTTCCAGCTGAGCTTGTTCCCCTGAACCTTGCCCTCGGCAACATCCAGCGATCCCATCATGCCCGCGAAGGTCCCGTGAAAGCTGTCGCCCGAGCTGATGACGGTCAGCACGCCCTTCTGCTCACCCAGCGGCGTTTTCGCCACGCAATCATAAGCTCCGTCGACACCTGCCATCTTCATTCTCCTTATCAACCCTCAATCCGCGAGCGTGCCCGTCTCGACCGGCAGCCCGACAGCGTCAAGCTGCGGCCGCACCAGTTTCGCGTCACCTACCACCACCCAGATCAGCCGATCAGGATCGATCGCCTCACGCGCCGCCTTGTCCAGGTCAACGGGCGTCATCGCCCGATATATCCCCGGCAGCTTTTCATAAAAATCATCAGGCCGCCCCAGCAGCCAATTGCGCATCATCGCGCCCAGCAGGTCGGATGAGGTTTCGAAGCTGCCCGGCAGAGACAGGATCTGGCTGTTGATCGTCTGGTTCCGTTCGGCGGCCGTCGTGCCCTTGCTCGTCAGAAATTCGGCGATGTCCTTGCGCGCGGCAATGATCGAATCGCCAGTCTTGTCGGTTTGCACCGGCGCATAGACGAGCAGCGGGATCGTTTCCTTGACCCCCGGCATGCTGGTGCCGGCGGAATAGGCCCACCCCTTGGTTTCGCGCAGATCCATGATCAGACGGGATGTCGAACTGCCGCCAAGCACCTCATTGGCGGTCAGCAGGGTCAGCGGATTGTCGGTCCCGCGCTTGCCCGTGAGCAGTCCGGCCAGGATCAGAGACTGGGGGCTTTGCGGCTTGTCGACCAAGATGATCCGTGCTGGCCGCATCATCCTGTCCATGCGAAACAGCTTGCTGCCTCTCTCTCCCTGCGGAGATTTCCAGTCGCCGAAGCGCTTCTCCAGCAGCGGCAGGATCTCGGCCAATGTCGTGTCGCCCGTTACGAAAATGGTCGCATTGTCGGGCCGTAGCCATTTGCCGTGGAAGGCGGCCAAGTCCGCCCGCGTCACCGCCTTGACGCCGCTTTCCGTCCCCGATCCCGTGAACGGGATGCCATAGGGGTGCGCCTGCCCATAGAGGAGCGGCGGCAGCAGGCGCTGCGCGATCGGCATGGGCTCGGTCTTTTCAGCAGCGATCCGCGTCAGCACTTGACCGCGCAGACGCTCCACCTCTTTCGGATCGAAAGCGGGATTGCGGATCACGTCCGCCAGCAGTTCGAGCGACGCGTCCAGATTTGGCTTCAACGCATAGAGGCCGACATTGGTCGTATCCATGCCGTTGCCCGCGCTTATCGATGCGCCCAGCCTCTCCTGCTCCTCGGCGATCTGGATCGAGTTACGGCTCCTGGTCCCCTCGTCGAGCAAGGCAGTCACCAATCCGGCCGTGCCTAGCTTTGCCTTGTCATCGGCGGCATTACCCGCGTCGAACGCAACCGATACTCGGACCACCGGCACGGTCGCCCGGCGCGCGAACAGGATGGGAATCCCATTCTTCAAGGTGGCATGCTCCACCTCTGGAAACTCCAGGTCCTTGACTGGCTCAATGGCAGGTTCAGGGACCTTGGTTGGCGGCGGCGTGCCAGCGGAGGGGGCGGGCTTCTTCGGGTCCCGGAAGAAGGCAGGGCGATGGGTCGCGTTGCCCGCAAGCGCATTATCTTCAGCCGAGCGCTCACCCGGCGCGACGGTCAGGCGGAACACTGGCCGCCCCAGCCATTTCTGGGCAGCCGCACCGACGGACTGTGGTGTTGCCGCAGCATAGAGCACAAGGTCCTTCTTATATTTCCCCGGATCGCCGGAATAAACGGCGCCTTCCGCCAGAGTCACAGCCTTGCCGCTGAATCCGCCAACTTTCTCAAGACCGCCGATCGTGCCGGAAAGCTGACGGGTGGCCGCGCGTTGCACCTCATCGGCGGTCGGCCCCTTGGCAAGATAGTCAGCCAGCAACTGGTCGAGCCGCCTGCCCACGGCCGCAGCATCCTGCCCCGGTTTCACATCGACGGTAATTTCGGCGATGCTCAGCTTTTCAAAAGGCTGGATGCTTGCGCTCACGCCTACGGCGACTTTTTCGCCGCGGACCAGGATATTATCGAGCCGCGATGATTTAAGCCCGCCAAACACCGCCATCGCGAGATCCAGCTGTGGCAGGTCGGCGGAATTGACGCCGGGCACGATCCAGTTGCGATAGAGCCGGGTCGCCGCGACATTGTCGTGCATCAGCTTTTCAGCGTCTCGCGGCAAGGTTGGGACGGTCGCATCCACATCCTTTGGAACTGGGCCGGATGGAATGGCTCCAAACCATTTCTCCACCTTTGCCTTTGCCGTCGCCACATCAATGTCGCCAGCAAGCACAAGAACGGCGTTGTTGGGCCCATAATGGGTTTTGAACCAGTTCTGCACGTCCGCCAGGCTGGCCGCGTTCAGGTCAGCCATCGAACCGATGGTCGAGTGACGATAGGGATGCCCCTCCGGCAACATGGCGGCAAGTTGCGCATATTCGACAAGGCCGTAGGGCTGGTTTTCGCCCATGCGCTTTTCATTCTGAACGACGCCGCGCTGCGTATCCAACTTCGCCTGCGTTACCGCGCCGAGCAGATGGCCCATGCGGTCGGCTTCAAGAAACAGCGCGCGGTCGAGCGCACCGGTCGGGACCGTTTCGAAATAATTGGTGCGGTCGAACCAGGTCGTCCCGTTCCAATCGGTCGCGCCGATATCCTCCAGACGCCCGAAGAAAGGGCCGTCCGCATTTTCGGAGCCGTAGAACATCAGATGTTCGAACAAATGGGCAAAGCCGGTCTTGCCTGCCGGTTCAAAGCGCGAACCCACATGATACCAGACCGACACGGCGACGACGGGCGCTTTCCGGTCGGTATGAACGATCACGCGAAGGCCATTCTTCAGCGTGAACTGCTCATAGGGAATATTCACGGCTGCGACCAAGCTGGAAAGCGCTGCGGGTGCCGCTGCATCCGTTTTCGCCGGAGCAGCCGACATGGCCGGGACCGGAACTGCCATGGCCGTGACAGCCAAGGAGAAAAGGCCGAGCGTCAACGGACGGGGGAAGAATCTCATGAAGCGCCCTCATCAAGGTCGGGGTCATAGCCGCAGAACCGGCCAAGGATTGCAGCAACATAGCGGCGCAGGTCCACGGCGCAACAGGCATCGCCTACCTGGCGATGGCGGTCCGCGTTGGAGCAAACGGGTTCGTGGTGGATTTTTGACTGATGGCAAGGATATTTGCGTAGCGCCTCTTGTGTTGCTTTTATGCAACATTACATCGTGGCAAGTTTCACGAAGGGCTTCTTATGAACCTCGATAAATTCACTGATCGCGCCAAGGGATTCCTCCAGTCGGCGCAGACCGTCGCGATCCGTATGAGCCATCAGCGGATAAGTCCCGAGCATCTGCTCAAGGCGTTGTTGGAAGACAATCAGGGCATGGCGTCCGGCCTTATCAAGGCGGCGGGCGGCGACCCGGCGGTCGCATTACGCGAAACCGATGCGGCTTTGGCCAAGGTGCCTGCCGTGTCGGGCAGCGGGGCGCAGCAGACGCCGGGGCTCGACAATGATGCCGTGCGGGTGCTGGACAGCGCGGAGCAGGTGGCGGCGAAGGCTGGCGACAGCTTCGTGACGGTCGAACGGCTGTTGCTGGCGCTGACGCTGGCAACCACGAGCATGGCGGGCAAGGCGCTGGCCGCAGCGGGCGTGAAGGCGGAGGCACTGAACGCGGCGATCAACAATCTGCGCGGTGGGCGCACCGCCGATACTGCTGGCGCGGAAGATCGTTACGACGCGCTCAAGAAATTCGCGCGTGACCTGACCGAGGCGGCGCGGGAGGGCAAGCTCGATCCCGTGATCGGCAGGGACGAGGAAATCCGGCGGACGATCCAGATCCTGGCGCGGCGGACCAAGAATAATCCTGTGCTGATCGGCGACCCTGGCGTCGGCAAGACCGCGATCGCCGAAGGCCTCGCGCTGCGCATCGCCAATGGGGACGTACCCGACACTCTGAAGGACCGTACGCTGATGGCGCTCGACATGGGGTCGCTGATCGCGGGCGCCAAATATCGCGGCGAATTTGAAGAGCGCCTCAAGGGCGTCCTTGACGAGGTGAAAGCTGGCGAAGGCCAGATCGTCCTGTTCATCGATGAGATGCACACGCTTATCGGCGCGGGCAAGTCTGAGGGCGCGATGGACGCGGGCAACCTTTTGAAGCCTGCCCTCGCGCGTGGCGAGTTGCATTGCATCGGCGCGACAACACTCGATGAATATCGCAAATATGTCGAGAAGGACCCTGCGCTCCAGCGGCGGTTCCAGCCCGTGTTCGTGGGCGAACCGACGGTGGAGGACACCATCTCCATCCTGCGCGGGCTTAAGGAGAAATACGAGTTGCACCATGGCGTACGGATAACTGATGGCGCGATCGTGTCAGCCGCAACGCTCAGCAACCGCTACATCACCGACCGTTTCCTGCCGGACAAGGCCATCGACCTTATGGACGAGGCGGCTTCGCGGCTCCGGATGGAAGTGGAGAGCAAGCCCGAGGAGATTGAGACGCTCGACCGGCGGATCATTCAGCTCAAGATCGAGCGCGAGGCTCTGCGCAAGGAGACTGACAAGGCGTCGAAAGATCGGTTGGAGGCGCTCGAGGAAGACTTGGCCAATCTGGAGGAGCAATCCGCCGCGCTGACGCAACGCTGGCAGGCGGAGAAGGACAAGATCGCGGGCGAGAGCAAGCTGAAGGAACAGCTCGAAGCCGCGCGCGTCGAGCTGGAGCAGGCGCAGCGAGCTGGCGACCTCACCAAGGCGGGCGAGCTTGCCTATGGCCGCATCCCTGAATTGGAGCGCAAGATCGCCGAAGTAGAGGGCGCGACCGAAGACGCGATGCTGCGCGAGGAAGTGACGAGTGAGGACATCGCTTCGGTCGTGTCGCGCTGGACCGGCATTCCCGTCGACAAGATGATGGAGGGTGAGCGCGAAAAGCTGCTGGCCATGGAGGAGGAACTCGGAAAGCGCGTGATCGGGCAGGCCGATGCGGTAAGGGCCGTGTCGACCGCAGTGCGACGTTCGCGCGCGGGCTTGCAGGACCCGAACCGGCCGCTTGGGTCGTTCCTGTTCCTGGGACCGACCGGCGTCGGCAAGACCGAATTGACCAAGGCGCTCGCCGGATTCCTGTTCGACGACGATAGCGCAATGGTGCGGATCGACATGAGCGAGTTCATGGAGAAACATTCGGTCGCGCGGCTGATCGGCGCGCCGCCAGGCTATGTCGGCTATGAGGAGGGCGGCGTGCTGACCGAAGCGGTGCGGCGGCGGCCCTATCAGGTCGTGCTGTTCGATGAGGTCGAGAAGGCGCATGGCGACGTGTTCAATGTGCTGCTGCAGGTGCTGGACGATGGCCGCCTTACTGATGGGCAGGGCCGGACGGTGGACTTCACCAACACGATCATTGTGCTGACGTCGAACCTGGGCAGCCAGTTCATCGCGGGCCTTGCCGATGATGAACCGGTGGAGAAGGTCGAGGATCAGGTGATGGACATCGTCCGCGCGCATTTCCGGCCTGAGTTCCTCAACCGCCTGGACGAGGTGATCCTGTTCCATCGGCTCGGTGCAACGCACATGGCGCCGATCGTCGACATCCAGGTGGCGCGGATCGGCAAGCTGCTGAAGGACCGCAAGGTGACGCTGGACCTGACGGACGGCGCGCGGGCGTGGCTGGGGCGGGTCGGTTATGATCCGGTCTATGGCGCGCGGCCGCTAAAGCGGGCGGTGCAGCGGTATCTGCAAGATCCGCTGGCGGATTTGATCCTGCGGGGCGAAGTGCCCGATGGATCACAAGTGCGCGTGGATGAAGGCGATGGAGCGCTGAAACTCAGCCTCGCATGAAAAAGGGGCGCCGGAGTGGCGCCCCTTCCTTTCTGAATATCCGCTTGTTTAGAAGTTGGCGCGGACGCCCAGCCGGTAAGCGCGGCCATAAATGCCCGTTCCACCCTGAACCGGGTTATAGTTGTTCGCGCCATAGGTGACCGGATCGATCGGCGGCAGGTCGTCAAAGACATTGAGCACGTTCAGGTAGAGTGTGAAATTGTCATTGAGCTTGTAGCTGGTGGTGAGATCGACGGTAATGTAGTCGTCCACGTTGCACTTCACGAAGCGAGGCGAGAGCAAGCCGCACCCGCCCGATGCACCGGGCCCTTCGACGTCTTCTGCCGAAAGGTTATAACCACCGAAGAATTCGGCAGTGGCAGATAGGGTCCACCTCTTCCATTCTAGCGTGTTGGTCCAGCTGCCGTGCCATTCGGGCGTGCCGGAACCCGCCGTCAGGCTGTAATTTCCGATCGTGCCTTCATAGCTTTCGCGGCTGCCGTCTGCGAAGGTCGTGTCCAGATTGATGACGTAAGTTGCTTCCACTGAGCTGGTGAAACGCACATCGCCAAAATCGAACCTGCCAGTAGCGGCGAAGTCCAGGCCTTCGGACCGGATCGTCGTGGCGTTGATCAGCGGTGCCTGAACATAGGCGACACGGGGCAGAACGCCGGGATTCTGCGGATCAGGGGAGTCCTGAATGATATTATACCCCGCCGGGATCGCTTGGCCCGAGTAGTAGGCCGCCAAAGCCGGGCCGAATGGGGCCGGAATGATCGCGCCCTTCTTCTTGATGTTATAATAGTCGATGCTGAGGCGGATGTTGCGGGTTGGCTCGAAGATCACGCCCGCTGTCCAACTGGTCGACTTTTCTGGTTTGAGGTCAGGGCTGGCCAATTGCGTCTGACCATAGCTGCTGGAGCTGAGATAGGTCGGGCAGCTGGTAAAAGTGTCCCGGGTACAACCAAATTGAGCCAGATAGGATTCGGGGAAGGTCGATGCAGTGTTGTTGACGAAGCCCGTTGTTGGCAGCGCATTCGCTTCTGCAAAGCTCGGAATGCGGAAGCCACGCGACCAGGTGCCGCGGAGCGTGAGCGCATCGATCGGCTTGTAGCGGAACCCAATCTTCGGCGAGAAAGCATCCTGACCGCTGTTATAATTGTCATAGCGACCGGAAGCATTGACTTCGAAACCTTCGAACGCAGGCACGTTCAGTTCGAAGAAGCCCGACCGCACCACGCGTTCACCCTTTGTGCCGAAGGCATTGAGAACAAAATAGCGGTTTGTCGGACCTGCAAAGTCGGGGTTGGCGCTGGGGGCGTCGATCGCTTCCAGACGGATTTGACCACCAAAGCCAAGCTGCACTGGGCCTGCGGGTAGTTCAAACAGTGTGCCGTTAAAGCTGACCTGTGCGGCGTAAAGCTCCGACTTGGACTTGGTAATGTTGTCTGGCGCCAGATAATCGAGCACTGACTGGCTGTTCGACAGCGGATTGACGAAATTATAGCTGCCGTCGGCGACGACGTTCAGCAGATTTTGGATGTAAACGTAGCCTTTCGACGTGCGGGTGAGATCGGTGACCATGCCCACGACATCCGCCGCAAAGTTCCAGTTGTCGGTCACGGGTCCGGAAATCGAGAAGGCACCGCGATAAGTGCGGCTGAGCGTCTCATTATACTCGGTCAGGTTCGGAATGCGTCCGAGAATTCGTGCCTGCAATCCCTGTGCCGCAAAGGGGTTGTTGGGGTTAAGCGTGCCGTTGGTCGCATCGCAAGTCGCTTGCGGGAGACCATTGACCAAGGGGCAGACAAAGACCGGCAGCGCCAAGGCAAAGGAGCCAGGTGCGTTGGGCGGTCCGCTGTTGTACGTGCTGAATCGGGGGAAGGCGATGCCGGCGGGCCCATTGGCCCGGATGGTCGCCGGTTCGCCGGTATAGCTGACCTTGCTCTGCAGATAGTTGGCGGTGAAGGACGCTTCAATATCGTCCGTGACCGCGACAGTCGCCTTCAACGCACCGCCGAAGCGTTCGATACGTGGCGAAATGACGCCATATTGACGAACCAAATCACCTTGGCAGACGGTGGTCGGCGCAAAGGCATTCTGCTCCGTGTCCGCAAGTTCGGCCGCAGTGAGCGTGTAAGGCGTCTCCCCGGCAATACAGCCGGCGGCAGGATTGAGGAATTGATATCGGCCAAGCGGGTCATCAAGCGCGCTGTTGGAGTTGGTGGGCGCAACGAAGAAGGTCGTGGCAAACGAACGGCGGTCGCTCGACGAGGTCGCGTCTGCCCAGCCCACATAACCAGTGCTGGACGGGTTGATCGAACCGCCATTCGGGCCAACCTGCGGTCCGCAGACGCCGTCGCGGCAGATACCGGACAGATCTTGTGAATTATACGGATATGGTCGGTCACGATTATAAAGAGCGTTCTGGCGATACCAGAAGCCACTGGCGTAGATGTTGTAGCCATCACGGCCGAGGTCGCCGGTGCCCGCCGTCAGGCTGATGCGATAGTTTTCACCATCGCCGCGCTCGGTGAGGCCGCCTTCGATTCGGCCGCCGATGCCCTTGAACTGCTTTTTCGTAATGACGTTGATCACGCCCGCAATGGCGTCCGCGCCGTAGGTCGATGATGCGCCATCGCGCAGCACTTCGACACGGTCGACGATGTCGTCTGGAATGGTGTTGAGATCGACGAAGTTTCGCGTCGCGTCATCCGCGAGCGGATAATAAGCGGCGCGTTGACCATCGAACAGCACAAGCGTGGAACTGGTGGTCAGGCCCCGCAACGACACGGCAGATGCGCCGGCGGCGAAAGCGCCGTTGGCCGAGAAACTGTTCGTGAGCGCCGCGCCGTTGTTGGACGAAATGCGCTGAAGCGCTTCCTGGGTCGTCTGAATGCCGCGCTGTTCGAGCGACTCAGAGGTGAGAACGGAAACAGGCGAGGGCGTGTTGTTGACGTCCTGCCGCAAAATGGAACCAGTGACGACGATCGTAGCCTCCGGTTCTTCAGCCACCGTACCGGCCGGAGTATCCTGCGCAAAGGCAGGGGCGGCGAGCGCCGCAAAGCCCGCGCCCGCGCATGCGAGCGCCTGCAGCGCCGCGCTATTGCGCAGCCACGCATTGTTCGAGAGTTTCTTCACAATCCAGTCCCTTGCTCTGGAGCGACGCAAGCGAACCCGCGTCCTTTGTTTGACGCATGAAGAGGGGCATTGGAGCCCGACAGCAAACCCCTCTTCATCCGTGCTGTGCGACAGTCTGCGCAGTCGTTTTATGCGTGTAAAGCAATGCTACAGACACACAGGCACTTTGCTGTTGCACTGTCGTAAATTTGCCACATCTTGGGAAAAGGTGACTTTACGGCTGTTCAACAATATTAGTGGCGAAGGAAGCAGCCCGGTAGAACTTTGATGCTCCAAGGATGCGGCTAGTGGCGCTAAGTTGCGCCACTGCATGCCCATTCCTGCTAAGGCATGGGGCCTGTCAGAAGAAGCGGGTCGATCCGCGCCTCGTTCCACCGCATACCCCAATGAAGGTGGGGGCCTGTCGCGCGGCCGGTTGCGCCCACGGCGCCGATGCGCTGACCTTGGCGGATGCTTTGCCCAAGCTTCACATCGATGCGGGACAGATGAAGGAAAGCGCTGCTGAGACCATGACCATGGTCGATCATCAGCAGATTGCCCTCAAGCGTGAATGGCCGGTCAGCGGCCAGAACCACCACGCCGTCGGCAGGAGCAAGGACTGGATCTCCGGTCGACCCCGCGACATCGATGCCGCCATGATAGGCGCCCGGCACGCCTTGGTAAACGCGCTGCGATCCGAACAATCCGGAAATACGGCCGCCCCGGGGCCACAGGAAGCGCTGGCGCCAACCGGTCGCGCCTGTGTCCACGCTGCGCGCTGCGGCAATCCGGGCCAGTTCGGGTCGGCGAAGCGCAAGATAGGCTTCATTATCCCGCACAGGGCGAAGTGCCGTGTTGACCCGCTCTATCCGCCAAGCACGAGGGGCGACGTTGATGATCTGGCTAAGCATATGGCCATCGGCGAGGCGCGCGGTCAGGCGCGCCTGCGGCTTGGCGTCACGGTCGAAAGCGATGAGAAAGCGTCCGTCCCGATCGAACCGGACTGGCTGATCATCAAGGCGCAGTTCCGCTGTCGCGGCCGGCGCTGTGCCGATGAGGACGCCGCCTTGTTGTGCTTCACCATCAAGGATGATGTCGGTAATGGAGTTGGAGGTTGGATCTTTTGCCGCCCCCACACTGCCTATCATCAGCAGGAGCGCGGCCGCCCAACGCCTCATCGCAGGCCGCGCGCCTTCAGTTCAGCCTGCGCCGAGGCTTCCGCGCTAGCATAGGGCTCCTGCCGGGCGATGCTCCAATAGCGCAGATCGTCGAGAGGGATTTTTTGCCCAGTGACCGCGCACACGACATGATCTCCCGCCTGCAGCACACGGAAGCTGTAGGCCATATAGTGGAGACGGGCCGGACGATCGCGATTGGACATCAGCATGAGATCAAACGGCCTTCTTCTTGGTCATGCACATCAGGAGAACAAATCCTGTTGGCGATTTTCCCCTCTCTCCTGCGCTTTGCGAGAAGAGCGTGATGAAGGGGATATAGCTTGCGGCGGTGCCATCTCAAGGGTTGGCGATGTAGATCTTGGTCCTACGTCTGCGCCGACTGCTCCGTCGCTGAAATGGAGCAACACGGCCCCCGCAGCTTGAGCTTCCGCGACCGATCTGACGAGTCGGCCTTCCGCCATCACCCGAGCAAAACCACGCGCAAGCGGCAAGTCAGGGTTGACCGAAACGAACAGGCGGGAAAGCCTGTCAAAGGCAGTGGCGCGGTCACGAAAAACGCGCGACAGATAGTCCGGGCGGAGCCGTTGACGATCAAGCCGCTCTTTAGCGCGGGCCAGATGCTGGTGCAGGAGAGCCGGTCGCAGAGCGCCACCCGCTTGATTGAGATGTGCCCGCGCGTCCGACACGCGATGACGCAGGCAGTTGCCAAGGTCGCCGGACAATTGGTCGAGCCGCTGACGTTGCGGAGCCAGCAGCATGTCTGGCGTCGGCATGAGCCGGGCCTGCATCTCCAGCCGTTCGCGGGCTTGCGCAGCACCGCGCCGCACGGCCCTGTCCATACGCAGCCCTTGCTCAGTCAGCATCGCCATCAGATCGGTGCGAACAGGCACCGCCATCTCCGCAGCGGCGGTCGGCGTGGGCGCGCGCATGTCGGCGGCATGGTCGCAAAGCGTCGTGTCCGTTTCGTGACCAACGGCGGAGATGACCGGGATCGAACATTCGGCCACCGCCCGCACGACGATTTCCTCGTTGAAGCTCCACAAATCCTCGATGGAGCCGCCGCCACGCGCAACGATCACCAGGTCCGGGCGCGGCAGGGGACCTCCGGGCTGCATCGCCGAAAAGCCGCGAACCGCACGGGCGACCTGGTCGGCTGCGCCCTGCCCCTGCACCAGAACTGGCCAGAGCAAGACATTGGTTGGGCAACGATCTTCCAGCCTGTGGAGGATGTCCCGGATCACCGCGCCGGTTGGCGAGGTGACGACGCCGATGGTTCGAGGCATGAACGGGATCGCCCGCTTGGCGGAGCGGTCGAACAACCCCTCGGCGGCGAGCTTTGCCTTCAGCTTTTCGAGCAGCGCCATCAGCGCGCCTTCGCCCGCCAGTTCCATGCGGTCGATCACGATCTGATATTTGGAGCGGCCGGGATAGGTGGTTAGCTTGCCGGTGGCGATCACCTCGACGCCGTCCTGAGGCGCGAACGGCAACCGTTGTGCTCCGCCCTTCCACATCACTGCATCTATGACCGCATTGTCGTCCTTCAGACACAGATACAGATGGCCCGATGCAGCGCGCTTGAACCCGGAAATCTCGCCACGCAGACGAACATGGCCAAAGCGGTCCTCGACCGTGCGCTTCAGCACGGCGGACAATTCGCTCACCGAAAGCGGCGGCGCGTTGTCCCCCGCCCTTTCCTCCGCTAACAGGCGGCCCGACACATCGAAACCAGCTTCATATTCCGGGGACATGGGCGAAATGAACATCCTTTTGTTGGGCAGCGGCGGCCGCGAACATGCTCTGGCCTGGAAGCTGGCACAATCGCCCAGCCTCACGACCCTTTATGCCGCACCAGGCAACCCCGGCATAGCCCAGCATGCGACTTTGGTCGATCTGGATGTCACCGATCATCGTGCTGTGGTCGATTTCTGCCTGCGCCACTCCATCGGACTGGTGGTGATCGGGCCGGAAGCGCCGCTGGTCGACGGCCTTGCCGATAATCTTCGGGTGAAGGGATATCCGGTATTCGGGCCGGGCAAGAAGGCGGCGCAGCTGGAGGGGTCCAAGGGTTTCACGAAGGATCTGTGCAAGCGCGCTGGCATCCCCACCGCTGCCTATGAGCGCGTCCACAGCAAGGACGGCGCGATTGCAGCGCTGGCCGATTTCGGGCTGCCCGTCGTCATCAAGGCAGATGGCCTGGCAGCGGGCAAGGGCGTCATCATCGCCGAAACGCACAGCCAGGCCGTAGAAGCGATAGAGGATATGTTCTCTGGCGCATTTGGCGCAGCGGGCGCGGAAGTTGTGCTGGAAGAATTCATGATCGGTGAAGAGGCAAGCTTCTTCGCGCTCACCGACGGCAGCGCGATACTGCCGTTTGGTTCCGCCCAGGACCATAAGCGCGTCGGCGATGGCGACACCGGTCCCAATACCGGCGGTATGGGCGCCTACAGCCCAGCGCGGGTGCTGACGCCCGAACTGGAAGCCGGAGTCGTAGAGAAGATCATCCGGCCGACGGTGGAAACGCTGGCGGCTGAAGGGACGCCCTATTCCGGCGTCCTCTATGCCGGGCTCATGCTGACCGAAGAGGGGCCCAAGCTCATCGAATATAATGCGCGCTTCGGGGACCCGGAATGCCAGGTTCTGATGATGCGCTTTGACGGCGATCTGGTGGACCTGCTGCTTGCCGTTGCGCAGGGACGCCTTGCGGAGCAGGGCCCGGTGAAGCTGGCTGACCGGACGGCTTTGACCGTAGTGATGGCAGCCAATGGTTATCCCGGCACGCCTGAAAAGGGCGGGGCGATTGCCGGCATCGATGCGGCAGAAGCAGGCGGCGCGCTGGTCTTCCATGCTGGCACGGCAGCAAAGGATGGCACGCTGGTCGCCAATGGCGGACGCGTGCTGAACGTCACCGCCAGCGGCCACAGCGTCAATGAAGCCCAGGCAGCCGCTTACCGCGCAGTAGATGCAATCGACTTTCCGACGGGCTTCTGCCGCCGGGACATCGGATGGCGCGAGGTTGAACGCGAGGGGCGGTGAGAGACGCTCAACACGGCCTCTTGCTCATTCCCGTCGAGCGCCACTAGATAAAGGCTGAAAGCTGGAGGGAGCGCGATGCAGGAATTCTTCATGGACTATGGCCTTTGGCTGCTGATCGGATTGCTCGTCCTGATCGGCGCCATATTCCTGCTCGCGGGGCGCAAGGCGTCGGTTGACTCGCCTGCCGCCGAACGGCCCGCCTTGGTCGAGAAGGAAGTAGCGCCGACAGCTGCGGCCATTCCAGAGCCGGTAACGCCCGCTCCCTCGATTATTGCGGCCGAGCCCCAGCCGTTAGTCGCACCAGTGGCACCCCCGCCAATCGCGTCTCAGGCCACCGCCCCCGCACCGGCCGGCCAGGACAATCTGCTGAGGATGAAAGGCGTCGGACCAAAGCTCAACCAGCTGCTTATCGAATTGGGTGTCACCCGCTATGAGCAGATCGCCAATTGGACCGACGCGGACTTAACGGCGATCGACGCGAAACTCGGCAACTTCAAAGGGCGTCCGGTCCGCGATCAGTGGATCGATCAGGCGAAATATCTCGCAGCGGGAGATTTCGCCGGTTTCGAAGCCAAGTATGGCAAGCTCTAAGCCGGGAGCGCTGCGGCTGACGTCAACCCAACTCCGCCAACAACCGGCACAGGCCGCGCGCTAAGCACGCCCCAGCAACTCACGCGCGCGGGGGGCGAGGCGGTGGGTGGCGGCTTCGTGGATGCCTGGGGCCGTGCAGAGAAGACCGAAGGCGGTGGGTTCGGGGCGATTAAAGGACAGGGGATCGCCGAGCGCGTCGGTGACTATTGCGCCCGCTTCCTGTGCGATCAGGGCGGCTGCGGCGACGTCCCATTCATTGCCCCAACGGACAGTGGCGACGATATCGGCTTCGTCAGCGGCGACCATCGCCATCCGCAGGGCAATGCTGTTGGGTTTGTGGACAGCGCGGAGATCGCTGTCGTGACGGGGCAGATGGTCGGCGGGCACGCGGGCGCCCGGCAGAATCATGCGCGAACCGGCGGTGAGGGTTCGGCCGTTTCGAGTAGCGCCCTCCCCTGCCGTGGCAATCCACAACTCATTGCGCGCGGGCGCAGCGAGTATTCCTATGCTTACCGCCCCATGTTCGACCAGTGCGACCGAAACCGCCCATCCAGGACGCCCACGCAAATAGTCGCGGGTGCCATCGATCGGATCGACGACCCAGACGCGGGCGAGGTCCAGCCGATGAACGGTATCGGCGGTTTCTTCGGACAACCATCCGGCCGCAGGATCGATGAGGCTGAGGCTCTGGCGGAGCATGACGTCGATTTCGAGGTCCGCTTCGCACACGGGATGGCCCGGGACCTTTTCCCATTGGCGCACCTGGGTCTGCCCGCCCGCCCAGAGGGTAAGCGCCCGGTCAGCCGCATCCGATACCGCTCCGACGAGCGCGCGCAGATCGATCTCAGCCCCCGGCAACGGTCATCCCGTCGATGCGGATAGTGGGCACGTTCATGCCGTAGCGAAACACAAGGTCGTTTGCAGGAACAAGGACGCGGAACATGTCCTTGAGATTGCTGGCGATGGTGATTTCGGACACCGGCCGGGTGATTTCGCCGTCCTCGATCAGGAAACCGGCCGCGCCACGGCTATAATCACCCGTGACGCCATTGACGCCCATGCCGATCAATTCGGTGACATAGATGCCGCGCTTGATGTCCGCCATGAGCTCGGCTGGCGAAACACTGCCCGGCTCCATATGGACGTTGGTGACACCAGCGCCAGGCGCCCCGCTGCCCCCCCGGCTCGCATGCCCAGTGGGTGCAAGGCCGAGCTGGCGGGCAGAGGCGCTGTCCATCAGCCAGCCCGTCAGCACGCCCTTGTCAATCAAGGCGCTGCGAGAGACGGGAAGCCCTTCCCCGTCAAAAGGACGCGAACGCAGGCCCCGTGGGCGCAGCGGATCGTCGATGATGGTGATGGCGCTGTCGAACAGTGTTTCTCCGAGGGAGTCGAGGAGGAAGCTCGACCGCCGCGCAATGGCAGCGCCGACCATCCCGCCGATCAAATGGCCGAGCAGGCCGGAGCCAATGCGCGGATCGAAGACAACGGGCAGGACGCCGCTTTCAATCTTGGCGGGATTGAGGCGAGCAACCGCCCGCTCCCCGGCGCGCTGGCCGATCGCCGTAGGGTCATCAAGGTCGTCAAGGTAGCGCGCACTGTGACTGGCATGGTCACGCTGCATATCCGCGCCCGTGCCTGCGAGGACGCTGGCCCAGGTCGAATGGCTCGTACCAGCATACGCGCCGACAAAGCCGTGGCTGGTTGCGAGGGCAACCTGGCTCCGGCCGTTCGATGCCCCACCGCCCTCGCTGTTCGTGACGCCCGACACGCCGCGAGCAGCTCCTTCCGCCTCGAGAGCGCGGGCGCGCAGCAGCGCAGGTTCCGGGTCGCTCGGGTCGGCTATATCGAGTTCCGGCAAGCTGCCGCGCAACAGCCGATCTTCGGGCGCGAGTCCCGCATAGCGGTCCTCCGGGGCCTCCCGCGCCATGGCGATGCAGCGGTCGACCAGCGTAGCAAGGGTGGCTGGATTCATGTCCGACGCAGCGATGCTGGCGGAGCGCTGGCCGACGAAAAGGCGCAGGCCGATTTCCTCACCTTCGGACCGCTCGACATCCTCCAGCGCGCCAAGGCGCACGGCTACAGTGGTGGAGGCATTGCAGGCATAGATGGCATCTGCCGCATCAGCCCCTGCCCTGCGTGCCGCCGTCACCAGATCCTGCGCGCGCGACTGGGCTTCTTCGAGGCTGAGCATATGTGCGGGGCGTTCCTGATAAGGGGTCAGGCTTTGGCCTTACGCGCTTGGGCGGGGCGGGGCAACCTGTGCATCAGCCCAATGCTTAAGCAGATGATGCGCGACCGCCATGGGCGGCGGCGCGGTGAAGGGTGCGTCGGCCTTACCCGCCAGAGCCGCGCGAACACCCGCCGCATCGCACCAGAAGGCATGCTGGATTTCAGTCTCGTCCAGCTTCAACGCATCATCGTCGGCCTGGCCGATGCAGGCGATCATGAGCGAGGAGGGGAAAGGCCAGGGCTGGCTCATCACATAGCGGACGGAATGGACGGTGACGCCCGCTTCTTCCTTGATCTCCCGCATCACCGCTTCTTCAATCGTCTCACCAGGCTCGACGAAGCCTGCGAGGGCGGAATAAAAGCCTTCGGGCCAGCTATGCTGCCGCCCCACAAGCACGCGGCCCTCATGCTCGGCAAGCATGATGACGACCGGGTCGACACGGGGGAAATGCTCCGCGTTGCAGGCGCCGCAACGGCGTGCCCATCCAGCCTTTTCGGGCGATGTGCGCGATCCGCACACCGAGCAGAAGGGATGACGGCCATGCCAATGGACGAGGCTGCGAGCCGCGCCATAGAGCGCAACTTCGTCGGCCGGGATTTCAGTGACGATGGCACGGCTACGGGGGCTGGGGAAGAAATTGCTGCCGACTTCCTGAGCAAGGCGGACGAAGACCGGGCGCTGTTCGTCGTCGAGGCCGAGCAGCAGATGATCGTCAAGGCTGGCGTCTGTCGCGACCGGCTCCATCAGCAGATGGCTATCCTGCGTGACGGGATCCAATCCATCGAGCACGAGGCAACGCGCGCCAGGCGAAGCGAGGGCTTGCGCTGCCTGATCGGGGTTCATGCGTATATGATCGGCTCTGTCGAGACGACCGCCGACATAGCCAAGCTGCTCAAGGGGCATGTGTTTCACTCTCCTTCATCGCCACATCTGCCGCGCGACGGAACAAGGTCGGCAATCCCGCCTCTTCCAACCGGGCGAGCGGCCACCATTCCCCCTCGCCGGGAGGTATGCTTTCATTTGCCACATGGGCGACATGGACGGTCAAGGCCAGCGAGAAATGGGTGAAGACATGGCCGACAGGTTGGGAAACTGTTTTCCATTCAGCAGCCATGGGTGGGGCGGCGGTGGGCGCGTCGCTCCAGTCCGAAGAAGGGAGCGCGCGCATGCCGCCAAGCAGGCCCTTGGCCGGCCGGCGAATTAGCCAGACATGGCCGTCCGGTCGCTCGATCCACCAGCCATGGCCCAGGCGGTGCGGCTTTGCCTTCTTCGCGACCTTGACCGGAAAGGCGGCTGGATCGGCGGTGCGGAAGGCCGCACAATCCTGGCGCAACGGGCAGATGCCGCAGGCAGGGTTGCGGGGCGTGCAGATGGTCGCGCCAAGGTCCATCATCGCCTGGGCAAAGTCCCCGGCGCGCACATCGGGGGTAATGCAATCGGCGGCGGCACGGATCGCCGGACGGGCTGCGGGCAACGGGGTATCGATCGCAAACAGGCGAGCAACCACGCGCTCCACGTTGGCATCCACCACGACGGCGCGGCGGCCAAAGGCGATCGCCGCCACCGCAGCGGCGGTATAGGCGCCAACCCCTGGAAGGGCACGCAACCCATCTTCATCACCCGGAAAGATGCCGTCATGCTGCTGCGCCACGGTGCGGGCGCAGGCGAGCAGGTTGCGGGCGCGGGCATAATAGCCAAGGCCCGCCCATGCCGCCATGACATCGGCATCCTCGGCTGCCGCAAGTGCTTGCACCGTGGGCCAGCGGGCCGTGAACTTCGCGAAATAAGGGGCGACCGCCGCCACCGTCGTTTGCTGGAGCATGATCTCGGACAGCCAGACTCGATAGGGATCTGTTGCGTTGCTTCCGGGCGGCGCGCGCCATGGCAGGCGGCGGGCATGCACATCATAATGCGCGAGCAGATCTTCTGCGATTTTCTGCGGGGTCCCCTCGACGTGCATGGCCGCCCTATGCCATTAAGCGGCGCATGACGGAACGGCCCGCGACACCCAAATTGAAAAGCCGTGCAGAAGCGGCGGCCGAACGGCCCCGCGTCGGCGGCCCGCGCCAGATCGCCGACCTGATGCCGCAAATTGGCGCTGCGGCCTTTCGCAAGTTCGGTTTTGTCCAATCCAGCATCGTCACGCGCTGGGCCGAGATTGTCGGATCGCATTATGCGGAGATTTCCGCGCCCGAATCGATCCGCTTCCCCGTTGGCAAGAAGGCAGGCGGGACGCTCCAGCTCACGGTCATGAGTGGCCATGCCCCGATGATCCAGCATGTGCTGCCGGACATTATCGAGCGGGTGAACCGATTCTTCGGCTATGCCGCGGTGGCGAAGATCGCGATGAAGCAGGGTGAAGTACGTGGAACAGCGGCCGAGCGGCGGCCGCCGCCGCACAACTTGCGGCCAGTCCCGATCGAGCTCGGCGATTCGCTGCGGGATATCGGCGACCCGGAACTGCGCGCCGTGCTGGAATCCCTGGCACAGGGGCTTGCCAATTCGAACGGCTTGCCGAAAATCAGCTAGCAAAAGAAGGGCGTGGTTCTGACAGCTATGCTGCGACCGGTACTGCCGCCTGCATCAATTCAACAGCCGTACAGGGGCGGCGCTTCATTGGGTGATCGCATGATGAAACTCCGCTTTGCCGTGCTTGCTTCATTCGCCCTGCCCTCCATCCTGGTGGCGGCTCCCGCTGCCAACTGGACGGCGCGGGTTGCGCTTTCACCCATCGGCGGCCATGTGCTCGGCAATCCTGCCGCGCCTACGAAGCTGGTCGAATATGTAAGCTATACCTGTTCGCACTGCGCGCATTTCGTGGGCGAGGCGAGTGCACCCTTGAAGGCGAACTATGTGAAGGGCGGCAAGGTGAGCGTCGAAGTGCGTAATGCCGTGCGCGACAAATATGACCTTGCCGCCGCACTGCTGGCCCGCTGTGGAGGCCCGAAGCGCTTCTTTGGCAATCACGAGGCACTGTTTGCCAATCAGGACGCCTGGATGGCGCAGTTGCAGGCCTATGACCGTGGTGCCGCCAAGCCATCCGAGCAAATCCCCGCGCTCAAGGACATCGGGCGGAATACCGGGCTCTATACGTTGATGGGCAAGCGCGGCTTCACGCCCGCACAGCTTGATGCGTGCATTGCCGATCCGGCCGCGATGAAGCAGATATTGGCGATGACTGACGAGGCGTGGAACAAGGTGAAGATCGGTGGAACGCCTGCCTTCACGATCAACGGGACGCGGGCCGGGGGGTCAAGCTGGACGAACTTGCGCGATGCATTGCCCGCCGCCGCGCAGTGAACTAAACCCCTGATACCGACGCCCGAGCAACGGAGCCTGCACCCAGTGAAAGCCATTACCGGACTTGCCCTTATCGCCCTCTCGCTGACAATTTCCGCCTGCGGGAAAAAGGACGCGGCCAGCAACTCTTCCGCCGAGCCCGTCGCCGCGGTTGCCGCGCCGGCAGGGACCAACTGGTCCAGCACAGTGACCGAAACGCCCGAGGGCGGGTTCGTCATGGGCAACCCGCAGGCGAAAGTGAAGCTGGTCGAATATGCGAGCTATACTTGCAGCCATTGCCGCGATTTTTCCGCCGAGGCGTCCGAGGAAATCCGCAAGATCGTCGATACTGGCAAGATGAGCTATGAATTGCGCAACTTCGTGCGCGATCCGATCGACATCTCTACTTCGCTCCTCGCCCGCTGCGGCGGCAAGGATGTCTTCTATCCGCTGAGCGAACAGTTCTTCGCCAACCAGAATGCCATGTTCGAAAAGGCGCAGGCGCTGGGCGACGCGAAATATCAGCAGCTGATGAGCAGCCCTCCGGCGCAGCGCTTCGGCAATCTCGCCGAGGCCGTTGGGCTGGTCGACTTCGCCAAGCAGCGCGGGATCGCGGAAGACAAGGCAAAGCAATGCCTTGCCGACACGGCGGCGGCTGAAAAGCTGGCCAAGGGTGTCGAGACCGCAAGCAATCAATATAAGATCGACGGCACGCCGACCTTTGTCCTCAACGATGTGAAGGTGGACAACGTCGCAAACTGGGCGACATTGCAGCCCAAGCTGAAGGAAGCGGGTCTCTGATTGACTGAAGGGGGGCGGACATCTGCAATGAGCTTGCCCGCTGAAGGCGGGGCGGCGGCGCGCTGCCCCGGCGGACGGTCATGCAGATAAAGCGCCTCAAGCTTTCCGGCTTCAAGAGCTTCGTCGATCCGACGGAGTTGCGCATCGAACCGGGCCTTACGGGAATCGTAGGACCCAATGGTTGCGGCAAGTCCAACCTGCTCGAGGCGATCCGCTGGGTGATGGGCGAATCCAGCGCCAAGTCGATGCGCGGCGCTGGCATGGAGGATGTGATCTTCGCGGGTACGTCCACCCGGCCGCAGCGGGACTTTGCCGAAGTGTCGCTGCTGACCGTGCAGGAACAGGGCGAGCTGTTCAACGCGGTCGAGGTCGGCGCGGACGGTGAACTGGAAGTCACGCGGCGGATCGAGCGCGGCGCAGGCAGCGCCTACCGCGCGAACGGCCGCGACGTGCGGGCGAAGGACGTATCGCTGATCTTCGCTGATGCCGCGACGGGGCCGCATAGCCCGGCGCTGGTGAGCCAAGGCCGGATCGCCGCCGTTATCGCCGCTCGGCCGCAGGAACGGCGGGCCATGCTGGAGGAAGCGGCAGGCATCTCCGGCCTGCATGTCCGGCGCAAGGATGCGGAACAGAAGCTGCGCGCGGCCGAGGCCAATCTCGCCCGCCTTGACGAGATTTTGACCGACATGGAAGCGCGGGCGAGCAGCCTGCGGCGGCAGGCGAAGGCCGCCGAACGCTATATCAAGCTGTCCGAGCAGATCAGGGTAGCCGAAGGGCGAGTCATCTTCGCGCGCTGGCGTGAAGCGTCGGCGAGTGCAGATGCCGCGCGGAAGGAAGCCGCCGAGGCTGAAGGCGCGGTGCGGACTGCTCAGGAGGCGCAAGCGGCGGCGGCCCTGCATGCCAATGCCGCGGTGGAGACGCTCGCTGAACGCCGGGCGGCGGCGCAGGCAGCGCGGGATCAGGCCAATGAGGCGGGCCACAGACTATCGGCGCTGAAGACCGAGCGCGATGGCGTGGTGCGGCGGCTGCATGATCTGGCGCAGCAGTCCGAACGGCTGGAAGAGGATCGCGCGCGGGAAGGGACGCTCGCCAACGACGCGGCGGAGGCGATTGCCCGGCTTTCGGGTGAGATTTCAAGATTGAAACAGCGAATTGCACAGACTGAGGCGATGCGGCCTGACTTTGCAGGCCGGATCGCGCAGGCGGAGGATGCGGCGCGCGACGCGGAGCTGGAACTGGCCAAGGCGATGGCGCGGCAGGCGAGCGAACAGGCCGAGTTGCGCGTCGCTGAAGCGGCGCTGGCGGCGGCGCGGAGCCGGTTGGAACGGGCGGAGCGTGAGGTGGCGCGGCTCGGCGCCGAGGCGGCTGCCCTGCCCGATTTTGCGCCGCTGGAAGCCAAGCGAAACGACGCGCTGACTGCCCACGCGCAGGCAGGAGCGGATCGCGATAGTGCGGAGGCGGCGATCGGGCAGGCGGAAGCCGCGCGGCAGAGGGCGTCCGAGGCACGCGCAGCGGCGGAAGCAGCGCTATCGGCCGCGCGGGCAGGCCTGGCCGCGCTCGACAGCGAGGCCGCCGCGCTAAAACGCGCTGTCGAGAGCGGCAGCGGGCGGAAAAGGGCGCTGGATCAGGTGAAGGCAGCGCCGGGGTTCGAACGCGCGCTGGCCGCTGCACTGGGCGACGACCTGGAAGCTGCGGTGGGTGCGCAGGGCACGCGGCGCTGGGGAGGCGCGGTGCTGCTGGAAGGTGACCCAGCCTTGCCCTCCGGGTGCACGGCGCTGGCGGCCCATGTCAGCGCGCCCGAGGAACTGGTGCGGCGGCTGTCGCAGGTGGCCGTTGTGGACACAGATCAGGGACAGCCGTTGGCGGTGGGACAGCGGCTGGTCACGAAGGACGGGCAGCTCCGGCGCTGGGACGGCTATGTCGCGGCCGAGGGCGGAGCGGCGGCGGCCGAGCGGCTGATCCGGCTCAACCGGCTGGAGGCGATCGAGGCCACCCGGCCAGCGGCGCAAGCGGAGGTCGAAACAGCTCGCCAGGCACAGGATGAAGCCGCGGCGCAGGAGAAGGCGGCAGCGCAAGCGCTGGCGACTGCCCGCACGCAGCTTGGCGCGGCCGACCAACGCTTGCGGGCGGCCCTGCGCGCCGCCGATGAGGCCGCCACCGCGCTCGAACGGCTTGCCGGTCGGCGGGAGGCGATCGAAGAACGTCTGGCGGAAGCCCGTGCTGACCTGGAGACCGCCAGGATCGAGCATGACAAGGCGGATGCCGCCCGGGCGGCGGTGCCGGATGGCGCGGAGACACGGGCGCTGGTCGCGTCCCTTTCGCAGCTGAGCGACAAGGCGCGTCTTTCCGTCAGTCAGTTGCAGGCGGATCAGGCGCTGGCCGACAGGGCGTTGGCGAGCGATCGGGAACGGATGGCGGCGGCCGATGCGGAGGCCAAAGGGTGGCGCACGCGCGCGGGGGAAGCGGCAAAGCGAATCGCCGCCATGGTCGATCGGGGCCAGACGATCACTGCCGAACGCGACGCTTTGACCGATCAGCCGGAGCAGCTGGCGGAAGCGATCGCACGGCTTTCCAATGAGGGCGCGGCGTTGGTGGACACCGCCGAGGCGGCGCGGCGCGCGGAGAGCGAGGCGGAAGCGGCTTTGCGCACTGCCGAGACCAAGGCCGCGCAAGCGGGCGAAACACTGGCTGAGGCACGCGAACGGCGCGCCACTGCCGCAGCGCGGGCCGAAGCGGCGGACGAGAAGCGGATAGAGACCAATCGCCTGTCAGGCGAACGCTTTGAATGTCCGCCGCCAGTTCTTCCCGAAAAGCTGGGCTTCGCCAGCGCCGAAATCCGGATCGCGCAAAGCGAGCAAGGCGAACATGATCGTTTGTCCGCGGAGCGCGAGCGGATCGGGCCGGTCAATCTGGTGGCGGCGCAGGAGCTGGAAGAACTGGAGGCCACACAGGCCGCCAGCCGGGCCGAAAGCGAGGAGCTGGCTCAAGCCATCAACCGGCTGCGCGGGTCGATCGGGAGCCTCAATCGCGAAGGGCGGCAGCGGCTGCTCGCGGCCTTCGAGGCTGTGGACGGCCATTTCCGGCGTCTGTTCACCACCTTGTTCAACGGCGGGCAAGCGCATCTGGAATTGATCGACAGCGATGATCCGCTGGAGGCCGGACTGGAAATCATGGCGCAGCCGCCGGGCAAGAAGCTGGCGGCGCTGACCCTTTTGTCGGGCGGTGAGCAGGCGCTGACGGCCGTTGCGCTGATATTCGGCCTGTTCCTCACAAATCCGGCGCCCATCTGCGTGCTGGACGAAGTCGACGCGCCGCTGGACGATGCCAATGTCGAGCGCTTCTGCGACCTGCTGGACGTCATGGTGGGCCAGACCGATACCCGTTACCTGATCGTCAGTCACAACGCGGTCACGATGGCGCGCATGCACCGCCTGTTCGGCGTGACAATGGTGGAGCGCGGCGTGAGCCGCCTGGTATCCGTCAGTTTGGGTAGTGCGGAAGAGCTGCTGGCGGCTGAATAGAGCAGAGGGCGCCAAATCCGAGCACTCGGCCGTTCGAGCTGAGCCCTTCGACAAGCTCAGGGCGAACGGAATTAAACGGGCGCCGGTTAAAAGCACATTGGTTCAGGTGAAAGAGCGCGCCGTCAGCGCTTCTTGCGCAACCGCCGGAACAGGCTGCGGCCAGCGACCGGCTCGAACATTTCCTCAGGACCTTCGGGATCGAGCACCTCATTGTCGGCGAGCCAGGCCTGCACATCGTTAAGGTCCGGCGTCACATAGGGACGCAGGGTTCGGCCCGGCTTGTCGCGCAACTGTTCGATGGCGGCGATCAGTCCACGCTCTGCGATGACGGCGGAGACGCGTTCCGCAGGCAGGTCCAGATGCTCTGCGATGAGGTCGTCGCGGATGGCAAGGATGGTCGCCTTCTGCCCGGCGTTCGCAGGCAGTACCGTGTCGATCGTCACGTCGCATTCGGTGTCGAGCCGCAGCGAGCGGTTGTTCATGTTGGATGACCCGACGCGCACGCTGCGGTCATCGACGATCATGATCTTGGCATGGACGTAGATGGGTTCGCCGCGCACGGTGAAAGGATGGTAGATGCGCAGCTTGCCATAGGTGTCGCGGGCGCGCAGCGCTTCCACCAGCCGGGCGCGGGCCGTGTCCATCGCCTGCTGTTCCAGCCAGCCGTCAGCCTGTTCGGGATTGATGATGACGATTTCCGGGCCGTCGGGATCGCCGAGCCGGGCAGCGATCGCCTCCGCTATGCGGCGCGACGCGAAATATTGGCTTTCGGCATAGATGCTGTACCTGGCCGCCGCGATCTGGTTCAGATAGAGCTTCTCGATCTCCCGAAGCGGCTGCTGATCCTCCATTTCCGGCGCTGACCGGGAAATGGCGATGTCGACATTTTCGAACTGCACCGGCAGCGCATCGGGCCAGCAATCATGTTCGCCGAAGATGGGCTCCAACTCGCCACCGCCTGCACCCTGCCATCGGGCACGGGCATGGTCGCCCAGCACCATCGCCACATCGCCCTGCAATGCGGTGGTGGCGTCATGCCAGGGACCATAGGGCGAGCCATCGGGATGGTGGCGGCCAGGGTCTTCGTCACGGTGGTGGCGCGTGTCCCAACGGTCGCCGGTCATGTCGATGCCGCCGCAAAAAGCGAAGCAGTCGTCGATCACGACGATCTTTTGGTGGTGCGAGGCCGCGGGCGGATGATGGCTGTCCAGCTTCACCTGAATCCGCTTGTTGGCCATCCATTTGACGGTGGTGAAGAGGTTGGCGGGCTGCACCATCGACTTCATCGCGCCAACGTCCCAGCGCAGCAGGAAAATCTCAAGCTCCGGCTTCTCTGCGACGAGCCAACTGATGAAGTCGCCGATGATGACGGGCGCGCCATCTTTCGCCTCATCTTCGCGGATGAGGCTTATGGCTGCATCGAAATCCCATCCGATCAGCATGATGCGGCGCTTCGCCTTGAGCATGGCGGCACGGGCGTGGCGGAAATAGGCTTCGGCGTCGATGATCACGCTGGCCTTGGTTGCGCGGGCGATGCGCCAGCAATCCTCGCCCGGGAGGGGACCGCTGCTCATGCGCTGCCTACCACCAGACAGCCGAGGAACATGAGGAGCCCGGCAAAGCGGTTCGACCGGAATTTGGTGAGAGGATCGGCTCCATCCTCCTTCAGCGTTCCCACCTGCCAGAGGAGATGCGCCGCCATCGGCAGCAACGCGGCGAGAGCAAGCCATTGCGGCCGGATCTGCCACAGCGCTGCGGCCCATAGGGCAAGTGCGGCCATATAGCAGAGTGTTACGCCAGCACGGACATGGCGGCCCATAGAAAGGGCGCTCGACCCGATACCGATCAACGCGTCATCCTCCCTGTCCTGCAATGCATAGATGGTATCATAACCTACAACCCAGAAGATGGTGCCTGCGTAAAGGAGTAGCCCCGGCAGGGTAAGCGCGCCCGCCACCTCGCTCCAGCCGACGAGCGCCGCCCAGGAGAAGACGAGGCCGAGCCAGATCTGCGGCCAGCCGGTGATGCGCTTCATGAAGGGGTAGGCGGCCACCAGCGCGAGGCTGCCGAGCGAGACGAGTTGCGCATAGGGGCGCAGTTGCAGCAGGACGACCAGCCCGATGAGGCAGAGCAAGATCAGCCATGCCCAGGCCGCCTTCAGACTGACCGCACCACTGGCAAGCGGTCTTGCGGCAGTGCGAGCGACCTTTCGGTCAAGGTCACGATCGACGATGTCATTGAACACGCAGCCAGCGCCACGCATGGTTATGCTGCCGAGCAACAGCCATAGGATGAGCGGCCAGCGTTCCCCTGCCCCGCCCGCCAGAACCACCGCCCAGGCACCCGGCCAGAAGAGCAGCCACCAGCCGATCGGACGATCGAGCCGGGCGAGCAGGGCGAGGGCGCGAGGCGTTGCGGGCAGGCGGGCAAGCAGGCTGCGCGCCTGGGTGTCGGGTACTATACTCTCACTCAACGTCACGCTCGCTTGTCGAAAGGCCGTTCTTCCTCTTTAGAGGAGTGGAGAGCCGCAACAAGCCTGTCCTGCGCTTGTTGAATGGCGCAGCCCGAAGGGATGGATGTTCGATGACTGCAACCCCTGCCTGGCCGCCTCAAAGCGCGCCGCGCCTGCATGTCGAGACGCAGTTGGGTGATGGCGTGGCCGTGCCGGTCGATGGCAATCCCGCCCATTATCTGATCAGCGTCATGCGGGTGAAGCCGGATGACATCATATTGCTGTTCGATGGCAGATCCGGCGAATGGGCCGCGCGGGTGCGGGACATGCGAAAGCGCGACCTGGTGCTGGAGTGCGTGAGCCAGACGAAAGCGCCGGAAGAGGTGCCCGATTTCTGGCTATGCTGCGCCCCGATCAAGAAGGGCCGCATCGACCTGATCGCCGAAAAGGCGTGCGAACTGGGGGTGGCGAAGCTGCAACCGGTGCTGACGCGGCGGGCCGTTGTGGACAAGCTGAACCTCGACCGGTTGCACGCGCATCTTGTCGAGGCGGCGGAGCAGTGCGGCCGCACCGCCTTGCCGGAACTGGGCGCGATGGTGAAATTGGACGCACTGCTGCGGGAGTGGCCCGATGACCGCTGGCTGTTCTTTGCCGATGAGAGTGGCGGCGAACCGCTGAACGAGGCGCTGCGCGCGCATCCGGGCGCAGCGGCGTTCCTTATCGGGCCCGAGGGCGGATTCGATCCAGCCGAGCGGGAGGCGATCCGCGCTGTCGGCAAGGCCGTTCCGGTCTCGCTGGGCCCGCGCATCCTGCGCGCGGAGACGGCCGCGATCGCAGCAACGGCCGCCTGGATGACGCTGAACGGCGACTGGCGATAGGAAAGCTGGGCCAGTTGCAATCCGAAATTGGATTGCAGCCCCAGCCAGCGCAACCTATTTGGTCGTTGAGCGCTGTCGATTGACGCGCAAGGGGGGCAAGACAAGGCGGGGCATGAGCACCAGAACCGACTCAGGGGGACTCGATCCCGTCATCGAAAGCCGCGATCAGCTGATCCTGGCCTTTTCCAAGGGCGCGAAGCCCAGGGAGCGCTGGCGCATCGGCACCGAGCATGAGAAGTTCGTCTATTCCAAAGCCGATCATCATGCGCCCTCTTATGACGAGCAGGGCGGCATCCACACATTGCTGATCGGCCTGACCCGCTATGGCTGGAGCCCGGTGTTCGAGGGCGACAATATCATCGCGCTGTCGGGCTCTGACGGGACGGTCAGCCTGGAACCGGCGGGGCAGCTGGAATTGTCCGGCGCGCCGCTGGAAAATCTGCACCAGACCTTCGCGGAAACGGCGCGGCACCTGGAACAGGTCAAATATGTCGGCGGCATGCTGGGCCTGGGCTTCCTGGGCCTGGGCATGTGGCCGGACAAGACGCGCGACGAACTGCCGGTGATGCCCAAGGGGCGCTATGACATCATGCTGCGGCACATGCCACGGGTGGGCACGATGGGCCTCGACATGATGCTGCGCACCTGCACCATCCAGACGAACCTCGATTATGGCAGCGAGGCGGACATGGTGCAGAAGTTCCGTGTCAGCCTGGCGCTGCAACCGCTGGCGACGGCGCTGTTTGCCAATTCTCCTTTCACAGAGGGCAAACCCAACGGCTTCCTGTCCTATCGCAGCCATATCTGGTCGGATACGGACCCGCACCGGACGGGCATGCTGCCCTTCGTGTTCGAGGATGGCTTCGGCTATGAGCGTTATGCGGACTATGCGCTCGATGTGCCGATGTATTTCGTCTATCGCGACGGCCGCTATATCGATGCGGCGGGCCTGAGCTTCCGCGACTTCCTGGATGGCAGGCTATCGGTGCTGCCGGGTGAAAAGCCGACGGAGAAGGACTGGGAGGATCATCTTTCGACCGCTTTCCCGGAGGTGCGGCTGAAGAGCTTCCTGGAAATGCGCGGGGCCGATGGCGGAAGGGCCGATCGGATCACGGCGCTGCCCGCATTCTGGGTGGGCCTGCTCTATGACCAGGGCGCGCTGGATGCCGCATGGGATCTGGTGAAGGACTGGACGATGGAGGACCGGCAGATGTTGCGCGACGCGGCGCCGAAGCTGGCGCTCGACGCGCCGGTTCCCGGCGGGCGCAAGTTGCGGGATATCGCCGCTCAGGTGCTGGATATCAGCCGCAGCGGGCTCAAGGCGCGGGCGCGGCTGAACGATGGCGGCGCGGATGAAGCAGCCTATCTGGCGCCGCTGGACGCGATCGTGGCGGCAGGGCGGACGCATGCCGAAGAGTTGCTGGAGCGCTATCATGGCGACTGGGCGGGCGATCTTTCCCGCGCCTATGCCGACGAGAGCTTCTGACCTATTCCGCTGGGTTAAGTGCCGGTTCGGCCTTGCGCCCGCGCCCCGTCATCCAGGCGAAGAGGCGAGGCACAGGGGCGTTGCGCTCCATCCAATCACTATAGGCGCGGTAGGCGGGGTCAGTGGAGAGGTGCGCCTCTTCGGTCCGCGCGCGCCAATAATAGACGGCGTTGGTGATCGCCAGCATCGCGCAGTTGCGCACCATGTCGGTGAGGCTTCCCGAAACCGTCAGGAAGGGTAGCGCGGAAAACCACCAGAAAAGATTTTTCGAGAGATAAGCCGGATGACGGCTCCAGCGATAAGGGCCGTGGGTCAGGATGCCGCGGTGGGTAAGGTTGGAAAAGCGGATGCCGAAGACCACGGTCGCCCAGGCGTAAATGGCGGTCAGCAGGACCAGCCAGCCGCCGAGCAGCCATTGCAGCGCCCTGTGCCCTTGCGTCCACACATCCCATTCTGCGCCGCCAGCATGATAGTCCAGCGGACCCCCTCCCCCCATCAGCACGAAGGGCGGATAGCAGATAAGCGCCGCTACCCAGCCAGCGAGCAACGGATTGGCTGACCGGATGTGGGAATCGAGCGGCTTGCATGTCAGCAGATAGCCCACCGTTGCCATGCAGACATCGATCATGAACATGACCGCGATCAGGAAGGCCGCCAGGCTCACAGGGTTGGCGAAGGCATGATCCAGCCGCCAGTCGACGATGCTGGCGAAATTGCCCGGCACGATGGAGAGCATGAAGGCGAGGAAGAAGCACTTGACCGCCCAGGCGCGCGCGTGATTGGCGACCTGCGCCATGTCGGGTTTCCCTGCTGCGCCGCCGATGACCCATTGGCCAAAAGCGTAGGTCGCGTCACGAGGCTCAACCAGCCGCCGGTCGAGCCATGCGACATAGGGAAAGGAAAACAGGAGCAGCCAGGGGGCGGCGTCCATGAACAGGTCCATGGAGTAGCGATAGTTGCCGTTCCAATACCAGCGGGCGAGACAGTAGAAGATAGCGATCGCCAGCCATGTCGCCCAAAGTCCGGCGACCTTTACGAGGCTGATGTCGAGCACGGCGCGCAGCCGCCGGGGTGGCGCCTGCCAATCGATGCCGGTCGAAGCATTGCGATGAACCTTGTCCACCAGCAGCGACCAAAGGACCATCGGAAGGCCGCAGGCGACGACCGCGGCAAAGCCCGCATTGGGGCCGTTCATGCCATAATGCCGGGCCACCATTGCCCAAAGACCCAGCCCCGCGAGGCCAACAAGGCCGACGCCATGACTGACGGCGGATGGGGGGCAGGGGTCGGCAGCAGGAGGCATGATCGCGCTTATGCCTGTAAATGGTAAGCAAGCCGTGAAGCTTGGCTCAGGCGCCTCCGAGCACGTTGATCGTGAAGGCGAGGATGCCGAGATTGAACAGGAAGGCAGCGAGGCAGTGCGCCGTGACGACCTGGCGCATGGGCGTGCCGGTGACCGTGACGTCCGAGGTCTGAAATGTCATGCCGAGAGTAAATGCGAAATAGACGAAGTCACTGTAGCCGGGCTCCGGCGTGCCGGGAAATTCGAGTCCCTGGCTATCTGAACCCTGCGCATCGGCCAGATAGAAAAGATGCGCATAGTGCATGGCATAGACAAGGTTCGAAAAGAGCCAGGCGAGCGCCAGTGTCACGAGCAGCAGGGCTATGACCGCCGCGTTCGGGCCGCCATGCTGGCTGACGGCAGCGCCCACGGCAACCAGAACGACCAGTGAGACGAAACCTGTGAGAAGGAGCATGAGGCGGCGATTGGCGTCGTTCACTTCGGCATTGCGGCGCATGCTGTCCGGATCGGCATGGATGAGCGATGCTGCGGCGGCGATGAAAGCGGAAGAGGCACAATCGAACCCCGCCATCACGGCCTAATGCCAAGGCATCATCAGGCCGAAGGGCAAGGCCGTCACCAGAAGCATCAGGAACATCCCATAGCGCCAGGGGAAAAGTGCGCGACGCGAAGAGGCAGGCTTCATGTCCATCAGGAAGCCGCAAAAAACGGAGGCTGGCAAGGGTGGGCTATTTCTGAGCGCGCCCGTTCGCCCCTGACTGCACAAAGAGCAGCGAAAAGAAGGATTTCAGGATCGCGCTCAATCGGCTTTTCTTTTCACTACCGTTCGCCCTGAATTTGCTTCTCCTACTGTTCGCCCTGAGCTTGTCGAAGGGTTTTACGTTTTAAAATGAGAAAGGCTTCGACAGGCTCAGCCTGAACGGCTTTTAGTTTTTCGGATCAATTTTAGTTTTCAGATCAAATGCTGCGCGCTTCTAGAGCACCGCTGCCACCAGACCGAGCGACGCAGCTTCATTGGCTTCCAGATACCAGTTTTCGGGGGCGCGGCGCAGGACTTCCTCAAGCGTGATGTCGGAACCAAGGATAAGGTTCGAAAAGCCCTCATTTTGAATGGCGATCGAAGATTCAATCTCGTTGAGCGCAGCTTTGAGCGGCGCGATGCAGGTCGTGAGCGGCCCCTGCAAATGGATGTCTTTCGTGATGAGCCGCTCATGGATCATGACCCGCGTGCCGCGGGTGAGATAGCGGTTCTCCTTCGCGAAAAAGCCCATGAAGGTCGCCCCGGCCGAATAGACCGCGGTCTTGCCAAGAAAGACAAGCCTGCGGCCGGCGCTGAGCTCAGAATGAAACCGGATATCCTCGCCCATCATCCGGGCGATTTCGGGATCGCCCCCCAGCGTCGCGATTTCTATTACCACCAAGCCTTCAGAAGGAGCGGCGGCGAGTGCATCCTTGAAGTGCAGATACATCGCCTGGTCCACAGGGCCGGAAAGGCGAATGGCGGGGCAGACGAAATCCTGCGGCGAGAGCAGCGGCGCTTGCATGGACATCAATGGCTTCCTGAAAAAAGGGAGGATTTCGCTGCATTACGCCCAGCAGACCAAATGGTGCCGTGACAACACGCTTTTGACTGGCGCTGCGCTGGAGACGCTGTAAAGAACAGACCATGACCAAAGGGTGCGGGGCATGATCGCGAAATTGAAAGGGCGGCTGGACAGCACCGGGCTGGACCATGCGATCATTGATGTGGCGGGCGTCGGCTATCTGGTCGGGGCATCGTCGCGGACGCTGGCTGCGCTGGGGCCGGTGGGCGAAGCCGTGACCGTGCATACCGAAATGCTGGTGTCGGAGGATTCGATCCGGCTCGTCGGTTTTGCGCGCGGTGAAGAGCGCGACTGGTTCCGCCTGCTGATCGGCGTACAGGGCGTGGGGTCGCGCGTGGCGCTGGCCATTTTGTCGGCGCTTGAACCAGCCGAACTGCATCGCGCGGTGGCGACGGGCGACAAGGCCATGGTGGCGCGCGCCAATGGCGTCGGCCCCAAGCTGGCGCTGCGCATCGTCAATGAACTCAAGGACAAGATCGGCGCCGCGCCGGGCGCGGGTGGAATATCGGGCGCCGGCATCATCCCGGCGACTGCCGGAGGGCTTGGCGCGGATGCCGTGTCTGCGCTTCAGAATCTCGGTTTCAAGCCGGTTGAGGCCAGCAGCGCGGTTGCCGCGGCGGAAGAAGAGCTGGGTGAAGGCGCGACGCTGGATGCGCTGGTGCGGCTGGCGCTGCGGAAGGCGGCCAAGTGAGCGAGGACCGGTTGATCGCCTCGACGCGCCGTCCCGAGGATGCGGACGCAGCTCTGCGGCCCAAATCGCTCACCGAATTTATCGGGCAGCAGGCAGCGCGCGAAAATCTGCGCGTCTTCATCGAGGCGGCGAAGCAGCGTGGCGACGCGTTGGACCATGTGCTGTTCTTTGGCCCGCCCGGCCTTGGCAAGACGACGCTGGCGCAGATCGTTGCGAAGGAGATGGGCGTCGGCTTTCGCGCAACATCGGGCCCGGTGATCGCCAAGTCGGGGGATCTGGCGGCGCTGCTCACCAACCTCGACGAAGGCGACGTGCTGTTCGTGGACGAAATCCACCGGCTCAATCCAGCCGTGGAAGAAGTCCTCTATCCCGCGATGGAGGACCGGGCCCTCGACCTGATGATCGGCGAGGGACCATCGGCCCGGTCGGTGCGCATCGACCTGCCCCGCTTCACGCTGGTGGGCGCGACGACGCGGCAGGGACTGCTGACGACGCCGCTGCGCGACCGTTTCGGCATTCCGGTGCGGCTGCAATTTTATACCGTCGAGGAACTGGAACTGGTGGTGCGGCGCGCTGCCCGGTTGCTCGACCTTGGCATCACGTCTGACGGAGCGATCGAGATCGCCCGGCGGTCGCGCGGAACTCCGCGCATCGCGGGGCGATTACTGCGGCGGGTGCGCGATTTCGCGAACGTCGCTGGTGTCGAAGCGGTGGACGCCAAGGCCGCCGACGCGGCGCTCAGCCGTCTGGAAGTCGATCAACTTGGCCTTGACCTCATGGATCGCCGCTACCTGATGATGATCGCCGACATTTATCGCGGCGGGCCGGTGGGCGTCGAAACGCTGGCGGCAGGGTTGTCGGAGCCGCGCGACACGATCGAAGAGGTGATCGAGCCCTATCTGATCCAGCTTGGCCTCATTGCGCGCACGGCGCGCGGACGCTGTCTCAACGGGCCGGGCTGGAAGCATCTCGGCCTCAATCCACCCAGCGGTCTCCAGGACGGGCTGTTCGACTGAAAAATGCGTGACCGCTACGGCAAGGCACGGCTATAGCGGCCAAAGGAGCGGATGCGCGGGTGATACGCGCCCTCAATCAAGGAGTTGCGCTGCTTGCGGGCGATCGAACAGTATCCCAATCTGGTGACCATGTTCTTCGCGCGGGCGAAGGAAATGGGCGACCTGCCTTTCCTGTGGCGCAAGACAGCAGGCGGCTGGAAATCGCTTAGCTGGACCGAGGTGGCGTTGCAGGTTGCGGGCCTTGCCGCCGCCCTCAAGGCACAAGGGCTGAAGCCAGGCGACCCCGTGATGCTGGTGAGCGAGAACCGGCCGGAATTCTGCATCGCCGACCTTGCCATCATGGCAGCCGGTTGCGTGACGGTGCCGACCTACACCACCAACACGACGCGCGATCATCAACATATCCTGACCGACAGCGGCGCGCGGGCGGTGATCGTGTCGACGGCCAAGCTGGCCCAGACGCTGATGCCCGCCGTCCTGCGATCGCAGGCGAGCTTCATCGTCGGCATGGAACCGCTGCGCGGCGCCCAGGGCGATCTGTCCTGCCATCTGTGGGCGGACATGATCGCGTCGCACATCGCCGATCCGGATGCCTGCGCGGCGGAACAGACCGCCGGGCGGAACGACCTTGCCTGCATCATCTACACCAGCGGCACCGGCGGTGCGCCCCGGGGCGTCATGCAGCATCATGGCGCGATCCTGTGCAATATCGAGGGCGCGGGAAAGCTGGTGGCGGAGGATTTCGGATGGGGGGACGAGGTCTTCCTGTCCTTCCTGCCGCTCAGCCACGCCTATGAGCATAGCGGCGGCCAGTTCCTGCCGATGATGCTGGCGGGGCAGATCTATTATGCCGAGGGGCTGGAGAAGCTTGCCAGCAACATAGAGGAAGCGCGGCCCACGATCATGGTCGTCGTCCCCCGCCTGTTCGAGGTGCTGCGGGCACGGATCATCAAATCGATCGAGAAGCAGGGCAAGTTTCCGGCCTGGCTTCTGGCCCAGTCCCTGCGGATCGCGGCCAAGGAGCAGAGGGGCGAGGGGTCCATTGCCGACCTGCCGGTGAAGCTGTTGCTGAACCGGACGCTGAAACCCAAGATCGCCAAGCGCTTCGGCGGGCGCATGAAGGCTCTGGTATCGGGTGGAGCGCCCCTTAATCCCGATGTTGGGCTTTTCTTCGATGCGATGGGGCTGACGCTGCTACAGGGCTATGGCCAGACGGAGGCCGGGCCGGTCGTCAGCTGCAACCGGCCGGGCGTTGGCATCGCTATGGACACGGTCGGGCCGCCGTTGGACGGGGTCGAGGTGAAGATCGCCGATGATGGCGAGATCCTGGTGCGCGGGGAACTGGTGATGCAGGGCTATTGGCGCAACGCGGCGGAGACCGAGAAAGCGCTGAAGAACGGCTGGCTGCATACCGGCGACATTGGCGAGATCGACCACAAGGGCCGGATCCGGATCACCGACCGCAAGAAGGACCTGATCGTCAACGACAAGGGCGACAATGTGTCGCCGCAGAAGGTCGAGGGCATGTTGACGCTGCAGCCCGAGATTGGCCAGGCTATGGTCTATGGCGACCGGCGGCCGCATCTGGTGGGTCTGCTGGTGCCGGATGCCGAGTGGACGCGCGAATGGGCGCTGGCCGAAGGGAAGACGGCCGATCAGCTTGCGAAAGACGCCCAATATCTGGCGGCGCTAAGGGCGGCGGTGGACCGGGTGAATGAAGAGCTTTCCGTGACCGAACGGGTGCGCCGCATCATCCTGGCCGAGGAGCCCTTCGCAATAGAAAATGGCGAGATGACGCCGTCGATGAAAATCCGCCGCCATGTCATCAAGGCGCGCTACAGCGAACAGCTGGACGCCCTGTATAAAGGTTGAACGTCAGCGATCCGGCGTGCGATAGGGTGTGAAGGAGCCAAGCGCACAACCGCCCGTGATGGACCCGGTAACCAGATCGGCGCTGCGCACGATGTCGCCACGGCAATATTGAGACCCGGCGCCGGTCGGCCTGATGACGAGCGTGTCGCCCCGGCCGAGTCCAGTGCAACTGCCATTAAGGTCATTGCGGTAGACGAGGCGGCCGCTCACCCGGTACAGCAACACGCTTTCGCTGATCGCGGTCAGGCTGGAGCCGGGATAGCGGCTCACGCAACTGACCGGCTCACCGGCGACCTTGCCGTCCAACGCGGCTTCCAGCCGGTCGGCTTGCTTTTCCGTAAGACGCGCGGGTTCGTCACCACCGGCGCACGCTGCCAGCATCAGCGGCGCCAGACACATCCATGCACGCATGGCACTTCTCCTGCACTTGTCTCCGCACGGCGGAGCAATCGCGGTAACGCCCGAACCGTCAGGCCGTATCCTTGGCCCTGCGTCGACGGGCGAGTTCCTGCACATCATTGGCGCGCATGAAGATATTGGTCGCGCGCTCAAGGCCGATGGTGGTGGGCACGGTTGCTTCTCCCCGCGCCCGGGCCTCATCCACCTCGGCCATACGCGCCGCCAGCGCTTCATTGTCCGGCTCGATCGTCAAAGCGAAGCGGCCATTGCCCTGCGTATATTCATGCGCGCAATAAACCGCCGTCTCGTCGGGCAAGGCGGCGAAGCGGGCCATGTTGGCGAACATCTGGTCGGCCGTCCCTTCGAACAGCCGCCCGCAGCCCATCGCGAACAGCGTGTCGCCGACAAAGATGATGCGATCGGAGGCGAGATGATAGGCGATGTGACCGGCGGTATGGGCAGGCACCTCCATGACGGTCGCGACATGGCCGCCAATGTGTACCTCGTCGCCCTCGCCCACCTGCCGGTCGAGCGTACCGATCTTGGCGGCCTCCGCTGCGGGTCCGGTGATCCGGCAGCCGGTCGCGGCCTTGATCGCCGCATTGCCGCCGACATGATCGCCATGCCAGTGCGTGTTCCAGATCTGGCTTATCGTCCATCCCCGCTCCGCCGCCGCAGCCAGCACGGGTTCCGCCACCGCAGGGTCGATCACGACCGTTTCGCCGCTGGCATCATCATGCAGCAGCCAGACATAATTGTCGGACAGTACGGCTATGCGCGCGACGCTCAGCATGGGATTACCAGACGCCTGTGTTCGGCATGGAAGCCCAAGGTTCGGCAGGCTCCAGATGACCGTCCTGCAACAGTTCGATCGAGATATTGTCCGGCGTGCGGACGAAAGCCATATGCCCATCGCGCGGCGGCCGGTTGATGGTGACGCCCGCATCCATCAGACGCTGGCAGACGTCATAGATGTTGCTCACCCGATAGGCGAGATGGCCGAAATTACGGCCCTCGCCATAATGTTCAGCAGGCGTGCCATCTTCCGCTGGCCAGTTATAGGTCAGTTCAACCTGAGCATCCTCGTCCCCCGGCGCGGCGAGAAAAACGAGTGTGTAGCGGCCGCTTTCATTGTCGAAGCGCTTTTGCTCCTCAAGGCCCAACAGCTTGAAGAAGGCGACTGTGCGATCGATGTCGGTCACACGGATCATGGTATGAAGATATTTGGTCAATCAGTCGCTCCATTCGTCGCCAGCAAGCAACGGTTCATCTCGGCAATGGCAGGGTTGCCACCAAGATAGGGCGGCCTGGGCATCGATGAAAGAGGAGACGCGAATGGCATTGGAGTATCGCGACAAGGTGCTGCTGGCTTGTGCCGGGCTGCTGACGCTGGGATTGGTCAGCGGCGGCTATTTGCTGGGTGACGGGTTGAAGCGGGCCAAGGCAGCCGATCGGTCCGTCACGGTCCGCGGCTTAGCGGAGCGCAATGTCACAGCTGATCTCGCTACCTGGTCGATCAGCTATGCTGCGACGGGCTTTGATCTGCCCGCCGTACGCGCGGAGATCGACAACAATACGCAGGAGCTGAAGGCCTATTTCACAAGCCTGGGCTTCAAGCCGGAGGCGCTCACGCCCACCGGCGCTGGCGTCAATCAATATATCAACAACGGCGTCAACACGATCACCATCACCCAGCGCATGTTGTTGCGCACGACCGACATCGCCAAGGCGCAGAAGGCAGTCGCGCAACAGTTCGATCTGGTCCGCCGGGGCGTCACCTTACAGGAGGGATCCGGCATGCGTTACAGCTTCACCAAGCTCAATGACATCAAGCCGCCCATGGTTGCCGCCGCGACCCGCGATGCGCGCGCGGCGGCCGAACAATTTGCCCGCGACAGCGGCGCCAGCGTAGGCGGGATCAAGAGCGCGACCCAGGGCTATTTCTCCATCGATCCGCGCGACGGCGAGGCGGACGGGTCCAGCGACACGCCCTACAAGAAGGTGCGCGTCGTCACGACCGTGGACTTCTACCTCAATTAGGGCGCGTTGCCCGTTCAGCGAGCCGGAGCGCCTGTAGGCAGCCGGGTGAGATTGTCGGCAGCGGCCTTTCCAGCGGGGGATTGCGGGGCGAGCCTGATCGCGCGCTGCCAGGCCGACCGCGCGACATCGTCATGGTCGGTCAGGACTGCGATGTTGCCCTCCTCCAGCGCGACCGACGCATCATCGGGGGAAAGCTGCACCGCGCGCGCAATATGCGCCTGCGCGAGCTTCAACTCTCCAGACCGACGCGCGAGTGTGGCCGATAACAGCCAGGCAAGGGGGTCCTGCGGTACTTGAGCGAGCGCCACATCGAGCGAGTCCCGCGCTTCCTTGGCGTCTGCCAACGCCACGAGAGCCCGGGCGCGATCGAGATAGGTCTCACCCTTTTCAACGCCATCGGGCAAGCCGCGCGCCAAGGCCGCATCGAAACTGCTGCGCGCCTTTGCGGCATCGCCTGCCGCCAGTGCGGCGTTCCCCGCCTGCGCCCACAAGCGGGCGCTTTGCGCCATCTCGCCGCTCCGTTCCGCCTCATCGGCGGCCTGCTCGAAGGCGACCATGGCGGGCGCCCACCGCTCCGCGCGGGCATAAGCGAAACCCATGCAATGGCGCGCGTAGAAAGTGCCTCCTTCAATCCGCCATTTCTGTGCGAAGGCTACACCTTTGTCCGGCGACGCGAGCGCTTCATCAAGGCAGGCCTGAAATGGCGCGGCATATTTTTCCGGAACGGGAATGCGGCCATCGGCAGAGGAGGAACTGCTCGGTCGCGGGGTGGACGCCCGCTGCTCCTCCTTCTTGGGCCGGTTCATCACCGCTTCGATTTCGGGATCATAGGCTTGCGGCGTCAAGAGCAGCAGCGGGAGAAGAAGCATCAGAGAATATCCAGAAGGCTGCCAAGGGTGTTGATCAACAGCGTGATATCGCTGTCACGCGACAGGCGATGATCACCATCCTTAACGAGCAGCGTCTGCACATCATATGAATGCAGGCGCTGGGAAAGCCGCAGGGCCGTCTGCCAAGGCACGTCGCGGTCCTCTTGCCCCTGCAGCAGCCGGACGGGGCAGCTGATCGGGATTGGCCGGTCGAGCAAACGAAGCGCCTGGCCCGACTGCCAGAAAGCGAGCGTAGTCACAAGCGGCTGGTCGCCATAGGGCGTGGGCTCGCGCAACTGGCCCTCCGTAGCCAGCAGCGCCTTGTCCGCGTCGCTGAAGCCCCATTCGGTAAAATCCGGCGCCGCGGCGATCCCGACCAGCCCGGCAATCCTTTCGGGACGAGCCAGCGCGATGAGCAAGGCGATCCAGCCGCCCATCGACGATCCCGCCAGCAGCAGCGGCCCGTCCGTCAAAGCGTCGATCAACAGCAACGCATCGTCACGCCAACTGGCAAGCGTACCATCCTCGAACCGGCCTTCGCTCGCTCCGTTGCCGCCATAGTCGAGCCGCAGCATCGCCCGGCCAGTCCGTGCCGCCCAGGCGTCGATGGCGATCGCCTTGCCGCCTTCCATGTCGGACATATAGCCCGGCAGGAAGACGATGGTCGGGCCGGAACCCGGGCGATGCCGATAGGCGAGGCGCACGCCATCGGCGCGGGCGAACGACGCCAGCGGAACTGCTGAAATAGGGTTCATCGGCTATCTCCCACCGACCTTTGATGCGGCTTGCATGAAGCCAATAGACGCTGGCGCGCGGAAAACCAGAAAGGAAGAAAATAATAGCTCCGATGGAATTGACACTAGGCAGACCAACGGCTAATCGCGCCGTCCTACCCCGTGCCCAGATGGCGGAATTGGTAGACGCACCAGCTTCAGGTGCTGGCGATCGCAAGGTCGTGGAGGTTCGAGTCCTCTTCTGGGCACCATTTCTTCTCAAAGCATTGATAATGCCCCGGGGATCGTCGAAAAGATGGTCCCCAGCGAGCGTCTGCTACAAAGAACTGCTACTCGCCGGATCCCGCACGATGCTCGACCGCTCATGGGTCGTGCCGAAATATGGCGGTCGCTTCAAACCGACAGCTTGAAGATCGCCCTACGCCGGTTGGCCAGCGCCATGGCTCGGGTCGAAACAGAGATCGAACATCACCGCTGCGCCGGTGGCCTTCACTGCGACCCGACGCTGCTCGAACCGTTGTCGAACGATGCCGTGGCAAAGCGTCAGGTGATCCATGATGTGGCTCCGGTGGAGGCAGAGCCAGTGCCCCCCCGTCCCGGCCAGCAATCTCACCCTGGGCGAAACATACGAGCAGTATGACCGATCCGACGCAGGCGTAGTCGGCCCGAACGCGGGAGGCTTATGGGACAAGCCGTAGGCTTGCCGTGTCGATCATCGGCAAAGACGTTCCCATATGATCGCGCGCTCGCGCCCATTGTCGCGACTATATCGACGTGCTGCATTTCATGCCGCGCATTGCCGCTAAGCGGTTTTCGAAGCTCACCGCCCGCTAAGCCTCCGATCGCGCTCGAACGCCCGGCAAGACCGATCTCGGCGCACCAGAACGGATAGACATTCCCTCCGCAGCTAGTGCACGCAAATTTGCCCTGGGCGGCTGAGAAGGGTGGGACTGAAATGGATGCCGGACGGTGGGCCAGCTTAGCGACTTCAGCAGCGGCACACCCCTTCGATTGCAAATTGTGCAACGCAAAAATTTTTCTTGCGACTCGGACGAATCGGTGACAGCTTAATCCATGTCGAGGCAGGGGCGCTTCGACGCATAGGCTGGGACCGCCGATGACGGCAGGAACCAGCTTCGATCTTACAGGATCGAAATCGGCAATGACGCCGCCCGGGCTGGTCTGAACAGACCTCGTCCAGGCGGCTTTTTTATTATGTTTCTCACGCGGACGCGAATGCGCGCCGTGAACCTTCATCATCATCTTTCACACGCCGGGCAGTGCTTCGGCGAATGGCTGACTGCGTGCCTGTCGCAGTGCTGACGATCTGACAGAGAAGGACATTGGGGAATGGCAGAGGGGGACAATCCGAAAGGCGTTAGCCGCCGTGGCGCGTTGAAAACCGGTGGGACAGCTGCGCTTTTTGCTGCGGTGCATCAGGCATTTCCGTCAGGCGCCTTCGCCGCAGGTGCCGGGCCGGAAGTGAGTGGCGCGAAGTTGGGCTTCATCGCCCTTACCGACGCCGCGCCTGTGATCATCGCCAAGGAACTGGGCTTCTTCGCCAAATATGGTCTGCCTGATGTGCAAGTGACCAAGCAGGCCAGCTGGGGCGCGACACGCGACAATCTAGTCTTGGGCAGCGCCGGTGGCGGCATCGACGGCGCGCATATTCTCACGCCAATGCCCTATCTGCTGACGCTGGGCGCGATCGGCAAGGCGACGCCGATGAGCATTCTCGCCCGCCTGAACGTCAACGGTCAGGCCATTTCGGTTTCCAAGGAATATCTGGGCGCGAAAGCCGACATCAGCTCTGCGAAAATGAAGGGCGTGATCGCCCAGCGCAAGGGCGCGGGCAAGAAGATCACGATGGCGATGACCTTCCCCGGCGGGACGCACGACATGTGGATCCGCTACTGGCTGGCGGCGGGTGGCATCGATCCGGACAAGGATGTCGAGCTGATCACCATCCCGCCGCCGCAGATGGTGGCGAACATGAAGGCCGACACGATGGACGCCTTCTGCGTGGGCGAGCCGTGGAATGATCAGCTGGTGGCGCAAAATCTGGGCTACACGGCGGTTTCGACCGGCCAGATGTGGATGAACCATCCCGAAAAGAGCTTCGCCATGCGGTCGGACTGGGTGGCGAAGAACCCGCGCGCCGCAGTCGCCATTACCGCAGCCATCATCGAAGCGCAGCGGTGGGCGGACAATCCGAGCAATATCGCGCGTCTGGCGGGTACGATCGCTGGTCGCGACTATCTGAAGTGCCCGGTTACGGACATTGCCGACCGCCTGCAGGGCAATTTCAACATGGGCGACGGGCGCAAATTCCCGAACGCGGCGTTCAAGATGAAGTTCTTCAACGGCTATGCCTCGTTCCCCTACAAGAGCCACGACCTGTGGTTCCTCACGGAAAATCAGCGCTGGGGCAAGCTGCCCATGTCGCTGGATACCAAGGGGGTGATCAGCAAGGTCAATCGCTCCGACATCTGGCGGAAGGCAGCAGCGATGCTGGGAGGCAAGGGGCCGGCCAGCGATAGCCGCGGCGTCGAGAAATTCTTCGACGGCAAGACCTTCGATCCCAGCAACCCCAAGGCCTATCTGGCCAGCCTGGCGATCAAGCGGGTCTGATGAGGGAGGAAAAAGCCATGGCTCCGTTATCGCCAAAGAGCAGGAATGGAGGGCCGCCGGTATCGTCCGGCGGCACCACCACCGAACTGGGGGTCATCCTGCCCTATCCGGAAGAAGCGATCGCACGACGCAGTTTCGAGCCCGTAGCCGCGCCGGTGAATCCGATCGTGAGCAAGGGGCGTGCGCTAATTGCCGCCATACTGCCCACTGTCGTCATGACCGGGGCGCTGTTGCTGTTCTGGCAGCTTCTGTGCGGATCGCCGGACGCGACTTTCCCCAGCCCTGTGAAAGTCTGGCAGGAAAGTCATAACGTCATCACTCACCCGTTCAAGGGCGTTGAGATCGGCTTTACCCACTTCAGCATCCAGGATGGCGGCGATGTCGGCATTGCCGGTCATGTTCTGACCAGCCTCAGTCGGGTCCTCATCGGCTACAGCATCGCGGCGATCGTCGGTGTGGCGCTGGGTATTCTGATCGGTCAGAGCGTTTTCGCCTTCCGCGCGCTTGATCCCTTGTTCCAGGTGCTGCGCACAGTGCCGCCGCTCGCCTGGTTGCCGATCAGTCTCGCCATCTTTCAGCAAGCGCAGCCAGCGGCGATCTTCCTGATCTTCATCACCGCGATCTGGCCGGTCATCCTGAACACGGCGGCAGGGGTTCAAACTATTCCGGCGGCCTATCGGAACGTGGCGAAGGTGCTCGCGCTCAATCCCGTCGAATATTTCGTCCGGATTATGCTGCCCGCCACCGTGCCGCACATGTTCACCGGGCTGCGTATCGGCGTCGGCATGAGTTGGCTGGCGATAGTGGCGGCGGAGATGGTGCAGGGAGGCACCGGCGTCGGCTTCTTCATCTGGGACAGCTACAACAGCTCGTTGCTCACCGACACGATCGTCGCACTCGTCTGGATCGGCCTGGTCGGATTTACGCTGGATCGCATCGTCGCCTTTGCGGGCCGCATCATCAGCCGGGCAGGCTGAAGGGGAGAGCAGTTTCATGAAACAACGCAGCTATCTCGCGCTTGAGGGCATTACCGTCGAATTTCCCACCAAGGCTGGACGTTTCTGCGCGTTGGACCGCATCGATCTGGAAGTGGACAAGGGGCAGTTCGTAGCGCTGATCGGTCATTCGGGCTGCGGCAAGTCAACCTTGCTCAACGCCGTGGCCGGGCTGGTCAAACCGACCCGCGGGGCGATCTTCCTGGACGGGGAAGTGGTGGATGCACCGGGACCGGACCGTGCAGTCGTGTTCCAGGACCATTCGCTGCTGCCCTGGTTGACCGTCGAGGAAAATGTGCGCCTGGCGGAGGACAAGACGGCGCGCGGCAAGAGCAAGGCAGAGCGCAGGGATTGGGTCATGCACAATCTTGAGCTGGTGCAGATGGCCCATGCCGCCGGCAAGAGGCCCGGCGAATTGTCCGGGGGCATGAAGCAGCGCGTGGGCATCGCCCGAGCGATAGCGATGAACCCGCGCGTCCTATTGATGGACGAACCCTTCGGCGCGCTCGATGCGCTGACGCGGGCGGCGCTGCAGGACGTTGTTATGGATCTGCAGGCGCGGCTCAACAACACGGTGCTGATGATCACCCATGATGTGGACGAGGCCGTGCTGCTCGCTGACCGCGTCGTCATGATAACCAACGGCCCGGCCGCGCGGATCGGCGAGGACCGGCCCGTGGCATTGGCGAGGCCGCGCAACCGGCTCGAAGCCATCGACATGCCTGAATATGCAGAGGCCCGCAGCGCGGTCATTCATTTCCTGCACGAGCGCTACCGCAATCCGGCGACGCTCGCTGCGTGAGGGACAAGTCGCCCACCGAGGCGGCGTCAAGAATATCGGGATTGAGAGGGGATGCCCTGAAAGGCCTCAAGAAGCCATCGGAAGCAATAGAGGGGGAATTATGCGTGGATTGAATATGTTGCTGTCGGCGTCCGCGCTGGCGACGTTAGCGACGCCAGCCTTGGCCCAGGATATCGTGTTCAAGCCGATCGTCGAAGCGCGGCTGCGTTATGAAACGGTCGATCAGGACGGGCCACTGCCGTTGACCAGCAGCCGTGATGCCGATGCAGTCACCATGCGCCTGCGCGCTGGCGGCGAACTGTCCAAGGGACCTTTCGCTTTCCTTGTGGAAGGGGAAGGGACGCTGGCCATCGACGAGGATTATAATAGCGGCGTCAACGGCAAGACGCTCTATCCCATCGTCGCTGATCCTGAGACCGTCGAACTCAATCGCCTGCAACTGCAATATCGCACCAAGCCGCTGGTGGTCACGCTGGGGCGGCAGCGCATCAACCTGGACGATCAGCGCTTTGTCGGTTCGGTCGCGTGGCGCCAAAATGAGCAGACCTTCGACGCACTGCGCGTGGAATATATGGGGGTCAAGAATCTGAAGGTCGATGTGACCTATGCCATCGCCGCACGTACGATCTGGGGAATCGATGGCGGCAAGTTCGGATCAGTGAACCGGCCTACCGAGATTGACGGCGACGACATCTTCGTGAACGTCTCCTACAAGACCAAGCTGGGCACGCTCACCGGCTTTGCCTATCTGATCGATGAGGACGAGCCTGTCGCCGCACTGCTGCGCAACAGCAGTCAGACCTATGGCGCTCGCTTCGCCGGGGCCGTTCCGCTCACCAAGAAGGTGAAGCTGAGCTACCTCGCCAGCTACGCGCGGCAGAGCGATTATCAGAAGAACCCGGTGGACTATAAGGCCGACTATGTCGCGGCGGAACTGGGGCTGGAAGTCGCTCCCTTCAAGCTGACGGCCGGTTATGAATTGTTGGGCTCGGACAGCAGCGCCACTGGCATCGCGGGCGGCTTCGCCTTCCAGACGCCCTTCGCGACGCTGCACAAGTTCAATGGCTGGGCGGACAAGTTCCTGACGACCCCGGCGACGGGCATTCAGGACTATTATGGCGGCATCGCCTACACGATGCCGAAGGTCGGCAAGATGGGGCCGCTGGTCGCATCCTTCGTCTATCACCGTTTCAGCAGTGACCGACTCTCGATCCACTATGGGGACGAATATAACGCCCAAGTGACCTTGAAGATCGACAAGCATCTGAGCGCTCTCGTCAAATATGCGGACTATGAGCGGAAGGGCATCGCGAGCTTCACGGGCGACGCCGACACGAAGAAGTTCTGGGCGCAGATCGACTACGCACTCTGAACAATATTTGGCCAGAACGAAAGTCCGCGACGGGGCATTGTTAGCCAATGGCCCGTCAGATGGAGGCGGTTGTTAGGATGCGTAGCGATATCGCAGCAGATCAACAGACCCTTCATCCTTACATCATCAGACCAGCGCCTCCTTGTGCAAGTAAGGCTCCGCCGCCTGTTAGCGGCTGAGCCTTACTTTTCACCTGCAAAAGTAGAACCGCTATAAGCCGGTCATCACGCCATCAGTCCGACCCGCCGAACTTGTAACGCGCGCGCAGGCCGAACATTCGCGGTTCGCCATACATCTGCGTCCAGGCACCGATCGTCTGGTATGTGCCGGTATTGGTGATCGCATAAAGCTTGTTGGTCAGGTTGGTCGCAAACAGCGACAGGTCCAGCCCGCTGGCAAGAGCATTCTTCCAGTCCAGGGTGGCGTTGAGCAAGCCGAAAGCCGGCAGGCGCACACCTGGCTCGTTTGTGGTGCCGTCTGGGAATGTCTCCGTCGAGAAAGGCGCGGTTTCCTGCGCGTCCGTCCAGTTATAGCTGACGAACAGGCTGACGTTGCCGAACTTCTCGGAGGTCGGGATCGTGAAGCGACCGTAGACCGAGAGAATATTGGGAGACAGATATTGCAACGGGCGGCAGGTCATGTCTGCTCCGGCAAAAACCTTGGGCGACGTGATGGACTGAGCCGTGCAATCCCAGACACCCGAGTTGGAGTCGAACTTGAACGACTTGTAGTGGGAAGAGGTATGGCTGTAGTTCAAGCCGAGTTCGATTTCCCGAGTTGGCCGGATCATGGCCTCCACTTCCACACCCTTGATCACGGCCGAAGCAGTGCTGAGCGTGATCGCGCCGTTGCCGCCGGTGGCGTTGTTGCGGTCACCCGCAGCGCGCTGAATGTTCGAATAATCCAGATAGAAGCCGTTGACGTTGAACCGCGTGGCCATACCGCCGACCTCGAAGTCGGATTTGAAGCCTGCTTCATAGTCGGTGAGATATTCCGGCCCGAAGGTCCGGGTGTTCGGGAACACTGCATAGGCGTTGAAGCCGCCTGCCTTGTAGCCCTTGGTCACCTTCGCATAGAGCATCAGGTCGTCATTCGGCCGATAATCGATCCCCACTGTCCAGTTCGGCGCCGAGCTTTTGAGGTTGCCGGTAAACCGGCAATCAGTGAGCGGCGTCGTTGTGAACTGCGATTTCCAGGAGCACAGGTTGATCACGGCACCCCCGCCCACCGGGATCGCCGACCAGGAAGCCGTAAAGCCCTCCACATGATCCCAGGTATAGCGATACCCACCAGTCAGCCGAACACGATCCAGCGCGGGCACAAACGCTCCGAGATCAAGGCTCGCTTGAGCATAGAGCGCCTTTGATTCATTGGTCACCCCAACCTGGCTGGTGCCAAGCGCGCAGCCAGCTTCGGTTTTGTTACTACATACGTTGATGGAGAAGGATTCCATCAGGCCTGCGGGGGACTGTTTGAAGTAGAAGCCGCCTACGGTATAAGTAAGCTTGTTGTCCAGGGCATTGCCCTGCAACTGCAGTTCTTCCGTGAACAGCTTGTAATGATCACGCGGAGACCGGCGACTTTCAACCGTCGTGCCAGTGTTATAGATCGGCGCGATCGTGCCGTCCTGATCGTTCGAATAATAAGATTTAAAACGAGCATAGCTGATGATGTTACGTATCTTTATATTGTCAGTTGCATCAAAATCAGTGGTGTTCGTGATCCCCCATGTCACTGTCTTGGCGAAATCATCCACGCCATGAGCAGTCTTCCGGGGCCCAAGCTCATTGGCCTTCGCTATTAGATCGGTGTAGTAATTGCAGTTCCCGGCGGAACGACAGAAATCGAATGATGGCACAAAGCTGTCAAGCGCCTGAAAATATCCCGTGTTGAACCCCTTGGCTATTGATCCCGAACCGTTTGTCCGGGAATAGCCGTAATAAGCCATTGTATAGTTCTGAAGAGTTTCGGTCGGGGTCAACAACAGGCCTAAGCGAGCCATGCGCCAATGCGTGTCGTCGCGATCCTTGCGCCAATTAACGTCGTAGGTGAAACCGTCACGATCGCGCGTTGCACCGACCAGGCGAATGCTCACCTTGTCCGTAACGGGCACGTTGAGCATGGCTTCCAGTTCGGTCATATTATAGTTACCGACGCCACCGCCGATATAGCCCTCAAGCCGATCCGTCGGCTTGGCCGGAGTAAGCAGGATCGCGCCACCCGTAGTGTTACGGCCGAACAAAGTGCCCTGCGCACCCGACAAGACCTGCACGCTCTGAAGATCGACGAAGTTACCTGGGCCGCCTTGGTTCGACAGTGTGTAGCCGGATGGCAGCGGTACTTCGTTCATGTACACGACAACTGCGGGCGAACCCTGAAACGATGCCGACTGACCTCGAATGGAAGGTGACATGACGTCGCGCGACGCCTGACCATTGGGCGCGATGACCAACGAGGGCACCGATGCCTGCATGTCTTGAAGGCTTGTGACGCCGCGCTCCCGCAGCCCTTCACCTGAAACCGCTGTAATGGTGATTGGAACATCCTGCGCACGTTCCTCACGCCGCTGGGCGGTTACGACAATCTCGTCGATCGCAGTTTGCGCAGCCGCGATATCAGGCGCGATCACCGCACCCGCAGCAACACCTGCAAGTAACAGCCGACCCGCAAGTCGTCTAAACGCTAGGAATTCAGCCCCCATGTCATCCTCTCCCTTATCTTCTCGTGCGAGAACCATTGAATATTGGAAGAAAACAAAGAAGATTGCCGCCAACAACGCACAGCCATCATAATGCCGACCTCAGGGTCGCTGAATTCACTGAGACGTATGACATGGCAGAGCGTTTCCACTCCGACCCTCTCCAACCTGTTTATTCTTTCCGAATATTTTAATCTACCTACCACTAGGATATATGACCTGCAATGGCCATTTATCAGCTATGACAACTTCTCCGACATGAACATTATACGTTATCAACTTATTTAAGGTCTTGCCCCCGATGACCCGACATCGACACGAGCAACATCGATACGACCACTCCTGACCTTCACTGTCACTGCTGGATCATGATCCGAAGCACAGCAGATGAACAGGTCACGCCCATCCATTCCGCCCAGCATACAGGCATATGGTCGGGCGCCCTCAATCGGGATTTGCGTCAAGATCTCGCCACCTTCGCGCACGCGCACGACAGAGTTCGCAAGGGCAACTGCCACCCAGACGCAGCCTTCCGCATCAAGGCAGATGCCATCTGGTGCATAGCCGCCCAAGTCAGCAAATATCCGCCGATTGGAGAGCCGTCCTTCCGCATCTATGTCAAAAGCTGTCAGGCGAAACGCAAATGTTTCGGCAACGATGAATGTTCGACCATCTGGTGTGATAACGCTGCCGTTCGGGCAATGCAGGTGATCCGCCGCGACTGTAACCATCCCCTCGTCCGCAACCGCAACGATACATGTTGGCCGGGGCGCTTCACCATTGAAATAATCAAATCCGACATTGCCTACGTAGGCGCGGCCCAGATGATCAACGACCATGTCGTTGCTCTGCCCCGAGTGAATGTCCGCCAATTCGGCATGCACCACTAATTGCGCATCCGATCGCCTGCGGTAAAGTCTGCGCTCGTCCATCGACACGACCAGCAGATCGCCATTCGGCAGCCACCCCATGCCCGATGGCCCGCCCGGCACATCGAAATGCTCGTGAATACTACCATCAGGCTCAAGGACGTACACGGTTCCGCCATGCTGGTCGGCGAACCACAAACGCCCTTCATGCCAGCGCGGCCCCTCCGGAAAGGCAAAACCGCGCGCAATGGTTCGGATCATAGGTGCCTTAACGCCGACTGCGGTGAGTTCTTCGGCGAAACCCAAGCTCTTACCTCCCCACTGTCTGCGCTTTATTTTTGCGCCTTGCCTCCATGTTTACACATATTGGCACCTCTTGGCAATGGAGGCTTATCGTTTTGCGGAACGGTAATGCGCGCAACGCATGCAGATCCGCACCAAAGGGCGACCATCTTGATGTATGCGTAGCGAAGCAATAGCCATCATACGAATTGATTCCTCTTCGCCCTGCCAGCATTCCCAGTGTGTTAGGGGGGACGCTGACCCATGCTAGCTACGGGTGAAGCTCCGTCACAGGTCAGAAATCTTCCAGATCATCTGTTGATAACTGTCCACAAAATCGCTTATGACGCAGGTGGGCAAGCTGCTTACCTGCAAGATGCGCCGACGAGTGCGATCGCGCATGAATGAGGTACGTCGATACCCACATGTTTGGCGCATAACGGCTGTCGGACGCTCGTCCACGGGATGGCCGCGAGAGTCTGTTCTTAACGATCGGAAGCACGACGATAATGTACGATCCCAGCGAAAATGCCGCGGCTGATATTGCAGCTCACTTCCATTCCTTCACGAACCTGGCGGCCCATCCTGAGGTCGGCCCCCTTGTCATAACCAAGGGTGATGGCGTGTTCGTGGAAGATGACAAAGGTAACCGCTATCTTGAGGCGGTGTCGGCGCTGTGGTGTGCTTCGCTGGGCTTCAGCAATGAGCGTCTTGCCAAGGCAGGAAGCGATGCGCTGCGAGGCTTGCCTTATTATCACACCTTCACCGGCCGCTCCAATCCGACCGTGATCGAACTGGCCAACAAGCTGCTGTCGGTCGCGCCTGTTCCGATGTCGAAGGTGTTCTTCGCAAACAGCGGATCTGAAGCCAACGACTCCGCTGTGAAGATGATTTGGTATTATCATAATGCCATCGGCAAGCCGGAAAAGAAGAAGATCATCGCCCGGCTCAATGCCTATCATGGCGTGACTGTCGCGTCGGCAAGCCTCAGCGGTCTCGTCACGAACCATCGCGATTTTGACCTGCCGATCGCCAATATCCTGCATGTCGATTGCCCGCATTATTTCCGCTACGCCGAGCCCGGCGAAAGCGAAGAGGATTTCGCCACTCGCCTGGCCGACAATCTTGAAAAGCGGATCCTGGCTGAAGGTCCTGACACCGTCGCCGCTTTCTTCGCTGAGCCGGTGATGGGCGCCGGCGGGGTGATTCCGCCACCGGCGACCTATTTCGAGAAGGTTCAAAAAGTTCTCGCCAAATATGACGTGCTCCTCGTCGCGGACGAAGTGGTGTGTGGCTATGGCCGGACGGGCGAGATGTTCGGTTCGACCACCTTCGGCATGAAGCCTGACATTCTGACGACGGCAAAAGGCCTGTCCTCGGCCTATGCACCCATCTCGGCGGTGATGGTGAATGAGAAGGTCTATGCGCCGATCGCCCGGAACAGCGGCACTATCGGAACCTTTGGCCATGGCTTCACCTATTCCGGCCACCCGGTGAGTTGTGCCATCGCGCTCGAAACCCTGAAGATCTACGAAGAAGATAATGTGGTCGGCCATGTGCAGTCACTGATACCGCAATTCTGGAAGGCGCTGCGTAGTTATGAAGGCCGCAAATATGTCGGCGAAGTGCGTGGCGTAGGGTTGGTAGCCGCGATCGAGCTATATGCCGATCCCAAGAACAGGACCAGCTTCGATCCAGCAGCAAAGGCGGGTGCACGCCTTGTCGAAATCGGGCTCACCCAGGGCCTGATCGTGCGGGCGCTTGGCGACACGATCGTCTTCTGTCCCCCGCTCATCATCACAGCGGAAGAGCTTGACGAGCTATTCGCTTGTTTCGAACGCACCATGGCGATCTTTGAAGAAACTATCGGCTGACCGGCAGGCGAGGGCCGCCAATGCGAGCGGCGGTCGCTGAGCTAGGCTGCCGCTGCTGCACTTCGCCACATCCGGCGAAGTGCAGCATGCACCAATAGCGATCCTTTAGAGAATACTTGCCGCGGCTATCACAAGCCGCGGTGTGGGTCAGGCACGGCTGAGAGGCATTGCGGCGACCTCAAGCTGGGGAAGCTGCGCAGGATGCGGGATCGTGACGTCCATGGGCACAGCCGGCTCCACTTCCGGGACACGGCCGCGCATGCCGTGATTGGCTGCCCAGATGGCGGCTTGGGTGCGGTTCTTGACGCGGAGCTTGCGCAGCACCGCCTTCACATGGACCTTCACCGTCGCCTCGCTGATATCCATCCTCTTGGAAATGACCTTGTTCGGGCATCCCATGATGAGCCAGCGCAGGATTTCCAGCTCACGATCGGACAGGCTTGCAGCATCGACGGGCCGTTCCACCTCCAACGCATCTGTCAGCGTGGGCCGCGACTGCAATTCGTCGGCAAGTTGCGGCGGCAGGACCCGCTCACCCATCGCAACCAGATGCAATGTCGCCACCAGGCGATCGCAACTGATTTCCTTGATGATGTAACCCATCGCGCCCAGGCGGAAGGCCTTCAGCATGGTTTGGAAGTCAAACCGATCGGATAATAGTACCAGATAGGCGCAAGGGAATTTCCGCTGAAGAACGGCGACACTGTCGGCGTCCAGCTCTTCGGTTCCATTATCTATCAGGAGCAACGAAGGCCCCGTATCTTCCTCCGGCACCTCCACCTTTTGGAGCGCGGCGGCAATATTTGGATATTGATTAACCCGGAAGTCCCGCTCAGTGAGAATCCGGCTCAAACCTTCTCTTACGATTGCATTACCGCACAACAGACGCACATTGACTGGGTAAGCCATTGGGTAGTCCCCTCATGATCCCTTCCACTTTCGTTAGCAGGCCCCAAACGAAGCGTGAAAGACCAGTGATCAAATGCCTGCAGTGCAACCCTTTCTTTTCGTTTCAATAAGTTATGACTAGCATATTTACGACGCTAGAGTCCTGAACTGACCTATGGAAATTTAGGGTTAGTTCAACAACTCGCTAACTGATTGGTAAGGTTGTGTATTTCGTTCTTAACCATGGGAGTTATGTCCTAAGCACAGCGTTCCCGATAATACTTTGGGCTTACTGCGAAGAACGTGACTCGAGCATATGCCGGACGAACGATGGTTGCGAGTCTCTATTGGTTAACTTCAGCTGTTAACTATCTTTCCTAACAAGTCCAAAGACTTGCCCTGCGCCAAAAGCGAGGATGCGGCGCTCCTTCGCGGGTAGATCCTGCAGAGACTCGATAGAGCGAGGATTCTAGGTCACAGTAGGAAGGACGTGCCGAACGTCAGGGCGTTTTCAAGCTCAATGACGCCTTCTTCGGCCGTCAGCTTCCGTTAGGGCCGCCGCCGGTATTGCTGCCGCCACCGCCGCCACCCATGCCACCGGCCCCTACTGCGCCGATATTGCCGAATATTTCGTCGAACAGGCTGCGATGGCGGCCCAGGGTGGGCGTCTTGTCGCCGGACGGCGAAATCTTGGCCACCTGCTCAAGGCCCATGCGGTCAACCGCCACGACATTGCCCGCAGGGTCAAAGCGGACATGGAGCACCGTCTGCGCCACCGGCTTGGGATTGGAAAAGGCCAGCGCCCGCATGTCGCGCGACACATAATACCAGTCCTGATCGCCAAATTGGGCAGTAAAGCTGGGGCGGCCCAGCGTCCCTTCTACCGAAGCCCGGTTGTCGATGCCCGGCTGGATCGAATCGACCAGCAGCTTGTCCACCTGATATCCCTGATGGGTGCGGATGCGCGAACAAGCCGAGGTTCCGAGCACGAGCGCGCCAAGGCCGACGGCAAGCAACAGATGTCGGCTGAACTGACGCATGAACTTCTCCTGCCGGGAATGGACCCGGAAACCAAATACCAAAGCCGCCATTGCATCGCGCGGCCCGCCGATCAATATGGAATTGCGCGCCCCCCGGCAAGGGGGCCTCCGCTCAGCTCAGCCAGGAAACCGTTTCGACATGCCAAAGCTTTTCCAGCGCCTGTTCGCGCGCACCGACCCCAAGGATGCGATGCAGCCGCTTTACCAAGCCGTCGTCCGCGAAGGCCGCGCGCCGCATTGGTATATGGAAGGCCAGGTGCCCGACACGATGGATGGCCGGTTCGACATGATCGTCGCCATATTGGCGCAGGTGCTGATGCGGCTTGAAGCGCTCGGAGCAGCTCAGGAAAGCGTCTGGCTCACCGAATTGTTCGTCGACGACATGGACGGGCAGTTACGGCAGGAGGGCGTAGGCGACGTGGTCGTAGGCAAACATGTCGGCCGCATGGTGAGCGCGCTCGGCGGAAGGCTCTCAGCCTACAAAGCGGCCCTTTTGGGCGGAGCGGAACTGCGGGACGCCCTGGCGCGTAACCTGTACCGTGGGGCGACGCCTGCTGGAGACGCCGTGACGCATGTCGAATCCCGGCTGAGGTCGCGCTGGGTCGGCCTTTCCACCTTGCCGCTCGACGCATTGATGGCGGGAGATATTGGATGACTAATCCTGCGCCCGAATTTTCTCGACCCGTTCGGGCCGACCAGATCGCGCGGCATGCGCAAGGCATGACCATCACCGCCGACGCCGGGGAGCGCGACGCGTTGGCGCGACGCTTCAACCTGACATCACTGGATTCGCTTGAGGCTGATTATGCGTTGAGCGAACAGGACGGCGCCATCGAGGCACGGGGCCGGGTACGCGCAAGATTGGCTCAGCCCTGCGTCGCCACCGGTGTAGCGGTGCCGGAGACCATCGATACCGACTTCCTGTTGCGCTTCGTTCCGGAAGGTGGCGGTGCCGATGGTGGTGAGGAATTGGAGATCGATTCGGAAGATTGCGACACGATCGGCTATGACGGGCAGACGATCGACATGGGGGAAGCGGTCGCCGAGACGATGGCGCTGGCGATGACGCCTTATCCTCGATCAGCGGAAGCCGATGCTTATCTGCGAGAAGCGGGCGTATTGACAGAAGAGCAAGCAAGTCCTTTTGCCGTGTTGCAGTCGCTCAAAGACAATAAGTCCTGAGGGACCGGCCTCCACGCGTTTCACTCTCGTCCTTGCTGTGGCATAAACCGCCTTCATGGACTCCCGGCTGCGCAAGATCATCCATATCGACATGGATGCCTTTTACGCGTCGGTCGAGCAGCGCGACGATCCAAGCCTGCGCGGGAAACCCATCGCAGTAGGCGGCGGTGGGCCCCGGGGGGTGGTGGCGACGGCCAGCTATGAAGCGCGCGTTTTTGGCGTGAAGTCCGCCATGCCGGGCGCGCGAGCGCGGCGGCTCTGTCCGGACCTGTTGTTCGTGAAACCCCGATTTGAGGTGTACCGCGCGGTTTCCACTCATGTGCGTGAGATTTTCGCCCGCTTCACCGATGTCATTCAGCCTCTGTCGCTGGATGAAGCCTATCTGGACGTGACCGAAAACAAGGCAGGATCATCGTCCGCCACCGCGATCGCGCAGCAGATCCGGCGCATGATCCGGGACGAAACCGGCCTCACTGCCTCAGCCGGGGTCTCCTACAACAAGTTGATCGCCAAGCTCGCGTCGGATCAGAACAAGCCGGACGGTATTTGCGTGGTGCGGCCGGACGAAGGAGCGCGCTTCATGGCGCAGATGCCGGTCCGGCGAATCCATGGTGTGGGACCCGTAACAGCGCGGCGGATGCAAGCTTTGGGAATAGAGACAGGCGCCGACTTGCTGGCCCGTGACCTCGGTTTCCTGCAGCAGCATTTCGGGAGCGCTGCGCCTTTCTACTATCGCGCCGCGCGGGGAGAGGATGATCGGCCCGTCCATGAAAGGCAGGAAAGGAAATCGGTCAGCGTCGAAGACACGTTCTTCGATGACCTGATCACTCAGGACGCCTTGGTCGCGGAAATCGACCGGATCGCGCAAAGCCTCTGGACCCGGATCGAGAAGAGCGGCGCCTATGGCCGCACCGTCGTCCTCAAGATCAAGTTCGCTGATTTCCGGATCATCACCCGGTCACGCAGTATGAACGCGCCGGTTCGCTCGCCAGACCTGCTCGCGGAAACGGCGCGCGCCCTGTTGATCGCCCAGTTGCCGCTGCGGATGGGCGCGCGGCTGCTGGGCCTGGGTGTCCATAATCTTGATGCTGAGGAGCCGGTCGAACAAAGTCAGCAGCTCAGCTTCCCCCTGTGAAAGGGTTTAGAAGGGCAGCCAGTTCCGCTTTTCCGTGAACTTCATGTAACCGGCGTTCACACCAAGCCGATATCCTACGCCGAGACGGATGGGGATCAACACGACGCTGCCCCAGCGAAGATAGCTCGCCGTGAAGCCACCAACCAGATAGGCCGTGCCTTCCGCCGCAGGGAAACGATGGTAAAGATCCTGCGTGTCGTAGAGATTATAGACCAGGACGAAGGTGTTGGCGGCGTTGCCCCCCACGTCGAAGCCGATCGACGGCCCGGTCCAATATACTTCCCGGCGCCCTTCCACCTTGTGGTTGAGCGTGCCCGATCCATAGCGCAGACCAACCACAAAGGCGCCCGACGCTTCCCGGCCAGCGATATAGGCGTTGGGGCGGCCCTGATCCTTCAAGATCTTTTCGATCATGCCGGCCAGCCCCTCCGCCCCCTTGCCGAAGACGCCTTCGGCAGCGCCGATCAGGTCATCTTCCTGATAGGATTCGCTGGGGCTCAACGCAGCGGGCGGAGAGTTGGCGGTAACGGGGGCTCCCGTCGCTGTACTATTTGCCGTGGATGCCGAAGACTCCGGTGCCGCACTGCTCGCTGGCGGAACGCTATTGTCCACACCCGGTTCGGTCGGCGTGCTGTTCGCCTGCGGCACGGGCGCGAGATCAGCGTCAATCGCGCTGTTCGGATCGACCGTGCGCACCTGCGCCTCCGCCGCGAGCGGACTGAATGCCACCCCGGCAACGGCAAGCGTCCATGCGCCACGCCGTGCCACGCGAGCCGACACTCGCCTTACAATCCCGATCATGCCCGCTACTCCCCGACTTTGCCGCTCTTCGACCATCTATCAGATTATCGGAAGCCAAGCTGAAACGACAATGAACGAACGGCGACCCGAGTCGATTCCGGGCTGGAACGAATCCGGCAGCGAAGTTTGTAAGAATTTCATGGCATAGCCCGTTGCCTTGCGGGAAAGCCGCCGTTATAGCGCTTCTCGCCTAGCCGCTGTCCCGCCCTAAGCGGGCGTTCAGGCCATGTTTGGAGACGTGGGTGAGTGGCTGAAACCAACGGTTTGCTAAACCGTCGTACTGGTAAATCCGGTACCGAGGGTTCGAATCCCTCCGTCTCCGCCACCCTTCTCATTAAGCCCCTGTTTTTACAGGGTTTATGGGAGATCCGTGGAAGTCGTCCCACATTGCGCCCAACATTGCGGATTGCGGACCGATGGATCCGAATCGGTTTTAGGTGCCTAGCTAATCGTCCCCATTAAGATGAGTCGATCGCGACCATTTCGAAGGTTAATTGGACGACCTGAGGTTCAAAGGTCAAAATCAAAGGCGCAACCGGTAGCGTCCCAATCGATATTCTCCATCGGGACGGCCCACATATTATCAGGGCGTTCCCAAATGGTGCGCGCCGCTGCCATACCGTGACCGACTGCGGCACCGTTGTTGCGGAGAACCGTAGCGCACGCCTTCATGTGATTTCCAGACGTCACAACATCGTCAACCATCACGACAGTCTTACCGTGTAATCCCTGATGGCAGACGAGGTTGTCGCGGATATCAACGAATTTTCGGCTCCCGCCCTTGCTGGACCCCTGCACAGCCTCCCGTTGAGTAAGGCACGGCAAGATTTCAAAGGCGTCGTTGCCGGCTTGGTTTATAGCGCGGCAGAGCTTCAAAGCAGTGAAGTCGGCCCTAGTATCGACATGTGAGGAAGAGGGGATCGGAACTAAAGTTAGATTGTGCAATCCTAGGGATGCGATCTTCTGCGCCGCCCATTTGCCGAAAATCGAAAATGCGGTGGCCCGGTGTGTCTGGCTAATTTCACGCGCAATGCCGTCTATATCGACCACATGAGCGTAGCCGTTCACAGCAGCGCCCTTGAGGCACTTGATGAATTTGTTGGGGGGATAGTCGGTGCTTTGATATCCGGTATAAGACGGATAATAGCATTGGGCATAGAGTTCGATCACTTGCGATACACATGCTCAAGCAAGGTTTCTGTTGAATCAATTACTAGGCAGCGTTCGTAATTGAGAAAGGTCTTTGGCCAAGTAAGTCGCTGATTATCCACAACGCTTTTCAAAATACCCAACCAGCGATTTTGCCGGACGCACTCTGCGGCTTGATGAAGAGTACCCGAAGTATCAGATGCTTCAATAACCACGGTAGCATCACTTAACATCGCCATGGTTTTATTACGCTCTGGAAAGCTCGAACGATATGTGCGCTCTCCAAATTCGAACTGCGATATCAGTAGATGCTCGCGGTATACACATTCTTGGAGGCGAGCGTTGGCGGCAGGGTAAGCCTTATCCAGCGGAGTACCAATAACTCCGACAGTGTGCCCGCCGTTAGCGATGGCAGATTCCATTGCGTTCGTGTCCACACCAGCAGCTAGGCCGGATACGATCACCACATCCGCCTCGGCTAGTTCGCGGGCAATGCGGCGTGCCCGCTTGATCCCATCCTCTGAAACTTCCCTGCTGCCAATAACCGCTATGCACCGCTTTTTCAGCAGCGTCACATCACCGGCGCAAAAAAGGGACTGAACCCCTGCTTTCGACTTCGGCTTGCCAGCCCAAAAATCGAATTGTTCCTTGGCAGCCGTTTCGCGCGGCGAGCCTTTAAGAAGTTCGTTTACCTCGACATGCATCCAGTTCAGGGGGGCGCGATATTTCATAGTGGGTCTAAAGCGATCCGCTTGACTCCTATCGGCGTTGGGCCTGTCGAAGGTGTGATGCAGGTTCATAGCGTCGGCGCTCACGCTATATGAAATGATTCGCCGAATCAAGACAAGAACAGATAGGGAACATTTGAAAAGTCGAGTCCTTTTGATCTTCCTTCTTGCTCATAGGGATGCACAATATCGCTTCACCGTTGCCTCTGACAAACCAAACTGTCGTGCTGTGCCTTTAATGCTGGCCCCATTTTCCTTGCGCCATTGAACTACATGGGCAGCGTCAGCAGCGAACGGACGGCCAAGGCTGACCTTACCCCGATGGGTGCGCCCTGTAGCCGCCAACGCTACCCGAGCCGCTTCTCTACCGGCATCGCAGCGTTCCTTGATCCGGTTCCGCTCCATATCTGCAATCTGCGCCAGAACAGCGACAATGAGCTCCCCGACGCCTTTTGCAATGGGGCCAAGGCCAAGCACTTCGACCGTAACACCTTTGTCGATCAGCTTGCGTACGGTCGCTTGCACATCAAGGGCATCTCTGCCCAACCTATCGATTGCTGCAACATGCAGCACATCGCCTTCTCGGATATAATTGAGCAGGGCAGCAAACGCCGGACGATCAGCGGCAGGGATAGCACCTGACACACCTTCATCAGAAAATTCCTTGTCGAAAGGACCGGCAAGGGAATTCCGCTGACCTTCAATGGACTGGTCGCCAGTGGATACCCGATAATATGCCAGCTTGCTCATAAAGCTCCTATTCGACTCGCTCATAAGATACATTCACTTTATGAGCTATAGCGCATATGGCAATATGGTATCTTACAAGCCCACTTACCCGAGGCGAAAGCACCCCGCCTTCTAGTTAGAACTTGTGCGCCTAGGTGGTGTCCCACCCCTCCCCTTGCACGAAGGCCGGTCATGACCATCTGCAATGCATGTTCATAGAAGACCCTACACAACGAAATGGGAAACGCTTTCCGGCTGATATCGGGGATTGGCCACCATGGATCGAGCGTCCCACCGAAAACAAAGAAGACGAGGAAAGTCGTCGGACGATTGATGAGTTACCTCACGCTGGAATTTTTAAGGCGACCACACAGAAACTTTGTTCCTTGCTGCGAAAGGCCCCCGTGCTTGCCGGGTTGCACAGCCGGACTTGCTTTCATTTTCCAGGGGTACCCCTTAGAAAATAACGATATCGAAACAAATATGGTCGAGAATCGCAACAGCATCGTTTTTGCTTGGCCTCTCATGTGAGCGTGTAGAAAGCTGCCCAGCAGCAAGCGACCATTAGCTGACCTTCGGCACAGGGTCGTTATCAAAATGCCCCGCGCCACAAGGGGGCGGGGCCAGTTTGGGTCGCAATGCAGGCTAACCTGCGCGTCAAATAGGCTGCAATTCCAGGTTCATTGCAATACGCTACGCATTTATGCGGATAATAAAAAGAGTAACGTATTGATATCTAATGACACATTTGTGGTTAACAAATAATACAGCACTGAGTGCATTTGAGTTAAGTTTGCTGGGCCGGAAGAGAAAAGTGCGACCCATACTCGATTCCGGCCCAGCGCAGATCAGCCTTTCAGCGCTCCGCTGCCCTGCTCGATAGACGTGGCATCAGGTTCGCGCATCTGTTTTTTTACAAGCGCTCAAGAACTTTTTCTCAATGCAATCTGTGCCAAGCCTAAGTTAGTGCGCGCTCCTCCCCGAGGATGTAAGGTAATCGTGTGGCACAGTATTTTTTCCACCTGCATGACCGCAGCGGTGTGTTGCCTGACGCCGAAGGCCAGACGCTTGAAAGCGTAACCTCTGCTCGCAATCACGCCATTGCTGCGGCCCGTTCGGTGATCAGCGCGGACGTGATTGGGGGTGTGCTGGACCTCTCCGGCTTCATCGAAGTAACGGATGAACAGGGCAGAATAGTGCTGATCTTGCACTTTGAAGAAGCAGTTCTGCGGACCGTCTGAGGGTCGGCTTCCCACCCATCCCAGCCATCCCAGCCATCCCAGCCATAAAACAGCCCTTTCCCATGCGCCCAAGGTCAATAGGTCTGACGTTGCCATCTAAAATGTCGTTTTGAGGCGATTTAAGGGGTCGCCAGGCGTCAAAAAAGGACTTTAGGCTACTACCCTACCTCTTGCCTAACAACGTTGCTCTATGGGGTTTAAAATCTCCTACTGACAAGTATCCAGCGAGTCGGGATAACTAAAGACACAACTCTCTAAAGTAGTTATCTAGTTTAGTTCAAGGCATCTTCTAAGTCTTTGAATTCGGTTGTTCCATCGATCCGCAACGTTACGCTTCTTTACAATCATCATTGCACAGTTGTGAATAGGGCTGCGCGAGAATATCTCCCCCACAGCCCCGTCCATCAATTGATAATATTGAGGAACACAAAATCTAGTATATCTTTCCAGCCATAATAGCCGATTTCGTCGAACACCGCTGAATGCAAAAAGCGATCCTCCCAGTAATCCACCGCTTCTGAATGTTTGAGGTCTTCCACAGCTATGATGTAAAACAGTATATCGTCTCTGCTATAAACAATCGCCCGTTTGCTTTCGCTGAATCGCCAGCCACCGAAACAATATTGTTCGAGATCAACTTTGTCTGTCATGTTCACACCTCTTCTTTGCTCATTGCAATTAAGAGGCCGGACTCCGGAGCTTTTGGCCTCGGAGACCTATTAAGAGCGGAAAAATATCGAACGCAACAAGAGATTTTTTGTTGTACTATCTAATAATATCTCACTGATTTTGCTCGATTCTTTTTTCGCTTTCGCAGTGTGGCATTGATCCAGAAGAGGGGCGCTGCGCTCAATTGATTGGAAGGCGTGACCAGTCAGCAGCATCGCCACGGCATCATCGCATTCTCCAGAAAGGGTCAGGAGAACAAATAGAGGATTTACCTCGACGGCCTTGTTTGCCATCACAATCTCGCAGTCGGTGAGTCCCGGCTGTGAGGCTTAGTATCCTCTCATCACATAGCTCGGTCGAATTTTCGGCCGGGTGGCATGTGCGTATGTCCAGCCGGTTTCACCGGTAAAGGCACATGCGCCTTGTGCTATGTGCAGGGATACTAACGCCCGGCTTTCGTCGGGTTTCCGCCTCTAACTTGAATGCAGGGGCGATATGAAAAGAATTTCTTATAACTGTGCCATCTTCGTGTGCGCCTTGGTTGCCCTGACCAGCAATGCTCAGGCTCAGACTGATGCTATCACCGAGAGGAACAACTGCCTTAAGACGTTCGACGCGAAGGCAAGAGCTAAGAAAGTTTCCGTAGACTCCTATAAGCTGGCTGTAGAGGGAGCATGTGCCTACGAGCAAAAAAATGCTCGGGCATTGTACCAGCTCTCTTTGGAACTAAGCCCTAATCAGGACTATTTGGTAGAGCGTTTTGACCAGAATTACGCTGACCTAAAGGCAAAGATGGTAACGGCTTATGTGATGGGGGATTAACATGCCCTCTGCCGACGAACGAACTTGCCCCGATTGTGCAGAAACGATCAAGACTGCTGCGAAAGTATGCAAGCACTGCGGGCTCCGCTTTCCTGCAAAGACGGCAGCCACTGCTTTGCCTAAACCAGTTAAGCGCATCGATCCTGCGCCGCTGTATCGCTGCCCCCATTGTTCGAAACCCACATCGAAAGCCATCGGCTATTGCATCCACTGTGATCATTCCTTTCGGAAATCCGCTGGACCGACCAACGGCGAACGAGACAGCAGTGGAGAAGCGCGAAGAGGCCCTAAGTCCAACGGAGGTAGTGGCTCTTCCGCATCTCGCCTTGTTATGGGTGTCACCCTTTGCGGAGCTCTGATCTGGGGAGTGAATAGTTGCAGCTCATCATGGGCAGAGAGCGAACGGCAGGGCCGTATAGAGGCGTTGCAAAGGGACATTGCTGAAACACGCGCGCGAATTCCCGACCTGCAAACCCAATGTAAGTACGGGCCTAAAGAGAATGCCGAAGACGCAAGGGAACGCTATCTTGCCGAATGGGATGCAGCGGTCGGTGATAATCTCGTCAACATAGCGCCCGATCAGGAGTGGGCAATCAGAACAGCCTTAGGTCGTGAAATGGGCCTGCCGCCAAGCCAGGTAAACGGCTGGAAGCAGATTTACGAAAGCCGGGCACAAGCTGCCAAAGCAACCCTCGCCCGGATCGAAAGCGAGAAGAAGCAGAAAGCGGCTGAGCGCGATAAGGAACAAAAGGAAATTTGTGATCGCCTTGAGCTAAACAGGTCCAGCCTAAAGGAGGATCAGGCAGAGTTGCGTCGGCTCCAACAGCAATAACGTATTCATAAATATGACAATAGGCCCTTAGAGCTGTTTTAAGAGCCACTTTGTCGATTTGGCCATCCTTCTGCCTGGATGTAGGCTTTTCCACTGTAAGGTACCTTCCAGAGCCCGTAATGGCATATACTGAATAAAACCCAGTTTGCCTTGAACTCTGGCTTCACTCCCATCCACCTTCTCTAACGTCGAGTGCGTCCATCCGAAGAATTAGGTACCAGCTATTCATCTAATAAATATGAGATCAAACTTCCTTATAGATATTCTACTAAAAATACTGAATAGTAACGGTTGTTCCTCAGCACTGTTTCAGTTACAATGTGCGTGTAAGAGAAAATATCTCTTTCAAACCGATCCTCTATATTCCGGCATGATGCTGAGAAGCTTGGACAGAACAGTGTCTATTGGTTAGCGAAGGCGAACTGCCGATGTGCTCAAAGCCTGTCATTCGATCTTCCACGAAGAAGAGGCTAGGTGCTCCGGGGGAACTTACCCTTCCGACCCTCCTGTAAAGCCTGAAACCGGCCTAAGGAACAACCTAACCTATAATGGGTGATATAATGTCCTAGTGCAATCACTAGGTATCATACGTGGAGTGGCTTCCATTCTTCCCTTTCAAGGGGAAGACAAATAAAGCAGTTAGGCTATACGGAGCAGAGAAGGTTTTGGGTTAATCCGCTTTGATATAATATAATTGGTTATTAAGAACTGTCTTAACATTATCCCATTTATAACTATATCACCCTAGCGGAAGGAGAAGTATTATCTATTTGATATTGACTTAAACAATATAATTGAAAGCTTCTATCGTATATTTAGCTATATTTAGGAAACCTTATCAACAGAAGCATAAACGAGTGTACAAGATTAAACATAGCTCAGCTTCTTACAACTTGATAGGTGTCTACATAGCTTAAGAACCGCCATGACAAACCTTTTTGGCTGTAATCCAGAACAAGTGAACAGGATTCACACGCGGCTTTTCTAACCTCACCCCTGGACAAGCCTATTCAGCGAAGGCGGGGCTTAAAAGCCAGCCTCCTTTGGTCCTGGGGCGATTGGATAGCCATTCACTAACCTCTGAATATCGCCAGCGGACGGCATTCTTTCCCACACGGAATGGGCGAACGAAAAGGCCTTCCGTCATAAGTCGGTAAATAGAAGCGGTAGAGAGGCCCGTAAGCGCCTCTACCTCTTTTCGCCTAAGATATCGATCCTGATCCATAACCTCACCATGCTGCCAATAGCGTGTAAAATGGCGCTTCGGCGGTGACCGTCAAGGAAAAAATCGAATGATATCAAATGTTTATTTGTTATGATTTCTAAAAATGTAAGTCGTTGTTTTCTTGGCAGAACAGTTTCTATGTCTGACTTAGAAAACTGGTCCAATCATCCATGAGCAATCTGCGCTTCTCAAGCAGGGCAGAACGAGCATAGGCCGCCTCAGCCTTATCCTTGATCACATGGGCCAACGCGAATTCTATAACTTCGCGCGGGTGATGGGTTTGCTCACCTGCCCAATCACGGAATGAAGATCGGAAGCCATGAGGCACTGCCGGTATGTTGAGTTCCTTCATCAGCTTGGAGAGGGTCATGTCTGAAAGTGGCCTATTCTCCTTGGTGCCAGGAAACACCAAGTCCGATCCCTCCTGCTTATGCTGTTCAGCCTCCTTGAGGATCATCAGGCATCGATCAGAGAGCGGAACTTCGTGTGCCTTTTTTGCCTTCATGCGGCTGGCTGGGATCGTCCACACCTTCTTTGTCAGGTCGAACTCACCCCACTTTGCTTCACGGGTCTCCCCGGATCGAGTCGCGGTCAGAACAAGAAATTCAAACGCCAGCTTTGTAGTAATCCCCGCATCGCTATTGCGGACGTGGGTTATGGCAGCGGCTACCTGGTCGTAAGGCAGCGCCTCACGATGCTTTACCTTTGAACGATCATGTTTTGGCAGCGCCTGCCCAATAGCCTCGGTAGGGTTATCGAGACGCCAGCCGTTTGCCACTGCCCATTTCATGACGGTCCCCACCCGCTGCTTAACACGGCGAGCAGTCTCAGGGCGGCTGGTCCATATGGGGGTCAGAAGGGAAAGTATATCGGCACTACTAATCGTGCTGATCCTCTTGCTGCCGATGAAGGGAAATGCGAATTTATCGAGAGTATCTATCCACTGCTTGCCGTGCTTTTCATTGCGCCAGGTTGGCTTGTTGAGCTCATGGACTCGTTTAGCAGCTTCCTCGAACGTGAGAACGGCCTGTGCAGCCCTCTTTGCCGCGATGGGGTCAGCACCGGCCCTCGCAGCCTTTCTGTTCTCTATGGCCGCTTCACGGGCCTCTGCGAGGCTTACCAGAGCAATGGAACCCAACCCAACGTCCCGACGCTTCCCGTTGATGACGATACGCTGAATCCAGCGCTTGGACCCATTGGAGTCCACCTTGAGGTAGAGGCCGTTGCCATCGGCATGAAGGCCCGATTTCGTCAGGGTACGAATCGTAGCAGCCGTCAGCCGCTTCTCCCGATGCACTCCCGCAGGTTTAAATCCGCTCATCAACCAACATCCCGCCCAACATCAGCCGCCCCACATACCGCCCAACAAAATTTTTGGAAATGGAGAAGGTTCGAAGAGAACGCTTAAGAACGGATTTTTGCTAAAGTACTATTTAATAATGGTTTTCTGATTTCCTGAGAACGTTTGAGTATGGCGGACTGCGGACTCCGTCTCCGCCATCATTCCGATTTTAGATCACAGCTGCGGCAATCACGCCGGTATCAAGCGGCGTTCGTAGCGCCAGCTGGCCCATAGCTGCTGCGCCATGCGGCTTGCCGTTCGCACGCGGCTTGGCGGTACGCGGTTGTGTGAGGAGGGTGCGGTCGCCGCCATGTCGGATGGAAGATCGTGGAAGCCGCACACAGTGAGGCCTGGTAATTGGGCTGCGGCGCGGCAGAGAGAAGTGAACCGGCGCATGATTGCATGGTTGGGACGTTTGCGGTCGCGGCTGAGCATTTCGAAGCTGTGCGTGACGACCACATAAGCCGCATGGCTTTCGCGCACGGCGTGGCGCAGACCCGTGCGCATCTCCCGCGCCGACATCGCGCAGATTTGCGCGGGGCGGAAGCTGCCGGGCCGGTCCGTGATACCTGACACCGCGAGTTCGCCAACGCCGAAGCGGTGAGAAGGAGCGATCTGATCGCGAGCGCCGCTGATCCGGCAGCCACAGCGATGATAGGCCGGATTGACGCTGCTGTCCCAAGCCAGGCCGACGTCAGCAAGCGCCCGTAATGTATCGTCATTGGCACCGAAATTTCCCGCGCGGAAGGCGGTAATCGGCGGTGCCCCCGCCTCCTCCAGCCATGCCTTGCCGAGGCGCAGCAATATGGCTTGGTCTGCTTGACTGAAATCGCCGACGTTGCGGCCCAGTTGCCCGCTCACAGGAGAGTGACGCGCCCAGCGAAGCCATTCGCTGTGGATATGCAGCTGCACCTCATGTCCGCGTGCCACGATCGGCGTGACGATGGGTCTCAGAAACTCCGTCCCATATAAAAGCGCGGGCATCGGGTCGACGAAGAACACACCCTTCAGGCCATGGCTCTCCAGCTCATCCATCTGCCAGCCAATGCCATAGGCTCGGCCCTCGGCTTCTCCCCAGATGGATGAACGGACATTGTCTTCCAGACCCATCCCCCGCTCATGAAGCAGCGACGATAATTCCGTGTCTACGGTGATCAGAAGGGCGGTCATCATCAACGCCTTACTTCATCCATGTTAAGGAGCCGTAACGCCATGCTGATCACGGCAATGGAGCGGCTACCCACAGGGATGGTCGCGCGCTACATCGCCTCATGATCTCGATTCATCCGCTGACCGGCCTGGCAGAAATATGTGCCGGTGACGACTTGGCCATGCTGTTGCGCGATGCGCTTGGGCAGGCCGGGCTGTGGCCGCTGCTGAAAGGCGATATACTGGTCGTCACGCAGAAAATATTGTCCAAGGCGGAAGGCCGCATGGTGGACCTCACTGAGGTCGTGCCTAGCGAGCAAGCGCTGGAACTGGCGGAAACGACGAGGAAAGATCCCCGCCTCGTCGAACTTGTGCTTCGTGAAAGCAGCGCCATCGTACGTGCCGTGCCGCACATATTGATTACCCGGCACAGGCTTGGCCATGTCATGGCCAATGGTGGCATAGATCGATCCAATATCGGTCCGGGTGGCGCGGAACGGGCGCTGCTGCTGCCGGTGGATCCCGATGGATCAGCCGCCGCGCTTAGCCATGATCTTGCGAGCGACGGCGCCGCCCCTGCCGTGGTCATTTCCGACAGTTTCGGACGGCCTTGGCGCCACGGTGTCGTGGGTGTGGCGATCGGCGCTGCGGGACTGCCGGCGCTCGTCGACCGGCGGGGCGAGGAGGATAGGGATGGGCGGCGGCTGGAAGTGACGCAGATCGCGCTGGCTGATCAGATTGCGACCGCCGCCGCCCTGGTCACCGGTGAAGGGGCCGAAAGCATACCGGCTGTTCTCATGCGTGGATTGCGTCTGCCGCCCGGGGATGCTCCAGCCGCCACGCTTGTGCGGCCGATCGAGGAGGATCTGTTTCGATGAGCCGGGTCGTGACCCTGACCGGAGGCGTGGGCGGAGCCAAGCTGGTGCTGGGGTTGATGCAGATATGCCCGCCGGAACAGATCACCGCCATCGTGAACACGGGAGACGATTTCCGGCACCTGGGGCTTGCCATATCGCCAGACATCGACACGCTGCTGTATACCCTGTCCGGAAAGGCCAATAAAACGCAAGGCTGGGGCCGGGAGGGCGAAAGCTGGAGCTTCATGGATGCCGTCAAATCGCTGGGCGGCGAAGACTGGTTCCTGCTGGGCGATGGGGACCTGGCGCTGCATGTACTGCGGTCGCATCTGCTTGCAGAGGGCGAGACGTTAAGCGCTATCACGGCGCGGTTCGCTTCTGCGTGGGAGTTGGGTCTTTCCATTCTGCCGATGAGCGATGACCCTGTGGCCACTCATCTCACTACAAGTGAGGGCGACATGCCGTTTCAGCGCTATTTTGTCGAACGCCGTTGCGCGCCTGAGGTGGAGGCCATCCGGTTTGAGGGCGCCGAACGGGCGTCAGCGGCGGCGGGCGTGATCGAAGCGATCACGGATTCAGCCACCAAGGCCATTCTGATAGCGCCCTCCAATCCTTGGCTCAGCGTCGACCCGATCCTGGCCGTGCCCGGCATAAAGGAGGCACTCGCCGATACGCATGCACCGATCGTGGCCGTGTCGCCGATCGTAGGCGGGCAAGCAGTCAAGGGGCCTACTGCGAAGCTGATGGGCGAGATGGGATTGGCCGTGACGAACGAAAGTATCGCCGCGCATTATGCCGATGTCATCGACGGCTTGCTGGTCGATGAGCGGGACGATGCGTCTGGCCTGACCATTCCACATGACGTCACCGACACGCTGATGAAGACGCTAGCGGACCGGGAACGCGTCGCGCGCGCTGCTTTGGCGTTGGCGGATCGGATCGCTGGCTGATCGTGAACTGCTGGGTCGTCATACCGATCAAGGCCCCTGAATGGTGCAAGACGCGGCTTGCGCCTGTCCTCGGCGATAGAGAGCGTCGAAAGCTGGTGGCTGACATGCTGGCACAAACCGTATCTGCCGCGCAAAGCATTGTCGGTCTGCAGCGGGTATTGCTACTCGGCCCGTCACGCCATGACCTACCAGGCGACATCCCGCTGCTTCCCGACGCTGGACAGGGGCTCAATGTGGCGCTGGAAGGAGCGCGGAATGCGGCTATCGGGGCGGGGGTCCGTCGGCTGCTGATAGTGTCGGCAGATTTGCCTTTGATCAAAGCTGACGATGTCGCCGCCCTGCTGAACCTGCCGGGGGAGAGTGTCGCCATCGCGCCTGACCATGCGGGCACCGGCACCAACGCTGTATCGCTACCCCTCCCCTCGGCCGCCAAGTTCGCGTTCCACTATGGCGATGGCAGCTTCGCCGCCCACCGGGCCGAAGCAGGCCGGCTGGGCCTGCCCTTTCTCAGCCTTCGGCGGCGGGGACTGGAACTTGATATCGATCGGCCGGAAGAACTCGCGTTCTGGCGGCAGAGCCGAGTTCACTGACATCGGCCCTTAAAGGGCGACACCCGCCGAAGCCAGGACCGCGAGCGTCAGCAGTTCGGACGCATTGGACGACATGGTGGCGATCTGCACGGACTTCTCCATGCCCACGAGCATAGGTCCGATCATCGTCGTACCACCAAGTTCGCGCAGCAGCTTGGCCGAGATGTTGGCTGACTGGAGGCCCGGCATGACCAGCACATTGGCGGGACCCGACAGACGGCTGAACGGATAATTCTTCATGACCGTAGGATTGAGCGCCGCGTCGGCGGTCATCTCGCCCTCATATTCGAAATCGACATTCCGGCCGTCGAGCACCTTCAGCGCATCACGGACATTTTCCAGATGGCCACCCGGCGGGTTGCCGAAGTTGGAATAGGAAAGGAAAGCGACACGCGGGTCATGTCCCATGCGCCGCGCGACGGCGACCGTGCCCTCGGCGATATCGGCAAGTTCACTAGCGGAAGGGCGCTCATTGACCGTGGTGTCGGCCAGGAACACCGTCTTGTCCTTCGACACCATGATATGAATGCCAAAGGCGGTGCGGCCCACCGCCGGATCCATGACGCGCTTCACTTCGCGCAGCGTCTGCGCGAACGGCCGCGTCACGCCGGTGATCATCGCGTCGGCATGGCCCATGCTGACCAGCAAAGCACCGAATATATTGCGGTCCCGGTTGACCATACGCTCGCAGTCGCGCCGAAGATGTCCACGCCGCTGCAACCGGCCGTAGAGCGCATCCACCATCTCTGGGACCAGCGGCGAGTTGACGCTGTTGTGCAGTTCAAAGCTTTCAGGATCGCGGACGCCCAGCGCCTTCAGCTTGTCATAGACTTCGTTCCGCCCGACCAGCACGGGGATGCCATAGCCAAGGTCACGGAACTGGATGGCGGCGCGCAGCACCACCTCCTCTTCTGCTTCGGCGAACACCACGCGCTTGGGGTTGGCTTTCGCCACCTCATAGGCGCTTGTCAGGACCGAGGTCGTGGGATTCAACCGACCTTTAAGCGATTGGCGATAGGCGGCCATGTCAGAAATCGGCTTTTGCGCGACGCCGCTTTCCATCGCAGCCTGCGCCACGGCCGCCGGAACGACCTCCATCAGGCGCGGGTCGAACGGTGCGGGGATGATGTAATCGGGGCCGAAACTGTGCGACCTGCCATAGGCCTTCGCCACTTCCTCGGGCACCTGCTCGCGCGCGAGTTCCGCGATCGCCTGGGCCGCGGCGACCTTCATCGGCTCGTTGATGCCTGTCGCCCGGACGTCTAGGGCGCCGCGGAAGATGAAGGGGAAGCCCAGCACATTGTTGACCTGGTTCGGATAATCCGAGCGCCCGGTCGCAACGATCGCATCGGGCCGAACTTCCAGAACCTCGGGCGGGGCGATTTCGGGATCGGGATTGGCCATGGCGAAGATGATCGGCTTTTGCGCCATCGACTTCACCATCTCCTGCGACACCGCGCCCGCGACGGAGAGGCCGAGGAAAACGTCCGCACCCTTGATCGCTTCGCCAAGCGTCCGTGCATCCGTCTTCACCGCATGCGCCGATTTCCACTGGTTCATGCCTTCGGTGCGGCCCTGGTAGATAACGCCCTTGCTGTCGCACATGATGACATTGTCGTGCGCGACGCCGATCGCCTTGATCAGCTCGGTGCAGGATATGGAGGCGGCGCCCGCCCCGTTTACCACCACCTTCATGTCCTTGAGATCGCGCCCGGTCAGCATCGCCGCGTTGATGACGCCCGCCGCCGCAATGATCGCGGTGCCATGCTGGTCATCGTGAAAGACGGGGATGTTCATCCGTTCTTTCAGCGTCTGTTCGATGATGAAGCATTCGGGTGCCTTGATATCCTCAAGGTTGATCCCGCCAAAGCTCGGCTCCATCAGCTCGACCGCGTCGATGAACTTGTCGACATCCTCGGTCTTGAGCTCGATATCGATCGAGTCGACGTCAGCGAAGCGCTTGAAGAGCACCGCCTTGCCCTCCATCACCGGCTTGGACGCGAGCGCGCCGAGATTGCCAAGGCCAAGGATGGCCGTGCCGTTCGAGATGACGGCGACGAGGTTGCCCTTGGCGGTATAGTCATAGGCGGTTTGCGGATCGGCCGCGATGGCGCGCACCGGAACGGCCACGCCGGGCGAATAGGCGAGGCTGAGGTCGCGCTGGGTCGCCATCGGCTTCGATGCGATGATCTCGATCTTGCCTGGCCTGCCAGTCGAATGGAAAAACAGCGCCTCGCGCTCGGAAAATTCCACGTTCGACTTATCTGCCATGACGCATCCGCCCCTCTTTACCTACTGATGAGGCCCTAGCGGCAAGGCGGACCTGTCGGCAAGCGCACGGCCACCTTTTTTCCACACCCTTTCCTGATCTGCTGCTTGCCGCTATCGCCAAAAGGCCATGCACAGCCCCAAGGATATCGCAGCGAGCCAGCCGACGCCGATGATGGCGCAATATCTGGCGCTGAAGGCGGAGGCGCAGGATTGCCTGCTCTTCTATCGCATGGGCGATTTTTTCGAACTTTTTTTCGACGATGCAAAGGCGGCGGCGGCCACACTGGACATCGCGCTCACCAGCCGGGGGGAACATGGCGGCGCACCGATCCCGATGTGCGGCGTACCGGTGCACAGCGCGGAAAATTATCTCGCCCGGCTGATCAAGGCAGGGCACCGGGTCGCCATCGCCGAGCAGACGGAGACCCCCGCCGAGGCGAAGGCGCGGGGCAGCAAGGCGCTCGTCGCACGTGCGATCGTGCGGTATGTGACGGCGGGCACGCTCACCGAGGAGACGCTGCTCGATTCCCGGCGCGACAATATGCTGGTTGCGCTTGCGCAGACAGGCGGTGAAGGCACCGGCGAAATCGGGATTGCCGCCGCCGACATTTCAACAGGTCGGTTCGAGACGCTGACCTTGCGGTCGAGCGATCTTCCGGCAGAGCTGGCACGACTGAGGCCCAGTGAGATCGTACTGCCCGATGGGTTCGATCTTGATCTGCCCGAGGCACATCCGTTCGACCGTGCAGCCTTTTCGAGCAACCGGGCGGAGACGGCGCTCAAGCGGCTCTTTGGTGTCGCCACTCTCGACGGATTCGGTCAGTTCAGCCGGACGGAGCTTGCCGCGATGGGCGGGCTTATCGCCTATCTCGACCATGCGGGCAAGGGCACCCTGCCCTTCCTGGCTCCCCCCGTGCGGAAGACGAGCGGCGCGCATGTGGCGATCGACGCCGCGACGCGGGAAAGCCTGGAAATCACCGCCACGATGAGCGGCGCGAGGGCCGGGAGCCTGTTGGGGGCAGTGGACAGGACCGTCACGGGCGCAGGCGCGCGGCTGCTCGCACAGGATCTGTCGGCTCCGCTGATGGATCAAGAGCTCATCGAGGCCCGGCTTGGACTGGTGCAACTGCTCCATGACGACCCGCTGCTCCGCGATCAGCTGCGTGCTGCGCTGAGGGCCCTTCCCGATATCGGGCGAGCGTTGGGACGGATCGCCGTAGGTCGGGGAAGTCCGCGTGACCTAGGGCAGCTTCGCGACGGCCTGAATGAGGCACGGATGCTGCGCGAGCGGCTGGGCAGATTGGCTGATCAGCCGCTTCTGCTCCGGCAATTATTGCCAGCGCTGGACGGCCATGGAGCGCTGGTCGACAGTCTATCCCGCGCATTGGTGCCCACCCCTCCGACAGAGACGGCCAATGGCGGCTATATCGCCGATGGCTACGACTCGGCACTCGACGAACTGCGGCGGATGGCCGGTGACGGCAGGCGCGCCATCGCGGCCCTGGAAGCCAGCTATCGTGAGCGTACCGGCATCGCATCGCTGAAGATCCGGCATAATGGCGTGCTCGGCTATCATGTCGAAGTACCCGCCCGATCCGCCGACCCGCTGATGCAACCGGACAGCGGCTTCACCCATCGCCAGACGCTGGCAGGCGTGGTGCGGTTCAACTCGGTCGACCTGCATGAGCAGGCCGGGCGTGTCGCGCAGGCAGGCGCCCATGCACTGGTGGCCGAAGCGGCCCATCTGGAGGATCTGATCGAGACGGCGCTGGCGCGCAAGGCGGAGATCGCGTCTGCAGCGGATGCGCTCGCCAGGCTGGATGTCGCGGCTGCGCTGGCGGAGCGGGCCGCCGAAGGGGGCTGGCAGCGGCCCCACTTCCTGCTGCAGGATGGCGAAGGACCGTGCCTGCAGATCATCGGTGGCCGTCACCCCGTCGTCGAGGACGCGCTGCGCAAGGAAGGGCAGCCCTTTGTCGCGAATGACTGCTGCCTGGGTGCCGATGATCGGCTTTGGCTGGTTACCGGGCCCAATATGGGCGGCAAGTCCACCTTCCTGCGACAAAATGCGCTGATCGTGATATTGGCGCAGGCAGGGAGCTATGTTCCGGCGCAGTCGGCGACGCTGACGTTGGTGGATCGGTTGTTCAGCCGGGTCGGTGCTTCGGACAATCTCGCGCGCGGACGATCGACCTTCATGGTGGAGATGGTCGAAACCGCGGCCATCCTGGCGCAGGCGACCGAGCGCAGCTTCGTCATCCTGGACGAAGTCGGACGCGGCACATCGACCTATGACGGGCTGGCTCTTGCGTGGGCTGTTGTTGAAGCGGTGCATGAGGTCAATCGCTGCCGCTGCCTCTTCGCCACCCACTATCATGAGCTGACGCGATTGGCGGAAACGCTCTCCTCGCTGTCCCTCCACCATGTGCGCGCGCGGGAATGGAAAGGCGACCTCATATTGCTGCATGAGGTGGCACCTGGGCCAGCCGATCGCAGCTATGGCCTTGCCGTCGCGCGGCTGGCGGGATTGCCGCCCGCTGTGCTCAAGCGGGCCAAGGATGTGCTGAACAGGTTGGAAGCAGGCCGCGCCAAAACGGGCGGCATTGCGGCGGGGCTTGGCGACCTTCCCCTCTTCGCCGCTGCCGCCGCGCAGGAGGAAGAGAAGGTCGATGCCCTGCGCGCCGCCATCGACCTGATCGATGCCGACGCCCTTTCTCCGCGCGAGGCGCTGGAGCAGCTTTATCACTTGAAACAACTGGCCGCGGCCAGCAGCTGACATTAGATTGAGCCGATGGTCATGCAGTACCCCTCCCTCGGCTCCCGCCGGTCCATCATCGATCGTCGCGCGATTTCAGATCGTATCCATGATCTGGCGCGGGAGCACAGGAGTGATCCGGCGAAGCTGCGGGGCCTGATCGTCCGGGAACTAAAGTCAGCCCTCGACGCGGGGCGCCTGGACGTTTCAAGGCGGTTGGAAGCCAAGCCGACGCGCGGACGGGAGGCTGTGACGGCCTTCGCTTTCCTGATCGATCAGATTTTGCGGCTGCTGTACGACGCGACGACGCATCATCTTTATCCCGCCAGCAATCGCAGTACCGGTGAGCGCATCACGCTGATGGCGGTGGGCGGCTATGGGCGCGGCGAGATGGCGCCCCACAGCGATGTCGATATCGCCTTCATCACGCCATGGAAGCCGACCGGATGGACCGAGCAGGTCATCGAATCGATGCTCTATTCGCTCTGGGACCTGGGGCTGAAGGTCGGACATTCCAGCCGGTCGATCGATGAAACCATGCGCATGGCCAAGGCGGACCTGACGGTTCGCACGGCGGTGCTGGAGGCGCGCTATGTGTGGGGTGACCGCGCGCTATATGAGGAAACCGCCCGGCGCTTCGATGCCGAAGTGATGCAGGGAACCGCCCGCGCGTTCGTGACCGAAAAGCTGGAAGAGCGGGACGAGCGGCACAAGCGGATGGGTGACAGCCGCTATGTCGTCGAACCCAATGTCAAGGAAGGCAAGGGGGGCCTGCGCGACCTCCATACGCTGTTCTGGATCGGCAAATATGTGAACCGGGTGAAGTCCGTTGCCGAACTGGTGGATGTCGGCCTGCTCACCGACCTTGAACTGCGGCAGTTCCAGAAGGCGGAGGACTTCCTGTGGGCCGTGCGGTGCCATCTGCACATGATCACCGGGCGGGCGGAGGACCGTCTGACGTTCGATCTGCAATTGGAAACGGCGACACGAATGCATTTTACCGGGCGGCAAGGCCGGTCCGGGGTGGAGCGCTTCATGCGCTATTATTTCCTGAACGCGAAGATCGTCGGCGACCTGACCGCCGTGTTCCTGGCGCATCTCGATGATCAGCTGGGCGCCAAGGGCCGACGCTACATTCCGTCCATTTTCCGCCGTCCAAAGAAGCTGGACGGTTTCGTGCTGGACCGCGGCCGCCTCGCGCTGCCAAGCGACGACTTCTTCCAACAGAATCCAGTGCGGCTGCTGGAGATTTTCGCCGTGGCCGACCGTCATGAACTGGCCATTCACCCGAGCGCGATGCGCGCGGCGAGCCGGGATGCGGGCCTTATCACGGCCAAGGTCCGCCGAGATGCCCGCGCCAACGCCGCCTTCATGGACGTGCTGACATCACGCCGCGATCCCGAAACCGTGCTGCGCTGGATGAACGAGTCGAGCGTCTTCGGCCGCTTCATCCCCGATTTTCGGCGCGTCGTCGCACAGATGCAGTTCGACATGTACCATCATTACACGGTCGATGAGCATACCATCCGCGCTGTCGGGCTTCTGGCGCGTGTGGAAAAGGGCGATCTGGAAGAGGATCACCCGCTTTCGACCGAAATCATGGGAAGGCTGCTGTCGCGCCGGGTCCTCTATGTCGCGGTTCTGCTCCACGACATCGCCAAGGGGCGAGGAGGCGACCACAGCATATTGGGTGCAGAGGTCGCGGAACATCTCTGCCCGCGTCTGGGGCTGTCCGCTGCGGAAACCGAGACCGTTGCCTGGCTGGTGCGGCACCATCTGCTGATGTCGGCCACCGCCTTCAAGCGCGACCTGGCGGATTACAAGACGATCCTGGATTTCGTGGAGGTGGTGCAAAGCCCGGAGCGACTGCGCCTCCTCCTTTGCCTCACTGTCGTGGATATCCGCGCCGTCGGGCCTGGCGTATGGAACAGCTGGAAGCGGCAGCTTCTGGGCGACCTGTATGAAGCTGCCGAGGAAGTATTGCGCCTTGGCCACAAGCAAAAGGGACGCAGCGAGCGTGTCACCGCCAAGCAGGAATCGCTGCGAAACGCACTTGGCATGACGAAGGCCGAGTTCCAGAAGCTCAGCAATCGCCTGCCCGAATCCTACTGGATCGCCGAGCCCGAAGACATTCTGATCCACAATGCGCAGCATATATTGGCGTCCGGCGACGCGCCGCTGTCGATTGCTGCGCAATATTATCCGCAGCGCGGCGCGACGCTGGTCACCGTCTATGCCGCCGACCATCCCGGCCTGTTCTACCGGATTGCCGGTGCCATTCACCTGGCGGGCGGCAACATCATCGACGCGCGCATCCACACCACGCGGGATGGCGTCGCGATCGACAATTTCCTGGTGCAAGACCCGCTGGGCGGCGCTTTCCACAGCCCGGAGCAGTTGACCCGCATCCGCAATGCGATCGAGGATTCGCTGGCCAACCGTCACCGCATGATCACGAAGCTGGAAGCGCGCCCCCTGTCCCGCACCCGTGCCGAGGCGTTCCGCATCGAACCCAATGTGCTGATCGACAACAAGGCATCCAACCGCTTCACGGTGATCGAGGTCAATGCCCGCGATCGCCCTGCCCTGCTGTTCAGTCTCGCCAACGCGCTCTTCCAGTCGAAGGTCACGGTGCATAGCGCCCATGTCGCCACCTATGGCGAAAGGGCGGTCGACACCTTTTACGTGACGGACCTTTTGGGCGGTAAGATCGAGAGCAAGGCGCGCATCCAGACATTGGAACGGCGGCTGCTGGAGGCTGCGGGCGATCAGGCGGATGAAGCGCTTCAGCAGGCCTGATTGCCGCCGCTAGACGATCTCCACCGTGTCGCCCGGGGCGAGCATCGGCAACAGCTTCAGCATGTCACCGCGATCGATCGCGATGCAGCCAGCGGTCGGACGACCTTCGGAGAGGTGGAGGAATATGGCACTCCCCTGCCCTGGCACCGGCGGCGCGTCATTGTGGCCGAGTATGATGATCACGTCATAGGCATCATCTTCACGCAGCAACGACTCGGCTGAAAAAGGCCGTGGCAGATGGACTGGGCGGTTATAGGCGGGATCAGCCGGATCATCGGACCAGCCATCGCCCTCCCTCACCCACCGCCAGGGAAGCTGGATAGCGGCGGGATCAATCTTCCCCTGGCGCAGCAACACGCCACGCAGCGGCCATTCGCCCAAAGGAGTGCAACCATCCCCTTCCCGCTTGTCGGCCGCCGCGCAAACGCCGCTGCGGCCCAGCGTAAATTCGATATCCAACGTACCGAACTGAAGTCGGCCGCTGGCGCTGTCGACTTGGATGACGCTCATAGCTGGTGCCCGGTGCGGTCGCGCTTGGTAGCCAGATATTGTTCGTTATGGGGATTGGCCGCCAATATGATGGGCAGGCGCTCGGCGACCTTGACGCCGGCTTGCTCCAACCCCTCGACCTTCTTCGGGTTGTTGGTGAGCAGCCTGACCTCATCGATACCCAACAATTCGAGCATGCGCGCCGCTACGGAAAAATCCCGCGCATCGATGGCAAAGCCGAGGCGGATATTGGCGTCGACCGTATCGAAGCCCTGATCCTGCAAAGCGTAGGCGCGCAGCTTGTTGATCAGGCCGATGCCGCGCCCCTCCTGCCTGAGATAAAGCAGCACGCCCCAGCGAGAGTCGGCGATCCGGTGCAGCGCCTCATGCAGTTGCGGGCCACAATCGCATTTGAGGCTCCCGAGAACATCGCCCGTCAGGCACTCGCTATGCAGCCGCACCACGGGCGGCGAGTCATCGCGCGTGCCGATGACCAGCGCGACATGCTCGCGCGGCTCATCAGGACTGCGGAAGGCGATGATCTCGGCCGTTTCACTTGTAGAGACCGGCAACCGGGCGCGCGTTGCGATCGCAAGGTGCGCCGCATCGCCATAAGCGTCGATGTCGGCTGCATCGACTGACGCTTCGCTTGATCCTTCTGATCCAACGAAGAAGGCGGGAAGAATGCCCGCGAGGCGGGCGAGCCTGAGCGTCGCTTTCGCTGCAAGCGGCGCGCCGAGCGGCTTTGCGGCAAATGGCCCCTTCAAGGGTGATGAGAGGTCGAGCACCGGATCAGCGATCGCAGCCGCCACATCGCCATCGATCCAGGGGGCGCGGGCGATCAGCACCGGCATGTCGGGATCAGCCGCCGCCAACTGGTTGGCAAGCTTCAACGTCTCGCCTCTGGCCGCCGCGACCAATATGTCAGCCTTGCCCGAAGGATCGAAAGCCTTCAGCGTCACAGCGTCCGCGCCTTCTACAGCCATGACATGCACGACGCCGTCCGCTGCATGGACGCTGATGGCCCAGCCACGACGCAGGGCATCTATTGCACGGGCGGCAGCGCGGGCGTTCATGACAAGAGCCTCATCAGAAGGCGAACTCCGTGATGATCGGAATATGATCCGACGGCTTGACCCAGCTTCGCGCCGGTTCGACGACCCGATGTGAGACGGCCTTGTCAGCGACGTCCTGCGTCATCCACATATGGTCCAGCCGCCGTCCCCGGTCGGACTCCGCCCAGTCGCGCGCGCGATAGCTCCACCAGGTATAAAGGCGCTGGGGCGCGGGAAAGAATTTGCGGCCGATGTCCACCCAATTGTTAGAATCCTGCAACCGGTTGAGCAGTTCGCATTCGATCGCCGTATGGCTGACCACGTTCAGCAGTTGCTTGTGGCTCCACACATCACATTCCATCGGGGCGATATTGAAATCGCCGGTCAGGATGGTCGGCTTGTCTTCGAGCTGGGAAGACCACTCGATCATTCGCTCAAGGAAGTCGAGCTTCTGGCCGAACTTCGGATTGACCGTGCGGTCGGGAACATCGCCGCCCGCCGGGACGTAGACATTTTCGATGCGGACCCCATTGTCCAGACGGACGCCGACATGGCGCGCTTCCCCATTGGCTTGCCAGTCCAACCGGTCATCCTCATGGATCGGCACCTTGCTCATGATCGCGACGCCATGGTGCATGCGCTGTCCGTTCAGCACCTGATGAACATAACCCAAGCGCCGGAACATCTCCGTCGGGAATGTCTCGTTCACGACCTTTGTTTCCTGAAGGCAAAGAAGGTCAGGCGCTTCTTCGGTCAGGAAGCGTTCGACGATGTCGATTCGGGCGCGGACGCTGTTGATGTTCCAGGAGGCGATGCTGAGTGTCTTCGGCATGCTGATCCCCTAAGACCCTGTGAAGGCCCGCGCAAGCTTGGGCGCCGCGCCGCATGATCCTGACACAGTAAGACCCCCGCTCCGGGGGCATGGAACGGGGGTCTCGATCGCGCCCTTGAAGCGCTTTGCGGCGGGAGTGACATCCGAGTAACAGGGGGGAAATCCCGGATTTCGTCTCGCGCCGTGGAGTCCTTATTAGGGCTGCGGATATGAGCCCAAGATGAACAGGATTTATCGTATCACCGTCCATCTCACGCCAGACCCGCTTCATCCACCGGCAGCACGCCCTTTCGGCCGTGGGTCTGTCCAGCGGAACGCAGAATCAGCAACGGGAACGCCGTAACGCTGGTTCGACAGACGAACCGTCGTGCGATTATTCTGCGAATCCAGCGCCACCCAGCCATAGAGTTGCAGGCCAGCCGGGCCAGCCGGGTCCTTCTGGAAGATCATCGTGATGGTCCCGAACTCGGGCCGCTTGGGATCGCGCGCCTGTACACTGATGACCTTCGGATCGCCGGTCTGGATCAGCTTGCCGAAGCGGGACAGGTCCTTCTTCGGGTCGAGCAAGGCGCCGAGCGGCGAGCTGCCGATCGGCCAGCGCTGTACCTGACGGACCTCATAGTCGATCATGGTCAATGCCTTGCCATCCCCGACGATGAGCAGCGGCACCCCCTTCTGATATTGGAACCGCACCTTGCCCGGTTGCCTGATGGTGAGCTTGCCCGACAATGTCTGACCGGCGCGGTCGGTTTGCACGAAGTCGGCCGTCATGGTCGTGACGCCACGAATATAGGCATTTACCTGGGCCAAGCCGCCCTGCGCCTGCTGCGCTGGTGCGGGCGACGCAGGGATGATCAGGGGCGCGGCGGCCAGAGCCAAGGCGAGGGGCGCAACCAAGCGCTTCATGTATTTTTCTCCGCTTTGTTGAGAAAACAATATGTAAGGTCAGGCGTTGAACCCATCGTGAACTGATGCGTTCCTGATCGCGCGCGCCAATAAGGCCGTTCTGCAGCCGGATGTAAATTCCTGGCAGATCAAAAAAAAGGCTGGTCCGAAGACCAGCCTGGAAAGTTTTAGGAGAGGATGCCTGAAAGGCCCGTCCTTATTGAACGGTCCCGATCATTATCGCAAATGCGTTGAGCATCGCCCCGATTGCGTTTTTCGCAATCGTCAAAGCGGATTGCCATTTTCGTCGCGCAGCACTTCACGGCGTCCGACATGGTTGGGGGCACCGACCAGCCCTTCTTCCTCCATCCGTTCTATGAGGCGCGCGGCTGAATTATAGCCGATGCGAAGCTGGCGCTGGAGCCAACTGGTCGAGGCTTTCTGATTCTCGAACACCAGCTGACACGCCTTGCGGAACAGCTGAGCGTCGGGGCTGTCATCGCCCAGATCCACCCCATCCAGGGCAAAGCTGCCCTCTTCGGGTTCCTCGGTTACGGCGGCGATATAGTCGGGCTGGCCCTGCGCGCGCCAATGATCGGCGACGACGCGCACCTCATCATCGGACACGAACGGTCCATGGACGCGCATCAGCCCTTTGCCGCCATGCATGTAGAGCATGTCGCCCTTGCCCAGCAGTTGCTCGGCGCCCTGTTCGCCCAGGATCGTGCGGCTATCGATCTTCGAGGTCACGAAGAAGCTGATGCGGGTCGGCAAGTTCGCCTTGATGACGCCGGTGATGACGTCGACCGATGGGCGCTGGGTCGCGAGGATCAGGTGGATGCCTGCAGCGCGCGCTTTCTGTGCAAGGCGCTGGATCAGGAATTCCACTTCCTTGCCCGCCGTCATCATCAGGTCGGCAAGTTCGTCCACCACCACCACTATCTGGGGCAGCGGCTGGAAGTCGAGCTGTTCTTCCTCGTAGATCGGCTTGCCGGTTTCGGGATCATAGCCGGTCTGGACGCGGCGGCCGAGCGGCTTGCCCTTGGCCTTCGCCGCCCGGACCTTCTCATTGTAATTGGCGAGGTTGCGGACGGAGATCGACGCCATCATGCGATAGCGGTCCTCCATCTGCTCGACCGCCCATTTCAAAGCGCGGATCGCCTTGCTCGGCTCGGTAACGACCGGTGACAGCAGATGCGGGATGTCGTCATAGGTCGACAGTTCCAGCATCTTGGGATCGATCATGATGAGGCGCAGCTGATCCGGCGTCATGCGATAGAGCAGCGACAGAATCATGGCGTTGAGACCAACCGACTTACCCGAGCCGGTGGTGCCCGCGATCAGCAGGTGCGGCATGGGGGCGAGGTCAGCGATGATCGGCTCGCCCGATATGTTCTTGCCCAGGATGATCGGCAGGGTGGCGTCCTGCGCAAATTGTTCGGACGTGATCAACTCGCGGAACGACACGCCTTCGCGATTGGCGTTGGGGAGTTCGATACCGATGACGGTGCGGCCGGGAATGGTGGCGACGCGGGCTGACAGCGCGGACATGTTGCGGGCGATGTCGTCAGCCAGCGCGATCACGCGGCTCGCCTTTATGCCGGGCGCGGGTTCCAACTCGTACATGGTGACGACCGGGCCGGGGCGCACTTCGACGATGTTGCCTTTGACATGGAAGTCATCGAGCACGGATTCGAGCAGGCGCGCATTGCGTTCAAGCGCCGCCTTGTCGATCTTCTGCGCCTGCCCAGCCGGAATCGGGTTGAGCAGATCGGCCGAGGGAAGCGAGCTGTTGCCGAACAGGTCATCCTGAGACACCGGCGCCATTTGCCGCTGGGCGGGCGCGGGTTTGGGAGTCTGGATGGTGATTGGCGGCTTGGGCTCGTTCGACACGGCGCGCCGGGGCGCGATGACGCGTTCCTCTGCACCTTCATCATCATCGTCGGCTTCGGCGGGCGCGTTGCCCGCGAAGGCAAGCGCGGGCTTGGGCAGGCTGAGACGCGGCAGGGTCGGGCGGCGCAGAGCTAGTATCGGCTTTTCCAGCGCAAGACTGCGATACCAGGTGAAGAAACCGGCGATCAGCATCAAAATGACGAGAATGCCGGTGATCCACCCTTGCGCAGCGGGCGCGGCGGAGGTGAGGCTGCGCACGCCGTTGGCGGTGGCGAGGCCGATGAGGCCGCCCCAGCCCGAAGGCAAGTCGATGAGCGAGTCCGGTTGGAACATCGCAAGCGCCATGCCGATGAGGACGATGCCGAGCAGGCATTTGCCGAACTGCCCTTTCCAGCCGGTCATGTCCTGATCGCCCCAAAGACGGCGGGCAGTGATCGCCAGCAGCGGCAGGACAAGGGCGACGGGGACGCCGAGCAGGGTGAAGAGGAAGGCGGAGACCCAGGCGCCGGGCCAGCCCATGATGTTCTGCACCTGATTGTCGGCGACGGTCATCATCGATGGGTCGCTCAGGCGGAAGCTGAGCAGGGCGAGCGCCAGGAACAGGGTAGCCAGCATCAACGCGATCGCGCTGATCAGCGCGCCGCTGCGGATGAGGCTGCGTTTCAGCATTTCGCGCCATTCCGGCGTGCGCTTTGCTCCGCGGCTGACAGCCATGGCTTTCGAATGTCCCCCAAATGTTCCGTTCCGGCACAATGCGCCGAGCGAGGAGTGTGCGTCAAGAGTCCGCTGTTTCGGCTGGTCGTGGGAAAGTCATGAAGGAAGTGGTGAGAAAAACGCGTTTTTCAGCGGACGTCGAAATCGACAAGTCATGCGATTCCTTCATGCATTTGCGCTGGCGGACCGGAGCGCATCGCGATGAGACAGCCCGCGACGATCAGCGCCGCGCCCGCGATGGTGGAGAGGGTCAGCCGTTCGCCAAAGGCAAGCCACCCGATGATCGCGGCCCAGAGGAAGGCCGTATATTCAACCGGGATCAGATGCTGCGCCTCCGCCCGCGCATAGGCCCAGGCAAAGGCGGCGAGTGAGGTGAAGGCGAACCCCGCGCAGGCGGCGATCAGCAGGAAGGAGGCGGGCACGGGCAGATCGAGGCGGAGGGGCACGAGATCGGGTGCCGCCCAAGCAGCGATGGCGCAGAGACCAAAGAGGATGAACATGATGCCATGCTGGAAGAAGGCTACCTCCACCGGCGAGGCGAGCTGCGCCTGCTGACGCTGGATGATGAGGTTCCATGCGAAAAGGACAGCGGAAACCAGCACGGCGATGGCGCCGAGCAGGGCGTCCCAATCATAGCTGTCCTGCATCCGGCCGGACAGGATGACGGCAACGCCGACCAGGCCGAGCAGCGACGCGCTGATGGCGCGCTTGCCGATCCGTTCGCCAAGCAACAACGCGGCGAGATAAAGGGCGATGAGCGGCGCGATGAAGGATAGCGCGATGGCTTCGGCAAGCGGCATGCGCATCAGCGCCCAGAAGAAGAGGCTGGCCATCAGCGTCACGACGACGCCGCGCAGGACATGGAGGCGCAGCACCGCCCTGTCCGGCCAGCGGTGGCCGGTCGGCAGCATGATGGCGAGGCCGAGCAGCGTTCCGGCAAGCGCGCGCCAGAACAGGGCGTTGAAAAGGCCGATCGAGAGGCTCAAGCCTTTCATCGTCGCGTCCATGATGGCGAACAGCAGGACGGCGAGACAGGAGACCGCGAAGGGGATGGCGAGGGAGCGGCTTTGGGTCATGAGGTCATGGCATCGGTTGGGATGGTCGTTGGAGTTTGCCTAAGAAAGGGCCTTCGGCTGCCTGCTTGCAGCAGACGCTCAGGAGCAGGCTTCGACAAGCTCAGCCCGAACGGGGGTTGGGCGGAACCGCAGAGGAGAGGTCAAGCTCAGCGGGACCGTCTTAGGCAAGCAGGCTGGTGAGCGATCGAGAAGAAAGCCCCCTCCCCTATTCCGCCGCCTGCGCGCGTCCTGCGTCCGTTGTTTCCGCCTCGATCTTTGCCGCTTCGATCTCCGCTGCCTTGGCTTCGACCAGCTGGACGATATGGTCGATCATGCCTTCATCCTGGATGGTGTGGTCGGTGAGGCCGGAGAGATAGACCATGTGCTTGCCTGCGCCGCCGCCGGTAAGGCCGATGTCGGTTTCGCGCGCTTCGCCCGGGCCGTTCACGACGCAGCCCAGGACCGAGAGCGACAAGGGCGTGTGGATATGCTGGAGCCGTTCCTCCAGCGCCTGAACGGTGCGGATGACGTCGAAACCCTGGCGCGCGCAGCTGGGGCAGGAGATGACCTTCACCCCGCGCGTGCGGATGCCGAGGGACTTCAGGATCTCATAGCCGACGCGCACTTCCTCCTCCGGTTCGGCGGAGAGGGACACGCGAATGGTGTCGCCGACCCCGGCCCAGAGCAAGTTGCCGATCCCGATCGCGCTTTTCACCGTGCCGCCGATCAGGCCGCCCGCTTCGGTGATGCCAAGGTGCAGGGGGCAATCGACCGCGTCGGCGAGTTGCATATAGGCAGCGACGGCAAGGAAGACGTCGCTCGCCTTCACCGCAACCTTATATTCGTGGAAGTCCTGATCCTGCAGCAGCTTGATATGATCGAGCGCGCTTTCCACCAGCGCCTCCGGGCAAGGCTCGCCATATTTTTCGAGCAGGTCCTTTTCCAGGCTGCCCGCGTTGACGCCGATGCGGATCGCGCAGCCATTCGCCTTGGCGGCGTCCACCACTTCCTTGACGCGCGCCTCCGACCCGATGTTGCCGGGATTGATGCGCAGGCAGGCCGCACCCGCGTCGGCCGCTTCGAGTGCGCGCTTATAGTGAAAATGGATATCGGCGACGATCGGCACGCGGGCGGCGCGCACGATCTGCTTCAATGCGGCAGTCGATTCCTCGTCCGGGCAGGACACGCGGATGATGTCGACGCCGACTTCCTCGCAGCGGCGAATCTGGTCGATCGTCGCGCGCACATCATGGGTCGGCGTGTTCGTCATCGTCTGCACGGTGACGGGCGCGCCGCCCCCCACCGGCACATTGCCCACCATGATCTGGCGGCATTGACGCCGGGCGATGTCGCGCCAGGGACGCAGGCCGGGATTATGGTCGGACATGAACTGGGGGCTCCGTGCTGATGGAGCCCCTATAGTCATTCGCGGACCAAGTTAGAAGCGTGCCGTCACCGATGCGGCAATCTGATCGGCATTGCCGCTGGTCCGGGACAGGGTGGTGACGGTCGTCGCCGCCGCAGTTCCGGCATAATAGGTGTCGGGGCGGATGATCGTCGCCTTTTCCACGAAATTATGCGCGTAGCTGAGATTGAGGGCGAGATTGGGCGAGACATTATAGGTCGCCCCTGCCGACAGCCAGGCGCGATCGCCATCGGGCACGCGGGTCGTCAGGAACTGCGCATTGGTGGGCGTGCGATCGAACATCGTGCCCGCGCGCAGGGTCAGCGCCGGATTGACATCATATTCGCCGCCCAGGCTGACGCTGTAGCTGTCCCTGTAATCCAGTTCCTTGACCGAGGTGCGGCCACCGGCCGTGATCGCGATCGATTTGAAAACCGACCAATTATACCAGCGCGCGCTGATCAAGGCGCGCAGGCGCGGCGTCAACCGGTGCATGAAACCGGCGGTCACGATGTCGGGAAGATTGAGCGGGGCGCTGACACCGGTGCTGCCATTCTGGGCGGCAAGGAGGCTTTGCAGGCCCGATATGGTCTGACTGCCCGTCATGCTATGATCGATGCCCGACCGATAGGAAATGCCAATATTTGTCACGCCGTTGGTGTAGAAAAGGCCAGCGTGCCATCCGACGCTCCAATCCTTCCCTTTCACCTCCGCAAGCCCATCGGCCGCGATGAGCGGCGAGAGCTGCGGCAAGGCGTTGGTCAGCGTGACTTTCACATATTGCACGTCCACGCCGCCGCCGATGGAGAAATGATCGTCCAGCTTGTAGGCGGCCGATCCCTGCATGTTATAGGTCTTCAGGTCGGTGTGGAGGGAGTCGTAGCGGCCAAAAAAGCCGTCATCATAGGCAAGCTTCAGCCCGAACGGCGCATTGACGCCCGCGCCGATCCAGAGCCGGTCCGTGACCTGCCCCGTGACATAGAAGCTGGGCACGGGGATGAGTTTGTCGAACGGATTGCCGCCGGAATTGCCAGCAACTGGAACGGTGGCGCCGGGCAGCCCGGGGACGGTGCGATTGCTGCCCTGATTTTGCTGGCTCGCAGTCGCGAACAGGGCAATCACCCCAGCAGACAGTTGAACGCCCGGAAGCTCCGTCATGGCGGCGGGGTTGAAATAGATGGCGGAAGGATCATCGGCAGCCGCGCCCGCACCGGAAAGCGCCCGTCCGGTCTCCTTGGGCGATTGTTCCTGAAGATAGAAGCCGCCTGCGAATGCTGGGAGTGGCAGTGCGACCAGCCCTGCGGACAGACAAGCGCTGGCAGCGCGGCGGCTTAGAAACATGCAGATCCCCCTTCTTCAAACCCGTGCGGCGCGAAGCGCGCAGATGTGGCACCGGCTATGGCAGCGATATGGTAAATTTCCCGTTCGGAAAATCCGCTGTGGCCGCTGGAGGCAAAAAAAAGCCGCCCCAAGGGACGGCCTGAAAGTTTTAGGAGAGGATGCCTGAAAGGCCCGTTCCTTGTGCAGATCGGCGCTGCTTTTCGCAACTGCGAAAGAAAACTACACGGTTGCGTTTATTGCAACTGTCGGTGAAACCGGCTGATGCCGTAGCGGAAGATGCAACCAGGAACGTTGACGGTTGCCGTTTTTTTTCGCTTTCCTCTGCTTCTTTACCCATCAAGGCCCGGCACATGCGGTGACAGATAACTCCACAGGTCGGTCCGAAGATGCTCGAGTCCGGGTTGATCGTGCGACTCGATTCTGGCGACCAATTCCGCCTGGGTGTTGGAGGCGCGCAATAGCCACCAGCCCTCTTGCCTCGTCACCCTGGCGCCATCGATGTCGTTCAGGATCGCGCCCTCCGCCCGCAGCCGGGCGATGATATCCCGCATGATCGCGAATTTGCGGTCCTCCTCGACGGCAAATCGCAGTTCGGGGGTGTTCACCAGCGGCGGCAGATCGTCATGCAGGGCCGTGATGGTCTTGCCCTCATAGCCTGCCATGCGGATGACGCGCAGCGCGGCGTACAGGCCGTCGTCAAAGCCCAGATAATCGTCGGCGAAGACGATGTGCCCGGTCATTTCGCCGCCCAAGGGGCTGCCGATCTGCTTCATCTTCGACTTGATATGGCTGTGCCCGGTTTTCCACATGAGCGGCTGGCCACCCAGCGCGGCGACCCGGTCGAACAGTATCTGGCTGCATTTCACGTCGGCGACGATGGTGGCGCCGGGCCGTTCCTGAAGCACTGGCGCGGCCAGCAGGGCGAGCAGCTGGTCGCCCCAGATGGTGCGGCCCTGTGCATCGACGACACCGACACGATCGCCGTCACCGTCGAAGGCCAGTCCGAAATGGAGCTTGTTCGCGAGGACAAGGTTGCGAAGGTCGTGCAGATTCTCCTCGATTGTCGGGTCGGGGTGATGATGGGGAAAATTGCCGTCTATTTCGGTGAAAAGCGTGTGATGCTCACCCGGCAGCAGCTTGACGAGCTTGTCCACGACCGGACCCGCTGCGCCATTGCCCGCGTCCCAGCCGATGCGCCAGGCGGTGCCGTCAAATCCTTCCATAAGCCGCGCGACATAGCAGTCCATGACGTCGATGGCGGAGCTGCTGCCGCTGCCCTCTTCCCAATCGCCAGCAGCGGCGATGGCGCCAAGACGGGCGATGTCGGGCCCAAAAAAGGCTTCATGCGCAAGTACCAGCTTGAAGCCATTGTGATCGGCGGGATTATGGCTGCCGGTTACCTGGATGCCGCCATCAACATCGAGCAGCGTTTCGGCATAATAGAGCATTGGCGTGGGGCCGATGCCGATGCGCAGTACGTCGATGCCGCAGGCTTGAAGGCCATCAGCCACCGCCTGCTCCAGCATGGGCGAACTGAGACGGCCGTCGTGCCCAAGCACGACCGCTGAACCGCCCCTGCGCCTGACGATCGTGCCGAAGCTGCGGCCGAAGGCATAGGCGTCTTCCTCGCCCAGTGTTTTGCCGACGATGCCGCGCATGTCATATTCGCGCAGCAGCGAAGGGTGGAAGTGGTGGGACATGAACCCTGTTCTACCGCCCTAGCAGCTGGGCGGCTGCTGCTTTTTGTCCGATTCAGACAGCAGCAGGTCGCGGGCGGCGTTGATTTCCGCCGCCAAGGCTTCCGTGCCGCCGCGATCGGGGTGGACCGAGGCGATCAGCCGCCGGTGGGCTGCGCGGATCATATTTTCGTCGGCATCCTCAGGGACGCCGAGCAGGGCGCGCGCTCTGGCGATGCTGGCCGGTTCGGGAGCTGCCTTGGGAGCGGCGGAGCGCTTTTTATGGCGCGACTGGTTCATGAAAAAGAGCGCCGCGCCCAAAAGCAACGGCGCTCCGGCGAGCGGCTTGCCCTTGGCCGCCATGACCGCGCCCACCAGCGCGCCCCCCAACACCATGCCATCCTTCACACTCATGCGCTGCAAACGTCCCGTCCAGATGAGCCAGGCGGCGAGCCCGAGAAGAAGAAAGGCGAAAAGACCCATCAGGCCGCGCCGAGAAGATCGACCGGCGTCCTTTCCTCACGCGATGGAAGGGCAAGGCCGGAGACCATCTCGCGCAGTTCCTGGCGGGCGGCGATGTGGCTGACGCCGAGGTCGCCCAGATGCCCCTTGTCGAGCAGGGTGAGGCCGGAGGGGAAAAGCTCGCGGAAGATGACGCGCTCGGAGAGGCCGGGAATGACGCGGAAGCCGACGCGGCGGGAGAGTTCCATCAGAGCGTCGCCGACGCGCTTCTTGTTGCGGGCGTCATGATGCTGGACGCGGTTGCGCAGGACGACCCAGTCGATCGAGACGCCGTCCGCCTTGGCGCGGGTCTTGCGGGCTTCGAAGATGAGTTCGGAATAGAAGGACAGGCGGCGGACCTTGAAGGTTTCCGCGTCGACCTGGCCGATCAGGTCGAAATCCACGAAGCTGTCGTTCATCGGCGTTACCAGCGTATGAGCGCGGGCGGCCATGTGGCGGGCGAACAGGTCATCGCGGCCGGGGGTGTCGACGACCAGGAAATCCTTGCCCTCTGCCACGGCGGCGGATTCTTCCTCCAGCGCCTCGATCGTGTCGCCCTTCAGCACGGCGAAGTCCGGCGCGGGGAGGTCGATGCTGCGGCGGCGGGCGGTTTCGGCGCGATTTTCCATGTAGCGCGTGACGGTGCGCTGGCGCGGGTCGAGGTCGATCATGCCGACCTTGTAGCCGAGCGCGGTCAAGGCGATGGCGGTGTGCACGGCGGTGGTCGACTTGCCGGTCCCGCCCTTTTCATTGGCGAAGACGATATGATGCGTTTGGGTGTTCGTACCCATTGATAACCCCGTTTATTGCCGCAACGATTCTTGACCCTATTGTCGGGTCGTGCCTTTAGCAGGATAGTCCCCGTGCACCTGCCATATCGGAGCCCCTCGTCCCGTGCAAACCCTGCGTGACCTTCCTTCCTTAAGAACCGCGATCGATGCGATGAAAAGCGTTGGGCGGCCCGTCGCGCTGGTGCCGACGATGGGCGCGCTGCATGAAGGGCATATGGCGCTGGTCGAGGAAGCGCGGCGGCATGCCGGGCATGTCGTGGTGTCGATCTTCGTCAACCCGCGGCAGTTCGGCGCGAACGAGGATCTGGACGCCTATCCCCGGCGCGAGGCCAAGGACGCGCAGATGTTGCAGGCCGCAGGCGTCGATGCGCTGTGGGCGCCTACCCCGCAGGTCATGTATCCGGAGGGCTATGCGACCAACATCTCCGTTTCAGGGATCACCGAAGGATTGGACGGCGCGGCGCGGCCGGGGCATTTCGATGGCGTGGCGACGGTCGTCACCAAGCTGTTCAACCAGGTGCAGCCCGATGTCGCGCTCTTCGGGGAGAAGGATTATCAGCAGCTTGCGATGATCCGGCAGATGGTGCGCGACCTTGACATGCGGATCGAGATCATCGGCGTGCCGACGCAGCGGGCCGAGGATGGGCTGGCCCTGTCATCGCGCAACGCCTACCTGACCGACGAAGAGCGCAAGGAAGCACTCGCCCTGCCCCGCGCTTTGGGTGAAGCGGCGCGGCAGATGGAGAAAGGCGCGAGTGTCGAAGCGGCGATTGCCAAGGCGATCACGATGCTGAGCGCGCATGGCTTTGAACCTATCGATTATGTGACGCTGTGCGACGCGGTGACGCTGGAGCCGATGCACGTGCTGGATCGCCCCGCGCGGCTGCTGGGCGCGGCGAAGCTGGGGCGGACGCGGCTTATCGATAATATTGCGGTGGAGCCTTCCTGAACCATTCCAGCGGAGGCTGGAATGACGAGGTTCATGAGATCCCAGCTTTCGCTGGGATGACGCTGTTCAAAAAGGTTTGACGATCACGGCGACCACAATGACTGCGGCGGCGATGCCGGGGACTTCGTTGATCAGGCGCAGCTTCTTTTCGCTTAATGGGCGCAGGCCTTTGGCGAGCTTCTTCGCATAGCCTGCGATCCAGCCATGATAGGCGGAAAGGCCAAGGACGAAGAGCAGCTTCAAGTGGAACCAGCCGAATTGCCAGGCGCCAATTTCCACCATCAGCATGAGGCCGAAGACCCAGACGAGGATCAGAGAGGGATTGAGGATGATCTTGAGCAGCCGCTGCTCGCGGTCGATCCATTTGCGGTCCTCATCCGATCCGACGGCGCATTGGTGATGATAGACGAAGAAGCGCGGCATCATGAACAGTCCCGCCATCAGGAAGATGACGAAGATGACATGGGCGGCCTTCACCCACAGATAGGCAGCTCCAAGATAAGGCATCAGCTTCCCTTTCCTTGCCGGACATAGGCGATGAGCGCCTCGACATGGGCGATCGGCGTATCGGGGAGAATGCCATGGCCGAGGTTCAGAATGTGGGGCCTTCTCGCAAAGGCGGCGCGGATGTTGTCGACCGATTCCTCGACCGCCCTGCCCCCGGCGATGAGCGCCAGCGGATCGAGATTACCTTGCACAGGCAGCCCCTCCGGCAACACCCGGTTCGCCCAATGGGGATCGATGGTTTCATCGACACCGATCGCGTCAACGCCGGTCCCTGCCGCATAGTCGGCAAGCTTCGCTCCAGCGCCCTTGGGGAAGCCGATGATCGGGACGCCAGGATGCAGGCTTTTCAGCTTTTCGACGATGCGGCGATTGGGTTCGATCACCCAGCGGTTGAACTGAAGCGGCGCCAGGCTGCCTGCCCAACTGTCGAACAGCTGCACCGCCTCTACGCCGGCATCGATCTGGCCTGACAGATAGGTGACGGTGGACTCGATAATGGCATCGATGATCGCGCCGAACCGTTCCGGGTCCTGATAGGCGAGACGACGAGCCGCGCCCTGATCCTTGCTGCCCTGCCCGGCCACCATATAGGTGGAAATGGTCCAGGGACTGCCTGCAAAGCCGAGGAAGGTAACGGAGGGGTCCAGCGCCGCTTTCACCCGCCGCACTGTTTCATAGACGGCTTCATAGCGGCTGAGGTCAGGCTTCAGCGCTGACAAATCGGTTTCGCCAAGGATGGGTGCGAGGCGAGGCCCCTCCCCTGTTTCGAACCAGAGATTTTGCCCCATCGCGTAAGGCACGATCAAAATGTCTGAAAAGAGGATCGCACCATCGAAGCCGAAACGGCGCAGCGGCTGAAGCGTGACTTCAGCGGCCGCCGGACTGTCATAGACCAGTTCGAGAAATCCGCCCTTCTGCGCGCGCAAGGCACGATATTCAGGCAGATAACGGCCCGCCTGGCGCATCAGCCACATGGGCGGCAGGGACAGGCTTTCACCCTTCAGGACGGAAAGCAGCGGCTTGGAAGGTCCAGCGGAAAGGCCGGCATCTGGTCCCGTCATAATCTCTCTTATTTAGATTCTTAAAAAGGATGATGGAGATAGTAGAGGCGTTGGCAGCGGGGTTTATGCGCTGTGCCCGGATTTGCCAACAGCTTGACTCCTTCACGTCAAGGATTCCGGTGCGAGTCAGTCCGTTCATCCACGTTACCCACAGGCTGTGGATGAAAATGACGGCCTGTGGGAGCCATGTGGATAAGATTCCGGCTAATGTGAGCTACCTAAAAAGGGGTATTTCGTCCGCAACCTATCCCTTGCTTTATCCACAGGCTCCACACAGAGATATGCGTCATGTCGCGTATCCATCTGCATTTGCTGTCTGACTCCACCGGCGAGACACTGGAAAATATCGCCAAGGCGGCGATCGGCGCCTTTGAAAATGTCGAGGCGGTGCGGCATTTCTGGCCGATGGTGCGGTCCGATGTCCATCTCGACCGGATCATGGAGGAGATTTCCGCCAATCCGGGCCTCGTCCTGTTCACCCTGTCCAATCACCAGCTGCGGCGGCGGCTGGAAACGCGCTGCCGGGCACTGGGCCTGCCCCATGTCGCTGCGCTCGACAGCGTGACCGACGCGCTGTCCAACATATTGGGTCAGGAGACGCGCAACCGCCCAGGGCGCAAGCATATCCTCGACGAAGCCTATTTCGCGCGGATCGAGGCGATCCAGTTCACCATCGCCCATGATGATGGCGTGGGCCATGAAAATTGGGAGGAGGCGGACATCGTATTGGCGGGCGTGTCGCGCGCGTCCAAGACGCCGACGTCCATTTATCTTGCCAATCGCGGATACAAGACGGCGAACATTCCGCTGGTGGTGCAATCGCCGCCGCCGCGCAGCCTTTATTCGCTGAGGCACCCGATGGTCGTGGGGCTGACCGTCAGTCCTGAGCGGCTGGTGCAGATCCGCCGCAACCGGCTGCTCTCTTTGAACCAGGCGCCCGAAACCAGCTATGTCGATCTGGAAAAGGTGCAGGAGGAACTGGCCTTTGCCCGGCGCATGTTTGCCGACAATGGCTGGCCAGTGATTGACATGACGCGTCGCTCGATTGAGGAAGCGGCGGCTGCGATCATCAATCTGTTCAATGACCGCGTGTTGGCGGAAGGAAGTGAATCATGATCGTGCTGGCGTCACAAAGCGCAAGCCGCCGGGCGCTGTTGCAGTTGGCGGGCGTCCCGTTCGAAGCGCTCTGGCCCGGCGTCGATGAAGAAGCGGCGAAGGAAGCGCTGCGGGCGGAAGGACTGGACGCGCGGGCGTTGGCGGATGCATTGGCGGAGTTGAAGGCGCTGCGCATATCACGCCGGGTGCCAGGTGGATTGATCCTGGGATGCGACCAGACGCTTAGCCTTGATGATGGCAGCATGATCGACAAGGCAGTGGACCGGGCGGATGCGGAGCGGATTTTGCGCCTGTTGTCGGGGCGGGTGCATCATCTGCATAGCGCGGCCGTCATCGCGCTGAATGGCGAGCCGATCTGGAGGCACATCGAACGGGTGCGGATGACGGTGCGGCCCTTGTCCGATAGTTTCATAGCTAAGTATCTGGATGATGAATGGGAGCAGTGCCGCTGGTGCGTTGGCAATTACCGGATCGAAGGGCCGGGCGTGCAACTGTTCAGCAAGGTGGAAGGCAGCCAGTTCGCGATTCAGGGGCTTCCGTTGCTGCCGCTGCTTGACTTTCTGCGCGTGCGGGGCGTTCTGCCGTCATGACTGACACGCTTCCCTATGCAGAGGTGATCGGCGATCCGATCGCGCACAGCAAATCGCCGCTCATTCATAATTTCTGGCTCGATTGCCTGGGTATCGAAGCGGAATATCGCAAGACGCATGTGACGGCGGAGGGGCTTTCCGCCTATTTTCTGGAGCGCAGGGCGGATCCGGACTGGCTGGGATGCAATGTCACGATCCCGCACAAGATCGCGGTGATGGACTATACCGACGATCCGGGCGGCGTGCGCGAGCGGATCGGGGCGATGAACACGATCGCCAGCGAAACTGGCGGGCCGCTGATCGGGACCAATACCGATGCGGGCGGATTCCTCCAGCCGTTGCTCCGCGACAAGTGGAAAGGGGAGAGCGCCGTGCTGGTTGGCGCGGGGGGCGCGGCACGGGCGATCCTGTTTGCGCTCACCAGCCTGGGCGTGGCCGATATCACCGTCATGGCGCGCGATGCGGCGAAGGGGCAGGCCTTGCTTGACCGGGCGAAGGTCAAGGGGCGCGTGATCGGCATGGGCGACATGCTTCCGGCGGCCGATCTGCTGGTCAACACAAGTTCGCTCGGCATGGTGGGTCAGCCGGTGCTCGATCTGGACCTTTCCACCCTGCCCGATGGGGCGACGGTCTATGACATTGTCTATGCGCCGCTGGAGACTCCACTGCTCAAGGCAGCGCGGGCGCGCGGATTGAAGGCCTTGGACGGGCTGGAGATGCTGATCGGGCAGGCGGCGCTGGCGTTCGATATCTTTTTCGACGCGCAGGCCCCCCGCGAGCGGGACGAGGAATTGCGCGCATTGCTGCTGGCGGCCTGACGCGCCATGAAAATCTATGGGCTGACCGGATCGATCGGCATGGGGAAGTCGGCCGTGGCCGCCATGCTGCGGCGGGAGGGCGTGCCAGTCTTTGATGCGGATGCGGAGGTGCATCGGCTGCAAGGGCCTGGGGGCAGGCTGTTGCCAGCCATCGAGGCGCGCTTTCCCGGGACGACCGGGCCTGCGGGCGTCGACCGGGCGAAGCTGGGGGCGGCGGTGTTCGGGCATCCCCAGGAGCTCAAGGTGCTGGAAGCGATCGTCCATCCGGCGGTGAAGGAAGAGCGGATGACGTTCCTGCGTCGGCATCGCTCGCGCGCCTTTGTCGTGCTGGACATTCCGCTGCTGTTCGAAGGGCATATGGAGCGCAAGCTGGCAGGCGTCATCGTCGTGACGGCGCCAGCCTGGAAGCAGCGCAAGCGCGTGCTGGCGCGCAAGGGCATGACGGTGGAGAAATTCCGCAGAATCCTGCACTTGCAGACGCCCGATGCTGAAAAGCGGCGGCGCGCACACTATATCATCCATACAGGCACCACATTTGCGGCCACGCAGCGCCAGGTGCGGCGCTTGGTTGCTTGCCTTGGATCAAAGACGGGCCGATAAGGGATAGGCCGACAGGGGTGAGCCGCAGAGTCGGCATGAAGAGGTCAATGCGCGAAATCATATTCGATACCGAAACGACTGGATTTGACCCCGCTTCTGGGGATCGAATGGTGGAAATCGGGTGCATCGAACTCGTGAATCGGGTGCCCACAGGCCGCACCTTCCATGCTTATTACAATCCCCAGCGCCTGATGCCCGCCGCCGCCGAGGCGATCCACGGGCTGTCCGACATATTCCTGAAGGACAAGCCGCTTTTCGCCCATGGCGTGGAGGAGCTGCTCGACTTTCTGGAAGACAGCCATCTGGTCGCGCACAATGCGCGGTTCGATTTCGGCTTCCTCAACCATGAGCTGAAGCTTTGCGGCCTGCCGGAAATCGGCATGCACCGGATGATCGATACCGTCGCGATCGCGCGGCAGCTGCATCCGGGCGCCAAGCATAGCCTGGACGCGCTTTGCACCCGCTATGGCATCGATCGCAGCCATCGCGTCAAGCATGGCGCGTTGCTGGACGCCGAATTGCTGGCGCAGCTGTATATCGAATTGAGAGGAGGCCGTCAGATCGGCCTTGGTCTTGCACAGGAGGAAGAGAAAGACGCCATTCGGGTGGAACTTGCGGCCAATATCGCGGTTCGCCCTGTTCGTCCCGCGCGGGTTTTCACGGCCAGCGCGATGGAGCTGGAAAGGCATGCAGCGTTTGTCGCAACGCTGGAAAAGCCGCTCTGGCTGGAGGAGGCTTGAAGGCTGGTTCGACATACTGCCCTTCACGCTTCGCCCAACCGGACTGCCTCCCGCAGCCCGGCAAGAACAAGGAGAAGGCATATGGATATTCGTGTTTCCGGGCATCAGGTCGATACGGGCGACGCTCTAAAAGAGCATGTGGCGACCCGGTTGGAGGCGATGGCCGAGAAATATTTTTCGCGCACGATTTCCGCCCAGGTCACGTTCCGGCCTGCGCCCCACGGGGCTTTCCACTGTGATATCGTCTGCCATGTGATGACCGGCCTGATCCTCAAAGGAGCGGGAGAGGCGCAGGAAGCGCATCCGGCCTTCGACCAGGCGGCAGAAAAGATCGAGCGGCAGCTGCGGCGCTACATGCGCCGCCTGAAGGACCGTCATCCCCAGGCCGTCGCGGCCGAGGCGCAGCGGGCCAATGGCTATGACCTCAATGGACTGGATGGCGCGGGCTATACCATTTTCGCTTCGTCGCCGGAGGAAGAGGAACCGGCTGACGCACCGCTGATCGTGGCGGAAACGCGGGTCGATATTCCCGAAGCGAGCGTCTCTGACGCGGTGATGATGCTCGACCTGCGCAACACCAACGCGCTGTTGTTCCTGAACGCGGGCACATCGGCCTATAACATGGTCTATCGCCGCCAGGATGGGACGATCGGCTGGGTGGAACCACGGGAGCAAGCACGCGCCTGACCATCGGGCCCGGTCCCGGGCCGCCATTGACCCGAAGCGGCAGGCGGCTTATGGGGCCGGGCTTTATATCCCCGGGCACGCGTGATCAAAAGGGGCGTGGCGCGCGCCCGGCTGTTCCAGGTTGGTCATGGTTCATTTCAACGACATCGTCGCGCCACAAGCACTTGCAACGGACGTTTCGGCTAACGGCAAAAGGCCGCTGTTCCAGAAGATCGCGCAACTCGCCGCTTCCGCTTACGGGCTGGATGCAGCCGCGGTATCGGATGCCCTGTTCGAACGGGAGCGGCTTGGGTCGACTGGCTTTGGCGGCGGCGTCGCCATTCCGCACGCGAAGATTCCCGGCCTGGAACGGATGAGCGGCGTCGTGGTGCAGCTCAATCCACCGCTCGCCTTCGATTCGGTCGATGACGCGCCCGTGGACATCGTCTTCGCCTTGCTTTCCCCTGTGGACAGCGGGGCGGAGCATCTGAAGACATTGGCCCGCGTGTCGCGCTATTTGCGCGACGAGGGACATGTCGCGCGGCTGCGGGGGGCGAAATCGGCCGAAGCGCTGCACGCGCTGCTGGCTGGCGGCGAAGCGCGTGACGCCGCCTGACATGGCCGATGTGCCGAGCGGTGAGGCAGCGCATTTTCGTGCGCTGGAGAATCTCTACCGCTCCGCGCCGATCAACCGGATGTTCCGGTCGGAACTGACGATCGCCGAACCCGGCCGTTCCATCATCGAATTCGATGTCGATGAAGAACAGTTCCATGCGGCAGGCGCTGTCCATGGCACCGTCTATTTCAAGATGATGGACGATGCGGCCTTCTATGCGGCGAACAGCCTGGTCAGCGATCGTTTTCTGCTGACGACCGCGTTCAACCTGTTGTTCACCCGGCCCATCGGACCAGGGCGAATCCGTGCGGAAGGCCGTTGGATCAGCGGCAAGCGGCGCGTGTTCGTCGCCGAAGCCAGCCTGGTCGATATGGACGGCGAAGAGGTCGGCCGGGGAACGGGCACTTTCATGCGGTCGCACATCCCGCTGTCGTCATTGCCGGGTTATGCAGGCTGACCGGCTGACCAGCGCGATGCTGATCGGCGTGCTGGTAAGGCGCGCAGCGGCGGCAGGGGGCTTCGCCACGGTGCTGGTCAAGGGCGACGAGATCAGCGGCGTGATCCTGATCGAAGCAGCGGAAAAAGGGCAGTTCGCGGGGCTGTTCGAACGGGTGTCGGACTTTGCTGGCGGGTACAGGATGGAGCGGTGCGGGCCTGCGGCGGAAGAGGGAACCGATTCCCTCAATCAATATCTAGCGAGGCGGCGACGTTCGGACCCCGATCTGTGGGTAATCGAACTCGATATCGCGGATGCGGAACGGTTCGCCGCTGAAACGATCTGCTAATCGTTGACTCTCCGGCTGGCCAAAGGCACTGGCCGCTCCCAACGCTTAACGCGCAGGTTGCCAAATTCGCCCGTGGGGGGCGGGGGAGGTAAACACGCAGACGGGGGGCGGCCTGACGTCGATAGTTGTGTGGGGTTTTTCCCGACGTCCCTGGCCAAGAACCGCATGTTTCTGAGTTGTAATGAGTTTTCGTTTGAAGGCCGCGACTGCCGCGGCATTTGCCCTGACCGCCACCGTCGCGGTAACTGCGGCCGACATGTCGAGCGCTAGCGAAGTCGCTCCATCGGTCGTTTCCCTTCCCGGAAATCAAGAGCTGAATGCAGCTCCGGCGGCTTCCAAGCCCGCTGTTGTTTTCGCCGCGCCGCGCGAAGTCGCGCAGCCGCTGGCCAATCTTTCCGACAGCGCCGATGTGCGCGCCGACAATCTGTCTGCCCTGGTCGCCTCGCACGGCGAAGCCGAAAGCGTCGAAGGCGACATGAAGTGCCTGGCTGGCGCGGTCTATTTCGAATCCAAGGGCGAAAGCCTGGAAGGCCAGCTGGCCGTCGCTCGCGTGATCATCAACCGGGCGAAGTCGGGCCGTTTCGCCAGCAGCCTGTGCGGTGTCGTCTATCAGCCGGGCCAGTTCAGCTTCGTGCGTGGGCGCGGCATGCCCGCCATTCCGATGGCAAGCGAAAGCTGGCGCGAGGCGGTTGCGATCGCCCAGATCGCCATGCAGGACAGCTGGAACAGCAAGGCGGAAGGCGCCCTGTTCTTCCATGCCCGCCGGGTTTCGCCGGGCTGGGGCAAGCGCCAGCTCGCCGCGATCGACAATCATATCTTCTATCGCTGATCCTCGGGTCGCACATCACAAGGACAGCGGGCCGGTTCAGGAAACTGAATCGGCCTTTTCTTTTGTTCCCTTCCTGTTCTAAAAGCTGGACCATGAGTCCGGCTTCTTCCCTGCCCGCGCCTGATGAGGGCTGCTCTCCACTGACTGACGGCACCGCCTTGGCCGTCGCGCGTGGGACGTTGCGGCTGTTCTTTCGGCACGACATGAGCGGGATATTGGAAGTGCCGCTGCCCAACGGCCGCCGTGCCGACATCATGGCGCTGGATAGCGCGGGGCGCATCACCATCGTAGAAATCAAGTGCAGCCGCGCAGATTTGCTGGGCGACATGAAATGGCCTGATTATCTCGATTATTGCGACCGCTTCTTTTGGGCAGTGCCTTCCGGCTTCGACTTGTCGCTCTTCGACAGCGAGGCGCTGTGGCCCGCGCGCACCGGCTTGATCGTGGCGGATCAATATGATGCGGAATTGCTGCGGCCTGCGCCGGTGGAGCCGCTTGCGGCTGCGCGGCGGAAGGCCGAGACGCTGCGCTTTGCGCGGCGAGCAGCGCGGCGGCTGACCGCGCTGGCGGACCCGGACCATGCTGCGGAATTGGGGTGGTGAGGGCTAAACGCCACCACCTTCATCCTTATCGGGGGCGCTTGCCCCAATATTCGTCAGCCAGGAATCGGTTGAGCGCAGTGGAACCCTGCCGGGCCGCAGTTCGGGCCATGTGGCGGCGGATGTCGTAGCTGCTGTTGGTCAGGCTGCCATGAAATGAGTCCAGCGCCTTCTTCATGTCATGGGGGGCATGCGTATAGGGCTGGAATATATTGCCGAGTGCCTGTTCCCAGGCTTTTTCGATATCGTTCTTGCGCTCCATGACCGGCCTCTCCAGGCTTTCAGGATTATGGAGAGAAGATGGGAAGGCGCGGGGCCGGAGACAAGGCGGTTCGGGCTGAGCTTGTCGAAGCCCTTTTCCTTTCTTGAAGGAAGTAAGACCTTTCGACAGGCTCAGGGCGAAAAGTGGACGGCAGACTTAGACTAGCGCGTCCGTTGTAGACCGCGGGCTTGGCAACTTTAAAAAGTCGGACCCTGGACCGGACCCGATGGCGTGGCCTTCGGCTTGGCAGCTGCCAGTGCTTCGACGATTCCCGAAGTGCGGGCGTCCCGTTCAGCATAATCACGCGCGGACATGCCAGCGATCGTGTCGCGCTTGTCGGCATTCGCTCCCTGCGCGACGAGCAGGCGGACCATCCCGATGTCGCGTAGCTGCACCGCGCGGATCAGCGGGGTTTCGCCGCTGCCATTGGTCTTGTCGATCTGTGCGCCGTTGCCGAGCAGCGTGCGGACGCCATCCTCGAAACGGGCCTGCACCGCATTCATGAGCGGCGTGTTGCCGCGATTGTCGGCAAGATTGGGATTGGCGCCCTTAGCGAGGAGGAAGGAAAGCCATGTATTATCGCGCCGGGCGATGACGAGATGCAGCGCGGTCTCTCCGCTGGTGACATCGCGGCTGTTGATGACGGTCGATCCCGGCTTCTGGATCAGGTCGGTGACTTTCTGCCCATCGGCATCCTTCACCGCCTTCAGGAAATTATAGGCGTCCGAAAATTGCGCCTGCGCCGCGACCGGCGAGAGCAAAGTCAGCGCCAGGGCAGCAGCGCGAGCCGCACCCATCCAAGCCGGAAAAGCCTTCATCATCGTCCTTGAGCCCCGTTGGCATTTGCAATGGCGCCCATAGCAGGGCATGGCTGGCGGCGCCATGAACAAAGCGATCCGTCCCCTAATCCTGCCGCTCATAGCGCTGCTGGCCGCCTGCAATATGGGTGGCGGCGGCAACGCATCAAGCGAGGCGGAGAGCATGCGTGGTGATCTGGCCGGAGCGCGCATCGGTGCGCCTTTCATCCTGACCGACCAGGATGGGAAGAAGGTGCGGTGGGACGATTTCAAGGGCAAGTACCGGCTGGTCTATTTCGGCTACAGCTATTGCCCCGACGTCTGCCCGCTGGACTTGCAGCATATCATGCAGGGCTTTTCCCAATTCGAGAAGGCGGATGCGCAGCGCGCGGCGAAGGTGCAGCCGATCTTCATCAGCGTCGATCCGGATCGCGACACGCCGGCCGTGCTGAAGACCTATGTCGCGGCGTTTCACCCCAGGCTGATCGGCCTCACCGGTACGCCGGAGGACGTCGCGAAGGTGGCGAAGGATTTCGTCGTCATTGCCAACAAGGAAAAGGCGGAAGGAGCCAGCGGCTATCTGGTAAGCCATAGCCGCACGCCTTATCTGTTCGGGCCCGACGGTCAGCCCGTGGCTCTGGTGCCGGTGGATGATCCGGGATCGGCGGACAAGCAGGAAGGCACGGCGGATGATGTACGCGCCTTCCTGGAAAAATGGGTCAAGTGACGGTTTGAACTTCTGGGAAAAGCCCCTCGACAAGCTGGACCGCGCGGAGTGGGAAGCGCTGTGCGACGGGTGCGGCAAATGCTGCCTGCACAAGGCTGAGGATGAGGATACGGGGCGCGTCTATCCGACCAACGTCGCCTGCCGTTTGCTCGACCGGCATAGCGGGCAGTGCAGCAATTACAGCGAACGGCGGCGCTTCGTGCCCGACTGCGTCCGGCTGACCCCGCAAAAGGTGAAGACCATCAGCTGGCTTCCGCGGACTTGCGCGTATCGGCTGCGGGGCGAGGGCAAGCCGTTGCCGTCCTGGCACTATCTGATCAGCGGCGATCGCGAGGCGGTGCATCGTGCGCGGGAATCAGTGCGCGGCTGGACGATTGCGGAGGCGGACGCGGGCGATTGGGAAAACCATCTTGTCGACCGCGAAATCTGACAGCAGCATCACGATCGACGGGGTTGCCGTTCCTGTCCGCATCCGCCGGTCAGCGCGGGCCAAAGCTTATCGTCTGTCGCTCGACCATGCGCGCGGGGAATTGCGGTTGTCGCTGCCGATGCGGGCCAATCTCAACCGCGCGCTGGGGTGGGCGCAGGGGCATGAAGGCTGGGTCCGGACGCAGATGGCGGCGCGGCCCGCGCTGGTGCGATTAGAGGATGGGACATGCTTTCCTCTGGAAGGGCGGGAGTTCCGCATCTGCTGGATCGCGGACGCGTCGCGCACGGTGCGGATCGAGGGCGACCGGCTGACGCTTGGCGGCGTGCGCGAATCGGTGGGGCCGCGTGTGCTGCGCTGGCTTAAGGCGCGTGCGAGGGTGGTGATGGAAGAGGAAAGCCATGCGATGGCGCGCGATCATGGCCTGATCGTGGCGTCGGTCGGCATAGGCGATCCTCGCAGCCGTTGGGCCAGTTGCGCGTCAAGCGGGGCGATCCGCTACAGCTGGCGCCTGATCCTGTGCCCGCCGCATGTCCGGCGCGCGACGGTGGCGCATGAACTCGCCCATCTGCTGCACATGGATCACAGCCCGGCCTTTCACGCGGCCCATGCGCGGATATTGGGAGAAGATCCCAAGCCCGCCCGCGCCTGGCTAAGGGAGCATGGGTCGGGGTTGCACCGCTATCACGCCTGAGATGAGGCGGTGTCACCTTCTGCCACGCAGACATGCGCTGCGCCCTGACGATGGGCGAGGCCACAGCTGCGGCAGATGATGTGGTTGCCGGGCGTCAGGCCGTGGCCGACCGACACGCGTTCATCGAACACATAGCAGTCGCCCTGCCATCGGCTCTGGTCTTCCGGCATTTCTTCCAGATAGCGCAGGATGCCGCCGCGCAGATGATAGACATGCTCAAAGCCGCGCGAGCGCACCAGCGCCGTCGACTTTTCGCAGCGGATGCCGCCGGTGCAGAACATGGCGATGCGCGGCTCGCGGCCTTCTTCGCGCAGCTGCTCGGCGAAGCGGTCAAACCAGGCGGGAAATTCGCGGAAGGAGCGCGTGCCGGGATCGATCGCGCGGTCGAAGCTGCCGACGGCAACCTCATAGGCGTTGCGGGTGTCTATGACGATCGTGTCGGGATCGGCGATCAGCGCGTTCCACTCGGCCGGGTTGAGATAGCGCCCGGCTTGGGATGCGGGGTCAAGGTCGCCTGCGCCCAGCGTCACGATTTCCGCCTTCACCTTGATCTTCATGCGGGCGAAGGGCGGTTCTTCTGCGGTGGCGAATTTGACGTCGAGATCGGCGCAGCCCGGAAGCGTTCGGATATGGGCGAGGAGGGCGTCGATCGCTTCGGCACTTCCAGCGACCGTGCCGTTTATGCCTTCGCGCGCGAGAATCAGCGTGCCGCATGTGCCGAGCCGCGCGCAGATGTCCCGCAGCTCAACCGCCAGAGCTTCAGGATCGGCAAAGCTGGCGAAGCGGTAAAGCGCGGCGATGGTGAAAGGCGAAGCCATGGCGCGCCCATAGCGGCTTCAAACCGCTCTTGAAAGGGCGGGCGCGAGCGCGCATAGGCGAGCCATGGTTCCCTTTTCGTTCGCGGGTCACGAATTCATGGCTTTGCCTGAGGCGGCGCTATTCTGGCCCGCGCGATCGGCTTTGCTGGTGGCGGACCTGCATTTCGAGAAGGCGAGCTGGTTCAGCCGGTTCGGCCAGTTCCTGCCCCCGCATGACAGCCAGGCGACGCTGGACGTGATCGAGGCGCTGGTGGCGCGGACGGGCGCGCGGGCGGTGTGGTCGCTGGGGGACAGCTTTCACGATGCCGATGGCGCGGCGCGGCTGCCGTCCAAGGCCCGCGAGCGGCTGGAGGCGCTGACGGCGCGGCTGGATTGGTTGTGGATCACTGGAAATCATGACGCCGGCATGGATGCGACGCCGGGTGGGCGGCGTGTCGTGGAAGCCGAGGTCGATGGCATCTGGCTGCGGCATGAGGCCGATCCGGTCGATCCGCGACCGGAAATTTCAGGCCATTTCCACCCCAAGCTCCGCCTGTCGTTGCGTGGGCGACGGGTATCGCGGCGTTGCTTTGTCGGCTCTTCTTCCAAGCTGATTCTGCCTGCCTTGGGCGCGCTAACCGGCGGGCTGGACGCAGGACATGGCGAAATCCGTCGCGCCGTCGGGCCCGGCGCTATGGCGATGGTGCCGGTGGCCGACCGCATGCTGCGTTTCCCGCTTGGCTAGCAACGCTACGGAAACGTAGCGTTAAGCTGTTGCTGCTAAGCCACAGAAACCTGTAATCAGGTAAACCAACGGACGCAAAGGGTTGGAAAAGCTGGCTTGCCTTGCCTTTGGCCTGCTGTGTCCGCATAATCGCACTCCGTAGACGACATGGGACAATCATGCGCTGCAGGAGAGGAAAGGGTCTCATGAGCAAGAAGAATCTTTGGCTGTTGTCCGCCGGCATCATCGCGCTGGCTGGATCCGTATCCCATGCGCAGGCGCAGGAAACCCAATCGCAGACCAGCGCGGCAGAGGATGAAGGCATCATCATCGTAACGGCGACGCGCCGGGCCAGTCCGCTGTCGGACGTGCCGATCGCGGTATCCGCCGTGACGGCGCAGGCCATGCAGAATAGCGGCGCCAGCGATATCCGGTCGCTCAACCAGCTCGCGCCATCGCTGCTGGTGTCTTCGACCGGGTCGGAAGCCAATGCGTCCGCCCGCATTCGCGGCATCGGCACGGTCGGCGACAATCCGGGGCTGGAAAGCTCGGTCGCGGTGTTCATCGATGGCGTATACCGTTCCCGCACTGGCGCGGGCCTCAATGAACTGGGCGAAATCGAGCGCGTGGAAGTGCTGCGCGGGCCGCAGGGAACGCTGTTCGGGCGCAACGCCTCGGCTGGCCTTATCAACGTGATCAGCAAGGCGCCGGAGTTCGAATTGGGCGGCAAGGCCGAGGTCACCTACGGCAATTATGACTATTGGCGGCTCGCCGGGCGCATCACGGGGCCCGTATCCGAAAAGCTTGCCCTCAGCCTGGATGGGGTCTGGTCTAAGCGGGACGGCTTTTTCGACCTGGTGGACACGAGCGGAAACAAGGTTGGCGAGACCAATGATCGCGACCGCTATTTCCTGCGCGGGCAGGCGTTGTTCGAACCCAATGACGCGCTGTCGATCCGGTTGATCGGCGATTATACCAATCGTGACGAAAGCTGCTGCGGCGCGGCCTATATCGAGACGCGCGAGCGGCGGCCGGTGGCGGGCGGCGGGTACAGCACGGCTCCCTTCAATCGCATCGCCGCGATCCTGGCGGGACAGGGCAGTGTCTTCCCGTCCGATCCCTACGACCGGGAGCTGACGATCACGCCCGGGCGCGATTATGTCAGCAAGGTCAAGGATTGGGGCCTGTCGGGCGAGGTCAATTACGACTTGGGCGGCGCGAAACTGACCAGCATCACCGCCTATCGTGATTATAAGAGCCAGGACTATGGCGATTATGATTATAGCGGCGCTGACCTGCTGTACCGCGATCCCAATACCTATCGTCAGTTCCGCACCTTTACGCAGGAATTGCGCGCGCAAGGCTCCGCCTTTGGCGAGGTTCTCGACTGGCTGGTCGGCGGCTACTATGCGCATGAGAAGCTGACGCTGGAGGACAACATCGTCTTCGGCGACGACTATGGCCGCTTTGCCGCGTGCCGCCTGATGGCCGGGGCTGGGGTCAACAGCAACCTGACGGCGCAGCAACTCGCGGCGTGCGGCAGTGGCCTCGCGACACAGGCGCTGATCAGCGGGACGCAGGCGCAGCTCAATGCGGGTCTGACGCCTGCAATCGGCGCTGGCGCCGCGGGCGCACTTTCAACCGGCCTTGGGAACGGGCTACGCGCATTGGCGGCGATTCCCGGCGGCACGGGCGATCTGGCGTCGGTATATCGTCAGAAGAGCGAAAATTGGGCGCTCTTCACCCACAACATCATTCACATCACCAAGCAGCTCGATCTGACGCTGGGCCTGCGCTACACGCATGAGACAAAGCGTTTCTCGGCAGATTTCAGCAATAATAACGGAACTTGCGCTGCGTTGCAGGCGCGCAATCCCGGGGCGCTGAACGACCTGTTCGAGATCGCCACCACCCCTGCATTGGGGAGCGCCGCCGCGTTGGCGCAGGGTATATTGACGCTGGGTTGCCTGGGCAACAGTTCGACCGGGCTCAATACGCTGAACCTCAACGACAGGATCAGCGATGGCGAGTTTTCCGGAACGGCCGTGCTGTCATGGAAGCCTTTGGACGAAATGCTGGTCTATGGCAGCTATTCGAAGGGATATAAGGCGGGCGGCTATAATCTCGATCGGTTCCAGCTTGGATCGACCGGGCTGAACCCCGTTCCCGCCGTCTTCTCTCCGCGCAGCAATGCCGATGTGAGCAGCCTTCGCTTTGCGGCGGAGAAGGTCGATGCCTTTGAAGTGGGGCTGAAATATACCCAGCCCAAGTGGAGCGTGAACATCGCGGCGTTCCGGCAGGAGTTCAAGAATTTCCAGCTGAACACCTTCAACGGCACCAGCTTCGTCGTCCAGAATATCAATGGCTGTGATGGATCGCTGTCGGCAGGCCGCACCTGTGACAGCGATGATGTGGGACCGGGCCTGATCAGCCAGGGCGTCGAACTGGAACTGTCGGCGTCGCCAGTGCGCAATGTCCGCGTGGCGGGCGGATTTACCTATGCGCGGGCGAAATTCGCCAACCGGCTGGTGGGCAGTGGCGACGGGTCCGTACCGCTCGATCCGGCGTTGTTCCTGCTGCCGGGATCGCTCAACAGCCAGGCGCCCGAGGTGGTGGCGACGGTCAGCGCATCCTGGACGCCGGAGATCGGCTCCTCCGGGCTGTCCGCGCTTTTCTATATCGACGGGCGCATGACCAGCGACTTCAACACGGGGTCGGACCTGTTCCCAGAAAAGCGGCAGGATGGCTTTGCCGTGTTCAACGCGCGGGTCGGCATTCGGGGACCCGAGCAGCGCTGGGCGGTGGAATTCTGGGGCCAGAATATCTTCAACCAGGATTATACCCAGGTGGCGTTCAGCAGTCCGTTGCAGTCGAGCAGCCCTTCGACATCGACGACGGGTCAGTTCGCGCTTGGCGCGCCAATGGCAAACCAGCTTATCTCGGCCTATCTGGCTGAACCGCGCACCTACGGCATTACCCTTCGCGGGAGTTTCTGATCATGCCTCTCCCGCTCGCCGGAACAGGGCGGGCGGGAGAAGGCCTTTCGCCGAACAGGGCCGTGCCGACGCGAATATGGGTGGCGCCCAGCATGATCGCCGTTTCGAAATCGCCCGACATGCCCATGGATAGCTGATCCACGCCCTCGTCCCGGGCGATCTTTGCCAACAGCGCGAAATAGGGCGCGGGCTCGACGTCCGCGGGGGGGACGCACATCAGGCCGGCCACGGGGATGCCGGCATCGCGCGCGGCGCGGATCAGTGCCGGGGTTTCCGCGATTGGGCAGCCGCCCTTCTGCTCTTCCGCGCCGATATTGACCTGAATAAAGCAGGGGACGCGCTTGTCGGCCGCATCCATGGCCTTGGCGAGCGCGGTGAGCAGGAAAGGGCGATCGAGCGAATGGATGACGTCGAACAGGGCGACGGCGTCGGCCGCCTTGTTCGATTGCAGTCGGCCGACAAGATGCAGGGAAAGGCCGGGGGTTTCCTCGCGCAGCACGGGCCATTTGGACTGCGCTTCCTGAACACGGTTTTCGCCGAATATGCGCTGGCCCGCGGCGATGAGGGGCCGGATAGCGGCGGCTTCCTGCGTCTTGGAGACGGCGATGAGGGTTATATCATCGGCGGTGCGGCCGGTGAGGCGGGCCGCACGCCCCATGCTATCGCGCAGGGCGTTCAGCCGGTCGGCGGCTTCGATGCTGTCGGTCGTCATAGGGGCTGCTATAGGCGAGGGCGATGAGAGCCCGCTACGCTAAAAATCTGCCCTCGATCTGGCTGGTGACGGACGAGCGCGTGTCGGATGACGTGCTGCTGGCGAGCGCTGCGCGGTTGCCGAAGGGGCAGGGAGGTATTCTGTTCCGCCATTATCATACCAGCGTGGGTGCGCGACGGGACCTGTTCCACAGGCTGGCGCAGGTGGCGCGGCGGCGGGGCCTCATGCTGCTGCTGGCGGGATCGGCGCGTGAGGCAGCGGCCTGGGGTGCCGATGGCTGGCATGGACGGGGATATTGGCGGGCGGCGCGGCCTCTGGTTCGCAGCATGGCCGTTCACAATGCGCGCGAATTGCGAGCGGCCGAGCAGGCGGGGGTGGACCTTGTCTTCCTCTCGCCGCTCTTTGCGACGCGGTCGCATCCGGGGGGCAGGGTGCTGGGGCGGGTCGCTTTCGCGGCTCTGGCGCGCAGGGCGAGGGTGCCGATCGTCGCATTGGGAGGCGTTCGTGCGGAGCATCGGCTGATGCTGAAGGGGATCGGCGCTTCAGGCTGGGCGGCGATCGATGGTCTTACTGAGGGATCATAGTGGCTTGCACAGGAGTGAATTTCCCCTCTCCCCCTTCAGGGGAGAGGGGTGGGGAGCGGGGATTGGAGGGAACGTCGCCCTAATCGTCCCCGCTCCCGCCTTCACTTCGCTCGGCACCTCGGCCAGGGTCAGGTGCCTCTGGCTGATCCCTGAAGGGAACAGGGGAATGTTTTGGATCCTGGCCGCTAGACAATGCGCCCCAGGCCTGTTGGTTTTTGACAGCGCTCACCCTCACGAAATCCCAACATTCGCAGGGATGACGGGGGAGTGGCTCAAATCATAGGTTGAAGGCAGCTGGAGACCAGGATCAGAACTTGAATACGGTGCCCAGATACACCGCCTGATTATCCTGGCGGTCGTCGGTCATCGGGGTCAGGCGGCCGATCACACTATTATTGTAGCGAAGACCAGCGGTGACGTTCAGGTTGCGCGTCAGCGAATAGGAGCTGGCGAGATCCAGCGAATAATCCTTGTCCGCGTTCGGGTTGCGGATCGCCGTGCCCGGATCGCGGCGGCTTTCGATCATCACCTTGGTGCTGAAACGATTCTTGCCCTGATCCAGCGAGAAATTCTTCGCGCCAGCCATCTGCTCGATCGAAACCGGGTCCAGTTCCTTGCGACCCACCGCTTCGGGCAGGGCGAACTTGCGCCAGTTATGCGCATTGTTCAGGCTGAAAGCGACGGGCGCGATGCCGACCGGGTCGATCGTGCGGCTGACCGTCACGCGATCATTGAGGTCGGCCGCGCGGACCATGACCGTTACCGAGCGCTGTCCGCTGAGCGAACCGCTGGTGGGCGTGAACTTGAAATTCTGACGCCCGGCCGAAGCTGCGATGCGCGCATAGGCGGCAGCGAGGCGCGGATCCTTGGTCGTGGGCGTGAAGGAGGAGATGCTGCCCAGCGCGCCGAGCGAAACCGGGACATCGGCGCGGAGCTTCACAAGATCGGTGGCAGCGCCAATGGCAGGAGACAGCATGAAGCCAGCGACGGCAACTGCCGCGCCCGCTAACGCCAAATGTCCCCTATTCATGCGCATCACACGAATCTCTTCCCCACCGACTAATTTTTTAAAGCTGTACACCTATGTGCCTGCGATGGGTAGTGCGTCATGACCTTTTTGTCCGCGCTGTTGCACGGAACACACAGAGTCCAAACGCGCGAGGCGGCCAAGCGTTTCAGCGGCGGCGACGCCCCCTTGCCCATTGCCACGGCTTCTCTATAGATGCGGGGCGTTTTTCTTCAAATATGGGACATATCCTGATGGTCCGCCGCCTACCCGCTCCTGTTTCCGCCGGTCTGCTGCTGGCCGCGCTTCTGCCGCTCGCCGCGTGCGGTGGCGGGTCCAAGGAGCGGCCCAAGGCCGACCTGGCCGCGTCCAAGGTGACGACGATCGGCGTCAACAGCTATCTGTGGCGGGCGACGCTGGACACGCTGTCCTTCATGCCGATGGTGCAGACCGATTCTAACGGCGGCGTGATCGTCACGGACTGGTACGCCAATCCGAACACGCCCAATGAGCGGATGAAGCTGACTGTGTCGATCCTGGACCAGGACTTGCGCGCCGATGCGCTGCGCGTCGCGGCCAGCCGCCAGGTGAACCAGGGCGGCCAGTGGGTCGATGCGCCGGTGCAGGCTGCGACCGTGCAGAAGCTGGAAGAGATCATCCTGACCAAGGCGCGCGACCTGCGCCGCATGGCCATTGCGGGATAAGCCGTTCCCTTCAAAGGATTTCCTGAATAACTGGGGCTGGGCTTGTCGAAAGCTCAGCCCGCCTGCATTTTGAGGACTTGGAATAGATGCAAAGGCGCTTCAACCCGCTGGAGGCCGACGCCCGCTGGCAGTCTGTCTGGGACGAGAAGCAGACGTTCAAGGCGTCGGATACGAGCACCAAGCCGCGATCCTACGTGCTGGAGATGTTCCCCTATCCGTCCGGGCGCATCCACATCGGCCATGTCCGCAACTATTCGATGGGCGACGTGCTGGCGCGCTTCCGCCGGATGACGGGGCATGAAGTGCTGCATCCGATGGGCTGGGACGCCTTTGGCATGCCCGCCGAAAATGCGGCGATGGAAAAGAAGGTGCATCCGGGCGACTGGACCCGATCCAACATCGCGACGATGCGGGCGCAGCTCAAGAAGCTGGGCTTTGCGCTTGATTGGAGCCGCGAACTCGCGACATGCGAGCCGGACTATTATGGCCATGAACAGGCGCTGTTCCTGGACATGATGGAAGCGGGGCTGGTCTACCGCAAGGAAAGCGCGGTCAATTGGGACCCGGTCGACATGACCGTGCTGGCCAATGAGCAGGTGATCGACGGCAAGGGCTGGCGTTCTGGCGCACCGGTCGAGAAGCGCAAGCTCAGCCAGTGGTTCCTGAAGATCACGCAATTTGCCGATGACCTGCTGAAGGGGCTCAAGACGCTCGACCAGTGGCCCGAAAAGGTGCGGTTGATGCAGGAGAACTGGATCGGCAAGTCGGTCGGCCTGCAGTTCCGCTTCCAGCTGGACGAGCCGGTGGACGGCATCGAGGAACTGGAGGTTTTCTCCACCCGGCCCGACACCATTTTCGGTGCGAGCTTCGCGGCGATCGCGGCGGATCATCCCATCGCGCTGGCGTTGGAGGCGAAGGATGCAGGACTCGCCGCCTTTGCCGAGGAATGCCGTCATAGCGGCACCGCTGCGGCGGAGATCGAGACGCAGGAGAAGAAGGGCTATGACACCGGGCGTTCGGTGATCCACCCCTTTACCGGCCGTAAGCTGCCGCTGTTCGTCGCGAACTTCGTGCTGATGGAATATGGCACGGGCGCCGTCATGGCGGTGCCGGGTCATGACCAGCGCGACCTGGATTTCGCCCGCAAATATATGCTGCCGGTCGAGCGCGTGGTCGCTGCCGAGGGCGATGAGGATAAGGGCATCGGTGACGAGGCCTATGCTGGTCCCGGTCGTCTCGTAAACTCCGATTTCCTCAATGGCATGAGCGTAGAGGATGCCAAGAACGAGGTGATCCGCCGGGCGGAGAGCGAAGGGTGGGGCAACGGCACCACCGTGTTCCGCCTGCGCGACTGGGGCGTGTCGCGCCAGCGTTACTGGGGCACCCCGATCCCGGTGATCCATTGCGAGGATTGCGGGCCGGTGGGCGTGCCCAAGGACCAGTTGCCGGTCGTGCTGCCCGAAGATGTCAGCTTCGACATTCCCGGCAATCCGCTGGATCGTCACCCTACATGGAAGCATGTCGATTGCCCAAGATGCGGCAATGCGGCGCGGCGTGAAACGGACACGCTGGACACTTTCGCGGACTCCAGCTGGTATTTCATCCGCTTCGCGAGCCAGCCCAAGGACAAGCCGTTCGACCGCGAGACGGTAGAGAAATGGCTGCCGGTCGGGCAATATATCGGCGGCGTGGAACATGCGATCCTGCATCTGCTCTACGCCCGTTTCTGGACCCGCGCGCTCCAGCATATGGGGCAGATCGGCTTTGCCGAGCCGTTCACCGGCCTGTTCACGCAGGGCATGGTGACGCACGAAACGTACAAGTCGCCCGAGGGGGCTTGGCTCGCGCCGCAGGATGTAGCGCGGCAAGGCGATAAGCTGGTCATGGTCGAAGGCGGTGCTCCGGTCACGGTCGGACGCGTCGAGAAAATGTCCAAGTCCAAGAAGAATGTCGTCGATCCCGATGACATCATCGCCCAATATGGCGCGGACGCGGTACGCTGGTTCATGCTGTCCGATAGCCCGCCGGAGCGCGATCTGCCCTGGACGGAGAGCGGCATCGAGGGCAGCTGGCGCTTCATCAATCGCCTGTGGAGGCTGTTCGATGAGGCCGACAAGGCTGCCGAGGGGCAGGACAAGGCGCTCGACCGCAAGCTGCACCAGACGATCGACGGCGTGGCGAAGGATATCGAGGCGCTGTCCTTCAACAAGGCGGTGGCGAAGATCTACGAGCTGACCAATGCGGTGGAGAAGGCCAAGCCATCCGCCAGTCGAAGCGCGGCGATCCGGGCCTTGGCTCTTCTGGTCGCGCCGATGACGCCGCATCTGGCCGAGGAAGCCTGGGCGGACATGGGCGAGGACGGCCTGATCGCCGACGCAGCCTGGCCGCAGGTCGATCCGGCATTGCTGGTCGAGGATGAAGTGACGATCGCATGCCAGGTGATGGGCAAGCTGCGTGATACCATCACCGTGCCCAAGGGGACGGCCAAGGAGGAACTCGAACGGCTCGCGCTGGCGGCGCCCAATGTGGCGCGGACGCTGGACGGCGCGACGCCGAAGAAGGTGATCGTGGTGCCTGACAGGCTGGTCAATCTGGTGATTTGAAGATCGCCGTTCGGGCTTGGCATGTCGAAGTCTCTCCCTTCTCCACAAGGAGAAGAGGAGCCCTTCGACAAGCTAAGGGCGAACGGATATAGGGTGCTGATGAGATACGCTGTTCCCCTCCTGCTCCTCGCTACCCTTTCCGCCTGCGGGCTGCGTCCCGTTTACGGCGGCGGCAGTCATGGCGCTGTTGCGCAGAAGTTGGGGAGCATCGACATCGCGCCGATCGAGGGCAAGGCTGGTTGGCTGGTTCGCAACGCGCTGAACGATCGCCTGGCCGCGATGAACGGCGAGGGGCCGAGATATCGTCTGGTGGTGAAGCTGGATGACCAGATCAGCGGCTTTGGCCTGCGCGCCGACCAGGCGATCACGCGCGAGCGGCGGACCTTGCGGGCGCGCTATCAGCTGATCGATGACAAGGGCGCACAGATTATCGACGACACGGCCGGATCGGATGCCGGCATCGACGTCACGTCGAGCGAATATGCGACGATCGCGGCGGAAGACACTGCGCTTGAGCGCTTGTCGCAGACGATCGCGGATCAGATCATATCCCGGCTCGCCCTGTTCGCGGCGAGGGACCAGCGGCGTTGAAGGCCAATCGCGGCCAGATTGAAAAGGCGCTCGACGCACCGCCGGCCGATATCCGTTTCTTCCTGCTCTACGGTCCCGATGAAGCGGGAAGCGCCGCGCTAGGCAAAAGGCTTGAGCGGGCGATGGGACCCGAGGCCGAGCGCGTCGATCTGGACGGGCCCATTTTGCGGGACGATCCTGCGCGGCTGGCTGATGAAGCTGCGTCCTTTTCCATGTTCGGCGACCGCCGCTGGGTGCGGGTGAATGGCATGGGCGAGGAATCGCTGGCTGCCGTAACGGCGCTGCTGGAGGCGGAGGCGGCAGGCAATCCCGTGGTCGCGACGGCTGGGGCGTTGAAGGGCACGTCGAAGCTTTTGAAGTTGGTGCTCGACAGTCCGCGAGCCATGGCGTTCATTTCGTACCAGCCGGATGCCCGAGAGGCCGAGCAGATCGCTATAGCGCTGGCGCGGGAAGGGGGGCTGCGCCTGCCCAACGACCTCGCCAAGCGGATCGTCGACCTTACCAATGGCGATCGCGCGCTGATGAGCGGCGAGATCGAGAAGCTGATCCTCTATCTCGACGCCGCGCCGGATCGCCCTGCCGAGGCGACGGCGCAAGCACTGGATGCTTTGTCGGCCGACAATTCCGATGCGGACGCTGCTCCGCTGGTGAACGCGGTGCTGGGAGGCGACTTGCGCGCGATGCACCGGGAACTGGGCCGCTTGGGCGAGGCGGGAACAGCGATGGCGGCGGTGCTGCGGCCGCTGCTGACGCGGGCGATGCTGATCGCCAATATTCGTACGTCCTTCGATGAAAGCGGGCGGCTGGAAGGCGCGGTCGAAGCTGCCGGCAAGCAGGTGTTCTGGAAGGACAAGCCTGTCGTGACCCGGCAGGTACGGCTGTGGGACGCGCATGGCATCGCCCGCGTGATCCAACGGCTGGCGCAGGCAGAGCGGGCGAGCCGATCGGGCAGGGGGCTTGGCGACCTGATGGTGCGGCACGAATTGCTCGCCATTACCCGGCAGGCGGCGCGGGAGCGCTAGGCGCTTGATCGCAGGAAGAGCCGTTGCCATATTGCGGCCATGGACAAGCTCAACCTGACCGATGCCGAATGGCGCGAGCGCCTTTCCCCCGAACAATTTCATGTGTTGCGAGAGGCCGGGACCGAGCGGGCCTTTACCGGCAAATATAATGGCAACAAGGCCGATGGCGTTTATTATTGCGCCGGATGCGGAGCCGAGTTGTTCGATGCCGAGGAAAAATATGACAGCGGGTCTGGCTGGCCGAGCTTTACCGCACCCGTGGACATCGATGCGGTGGAGGAAGTGCGCGACAGCAGCCATGGCATGATCCGCACCGAAGTGCGTTGCGCCAAGTGCGAAGGGCATTTGGGCCACGTCTTCCCCGATGGTCCGGGCGTCAACGGCCTGCGTTATTGCATGAACAGCGCGTCGCTGGATTTCAAGCCGCGTGACGAGGTTGAATAATCATTCATCGCCGGTAAAGCGTCGTCCCTCTTGAGAAACAGGCTCATGGGCAGGCTCGCGTCTGATTTGCGCTGGCGGCTCTATCAGTTAGCGCGTATCCGGGCGGGATAGATGGCACGATCAGGCAAGAGCAAGGACACGCCCGGGGGCGCGAAGCGGTGGCTCGTGAGGGCGTTCAAGTTCGGGCTGGTCGCGACCCTCGGCGCTTTGTTCGCAATCATCGTTGCGGTGGTGATCGCCTATCAGTCGCTTCCCAGCTATGAATCGCTGAAATCATCGCCCAATGGCCAGATGATCCGCGTCCATGCCGCCGACGGTAGCGTGATCGTCTCTCTGGGGCCGAGCTTTGGCCGCTGGCTGTCCTATGATCAGATCCCCACGGTCATGGTCGATGCAATGGTATCGACCGAGGACAAGCGTTATTACATGCATCCCGGCGTCGACCCGATCGGCATGGCGCGCGCCACCTGGGTTGCGCTGGAGAACCGGGGCAAGGGCCGCCGCTGGCAGGGTGCGTCGACCATCACCCAGCAGGTGACGCGCAACATCTTCCTCAACAACAGCTATAGCTGGGGGCGCAAGGTCAGGGAGATGATCCTGGCGCTGGCGCTGGAGCGGAAATTTTCCAAGCGGCAGATTTTGGAGCTTTACCTCAACAAGGTGTATTTCGGCGGCGGCGCATATGGCATCGATGCCGCAAGCCGCAAGTTCTTCGGTCATCCCGCGACCACGCTTGATCTGCCGGAAGCCGCGATCATCGCAGGCCTGGTGAAGGCACCGTCGAGCTACTCCCCCACCGCTGACGCCGAGGCGGCGATTGGCCGAGCGGGTGTGGTGTTGCAGTTGATGCAGGAAAATGGCGCGATCAGCGCGGCCGAGCGCGCGAGCGTCGATCTGGACGACGTCAAGATGGCGCCGGAGCCGCCGCAAAACAGCGTCCGTTACTTCACGGATTGGGCTTTGCCGCAGCTCGACGTGCTCGTCGATGAGCCCAATGAGCCGCTGGAAGTGTATACGACCATCGACCTAGGCATGCAGAAGGCTGCTACCGCGGCGATCCAGGCCAATGTGCCAGGGGGCGCACAGGGCGCGCTGGTGTCGCTTGATCGCGATGGGGCGGTGCGGGCGATGGTGGGCGGGCTCGATTATGTGACGTCCAACTATAACCGCGCGACCACTGCGACGCGGCAGCCGGGTTCGGCTTGGAAGATCTTCGTCTACATGGCGGCTTTGGAGGCGGGCTACACGCCTGACACGGGTGTGACGGACAAGCCGGTGACGATCAACGGCTGGAGCCCGCGCAACAGTTCGGGGCGCTTTTCCGGCGACATCGATGTGCGCACGGCCTTCGCCTATTCGATCAATACGGTCGCGGCGCAGCTGGGCGTGGAAGTCGGCTTTCCCACGGTGGCGGACATGGCGCGGCGCTTTGGCGTGACGACGCCGATCAACACGCATCCCTCGATGGTTCTCGGCACGTCCGACGTGCGCCTGATCGACATGACGCGCGCCTTTGCCTCCATCGCGCGCAAGGGCGTGGCGGTGACGCCCTATGGCATCACCAAGGTAACGACGGCCGACGGGCGGCTGCTTTACCAGCATCAGGATGATACCAGCCGCGTGCTTGTCGCGCCCTGGGTGGCGGCGGGCATGACCGACCTCATGCAGACGGCGGTCAGCACAGGCACCGGCAAGGCCGCGCAGATTGGCCGCCCTGTGGCGGGCAAGACCGGCACGACGAGCAGCAACAAGGATGGTTGGTTCCTGGGCTTTTCCAGCGGCATCACGACGGGCGTCTGGATGGGCCGGGACGATGCGCGCCCTGTCGGCGTGTTGCAGGGGGGACGCGCGCCCGCCCATGCCTTCGCCGACTATATGAAGGTCGCCGTTTCGCGCCGACCCGTGGAACAGTTCGAGACGCAGGTGACGCTGCCCGAATGGCAATTGGAGCCGGACGAGGAAGCCTATTATGGCGAGCCCGACAATGGATCGGGCGGTGGCATGATGGTGGATGAAAATGGCATGCCGATCAGCCAGGACCAGCAGCAAGAGGATGACGGCACGGAGCCGGACGACCAACCCGTCGAGCAGGCGCCTCCCGCCCGCACGACGCCGCCCCGGTTGGATCAGCAATGGATCGACCAGGTGCTCGGCCGCGAAGGGCGGCGGCCGCCGCCGCGCTAACCGGCCTTACGCGGTGCGCTGGCCAGGCGCTGCTGGTCGAGCGCACTCCCGTCCGGCATCAGGAAGTCGATTTTTCCTCGGCCGAAATCGATGGCGACGCGGTCGAAACATCTTGAGCGCCTGAATGCCGAGCAGCAAAGTGGGCTTGTCGGCCAGGCCGAGTTCCCGAAAAGGCTGCGCATCGGCGAACATGACCGGCAGGTCGGTCAGAGAGATCGGCCCCATGCGGATCTTGCCGATGCGCCCCAGTTGACCGGTCAAGGTCTCGCCCGTGACACTGATCAGGCTGACTTCGCTCATCAAGGGCGCACGTTTCTTGCGGATCAGCTTGTCGCGCAGGGCCAGGTTGCCGACGCTGAGGTGTGTGCCGGTGTCGAGGATGATGTTGACCTTCAGCCCGTTCGCGTCGGAATGGAGCAGGATCAACTGTCCCTTGCGCCGCCTCGCCTCGACGATGATCGCATTGGGATCTCGCCATGAGGGACGGCTGGCGCCGATTTCCATGCGTCCGGTGCGGAAGTTGAGGAGGAGACGCTTGGCATGCAGGCTGTCGAGCCCCAGCAGTCCAGCCGCGCCGAGATGATCAGCCTCCAGAACCGGAGCCTCGATATCGTCGATCATTTCCTTGCCATAGCCGAGGCGGGGGAGGGCAACCGTCCGCGCTTCGCTGCGCCCTGCCATGCTGACGATGGTGACGGGGCGGCGGGCGGGCAGGGCGAGTTGATCGGCAAGGTCACGGGATATGACGGTGCGCTGCGAGCCCGTATCCACGATGAAGTTCCAGGGGCCCCGGCCATCAATGTGGATCGGGATGGAAACGCGATCATCGCTGGCGGCAAGGGTGCGGACAATGGCGGGCGGATCGACCGCCGGGACGGGCTGACCGGCAGCAGGCAGGCAGAACATCAGCATTGCCAATGGCGGGACGAGATACGCGTTTCTCATGCCCTTCGCCTCTTCAGCGGGAAGGCCAGATCATAGCATGGATGAGCGGCGCGGGTCCATTGCCGCAACTGTTGCACCATTTGCCGACAGGAGCGGCGGAGCGCGCATTTTCCGGGAACGGGACGCGACGCGGTGCCTTGACTTGCATGGGCGCTGATCGCTAAACGCGGACAGTCTATCCCGGCCGTCCCGCGCCGGAGTCCCGTGTTTCTCCATACCGGGCAGATCTCTCCTTTTCTATCGCAGTTTCGTTCCTCATCTCTCTCCATCGGACTCAAGTCGAATGCACCTTAAGGACCTCAAGAAGAAATCCCCCGCCGATCTTGTCACCATGGCGGAAGAATTGGGCGTGGAAGGCGCGTCGACCCTGCGCAAGCAGGACCTGATGTTCGCAATCCTCAAGGCCGAGGCGGAGAATGGCGAGCAGATCATGGGCGAGGGCACGATCGAAGTGCTGCCCGATGGCTTCGGCTTCCTGCGCAGCCCGGAGGCGAACTTCCTTGCCGGTCCCGACGATATCTATGTGTCGCCCAACCAGGTGCGCAAGTTCGGCCTGCGCACCGGCGACACGGTGGAGGGCGAAATCCGGGCGCCCAAAGATGGCGAGCGCTATTTCGCGCTGACTAAGCTGATCTCGGTCAATTTCGACGATCCCGAAGTCGTCCGCCACCGCGTCAATTTCGACAATCTGACGCCGCTCTATCCGACGCAGAAGTTGGTGCTCGACACGCTTGATCCCACGGTCAAGGACAAGTCGGCCCGTGTCATCGACATCGTGTCGCCGCAGGGCAAGGGCCAGCGCGCGCTCATCGTCGCGCCGCCGCGCACCGGCAAGACGGTGCTGTTGCAGAACATTGCCAAGGCGATCACCGACAATCATCCGGAAGTCTTCCTGATCGTCCTGCTGATCGACGAGCGTCCGGAAGAAGTCACCGACATGCAGCGCAGCGTGAAGGGCGAGGTGGTGTCCTCCACCTTCGACGAACCGGCGCAGCGGCATGTGCAGGTTGCCGAAATGGTGATCGAAAAGGCCAAGCGCCTCGTGGAACACAAGAAGGATGTGGTGATCCTGCTCGATTCGATCACCCGCCTGGGCCGCGCCTACAACACGGTTGTTCCTTCGTCGGGCAAGGTTCTGACTGGCGGTGTCGACGCCAATGCGCTGCAGCGTCCGAAGCGTTTCTTCGGTGCGGCGCGCAACATCGAGGAAGGCGGTTCGCTCTCCATCATCGCGACGGCTCTGATCGACACCGGCAGCCGCATGGACGAAGTAATCTTCGAAGAGTTCAAGGGCACCGGTAACTCGGAAATCGTGCTGGACCGCAAGGTTGCGGACAAGCGCATCTTCCCGGCACTGGATGTCGGCAAGTCGGGCACCCGCAAGGAAGAGCTGCTGGTCGATAAGGCCAAGCTCAGCAAGATGTGGGTGCTGCGCCGTATCCTGATGCAGATGGGCACGGTCGATGCGATGGAATTCCTGCTCGACAAGATGAAGGATTCGAAGACCAACGAAGATTTCTTCGACTCGATGAACCAGTAAGCGGAGTTATATCAGGCCGTTATGATCGACCTTCTTACGACTGCCGCTGCCGCTGCGCAGGGTTTGGGATCGCCCGCCGACATTTGGGGGCACATCGTCAGCGACTTCAGCAATATCGGCTCTCCAGCTGCTCTGGCGGCCTTTGGCCAGGTGCTGATGATCGATATTCTGCTGGCTGGCGACAATGCGATTGTCGTGGGCGCCCTGGCAGCGGGGCTGCCGGTGCAGCAGCGTCAGCGCGTCATCCTGATCGGCATCATCGCGGCGTTGGTGCTGCGTATCGGTTTCGCATTGGTCGTGACGCAGTTGATGCAGATCGTCGGCCTCATCCTGGCCGGTGGGTTGCTGCTGCTTTGGGTCAGCTGGAAGATGTGGCGCGAACTGCACCCGAAGCGGGGTGCGGATACGCCGGACCCCAGCGACGACGACATTTCGGGGCTGCGGCCCGCCAAGAGCTTCGCGGCCGCAGCCTGGGCCGTTGCCGTAGCCGACGTGTCGATGAGCCTGGACAATGTGCTGGCTGTCGCGGGCGCGGCGCGGGATCATCCCGGCATCCTGATCATCGGGCTTGTTCTGTCGGTCGCACTGATGGGTGTCGCGGCGAACATCATCGCCAAATATATCGAGCGTTTCCGGTGGATCGCTTATCTGGGTCTCGCCGTAATCATCTATGTCGCGGTCAAGATGATCTATGAAGGTTTCGTCGACCACCAAGTCGGCGTCCTGACTCTCTTCAGCTAATGAGCGGCGGCGGGTTTGATGCCCGCCGCCTGCTTTCCTGCTTTTTAAACCCTGTCGGGCACCAATATGGTGCTGCCCATCGTCTTCCGCCCTTCCAGCGCCTGGTGCGCTTCGGCAACATCCGATAAGGCGTAGCGCTGCCCGATATGCGGGCGAACGATGCCGCGGCGCATGCGATCGAACAGACGCGCGCTGACATGGTCCAACTCTTCCCGCGTGGCGATATAGTCGAACAGGGTGGGCCGGGTCACATAGAGCGATCCGGCTCGGCTGAGCTCCAGCAGTGAAATGGGCGACACCGGACCCGACGCATTGCCGTAGCTCACCATCATGCCGCGCCGCTTGAGCGAGGCGAGTGAGGCGGTCCAGCTGTCCCTGCCCACGCCATCATAGACCACATCGACGCCGTTTCCTTCCGTCAGTTCACGCACTTGGCCGGCAAGGTCTGTGAATGGGCAGTACAGGCTATGGTCCGCCTCGACCTGAGCGGCTTTTTCTGCAGAGCCGCTATGCGCGATGACGCCCACGCCCTTGTCGCGAAGCCAAGGCACCAGCACTGATCCGACACCGCCCGCCGCGGCATGAACCAGCGCCACCTGGCCGGACCGCAAGGGCAGTGTGTCTTCGGCCAGGAAGCATGCGGTCATCCCCTTCAGCATCATCGCGGCCGCTTCATCCGTGCCGATTTCGGCCGGTATCTTGATCACGCGGTCGGCCGCGACGGTACGATGGGTGGCGTAGGCGCCAAAACCACCCGCCGCACCGACTTTGTCCCCAACGGCCAGGCCCTCGACGCCCGGCCCGACAGCCGCGACATAGCCCGCGCCCTCCACGCCGAGGGTGAGCGGGAGCGGGGTGCCGTAGAGGCCAGAGCGGTGATAGGTATCGATGAAGTTCAGGCCTATGGCGTCCTGCGCGATCAGCACCTCACCCTTTGCCGGGGGAGCGGGATGGAAATCCTCCCGCTCGATCACCTCCGGACCGCCGGTCTCGCGAATGACCATGCGCCAAGCCTGAGCCATTGATGGCGTCCCCTGTTTAGAGATGGGTAGCGAAGAAGTCGGCTGTCCGCTGGTCCGCCAATTGAGCGGCTTCTTCCACCCGGCGGTCGCCCATCTCGGCGGCGAAGCCGTGATCGAGCCCTTCATAATCATGGAGGACCACATGGCGGTTGTCCTTCAGGCCCTCATGCATCTTCTTTTGCACGTCCGGCGGCACGAAGCCATCAGCGGTGGGAATATGCAGCATCACCGGCTTGCCGATCGCATGTTGCTCACTCAGGAGATTGTCGATGCCAACGCCATAATAGCCGACAAAAGCGTCGCCATCGGTCCGGCAGGCAGCCATGAACGTCAGGCGGCCGCCGAGGCAGTAGCCGACAACGCCAACCTTGCCATCACCGCCAAGCTGGGCCCGCGCGAACTTGATCGCTGCTTCGATATCATAAATGGCGCGGTCCTGATCCAGCTTCTGCATATGGTTGATCGCTGCCTGGAAATCCTCGGCGACATCCGCGTTCAGTTCGACATGCGGGGTATCGCGCCAAAACAGATCGGGCGCGACGGCCAGATAGCCCTGGGCCGCCCAATTGTCGCATTTGCGCCGGATGCCTTCATTCACTCCGAAGATTTCTTGAATGACGATGATCGCCGCGCGGGGCGTGCTTTGCGGCTGCGCGACATAGGCGTCGAATTGGCCATCGCCTTCCAGGGTCGAAACTGACGTGAATGATCCCATGGCTGTTATCCTTCCCTAATATCGGAGTTTATGGTGAGGATAATCGGCTTTGGGTGAGCCGCCAACGCCGCTTTTGCCAATTTATTTGCGTTTGAGGCCCATGTTGCGGCATGACGATCAGGGCTCCGCAGACGAAGGCGCATGACATGAAAGTGACCGTGGACGTAGATTGTACCCCAGCCGAAGCACGGTCTTTCCTGGGCCTGCCTGACGTGACGCCGATACACGACAAATATGTGAAGACCATGCTCGACAGTTTCGACGGCATCGCCAATGTCGAGCAGATGGAAACCATGTTCAAAAGCTTCTCTCCGCTCGGTGATGCGGGGATGCGCTTGTTCCGGCAGATGATGGATATCGGCTTGGCCAGCGTTCCGGGGAAGAATGGCGACAAGCCTTGAGCCGTTGATGGCTGACACGATTTTTGCACTGTCGAGCGGTGCGCCGCCGGCAGCCATTGCCGTCATCCGGATTAGCGGGCCTTCTGCGGCTGCGGTGCTTCAGGGTTTGGCGGGACACCTTCCCAAGCCCAGGCGCGCGCGTTTGGCATTATTGAAGGACCCCCGCAATGGGATGCCGCTCGATCGGACGCTGATATTGTGGTTTCCTGGGCCGGCAACCGCGACGGGTGAAGATCTGGCTGAAATCCATTGTCATGGCGGGCGCGCCGTGGTGGCCGGTATTCAAGACGCACTTAAATCCTTCTCCGGGCTGCGGCTTGCGGCTCCAGGTGAATTCACGCGGCGTGCTTTTGCTCACGGGCGCATGGATCTGAATGAGGTCGAAGGGTTGGCCGATCTGCTCGCTGCCGAAACACAGCAGCAGCGGCGCGCGGCCTTGCTCATGTCGGAAGGGCATTTTTCTCGACGGCTGGAGGCGTGGCAGACACGGCTGCTTGATCTGTCCGCGATGGTTGAGGCTGTGCTGGATTTCTCCGACGAGGACGACGTACCGGAGGCTGGTGCCGAAGAGCTTGTTGCCAGTGGTGCCCGGCAGTTGGCTACTGAGGTGAGATCGGTTCTCGCTGCCCCTTCGGCCGAGCGGCTGCGCGACGGTATCAGGGTGGTGCTTGCCGGACCGCCCAATGCCGGGAAATCGACACTGCTGAATGCGCTCGTTGGGCGGGATGCCGCGATCGTTTCCGAAGTTGCCGGGACGACGCGCGACCGGATCGAAGTACCTGCGGCGCTGGGGGGCACAGCCTTCCTCTTTACCGACACCGCTGGACTGCGGGGTAGCACGTCGGACGCCATCGAGATGATCGGAATGGATCGCGCACGCGCGGCTTTGGAGAGCGCGGATATCATCTTGTGGCTTGGAGACTCTGCGGAACTGCCCCGGCCCGACGCAATATTGGTGGCCGCCCAGTGCGACCGCCGGGGCGTTGCCCAAGGCTTGCCGATATCGGCCGTCACAGGGGAAGGAATGGCCGAACTCATATCCACATTGCTGGAGCGAGCCGCTGCGCTCTTGCCTGGCGAAAGCGAATATGCGTTGCATGAGCGCCAGCGGCGGGGGGTCTTGTCGCTTTCCGAACATTTGAGCAGCGCAGCGGCAAGTGGCGACTTCCTGATAGTTGCGGAGGAATTACGCCACGCTCGAGCAGCCATCGACCGTCTGACCGGCCGGGCCAGTACCGAGCATATGCTCGACCGCCTTTTTGCAGGATTTTGCATCGGCAAATGAGTGCTGTTCCACGTGGAACAGTTTTGCCCCGCTCCGCCAAGTCTGTTATGGGCACGGCCATGCGGACAGCTTTTGATGTGATTGTGGTTGGCGGCGGCCATGCCGGGTGCGAAGCGGCGGCTGCTGCTGCCCGAAAGGGTGCGCAAGTGGCACTTCTCACCTTCGAGAAGGCGACCGTAGGCGCGATGTCCTGCAACCCTGCCATTGGCGGCTTGGGCAAGGGCCATCTGGTCCGAGAGGTCGATGCGCTCGATGGGCTGATCGCGAGAGCTGCGGACGCTGCCGCCATCCACTATCGCATGCTGAACAGCAGTAAGGGCGCCGCGGTTCAGGGGCCAAGAGTGCAGGCGGATCGAGCGCATTATCGCGCCGCCATCCATCGCATGCTCGAGGCTCAGCCGGGATTGACCCTAGTTGAAGGTGAAGCCTCCGCCTTGTTGCTGGACAAGGGTGAAGTGGCTGGACTGGCGCTGGCGGATGGCACGCGCCTGTCGGCACCGGCCGTCATTCTGGCAACCGGCACCTTCCTTGGCGGAAAGCTTTTCCGAGGCGAAGAAACAAGCTTTGGCGGGAGGACGGGAGAGCGGGCTGCGGCGGCGCTTGGGCTGCAACTCCGTGAGCTTGGGCTGCCGATGGCGCGTCTGAAAACTGGTACGCCGCCGCGGCTCGACGGTCGTACAATCAACTGGGCTGTGCTGGAAGAGCAGGCATCGGATGAGGGGGGCTGGACGATGTCGGCGCTGTCGAAGCACCGGCAGCTTCCTCAATTGACTTGTGCAATCACGCGTACGAACGCGGTTACGCACGCGATCATACGGGATGGCTTAGGACGGTCACCTTTGTTCAGTGGCGCGATCGAAGGGCGGGGGCCGCGCTACTGCCCGTCGATCGAGGACAAGGTGATCCGTTTCGGGGATCGGGATGGTCACCAGATTTTCCTCGAGCCTGAAGGGTTGGATACAGAGCTGGTCTATCCGAACGGGATCAGCACGTCCCTGCCTGCAGATGTCCAGGAACGGATGGTCCGCTCGATGATCGGGCTGGAGCAGGTGGAGATCGTTGTTCCGGGCTACGCGGTCGAATATGATCATATCGATCCGCGCGCCCTTCAGCATACGTTGGAGATGCGGGACGTGCCGGGTCTCTTCTGTGCAGGCCAGATCAATGGCACGACCGGGTATGAGGAGGCCGCTGCTCAGGGGCTCGTCGCTGGCGTCAATGCGGCGGCGCGGGCGCTAGAGGTCGAGCCGATGATCCTTGACCGGGCGAGTAGCTATATCGGCGTGCTGATCGATGATCTGGTTCTTCAAGGGGTGACTGAGCCTTATCGGATGTTGACTGCGCGTGCGGAGTATCGGCTACGACTGCGGGCAGACAATGCGGGTTCGAGGCTTGGGGATATCGGCCGGGAGCATGGCCTTCTGGGTGAAAAGCGGCTCGCTCACCATGATAACTTGTCGGCGCAAAGGGTCGTTGTCGACAAGGAGCTCGCAGAGCAGTTCAGCGCCACCCAGCTTGCCCGTGCCGGAGCAAATGTCCGGCAAGACGGCGCGCGGCGAAGCCTGTTTGAATGGGCGCGTTTTCCGGAGGTGCAGCGGGAACTACTGTTTGCCCTCGCGCCGTCGCTTACCAACATCGACCCTGACCTCCGGGAAGAGATTTTGGAAGATGCGCATTATGCTCCCTATCTCGAGCGCCAGGCTGCCGAGATTGCGGCTCTGCGCCGTGACGAGCGGGTGATCATTCCGATGGATTTTGATTTCGCCTCAGTCGGTGGCCTTTCCAGTGAAATGGTGGAGCGTCTCGACCGGGCTCGTCCCGATACGCTCGCAGCGGCAGCGCGCATAAGGGGTGTTACGCCTGCGGCCTTGGCGGCATTGCTGGTTCATGTGCGTCGGCAGGCGGCATGACCGAGGACGAAGCGAAGACGTGGCTGAAGGCGAATTTCGACGTTCCACGTGAAACATGGGCACGCTTGGACAGCTATGTGCAGATGCTCTTGGCGGAGATGGATCAGCAGAATTTGATCGCGGAATCGACGCGCGAGCATGTGTGGTCGAGGCACATCGTAGACTCTGCCCAGTTGATGAAGTTGGATGGCGCCGCGAATGAAGGACTATGGATCGACCTGGGATCAGGAGCAGGGCTGCCGGCGATCGTGGTCGCTATATTGAGCAAACGGCCCGTTCTGATGATAGAGTCGCGCAGAAAGAGGATCGACTTTTTGAACCGGCTTGTCGGTGAATTGTCGCTCAACAATGCAGATGTGTATGGCGGTCGGGTCGAGAGTGCCCCGGCGACGGAGGCAGCTGTGATTAGCGCGCGGGCCTATGCGCCACTGGACCGACTGCTTTCATCGGCGCTGCATTTATCCACGGATAAAAGCCTGTGGATCTTACCGAAAGGGCGCAATGCGCAAATTGAACTGGAGGCGGCGCGATCCTCATGGCAAGGTGTGTTTCACGTGGAACGCAGCATCACTGATCCGGAAAGTGCAATTATTATAGCACGGTCAGTCGCGCCAAGGGGCAAGAAAGGTCGCAAATGATCCGTATCGCTATTGCCAATCAGAAAGGCGGTGTGGGGAAAACCACGACCGCGATAAATTTGGCTACAGGGCTGGCAGCGACGGGGTTGCGGGTGCTGCTAATCGATCTCGATCCGCAAGGAAATGCATCCACGGGTTTGGGCGTTAATCAAGCTGACAGGACATGGTCGAGCTACGATCTGCTGGTTGGTAATTGCGCCATCGAAGATGCTATCCATCCTACGCGCGTGCCCAAGTTGGATATCGTCGCTGCAACCCAGGACCTGTCTGGTGCTGAAATCGAGTTGATCGAATATGAAGAGCGGACCCACAGGCTGGAGCGGGTTCTCAGTGAAGCCCAGGCAGGGCGGTGGGACATTTGCCTGATCGACTGTCCTCCTTCCCTTGGTCTGCTCACCATCAACGCGATGGTGGCGGCGCAATCACTTCTTGTCCCTCTTCAATGTGAGTTCTTTGCGTTGGAAGGGCTGTCGCAGTTGTTGCAAACGGTCGAGCGGATACGTGGGCGTTTCAATCCCGGTCTTTCGATCCTGGGGGTGGCTCTTACGATGTATGACCGTCGAAACCGGCTGACTGATCAAGTCGCTGATGATGTTCGGGCGTGCTTGGGAGACTTGGTATTTTCCACGGTGATTCCGCGTAACGTCAGGCTTTCTGAAGCGCCAAGTCATGGCGTGCCCGCACTTATCTATGATTTTCGTTGCTCCGGATCGGAAGCCTATATGCGCCTTGCCCGCGAACTGATTTCACGACTGCCCCGACAGGAGGCTGCAGCGTGAGCAGTGAAAGTGATGAGAAGCTGAAGGTGGCCAAGCGTCCTCACGGACTTGGCCGCGGTTTGTCAGCATTGTTGGGCGATGTTTCTCGAGAGGAGCCGGTGGCGCCTCAAGCCCCCTCAGCTTCGACCAAGGCGATCCAGAGCATCGAGGTCGCGCTGATCCAGCCTCACCCGGAACAGCCCCGCCGCCATTTTGACGAAGGCGCTTTGGCGGAACTGGCCGACAGCATCGGGAAACGCGGCGTCATACAGCCGATCATCGTCCGTCCGCATGGTGGCGGATTTCAGATCGTGGCGGGCGAACGCCGCTGGCGTGCCGCCCAGCGTGCGCAACTGCATCGTATTCCAGCAATCGTTCGTGATTTTGATGAAGCAGAGACACTGGAAATCGCGCTTGTGGAAAATATCCAGCGCGAGGATCTCAATCCGATTGAAGAGGCGGAGGCATACCGCAAGCTGATCGCCGACTTTCATCACAGCCAGGAAGCGTTGGGCCGGATCGTCGGCAAATCGCGCAGCCATATAGCCAATTTGATCCGGCTGCTGGACTTGCCAGCATCCGTACAGCGGCAGGTGGTGGAGCAGAAGCTGTCCATGGGGCACGCTCGGGCCTTGATTGGCGCTCCCGATTGCGAAACGCTGGCGCAGACTGTCGAAGCCAAGGGCCTGTCGGTCAGAGATACCGAGGAACTGGTTCGCCGGTCGAAGAAGGGGGAAGGGGCAGCCCCGCGCAGCCGCGCGCCCTCCGCGCCTTCATCAGGCAAGGATCCCGACATCGCTGCGTTGGAGCAGCATCTTGCCGACATTCTGGGGGTCAAGGTAGAGATCGGGCATGGTGAAGGTGCGGGCGGCACATTGTCCTTGCGCTATTCGACGCTCGACCAGCTGGACATGCTGTGCCAGCGGCTTTCAGGCGAACGGATCTGATGGGATTGGCTGCCGTCTGACAAACGCGAACCACTGGCCTTTTGACTGCGGGCTTCTTAGGTTGCGGTCATGGCTGACATTCAATCGACAAGTGCTTCCTCTCCTGTAGTTGTTCGGCGTCGGGATTACCGTCCACCCGACTGGCTTGTCCCCACTATCGATCTTGATTTCAGCCTCGATCCGGCGCGTACGATCGTCCGGGCGAGCCTTAGCGTCACTCGCAACGGAGGGCATGACCGGCCACTCAAGCTCGACGGCGACGAGCTGACGCCGATCGAGGTGAAAGTCGATGGGCGCGCGCTCGGGCCGGGCGAGTGGAGTATCGAACAGGGCGCTTTGGTCATCCCTCTGCCTGAAACCGCGCATCAGGTGGAAACTGTGGTCGAGCTGGCTCCTGAGCAAAACAGCAAACTGATGGGCCTTTATGCCAGCGGCGGGCTGCTGTGCACGCAATGCGAGGCGGAGGGATTTCGCCGGATCACCTTCTTCCCTGACCGGCCTGATATTCTCTCGCGCTATTCCGTCCGCCTGGAAGCCGACCAGGCCCGCTATCCGATCCTGCTTTCGAACGGCGACCCGACAGAGCAAGGCGAGCTGCCGGACGGGCGGCATTGGGTGAAGTGGATCGATCCATTCCCGAAGCCTTGCTATCTTTTTGCCCTCGTCGCCGGAGATCTTGCCTGCAACAGCGACAGCTTTGCCACGATGAGCGGACGCGCGGTTAAGCTGGGCATCTGGGTCAAGGAGGCCGACTCGCCCCGCACCAGCCACGCCATGCAGGCTTTGAAGGACAGCATGGCCTGGGATGAACGGGTCTATGGCCGCGAATATGATCTCGATGTGTTCAACATTGTCGCCGTAGCTGACTTCAATTTCGGAGCGATGGAGAATAAGGGGCTTAACATCTTCAATTCGCGCTACATTCTTGCCGACGCGGAGACCGCTACGGACGCCGATTATGATGGCGTCGAAGGGGTGGTGGCCCATGAATATTTCCACAACTGGTCGGGCAACAGAGTGACGTGCCGCGACTGGTTCCAACTGTCGCTGAAGGAAGGGTTCACCGTCTTTCGGGACCAGAATTTCTCGGCGGATATGGGCAGCCACGCCGTCAAGCGGATCGAAGACGTACGCGTTTTGCGAGCCGCGCAGTTTCAGGAGGACTCAGGACCGCTGGCTCATCCGGTGCGGCCGGAATCCTATATGGAGATCAGCAACTTCTACACAGCGACGATCTACAACAAGGGCGCCGAACTGATCAGGATGGTTGCCCTGATGCTTGGCCCGGATCGCTTTCGCACAGCTACCGACCTGTATTTCGAGCGGCATGATGGAGAAGCGGCGACCTGTGAGGATTTTATCCGGGCAATGGAAGAGGGCGGCGGGATCGATCTCACCCAATTTCGCCGCTGGTATGAACAGGCGGGGACACCCCGTGTCAGGGCCAGCTTGACGCATGATCCTATCACGCAATCAGTGGAACTGGTGCTGGAGCAGAATACGCCGCCGACGCCGGGGCAGCCCGACAAAGCGCCGCTGGCCATACCGCTACGCGCCGCACTGTTCGACCGGCATAGCGGCCGCAGCAGTGGCGAGACGCTGTTGATGCTGACGGAGGAGCAACAGCGCTTCACCTTCAATGGCTTTGCTGTGGCTCCTGTTTTGTCGATCAACCGGGGCTTTTCAGCGCCGGTGATTGTCGAGACCAGCAGGAGTCAGGCCGATCTCGCCTTCCTCGCCGCGCATGATGATGATCCCTTCGCCCGCTATGAGGCAATGCAGCAATTGATGGTCAACGCGCTGGTGGGCAGAGTGGCGGGGCAGGCGGTGGATGAGACAGCAGTCATCGCGGCGATCCGCGATACGGTTAACGATCCGCATCTCGACAGCGCCTTCATCGCCGAAGCCATTCGGTTGCCCAGCGAAGCCTATATTGGCGATCAGATGGTGCAAGTCGATCCAGACGCCATCCATGCGGCGCGTGACGCGTTGCAGCGGCGCGTCGGAAAGGAACTGGAACCACTTTGGCGCGATGTCCATGCCCGGACCGGAGCCAACGGGTTCTCGCTCTCGGCTGCTGCGAAAGGCGCTCGCAAGCTGCGCAACATCGCCCTGATCTATCTGGTGGCGTCAGGCGCGGCGGATGGGCCCGCAGTGGCCTTCTCGCAATTTGACGAAGCCGACAATATGACGGAGCGGCAATCGGCGCTCGCTACCTTGGCGAATGACCCCAGTGACGAGCGCGAGGCGGCACTCGACATCTTCTACAATCGGTATCGGGATGATGCGTTGACGCTCGACAAGTGGTTCCAGACGCAAGCCTTTGCCTCGCATCCGGACACCGTTGATCTGGTCGAGGAGCTGGCCGGACATCCTGATTTTACCTTGGCCAATCCCAACCGGGTGCGTTCGCTCTTCGGCGCCTTTGCAGGCAACCAGTGGGCGTTCCATCATCAGTCTGGGAAGGGCTACAGGCTTGTGGCGGACTGCATCATCGCGCTCGACAAACTCAATCCGCAAACGGCTGCGCGCCTGGTGCCGCCGCTCGGGCGCTGGCGGCGTTTCGACGAGGAGCGAGCCGCTTTGATGCGTGGGGAATTGCAGAGAATATTGTCGCAGCCCGGTCTGTCAAAGGACGTCACCGAACAAGTGAGCAAGAGCCTGGAGTAAGGCTGAGGATGCCATGCTGAACGTCATTCAGAATGGCATCCTTCAGAGGGCTTAGCGTCCGCTAGCAGTGAGCCATGCGGCCACGTCAGCAGCAACCTTGTTCGCCGCGCTGTTGAGCGGCGCGCCGATCGTCGTTGCGTCGATCTTGCCACCTACAGGCACGCTGGCAGTAAAGCGCTGCCGCGCAATTGCCGTGCCGCCGGGGCCCGCAAGGATGGCATCATAGGTGACGACGGCGCTGTTGCTTGCCTCATCCAGGCCGAAATCGACCAATTCGCCCATCAGTCGCTGGCCTGCATCCGCTGAATATTGACCGGGATCGAGCACGATGCGGTTGCTGCTGGCGGCGATCGTTTCGGACAGCAGCTTCTGGAACAGGTGGCGCGGAGTGTCGGCCCACTGCACCTTTGTCACGTAGGCGAGCGACGTGGGCGACGTGCGTACGGGAACGCGAACCGTGTCGAGGAGCTTGGGAGACTCCGGATCCGCGACCGTGATGGTTGTTCCCGCAGCGGTGCTGCGAAGCGTGCCCGGTGCGACCTTCCGCGCGGCATCCAGCGACAGCAGCCGTTCGGGCGGCTTGCCGCCGAAGGAAACGCAGCCTGACAGGGACGCGGCGAAAGCCAGCAGGATCGGGAGGGTGGCAGGTTTCTTGTGGAACGTCATCGCTGTCCCTCTCATCGCTTGTAGTCGGGGAGTTTGGGTGACCCGACGATCGAACCCGCACCCTGTTGATCCAGTTTTTCGGCAACGCCGCGGAACGCGCGCGACATTTCACGCAGGTCGCGCACCAGCTGATTGACTTCGGGCATCGTCTGATTGCTGAACGCGCGGACGCCCGGTTGCGCTTCGGCAATCGTCTTGTCGAGCGTTTCGATGCTGCGGGTGGCCGATTGCACGCTCTTGCGCAGATCGGCCATCAGCGGCTTGCCTTCTTCGGTGAGCATCGAGTCCGTCGTCGCGGCGAGCTTGCCGATCTGCTCCGCCGCTATGCCCGTGCGCTGAACCGCAATGCGCGCTTCGGCAAGCGTGGCGGCGATTTCGGGGCTGCGATCTGCGAGAGCGCCCGATACGCGTTCGACATTGGCGAGGATGCCCGCAATCGATTGCTGATTCTTGTCGTTCAGAAGTTCGGTCAGCCGCTCGGTCAGGGTGGAGAGCCGCTCCAACAGTTGCGGAGCGTTGTTCAGCAATTCACCCAGCGCACCCGGCTTTGTGGGGATGACCGGCACGCCGTCAGGGCAGGCAGTCAGGGGATTTTCTTCCGGACAGGTGATGGGCGGGGCGCCCTTCACAGCGCCATCGAGCACGATTTCACTGACCCCGGTAAAGCCGACCCCGGCGATCGTTGCGGTGGTCCCTTGAAGGACCGGCGTGCCTTCCTTGACGGAAATGCGTACCTTGACGAAACTTGGATCGCGCTTCCAAAGCTCGATCTTCTCAACCTGTCCCGATGGAACGCCGGAATAATTTACGCTCGACCCCTTAGCGAGGCCGTTCACCGACTGTTTGAAGAAGATGTCATACTCCATGTTGTCGCCCTCGGAGAGGCGCGAAAACCAGAAGGCGGCGACCATGATTGCCGCCAGCAGCAGCAATGTGACCGTGCCCACCAGCACATGGTTGGAGCGGGTTTCCATATCCTATCGCCTTCCGTCCGATGGCTGCGGCGCCGTCTTTTCCCGTTCGCGGGTCACGGCCGCCGTCGCGGCGCGCCCGCGCGGGCCATTGAAATATTCCTGAATCCAGGGGTGATCCGTCGCCAGCAGCTCATCGATCGTGCCGACAGCGATCACCTTCTTATCCGCCAGCACCGCGACGCGATCACAGATCGAATAGAGCGTGTCGAGGTCATGGGTGATGAGGAATACGGTGAGGCCGAGCGTTTGCTGGAGTTTGCGCGTCTGATCATCGAAGGCTGCTGCGCCGATCGGATCTAGCCCGGCAGTGGGCTCGTCAAGGAACAGCAGGTCCGGATCCAGCGCCAGTGCGCGGGCGAGGCCCGCCCGCTTCTTCATGCCGCCTGACAATTCGGCCGGATATTTCGGGCCAGCTTCGGCTGGGAGGCCAGTCAGCCGGATCTTGTAGGCGGCAATCTCGTCACGCAGTTGCGGCCCGATGTTGGGATAATATTCGCGGATCGGCACTTCGACATTCTCGGCCACCGTCAGGGTCGAAAACAGCGCGCCGCCCTGGAACAGCACGCCCCAGCGCTTACGGATCGCCAAGGCCTCGTCATCCAGGCGGCCGATCATCGATTCGCCGAAAACGTGGATTTCGCCTTCATCCGGCGTCTGAAGACCGATGACCGAGCGCATCAACACCGACTTGCCGGTGCCAGAGCCGCCAACGACGCCCAAAATCTCGCCCTTACGCACATCGAGATCAAGATTCTCGTGCACGACCTGATCGCCGAAGCTGTTCTTGAGGCCCCTTACGGAAATGGCGACATCGCTTTTCTCGACAGCCTTGTCGACCCGCGCTTCTTCGGCCGCCGCTTCCTCTTCCTCAGCCATCAATTCCACCCCAGCCAAGTGAAGAAGACGGCGAAGAAAGCGTCGATCACGATCACGAGGAAAATGGCCTGGACCACGGCAGAGGTCGTCCGCAGTCCTACTTCCTCGGCATTGGCCTTTACCTGCATGCCCTGGAAACAGCCGGAAAGCGCGATGATGATCCCGAACACGGGCGCCTTGAGCAAGCCGACCCAAAGGTCGGTAATTGGTACGACCTCTCGCAGCCGCTGAATGAAAGTAATGGGCGGAATGTCGAGTGACACGGCGCAGAGAAAACCGCCGCCGATGACCGCTACGATGGACGAATAGAAGCCGAGCAGCGGCATCATGATGACCACCGCCAGCGTACGGGGCAGGACGAGCGCCTCCATGGGCGACACGCCGATGGTGCGCATCGCGTCCACTTCTTCGGTCAGCTTCATGGTGCCAAGCTGCGCCGCGAAGGCTGATCCCGAACGGCCTGCGACCATGATCGCCGTCATCAGTACGCCCAATTCGCGGAAGGTTAGCCGGCCGACGAGGTTGATCGTCAGCATTTCCATGCCGAATTGCCGCAGCTGTACCGAACCCTGCTGCGCGATCACGATGCCGATCAGGAAGCTCATGAGGCCGATGATGCCAAGCGCCGAGACACCGACGACCTCGAAGCGTTGCACGACGGCGTTGACGCGGAACTTGCTGGGGTGCCGGATGACGTTCCAGCTTGCCACCAAGGTCGCGCCGAAGAAGCCGAGCAGCCCAAGGAGCGTGGTGAAGGAGTTGACTACCGCCTCGCCGATCTGGCCGATGACGCGTTGGAGGGGGGGGACATAATCGGGGCGGATGTTGACCGGTTCATCCAGCTTGCCCACCGCCTCGATCAGGCGCTGTGCGTCATCATTGCCGCCAGTCACCTCCGAACCCAGCCGCTTGGCCGTGCGGTGCACGGTCCAGGCGCCAATCGTGTCCATATGTTCCACGCCGGACAGATCGATGGCCGAGACGGGGCCGGTCACAGCATCCAGACGCGCAGGCAGATCGCGCAGACAGGCGATGGAGAGATGCCCGAGAAGCCGAATGACAGCACCGCCATCGCGCGTTTCTTCGACAAGATCGGCGGCTTTGTTCATCAAAGGCGGTTAGTGGTCCATTATCGGTTGCACGGCAAGCCGAAACGGCCCATCCGCACGGTAGAACGACAATAGCGGCCAAAAAGTTTCGGACACGGCATGACGCACCGCCTGGCAATCTACGACATGGACAGAACGGTGACCTTTTCGGGCACCTATACCGGCTTCCTCATTCATGTATCCAAAGCGATGGCGCCATGGCGGCTGGTCCTGCTGCCCTGCGTCATCCTGTTGATGCTGGCCTATGTCTTTAAGCTGATCAGCCGCCAGCGGCTGAAAGAACTCAATCAGGCGTTGATGATCGGCTTCAATGTCGAACGTGCCAAGCTGATGCCACATGTGGAAAGCTATGCGGCGAAGGTCGTTGCCACCAACGTTCGCGCCGGCGCTCTCGACCAGATCGCCCGAGATCGAGCCGATGGCTACCGTCTGGTGCTCGCCACCGCGTCCTACCGCCTTTATGTGGAACCGATCGCCCGCAGGCTGGGGTTCGACGCCGTAATCGCGACCGACCATCTGAGCCAGGACCTGCGCTATGTTCGCGCGAAGATCGCGGGCGAGAATTGCTATGACACCGGCAAGCTGCGGATGATCAAGGCGTGGATGGCGGCAGAGGCCATCGACCGCGAGCAGGCGCAGATCAGGGCTTATTCAGACCATGTGTCCGACGCGCCGATGTTGGAATTTGCCGACATGGCCTTTGCCTCAAATCCGCACAAGCCGCTCGCCAGGCTGGCGGCGGCGAAGGGGTGGCCACGCGTGGACTGGCTCTAAGGCTCGCCTAGTCAATCAGGCCTGACGCGGTTCGGCAGTGCTTCTCCGGCGAAGAAGGCCTCAAGGTTCGCCAGCACCATCCCGGTCATGCGCGCTACCGCTTCATGCGTGGCACCGCCCATGTGCGGCGTCAGGACGCAGTTGGGGACATCCGCCCAGATATCGGCCGGAGTAGGCTCCTGTTGGAACACGTCCAGCGCCGCGCCGCCGAGTTTTCGCTGTCGCAGCGCCTGCCTTAAAGCCGGTTCGTCCACCAGCTGTCCGCGCGCGACATTGACGAGGAGCCCGTCCGGGCCGAGCGCATCCATAACGCCCGCATCGATCATCCCGCGATTGCCGCTGTCGGCACGGGCTGCGACGAGTAATATATCGCTATCGCGCGCCAGCGCGTTCAGGCTTTCCGATCGCGGCCAAGGTAGGGCCGGCTTGTCGCGCGGGCCCCACCAGCCGATCTGCATCCGCATCGACTCCGCGCGCCTGGCGACTGCTCGCCCGATATGGCCCATGCCGACGACGCCGAGCCTTGCTTCGGCCATCGAATGCGACAGCCTTTCGGGGCCAGCGATCCACAGGCCCGCCCGTAACAGCCGGTCGCCTTCGACAATGCCCCGGCGGTGCGAGAGCATGAGCCCTATAGCGTGGTCCGCAACATCTTCCGCATTGGCGTCGGCACCATGGGTCACCGCTATACCGCGCTGATCCGCCTCCATCAGGTCGACGCCGTCATAGCCTACGGTGAAGCAGGCGATGAGGCCAAGTTGCGGCATGATGTCGAGCAGTGCTGGCGCCAGCGGGAATTCTCCGGCCCAAACAACTGCCCGGGCATCACGGCATCGGCGTTCGCCCTCGTCTTCCCAAAGCGGCCAGGCGTCATAGAGTGGCCGCAGAATTGGTAGCAGCGGAGCCAAGAGCGGCTGTCCGACTAGGACGACAGGACGGCTACCGCTCATCCCACGGCTTTCAGCGCCTGCGCAAAGTCTGCGATCAGGTCGTCGGCATCTTCGCAGCCGATCGATATGCGCACCATATTGTCGCTGATCGCCAGAGCTTTCTTGCGCTCAGGCGGCACGGACAGGTGCGTCATGGCTGCCGGGTGGCTGGCCAGCGTTTCCGTGCCACCCAGGCTGACCGCCAGCTTCGCGATCTTCAGCGCGTCGAGGAAGGCGAAGGCTTCGCCCTCGCCGCCCTTCAGATAGAGGGAGAAGGTCGAGCCCGCCCCCTTGCAGTGGCGCCTGTATATGTCTGCCCGGCGCTCCGTTTCCGGGAAACCGAGATAGACGACCTTTTCCACCTGCGGCTGGTCCTTGAGCCACGCGCAGACCTTCGCTGCGTTGTCGCCAGCCCGGCTCATGCGCAGTTCGAGCGTTTCCAGGCTGCGGAGCAGCATCCAGGCACTGTGCGGGTCGAGGATCGTGCCGATGGTGTTGCGCATCAGCCGGATGGTGTTGATAAGGTCCTTTGGCCCCAACACCCCGCCTGCCACCAAGTCGCTATGGCCGCCCGCATATTTGGTAAGGCTGTAGATGACGAGGTCGGCGCCATGGGCGAGCGGATGATGCCAGAGCGGCCCAAGAAACGTATTGTCGATCGCTACCGGCGGAATATGATCCTCTCCGGCAAAGAGATGGTCCCGCCGGGCCACGACCGCTTCCACATCGACCAGCACATTGGTGGGATTGGCGGGGCTTTCCAGATAGATAAGCGCGACGCGGCCAAGCGACTTTGCTTGTTCGATTACCGCGCCGATCTCCTCCTCGGTCGAGCCCGCCGGGAAATCGAGCCATTGCACGCCGAATTTGCCGAGGATTCGGCCGATGAGTGATTCCGTCGCTGCGTAAAGCGGCGCCGAATGGACGATGACATCGCCGGGTTGGACGAGCGCGAGGAGCGTTGTCGCTATCGCTGACATGCCACTGGAAAAAAGCAGGGCGTCTTCCGCTTCCTCCCACACCGCGAGCCGGTCTTCGGCGATTTCCTGATTGGGGCCGTTGAAGCGGGAATAGACCAGTCCTTCCGCGCCGCCCGGCCTGATCCCCGTCACCCCTTCGAAATGCCGCTTGCCAGCGGCCGCGCTTTCAAAGGCGAAAGTCGATGTCAGGAAGATGGGAGGCTTCAGCGATCCTTCCGACAACATGGGATCATAGCCATGGCCCATCATGAGCGTCGCTGGTTTCAGCTTGCGCCCGCCGATCTCCATGATGGCGGCTTTGGCACGGCGCCGGTTGCGGGTGGGCTCGGCCCCGGACAGGTCGGCCTCTGTTTCGCCGGTCATCGCTGTTCTCCTGAGTTGGCGGCTTTGCAGCCTTGCTCTGATGTCCTGGAGTGTAACGCCTTTGGGAGGGAAAGAGAGCAGCCATCCGGCATTTATCTCGCCGCCTTCATGATCTTGCGAGGGAGGGATCGTGACAGCGCCGGTGCGCGTTCCTACCTCTGTCGATATGAACCAAGGCCTTCCTGAACAGCTGGAGCAATGGTTCACCGCGCGCGGCTGGTCGCCGCGACGCCACCAGATGGAGATGCTGGCAGCCGCACGGGCAGGGGATCATGCCTTGCTCGTGGCGCCGACGGGTGCGGGGAAGACATTGGCGGGGTTCCTGCCAACGCTTGCCGATCTGATCGAAGAACCGGGCGAGGGTCTTCATACCCTCTACGTATCACCGCTCAAGGCGCTGGCGGTCGATGTGCGGCGCAATCTCCTTGCCCCGATCGAGGAGATGGACCTTCCCATCCGGGTCGAAACGCGCACCGGCGACACGCCCTCGGACCGCAAGGCGCGGCAGCGCGCTCGGCCGCCGCAGATCCTGCTGACCACGCCGGAATCCCTGTCCCTCCTGTTGAGTTACCCCGACAGCTTCCTGATGTTCGCGCAGTTGAAGACGGTGATCATCGACGAGGTCCATGCCTTCGCCACGCAGAAGCGGGGGGATCTGCTCAGTCTGTCGCTTGCGCGCTTGCAGAGGATCAATCCCGAACTGCGCCGCGTCGCTCTGTCGGCGACTGTGGCGGATGTCGACGCTTATCGCGCCTGGCTTGCGCCCGACGGTGACATCAACAGCGTCGCGCCGGTCATGGGGGAGGAGGGCGCTGATCCGGACATCGCCATCTTCATTCCGGAAGGGCGCATTCCCTGGTCGGGCCATTCGGGCAAATATGCCGCAAAGCAGGTCATGGCCGAAATCGAGCGGCGGCAGACGACGCTGATATTCTGTAATACGCGTGGACTTGCGGAGCTGATCTTTCAGGAGCTTTGGACCGCGAACGAGGCCAACCTGCCGATCGGCATCCATCATGGCAGCCTGTCGGTGGAGGCGCGGCGGAAGGTGGAAAATGCGATGGCCGACGGCAGGCTGCGCGCGCTTGTCGCCACGGCCAGCCTCGATCTTGGTGTCGATTGGGGCAATGTCGATTGCGTGATCCAGATGGGTGCGCCTAAAGGTTCATCCCGCCTGCTCCAGCGCATCGGCCGCGCCAATCACCGGCTGGACCAGTCGAGCGAGGCCATCATCATTCCGGGCAACCGCTTTGAATATCTGGAAGCCCGCGCGGCGCTGGATGCGGTGGAGGCGGGGGAGCGGGATGCTGATGATTTCCGCACGGGCAGCCTCGACGTTCTGGCGCAGCATGTGATGGCGCTGGCCTGCGCGGCACCGTTTGCGGAACCGGAGTTGCTGGACGAAGTCCGATCGGCCACGCCCTACAGTGCGCTCACCGATGAGGGGTTCGCCAACGTCTTGCACTTTATTGAAGGGGGCGGCTATGCGCTGAAGGCCTATGACCGGTTCAAGCGGCTGACCCATGACGAGGACGGCTTGTGGCGCGTGTCGCATCCGCGCTTCATTCAACAGCACCGCATGAATGCCGGGATCATCGTCGATCAGCCGGTGTTGGATGTGCGGTTCGCCAATGGACGCAAGCTTGGCACAGTGGAGGAGGGCTTTGCCGCGACGCTGCGTCCCGGCGACAGCTTCTTCTTTTCTGGGCTGGCGCTGGAAGTGGTGCGTATGGACGTCACCGACCTGGTCGTGCGCTCCACCTCAAAGCAGGCGCGGGTGCCCGCCTGGGGTGGCACGCGGATGGCCATGTCTACGCGGCTTGCCGACCGGGTGCGCCACTTTCTGGCCGAGCCGGAGGAATGGCATCGCTTCCCCGACGATGTGCGGGAGTGGCTGGAAGTCCAGAAATATCGGTCGGCCCTGCCGGAGCCGGGGCAACTCCTTATCGAAACCTTCCCGCATGAGGGGCGGCATTATCTCGTCTGCTACAGTTTTGAAGGATGGAACGCCCATCAGTCACTGGGGATGCTGCTGACCCGCCGCATGGATGCGCAGGGCTTGATGCCGCTCGGCTTCGTGTCCAACGATTATGCGCTTGCCGTCTATGGGATGAAACCGGTGACGGACCCGCAAAGCCTGTTTTCCGCAGACATTCTGGATCATGAATTTGTCGAATGGGTTGAACAATCGAGCCTGTTGAAGCGGGCGTTCCGGGACGTCGCCGTCATCGCGGGCCTGATCGAACGCCAGCATCCCGGCAAGCGGAAGACCGGGCGGCAGGTCACTTTTTCGACCGACCTCATCTATGACGTGCTGCGCAAATATCAGCCGGATCATTTGCTGTTGAAGGCGGCCTGGGCCGACGCCCGTGCGCGCATGACGGATGTCGGGCGGCTCGGTGATCTGATCGACCGCGCTTCGGCGACGATGTTGCATGTCGACCTTGATCGGGTCAGTCCGTTGGCCGTGCCGGTGCTGATCCTGATCGGCCGTGAACAGGTGGCGCAGGCGGCGGCGGAGGACGCCTTGCTCATGGAAGCCGAGGCGCTGGTGGCAGAGGCGATGCGAACGGATTAGAAGTCCTCGCGTACGCCGCCGCAGCCTTTCAAGGTGCCTTCGCCGAAGGACAGCGCGACGCTATCGGCCCAATGCGCGTCGCTCATGCCGTCGCTGCACGGACCTTCGGTCACCGTCATGGCGAATCCGTCTGCCAAATAGCGTATGGCGCGGCCATCATCCGTTCGGCTGACAGTGAAATGTCTTGGAGGTTTGTCTGGACGTTCCAGGGTTGCAACGGATCCCTTGACGGTCACGGACCAGAACGGCTCCGTGCCGAGCGCCCTGTAGCGTGTTTCGCTGCTCAGCGGCGCCGTATCGACAGTTTGTGGCGGCGGTGAAGCGATCTCCGGGTCGGCATGAGCTTCAGCTTTGGAGAAAATGGCCGGTTGCTGCTCCGTCGTCTGGCCCTCGACGATCTGCGCATTTGCCATGTGCAGGTCCTTTGCGGGCCGATCAGCCATATCCTCATTCCGACCGCAGCCGGTGAGGAGCAAGCCGCTCGCAACAACAAGCCAAAGCTTCATAAACTCCCCCGCTTCTTTACCGCTAATTAATATAACCTCAGATATATACCTGAACATAAACAGCATATTAGCATATTATTAAGCATGCCGTTTAACGCAATGGACAGCATATGCTGAGTAGAAAATCCCGGTGCGAAGGGATTTTCGATGCGTCCTTTTATGTTCAGCCAAGCGTTGTCGAGCGGTGCGATCAGTGTTTCGCCTCGCGTTCCGGCGCTCGATGCTGATCGGGCGCCTGTTCGTGCCGTGATGAACCGGTTGCGGATCGACAAATCGGGCATGGCGCTTGTGGAAACGGCGTTGGTCGCTCCGTTTCTCGCCATGATCATCATGGGAACGACAGATGCCGCCCGCTATGGCGCGGCCAAGATGAAGGTTCAGCAGGCCGTAAACCGTGGGCTGGAAATGTCGTGGATGGGCGGCCCGAACGTGACCACGAGCGATATTCAAGCGCAGGCGGCCGCTCAGGCGGACGTGCCAGCCAGCGCTGTGACGGTAACCCAGACGTTCGAGTGCGGTGGCACGGCGACGAGCTGGAGCACCACCAGCTGCGCTTCGGGCGAAGCTGCCCGTTATACCCAAATTGAGATTTCGACGACCTTCACCCCGTCCTTTGCGGGTAGTGCGCTGGCGAAGATGTTGGGCAATTCCAATGGCGTCGTACCTATTTCGGCAACGGGCGTCCTGAGGATCCAATGACCCGCTTTTTTCGCCTTCTCAACCGACTCGCGCGCGACTGCCGCGGCGTCGGCGTGCTCGAATTCGCGATCGTGGCGCCCGTCCTGCTCGCAATGCTGATCGGTATTCCGGCGCTCGGCATCCTCTTTTATGCGCAAGCAGGTTTGCGCAGCACCGTCGAGGATGCTGCGCGATATGCGACGACCTGGCCCAAGCCAGGCGAAGCAGACATACAAGCGCGAATCGCGTCGAACCGGTTCGGAATAAATCCGGCGGACATCGTTGGGCCGACCGTCACCTTTACCTCTGGCACCAGCAGTTCGTCCCCCAGCTATGTGACGATAACCATGGGCTACAATCTGGCCGTGAACTTCCTGTTCGTCAGCAAGACAATCACGCTGTCTGAAACGCGTCGAGCCTATGTCGCGAGCTAAAGCCGAGGACCTGACGATGCCCCTCTCCAATTGCCTGTCCCGCCTGCGCACACTTTGGCCTGATGCCCAAGGCAATGCCCTCATGCTCACGGCGCTGGCGCTGCCGGTCATGATCGGTGCAGCGGGCCTTGGCGTGCATACGATGCAGTTGGCGCATGTGAAGCGGGAATTGCAGCGCGAAGCTGACTCCGCGGCCATGGCTGGGGCCTATTCGCTGTATCAGGACCAGGGGAATAGCGCCGCGACAGCTCAGGCGAACAAGGCGTTGACGCAAAATGCCCTCGTGCCGGGGGCCACGTCTACGATCACGCCGGGGGCTTATACCAGCGGCAGCATCACCTATACCTCGGCAATGTACGTCCGGCTGGTGAGCACGCAGCCCACTGCCTTGATGGCCCTGTTCGGAATGTCGACCTCCACGGTGGCTGCCGAAGCGCGGGCGGCGGTCGTTTCCGATGGCAAAGTCTGCTTTTTCGCCAAGGAGAATGGGAACAACACGGGGATCACCTTCGCGGGCAATTCGACGCTGGACCTGGGATGCGGGGCCGGGACCAATTCGATCAGCAATAATGCTGTAAATGTTAACGGCCAGCCGACCGTCAGGGTGTCGCCGATCGTAGCCATGGGCGGTATTCCATCATCTACCGCCTATGCGTCCGGCACGATGCTGATGCCTAACCATGCAGCGCTCACTGATCCGTTTGCGGGGAACAACTATGACCCGACGACCAGTGATGTCTCAAATGGCAAGTGCAAAAATGGCAGCAACTGGAACGTCATCAGCGTCTCTTCAGGAACGACGGTCGATAGCAGCAGCGGAAGTCCCTATGCTCCGGGTTGTTATGGAACGATCAATGTGCAAGGCACGCTGACGCTGAAGCCGGGCGTCTACTACCTGGCCAACGGGGCTAATAACGCGGGTCTTCAGGTTGGTGCTCAGGGGCATCTTACCTGCATGGGCTGTACTTTCGTGCTGACCAGCACCACGCCCAACAATGCGAACAGTTTTGCCACGATGGACATAAACGGTGGTGCGGAAGTGGACCTTTCCCAATCGACCAGTGGCACCTATAATGGCATCACCATCTACAGGGACAGCAGGGCCGCGGCGAGCAATCAGTGCTGTCAGGTCAACGGCAATTCATACTCAACTCTGAGCGGCGCTTTTTACTTCCCCAACGATACGCTTACTTTCAACGGCACATCCGGAATGTCGCTCACCTGCTTTCAGATGGTCGCGATGCGATTGTCCTTCAGCGGAAACGCTACCATCACGAACACGTGCGATCCTCCAGGTGGAGCATCCAAATGGTCGATAAGCGCCGTCCGGCTGATAAGTTGAAGCGGCTGCAAGAGCCGCTTCACTCTACTAAGATCAAACGTCCAGGTTCGCGACGTTGAGGGCGTTGTCCTGAATGAATTCGCGGCGGGGTTCGACGACGTCGCCCATCAGCCGGGTGAAGATTTCGTCCGCCACATCCGCCTGCTCGACCTCGACGCGCAGCATCGAGCGGTTGTCCGGATCCAGCGTTGTTTCCCAAAGCTGCTCGGCATTCATTTCGCCTAGGCCCTTATAGCGCTGGATCGCGAGACCCTTACGGCCCGAGCTGAGAATGGCCTCCAGCAATTCGCTCGGCCGGGTGACTGATACCGCGCCTTTGGATACGACCGGCAGATCATCGTCACCAGCCTCTTCAGCGGCGGCCGCGGCCTTTGCGGTGACGAGGCGGCTGGTGGTACGATAGCTGTCCGCTTCTTCGGCGGCGATCGCGTGCAGCTTGCGCGCCTCGGCCGAACCGATGAAGCCATGTTCGATCATGTGGTGATCGGTCACGCCGCGCCACAGCCGTTCGAAGTGGAAGCCGCCTTCTTCGGCGATCCGCCCACTCCATTTTCCTTCTTCATCCTGCGCGTCCATCCAGCGGACAGTCGCGGCCAGCCGCTCGGCCTGGGCCTGCTGGCTGAGTTCCGGATCAAGCGCGCCATTGATCGCCAGCGCTTCGATAATGGCGGGATTATAGCGGCGCGGCACGTAGCGCATCACCGCCCGCATCCGACGGCCATGTTCGATCAGGTGACGCAGGTCTTCGCCCGAACGCATGCCACCACTCGTTTCCAGCGCCATGGACTCAACGCCATTGTCGACCAGATAATTTTCCAGCGCCGCTTCATTCTTCAGATACACCTCAGAACGGCCCCGCGTCGCCTTGTAGAGCGGCGGCTGAGCGATGTAGAGATGCCCCGCCTCGATGATCTGCGGCATCTGGCGATAGAAGAAGGTCAACAGCAGCGTGCGGATATGCGCGCCGTCGACGTCGGCGTCGGTCATGATGACGATCTTGTGGTAGCGCAGCTTTTCCAGGTTGAAATCGTCGCGGATGCCGGTGCCCATCGCCTGGATCAGCGTGCCGACTTCCTTGGACGAGAGCATCCGGTCGAAACGGGCACGCTCCACGTTCAGGATCTTGCCCTTGAGCGGGAGGATGGCCTGGTTATGGCGGTTGCGCCCCTGCTTGGCAGAGCCGCCCGCCGAGTCACCTTCCACGAGGAAGAGTTCGGATTTGGCAGGATCGCGCTCCTGACAATCAGCGAGCTTACCGGGGAGCGATGCGATGTCCATCACGCCTTTGCGCCGGGTCAGTTCGCGCGCCTTTTTCGCGGCCTCGCGTGCGGCGGCGGCGTCGATCACCTTCTGGATGATCATCTTGCCGTGACTGGGGTTCTCCTCCAGCCACTCCGCCATCTTGTCGGCCATCAGGCTTTCCAGGGGCTGGCGGACTTCGGAGCTGACCAGCTTGTCCTTGGTCTGCGACGAGAATTTGGGATCGGGCAGCTTCACCGACACGATGGCGGTGAGGCCCTCGCGCATGTCCTCGCCAGTCAGCGAGACCTTCTCCTTCTTCAGCATGCCCGATTTGTCGGCATAGCTGTTGAGCGTACGGGTCAGCGCCGCGCGGAAAGCGGCCAGGTGCGTGCCGCCGTCCCGCTGAGGGATGTTGTTGGTGAAGCAAAGGACGTTCTCATAATAGGAATCGTTCCACTCCAGCGCTACGTCGATCGTCACATCATCGCGGCTCCCCGCGATCGCGATGGGATCGGGCATCAGCGGCTGCTTGTTCCGGTCGAGCCACTTCACGAAAGCCGCGATGCCGCCCTCATAGAACAGCTCGACTTCCTTCTTTTCCTCATGCCGCGCGTCGATCAGGAACAGTCGCACGCCGGAGTTCAGGAAAGCGAGCTCGCGGTAACGATGCTCCAGCTTGTCGAAATCGAACTCGGTGTGGTTCTTGAACGTGCCGCCGTCACCCGGAACCTTCTCGGTCGAAGGGAGGAAGGTGACGCGCGTGCCCTTCTTGCCTTCCGGCGCATCGCCGATAATTTTGAGCGGCGCCACGGCATCGCCATAGGCAAAGCGCATATAATGCTCCTTGCCTTCGCGCCAGATGTTGAGGTCGAGATATTCGCTGAGCGCATTCACAACGCTGACGCCCACGCCATGCAGGCCGCCCGAAACCTTGTAGGCATTGTCGTCCGAGGTATTCTCGAACTTACCGCCAGCGTGCAGCTGGGTCATGATGACCTCGGCCGCTGACACACCTTCTTCCTTGTGGATGTCGGTCGGAATGCCGCGGCCATTGTCCTCAACGCTGACCGATCCATCGGGATTAAGCGTGATCAGGATACGGTCGCAATGCCCGGCCAGCGCTTCGTCGATTGCATTGTCGCTGACCTCGAACACCATATGGTGCAGGCCCGACCCGTCATCGGTATCGCCGATATACATGCCGGGCCGCTTGCGTACTGCGTCGAGGCCCTTGAGGACCTTGATGCTGTCGGCGCCATAGGCGTTGCTGTTGGGGCTGCTCTGACTTTCCTCGCTCATGCCCGAGCATATAGGGAAAGGCCCGCCGAAACTAAAGCGAAACATGCCTGCTTCCGCTTGGGGGTGGGGCGGTCTATCAGGGTGGTATGCGCGCCATCTTTCCCTTGTTTCTCATGCTTGGCGCCTGCTCCGACAGCAGCGACGTCCTGGAGGAGCTGCCCAACAGTTCCATCGCCGGTGCGCCGCGCGACGCCATGCCGGAAACGCGGCTGGAGGCAAAGATCATCCGTCCGGTGACGATCGGAGAAGATGGTCCCCGCCTCGATGCATGCGGCGCGATGGGGCAGGCGGCGCGCGTGGGCACGCGAGGTCTTGCGATCCGCGCGGCCCCCTTTGCCGATGCGCAGGAAGTCGGACGGCTGGCTGAGGGCGGGCGCGTTCATGTTTGTACCCGCAGTCTCGATCAGAAATGGCTGGGCGTGGTCGTGCTGATGCCCGCTCCCCATGATTGTGGCCTGTCTGAACCAGTCGAGCGCAGGCAGCCTTATGAAGGGCCATGCCTTAGCGGCTGGGTCTCGAGCGCTTCGATCCGGTTTGTTGCGTACTGAAACTGAAAAGAACCGGCCAGCGGGTTCAGGCTGGCCGGTCAGGGGACAAGGGTCTCGATCAACATGTGGCGCCAAATGGCCTTTTACAAAACGTCCATTTTTTCTTAAGTGGACTTTGTAGATCCCATTTGGATGACTATTGGCCATGTCCACCTCTGCGCTCCGTCCGCCCTCTCTGCTCCGCTTGCTTGGCGCCTGGCGTGTGGAGGAAAGCGCCGAACCAGCCTATCGCCAACTGGCGCAGGCGCTGCGCATGCTGGTATTGGATGGGCGCGTCGGGCTGAATGTCCGCTTGCCGGGCGAGCGGGAGCTGGCCGCTGCGCTCGGCCTCAGCCGTACGACTATCGCTGCCGCCTTCGATCGGCTGCGGGACGAAGGGTATCTCGAAAGCCGGCAGGGGTCGGGCAGCGTTACTCGGCTGCCAACGGGGCGGATGGAGGTAGAGCCGCCCGAAATGGATATCTCCTCGCAGGGCAATGTCCTGAATTGGACCCATGCCGCTTTGCCCGCAGCCGCTGGCGTGGGGCGCGCCTGTAAGGCTGCCGTGGAGGCGCTACCTGCTTTCCTCGGTGAACTTGGCTATGACCCGCTTGGCCTGCCGCCGCTGCGCCGTGCGATTGCGGCACAGTTCGAGCGGCGTGGATGTCCTACCAGTCCCGACCAGATCATCGTCACCAATGGTGCGCAGCAGGGCTTTGCACTGCTGATGCAATGGCTGACGGGACCGGGCGACCGGGTGGTGATCGACCATCCGACCTATCATAATGTGATCCAGGCCTTGCAGCGCTCCCATGTCGTGCCTGTGCCGGTCGGACTCCCCGTCCAGGGCTGGGACATTGACGCCATGGAGGCGGCGTTTCGCCAGACAAGCCCGCGCTTCGCCTATATCATCGCCGATTTCCACAATCCGACCGGTCGCAGCATGGATCCGGCGACCCGGCGCGCCCTGGTCGCTGCGGCCGCGCGGACGCATACGCCGCTGATCATTGACGAGACCATGGTGGCGATGGGGCTCGATTTCCCCGCCCCGCCGCCAGTCGCGATCCATGATCCGTCAGGACGGCAGGTCATCTCGATGGGATCAGCGAGCAAGATCTATTGGGGTGGCTTGCGGGTTGGCTGGATTCGGGCCGATCCGCAGACGATCGCCGCGCTTGGACGGCTGCGCACGACCATGGACATGGCAAGCCCGGTAGTGGAGCAACTTGCCGCCGCGCAACTGATCGACAGCGAGGAAGGGCTGGGGCCGCGCACGGAGGTTCTCCGGGCGCGGCGGGACCATCTTATCGCGGAGATCGAGAAGCATCTGCCGCACTGGCGCGTCGAATCGCCAGCGGGCGGCCTGTCGCTCTGGGCGGAACTGCCCCGCGCGGAAGCGACTGCCTTGGCCGCGATCGCGGAAAGCCATGGCGTGCGAGTTGCGCCCGGGCCCCGCTTTGGAGTGAGCGGCGCTTTTGAGCGGTTCCTGCGCCTGCCCTTCACCTTGCCGGAGGAGCAGCTGACCTTGGGCGTCGAGCGGCTGGCGGAGGCGGATGCGCGCCTCCATGCGCGTCTGCCGCGTGGGCGTGATTCGCTGGCGGCGGCGCTGGAGGCGGATCGGCTGATTTGAGGTGGGATCGGGGGCAGGCCCCGATTTAAGCATCTTCCCAGCGGAAGCTGGCATCTCAGGCCAACTTGCGCGCCATCTACTGAGATGCCAGCTATCGCTGGCAGGACGGATTGGGGACGCAACAGCCTTGATGAAAAAGAGCCGCGCAGGACATATCCTGCGCGGCTCCTAACTCACTGCGCAGCTTTATGCCGCCTTCTTGTCAGCCTTGTAACGCTCGATCGCTTCCAGCGTGATCTGGCGAGCGTCTTCAGCGCCGCCCCATGTGCCGATGCGCACCCACTTCTGCTTTTCCAGATCCTTATAGTGGGTGAAGAAATGTTCGATCTGCTCCATGACGATGCCGGGCAGGTCGTCCTTTTCACCAACCTTGGAATAATAAGGGAATGTCTTGTCGTCAGGCACACAGACGAGCTTCTCATCGCCGCCCGCTTCATCTTCCAGATTGAGAACGGCGATCGGGCGTGCACGCACGACGCTGCCCGGGATGAAGGGCGAGCGCGAGATTACCAGCGCGTCCAGAGGATCGCCATCGGGCGAAAGGGTGTGCGGCACGAAACCATAATTGGCCGGATAGCGCATCGGCGTATGCAGGATGCGATCGACGAACAGCGCGCCCGATGCCTTGTCGAACTCATATTTCACGGGCTCGCCGCCAGTCGGCACCTCGATGATGACGTTCAGGCTGTTGGGCGGATCGTCGCCGACCGGGATCAGTTCGATATTCATGGACTTCAAAGCCTTTTGATGCACGTTGGCGTTGCGGGTGATTATGTCCTTGGTTTGAGCAGCCGGTCGAGGCTGCCGTCACCCTCTCCTGTCTTTTCGAGGCGCGGATAGCGCAGGCCGCCGGAATAAGCGAGCGTCAAAGTGCGGTAGTATTTATCCTGTTTGACGATTATCTGCATCGGCTGGGCGGCCTTGAGCGCAGCCTTGAAGACCTCGCCCGAATATTCATCGCCATTGATCGCGACGATCTTTGCGCCAGTGACCAGACCGGCCTTGAAGGCAGCGCTGTCCCAGACGACGTTGCTGATCTCGCCGTCGCTCTTGACGATCATGCCGACGCCAAAGCTTTGATCGACATTCTTGCCTGCGCTTTCCGCCGCCTTGGTGAAGGCGTTGGGCGTGTCGCCATAGGCGAGCTTGTAGCCGCCCATGCTGAAGCCGCCCTTGGGCGTTTCCCGCGTCGTACTGTCGACATGTCGGGAAAAGAAGCCCCCCCAATCATAGGGCGCGACGCCGTTCAGCGTCCGGATGACATCATCGCGATTATAGACGACCTGTCCCCAATCGCCCGGATTGATGCCGAAGAATGCCTTTGCAAAATCGTCCAGCCCCTTTGCACCGCGTGTTTGGCGGCGAATGATGGCGTCGGCCTCCAGCCAGATCATCAATCCTTCATTATAATAGTCCTCCGACCGCTGCCAGCTGGTCCAGCCCTTGGGACGGCGAGCCGAAATGATCGGGTCGTGGGTCGTATCCTCCATCGCCCGCCACTCACGGCCGCGCGTGGTGTCGAGCTTGGCCGCGATATGGGCATAGGCGTCGAGCGTTTCCTGCTTGGTGAACAGGCCAGACCGCGCGCCCAGCACATAGCCCCAGAACTGCGTCTGCCCTTCATAGACCCACAGCAGATTGTCCTGCATCGGCACGTTGAAATCGGGCGTCCACAAAAGGTCCGGGCGACGGAACTTGCCGTCCCAGCTATGGACGAATTCATGAGGCAGAAGGTTGCGATCGAGCAGCGCGTCGCTGTCGCTCCACTTCTTGAAATAGCCCGGTTCCACCTGATTCTCCGACGAACGGTGATGCTCAAGGCCGATGCCGCCCATTTCATCGGTGATCGCGAACAGGAAATCATAATGGTCGAAATGATAGGTGCCGAACAGCGCCCCCGCTTCATCGACCAGCTTCTTGTGCTTGGCGATCTGGTCAGGCTTGGCCTCCAGCTCATCCGCCTCGTCGGCGACGATGTTGAGGGTGACGTTGTGGCCCAAGTCCACCGGCTTGAAATAGCGCCCGGCGAAGACCGGCGAATCCTGCAGCGCCTCATAGTCGATCGTCTCATAGGTGACGGTCGATCCGGTCTTCTGTCCACGCAAGGCGGTGGCCGCCTGCCAACCGTCGGGATAGGTCACTGTCGCCTGGATCGGAATCTGCCGCGTATAATAGCCTGCGGGGTAGAGCGAGACCGACTCCCATTGGATGTTCAGCATCTTGGGCGTCACCACGACCCGGCCCTGATTGGGCTGGGTAGCCGACAGGAATTGGAAAGATGCTGTGACTTCGCGCGTGCCCTGCGGCACGTCGATGATGAAGGCGTAGACGTTGAGCGGATCGCGCTTCCAGCTGACCGGTTTGCCATCGGCGGTGAAAGTCAGCCCGCTGATCTTCTCGATCTGCCCGCGCGGCGCATGATTGCCCGGCAGCCATTCGGGCACCAGCAGCGTCATGGGGCCGCTCGTCGCGACTGGAATATGCTCCTTTACCCGAAAGATTCTCTGGGTTGTGTCGGTCGCATCGACTTCCAGCCGGATCGTGCCGCCGGGGTAAGGTGCGTCGCGGGGCGCCGGAGCGGCGTCGTTCACTGGCAGTGCGGCAGGCTTTGACCTTACGGCATCCTGGGCAGCAAGCGGGCTGATGATGGCGGTGGAAAGCAAGAGGGCGGCAGCGAGGCTGCGGATCATGTCTGTCTCCGAAAAAAGACGCGGCAGGAATGCCTTATGAAATTAGCATGACGAACCAAGATGACCGCGTCCACCCGGAAGAAGAGCGGCGACATTATGTGATAAAAAAGCGCGTTTCCTTGAGCCTTCTTTGCCGCTAAAGGCGCATCCCCATGGCGAAAATCGAAAATCCGCGCCCAAAGACACCCAATGCGGTGCGCGGCACGCAGGACATGCTGGGGGGCACCGCTGACGCGTTCCAGGAACGCTTTGCCCATGTGATCGCGACCTTCGATCGCGTCCGCAGGCTCTATGGCTTTCATCGGGTCGAAGTGCCGGTGTTTGAAGCAACGGCCGTATTCGCCCGTTCGCTTGGCGAAAGTACCGATGTCGTTTCGAAAGAGATGTACACCTTCGAGGACCGCGGCGGGGACAGCATCACGCTTCGTCCCGAATTCACCGCGGGGATCGCGCGGGCCTATGTCACCGAAGGCTGGCAGCAATATGCGCCGCTCAAAGTGGCAACCCATGGCCCACTGTTCCGTTACGAGCGTCCGCAAAAAGGCCGCTTTCGCCAGTTCCACCAGCTGGACGCCGAAATCATCGGCGCAGGTGAGGCGGGAGCGGATATCGAGCTGCTGGTCTTTGCCGATCAGTTGCTGCGCGAACTTGGCGTTTCCGAGGGCGTCACGCTGAACCTCAACACGCTGGGTGACGCGCAAAGCCGTGACGCCTGGCGCACCGCGCTAGTCGCCCATTTCGAAGCGCATCGCGATCAGCTTTCAGAGGAAAGTCTCGACCGGCTGAGCCGCAACCCGCTTCGCATCCTCGACAGCAAGGACCCGCGCGATCGGCCTGTGGCGGACACCGCCCCCGAGATCGATGCCTATTTGACCGACGAGGCCCGTGCTTTCTTCGATAAGGTGACGGCGGGCTTGGACGCGGCGGGCGTCGCTTGGCAGCGCAACCCCCGGCTGGTGCGCGGTCTTGATTATTACCGCCACACCGCGTTCGAGTTCATCACCGACCGGCTGGGCGCACAGGGCACCGTGCTTGGCGGCGGACGCTATGACGGGTTGATCGAGAATCTTGGCGGCCCGGCTACGCCCGCCGTTGGCTGGGCTGCGGGCATTGAGCGGCTCGCCATGCTGGTGGATGCGCCGGAACCTTCCGCGCCTACAGTGGTCATGATCCCGCTGGGCGAGGTGGCAGAAGCGAGGGCGACGGGCCTTGTCGCTGATCTTCGCCGCGCCGGGATTATGTGCGACATAGGTTTTCGGGGGAATATGAAGAAGCGGATGCAGCGCGCCAATGCTTCGGGCGCCTCCTGGGCTGTCATCATCGGCGAGGATGAACTGACTCGGGGAGAAGCGGGTCTGCGCGATCTGCGGTCCGGGGAACAGCAGGCCGTGCCGTTGGCCGGACTGGTCGAGAAGCTGACGGCCCTTTGATGCATATTTCCGCCGAACGCATCGCGCAGATCGAGGCGCGCCGGGACGAGGTGCAGGCGTCGATGACGCGTGCCGACCTCGCGCCCGAGGAGTTCGTGCGGTTGTCGAAGGAATATGCGGAGATCGAGCCGGTCGCGCGCGCCGCGCATGAAGTGCGGCGGCTTCGGCAGGAACTTCAGGCGCTCGAATATATGGCGGGTGGCGATGGCGCCGACGCAGACGCAGCGATGCGCGAGATGGCGCAGGAGGAAATGCAGCTGATCAAGAGCCAGCTGCCGGGCGCCGAGCGTGCGCTGGCCCTGCAACTGCTGCCGCGCGATGCAGCCGATGCGCGCCCGGCGATGCTGGAAATCCGTGCCGGAACCGGTGGAGATGAGGCTGCGCTGTTCGCGGGCGACCTGTTCCGCATGTATCAGCGCTATGCCGACGCCCAAGGCTGGAAGATGGAGATGATCTCCGCCAATGCTGCTGAAGTCGGCGGCTTCAAGGAAGTGGTTGCCAGCATCACGGGCGCAGGCGTGTTCGCCAAGCTCAAGTTCGAGAGTGGCGTCCATCGGGTGCAGCGTGTGCCCGTGACCGAAAGCGGCGGGCGCATCCATACCTCCGCCGCGACCGTCGCTGTCCTGCCGGAACCCGAGGAGGTCGATGTGCAGATCGCCGACAGCGACCTCAAGATCGACATCTACCGCGCATCGGGCGCTGGCGGGCAGCATGTGAATACGACCGACAGTGCCGTGCGGATCACGCACTTGCCCAGCGGCATCGTCGTGACGCAGCAGGACGAACGATCGCAGCACAAGAACAAGGCAAAGGCCATGCAGGTGCTGCGCGCCCGTCTTTACGAAGCGGAACGCGAGCGGACACAGAGCGAGCAGGCAGGCGCGCGCAAGGCGATGGTCGGATCAGGCGACCGGTCCGAACGCATCCGCACCTATAATTTCCCGCAAGGGCGCGTGACGGATCACCGTATCAACCTGACCCTGCATCGCTTGCCGGAAATCCTGGAAGGCGCAGGCCTGGCCGAAATCATCGATGCGCTGATTGCCGAGGATGAAGCCGCACGCCTTGCCCAGCTGGATGGCATCGGGTGAGCATCGCCCAAGCGCTCCGCGATGCGGCTGCGCGTCTCGACAAGGTCAGCGGCACGCCGCGCCTTGATGCCGAACTGCTGCTCGCGCACGCGCTGGGCCTGAATCGGAATGCGTTGCTGCTTCGCCAGCAGGATCTGTCCGTGCCCGATGGCTTCGCCGCTCTTCTCGACCGGCGGCTTGGCGGTGAACCCATCGCCTATATCACCGGCGTTCGGGATTTCTGGACGATCAGCCTGCGGGTCACGCCCGATGTGCTGATCCCTCGCCCCGATACCGAAACGTTGATCGAGGCGGCGATCGAGCATTTCAAGGATCGTTCGCCGGAACGGATACTGGACCTGGGCACTGGATCAGGCGCGCTGCTGCTCGCGGCGCTTGATCAATGGCCGCGAGCGAGCGGGATTGGAGTAGATCTTTCCTCTAGAGCGCTCGCCGTGGCGCAAGTTAATGCCGAACGTCTCGGCCTTGCCGGGCGGGCGTCTTTTCGGTTGGGGGATTGGGCGGAGGGGATGACCGAACCTTTTGACCTCATCCTGGCCAACCCGCCCTATATTGCGAGCGAAGAGGAATTGACCGGCGACGTGCTGCACGAACCCGCAAGCGCTCTCTTTGCGGGAGCAGATGGTCTGGACGACTATCGGCGTATCGCGCCCATGATCGCCGGGCTTCTCACGGATGGCGGCGTGGCTGCCATCGAGATCGGCCATGACCAGAGGGAAAGCGTATCCGGGCTGCTTCGCGCGGAGAGACTTGGCGTAGCGGTCCGCAAGGACATGGCAGGGCACGACCGCTGCCTGATCGCCACTCGCCCCTCGGAATCCTGAAAGGCGAGGGCGCGCCGGAGCCGCTTCAAGAGCGGGAAATATGCTGGTTTTACCGCGCTGTATCGCGCCGCGTTGACGGCTGCGGACGACCACCTATGGGTTCGCCCGCCAAACTCGCCGGAATCGCTTCGGCTCAAGTGAAAATTGCTTGGTTTATCTCCGCAAAGACACTACATGGAGAGCAGGGACGGCATTATCCTGAGGATCTGCCCTGTGGGGCTTAGCTGAGAAAAGGCCGTTTTCCCGCTCCTTCAAAGTCACGATGGCGCTGCTGCGCAGGCGCCTCTGGCAGCGTAAGGGCAAGGGTTGTCGCACAGCCCCTGTCCGGCGGAGCCCTACCCGGCCTGATGAGCAGGCGGTGTTTTAGGATGCGACTGAACGATGTTTTCAGTGAATGATGGCAAAGTGAACGCAAGGACCAGCTCTTGATCAACAACAGGCAGGCCGGTCGCCGTAATCGCGGCCGGAACAATAACGGACGTCCGGGTGGCGGCAACCGGGGCGGCGGCGATAGCGGCAACCGGATTGATAGCCGCGCACGCGGTAACGCGGTCCAGCTTCTCGAAAAGTACAAGAATATGGCTCGCGACGCCCAGATGGCGGGCGACCGTGTGAATGCGGAATATTATCTGCAGTTCGCGGACCATTATTTCCGCGTGCTGGCCGACAATCGCGCCCGGCAGGAGGAGCAGCAGCAGCGCTTCCGCCGTCCGGAAGACAATGGCGATTATGAAGGCGATGATTTCGACGCCCCGGACTTCGCGGGCGACGACAATCGTAGCGAACCGCAGCAGCAGTTCGAGCGTGGCTATGAAGGCGATCGCCGCCGCGATCAGCAGCGTGACCAGCAGGATAATCGCGACAACCGTAACCGCCGCGACCGCCCGCGCCGCGAGCGCCCAGCCTATGAAGTGGCCGAGCGGCAGGAGGAAGAAGCCCCGGAAGTTCCGGCACCGGTCGCAGAGCGTGCGCCTGAACCTCAGGCTGAAACGGAAGCTGCGGCAGCAGCGGAAGCGCCCCGCGCCCGTCGCGGCCGTCCCCGGAAGGTGGATGTGGCAAAGTCTGAAGGCAGCGAAGGGCTCGACCTTTCCGTCCTGCCGCCTTCGATTGCCCGTGCCGACAATGACAGCGAGCCCGCTGCCGAGGAAGCGCCGCGCAAGCGTACGCGCCGCGCGCGTCCGGCTGCCGAAGCGGCGGAATGATCTAGCGTTTCGCTTCGGATAAACAGCGAAACGGGTTTTAGAGGGAGTGGCGTACGCGCCGCTCCCTTTTTCTTTTCGGCTGCGGCAACTCAGCGCGCGGGCAACACGCGTGGCCGATGTTGATCGTCAAGCGCGACGAAGGTGAAGATACCGCTCGTCAGGTCGATCTGCCGCTGATCCGTCCCACGTGTCGCCACCACATCTACGCGAATGCCGAGGGACGTTCGACCGCGCCGTTCTTCATGCGCATATACTGTCACGATATCGCCAAGCAGCATCGGCGAAATGAATTTCATGCCGTCGATAGCCACCGTCGCCACTGCGCCTTCAGCCAATCGGCCCGCCACGATCCCTCCGGCGATATCCATTTGGCTTAAGATCCATCCGCCGAAAATATGGCCGTTGCTGTTGATCTCGGTAATGCCGGGCACCACCCGCAGAACCAGTTCGCCCCTCTTTTCAGTCATCGATGGATACCTCGTCCTTTAGTGGGTCCATGACCTGATCATCGTGGCCCGTCCCACTCGAAAGGAATACCAAGGCCATCAGGCCGGTCCCCAGCATGAAGGTCAACCAGACGCCGATGACGGTGGCCAGGACCATGTGCAAGGGCATCGGGCCAGCCCATAGGCGAAGGCAGCCCAGTGCCACGCCAACGCACAAGGCTCCGCCAAGCGCCATCCAAAGCATGATGCGCCGAAACCGCCCCCAGGCGGTCGCTGCGATCCGTGGATCGTCCAGGCCCTGTTTATCTCTCATCCCTTTTCTTTGGGGAACGAAAGTGGGATCATCAAGGGACGGACGCATAATGTCTGAACGCAAGGAGACGGGGCATGACGATCACCGCGATACTGCAGGGCAAAGGCCATGAGGTCACCCAGGTCCGACCGGAGGACAGCGTGCTATCGGTAGTCCAGCTCTTGTCCGAACGGCGGATCGGCTGCGTGCCTGTTGTCGATGATGGTCAGGTGCTCGGGATTTTCTCCGAACGCGACCTCGTCCATCAAATTGCGCGAGATGGCGCGTCGGTGCTGGAACGCAGGGTGGGGGATGTGATGACCGCTCCTCCCATAACCACCGATGACAAGACACCGGTGATCCATTGCCTGTCACTCATGACGAAGAAGCGGGTCCGCCACCTTCCTGTTGTTGTCGATGGTAGGCTGACAGGTCTCGTGTCGATTGGCGACCTCGTCAAATTCCGGATCGACAGCATCGAATCGGAAGCAGCAGCACTGCGCGATTACATACAGTCGGCGTAAGTCAGGCGGGGGCGGGCTGTGGCGCTGTCCGCCTCACCACCAGGCTGACGAGTTCCATCAATGTACCGCGCGCGCAAAGCATCAGCGCGGCAAGAAAGGCGAGGGCGCCTGAAGGCACCAGGACGCAAAGCCGCACCAGTGCCGGCAGTGGGGGCAGCAGCGAATCGACAATCAGCACTATCCCCGCCATCATAATGGAACAGCCAAGGCCCGGAGCCGCAGCGCGAATCAGGTCCATCAGCCGCAATCCCATCGCTCCCCCGGCAAGGCGCGCAGTGACCGCGGTTAGCAACGGGAAGGCCCCAAGCCACGCCCAGGCCAAGCCGATCGCTCCGAATCGAATGCCCAGCAGGAATGCGATCGGCATCAGCACAGCCCCCACGGCGGCGATTCGCGCCGTAGTCCCAGGACGCCCGAGGGCATTGCTCACCGGGGCGAACATGACCTGCAGCGTCATGAACGGCATGGAGAGCGCCAGGACCGACACAAAGGGCGCCATCTCCAGCCACTTCGCTCCGAAAAGGGTTTCCACCAACGGCTCGGCAGTAACCGCCATGCCGAGATATACAGGGCAGGAAATGAGCAGCAGCAGCCGCACGGCCTTGCAGAATGACCAGGCGATTCGCGCCGGATCCTTTTGCATCCGCGCATAGGCGGGAAAGGCGACGTCGTTCAGCGGGGGGATGAATTTGGACACGAAGATCTGCGTCAGAAAGAGGGCTTCGGCATAAAGACCAAGCTGATGGGGATTGAGCGCGCGACCGCCGATGAAGATATCCGCCTGGCTCTGGATGATCCAGAAAAGCTGGCCGCCGAGCAGCGATGCGCCATAGGCGACCATCGCGCCCGTACCCCGAAAATCAAAGCTGGGAATCGGTCGGAAGCCCGTAGCGATGATATAGCCCACCGCCTTGACCCAAAAGCCCGCCATCGGTGCAAATACCAGCGTCCAGACCCCCCATCCTGACAGCGCACCTGTCAGGGCTACAGCGGCTGATGCCGCTGCCGCTATCAGGTTGACCAGGGCAGGCCGCTTGAAATCCAGCGCCCGCCCCATGAGCGCTTCAGGGATGGAGATGAAGGGAGTCGACAGGTAAAGCAGCGCCTGCACCCGCAGCAGGTCCGCCACCATGGGTTGGTCATAATAATCGGCTGCCCACGGCGCGATCATCAACTGCGCCAGGGCAAGGCCGCCGTTCAGCAGCAGCATGATGCCAAATGCCTGGCGCAGCTTATGCGAATCGAGCGTCTCCGACTGAACCAGCGCGCTCACCAATCCATAGCCGTTGAGGAAAGTCGCGAAGTTCAGGATCACCTGCGTCATCGCGAACAGGCCGTAATCCGCAGGATCGAGCAGCCGGATCACTGCCAATGTGACGACCCAACTGATCATCTGCGACAGGATCTGGCTGCCTGATCGCCAGAAGAGCGCGCTTCTTATGCGCGCGCCAAAGCCCGCATCATCTGCGTCGGCATCCTGCAAAGCCATTCTAAACCCATCCCTCTGGCGCACCATGCGCCCGATCGACCCCTAAAGCAGGAAGTCCAAAAATTTCTGAAACAAAAATGCAAAAACTGTTTGACGGTTCGAGAACCCCTCCATATATGCCGCCTCACCGGACGGAACGACGCCAACACGGCGCTGAAACGGA
>NZ_OBMU01000002.1:264231-471669 GCF_900218065.1 Novosphingobium sp. Chol11 | reverse complement strand
GATAAAAGGGGGTAAAGCTGACCAGCTTTACCCCCAAGCCCAGTTCGCGCCCAGTCAGGCCCAATAATGGCCTGCATAGTGTCGCGATAAATGCGCCCGGCGGCCGGAAACCGCCGGGATCCTGGCAGATCAGATAATCTTCATCTCTCGCAATTCGTCGATGTGCGCCGCGTCATAGCCCAGTTCGCCCAGCACCTCGGCGCTATGTTCGCCAAGCAGGGGCGGCGCACGGCGGATCGTCGCCGGAGATTCCGACATATTGGCCAGCGGGCTGGCGATCAGGTCGATGGTCCCAGTCTCGGACCATGGATGCGGCGTCGTCACCCGCAAGCCGCGATGCTGCACCTGCGGATCTTCCCACACTTCTGGCAGTTCATTGTAGCGCGCGGCGGGAATGCTCACCTCATCGAACTTCGCCTGAAGCTCTTCCGAAGTGAAACCACGGCTCCACTCATTGATGATGTCCATCAATTCGAGCCGGTTCAACTTGCCCCGCTTGTAATTCTCGTCGAAGCGCGGGTCCTGGTAGAGTTCAGGCTGCCCCATCAGCACCGTCAGGCGACGCCAATGTTCGTCACCCCCCGCCGTCAGGTACAGCATGCCGTCCTTGGTATGGATAAGGTCCGCAGGCCCGCCGCCATTGCCGCCATTGCCGAGCCGAGGCGGCGTAACGCCGCTCAGCAGATAATCCTGCATGATATGGCTGATCATCGCCACCGAACTATCCAGAAGGGCGATATCGATATGCTGCCCTTCACCAGTCTGGTTACGATGCTGAAGCGCGGCAAGAATGGAAATAGCCACATTATGGCCCGTGATGAAATCCACCAGGCTAGGACCGGCCTTGAGCGGCCCAGCCCCAGGCTGCCCTTCCGGAATACCGGTGACCGCCATCATCCCGCCGGTAGCCTGGAACAGGCCGTCATAGCCAGGCCGCGCCGCCATCGGCCCCGTCTGCCCGAAACCGGTCACCGAACAATAGATGAGGCGCGGGTTGATCGCCTTCAGGCTCTCATAATCCAGTCCGAAACGCTTGAGATCGCCGACCTTGTAATTTTCGATCAGCACATCGGCGCCCTGCACCAGCTTGCGCAGGATTTCCTGGCCTTCAGCCTTGCTATGGTTGAGCGTGATCGACCGCTTGTTGCGGTTCGCCGCCGCGAAAAAGCCCGCCTGGCGGACATTCATCCCGTCCTTGCCCTTCACCTCGGCAAGGCCGTAGACGCGTCCATCATCGCCGACGCCCGGGCGTTCCACCTTGATCACGTCCGCGCCCAGATCGCCCAGTATCTGCGCGCCGATGGGCCCTGCGAGAACGCGGGTCATGTCGATGACGCGAATGCCTTCAAGGGCTGCCTTGTTACTGCTCATGGTCGCCTGCCCCTCCAAATTGATATGCGTAGCGTTGGGCGGCCCCTTATCCACTTTTCCGTCAAAGCGCCAGACAAGAGGCCGCGAAACTTGCAGGGAAAGGGAGATATTTCTGCTGTTTCAAGGCCATGGAAATTCGCCGCACCCTGCGCCTGATCAGGCGAAGGGAGCAAGCCCCGTCAGGATCAGCCGGACCAGGTCGGCCTGCCCCTTCGCGCCCGTCTTTTCATAGATTCGCTTGGAATAGTTGCGCGCCGTTTCGCTGGTCAGGCGCAGCTGCTCACCCGCGCTGACGATGCTCTCCCCCAAGCTCAATGCATGGGCGAGCGCCGCTTCGCTGCTCGACAGTCCGTGCAATGCCGCCAGGGTGCCCACCGCCGCCTGCGCCGCTTCGCGCCTCGGAGTCCGCACGATGCCGATCACCGCAGGCAAGGCGCAAGGTTCGCTCAACGCCAGATCGGATTTCCGCAGCAGCAGGTCCAGATCCCGGCTCTCATCGATGCGGATCACCCGGGTCGCGCCCGGCGGTGCCGACGCCATTTCCGCGCAAGCCCGGTTGAGCGCATGAGTCGTGTCGGGCAGTAATTGCAGCCGCCGCTCCGGACTTGGGCCGGGCTTCATGGTGAAGCTCAGCATCGCATCCGCCGCTGGATCGGCCGCCATCACCCGGCCACCCCAATCGAACGCCAACTGCGCCACCCCCAGCCGCGCGAGCGCGGCCTGCGCCATCGCCACCTGCAACCGCGCCTCGATCAGGGCCACCAAAGTCCGCAAGGCTGCGGCGAAATGGGGGGCGATGCTAGACAACACGGCGACGGCGGAGGCAGAGAAATCCTCCCGTTCCCGGACCAGCAGAAAATGCGCGTCCGCCACGCCGCCCGCCGCGACACGCAACCAGCGGCCATAGCGGATATTCATCTCATTAAGCGCCTCGCGCTGCCGCGCCAGTTCGCCTGCATTATCATAGTTGAGCATCTCATCCAGCGCATAGACGCGCCCTGGACGCAGCGATCCATAAGGATGCAGACGCAATGCTTCGAGTCGGCGGAAATCGAGCGGCGGTTCCTGAGATGCACGCGGCGCGGCGATGTGGATCACCGTGGGCTCCTGTTCCGGCATGGCATTGGCCAGTGAAATGATCAGAAAGGCCCGCCGCGCATAGGTGCGGCTGACGAGATTACGGATGAAAGCGCCAAAAGGCGGGCTTTCATGAATTCCGTCCACCAGCGGCAGGAACAGCTCGTTCTGATCGGCCCAGAGAGAACCCATGCCCCGCCTCTCCCATATGGGAGATAGGCCGTCAAGCTGACTGGCGGTGGTTCAACAGCGGGCGAGCAGCGCCTGCGCCTTTATCAGGTGCGGCCGGTCGATCATCTTGCCATCCAGCGTCAGCACGCCCGCGCCAGGATTGGCGGCAAATGCATCGACCACTGCCTGGGCACGGGCGACTTCCTCTTCCGATGGGGTGAAGGCCGTGTTGATCACCGGCACCTGATCGGGATGCACGGCCATCATGCCCAGAAAGCCGTCGCGCGCGCCGCGCTGCGCATAAGCGGCGAGCCCCTCCAGATCGCGAATGGCCGGATATACCGTCTCGATCGGCAGCACCCCTGCCGCGCTTGCGGCGAACAGGGTAAGCGCGCGCGCCATTTCATAGGGCGGCGTGTAGCTGCCATCGGCATGCCGGGCGGTCAGCGCGCCGACTGCCGCGGGCAGATCCTCCGCGCCCCAGGTAAGGCCAGCCAGCCGCTCCGGCACATCGGCATATTCACTCAGCCGGAACAGCGCCTTGGGCGTTTCCGTCGCGATCGGCAGGATCAGCGCGCGATCATCACCGCGCTGCCGCAGCCGCTCGTCCAAACCCTTGATCGACGCGGCACCTTCAGCCTTGGGCAGCATGATCCCCGCCGGACCCGCTTGCACGACTGCATCCAGATCGGCGTCTGTAAGACCGCCGTCGAGCGGGTTGACGCGCACGAACAACAGGGTTTCGCCATCCGCCGCTTCCTTCAGAAAGGCCGCGATTTCCGTGCGAGCCGCCGCCTTGCCAGCCAGCGCCACTGAATCCTCAAGGTCCAGGATCAAGGCATCGGCGCCGCTGTTCAGGGCCTTGCGCATCCGTTCGGGCCGATCACCCGGCACGAACAATAATGACCGCAAACGCATCGGCCGCCTGGCTTCCATTCCCTTAATCATCCCCACGCCTTATCGTCACCGGCACGGCTTGGCAAAGCAGATCAGGCCGCCGCCTCCTGCCTCACCTGCCCGTAAAGCGTAGTGCGCTGCCTGGCAAAGCGCCCGGCCGCCTCTGCTGTACGATGCATGCGATCGACATCGAACAATTGGCCGTTGGCGCCGCCTGCCGCGCGTGTGATGGATTCGTCCATCAGCACACCGCCCAGATCATTCACGCCCGCTCCCAGCGCCGCAATGACACCCTCTTCGCCAAGCTTCACCCAGCTCGCCTGGATGTTCGAAATCGCGCCGTGCAGGGCAATCCGCGCCACCGCCTGCATAAGCATCGCCTCCCGAAAGCTCGGCCCGGACCGCGCCTTGCCCTTCCGCCAAATCGGCGCTTCCATATGGACGAAGGGCAACGGCACGAATTCGGTAAAGCCGCCAGTCTCCTCCTGAAGGTCGCGCACCACGCGCAAATGCCTCGCCCAATGGCGATAGTCGTCCACATGCCCAAACATGATGGTTGCCGTGCTTTTCAGGCCGACCCGATGCGCCGCCCGCATCACCGCCACCCATTCATCGGTCGAAACCTTGTCCGGGCATATGATCGCGCGCACCTCCTCATGCAGCACTTCGGCCGCCGTGCCGGGCAGGGTGGACAGCCCTGCTTCCTTCAGCATCGTCAGATAGGGCTCCAGTTCCATTCCGAGCGTCGAAGCGCCATGGGTGATTTCCAACGGCGAAAAGGCATGGATGTGGATGCCCGGCGCAGCCTCCCGCACCGCCTTGACGATCGACAGATAGGTATGGCCGTCATAGTCGGGATGGATGCCGCCTTGCAGGCACACTTCGGTTGCACCCCGCGCCTGCGCCTCGGCTGCCCGTCGCGCCACTTCCTCCAGGTCGAGCCGGTAGGCAGGCCCGCGCAAGGCCTTCGCCGTCCCCTTGGAAAAGGCGCAAAAGCCGCAACGGTAGCTGCAAATGTTGGTATAGTTGATGTTCCGATTGACGACATAGGTGACAGCATCACCCACCGTGTCGCGCCGCAGTCTGTCAGCGGCATCCATAACCCGACGGACATCGGAACCAGCCGCCTCGAACAGCGCGACCATTTCTCCTTCCTCAAGGCCGCGCCCCAACGCCGCCTTGTCCAATATGGCCTCGATTCGTCCAGTCTGCATCGTCTCCCCGGCGGCAGGCAGCGATGGTGGCGGCTCACCCGTTCCCGCGCGCCACCGCTCGATGATCGGCAAGCCCCTGGCATCCACTTCCCCCCGCACCTTCAGCGCAATTGCAGGCTCCAGCCATCGCTCCGGCTCCTTGGCATAGCGCGGACCCACCGCCAGCCTTTCGGTCAGCACGCGCCCGGCCGCCGCCGTTGCAGCGCCAAGCGCCATCAGATGCGGCCAGGGGGCTTCGGGATTCACATGGTCCGGCGTAACCGGCGAGACGCCGCCCCAATCATTGACCCCCGCCCGCATCAACGCGGCGAGGCCGTCGGGTTGGAGGTTCGGCGGCGCCTGGATCGTCATCTCCGCTCCCAATATCAGCCGGGCGGCAGCGATCGTCCAAAGATGCTCCTCCAGCGGCGGCTCGGCATGCCCTGCCATCCGCGTGTCCGCCTTGGCCCGGAAATTCTGGATGATGACTTCCTGGACATGGCCATGCCGCGCATGAGCACCGCGGATCGCAATCAATGCTTCGATCCGCTCCATCCGCGTTTCGCCGATGCCGATCAGCAAGCCGGTGGTGAAAGGCATTCCGGCCCGTCCCGCCGCTTCGATTGCCTCCAGCCGCACCGCCGGGACCTTGTCGGGCGATCCATGATGCGGTCCGCCCTTGGCGCACAGCCGCTCGGACGTGCTTTCCAGCATCAGCCCCATGGACGCCGCCACGGGCCGCAGCATCGCCAGATCATCATCGTCCATGATGCCGGGGTTCAGATGCGGCAGCAGGCTCGTTTCCGCCAGCACCGCCGCCGCTGCCTCACGCAGATAGCTCAGCGTCGATCCATGCCCCAGTCCCGCCAGCGCCGATCGGGCGACCGCATAGCGGTCCTCCGGCCGGTCCCCCAGCGTGAACAGCGCCTCCCGGCAACCCGCCGCTTCGCCCGCCCGTGCGATGTCCAGCACTTGCTCGATCGACAGATAGGGCGACCCGGCATTGCGCGGCGCCTTGGCAAAGGTGCAATAATGGCAGACGTCGCGGCACAGATGCGTCAGCGGGATGAAGACCTTGCGCGAATAGGTGACGGTCGCGCCAAAGGACGCCAGCGTCATGGCTTCGGCCTGTTCCATCAAGGATTCCACGGACTGCGGGATCAGCGCACGCGCCCATCCCTCCGCCGTACCGGCTTCTGTCATCCTCATTCCTCGCCTATCTTATGCATCGAATTGTACAGCGGCGGACAGTTTTGCCCTGCTCCAATCCGATCCTGAACTTGATGCAGCACTGACCCTTGTGGCGCGCCAAATCAAGCATTGAACGGCCTTTCAGCGGGGATCGCCGATTTTCCCCTTGCCCCGGACGCAATCCCATGCACAAAGCTCGCCAATTGCCTCGGCCGCGCCGCTATTTTACGTGGCGTTAACCATGTCGCAGCAAGGATGAGTGATGGACGATGTCGTAATTCAGGATAGGCAGGACGGCGAAAGGCGCAGGGCAGCGCAGGAATCGAGCGACGGCCTGTCGGTGATTTCCATCGCCAAAAGCTATGACAAGCGCACGGTGCTGACCGACGTTTCTCTGACGGTAGGGAAGGGTGAGGTTGTCGGCCTGCTTGGCCCCAACGGCGCGGGCAAGACCACCTGCTTCTATTCGGTGATGGGCCTCGTCCGCCCGGATCATGGCCGCATCATCCTGGACGGTCAGGACATCACCGGCCTTCCCATGTACCGCCGCGCGATCCTGGGCCTTGGCTATCTGCCGCAGGAAACGTCGATCTTCCGCGGCCTCACCGTCGCCCAGAATATCAGCGCGGTGCTGGAACTGGCCGAACCGGACAAGGCATCGCGCGAAGCCCGCCTTGCACAGCTGCTCGATGAATTCGGCCTCACCCGCCTGGCCAATTCGTCCGCCATGGCGCTCTCCGGCGGTGAACGCCGCCGCTGCGAAATCGCCCGCGCGCTTGCCGCCAATCCCTCGATCGTCCTGCTGGACGAACCCTTTGCCGGCATCGACCCGCTCTCCATCGCCGACATTCGCGACCTTGTGAAGCAGTTGAAGACACGCGGCATCGGCGTTCTCATCACGGACCACAACGTCCGCGAAACGCTGGAAATCGTGGACCGCGCCTGCATCATCTATGGCGGCCAGGTGCTCTTCACCGGCAGCCCGACCGAACTGGTCGCCAATGCCGAGGTGCGCCGCCTCTATCTGGGCGAGAATTTCTCGCTCTGAAATGACTGCGCGGCGCCCCTCCCTCCGGCGTGACGAAACAGGCACCGGCTGATGTCGCTCGCGCCCCGCCTCGACCTGCGGCAAAGCCAATCGCTGGTGATGACGCCGCAGCTTCAGCAGGCGATCAAGCTGCTGGCGCTTTCCAATCTCGAAATCGACGCCTTCGTCGCGGCGGAACTGGAAAAGAACCCGTTGCTGGAGGCGGGCGGCCCGATCGATCCAGCGCCCCCCGCCGATGGCATAGACGCGCAGGTAGATCTTCCCGCCCTCGCCGCTGAAACAGGCGGCATCGACGCGCTGATCGGCCAAGGCCATGCCGAAGCCGACGCCCCGCTCGACGTCGATTACAGCGCGGAAACTTTCATTGACGATGGCCCGTCCGATCGCGCCGTCAGCGCCATGGGATCGGGCGGTCACGATCTCTCCCAAGGCAGCGGCGAAGCGATCGACTTCGACAGCTTCGCCAATCCGGAGATCGGCCTTCAGGAACATCTGATGGACCAGGCGCGCAATGCGCTCTTCGGCATGGACCTGCTGATCGCGACCCAACTCATCGGCCAGATCGACGAGGCCGGCTATCTGGAGGCCAACCTCCTCGAAACCGCCCATGGCCTCGGCGTCCCTCTTGCCCAGGCGGAACAGGTGCTGGGCGTCATCCACGGCTTCGACCCCACCGGCGTCGGCGCCCGATCGCTCGCCGAATGCCTGACGCTTCAGGCCAAGGAGGCGGATCGCTATGACCCCTGCATGGCGAAGCTGCTCGCCAATCTGGACCTGCTCGCCCGTGGAGCCCTCCCCCAACTGCGCCGCATCTGCGGCGTGGATGAAGAGGATATGGCCGACATGATCCGCGAGCTGCGCGCCTATGATCCCAAGCCGGGCCTGCGCTATTCCAACGACCGCGCACCCCCGGTGACGCCCGACCTGTTCGTGAAGCCCGCAGGCGATGGCTGGTCGATCGAGATCAACAGCGCGACCTTGCCCCGCCTGCTCATCAACCGCAGCTATTATGTCGAACTCGCCTCCGGCCCGCAGGATCGCACGTCAAAGGCGTGGCTCGCCGACTGCCTCGCCAGCGCCAATTGGCTGGTCAAGGCGCTCGACCAGCGGCAGAAAACGATCATCAAGGTCGCCACCGAAATCGTCCGCTGCCAGGAAGATTTCTTCCGCCAGGGCGTCGCGCACCTGAAGCCACTGACGCTCAAGATGGTCGCCGAAGCCATCGGCATGCATGAATCGACCGTCAGCCGCGTCACTTCCAACAAATATCTCTCCTGCCCGCGCGGCGTTTATGAATTGAAATATTTCTTCACCAGCGGCGTGTCGGCAGCAGGCGGTGAGGGCGCCGTCTCCGCCGAAGCGGTAAAGAGCCACATCAAGGCCCTGATCGCCGCGGAAACCGCCGACGCGATCCTGTCCGACGATACGCTGGTCGACCTGCTCCGCGGCAAGGGTATGGACATCGCGCGCCGCACCGTCGCCAAATATCGCGAGGCGATGGGCATCGGCTCATCGGTGCAAAGGCGGCGGCAAAAAGCGCTGCAAGGAAAGGCGGCGTAACGCTCACCACCACCCGATCGAAGGCCATCACCTCGTTAGAACACCCCCACCTCCGTTCGCCCTGAACCTGTCGAAGGGCTTTTATTCAGGCATAGCACTTGAAAAGAAGAAAAGGGCTTCGACAAGCTCAGCCCGAACGGAAGCTGGAGAATAGCCAACAGTCCGAACGGGAACGAGGTCTCCAATACCCTCCCTCAAACCAATCCCAACCGCGTCAACTCCCCCAGCATCGCGGGCGGCATCGCCTCCAGATCATCCACCTCGCCCGACCCCAGATCAGGCGGCGCATCCTTCTCCTCCAAGTATCGCCATCCCTGATGCGCACGCTTGGGCGCACCGCGCACCGCGATCAATCGCGGCTCCAGCTTGATCCAGAAGCGCCCCTGCCCGGTCTCTTGAAATCCGATCAACGGACTACGCCCCACCAGCCTGTGCTGATGTATCCAGTAAAGCGACCCGCCCGCCATCTCCGCCACCCGCTTGGGCAGGTAGCGGGTCGTCAGCCGTGCCTCGCCGGAATGACTTTCCAGCCACGCGCGCAGCGTCGCCGGGCTCTCGCTGCCAAAGGCAATCTTTGTGATGTGAAGGGGCATGGACAAGAAAATGGGCTCTCAATGCACAGGGTCAAGCCCGTCACAGACCCCAGATCGTCGCCAGTCCCAGGAAAGAGAAGAAGCCCATGATGTCCGTCGTCGTCGTCACGAACACAGCCGACGATACCGCCGGATCGACATTGAACCGGTCCAGCGTCACCGGCACCAATATGCCCGCCAGCCCCGCGACCAGATTGTTGATCAGCATCGCCATGGCTATGACAAGGCCAAGATCATGATTGCCGTAGATCAATCCCACGGCCAGGCCGACCATGATCCCGAGCGCCGTGCCATTGGCGCTCGCGATGCGAAACTCCCGCGCGATCTGCCGGATCGTATTCGAACTGGTCAACTGGTTGGTCGCCAGCGCGCGCACCGCGACCGCCATGGTCTGGGTCCCCGCATTGCCGCCCATGCCCGACACGATCGGCATCAGCACGGCCAGCACGACATATTTGGATATCGTCGCCTGGAACAGCCCGACCACTGACGCCGCCAGCACCGCCGTGCCCAGATTCACCACCAGCCATGACAGGCGCGTGCGCACCGTTTCCAATATCGGCTGATTGATGTCGCCCTCGCCCGCACCCGACAGGCGCAAGATATCCTCGCCCGCTTCCTCGGAAATGATGTGGACGATGTCATCGACCGTGATCATGCCGACCAGCCGCCCGCTGGCATCCACCACAGCCGCCGAAATCAGCGCATATTTCTGGAAGCGCAGCGCCACTTCCTCCTGGTCCATGTCGACCGGGATCAGCGTCTGCTCGCGCTTCATGACATCCGCCATGGCGATCGAGCGTGGACAGGTCAGGATCCAGCTCAACTGGCAGGTGCCGATCGGCTTGTGCGCCTCGTCCACCACGAAGATTTCCCAAAAATCCGTGGTCAGGTCGCGATTGTCGCGCAGATAGTCGATCACCTGGCCGACCGTCATATTTTCGGGCACCGCGACCAGATCGCGCTGCATCAATCGGCCGGCGGACTCCTCGGGATAAGCGAGCGCGCTCTCGATCGCCGCGCGATCTTCCGGCTCCATCGCATCGAGAACGGCCTGCTGATCGGCCTCCTCCATATCCTCGATGATCGCAACGGCATCGTCGGTATCGAGTTCAGCGGCAAAGTCCGCGACCTGCTGCGGCTCCAGCGCATCGAGCAGGTCGTCGCGCACATAGTCGTTAAGCTCGGACAGCACCTCTGCGCCGACCAGATCGCCCAGCGCCGCCGCCACCTCGCCCCGCCGCTCGGACGGCGTCAGTTCCAGAAGGTCGGCAATATCCGCCGGGTGCAGCGGCGATACCAGTTCGCGCGCCCGATCGCGGTCGCCATCCTCCACCGCGTCCAGCACGGCGGAAACAAAGTCCGGTCTCAGCCGGTCATCCTCGTCATGACGGGATTCCGCCTGCTCGGCGGCGCGTCCATCAACGACTACGTCGTCAATAGGCAGTTCGTCCGGCCGGGGCTCGGCCATATCGGCTCGCTCGCTCATCGCGTCCCCTACTGTCCGGTTCCTGTAACATTTGGCTGCTTTTGCTCATGATCGGGATAAATGCAATGCCTCAAACATTGATTGAAGCGCTTCCATCCCGGTCCTAACGCTCTATATGGACCAACATTTCCCCACTCCCCCGAAAGAGGAGATTTCCATGGCCGACGAAACGCTCACCCTCACCCTCGACAGCGGCGGCGATGTCGTCATAAAGCTGCGCCCCGATCTGGCGCCCGGCCATGTCGAACGTATCACCCAGCTCACCAAGGAAGGCTTCTACGACGGCGTGGTCTTCCACCGCGTCATCCCCGGCTTCATGGCGCAGGGCGGTGACCCGACCGGCACCGGCATGGGCGGGTCGAAGCTGCCTGACCTGAAGGCCGAATTCAGCCGCGAACCCCATGTCCGCGGCGTCTGCTCCATGGCCCGCGCGGCGAACCCGAACAGCGCCAACAGCCAGTTCTTCATCTGCTTCGACGACGCCACCTTCCTCGACGGCCAGTACACCGTCTGGGGCGAAGTCACGTCCGGCATGGAACATGTCGACGCCCTCCCCAAGGGCGAACCGCCCCGCACCCCGGGCAAGATCCTGAAGGCAACCGTTTCCTGACAATGCGACAAGGCGAGCGGAATTAACTCCGCTCGCCTTCACAACGGTTGGCTCCAGCATCACTCTCGGCCACTTGGCACCCACCCCTCTCCGTTCGCCCTGAGCTTGTCGAAGGGCTTTACTTCTTCTCCATACCGCCGAAGAAGATAGGGAAGGGCTTCGACAGGCTCAGCCCGAGTTGCACTTGGGGAGTTCTCCAAGCTAACGCCCCACCGACGCGTCATTCCCCACATCGCCAGCCTCGCCCTCAACCGGCGCGACATAAGGTCCGATCGACTCGATGTGCCACCGCCGGTCAGCCTCGCTCGATCCCGGCACGTCATTGACTCGCCGCAGCGTCACCTGCCGCAGCTTGTACCAAGGCTTACCATTCACCGCGAGCCGCCCATAAACCTGCACCGGCACGGTCACATAGGAAGAGCCCGCCGCGCCCTCCATCTCACCGGGCGCACCGATATTGGCGTGGATTTCGCTGAAATTGCGGAAACGCCGGGCAAAAGCCTCATCATCCTCTGCGCCGATCGCGCCCTTCTCGTTCCAAAGGTCCTGCGCGTCGTCGAAACGCCGCTGTTCCAGCAGCGCATAATAGCCCTGCACGACCTGGGCGGCGCCTTGCGGTCCCTTGGGGTCGATCGACCCTTCCTCGATCGGGGCGGCATCGGGCGGCAAGCCGCCGGGCGTACCCGGCTCGGGCGGCCGCAGGGGTTCGAGCACCTCCCGCGCCTCCGCGCGGAAGCTGTTCTCCACCTGCGCCGCGTTAGCGCCGTTGGCGAGATTGTCGATCGCGCTTTCCTCCCGCCCGTCACAGGCGGCGAGCGAGAGGGAAATGACCAGCGTTGCAGCGCCCCACCCAGCCCGCATCAGCGACGCAGCGTCCCGCGCCAGTGCGTTCCATCGGAACGGGTCGTCGTGGAACCAGATGCACCGCTCGACCGGCCGCCGCTCCAGCTGCCGCGTGGGCTACCCGCGCGCGGCTGGCTCTGAACGACCGGAGGAGCAGCCGTGGCATTGTTCCTGTCCCGTCCACGCCATTGGCCATCTCTCACCCGGCGGCCATCGCGATAGAGGCGGCCTTCTTCCGGCCGGGCCAGACTGCCGCGCCAATGGTCGCCACGCTCGTTGCGCCGACCTTCCCAATAGCGCCGCTGGTCGTTGTTCCAGCGGTGACGGCGTCCACCCCGGTCGTAGACATAGTAGCCGCTGCCCGGATAATAATAATCGCCGTACCAGCCATAGCCGGGGCCGTAATAGCCTGAACCATAATAAGCGGGGCCATAATAATCGTCATAATAGCCACCGCCATAATAGCCTGACCCGACGCTCACACCGCCATAATATCCATCGTCATAGGCGCAGCCGCCCAGTGCCACCGCACCGGCAAGGCTGATCGCAGCCAGAAACCTTCGTCCGGACCACGTCATTGCCTCTCTCCTTTTCTCCAATACAGGCAGGATAACGCGTCCCGGTTGAATTGGTTGTGAATGAAAACATGGACTCTGCTCACCGCATGGGCCATCGACGTTCATCCGGCCTTCATCTTCTTGGCTGGATTAGCTTTTTTCTGAAATTGGCCAGGTTACTTTTGTCGCCCGGCTCTCCGGCTCGCGCCCTCCTTCACGGGGAGCGCCAGGGGTTCGGGGCGGCATTGGACTGCTAGCCGTCCCGGATTCACCCTCTAGCCGCTGTTGCGCAGTGCCGTGGCGATGGCGTTGATGGACAGCTCGATCCCTTCCTTGATCCGCGGATCATCCTCCCCACCGCGATGGCGCTTCATCAGTTCCACCTGCAACAGGTTCAGGGGCTCGATATAGGGCAGCCGCAGCCGGATCGATTCATCCAGCTTCGGATTCTTCTCCAGCAACCGCGACTGCCCCGTCGCCGCCAGCAGCCCGTCATGGGTCAGCTGCCATCCTTCCCGGATACGATCGAAGATCGCGCCGCCCACCGTTTGATCCTCGACCAGCGGCAGATAATGCGCCGCAATCCCCAGATCCGACTTCGCCAGCACCATCTCCAGATTGGCGAGCGCGGATTTGAGGAAGGACCAGCTCTGCGCCATGTCAGCCAGCAGCGCCTTGTCCTCAAACGCCTCGAACGCCTGTCCCATGCCGTACCAGCCGGGCAGCATCACCCGCGCCTGCGACCAGCTGAACACCCACGGGATGGCACGCAAATCCTCGATCCGCGTGCTCTTGGTCCGGCTGGCGGGCCGCGACCCGATCTTCAGGCCGGAAATCTCCTGAATCGGCGTCAGCTGGCGGAAGAGCTCCTTGAACCCCTCCGTCCCGTAAACCAGGTCGCGATAAGCGGCGAAGGCGGTCCTGGACAGTTCGTCCATCGCCCCGGCAAAGCGCGCTGCGTCCCGATCCGAAATCCCCTCCGGCTCCAGGCTGGCGAGCAAAGTCGCGCTCGTCATCGCCTCCAGATTGGTCATCGCCACGTCGCGCGTGCCGAACTTGGCCGCGATCACCTCGCCCTGTTCTGTGATGCGGATGCGCCCCTGCACCGTGCCGCGCGGCTGCGCCTGGATCGCCGCGAAGGAGGAACCCCCGCCACGCCCCACCGCGCCGCCCCGGCCGTGGAACAGCTGCATCGCCGTCCCCGCATCCTCGAACACCGGCGCCAGCGCCTTGCTCGCCTGATACAGCCCCCAGGTCGACGTGATATAGCCGCCATCCTTGTTGCTGTCGGAATAGCCGATCATCACTTCCTGATGACCCCGCTCGCGCACCACCCCCGCGATCTCGGGCAGGCCGAAATAGGCCTCCATGATGCCCGGCGCGGCCTCCAGATCCGCGATCGTCTCGAACAGCGGCACCGCCATGATCGCCGCCCGCGTCGGTCCGCCATCCTTCCCCGCGCGCCACAAGCCCGCCTCCTTCAGCAGCAGGTTGACCTCCAGCAGGTCCGAAACGCTCTCCGCCTTGGAGATGATATAGTGGCTGATGCACGCAGCCCCGTAAGTCTCATGTGCCTCCGCCGCCGCCTGCACGATCGCCAGTTCGGACGCGGTCTCCTCCGAATATTCCGAAAAGCGCGAACCCAGCGGCCGATTGCTCGCCAACTCCGCCCGCAGCAGAGCAACCCGCGCCTCCTCATCCAGCGCGGCATAATCCGCCTCAACCCCCGCGACCTTCAGCATTTCAGCAACCACGCGCTCATGCACATCGCTATTCTGCCGCATGTCGAGCGTCGCGAGGTGGAACCCGAACGTCTCCACCGCCCGGATCAGCCGCCCCAGCGCCCCGCCCGCCGCCAGCGCGCCATCGCCCTCGCTCGCCAGCCCCTGCGCCACTGTCACCAGATCGCGCCGCAAATCCCCCGGCTGCGCATAGGGCTCTCCCGACAACCGCGAAGGACGGGGCGGCTCTTTCCCCACCAATTCCCGATAGGTCGCCGCCAGCCGCGCATAAATCCCCGACAGCGCGCGCCGATAGGGCTCGTCCCCGCGGCTGGGCGAGTTGTCCCCGCTCGCCTCCGCCAGCTCCAGCACCGCCTCCGGCACATGCGCCAGCTCGGTCGAAAGCGACAGTTCCGCCCCCAGCGCGTGCACCGCCTCCAGATAATAAGCGATCGCCGCCTCGCACCCCCGCCCAAGCGCCGACCGCAACTGCGGCGCCTGCACGAACGGATTGCCGTCCCGGTCCCCGCCGATCCAGTTCCCCACCCGCAGGAAACTCGGCGGCCGCACGCCCAGCACCCGCTCCCACCGCGCATAAAGCGCAGGCAGCACCGGCAGGAACACGTCCCGAAAATAGGTCAGGACATTGTCGATCTCATCCTGCACGAACAGCTTCTGCCGCCGCAAAGGCCGCGTCTGCCATAACAGCGCGATCTGCCGCGCGATCGCCTCGTCCAGATTCTCCCCGTCCTCGGTCTCGTCGCGCCCCGCATCCTTCAACATCATCAAGTCGGCGATGCGGTTCTTATGATCAATCATGCTCTTGCGCCGCACTTCGGTTGGGTGGGCGGTCAGCACCGGCACGATCAGCGAATGGTTAAGCAGCGCCAGCACCGCGTCCCGCCCGATCCCATGCGCCTCCAGTCGCTCGATCGCCGAAGCCACATCCGCGTCCGGATCGGCCGCCACCCCCTGCCGATCCTCCGCCAGATTGGCGAGCATCGAAAACAGCATGAACCCGCGCACGAAGGACAGCGTGTCGTCCAGGCTCAACGCCTCCAGCCCGGTATCCACCACATCCGCGCCGTGCAGCCCCCGCGCCCGGTCGACCGACGCGGAGCGGATATATTCCGTCTGCCGGTAAAGCCGATCCCCGCCATAGGCCCGGATCACGTCGCCGAGCAGACGGCCAAGGTAACGAATGTCCGGATTTTGCGTAACCGGCGGAGGAGGAGAGGAAAGAGTCGCCATGAAATCGATGCTGCGCCGCAACAATCGTCCGGTCAAGGGGTCCGCGCACTTACGCGGAACCGCGCTGCCGCGATATCAAACTCGTCATCCCGGGCTTGACCCGGGATCCCGCTTTTCTTCAAGCCATGCGAATAAGGGAGCGAGACCCCGGGTCAAGCCCGGGGTGACCACAATAAAAACAGGCTACGGTTCTAATTCCAAGCCGCCACCCCCACCGCCCGTTCGGGCTGAGCCTGTCGAAGCCCGCCCGCGCGCGCCCTTCGCCACACCACCCTTGCGCGAATCCCACCGCCTGGGCCAAAGGACAGATGTGACCGCCACCATCAGCATAGGAACCGACGGCAACGGCAACCCCGTTCCGATCGACGTAGAGGAATTGCTCGCCACCCGCTTGCTCGTTCAGGGCAATTCGGGTTCCGGCAAGTCGCACCTCCTCCGCCGCCTGCTGGAGGAAAGCGCCGCCCTCGTCCAGCAGGTCGTCATCGACCCGGAAGGCGACTTCGTCACGTTGGCCGACGAATATGGCCATGTCGTCATCGACGCGGGCGACTATAATGAGCGCGAGATCGTCAAGATGGCCGCGCGCATCCGCGAACATCGCGCGTCGGTGGTCCTCAGCCTCGAAAGCCTCGAACTCGAAGCGCAAATGAAATGCGCCGCCACCTTCCTCTCCACCCTGTTCGACGCCCCGCGCGACCATTGGTATCCCGCCCTCGTCGTGGTGGACGAAGCGCAGATGTTCGCCCCAGTCGCCGCCGGTGACGTCTCCGACGAAGCCCGCCGCCTCAGCCTCGCCGCCATGACCAACCTCATGTGCCGCGGCCGCAAGCGCGGTCTTGCGGGCGTCATCGCCACCCAGCGCCTCGCCAAGCTCGCAAAGAATGTCGCGGCCGAGGCGTCCAACTTCCTCATGGGCCGCACCTTCCTCGACATCGACATGGCCCGCGCCGCCGACCTGCTCGGCATGGAGCGCCGCCAGGCCGAACAGATACGCGATTTGGAGCGCGGACGCTTCCTCGCGCTCGGCCCCGCCATCTGCCGCCGCCCCGTCGCGGTGAAGATCGGCACGGTGAAGACCAGCACGCGCGGCGGCACGCACAAGCTGATGCCGCCCCCCGCAGCCGCGACCGAAAATATGCAAGAGCTGCTTTTCGCCAGCGCAGGCGACGAAGACACGCTGCCCCCTCCCCCACCCCGCGCCGAACCCCCGCCGCTCCCCGCCGAGGAACTGATGCGCGCCCTCGCCGCCGCGCCCCTTGCCAAACCTGCCGCCCCCGAACTGGATTTCGGCCAGAATGAGCCCGTGGTCATCGCGGTTTTGGAAGAGATCGTCGCCGACCTGGGCGACGCGCAGCCCAGCGTAGCCACCCTCTATCAGGATTTCGGCGTCCGTTGCCGGATGAAGGGTCTGCGCACACCGCCGCTCGACCTCGCCGCCTTCCGCAAGCGCTTCGCCATGGCGCAGGCAGGCATGTTCGACGCTGCCGACCCGCGCTGGGACGACGCGATGAAGGCCGCGCAGCCCCTGCCCGAAGACATGCTCGCTCCCTTCCTCCTCATCGCCCGCGCCGCGATGCAGGGCCTGCCCTGCCCCGACGATGCCGCCCTCGCCCGCGCCTATGGCACCAGTTCGCCGGGCCGCGTCCGCCGCCTCATCGACTATATGGAAAAGATCGGCGTCATCGTCGCCCGCACCGACTTCGGCGGCCGCCGCTCGATCGGCGTGCCGCACCTCGGCCTCTCGACAGCGGCAGCCGAAGGATGAGCGTCTCTGTCCTGTTCGTCTGCCTCGGCAATATCTGCCGCTCGCCCCTTGCCGAAGCCGCCCTGCGCGCTGAAGCAGAAAAGGCGCGCCTTCAAGTCGAGGTCGATTCCGCAGGCACCGGCGACTGGCACGTAGACTGCCCGCCGGACAAGCGCGCCCAAGCCGTCGCCCTCCGCAACGGCATAGACATATCCACCTATCGCGGCCGCCAGGTCACCCCGGACGATTTCCACCGCTTCGACCATATCTTCGCCCTCGACGCGGAAAACCTCAAAAACCTCCGCCGCATCCGCCCCTCGGACGGCACCGCCGACCTCCGCCTCCTCATGGACCTCGTTCCCGGTCGCGAAGGCACCAGCGTCACCGACCCCTATTATGGCGAAGATGAAGGCTTCAATGAAACCTGGGCAGATGTGACCAAAGCCGCGAAAGCGCTCATCGAACAACTCCGAAACTAACGCCCACCGTGCTCCTGCGCAGGCAGGGATCCCATCCTTTTGGTTCACGCGGAGGCGCGGAGACGCGGAGGCTTACAGGCCCGCGCAGCGAAACAATCAAACCCCAGCTCAGTTGCAAGGCCACGCCTGTTCAAAGCCCTACCCCTTCCCCCACAAATCTCCGCGCCTCCGCGTCTCCGCGTGCAAAAATTTTTCGCGCAGAGGCGCGAACTGAACAATGCAACTTGTCCCCTGACGGGAACCAGACAGAAGCATATCACCGCTGAATGATATAGCTATTTCCCACATACAATTCATATGATACACCTGCATCATGAACTCCTGGCTAGCCCTCCTACATCAGCTCCCGGCCAAGCCACCCTATCTGCGCGTGAAAATCTGGCGCCGCCTCCAATCCATAGGCGCGGTTCCGCTCAAAAATGCCGTCCATGTCCTCCCTCAATCGGACGCGTCCGAAGCCGCCTTCCGCACCCTACTGGATGAAATCACCACCGGCGGCGGCGAAGCCATCCTCACGGAAATCCGCCTCCTCATCGGCCAATCCGACGCCGAAGTCCGCGCCCTTTTCGACACCGCCCGCGATGCCGATTATGACGACCTCGCCCAATCCGCGCGCCGCCTGCTCGAAACCGGCCCCGCCACTGCCGCAGACATCGCCAAGCTCCAGAAGCGCCTCGAAGACATCAGCCGCATCGACTTTTTCGGCGCGCACGGCCGCCAGGAAGCCGAAGCGGCGCTCACCGAACTCGACCGCCGCCGATACCAGCATCCGGACGTCACCCGCGCCGAACCGGCCGAAGCCCCGGCGATCCTCACCAACCGCATTTGGGTCACGCGCAGCGGCGTCCATGTCGATCGCATCGCCTGCGCCTGGCTTATCCAGCGCTTCATCGACCCCCATGCCCGGTTCCGTTTCGTCGACAGCCGCTCCCATGATCCGGTGCCCGGCGAGCTGCGCTTCGACATGGCCGACGCGGAATTCACCCATGAAGCCGACCGGTGCAGCTTCGAAACCCTGCTGCTGCGCGCGAACCTGACCGACGATCCCGCCCTGCAAGCCATCGGCGAGATTATCCACGAACTCGACATAGCCGACGGCAAGTTCGCCCGTCCCGAAACCGCTGGTCTCGGCGCGATGCTCTCGGGCGTCTGCGCGTCCACCGACGATGATCTTCAACGCATCGCCCTCGCCAGCGACGCCCTCAACCAGTTCCACGCCTTTTTCAGCAATCGAAAGACCGATCGATGAGCAGCAACGCCTCGACCCTCTCCGCCGCCGCCACGCCCTTGCCCGATCACGGCATCCCGCTCGGCGAAGCCACCCGCATATGGGCAAAGATCGCGGCCTTGAGCTTCGGCGGTCCTGCAGGCCAGATCGCGGTGATGCACCGCATCCTTGTCGAGGAAAAGAAGTGGATCGGGGAGGAGCGTTTCCTCCACGCCCTCAACTATTGCATGCTGCTCCCTGGCCCGGAGGCGCAGCAGCTCGCCATCTACATCGGCTGGCTGCTCCACAGGACGAAAGGCGGCCTGATTGCAGGCATCCTCTTCGTTCTTCCCGGCTTCCTCGCCATCTTGGGCCTGAGCTATATCTACGTCCTTCTCGGCAAGGTCCCGCTCGTCGAAGGGCTCTTCTTCGGCCTGAAGGCTGCCGTCCTCGCCGTCGTGGTGCAAGCGGTCGTCCGCGTCGGCTCCCGCGCGCTCAAGAACAACGTCATGCGCGGCATCGCCGCCGCCGCCTTCGTCGCCATCTTCTTCCTCGATGCGCCTTTCCCGCTGATCGTCCTTGCCGCGGGCCTCATCGGCTATCTCGGCAGCCGCAGCGGTATCGCCCAGTTCAAGGGCGGCGGCGGCCATGGTCCCGCGTCCGGCAACGTCATCCACGATCGCGACACCGCGCTCGGCGAAGCCCTTCCCGATCATGCCCGCCCGAACCTGCGCTGGTCGCTCCAGATCTCCACGGTGCTCCTGGTGCTCTGGCTTGCCCCCGTCCTCGCCCTTTTCCTCGCGCTCGGCCCAAACGATGTCTTCGCCCGCATCGCCAGCTTCTTCAGCCAGATGGCGGTCGTCACCTTCGGCGGCGCCTACGCCGTCCTCGCCTATGTCGCGCAGGAAGCGGTCGGCACGTTCGGCTGGCTCCGCCCCGGCGAGATGCTCGACGGTCTCGGCATGGCGGAAACCACGCCCGGCCCGCTGATCATGGTGACGCAGTTCGTCGGCTTCCTCGCCGCTTTTCGCGACGCCGGGATGCTGCCGCCGCTCGTCGCCGCCACACTGGGCGCGATCCTCACCACCTGGGTGACCTTCGTTCCCTGCTTCCTCTGGATCTTCGCAGGCGCGCCCTTCATCGAACGCCTGCGCGGCAACCGCGCGCTGTCCTCAGCCCTCACCGCCATCACCGCGGCGGTAGTGGGCGTGATCCTGAACCTAGCCCTCTGGTTCGCGATCCACACCCTCTTCGCCAAGGTCCACGCCGTGCCGACGCCCACCGGATCGCTCGACGTGCCCGTCCTCGCCTCGATCAACCTTCCAGCCCTGGCCCTCTCGGCCGCAGCCCTTATCGCTGTCCTGCGCTTCAAGGCCGGAGTCCTCCCCGTCCTCCTCTGCTCAGCCGCAGCTGGCGCCGCCTATGTCCTGTTGGGGTAAGCGACCCTAGCCAAAACCGTCATCCTGAACTCGTTTCAGGATCCATTGTGCCTCTACACGCCTTCCGCTCGTGGGGAGAAATGGATGCTGAAACAAGTTCAGCATGACGGCGAAGTAGAACGAACATCCTAGCCCTTCACCCTGACCCGATAGGCATGCAGCAGCGGCTCGGTATAACCATTAGGCTGCGCCACCCCCTCGAACACCAGCGCCCGCGCCGCCTGGAAGGCGATGCTCTCCTCCTCCCGCCCGCTCATCGGCTGGTAGAGCGGGTCGCCCGCATTCTGCGCATCCACCTTAGCCGCCATCCGCCGCAGCGCCGCGTCCACCTCCTCCGCCGAACACACCCCATGCAGCAGCCAATTGGCGATATGCTGCGAAGAAATCCGCAACGTCGCCCGATCCTCCATCAGCCCCACGTCATGGATATCCGGCACCTTGGAGCACCCCACGCCCTGGTCCACCCAGCGCACGACATAGCCCAGTATCCCCTGCGCATTATTGTCCAGCTCGTCCCGAACATCCTGCGCCGTCCAGTTCACCCCCGCCGCCAGCGGCATCGTCAGCAGCGCATCGAGCGAAGCCACCGCCTCCGCCTTCCGCTCCTCCTGCCGGGCAAAAACATCGACCGCATGATAATGCGTAGCGTGCAAGGTCGCGGCAGTCGGCGAAGGCACCCAAGCCGTATTCGCCCCTGTCATCGGATGCTCGACCTTCTGGTCCAGCATGTCCGCCATCCGATCCGGAGCCGCCCACATGCCCTTGCCGATCTGCGCCCGGCCCGACAGCCCGCAAGCCAGTCCGATCTGCACATTGCGATCCTCATAGGCCTTGATCCACGCCGCGCCCTTCATGTCGCCCTTGCGGATCATCGGCCCCGCCCGCATCGACGTATGGATCTCGTCGCCCGTGCGATCCAGGAAGCCGGTGTTGATGAAGACGATCCGGTCCCGCACCGCATGGATGCAGGCGGCAAGGTTGGCCGAAGTCCGCCGCTCCTCATCCATCACCCCGACCTTCAACTGATGCCGCTCCAGCCCCAGCAGATCCTCGATCGCATCGAACAGATCATTGGTGAAGGCGACCTCCTCCGGCCCATGCATCTTGGGCTTCACGATATAGATGCTGCCCGCCCGGCTGTTGACGAAGCGCCCGCCGCGCCGAATGTCGTGCAAGGCGATCAGGCTGGTGACGATCCCATCCAAAATCCCTTCCGGAGCCTCCGCCCCATCCACCAGCCGCACCGCAGGCGTCGTCATCAAATGCCCGACATTGCGCACGAACAGCAATGACCGCCCCGGCAGCGTGAACCCACTCCCATCAGGCGCAACATAGGACCGGTCGCCATTCAGCCGCCGCGTCATCATCGCGCCATTCTTCTCGAAGCTCTCCTCCAGGTCGCCTTTCATCAGCCCCAGCCAGTTGGCATAGGCCGCCACCTTGTCCGCAGCATCGACCGCCGCGACCGAATCCTCCAGGTCGCAGATGGTCGACAAAGCCGACTCCAGCACCACATCGGCCAGGTGCGCCGGGTCATCCCGCCCGATCGGATGCCCCGCATCGATCACCAGTTCGATATGCAGCCCATGATTGCGCAGCAGGATATTATCCCCTGCCCGTCCTGCGAGTTGCGAAGCATCCCGCAACACCGGCTCGCCCCCGGTCCACTCCGCCCAGCTTCCCTCCGTCAGCGGAACCGCCCGGTCCAGAAACGCCTTGGCCCAGGCAATCACCTGCGCGCCCCGCGCCGGATCATGGCCCTTGCCCGCCGCCACGCCCGGGATCGCGTCCGTCCCATACAGCGCGTCATACAGGCTCCCCCAACGCGCATTGGCCGCGTTCAACAGGAAGCGCGCATTCAGGATCGGCACCACCAGCTGCGGCCCCGCCAAGCTCGCAAGCTCCGCATCCACCCGGCCCGACCCAATGGAAAAGGGCGCAGGCTCCGCCACCAGATAGCCGATCTCCGTCAGGAAAGCCCGATAGGCCTCCGCATCGAAGGGTCGCCCCGCATGCTCCCCATGCCAGGCATCGATCTGCGCCTGAAGAGCATCGCGCTTCTCCAGCAACGCCGCATTGCGCGGCGCGAACCGCGCGAAAATCGCAGCAGCGCCTCGCCAGAACGCATCCGCCACGATCCCCGTCCCCGGCAGGACATCTTCATCGATAAAGCGCGCCAGTTCGGCGGCCACCATCAGGCCCGATTTCTCGATCATGCCGTCCATGAGCAACTCTCCATCACGAAAAACTATGGCCAAAATCTATAGACCCGGCGCCATCATCGCACTAGACGATAAAGGTTCAAAGCATCTGTTCCTTACAGGAAAAGATCATCGATGGACCCCGATTATCTTCTCTTCGCCCGCGCGGTGGACGCGGGCAGCCTCTCAGCCGCTGGCCGCATGCTCAACATCTCGCCCGCGATGATGTCGAAACGCCTCTCTCGCCTCGAAGCTCGCCTCGGCGTCCGCCTCATCCATCGCACCACGCGCCGCCTCGCCCTGACGGAAGAGGGCGCCAGCCTTCACCGCGATCTCGTCGCCATCCTCGACGCGATTGCCCAGGCGGAGGACCGCGTCACCAATCGCCACCGCACCGCGTCAGGCCCGCTGCGCATCTCCGCCCCCACCTCCTTCGGCCGCCTCCATGTCGCCCCCCATGTCGGCCGCTTCCTGGAACAGCATCCGCGCGTCGACCTCCAACTCAACCTGTCCGACGCCTATGAAGACCTGCTCGCCGAACGGATCGACCTTGCGATCCGCATCACCAGCGACATTCCCGCCCATCTGGAGGGGCATCATCTCGCCGCCAACCGCCGCATCCTCTGCGCCAGCCCCGCCTATCTCGCCGCCCACGGCACGCCGGAAAAGATCGCCGATCTCTCCCGTCACCGCCTGCTCGCAGCCGAAGGCCAACTGCCATGGCGGCTGGTCAACGGCCGCGCGCGCAAACTGATGGACGGCCAAAGCCATGTCCGCACCAACAGCAGCGAAATCGTGCGCGAACTCGCCCTGACCGGCGTCGGCATCGCCCTGCGCTCGCTCTGGGACGTGGGCGATCTGATCGCGGACGGACGCCTCGTCCGCGTCCTTGAACCTTGGGAAGGTCCCGCCGACCTCGCCGTCCACGCCGTCCACCCCCGCGCGGCGGGCCGCCCTGCCGCCGTGGACACCTTCATCGCATTCTTGCGCGAAAGCTTCCGCGACGCGCCGTGGAACAGGGGCGGTTGATAGAAAAAGCCAGGCGGGCTCCCGCTCAATCCGCTGAAAAGCCAAAATTCCATTATGCGAAAATTCGCCAGGCTCCTGTCAAAAAATAGAAGCTTTCCGGCGTTAACCTGCGTAATGGCAGCGGGAAACAGGCCGATGTTATCGTTCGAGCCATAAGAAACTTGAGAGAGGATATGGGCCATGCGCCCCAATGACGCGTCACATTTTTCCGCCTGCGCCGCCCAGGAAGCGCGGCAAGCCAGGGAAGCCCGCCTGCGCGGCGCCGACCAGGCAACCATCGCCCTCCACAATGAACGCGCCGTCCGCTACCAGGCCATGGCCCTCCGCCTCCAGCGAGAACGCGGCACGACCCTGAACTGATTGGCGCGAAGGCCCAGCACCCCCAATTCCCTCTCCCCTTCAGGGGAGAGGGTGCCGAGCGAAGCGAAGGCGGGAGAGGGGAACACAAAGCTCAGCCGTCGCCCCCTCTCCCCACCCCTCTCCCCTAAAGGGGAGAGGGAGCAATCCCCACCACCCCCTTGCCCCACACCCCCACCTCCGCTATCGCCCCCTCACCCGGGGCAACCCCCCGGGCATGATCGCGCCGGTGCCTCGAAAGAGGCTTAAAAGGGAACATGGTGAAGGAGGCATCCGCCTCCCCAAGCCAGGGCTGTCCCTGCAACTGTAAGCGGCGAGCGCGATGCACATCGCCCCACCTCACAGGCAGGTTGGGGCAAGTCACTGGGCCGGACGCTAAATCCTGCGAGGCCTGGGAAGGCCGTGCATCAAGCGATGACCCGCGAGCCAGGATACCTGCCAGCGTCTGGTCGCTCTTGCCTTGGTCCAGGGGATGGCCGCGGCACGGTGAACTCCGTCTGAGCGACGAACGAGCGGCAAGAGGCCGCTTCGGTGACGCTGGCGGCCGCCTAGGGGGCGTCCGGCCGTCGGCGTGCGCCGGTCGTCGCCTGACGACAGGTCTCTTGCCGGATGTCGCCAGACGCCCGGAGTGCATGATGTGAAACTTCCCGATCATTTCCACCGCGCCGCCTGGGCGCTGACCGCCACTCTCCTCCTCCTGCCAGCTTTTGCCGCCGAAGCGGCCGATGCGGGCGAAGATGCCAGCGCCATCATCGTCTTCGGCCGGGGCGAGGACAAGATCGGCACCGCTCATGCGGCGAGTGAAGGCAGCGTCGGCGGCGCTGACCTTCTCGTCCGCCCGCTGCTGCGCGTCGCCGAACTGCTCGAAGCCGTGCCGGGCATGGTCGCGGCCCAGCATTCGGGCAGCGGCAAGGCCAATCAATATTTCCTGCGCGGCTTCAACCTCGACCATGGGTCGGACTTCACCACCTATATCGACGGGGTTCAGATGAATTTCCGCAGCCATGGCCACGGCCAGGGCTATCTCGACCTCAATGGGCTCATCCCCGAAATCATCGCGCGGGAGGATTTTCGCAAAGGTCCCTATCGCGCCGATGGCGGCGACTTCGCGCTTGCGGGCGCGGCCTATATGACCACGATCGACGGCTATGACCGCCCATGGGTCGCGGCGGAGGGCGGCTCCTTCGGCTGGCGCAGGCTGGCGTCGGGCGGCACGGTAAAGGCGGGCGCGGGCAATCTCACCCTGGTCGCGCAGGCCAAGGCCTATGACGGGCCATGGCAGGAGCCTGAACATCTGCGCCATTATGCGGGCTTCGCCAAATATACGCTCCCCACAGGGGCCGGAAAGATCGACGCCACGCTTCACGCCTATCGCGCGACATGGCGACCGACCGAGCAAATTCCCGAGCGCATCGTCGGCACGCCGCTCTGCCCCGATGTCTTCTGTTCGCCCGATCCGTCCGCGCGCGGTGAAACCACCCGCATTATCGGCAATCTCGCCACCATTCAGCCGACATGGCGCGCCAATCTGTACGCCCAGTTCTACGACTGGACGATGTTCTCCAACCCCACCTACACCGACCCCGACGGCACCAGCGCGCAGATACAGCAATTCGACCGCCGCTGGGTCCTCGGTTTCACGGGCGAAAAGCGCTGGGATGTCGACCCCGCGCTGCAACTGAAGCTCGGCACGGAAAACCGTTATGACGCGATCGGCAATGTCGGCGTCAACCGAACCGCAGGGCGCGCTTTCCTCTCCTCGCTTGGCCGCTATCGCGTCAACCAAGGCTCGGCCGCGCTTTATGGCGAAGCGACCGTCACGCCCCTTCCCGGCCTGCGCGTGACCGGCGGGGTGCGAGGCGACTATTATCATTATGATGTCCGCAGCCGGGACGCCGTCGCCGCCGCATTGGGTGAAGGCAGCGGCTCGGACACGCTCGTCTCTCCCAAGGCGTCGGCCGCATGGGCGATTACCCCGCAGGTCGAACTCTATGCCAATTGGGGCCGGGGCTTCCATTCCAATGACGCGCGCGGCGCGGTCAATGTGGACACGCCTGTTCCCATGCTCGTGCGCGGCACCGGCAAGGAACTGGGCGGCCGGCTTCAGCTTCCCGGCTTCACCTTCACCGCGACCTATTGGTGGCTGAACGTCGGCAGCGAGTTGCGCTTCGTCGGCGATTCCAACGCGGTCGAACCCAGCGGAGCCAGCCGCCGCCATGGCTATGAGCTTGTCGCCTTCTGGCGGCCACTCCCCTGGCTTGCCTTCGACGGCAATTACACCGCCAGCCACAGCCGCTACACCAACGGCGATCATATCCCCAACGCCTTCAGGAACGCAGCGTCCGCCGGGGCGGCCATCGTCCTTGACCCATGGGAAGCAAGCATCCGCGTCCGCCATCTCGGGCCCTCTCCCCTGATCGAGGACAATAGCGTGCGCGATCCCGGCAGCACTGTCGTCAATGCCCGCGCCGCCTGGAAGGGGAGGCGAGTGCAAGTCTATGCCGAACTGCTCAATATCCTGGGCAGCCGGGACAAGGACATCGCCTATTATTACGAATCCTACATCCCCGCCGCCGATGCGGAGCCGGTCGAAGGACGGCTGAGCCGCGTCGTCGAACCGCGCACCCTGCGTGGCGGGATCAAGTTCCTCTTCTGACAATGGGAAGCGAAGGCTGGTCGTTGGCAGGAGACCGGCCTTCGCGATCAACGACTTACTTATGGGACGGAAGTGTTCGTAAAGTAAAAGCCAGACATTATTTATTTAAACAGGTTAAAAGTCTTGGAGTTCAGCATGGAAATTTTGGGCTATGGTTGACGCGCTTTCGCCGCTGTGCAACTTTCCCTTACGGCAATCTGGACAAAGAATCAGTTGCCAGGAGAGGATGTCCATGACCCACCCACCTTTGCGGGGCGCCGTTTTTCACGCCATCTTGCGCGACTGCCTGGAAGCGCAGCGCGCGCCCAAGGAAACCGAAATACAACTGGTCGCCTGCAAGATCTGGCAGGACAGTTTCGCTGCAATATCGCACAAGAACTGGCATGATCTCGTGCCCGGCAGCGAAGAATATGAATACACCCTCAACGCCGCCCGCATGGCCTTCGGCATCCACGCAGCCAACAGCGCTGCCTGAATCCTGACCTTCAGGTCAATTTTCGGCCCCAAATCTCCAAAACCCTTTCAATTCACCATCTCCTTCATGGGAACGATCCTCCCCCTCACGACTTGGTGACGGAAACAGAGGATCGTCCCGGTTGGAAAATCCCACCCCCTATTGCGGCATCGCTCCCCTGCCCGCGGAGTTCTGGACCCGGTGGAACTGGGACCCGCTATTGCTGCTGGCCATCGCCGCCACCCTCTTCCTTTCCCTGCGCCTTCCTCCCCATTCGCGAAAACCCGCGATCGCCTTCACGGGCATCTGGGCAATTCTCTACATTTCCCCATTCTGCGCGATCGGCTCGGCTCTCTTCTCCGCCCGGTCAGTCCATCATCTCGTCCTGATCCTGATAGCCGCCCCCCTGCTCGCCCGCGCGGCAGCCATGCTCCCCAAACGCGGATCGCTCGCCAGCTGGACGGTTCTTCAGGCGCTGGTCCTCTGGTTCTGGCACGCTCCGCCAGCATATGATCTGGCGCTGTCCAATTCCGCCGCCTTCTGGCTGATGCAACTCAGCATCCTTCTTTCCGCCACCGGCTTCTGGCACGCTCTCGCCCGTTCGGAACTCCCCGGCCGGATCATCGCCCTGTTCGCAACCATGATGCAGATGAGCTTGCTCGGCGCGTTGCTCGCCTTTGCCCAAAGCGCCCTCTACCGCCCGCACTGGCTGACAACCCAGCCTTGGGGCATGAGCCCGCTCGACGACCAGCAGCTTGCAGGCATCCTCATGTGGATTCCCGGCGGCACGCTCTATCTCGCCGCCGCCCTCTTCTACGCCTGGCACATCCTCGCCGAACAGCAGGATGACGGGCCAGCCTATGTTTCCCTGGGCGAAAGGGTATAGAGATAAGCGGCGATGTCGCGCGCTTCCTTTTCCCCTATGCCCATGTTCGGCATGGCGTTGCCCGGCACCACCGATTGCGGATAGCGAATCCACCGCACCAGCGCGTCCGGATCGTTCCGCAGCATCCCCGCCACGGTTTTGCGCGCGGCAAAGCCAGCCAAGGAGGGCCCCACCGCCCCACGCGATGCCGCTATGCCAGGTATCTCATGACAGGCGCTACATTGCCTCGCCACGATCGCCCGCTCGCCCCGTTCCACAACGCCGCCCGTAAGTGCCTGCGCATGCTTCTCCTGCCTGCTCATCTCCTGCCGCTGTTGCACGACGAAGCTGCCAATCGCCCCCACCGCGCCAAAGCCAGCCAACACCGCCACAAGCCACAGGCTGTCAGGAACGCGCCTCATGCCCGGCACCCCTCCAGGATCAGCAGAGCCAGTGCCTGGAACATCAACGCCAGAAAGAATATCCCCACCCACAAGAACGCCCCCCATTTCCCCGGCGCCAGCCTCACCAGCCCCCAGGAAGCGGTGCCAGCGATCAGTAGAAACAGCGCAATCCCAGCGCCCGGCCAATATGTGCCCGCCCGGCACCAGGCATGCAGGAAAAAGCTGATCCCCTGCTGGCTCGCGAACCAGAGCAGCGGAGGTCCGGCGAAAAGGATGGCGTAGCGCGCGTTCCTGCTCATGCCAGCCTCGGTGCCCAGTAGATCAAGGCGTAAAGCGGCAGCCAGCTGAGCTCGACGAACCGCCAGTAATTCGCATTGTCCTCCACATCGGCAAACTGCCGGTCGCCCACTTCATGCGTGTGCAGCCAGAGCGCTAGTACCAGCGTGTCTCCCCAGTCAGTGATCAGATGAACCGTGTGCAGGATCATCAGCATCCACAGCACCGACCCATAGGCGTGCTCATCCCAGCGCAGCCCCAGCGCGGTGAACTCCAGCGCACGCGGTATGAACAGGAGAAACGCGGCCAGCGTCATGATGATGATGCCGATGCGCACAGCCCTCTCATCCCTCGCGCTGGCCTTCTTGATCAGCCAACGGTTCGGAATTTCACTGAGCAACAGCCCGATCGTGAAGACGATGCCCCAGACCAGCTGCGGCGGCGCGAACCCCTTCGGCGGCCAATCGGGACCCGCCATCATCAGGTAGAGATAAGACCCGCCCGCCAGCAGAAAGGCGGTTCCTTCGATCAGCATGAAACCGGCATTGCCCCACCAGGCAAGGCTTGCCGGACCATCCTTGCTCTCCGGCAAGCTCGACAGGTCCCCCTGCACATAGACTGGCCGATCGGTCATGCCTGCGCCTCCTTCCGCCGTGGCCGCGTGGGCCAGAACCAGGCCGTCAACACCAGCGCCAGCGGCACAGCACCCCAAACCAGCGCCCAGGGCGTGTAGATGCTGCCCACGAACAAGGCCGATGTCACCAGCGCGGCAACCAGCGGCCAGATGGACGGCCCGGGACTTGGCTGGCGACATTGGGGATTGGCGTCCACCAAGGACGTGACCAGCGCTTCCCGGCATCGGCTGGAAAGACCCCGCATCACCGGGAAGGGCCCAAGCGGATTGTCCCACATCGGCGCCGCGCTCTGCACCACCGGCACGTCGGCGAAGGCATAGTTGGAGGGCGGCGAACGGGTTGCCCATTCCAGCGTCGACCCGCTCCAGGGGTCCGCGCCTGATCTTTTCCCGCGCCAATAGCTGATCAACGCGTTCGCCACAAAGATCGAAGCTCCCACCGAAGCGATGACGGTTCCCCCCGTCGCCACCAGGTTCAGATCACCCCAGCCCATCTCCGGCCCATAGGTATAGATGCGGCGTGGCATGCCCATCAGGCCCAATATGTGCATCGGAAAAAAGGCGATGTTGAAGCCGCCAACGATCAGCGCGCAACTTACGATGCCCCAGCCATCGGACATCAACCGGCCCGTCGCCTTGGGATACCAATAGGTGAAAGCGCCAAATAGCGGGAACATCGCTCCGCCGATCAGGACATAGTGAAGGTGCGCGACCACGAAATAGGTGTCGGTGAGCTGCAGGTCGAGCGGCGCCGACGCCGTCATTATGCCGGACAGCCCTCCGATTACGAAGGTCAGGATGAATGCGATGATCCACAGCAATGGCGTGCGGTAACTTGGCTTGCCAAGTGCGATCGTAGCGATGAAGCAGAATATCTGGATACCGGCAGGCAAGGCGATCGCCATGCTCGCTGCCGTGTACAGCGCGTTACCGACCTTCGGCAGGCCGACGGCAAACATGTGATGCACCCAAAGTCCAAATGCCAGGATCGCGATGGCCAGCATAGACAGCACGACCGGCACATGACCGAACAGGCGGCGGCGGGAGAAGGTCTCGACGATCGCCGACACGAAGCCTACCCCCGGCAGGAAGATGATATAGACTTCAGGATGGCCAAAGAACCAAAAGAGGTGCTGGAACAACAGTACGTCGCCGCCGCCAGCCGGACTGAAGAAATGGGTGGATACCAGCCGGTCCGCGATGAGCATCGACGTCACCAGCATCACCGCCGGCAAGGCGATAATCGTCATCACCGCCGACACCAGCATGGCCCAGAGAAAGGCGGGCATCTTCGCCAGCGTCATGCCGGGCGGCCGCATCTTCAGGATCGTGACCGCGACATTGACCGACACTGCCAGCGCCGCCACCTCCGTAAAGGTGATCATCTGCGCCCAGATGTCGGCGCGGTGGCCGGGCGAATAGGATGGGCCCGAGAGTGGCGGATATTCGAACCAACCCAGGTCCGGCGTCACGCCCAGCGTGTGCGGCACCCACAGCATCATCACCCCACCCAGGTACAGCCAGTAGCTGAAGGCATTGAGCCGCGGGAAAGCCATTGTCCGCTGCCCCAGCATCAAAGGCACCAGCCACATGGCCATGGCTTCCATGACCGGCACGGACACCAGAAACAACATGGTGGATCCGTGCAGCGCAAAGGATTCATTATAAAGCTGCGCCGTCATCCGGTGCATCTGCGGCTGGCTGAGCTGCACCCGCATGTCGAGCGCCAGAAGTCCGGACAGGATCAGCAACGCGATCGCCGTCAGCACATATCGGGCAGCGATCCGCCGAGGATTGACGGTGGTCAGGAAGCCCCAGATGCCGGGCGGGTCCGACCATGTCGCCTGAAGCTGCTCATGGCGCTGGCTCATCGCAGCGTCTCCAGATAGCTGGCGACGGCTTCGGCATCCTGCGGCGACAGGTCGCTCGGGGGCATCGACGTCCCCGGCTTGATCGCCTGCGGCTGAATGATCCAGCCGCGCAGGCTGCCATGGGTCATCGGCGCAGTCCCAGCTGCAATGGTCCGGCGGGATGCCACATGCGTGAGATCAGGCCCGACCCGCCCCCGCGCCTCGGTGCCGCGCACTTGATGGCAAACCGCACAACTGGCGCTTTCGAAGACCTTACGCCCAGCAGCCACGCCTTCCCCGGGCGACACAGGTCGCGCCTGTCCAGCGAGCCAGCGGTCGAACTCACCGACCTGCTCGACCTTCACGGCCAGCGCCATATTGGCATGCTGCGTCCCGCAAAATTCGGCACATTGCCCCCTGAACCAGCCGTTGGTGCGGCCGGTCACGGTCATCCTGTTTATCTTGCCCGGTATCATATCCATCTTGCCCGCAAGGTTGGGCACCCAAAAACTATGGATCACGTCCGCCGCGCGCAGTTCCAGCAGCACGGGCACGCCAGCGGGCAGGTGGAGTTCATTCGCGGTCTCTATCCACCGCCCATTTCCCGCCTGATATTCGATGCGCCACCACCATTGATGCCCGGTGACACGTACCTGCAACGGGACTTGCTGTCTCTGCCCCAGCGACCGGTCGGCGAGAAAGCTCGCAACGACCAGCAGGATGAGGCCGAGCAGTATGAACCCGACCCATCCCGCCATCAGCTTGTGATAAGGCTGCTCGCTCGTATCCGCCGCCGATCGTCTGCGGATCAGCCCCCATCCTAGGAACAGAATGACCAGCAGATAGGCAATGCCGCATACCCACATCATCAATCGGAACAGGGAGATCAGCGTTGCCGCCTGATCGCCTGCGACATGCATCGCGGATTGCTGCCCGGCGCATCCCGCGAGCAACAGGGTAATGAGAGCAAAGGCCCTCATAACGGCCCCTGCCACTGTCCGGCGGTCGGCTCGCCCTTCTGATCCACCGCTTGCCGGTGCCGCTTGGCCGCGTCGGTGACGGTCAGCGAATTCAGATAGGCGCTGATCTGCCATCTTTGTTCCGCAGCTATCTTCCGGTCATATCCTTTATGCCCGATGCGCGCATAATAGGTGACGAACGGCAGCCGCGGCGGCCAGCCCGTCTTGGGCTCCCCATGGCAGGAGGTGCAGCCATACCAGGTGAAATAGCGCCCACCCTGCGAAATCTGGTAGAAATTGCCCTTGATCGCTGCGATCCGTGGATCATCAGGTCCGGTGGGTGGGGATGTCGGCTGCGCGGCTACCAGCGTGCGCTGCTCGGCGCTGCAACCGGCCAGGAGGGTCATCCCGATGATCCAACCAGAACCTAATCGCATGGAAGGCAGGCTCATCCCTCCCTTCTGATAACCACCGGCACCGATTTGGCCGCGGGGACATGGCTTTCTTCGGCATGGTGCTCGATCGGGATCAGCACATTGCATTCGGGATAATAGGCGCCAAGGCACCCGCGCGGAATATTGTAGACCGTGGCGATCAGGCCCGGTCGCCGACGCACGCGCCCATCTGGTGACGGCGCTTCTAAGGCAATCACATCCCCTTCCTTCACGCCTTCCGCCATCATGTCCTCAGCATTCATGAACAGGACGTCGCGCGTGCCCTTCACCCCGCGAAACCGGTCATGATAGCCATAGATGGTCGTGTTGAACTGGTCGTTGGAACGGAGGGTCATCAACCGATATTGCCCACCCTTGTCCTCAAAGCCGGTGGCGGACAGGCCAGAAGGCGGCAGGAACTCCGCCTTGCCGCTGGGCGTCTGCCAAATCCGCTCAGCCGCCTTATTCCCTTTCCAAAAGCCGCCCGGCTCGAACAACCGCTTGTTGAAGTCCTTGAACTTTTCAGGATAGGTCGCCTCGATCGCGTCCCTGATCCGGGCGTAGTCCGCGACCCAGCTGTCCCAATCCACATGCGGATTATGCGGCAGCAGTCGCTTGGCGATCGCGCCGACGATAGCCGGTTCGGACAATAGGTGTGGACTGGCGGGCTCGGCCTTGCCCAGCGAGCCATGGATACAGCTGGTCGAATCCTCCATCGACACGGCTTGCGGGCCATTCTGCTGAACATCCTGCTCGATCCTGCCCAGACAGGGGAGCAACCATGCCTCATGTCCGGGGAAAAGATGGCTGCGGTTGAGCTTCGTCGCGATGTGGACAGTAAGATCCAGATCGGGCCAGGCCGCTTCCATCTTGTCCGTATCGGGTATTGCGCGGAGGAAATTGCCGCCAAGGCCGACAAAGGCCCGAACCGACCCATCGACTATGCCCGTGCATGTTTCGACGGTGTCCAATCCCTTTTCGGTTGGCGGATCAAAGCCATAAAGCTCCTTCAACTTCTCGACCGGCGCGAGTTCCGTCTTCTCCGTAATGCCAACGGTGCGCTGCCCTTGGACATTGCTGTGACCACGCACCGGCGTCGGCCCAGCACCCGGCTTACCGATATTACCCCGCAGCAGGAGCAGGTTGACGAGCATCCGGACATTTTCGACGCCCTTCACATGCTGGGTGAGGCCCATGCCGTAGATGCCCAGCACAGCCTTGGACCGCGCATAAACCCGCGCCGCCTCCTCCAGATTCCAACGGCTCAGGCCGGACTCTTGTTCGATCGCATCCCAATCGGTCGCGCGCACCTTGTCCGCGAACAGGTGGAAGTCCTTCGTATGCTGCTCGATAAATTCTTGATCCAGTACGGCAGGATCGCCGACCGCCTTGGCGGCATCGTCCCACTCGATCAGGAACTTGGCCAGACCCATCATCGCCGCGATGTCGCCGCCCGCTTTCACCTGATGATATTGGGTCGATATGCCTGTCTCTTTGAGCGTCGCCATCTCGATCGGATTTTGTGGATCGGTGAACCGCTCAAGACCACGTTCGCGCAGGGGATTGAATGTGATGATCTCGACACCGCGCTTCCGCGCGCGGCGCAGGTCGTGGAGCATGCGAGGTGAATTGGACCCGACATTCTGGCCGAAGAACAAGATTGCGTCGCAATCATCGAAATCCTTCTGCTGGGTCGTGCCAACCGCTTCCCCAATCGCCGCCTTCAAACCGACCGAGGTCGATTCATGACACATGTTCGAACTGTCAGGCAGGTTCTGGTTGCCGTACATGCGTGCCATCAGCCCATACATGTACGAGGCCTCCAGGCTCGTGCGCCCGGAGGAGTAAAACACCACCGACTTGGGATCCATCAGCCGCAACTTCGCAGCGATGGCGTCGAAAGCCTCTTCCCATGAACAGGCCACATATTTGTCCGCAGCTGCATCATAGCGCAGCGGGTGCGTCAGCCGTCCATGCTGTTCCAGATCATAGTCCCGCCAACCGCGCAGGCTTGTAACGTCATGCTCCAGGAAAAATTCAGGCGTCGTGCGAAGCTTCGTCAGTTCCCACGCGGTCGCCTTTGCGCCCTCTTCGCAAAATTCGGCAGGATGCGGGCTCGCCGGTTTCGACCAGGCGCAACTGACGCACATGAAACCATCGGGCTTGTTCTGCCGCGCCAGTTCCCGCATCCCCTCCGCGGGGAAATGTTCGCGAGGCAGAATCTCGGCCAGCGACCGCACCGAACCCCAACCTCCCGCAGGCCCCTTGAAGGGCTTGATGCGGGGTTTCCCTCCCTTGGTCGCTGCCATTTTTGTTTCCGATTTGTGTCTGGTCAGGCACAAACGGATTGGCGGGGCTTTGGTTCAAAGCTTGAACTGGGTAATCCATTCGCAGATCAGCGCAGGCTTGTCCTCACCCTCGATCTCCACAGTGGCTTCTGTGGTAAGCTGTATTTGGCCTGGCCGCTTTTCGACAACCTCCAGCGACTTGAACCTGCCACGCACATGTTTGCCCGACCGGACCGGCGACAGGAAACGGAGCTTGTTGCTGCCATAGTTGATTTCGGTCGCGCCATCCGGGACGATGTCGCCGCGCGCATCCGCACACAGATAGGGCAGAAGGGAAAGCGTCAGGAACCCGTGAGCAATCGTCCCGCCGAAAGGAGACTGCTTCGCGCGCTCCGGATCGACATGGATATATTGGTGATCCTTCGTCGCTCCCGCGAACTGGTCGATCATCTCCTGACTGACGAAGACCCAGTCCGACACATCTTCCTTATCCAGCCGCGCCTGAAGATCGTCGAAAAACTGGGTCATAAGTCCACCTCTCCTGCCAGAATTGATCACCGCCTGACCAACATGGCAGGAGGGCCTCAAGCATCTTCGTCAAAGCTATGCTCAAGCATGGCCGATTGCGACAGGAAAATGCTCCAGAGCGGGCGATGCGCTCACTTCCGTCTTGTAAGCTGCATCGTGCCCCTTACCCTTCTGCGAAAGACAAAAGCTGGAGAGGTCATGACTAGGAAAGGTAACAAGCTTCGGCTGCACGAATATCGTGCAGCCGAAGAGTCGAGGGATGGATATCGACCACGGAAACGTCCGCGATCAAACATCGCGGTCCACAATCTAGCGCCATGGCTGGAAGACATCATCCTCCGAGCAGCGAAAGGGATCATCTGATGAGCCCCCCTCATCCCTCCAGCGACCCCTTCGGCATGGAACATGAACTCCTGCTCGCGGCGTTGCGCCGCCGATTGAGAGCGGCGGGACTCACCCAGGCAGATGTTTCGCAAAAGCTGGGTGTGGGCACCGCAACGGTGAAGAGATGGCTGCACGGCCGGGGCCTTGGCCTGCGCACTTTGTCGCAACTGTGCGCTCTCGCCGATACCACCCTTACCGAAATCGCCGAGGAGGCGGCTGTCCGCGACCGGTCATCCGACAAGCTCACGCTCGCCCAGGAAAAAGCGCTGACCGCCAGCCCTGAACTATCGACTGTCTTCTTCATCATTGTCACGGGATGGCCGGTGTCGGAGGCCGAGGAGGGGTTCGGCATTCCGCCCGAACATATCGCACAGCATGTCGAAAGGCTGGAAAGGCTGGCCCTCATCGACCGGCTGCCCGGAGGACGGCTCCGCGCACGGCTAGACCCCGCGCACGTATGGCAACGCGAACCAATGCGGCGACATTTCGAGCAGCATATGAAGCATCTGTTCTTCAATCTGGATTATGGCGATCCCGATACGATCTTCGGAGTCGAAACCGTCAAACTCTCGCCCGTCGGCATCGCGCGCGTTGCTGAACGGATCGAACGGTTCAGGGCGGAATTGCGTGAAATCGCGCAGGTGGACCGCCGCACGTCCGCTCTGCCGGGCGAATGGCACGCCATCCTGGCGGTGGCGTCGCCAGTCACTCCGCTCATACCACGTTGATCGCTGATGGTGCTTGACGAAGGGATCATTTCAAGACACGCTGCATGCAAACAAGATAGCGCGGCCGAAGAGCTGATCGTTGGCTGACGCTATCAGGAGAGGATGCAGAAAGGGCTCGCGGCCATGTGCCGGCGACCAGGCTGCATCAGGAAGAAGATAATGGCGGCACACCGCCAAGCGTCCGTTGCCGGATGCGCATAGGCGCATTTGGCCGCGGTCGAAGGTCCGGGCTCTTAACTGGGAGTGCGGCCGTATCGAGGGATGGCATCGCCCGACGAAAGGAAGGGGATTGCCATGCGTTCATTCATTGCCGTTGCGTTAGCGGGCATATCATCGTCCGCCACGACAGCGGCCCTGGCGCAGACTGCCGACCCGGCCGGGCAGGCCACGGTTCAAGGGCAGCTGGCCGACATCATCGTGACGGCGCAAAGGCGCGAGGAGAGCCTGCAAAAGGTGCCCGTGGCCGTGACCGCGATCGGCGCGGAGCAGCTCGACCAGCTGCGCGTCACCAATGTCCGCAACCTGGCCGGACTGGCGCCCAGCCTTCAGATCAACACGCAGGGCCTGCAATCCAATCCCACCATCATTATACGTGGCGTGGCATCCGGCACCTCTAACAATGCCGTGGATCCAAAGGTCGGCATCTATCTGGACGGCGTCTATATCGGGCGAACGGTAGGATCGATCTTCGATCTGTCCGACATCCAACGCGTCGAAGTGCTACGCGGCCCACAGGGAACCCTGTTCGGTCGCAACGCCACCAGCGGCGCAATCAGCCTTGTGACGGCAGCTCCATCGGGTGAGTTCGGGGTTCGCGGGACCATTTCCTATGGCAATTATGATGCGTTTCGCACGAAAGTCTCCGTCGACCTGCCCGCCTTCGGCCCTTTGTCGGTCAAGCTGTCCTATCTGCACGACGAGATTGAGGGCGATTATCGCAACCGGCTGGGGGGCCGCACGATAGACCTGCGCCAGCGCGATCCGTCCTTCGGCGTGCAACGCATTGCCGACCGGCTGGGCGAACGCAATGTCGATGGTATAGGCGTCGCGGCAAGACTGGATTTGGGCGACCTCACTGCCGACTATCGCTTCGACTATACCGATGCCCGTTCCACCGGCCGCGCGATACAAAGCTTCGGCGTCATCCCGGATGCATCAGGCCAATTGCTGGCGCCGATCATCGCTTTCCAACCGCTGTTCGGCGGGATCACCAATATCTCGACCGACCGGCTGACCTCCGTCGCCAATGCCACGAGCGCGGAACATGTGGTGACGCAAGGGCATAGCCTCACTTTCACCTATCCCGTGAGCGATGAGATCACGCTCAAGAGCATCACTGCCTTTCGCAAGTTCCGACAGGACCCGAACATCTACGACCTTGGCGCCACCGGAGGGCTGCGGTTCACGACCGAACAACTGCAGGCGCTGCTGGCTGGCAATATCCCGTTTGTGGTCGACCCTGACAATGCTCCTAATCCAAATGATTCCTTCTTTTCCCTGCTGACATCCCGATCGACCAGCCAGAAACAATTCACCCAGGAATTTCAGGTCCAAGTCACATCTGAAGCATTCGACCTGACTGCGGGCCTCTTTTACTTCCATGAAAATACCCCGGCGACAGACATATTGGGTATTTTTCAGCCCGTCGCGAACGGCGTTGTCCTAAATACATCGACCGTGGGCGTCATTCCCAACCTACCGGTCGGGCCAGTTGCCGCCGACATCAATGGCGACGGAGTCATTGATGCGGCGGACTTCAACCCATCGCTCGACAGCATATTCGGCAGCGGCCTGACCCGCACCCGCGCCATCAATGACAGCTACGCAGCCTATGGCCAGCTCACCTACCATCTGACCGACACGCTCGATCTGACCGGCGGCCTGCGTTACACCATCGACAAGCGCGAAAACCGGATCTTCGCCGTATCAGGCGGCCAAGGCGGGCAGCTGGGCGTCGGTGACTATAAGGTCGATTACAAGAAGGCGACCTGGGCGGCCATCCTGACATGGAGGCCGAACAATAATGTAACCGCCTATGGCAAGGTCTCCACTGGCTATGTGACCGGCGGCATCTTGAGCGGCATCCCCTATAAGCCGGAAACGCTGACCGCCTATGAGCTTGGCCTGAAGACGCAAAGCTGGGGCAACAGGCTGCGGACCAACATCGCCCTGTTCTACAGCGACTATAAGGACCTTCAGACCCAGAACTTCATCAACGGCCGCCAGTTCTTCGACAATGCGGGCAAGGCGAGCATCAAGGGCTTCGAGCTTGAGGCGGACCTGGTTCCGGTACGGGGGGTAACGCTCAGCGGCAATTTGAGCTACACTGACCTTGATTATAAGAGCTTCATCCTGAACGGGGTCGAAGTTGCCGATATTGCACGCACCACTTTCGCTTCCAAATGGCAGGGCCGCGCCTCCGTCCAGTATGACAGCCCGGACATGAACATGGGCGGCCATATCTCGGCTCGGGTGGACGGGCGTTATCGCAGCCGCGCGCCACTCGTCTCGACACCCTTCTTCGACCTTGCAGGCAATAGCGCCGACCTGAATCGCTACGCCTACACCAAGGCATATTGGCTGGTCGATGGACGGATCGGCTGGGTGGACATGCCCTTGGGCGGAGCGAAAGCGTCGCTCTCTTTGTTCGGCCAGAACCTGTTCAATCAGCAATATAATCCATTCGGGTCGCCCGTCCTGCAACTCATAACCAGCTACGAGCGCGGGCGGACCTATGGTGTCGAGCTTGGGGTAAGTTTCTGAAGACAGAATGTAGAGGAGAGAGATGATGGAAAACGACATTTCAGCGCGCGTGAGCAGCGCGGATTTTGCATATTATAACGGGTCGGGGCCGGGTTTCACGACCGAAAGCTCGGTCCTGATCAGTTCCTCGCCCTATCTCAACCATCCGCAATTACGGGCTCTGATCGCACAGGAAATGCTGCGGCGGAACGGCGCAGAATTACCCAATACAGCCTATATTCCCGACGTCGTGAAAATACTGATGGAACTGGAGGACTGGCCCCGCATCTTCCAGCTGTTCGAGGAAGAAAAAGCACGGCTACCCGAGTTCAAATCATGGCTGGATGGAAAGAAGGTCTCACTGTTCAAGACCGAGGAACTCGCAGGCGCGGAACCCGGAACCCTCCGCGCCGTGATCTACGACTTTGTCGTTAACAGCGGCTATAATATGGATCATTTCTTCCAGGGTATGGAGATCAAAACCGACTTCGACTTCTACATGAAGGAGCGGACCCATACCCATGACATTGAACATATGATCACGGGCTTTGAGACCAATCATGCCGGCGAGGTTGCCCTGATCGCAGCCAATATGCGGGCACTCTATCAATATTTCGTGCCCGAACTCGCGTCCTTCTTCAACCGCGTCAGCTCTTATCTGCGTGCCAAGACGATGATGAAAAGCGGCCTCTTCTATCCAGAGGCCGTCAAGGTGGAACTTGAAGCGGAGGACATCGGCGCAGCGCAGGGCCGGAACTGGAAGCATCCGCTCTTCCTCATCCCCTATCGCGACTATCTCGATTGGCAGGTGCAGGACATTCGCGAGGAGTTCGGCATCACCAACCCGCCCAAGTCAGGTGAGTGGGCATGGACCACCGCGATCAGCGAAGACCCGAGACCAAACCACCAAGGCATGACCTCCATGGCGGCGGAGTAAGTCCAAGCGGCGCTGTCCCTGTATGTCAGGGGCAGCGCATAGCTCTTTTGCTTTCAATCATGGAAAGTCGCCGTCAGGCGGCGGCGAAGTCAATCACAGTGACGGGATCGGCTCCGTCCCAGTTACGAGCAGCGGCAATCCCCGCATCGCACATGCCGCGCATGTCCGCGCCGCAGATGAATTCGAACAACTGTCCGGGCTGACCCGGAGCGCGCAGATAGGCGACGCGCGTCGCGGGATTACGGGCGGAGAACAGCAATTCCATGCCGCCTTCCACCGCCGCGCCGACTGCGGCATCCAGATCATCAACTATGCGGGCGATATGGTGAAGCCCTAGCAATCGCTCGCCATCATCGGAACGATAGGGCGACGGGGCATCATTCGTCGCCTCGATCAGTTCGATCTGCACGCCGTCCTGATAGGATAATCCGACATGCATCGTCACCCGCGTCGGCTGGCCGCGATATTCACCGTCCAGGGCGACATTGCGGAATACCGTCCAGGGACCCACGCCTGAATGACTGATCCAGCTGTCGATACTGGCATCCAGATTTTCCACCAATATGCCAATCTGGTCGATAGCGCCGAATCTAGCCAAATCCCCGATCCCCTTCTCGCAAGGCAGGATGCGGAAGACGTAAGCCTCCCGCATCCCCTTCTTTTACTCGGCCGCTTCCAACGAAGCCAGCGCGTCATTCGCCGCCGTCGGTTGCAGATATTCACCCGGACGAGCGCCGGTGTAGCTGCTGCCGTCAAAGGTCTTGACGCCATTCACCAGCGTGAGCCGCATCGGCGCGGCCGGACGGGTGAAGCGCCACGTCGTGCCGCCGTCACCATCGGGCACGTCGAACCGCTTCTCCATGTTGCGATATTCAACCTCGCCAAGATTGAACACGGCAATGTCAGCGCGGCGGCCGACCTTGATCTCGCCCGTGTCATGCAGGCCGAAGAAATTGGCGAGCTTGCCAGTCTTCACATGGATCGCCTGCTCCAAAGTGAGCAGCCCTTCGCGGACATATTTGGTGAAGAGCAGGATATTCTCGCCGCCACCGCATAGCATTTGAAGATGCGCGCCAGCGTCGGAGATATTGCCGACCGTCTGCGGGTCCAGCATCAGCTGGATCGTCAGGTCCTCGTCCTTCGGGAATGGAGCCATGTGCACCGTGGATTTGGTGCCATTTTCAAGGATCCACTGCGCCATCGCGTCAGAACGATGCAGCCCACGCGCTTCCGCGAACTCCTTCAGCGTCCCGCCTACCGGCCCAGCGCCATTTTCGCTGTCCAGCAGATAAAGGTCCTGCGGATTGTTCATCGGCGAATGCGGCCAGGCCTTGGTGTCCCAGCTCGCCCGCGCCCGCGCCCGCCAATCGGGATCAGCAAGCAACCGAGCCTTTTCCTCATGCGTTTCGGCGAGCACGACCTCATGCCAGACATAGTCATTGGACTGGGCGAAGATCAGCGACTTGACGAGGCTGAGCGTGCTGGTCGGCGAAACATGCGCATAGCCGGGCCACACATCGATCCCTTCTTCCTTCAGCTTCGCAAGCGTTTCCTGCAGCCGGGGCAGAATATCCTTCTGGAATTCCAGCGTCGGGACGGCGCCTGCCACCTGCATCCGGATCGCCCGGCCCTTCGTCAGTCGCCCAAGCCGTTCCAGACTCTCAGGCCCGGTCTTGCGCATGAAGGTGTCGATGATGACCTGGTAGGTGGTGCCGGGGTAACGTTCCATCACGGAAAACAGCGCTTCGAACTCCGCATCATCGGCAAGCAATGTGGGAATGGCGCGGTCGTCGCCATCATGGTCGTGCAGATTGTCCGACAGGCCAAGAGCGCCAGCGGCCAGCGCGTCCTCCAGCAGTTCGGCCATGCGGGCAATTTCCTGTGGAGTCGCCGCGCGGTCCCATGCCTCGACGCCCATGGCCGCAAGGCGCAGGGCAATATGACCGACGAAGGCGGAGTAATTGGCGGGCAGGCTGATGTTGCGCGCCATTGATGCCTTATATTCCGACCACTTCTCCCAATCCCAGGGGACGTTCTGAAGGAACGGCTTCAACGGGATATCCTCGAAGAAGGAGAAGATCTTGATCATCTCCAACTGCGCGGCCTTTTCCTTCGAAAGCGGCGCGGCGCTAAATCCGCAATTGCCCAGAATGACCGTAGTCGCGCCATTGCCGGGCAGCGGATCAAGGTCCGGCTGCCACCACATCGTCGCGTCATAATGGGTATGGCTCTCGATGAAACCCGGCGTCACATAGCAGCCGTCAGCGTCGACGACCTCCTCACCGGCGGCGGCGGTCAGGCCCGCGCCAATCTCGGTGATCCTGCCGCCTGCCACGCGTACGTCGGCAGGATAACCGGGCGCGCCTGTTCCGTCGATCACAGTGCCGCCACGGATCAGAATGTCCGTCATCTCTCTCTCCTCTTGAGGCTTGTTTTCCCTCGAGCCGAAGCCATTGCATCTGTGTCGCCTGTCTACGGGCGATCGTGCTGGACACAGGCTATCGCGAGCGGGACGGCCGCCGCAAGTTCACCTTCAAACAAGTCGGCGATGGGATCATGCCATGATCCGCCGTGGTATTGAGTGATGATCCCGTCCGGCTTGGCTCAGGATGCGTCGGTAAGCATCGACCTTATCCGGGTGGCCAGCGCTTCCATGGCGAAGGGCTTCGTGATCATCTCCATGCCGGGCTCCAGAAAACCCGATGCAAGGGCAGCATTTTCCGCATAGCCGGTCATGAACAGGACCTTGAGCGACGGCCGCAATTCCCGCGCCGCATCCGCCAGTTGGCGGCCGTTCAGCCCCGGCAATCCGATGTCGGTGATCAACAGGTCGATCCGCCGCTTTGACCGCAGCATTTCCAGGCCGCTAGTGCCATCGACAGCCTCCAGCGCGGCGTAGCCGAGTTCATGCAATTCTTCCAGGATCAGCCCGCGCACGACCGACTCATCCTCGACGACCAGCACGACCTCACCCTCCTCCGCATGATGCATCGGGCCGGGTTCTGGAAGCGCCTCCTCATCCTCGGCGCTGCCATGATGACGGGGGAGGTACAGCTTGAACGTCGTGCCCTGACCCACTTCGCTATAGATTTTCGCATAGCCTTCGGACTGCTGCGCGAACCCATAGATCATCGATAATCCAAGCCCGGTGCCCTGCCCGATCGGCTTGGTGGTGAAAAATGGCTCGAATGCCTTGCTGATGGTATCGGCACTCATGCCGATGCCTGTGTCGCTTACACAGAGGCAGACATATTGCCCGGGCCGGACGCCACGCTGGCGAGCGACATAGGCGCGGTCCAGATGCGCGTTGCAGGTCTCGATGGTCAGCTTGCCGCCATCCGGCATCGCGTCACGGGCATTGATCGCGAGGTTCAGGATGGCGCTTTCCAACTGGTTCGGGTCGCATTTGGTAACCCACAACCCGCCTGCCAGCACGAACTCCAATTCGATGCGTTCGCCACTCGTGCGCCGGAGCAGATCCTCCATCGAGGCGACCAGCGCATTGACGCGCACGGGCTTGGGATCAAGCGGCTGCCGGCGGGAAAATGCCAGCAGGCGATGCGTCAGCGCAGCCGCCCTGTTGGCTGCAGTGGACGCGCCACTGATGAAACGGTCCAGCTCATCGACGCGCCCTTGGGCAACGCGCCGCTGCACGATCTCAAGGCTGCCCGTGATTCCCTGCAAAAGATTGTTGAAGTCATGGGCGATGCCACCTGTCAGCTGTCCGACCGCCTCCATCTTCTGCGACTGGCGGAGCGCGGCTTCCGCTTCGGCCAGCGCGGCAGCGGCCTCGACCTCCGCTGTGATGTCGCGCCCGAAGCCATAGAAGGTTTCGTTTTCCGGCACCGTCGTCCACTGAATGATCCGCTGGTCGCCATCCTTTGTTCGCAAGGTGGTGCGATAATCCAGCAGCGGCATGCCTCCGCGCAAGGAATCTACTCGCTGCTGCCAGCTGTTTTCATCCTCCACCATAAAGTCAGTGCTGCGCCTGCCCAGCGTCTCTTCGCGCGACCAGCCCAGCTTCTGCGTCCATGACGGATTGACGTCGGTGATATGGCCCTGCGTGTCCGTCACGACCTTTAGGACGGGCGACAGGTTCCAGATGCGGTCCCGATCTCGCGCCATGTGCCGTTCTTCGGTGATGTCACGGCCGACGGCATGGATACGCCCCGCGTCAGGCACAGCCGTCCAGGCGAGCAGCCGGTATCCGCCATCGCGCATGCGGTAACGATTTTCAAACGCCAGCGTCGTGATGCCTTCGCCTAGTTTCTCAATCTCCTGACTAGTGCGATCCACGTCGGCAGGGTGGATGAACTCGGCAAGTTGATGGCCGATCATCTCGTCCTCCGCCCAGCCCAGCATGCGCGTGGCGGACGGGTTGACCGCTGTGATCCGTCCGTCGAACGTGCAGACAAGCAGCAGGTCGCGCGATATCGCCCAGAGCCTGTTGCGATCATCCTGAAGGCGGCGGTTCGCCAGCACCTTCTCGGTAGTCTCGATGACGATCGCCACCACGCCGATCGCTGTGCCGTCCTCATCAAGAACAGGGGAATATTCCAGGTCTGTCCATAATTGCTTGGGCGTGCCGTCGCGGATCAGGGTCAATTCCTGATCCTGGTAGGACAACGTCCCTCCTTCGCGGTATACCTTCTGCATCACATTGGCATTGAAGTCGGCAACCTCGTGCCAGCCTTCCAGGACATTGGTGCCCAGCAGAGCGGGATGACGGCCGCCCGCGAACGTGCGATAGGCGTCATTATAGATCATCACGCCCTTGTCGCCCCAAAGCGTGACGATTGGCACCGGCGATCGCAGCACGAAGGCCAGCATGCTTTTCATGGCGGTTGGCCATATATCGATCGTGCCGATGCTGGTGACGGACCAGTCGAACTGGGCGATGCGGTCGCCCATTTCACCGCCCCCACCCAGAAAATCATTATAGTTGCCGCCCGCTTGCCCGCCCAAAATCGTCACACGCTTCACACCCATTAGGCCACAGCGCCAGTTTCATGGCTTAGCGGCGGCCGCTTCCGACCGACCGGAACTCCTGATCGCTCAAGGAGTTCCGCAGGCTGGCTGCAGCACGCCTCGCCCAACTTTTCATTCGGATGGGTCAGGCAGCGGACTGAAGCCTCACCGTTTCGCTGGCCTCTGCGACATTCGCGCCATGGGCACGACGCTCAGGCTCCATCATCAGCTCGATAAAGTGCCACCATGCCGGAGCGGCGGGGCGCATGCTCAACAGCTGACCTTGGCGGTGCACAGCGATCCAGCGGCCATCTTCCCGCTCATATTTCCAGTGCGGATCGCAGTTCAGCGGGACTTGTTCAAATTCGTCCGCACGATTTTTCTGGGAGCCGATCGCCCGCAATTGGCTTGGAACTTCGCGGCAGACGCCGCCAGGAAACTCGACGAGAACGGACATGATCTACTCCATGCCAGCGGTTCATCGACCGCCGCCCCGTCTAAACGCACGACAAGTGATTGAGTTCTCGAAAGAAGGTGAGGTTTAACATAGATGACGGATCATTGACGTCCGCCGCCAGCATGGGCCAAGGAGCCGAACGCCGCATCCACGGCATTCGGCTACTCCTCAATGATCAGCCGACATTCTCGATTACCAAGGCAATACCCTGGCCGCCACCGATGCACATCGTTATAAGCGCATAACGACCACCGGTCCGCTTCAGTTCGTAGGCAGCCTTGATCGTCAGGATCGTGCCCGTCGCACCGACAGGGTGGCCAAGCGCGATACCCGACCCGTTCGGGTTCAGCTTGTCGCGATCGAACGCCAGCGCATTGGCAACGGAAAGAGCTTGCGCCGCAAAGGCTTCATTGGCCTCGATCACGTCCATCTGATCAAGCGTCAGTCCGGCGCGCTTCAGCGCCACGGGCGCCGCCTTGATCGGCCCCTCGCCCATATATTCCGGCTCTACGCCCGCATGTCCCCAGCCAAGAATCTTCGCCAGCGGCTTCAATCCCCGCCTTTCCACTTCGCTGCCGGTAGCCAGCACGACGGCCGCCGCGCCGTCATTGATGCCGGACGCATTGCCTGCCGTGACCGTGCCGTCCTTCTTGAACGCAGGGCGCATCGCCGCCAGCGTTTCGATGCTGGTGTCCGCGCGCGGATGCTCGTCCGTATCGAAGATGGTGACGCCCTTGCGCGTCTTGATCTCGACAGGAACGATCTGCTCCTTGAAGCGCCCTTCCGCAATCGCCCGCACCGCACGCTGATGCCCTTCAACCGCCAGCGCATCCTGCTGCTCACGCGTGATGCCGTGGCGTTCGGCGCAATTCTCCGCGGTTACGCCCATATGATAGCCGCCGCTTGCATCCTGAAGCCCGCAAACCAGCGCATCCTCGACGGGGTTGTCCCCCATCTTGCGGCCCCAGCGTGCGCCATGATCATGATAGGGCACGTTCGACATGGACTCAGCGCCGCCAGCCACGGTGATCGCCGCTTCGCCGAGCTTCATCATCTGCGCCGCCGACACGATGGCCTGTACGCCCGACCCGCAGAGCCTGTTCAACGTCAGGGCGGGCACCTCCAGCGGGACGCCAGCCTGCAACGCTATGGTGCGCGACAGCATGCCATCGCGAGCGCTGGTCGGCATGACCTGGCCGATGACCACATGCTCGACGTCAGACGCCGGAACGACAGCACGGGACAGCGCCTCCTTCACGACGATGCTGCCAAGCTGCGACGGCATGAAGGGCTTCAAGGAGCCGCCGAAATCGCCGATCGCCGTCCGAGCGCCGCTTACGATATAGATATCTTCCATCATCTGGTCCTCTGCACGATTGGGGTGCCAGTGCTGCACTTGCACGCGCTCATGCGCCCCTGTGCACGGGTGTCAAGAACAATGCGCATCTTGCCGCGCCAATGTGGGGCTCTCGCCCATTCTCCCTCACTGCGCGCCATATGGCCAAAGCACCATCGTCCCGTTAGGGTGAAATCCATGACCAGCATCGCGCAAGGCGCCATCAGCGAACCGATCGTCCAACGGACCAGCAAGGGCCAACGCACGGCCGACAGGTTGCTCGATACCGCCGAATTGCTCTTCGCGCAGAAAGGCTATGACGCGACTGCGTTGCGGGACATCGCTGCGGCTGCGAACATCCAGCAGCCCGGACTCTACAAATATTTCGAAAGCAAGGACGCCCTGTATCGCCAAGTCCTGCAACGCGCATTGCAGCCCTTGGCCGACGAGATGGAAGCGACCATCACCAGGTCTCCGCAGGAGGCCTCATTCCGCACCTTGACCGATCGGCTGGTCGATGTGCTGACGCAGCATCCTAATGTCTCCATGCTGCTCATACGCTCTATTCTTTCCTCCCCGTCGGACCGTGACGAAATCGGCATGGCATGGGTGGAGCGGCTGATCGATTATGGACGACGTATCACGCAGGCGGCGGAGTTGGAGCCTGCGGCAGAGGATTTGATCCTTCAGACCGTGGCGATCTTCAACCTGATGTTCGGCTATTTCTGGGCCGCACCCGTGTCGCGGAGCTTGGCAGGTATCGACCCGCTCTCACCAGCCATGATCGAACGGCAAAAGGCTTTGCTCAGCCGCTTCATAGCGACGATCGAACAAGGTAAGCCCCTCAGCGACCCGTGACGGCGGCGAAAGCGCCTCGCCCTCAAAAGGGGCAGATGGCGGCAGCAACTTGTATCCCTTCCGTAAAGCCTTAGACTTTACCATCGTCGCCTGCCGCGACGCTGCCTGTTCCCGGAGTATATTTCCACCAATGCCAGCCACCCGTCTCTCCAGCGCCGGTCGCCGGGCCTCCATCATCGCTGCGGCCAGGGCGGTTTTCGCGCGCCACGGGCTTGAAGGCGCACGGACGCAGCAGATTGCGCGCGCTGCTGGAGTGTCGGAGGCATTGCTGTTCCGTCACTTCCCGACGAAGACGCATCTTTACCGCGCCGTGTTGCGCGAGGTCATCACCGATCAGAATATCGTCATGCGCTCATTTGGCGAGGCAGAGGCAAGTAGCGAGGGCCTGCTCGAAATACTGCGCCGCACGTTCAGCTATGCGATGGCGGGCATGCATGCCGTCAACGCGGAAGGATTGCGCATGGTCGTGGGCAGCCTTGCTGGTGACGGAGGCTATGCCCGCCTCGTCTATCGGCGCGCATTGCGCATGACGCTGCCCAATCTGGAACGGGCGATCGAAGCGGCGAGGGCTGATGGAGGCATCGCCGGAGAGACGCTTTCAGTCACCAATGCCGGGGCCTATGTGGAACATGTCAGCACGATGATGATGATGGCCCGCTGCCATGACAAGGTCGCGATCCCCTATGACGAAGACCGCGCCTTGCGCGACGCGATCCTCTTCTGCGCGCGGGGCCTGGGCGTGGACGAAGGGCGCATCCTGAAATTCCTCAAGCAGATGAAGCCGAATGAACCTGGGGATGCATCCTTTGTGAAACCTGCTGCCAGCGTCGCACCTTCAAACGCCGACTGAGTGACTCCTACTCTGCAAGTCGGTTTGCGGAGCGAGATGCGGTTGCCCGCGCCATCGCCACGAAAATTATGACCACGAGCGCGCAGCCGCCGATGATGATCAAGGCGACTGGCGTATACCCCCCGACCGCGTCACGCAGCACCCCTGCAAGCGGCGGCAGGAAGAAGGTCAGCGGCAGGGTGACGAGGCCGAACAGACCGACGACACGAGGGAGCGACTGCTGACCGAACAGGCGGCCCGAGAGCATGTTGATCGCCGGGAACACTCCGGCGCCCCCTGCCCCCAGCATGAGCGATGCCAATGCCATGATCGGAAAGGAGATGGTCGAAAGCAGAGATGCCCAGCTGATCGCCAGACCCCCCGCAATGAGAGCCAGCGCCAGGGGTGCCCCCAACCGGCCACACAGGAAGCCGATCGCCAGGGAACCGATCACCGCCGCTCCACCCATGATCGACAGCAGCCCCGCCGCCTCATCAGCCGCGACCCCGCGTTCAGCGACAAAAGCGACAAGGTGCGACACCCCGGTGATGCCGACAGCATTCAGGTAACCAGCGCCAAGGCACATCACCCAGAAGGCAGGGCTTCGCAGCACGGTGCGATTGGGCAGCATTGCACTCGCCTCCCCGGCATGCGGGTGTCCCGGCTGCTCCCCGCCGTCCTGCGGCCCGTCCGCCACGCCCAGCATCACCGGCAATAGCAGGACGTGCAGAACCGCCAGGATCAGGTAAAAGGCAGACAAGCCATGGTCGCGCAGGATGAAAATGCCCACCATCGGCAGCAGCGCTACGAACAGCGGCATGTTAGCGACGCCCAGTGCTGGCCCAGGATTATGCCTGAACCAGTTGCTGGCGAGAACGCTCGAAGGAAATGGGCCGAACATGGCGAGGCCAACCCCGATGGGCAGGGCATAAAGCAGCAGCACGACAGGCATGCTTGGCGCGATCGCCAGCAAGGCATAGCCGATACCCGACATCAGCGTACCGATCGTCATCGTCCAGCGCAGCCCGATCCGCCCGATCAATGTCGCCACAAGCGGGCTGACAAGGCCCATCATCAGAACGGCCAAAGCCAAGGCAAGCGTCGTCGCGCCCCGACTTGCCCCATGGAGTTCCTGCAACGGCAGAACGGAGATCCCGAAACCTCCAAAGGCGCTACCCACCGCAACATTCTGCGCGAGGAAGGCGCGGAACACCATCATCCGCGCTCGTCCACCATGGCCGCCCGCGGCAGTGCCCGCGGCAACAGCGCCCGTCATCCCATTCATTCATGAGTCTCCTGCTGGACTTTGGAGAGCTAGGCCAGTTCACCCCTCTTCGCTGGCAAAAAGCAGTCCATCCGTCACCTATTCACGCGATATGGCATGCCCGCCAAAATAAGCGGACACCATTAGCGGCCGCAGCCGAACAGATAGCGTGTATTCACGATAATCATGCCTCTCTCTCCCGAGAATCCGGCCCTTTAGCCGATATTATTTTATTAATGAGAACTGTTGATGCTGGCCGCCGCGCAAGCAATGGGACGAATTCAAATCTGTCCCGCTCAGCTCGTTTTCGCGAATATCCGGCCTCCTCTGTATGTCTCGCCAGACAGGCGGAGATCATGTCCTTTGCACATTCTCCGACGCGCTTGGACGAAAGGATGATGACGAGGCTGCGTAGCTTTGTCAAAGCACTATTTGCCGCCAAAACCTCCATCGGGGATCAGGCATATTCCTATGCGGCGGGGTTCATAGATTTGGCTACGCATTGGCAGGCTTGGCGGTCCGCATCGGCATCGTTGGGCCAACGGGATGCCGATAGAATCACAACGTCGCCAAATATCCGTGCAGGAATATGGTTGCCGCGCGCTCGGCATAATGTCGCCTATCGGACTCCGCGACCGGATGACCGCCCGCAAGCAGGCGGTTACCCCTCATGGCGAGTACCAGAAGTTGCCGCGCGTGCCACTCAGAACTCTCTCTGATGCCAAGGCTTTCCAGCCAAGGGATCAGACCATCCACCCAGGGCTTGCGCAGGACGAGATACACCTCCCTCGCCAAGGCCGCATCGCGCCGCGACTGGCTGATAACGGCACGATGCAGGCGGATGGATGTGGTGGAGGTCAGGCTTTCGAGCGCCGCCTCCACATATTGACGGAGTGCGACGGGATCAGCCCGACCCAAGGGAAGCACGGGCGGTTTTGCCTCACAAGCGCAGTCGGACGCCAATATCCGCATGGCTCCCGCGAAAAGCCCGGCCTTGCTCCCGAAATGCCGGTAGAGCGTACCACGCCCCACCCGCGCCTCCTCCCCGATGAGGTTGAGGTTCGCGCCCTCAAAGCCTTCCTGCAGAAAATGGCACCCTGCCACGTCCAGCAAGGTCCGGATATGGGGAAGCGGTTCCTCGAACGGCGAAAGCCTCATATCCGCCAAAGGCTCGGGCGGCGGCAATCCGGCCGCTCCGCCACCCCCGGCCCCTTGCACGAATAGCGCAACGGCATGGCGCGCGGCCCGCTCACGGCCTTCCGGTGAGGGGGCAGGAAAGCCCATGAGCACGACTGGCCCCTCAACCGCGAGCGATCCGAAGTCCAATGCCAGTTCCAGGGGGACCGGGCGGTCGATGCCCTTCTCCCGCGCATGATCCTCCAAAGCCTGCCGCACAGGCTCCAGGCGCATCCCCTGCCCGCTCTGCAATGATGCTGCCAGGTCCGGCATCTTGTGCGCCACGCCAGCGGCGACCCAGAGCGCGCTGAACATACCCTGGTCCAGCGCCGAGTCGAGAATGGCCCTTGCCAGCCCCGCCAGTTCGGACCCGCCCGTTGCTGCACTTTCATGCACCGCCGCCGCCCGCGCGTCGAACTCCGCCCCCTGCGCCTCCAGAGCCGCGCGGAACAACGCTTCCTTGTCGTCGAAATAGCGGTAGATGGTTTCCTTGCTCACCCCGGCGGTGCGAGCGATCGAATCGATGCTGACGGCATCGAAGCCCCGCTCCACAAATTGCGCGCGCGCCGACAACAGCAAGTGACGGACGCGCGGCGATGACACCTCGCCCCTGCCTTCTGGCACCAATTTCATCCAGCATCCTTGCGCATTGTCGGGCTGCTATACCAGCCCACCGCCAGGATACACCCATTGTTGTTGACGACAACCGAACGGTTCGATACCGTTCGTCGGAGAAAAAGACGGAGAGGCATGAAATGGCACTGCCATGGACGGAACGGCCACTGGAGCCGTTCGGTGTTGAAATCGGCATCGGGTTGCAATGGCCGCTACCCGACGGTTTCGAACAACGGCTGACCGAACTGTTCGATCGCCACAAACTGATCCTGTTCCGCAACCAGCAGCTTGACGAAGCGGATCAGGTGAGGCTGCTCGAAAATTTCGGCCGGGTCCTGGGATCACATGGCGAATATCGCGAAATCTCCAGCGATGGCGCGCTGGGCTCCGGGCCGCTCACCTGGCACAGCGATCTGGCTTTCACGGAAGAGCCCTTCAAGATCATCTCGCTGCACGCCGTTGCCGTTAATGACGGACAAAGCTGGACCGACTTCGCCAACGGCGCGGTTGCAGCCGCCTCCCTGCCATCGCAGTTGAAAGCCGCTGTCGCGGACCGGGAAGCGGTCACAATGATCGCGCCGATTCAGACACACCGGTCGGTCGGCTACGATAGTTCAACCGACATGCCGCACCAGGTTCGCCCGGTCATCATCCCTCATCCCCGGACTGGCGAGCCGATCCTCTACATCAGCGACATGCAGACCGCTCGTATCGTCGGCATGGACCAGCCGGACAGCGACGCCACGCTCTCAGCCCTGTTCGCCGAACTCTATCGCGACGATCGTGTCTACCGCCACCATTGGAACAATGGCGACCTCGTCATCTGGGATAACATCGCTCTCCAGCATGCCCGCGGCGACTTGACGGGTATGACGCCTCGCCGCCTCCAGCGCATCGTCGTCGCGGACAAGAGCTTCTTCGACCTCCTGCCGCAATTCAAGGTGGGCGATGAACGGATCAGCGCCTGGGGTTCAGGCAACAAGCAATTGGTTTTGGATTGAAGGAACGAGAAACATGGTCGACATTCCCTATCTCGCGCGCGGCCTGATGCCTGTGGAAACAGACAGCAGCATACTCATCTCTTCGTCCAAATATCTCAATAATCCCCGCCTGCGCGAATGGTTGGCGATGATCCTGTTGCGTCGCAACGGACCGGACGTGCCGCCTCCTGCGGAAATGTATGAATTCCTGCCGATCCTCGATTCACTGCGCGATTTCGACGCGATCGAGGACATGTTCACGCAGGAAAGAAAGGTAAATCCCGAACTGGATGCATGGTTCAGCGAAGGCTTCATCTCCACATATACGATCGAAGATTTCAAACAATATGAGCCCGGCTCTCTCGGCGGCATCTTCTACCAGCAGATGACGGCCGGAGATTATGAAATCCAGATCACGCCCTGGAAAGAACCGGAAACGCAGCTTCAATATTATAATCTGCGTTCGGGCCAGACGCACGACTTCGAACATATCCTATGCGGCGGCGGCTTCAACTTCATGGGTGAGCTGGTGCCTTACTGGTATCGCCTCACCAACGTGCCCAAGCATATGCGCAACCCGCATCTGGCGGCGGAGGTGAACATGATCCAGATATTCGGGTCGCTCCGCTACACCGTGCGCACGATGCTTCACTATCCCGAAGTCTGGCCGACCGCCGTCAACGCGATCCAGCGGGGCATGAAGGTGGGGCAGCAGAGCGACGCCCTCTTCATGAAGAAGCTCGAAGCCGTGTTCCACCTGCCGCTGGCGGAAGCGCGCGAGGCGCTGGGCGTGCGCGGCGTCGAAGATGTCGACACCTCGCAAGAGGGCGCCTTCTGGGCGTCGGACGGCAAAACCAGCCTTGAACCCATCGCGAGGGCCGCCGAATGAGCGCATGCGACCTGCTGATCCGGGGCGGAACGATCGTCGACGGCAGCGGCGGTGAGCCGTTCGTCGGCGACGTCGCGATCGCAGACGGGCGGATCGTCAGCGTCGGCACCTTTACCGGCGATGCCCGCGAAGTGATCGATGCGGCGGCCCTCACCGTCACTCCCGGCTTCGTCGATATCCACACCCATTATGATGGTCAGGCCATCTGGTCGGAGGAACTCTCCCCCTCCTCCTCCCATGGCGTGACCACGGTCGTGATCGGCAATTGCGGCGTCGGCTTCGCGCCATGCCGCCCTGCCGATCACGACCGTTTGATCCGCCTGATGGAGGGTGTGGAGGACATTCCCGGCGTCGTCATGGCAGAAGGGCTCAGCTGGGATTGGGAAAGCTTCCCCGACTATCTGAACGCACTTGAAGCTCGCCCCCGCGACATCGACGTCGCTGCCCTTCTGCCCCATAGCCCCTTGCGCGTGTTCGTGATGGGCGAACGCGGCGCGCAGCGCGAACTCGCGACGCCTGCCGACCTCGAAAAGATGCAGGCCCTCACCCGCGAGGCGCTGGATGCGGGCGCGATTGGCTTTGCGACCTCGCGCCTGCTCATCCACCGCACCAAGGCGGGAGAGAATATCCCAAGCTATCAGGCCGATGTGGAGGAACTGAAGGCCATAGCGGGCGCCATGCGCGACGCCGACACCGGCGTCTTGCAGATGGTGCTGGACGCCCCCTTCTCCAGCTGGCCCGACGAACTTGCCCACCTTCTCACGGTCGCAAAGGCAGCGAACCGGCCCGCGACCTTCACCCTGGGCACGTCGAACACGGGCGAGCCGGTCTGGCAGGAGGCGCTGCGCATCTGTGAGGAAGCCAATGCGCAGGGCCTGAAGATCAGCCCGCAAATACTTCCACGCCCCGTCGGCATGATCTGCGGCTTTGAACTATCCAGCCACCCCTTCTCGCTCTGCCCAAGCTATGAAGCGATCGCCGCCCTGCCGCTCGACCAGCAGCTCACGCATCTGCGCGATGGCGATTTCCGCGCCAGGCTCACCACCGAGAAGCCGCATGAAGGCCATCCATTGGCGATGATGACCCGCAACTGGGACTGGATATTCCCGCTCTCCGACCCACCCAACTATGAACCCCCGGCGGAAAGCAGCGTCGGCGCGCAGGCCCGCCGCCTCGGCATCACCCCGGAAGAAGTCGCCTACGATCTCATGATGAACGGCGGCGATGGCCGGGGAATGCTCTACAACACACTCGGCAATTTCTATAATGGCCGCCTCGACACGGTGCATGACCTGATCACCCACCCTGACACCGTCATGGGACTTGGCGATGGCGGCGCTCATTATGCCGCGATCTGCGACGCAAGCTACCCCACCTTCCTGCTGACCTACTGGACCCGTGACCGAGCCGGGCAAAAGCTCAGCATCCCTCAGGCCGTCCGCGCGCTCACCTCCCGCCCGGCGGAGACCATGGGCCTGCGCGACCGGGGCAGGATTGCTCCTGGCTACAAGGCGGACATCAACATCATCGATCTTGAAGCGCTGCACCTCCATGCCCCGCATGTGCGACACGATCTGCCCGGAGGCGGTCGTCGGCTGGACCAGAAAGCGACCGGCTTCGTCGCGACCATCGTGTCAGGCGACGTCATTCGCCGCAGCGACGGCGCGACGGGTGCACGACCGGGAAGGCTCGTCAGAGGCGCTCAGACTGCCCCAGCTTGAAGATGGTGGAGCAACATGCCGAACCGCTGTATCGTATCTCATCGACCACGGGAGAGACGCAGATGGCGACGGCGGCAAAGATCCAGCAGACCGATTGGACTGCGCTGCGCACGATCTTCGGCGACCGGTTCAGCGACAGCGCGGCCGTACGCGATCATCATGGCCGGGCAGAAACCTTTTATCCTGCCATGCCGCCGGACGCGGTGGTCTATCCCCTGAACACTGAGGAAGTAGCCGCCGCCGTCAGCTTCTGCAACGAACAGGGAATTGCCGTCACGCCTTACGGCACCGGCACGTCGCTTGAAGGCAATTTCCTTGCCGCGCGCGGCGGTCTCTGCATCGACCTCTCCCGCATGGATCAGGTGCTGCGCGTCAGTACGGACGACCTCGACTGCACGGTTCAGGCAGGCGTCACGCGAAAGCAGCTGAACACTGAGCTTCGGGACACCGGCCTGTTCTTCCCCGTCGATCCCGGCGCAGACGCATCCCTTGGCGGCATGGCTTCGACACGGGCGTCGGGCACCAACGCCGTCCGCTACGGCACCATGCGCCAGAACGTGCTGGGACTGACCATCGTCCTTGCGGACGGGCAAGTTATCCGCACCGGCGGGCGGGCCAGGAAATCCGCTGCCGGTTACGATCTTACCGGGCTGTTCGTCGGGTCTGAAGGCACATTGGGCATCATCACCGAAGTCACCCTGCGCCTATATGGTCAGCCGGAAGCCATCTCCGCTGCCGTCTGCGAATTTGAAACTCTGCGGGGCGCGGTGAACGCCGTCATCCAGACGATCCAGATCGGCCTCCCCGTCGCCCGGATAGAACTGCTTGATCCGCTACAGATCCGCGCGATCAACGCCTATAGCCGCATGAATCACCGCGAATGTCCCACCTTGTTCCTGGAATTCCACGGCACGCCCGCAGGCGTTGCGGAACAGGCTGAAAGCTTCGGCCAGGTCGCCACCGAGAATGGCGGCGGCAATTTCCACTGGGCGACGAATACCGAGGATCGTACCGCCCTGTGGGACGCCCGGCATAAGGTGCACTATGCCAACCTCGCTCTGCGGCCCGGTTGTAAGGCCATCGCCACGGATGTCTGCGTCCCCATCTCACGCTTGTGCGACTGTATAGAGGAAACACGCCGCGCCATCGACGACAGCGGACTGACCGCGCCCATCGTGGGTCATGTCGGTGACGGCAACTTCCATGTCGTCCTCGTCTTCGATCCGAACTCGGCGGACGAAACGCAAAGGGCAAAGACGTTGTCGGAACAGATCGTCGCAATCGCCCTCGCCATGGAGGGGAGTTGCACTGGCGAACATGGCATCGGCATTGGCAAGAAGGCGCATCTCGTCACGGAACATGGCCCCGCCGTCGAGGTGATGCGCCAGATCAAGCGGGCGCTTGACCCGGCCGGGATCATGAATCCGGCGAAGGTGATCGACGTCTGACGCAGCTCACGCCGCGCAAGCCCATTCTTCAGGCAGAAGGCAGTTGGCTTTCGACCAGTGAGCCGCCCGACTTCCCCCGCTTCCAACTGATGACCAGAATGGACAGCAGGTGCCCCACGGCAGGGCCGATGGCGAAGAACATATGCATGCCCGTGATCCCCTCTGTGCCGGATGACCGGGGGTCGAAGCCCAGGAACCCGACGACCGACAGGGCTATTCCCACCGCCACCGCATAGGCCGCGTTGGTCGTCACGTTGAACACGGACGAAAACAGCCCTGCCCGTTCGACGCCGCTCGCCTCGCGATGGCGGTCCGCCACGTCATAGATCATCGATCGCAGCATCAGGTTGCCCGATCCCTGCGTCAGCCCCTGTCCAATGATCAGCAGGATGAACAGCCACATGCGGTCAGGCGTCAGGAACAGGACCATCAGGTTGATCACGACCTGAACGCCCTCGGCCATGATCAGCGTCCTTAGCCGCCCGAACCTGTAGCTGATCCGCGCCCATAGCGGAGCCGCAAACATGCCGAATGCATATTGCAGCATCAGCAGCAGGGCAGGCGATGCCATGCCCATGTAGCGCGTCACGAAAAAGAGGAATACGGCAGTCCGGAAACCCTGCCCGAGCGCAACGAAGAAATCCGACGCCACGATCCGCCAGAGCGCATGGTCGGTCAGCACGGTCCTGATACCCTCGCGCCAATTCGCTGCCACCGATGTGCGCGGACCAAGCGGCGGCTCACGGAACAGTAAAGCGATCAGCAGCATGCCAATGGCAAGGACGACCGCCACCAGCGCTCCCATCGATCCTACCCGCGCCTCCGGATTGCCGCGCCCCAGAGCGTCCAGCACTGCGGGCAAGACCAATACCAGGAAGATGCCGATGGACGAACCCGTCTGTATATAGGCCTGGATACGCGCCCGCTCGACTGGCGACGACGCCATCTCCCCACCCCAGGCGTACAGCGGCGTGGATGTCGCGGTCCAACCCAGACACAGCAGCAACAGCCATCCGCCTAGATAGAGCGGCGTGGCTCCGGCAGGTGGTGAAAAGACCGCCAGGAGCGACAGCAGGAACAGCAGGCCGCCGCCCAGGATCCAGGGCTTGCGCCGCCCGATCCGCGTGCGGGTATGATCCGATGCCCACCCGATCATCGGGTCGGCCGCCGCGCTCCACAACCGGCTGATCATGAAGACCAGGCCAACGGTCGCCAGGTCCATGCCGATCACAGTCGCGTAAAATGCAGGCAAATAGGTTTGAAGCGGGATGTTGAACCCGCCTGTCGCGATGCTGATAACTGAAAATCCTGCGAGGCGTGGCCCCGACTCGCGCGTCTGGCTGGTCATGCACGATACCCCTTGGGACTCTGTATAAGCCCTTCAATCATCCTGCCTGAACCCTCTCCACAGTGCATATCGAAGCTTTCCCAACCGCCTGTACCACCGAAATCCGCCGAATTTCCGAACCGGAAACGCAAATTGCATTTTTTGCAACAAGGGGTGTCTTATTTTTTCTTCTATCGCGTGCTATCGGCCCGGCCGTCCATTTAAAAGGGGTTCCATCATGAAGTTTTCCTTTGCTTTCGCGGCGGCTCTGTCGCTGTCCGTTTCCGCAGCCGCTATCGCTGCCGACGCACCTGTCATCAAGCAGAACGCGCTGGTGAAGACCGCTGACGGCCGCAAGGTCGGTTATATCGACCGCATCCTGAAGGACAGCGCTGGCGTGCCGACCGCCGTCCAGATCATCTACAGCGGCCGCTTCGTCGTCATCCCCGCCACCACGCTCAGCGCGGCGGAAAAGGGCCTGGTCACCAGCCTGACGGCCAAGGAAGTAAACCGCCTCTAAATCTTGCCAGAGGGCGCTGCGTCTCGAACGCGGCGCCCGTTGCCAGGATCGGTTCTGCCGCCTCCTATTGCCGTTGCGAATTGATGTTTCCGCCATCGACGACGATTTCCGCGCCAGTCATATAGCTCGCCTCGTCCGACATCAGGAACCGGATCACGCGCCCCAATTCTTCGGGCGCACCATAGCGGCCTAGCATGATCCGCCGCTCGAAATGGCCCGGCAATTGGGCCTTCGTTTCCGCGATGATCGGCGTGTCGATCATGCCCGGACTCACGGCATTGATCCGGACACTATCCGCTGCCAGTTCATCGGCCATCGAATGGACGAGCGAGATTACAGCGCCCTTCGCCGCGCTGTAGATCGGGATCATCCCATTGCCGAGCGTCGCATTGATCGACGAAAGCGCCACGATCGCGCTCCCTGGCAAGGACCGCAAATCTTCGCGGAAAGCCTGGGTAATCAACACGAGCGACCGGACATGAAGCGCCAGCCCCGCGTCCCAATTTTCCGGCGTCACCCCGTCAATGCCCGTCGCTTCGGCGGTTCCCGCGCAATGGACGATGCCACCGATCGCGCCGATCGCCGCGCGGGTCGCTATCGCCGCCGGTGTCACGGCCTGCGGGTTGCGCAGGTCAACGCTAAGCCCGGCCGCACGGACGCCGTAGCGGCCCTCGATGATGCCCGCCGATCCGGCCGCGCCTTCTGCATTGATGTCCCACAGCGCCACGGGCCGCCCCACCGCAGCCAAGGCGTGAGCCGCCGCCAGGCCGATACCGGACGCGCCACCCGTGATGACAACCCCGGTGCCCGGTGATCCCAGGCTTGGCGTGAAATCGGCGTCGTTATCCAGTACCGGCATGGCAGCCACTCCTATTTCTTATTGTTTCTCCAAATCCCGGTAGGCCGCCGCGACGATCTCCGGCCGCATGCTGCCGTTCAGCCAGGACGGCCAATATTGCGTCAGGTACAGCAGGAAGAACTTGCGTTCGGGGTCCATCCAGCATGCCGTCCCTGCCGCGCCCGGCCAGCCGAACACCCCGGCGGGCACCGCGCCGGGCCAGTCGAAGAAGCTGTTGGTCTGCTCGCTTGCCTGCAAGGACACGGACATGCCCGCGCCCATGCCGACATTCGACAGCGTGTTGCCGATCGGAAGGTCGACATGCGTCACTGCTTCGGGCAGCAGGTTCGACCGGGCGAGCCGCACCGTTTCCGGCTTCAGCACGCGCGCGCCATCCAACTCACCCTCGTTGAGCAGCATGGCGGCAAAGCGGGAATAATCTTGCGCCGTCGACACCAGGCCACCGCCGCCAGAGGGATAATAAGGCCGCGCGTAGAGGCTGTCTGCCGCATCATCGGCCAATGCCCATGTCCCGTCCTCCTCCTGCTGTGGGAGGTCGGCAAAGCGGGCGGCCTGATCCGCCGTAATTGAAAAGCCCGTGTCCACCATGCCGAGCGGATCGAACAAGCGGGTCTTCAGGAATGTCTCGAAGGGCATGCCCGATGCCACTTCGATCACCAGCCCCAGAACGTCGAGCGCAACGCTGTAGTCGAAACGTGTGCCGGGGTCGGTCGCCAAGGGCAGCGCAGCGATGCGCTCACCCAATTCGGCAAGGGTCGCCGGAACCGGGAGGTCACCCGGACCCGGCACCCACTCCCGCGTGCCAGGCGTCACGCCATGCTTGGCATAGAGGGCGCCAAGCGTCATGCCGTCCATGCCGAAGCCCGCCGTATGGGTCAGCAGATGGCGGATGGTGATCGGGCGGGCCGCGGGCCGCGTCACTTCCGGGTCTTCCCCTTCGATGACGCGCATCTCTGCGAAGGCCGGCAGTATCTCGCCGATCGGCTGGTCCAGGCCGATGACGCCATCTTCGATCAGCATCATCGCGCCGATGCCCGTAACCGGCTTCGATTGGGAATAGACGCGGAAGATGGACCGCTCGTCCACCACATCCTTGCGCGCATAGCCCAGCACGCCTTCGCCATGATAGCGGACCGGACCATTTGCCGTTCCCCAGGCAAGGATGCCGCCCGATATGACGCCCTGCTCGACAAAGTCGCGCAGCTTCGCCTCGGTTTCCGGCAAATTGGTCACATCCCGGCTGATCTCGGTCACGGCAGCTTTCCTTCCCACATTCTCCAAGAAGGCGATCCGCCTCCTCATTCAGTACGGATGGTCAGCGCGGTCCCATGCGGATGGCGCCGTCCAGACGGATGACTTCCCCGTTCAGCATCGGATTTTCAATGATATTCTGAACCAGCTTCGCAAATTCTTCGGGTTTGCCCAGCCGCGAGGGGTGCGGCACCTGCTTGCCCAGCGAATCCTGCGTCGCCTGCGGAAGCCCTTGCAGCATCGGCGTCAGGAAAATGCCCGGTGCGATCGTCATCACGCGGATGCGATGCTGTGCCAGATCACGCGCGATCGGCAGCGTCATGCCCACGATACCGCCCTTGGATGCAGCGTAAGCAGCCTGACCAATCTGCCCGTCAAAGGCAGCGACGGACGCCGTATTGACGATCACGCCCGCTTCCTCCCCGTCCAACCCCGCGGCGGCAAGCTTGGCGGCAAAGCGGGAAATGACGTTGAAGCTGCCGATCAGGTTAATCTCAACGGCCTTGCGGAACGCGTCCAGCGGATGGGGCGAACCATCCTTGCCCACGACACGGAAGCCGGGCGCGATGCCAGCGCAGTTCACCAGCACACGCGGCGTACCCAGCTTCGCCTCTGCCGCTGCCAGCCCGGCGTCCACGGACTCGGCGCTGGTCACGTCCACATGATGGAAGCTGCCGCCCAATCGCTCGGCAAGACGCGCGCCAGCTTCCTCGTTCAAGTCGAAGATCGCGACGCGCGCGCCAAGTTCCGACAGCCGTTCGGCAGTTGCGCTGCCAAGCCCCGAAGCGCCGCCGGTGATGACGACGCACAGATCCTTGATGTTCACGACCGCTCCTCCGTGGCTTAGAAGTCCAGGCTGAACGACTGGTCGAACTGGATGAAGCGGTGGGCGATCTTCCACCCTTCGCCCGTCTTCACGACAGTATCGCGCTGGCGGCCGCTGACGACGATCTTCGCGTCCATGGGAGCTTTGCCCGCATTGACGTTCATGAAAGCATATTCCGCATATACCGCGCCATCCTTCTCTGACACGATCATGTTGAAATTGAAGTGGCGGTTCTTGCCCTCGGCCTGCCGGTCGGACTCCTTGGCATGTTCGACCTGGGCCTCCACACCAGTGTAACGGATCTCCAGGCCTTCCATCTCCACCTCGACATCAGGCGTGTAAACGGTGGCCAGGCCTTCCCAATCACCATAGTCGGAGCAGCGGGTGAAGCGCGCGATCAGTTCCTGAATCGCGATCTTGTCTTCCAATGTGATCATCTTGCATCCTTTCCGTTCGAATTACTTGTCGCCATACCAGGGGAAGAAGGACGGCATTTGCGACGCCTTCCCCGTAAACTCCGCTGGCCGTTTTTCATTGAAGGCGCGAACCCCTTCGCGGCCGTCCGCCTGGCTGGTGTAGAATACCGCCAACGATTCCGTCAGATGGGCCTGCCACGGATCGGGCTGCGCGCTGTTGCGGTTCAGCATCTGGCGGATCAGCGCGATCGATACGGGCGATCGGTCCTTGACCAGCGAACGGGCAAAGGCCTTCGCCTCCTCGACCAGCGTCTCAGCCGGGAACACGGCGCGAACCAGTCCCTTCTCATGCGCTTCGGCGGCATCGAAGATATCGGCCTTGTAAGCCCATTCCAGCGCCTGCTCCAAACCGACGATGCGCGGCAGGAAGAAGGAGGAGCACGCCTCCATCGTGATGCCTAGCCGTCCAAAGACAAAGCCGAAGCGCGCCTTTTCCGATGCAAAGCGGAAATCCATCGGCAACAGCATGGTCGAACCGATGCCGACCGCCGCGCCATTCACCGCCCCGACGATCGGCTTCAGGCAATCATACATGGCCATCGCCACGCGCCCGCCGGTATCCCGCACGCCCTTCAGGATTGCCGGATCATCGCCACGCTCGCGCAGATCCTCCATGGTCGGCGTCATGCTCTCGTCCAGGCCGAAGACATTGCCGCCGACCGACAGGTCCATCCCCGCGCAGAAGGCGCGGCCCTCGCCCGTGACCACGATCACCCGGACGGCATCATCCTGGCTCGCCCGGCCATAGGCATCGATCAGTTCCTCGCACATCTCGACGGTGAAGGCGTTGAGCTTGTCCGGCCGGTTCAGCGTCAGCAGCAGGACGCCATCATCCTCGACCTCGTAGCGGATCGTATTGTAGTGCATGCTCATGCCTCCCCGGTCAGCGCCACGGCGCGGCTCAGCGCCTCGCGGCATTCACCCACGACGCGCTCGATCAATTCGGCGCAAGTCGGAATGTCGTCCATCAGGCCGATGCCGAGCCCGGCCCAGACCAGCCCGCCATCCACTTCGCCGCTTTCCAGCGCCGCGCGCCCTCGCGCGCCTGCCACGAGCGGCCGGATGTCCTCGAACGTCGCGGCAGGCTCCCGTTCCTTGACATTCACCTCCTCGGCAACGGCATTGCGGAACACACGCGCCGTGTTGCGCAGTTGGCGGAAGATCAGCGTCGTATCGCGCTCCGTACCCTGCACAACCGCCTGCTTGATGGCTTCGTGGATCGGGGCTTCCTTGGTCAGCATGAACCGGGTGCCCATAGTCACGCCTTCAGCGCCCAGAGCCAGCGCCGCTGCCATGCTGCGCCCGGTAGCCATGCCGCCTGCCGCCAGGATCGGAATGTCCAGCGCCCGCGCCGCAGCGGGGATCAGCACCATGCCCGGAATATCGTCCTCGCCCGGATGGCCCGCCGCTTCGAACCCGTCGATCGACACGGCATCGACCCCCGCGCGCTGCGCCGACAGCGCATGGCGCACGGCGGTGCATTTATGGACGATCTTGACGCCTGCCTGCTTAAAACGGGCGATGAACTCGGCCGGACTGCGCCCGGCTGTCTCGACCACGCCGACGCCCGATCCCGCAATGACTTCGGCATAGGCCTCGTAGGGAACAGGCTGTGCGGTCGGCAAAATGGTCAGGTTCACGCCGAACGGCTTGTCGGTCATGGTCCGGCACCGCTCGATCTCGGCGGCCAGCGCCTCGGGCGTCGGCTGCGTCAGCGCCGTCAGGATGCCCAGACCGCCGGCATTGGACACCGCCGACGCAAGCTCGGCGCGGCCCACCCACTGCATGCCACCCTGAATAATGGGATAGCGCGTGCCGGTAAGCTCGGTAATCCGGGTCTTCATTCCACCATTCCCCTTTTGATCAAGCCGCTTCCGCCTCGCTCCATCCCAATTGGGCGAGCAGGGGATATTGCGCCGCCAGTTCTTCTGCATGCGCTGATGCGGCCGTTCCGCGTAGTGCCCTTGCCTTAATGCCGTGATAGATGGCCGCAAGCCGGAAAAGGGCGAAGGCGCGGTAAAAGCCGATATGGCCGATCTCCTCTCGTCCGGTCCTGCGGCAATAGGCGGCGATATACTCCTCTTCCGGCATCAGCTTGAGCGCGGCGAAGTCGGCACCCCGCAGGCCGGATAGAATGCTAGGCGGCAGCCGGTACATCATCAGATGATTGACGAAATCGGCAAGTGGATGGCCCAGCGTCGAAAGCTCCCAGTCCAGCACTGCCGCCACGCGTGGCTCGGTCGGATGGAACACCATGTTGTCGGCACGATAGTCGCCATGGACGATCCGGCTTTCATCGCCTGCCGGAATATTCGCCGGCAACCATTCGATCAGCCGGTCCATGTTTGCGTCACGGCCAGCCGCTTCGTCGCTCAGATATTGGCGCGACCAGCGCCCGATCTGCCGCTCGAAATAATTGCCCTTCTTCCCGAAATCATCGAGACCCAACGCCACCGGATCGAAATTGTGAAGCTGCGCCAAAGTCGCGTTCATGGCGTCGAAATACGCAACCCGCTCTTCCGCCGCGACGGTCTCGAAACGTGAATTCCAGAAGACGCGTCCTTCGACGCACTCCATCACGTAGAACCAGCTGCCGATCACCGCATCGTCCGTGCAAAGACCGTAAATGCGGGGCACCGGGAAAGCCTGCTTGCCAAGCGCGCCTATCACCCGCGCCTCTCGATCCACGGCATGGGCACCCGGAACCGTCACACCGGGCGGCTTGCGGCGCATGACGAAGGAGCGTCCGGGCACGTCCAGTCGGAAAGTCGGATTGGACTGCCCGCCCTTGAACTGGCGAACGGTCAGCGGGCCTTGCGCTTCGGGCACATTCTCGCGCAGCCATGCCTGTAATGCGCCCTCATCGAAACGATGCGCCTCTCGCACGTCGGAAAGCCCGGCGTTCAGCTCCTCGGCATTCATGACTTCGCCAGCGCCTCTCGCTTGATCTTCTTGGCGAGCGACCATTTATGCACCTCAGTCGGCCCATCATAGATGCGGAAGGCGCGAATTTCGCGGAATACCTGCTCCACGATCGTGTCATGGCTGACCCCGGTCCCGCCCATCACCTGAACGCACCGGTCTGCCACCCGGAACAGCGTTTCCGATACGGCGACCTTCGCCATGGAGCTTTCCGTGATCGCCTTTTGGCCCGAGTCCAATACATCCGCGCACCAATCGATCATCAGCTCGCACTGTTTCAGGTCGATCAGGTTGTCGGCAAGCATGAAGCCCACGCCCTCATGATCAATCAGCGGCTTGCCGAACGCCTGCCGCTTGACCGCATAGTCCGTCGCAATCTCGTTCGCCCGCGTGGCAGCGCCCAGCCAGCGCATGCAATGGGTGAGCCGCGCCGGGGCGAGCCGCACCTGCGCATAGGCAAAGCCTTCATGCGGCGCGCCCAGCACCGCGTCGGGCGGCAGGCGCAGGTCTTCGACCTTCACCACCGCATGGCCGCCCGGCATCGAGCTGTCGATCGTACCGATCAGCCGTTCCTGCACTAGCGCGGGATGCGGCAGCGGGACGAGGAACATCGTTGCACCGGCCGCGCCGTCATCCCGCTCCGTCTTGGCCATCAGGATCGCGAAACTGGCCCCGGCAAACCCGGTGGCGAACGCCTTGCGCCCATTGACCACCCACTCGCCACCCTCCAGCCGCGCAACGGTCTGCATCATCGACGGGTCCGATCCGGTTCCGCCCTTCGCCGCCGGCTCGGTCATCAGGAAGCAGGAGCGTCCGTTGCCCGCGACCATCGGATCGAGATAGCGGCGCTTCTGCTCCGCCGTCGCGACCTTGCCTAGCAGGAACATGTTGCCTTCGTCGGGCGCATTGGTGTTGCAAGCGAGCGGCCCGAGCGGCGAAAGCCCCGAAGCACGCAGCACGCGCGCCGTCGTCCGATGGCTAATGTGCGTTCCGTCGGCGCGGATATGCGGCGTCAGGACGCCTGCCTCACGCGCCTTGGCGCGCATTTCCTGCACCAGCGCGTCCAGCGGGCCATGATCGTCCCGCCGATCATCCTTTTCATAGGGGATCACCACGTCGCGAACGAAATTTTCGACCCTGCGGACAATTGCCGCATCATCCTCATGATCTGCCATGGCTTCTCTCCGCTCCTTTTCGTTGGCTGGCGCTTGCCAAGGGAAGAAGCACAATGCAAGGTGTAATTAGAAAGCCCTGCAAGGGCTTCGTGACCGGCATAGCATAACAGGCCGGATGGAGAGGACCGATAAAGAGATGAAGCATCTGCAACTCCGCAAGGAAGTGCATCACGGCAGGCTGGTCGATTGCTATCAGGACCGCCCCGCAGACATTTACGCCATGTTCCTGGACGCCGTCAGCCGGTCGCCCGAAGCCATCGCGCTGGTCGATGGCGAAGAGCGGTGGAGCTATAGCTTCCTCGCCGCCCGCGTCGCCATCTGCGCGGCGCGCCTCACATCCCTGGACCTGGCAGCGGGCGACCGGCTCGCCATCCTTCTGTCCAACCGCGCAGACTATTCGACCCTGCTGCTGGCGGCGGCAAGGCTGGGCCTGATCGCCGTGCCCATGAATATCCGCCAGCGTGCCCCCGAAACCGCCTATGTGCTGAATGACAGCGGCGCGGCGGCGATCATCTTTGACGACGCGCTGGAGGACCAGCTGCCCGACCGATCCGACCATCCTCAGCTGCGCCACTGGCTGCGCTATTCCGACGAAGCCGCTTCATGGTCCAACGCTGAAGCCGAGCCGCCAACCGACGCCCCGCACCGCTCCGCCGTTGGCGAGGACGATCCCTTCTGCATCCTCTACACCTCCGGCACCACCGGCCGCCCCAAGGGCGCGGTGCTTACCCATCTCGGCCTCGTCACCAACTGCATCGGCAGCCAGCAGCATCTTGGCTTGCGCGATGGCGAGTCGATGATCCTTGCCGTACCCGCCTCTCACGTAACCGGCATCGCGCTCATCCTGATGCTCAGCATCCGAGTCGCGGGCAAGGTGGTGATGCAGCAGGCGTTCAAGGCCCGCCCCTTCCTGGAACTCGCCCAGGCCGAACGCATGAGCTACGCCATCATGGTCCCGGCCATGTACAAGCTGTGCCTGATGGAGCCGGATTTTGCTGACTTCGACCTGTCGAGCTGGCGGATCGGCGCATTCGGCGGCGCGCCCATGGCCGAATCCTGCATCGAAACGCTTGCCGCCCAGCTCCCCCAACTGACGCTGGTGAACATCTACGGGTCGACCGAGACCTCCTCCCCGGCGGTCATGATGCCGCTCGGCGACTGTCCCGCTCATCCGGACAAGGTCGGCAAGGCGCTGCCCTATGCCGACATTCTCATCATGGATGAGGAAGGCCGCGAACTCCCGCGCGGGGAACAGGGAGAAATCTGGATCGCAGGGGCGATGACCATACCCCGCTACTGGAACAATCCAGAAGCGACGGAGCGCGGTTTCACCGGCGGCTATTGGAGGTCCGGCGACATCGGCACCATGGACGCGAAAGGCTATATCCGCGTGCTCGACCGGATGAAGGACATGATCAATCGCGGCGGCTTCAAAATCTATTCGGTGGAAGTCGAAAACATGCTCATGTCGCATGAAGCCGTCACCGAAGCCGTTGTCGTCGGCAGGCCCTGCCCGGTACTCGGCGAACGAGTCGAGGCTTTCGTGGTCGCCCCCGGCCAATTGGATGGCACGGCCCTGCGCGACTTCTGCGCGCGCAATCTTTCCGACTACAAGGTGCCCGACCATGTCTACATCGTAGAGGGGCCGCTCCCCCGCAATCCCAACGGCAAGTTGCTGAAAACCGCAGTCCGTGAATGGCTGCCCGAGATGTCGGCGGACCAACCTGCCTGAAGTACAGCATGTGTTGTCATATCTTGCGCACCCCGGAAGAATAAGTTAGGATTCACTCAGTAACCGAACCGCCACAGCTCTCACGGGCTGCAAACCAAACGGCGGACGGCGATGTAGGTACTCAGGAGAGTTGACATGACCACCCAGTTCCGCCCCGTGGCCCCGCCGCAGATCATCGAAAACGCCTATACCGACGACCAGCATCGCCGCATGCTGAATGTCGTCCGGGAAAACGGCCCCTGGTCCTTGATCCTGGCACAGCATTTCAAATCACCCGAGGAAGTCGTGGCTACCACCTCCGGCGGCCTTCCAAAGGGCTTCACGCCCACATGGGACATGTTCCTCTCGCCGGTATTCCGGGGCTATTTCGCGCAAGGATCGACAGTCCAGCATCCAGAGATCGAAGACTGCTTCTTCAACCATAAATTCCTCGATCTGGTTCGCGGCTACTGGAAAGCGGACTATGCTCGCCCCGACAATATGCTGTTCAACATTCAGGGCCCCTGCCGTGGCAGCGAGACGCCTCATGTCGATGCCACCCGCTTCCGCGGCATCTCCATGCAGACATCGCCGGTTTGGCTGATGAACATCATGGTGAAGTCCGGCCTATTCGAACATTGGCGCGCGAAAAAGGCGCAGGTGATCACCTGGTATTACAAGGGCAAGATCGGCGGCGGCTTCAACTATTGGCCCGATGGTCCGCAGGGCCAGCCCGCCCAGATCAAGGCACCGATGTGGAGCCGCGCCGTCGTCGTTGAAAATGAAATGATGTACCACACGGCCGAAGCCAGCGGCCCTGCCGCCCTTCGCCAACCCGAAGGACTTGCGATCAACTCGCTCATCAGCGCCGACCCCGAAGATCCAAACGGCTGGCAGATCACCACCGACGGCAAGGTCATCCAGAAGATACCCGAAGACGAGTTCCGCTTCCTCATCCACTGGGGCGCGGACATCTTCATGGATTACAGCGAACTGAAGCGCTCGCTCGACCACACCGACGACATCAGCAATGATCAGGTGTTCGACATGCTGATCGCCGATCTGCGCGCGCGCGGCGCCACTTTCGAAGTGCCGAGCGACCCGCTCACCGATCAGCAGTTCATCCGCCTGCTGGTCCAGACCTATGATCCCGGCAAGCCATCCATCTTCCCGCCGGAACCGGAGGAAGCACTGGCCGCCTGACGACAGATGCACTGACAGCGGCGGCCGTACGAAGTTCTAATGATAAGAGAGAGGACCCATGGAACCATCGAAGCGCCGCCGCCCCATGACCCCGATCGTCCCGCCCCGGCCGATCAGCGACATCTTCACGGATGCTGAAAATGCACAGATGATGGACATCCTGCGCACCCAGGGTCCGTGGAAGTTGATACAGGCCATCCACTTCAGTTCAGCGGAAGAAATGCTTGCCGTCTCGACGCCCAAGGGCGAACGAAATCATAATATCACATTGGCGGACCTTCTGACCCCGGCGTTTCGCGGCACCTTCGGCAATAATGGCCTGCCCTATATCGATGAAGCGCATGACATATTCTACAGCCGCAGGTTGCTCGATCTGGTCAGGCAAATGCACGGAGCGCGATACGGAGCGCCCTATCTCTTCCAATTCAACATCAACGCACCCTGTCACGGCTTTGACCCGGGTCATATCGACGGTCGCAGCTGGCGCGGGCTCGATCCGACCAACATGCCCGCATGGCTGGGCGCGGTCATGGCGAAATCCTGCCTCTTCGACCATTGGGAAGTTAAGGCGGGCCAGGTGATCGCCTGGTATTATGACTGCGACATCGATGGCGGCTTTACCTACTGGCCCGATGGCCCGGATCGCGCGCCGCAGCGCCTGACCGCACCCATCTGGAACAGTGGCCTGGTGACGGACAATCAGCATATGTTCCACCGGGGCGAGGCATCCGGCCCGCGCGAAAAGCGCGACATGGCGGTCGGCATGACGCTTCAATCGATGATCGAAGCGGATGGCGAAGATGGGTGGCGCATCATCGACGGCGATCGCATCGTCGCCCGTTATGAAGCCAGCGATATGCGCATGCTCTTCCACTACAGCGCGCATGTGTTCACCGACATGGCGGACCTGAAGCGCTTCTACGATCACACCGATGACCTCACCACCGATCAAGCCTTCGACATCATGATCGCGGACCTGAAGGCGAAGGGGATTCCAGTAACGGTGCCGACAGACCCGATGTCCGACCCCGATTTCATCGCGACGCTGGCGGCTGCCTATGCCACCAGCCCCACCAGCTATCACCCAGATGCGCCGCTGGAGTCCCGGCACAAGATGGCTGCATGACGGCACGCACCTTCGGGCTTGAGGGCAGGACCGCGCTCATCACCGGCGCAAGCAGCGGACTCGGCGCGCATTTCGCGCGCACGCTCGCTGCAGAGGGTGTTGAGCTGGTCCTGACCGCGCGCAGGGGCGACCAGCTGGAAAGCCTCGCCGCATCGCTCCCCAACGCGCGAGCCATCACGCTCGACGTGCAGGACGCCACCTCCATCGATCGCTTGTGGGATGCGGTTGGCGCCGTCGACATCCTGATCAACAATGCGGGCATCGCCACCACCGGACCAATGCTCGATCAGGACGTGACCCAATTCGACAGCGTGATGGATACCAACGCGCGCGGCGCTTATCTCGTCGCGCGCGGGGCGGCGCGCGCGATGGTAGCGGCAGGCACGCCGGGCAGCATCATCAACATCGCCTCCATCCTGGGCCTTCGACAAGGGGCTCAGCTTGGCCCCTACTCGATTTCCAAGGCCGCCGTGGTACAGATGACCAAGGCAATGGCACTGGAATGGGCGCGCCACAGCATCCGCGTGAATGCCCTCTGCCCGGGCTATATCGTCACGCCGCTGAACGAGCATGTCTGGGAAACGGACACGGGCAAGGCGATGATCAACAGGATCCCGCAGCGCCGCATCGGAAGTCCGGAAGATCTTGACGGCGCCCTGCTCCTGCTCGCGTCGGACCTTGGCGCCTACATCACCGGCGCGGAACTGGCAGTCGACGGAGGCCATCTCGTCAGCTCGCTTTAGCGTAAGATCAGTTCTAAATAATCGTCACCCCGGACTTGATCCGGGGTCCCACTTCTTGTCTCACGCTGCCGAAAGAGCGGGACTCGGGAGTGACGGCAAGAACCTGATTGCGGACGCTCCCCTGTCGCCTCCGCCTCTCCGGAACGCACGGCCCGGCTCTTGACGCCGGGTGCATCGCTGTTGCTTCCTCCCGCGCGGAAGGAACCCGATGCGCATTCTCGTCCTTGGCGCGACCGGATATCTCGGATCGCACATCGCCCGGCATTTCAGGGCGTCAGACCATCAGGTCAGCGGCCTCAGCCGTACAGGCGAAGGCGATCGGACGCTCGCCGATCATGGCATAACCCCCTTGCGGGGCGACCTTTCGCATCTGGACGCGGTGATCGACATGATGCGCCATCACGATGCCACCATCTACGCAGCCCAATTGCTGCTTCAGCAGGAGCATGACGCCGTCAAAAGGCTGCTGAATGCCGCTGACGGGCGCGGCCATCACTTCATCTTCACCAGCGGCACCGGCCTTTTGTCGCAACGCACCGACGGGCTCTGGAGCGAGGACAGTTTTGCCGAAGACGACCCGTTCGAGCCCTCCAAATATATCTGCCCCCGCCTCGACACCGAAACCATGGTCCGTCGCGCCGGATCGGCGGGCAGCGCGCGCGCCATGGTGATCAGGCCGCCGATGATCTGGGGACATGGCGGCTGCGGGCATCTGCGCATGTTCTACGCCGATGCGGGGCGCACCGGCGAAGTCGGCTATCTCGGGGAAGGCCTCAACCTCTACTCCAACGTCCATGTCGATGACCTTGCAGAGGTCTACCGCCTCGCGCTGGAGCGGGGTTCAGCCGGAGCCCTCTATCACGCGGTCGCGGGCGAACTGAACAACCGCACTCTGGCTGAAGCGGTCGCGCGCGACCTCGGCATCGAGGCGCGCAGCATCGATTTTGCCGAAGGCGTCCGCCGCTGGGGCAAGTTCGAAACTTTGATCGGCATGGCGACATGCAGCCGCTCGCGCAGCCCCCGTACCCGCCGGGAACTGGGCTGGACGCCCCGCCATTTCGATGTGCTGAGCGACATCGGCCACCCCGCCTATCGCGCCTTGGCAGGCCGGTAGTGCCACCCGCGACCTTCCGCCGACCCGGAAGAGGCGCCGCACTGCTTTAATCCGGCTCCCGCGCACGCTTCAGTGCGCCATCAATTTCAGGAGAGGCCCATGCAAAGCTGCGAAACCTTATATGAGAGGGCCGACATAGCGCGCGCCGACCGGCCGATACGCTTGGGCTCCCTGCTCTTCACCATGGTTGAACCGCGCCCCGGCTATGAGGTCGCCTATAATCGCTGGTATGAGCGCGATCATTTCTACAGCGGCTGCATGATCGGCGCCTACACGGTTTCAGGCGGCCGCTACGTCGCCACCCGCGCGGAAAAGGCGAAGCGCTTCGGTTCAGGCAGCATGGACCTGTCGAAGGGCTCCTATCTCGCACTCTACTGGATCCTCGACGGGCATCACAAGGATTGGGACGCGTGGGCGGTCAAACAGGTCAATGATCTTCACGCCGCCGGCCGCATGTTCAAGGAACGCGACCATATCCACACCAGCTTCTACAATTTCGACGCGGAATATAATAGGCCCGGCAGCACCATGCCGATCGAACTCGCGCTTGATCGCCCTTTTGGCGGGCTCGTCGCCTTCATCGTCGATCTGAACCCCGGGAAGACCAGCGCGGACCTCTCCGCGCTGCTGCGCGCCCGCGACCTGCCGGGTGACGTGGCACTCACCGGCTCCCCCTTGCCGCTCGATCCGACCAGCCCCAAGGATGTGCCGGTAGAGGTCAATGACCGCGCGGTCTTCCTGAGCTTTTCCATCAAGGACCCGAAAGCCGTCTGGGACAGCGCCTATGTCCCCCTCGCCCAGGCGATCGAGGAAAGCGGCATCGGCCGCATCGCGATCGCATCGCCCTTCATCCCGACGATCCCGGGCACGGACACCTACACCGACCAGCTTTGAAAGCTTGAGGGGCGGCCCAGCGAAGGCCGCCCCTCATTCCATTCACAGCAGTTCAAAGTCTTCCTTGCGCGGTCCCTGGCACTCGTTCCAGAAATCGATGAGCCGCCACGGCCAGGATAGGAAGTTCCGCTTCTTGCTATTGTTATAATAGCTGTAGGCGCGCGGATGGCTCCAGATCATCTTGACCATCTGCGTCTCGACCTTGGTCTGCCATGCGTCGAAGGCGGACCGGCTCGGTTGAAGCGCCTTCTTCTCCTGCGCATTGACCCAGTCGAGGCATTCGATCGCATAATTGACCTGCCGCTCCGAAATCAGGTTCTGCCCCGCCGCATGATTGGGCGCGCTGTTGGGGCCCACCGTGTGGAAATAATTGGGGAAGCCCGGCACCAGCATTCCGAAATAGGCGCGCGGATCTTCCGCGCCCCATTCGCTGCGCAGATGCTTGCCACCAATGCCCACGATCTCAAGATCGCCCAGCATGTTTGCCACATCGAACCCGGTCGCGCAGATCAGCACGTCCAGCTCGATCTCGCGCCCATCCTTCAGCACCAGCCCCTTGGGCGTGACCTCTGTGATGGCAGTCTGCTCCAGATGCACATGCGGCTGGAGATAAGTGGGGAAATAGGGACCGCGATCCAGGATGATGCGCTTTGAAAAGACCGGGAAATCGGGCGTCAGCTTTTCCTTGAGGTCCGGCCGGTCGGCGAACATCTTGTCGATATATCCGACCGCAAACTTGCGCATCGTCTCATTGACGGCAGAAACCGATGGCGAATCCTCCGGCCATTCGGGGTCCAGCAGCACATTGGGATACAGGCCGTCCGCCGCATACCAGTAAATGCGGAAACGGAACCATTCCAGATAATGGGGAATATGCCGCATCGCATATTTGACGCCGTCCGTGACCTCGTCATTCCCGGCCGGGCTCGGCATCACCCAGTGGCGGCTGCGCTGGAAGATGTGCAGTTCGCTCACATCGCCAGCGATCGCGGGGATCAGCTGCGCCGCGCTTGCGCCCGTGCCGATCACGCCGACGCGCTTGCCCTTGAGGTCGATCGAGCTATCCCACGCCGCCGTGTGCAGCCGCGTGCCCGCAAAGCTTTCCAGCCCTGGGATGGCGGGCCACTTCATCCGGTTGACCGGCCCATGCCCGTTGATCACCGCATTGGCGCGGATCACCTCCGCGCTGCCATCCTTCTTGCGCACGGTGACGTTCCACACCGCCGCATCCTCGTCCCACACCAGCTTTTCGACCCGCGTGTTGAAACGGATATTCGGCCGCAGCTCATAATCATCCGCCACGCGCTTGAGATAAGCGAACATGTCGGTGCCCAGCGGATGATAATTATGCCATTCCGAATTCAGCGCGAAGGAGAAGGAGTAGAAATGGCTCGGCGTATCGACGCCCACGCCCGGATAGCGGTTTTCCCACCAGGTGCCGCCGACCTCCTCATTCTTCTCGATGATTTCCCAGTCATAGCCCGCCTCCGCCAGCTTCACGCCAGCCGCGATGCCCGTCATCCCCGCGCCGATCACCAGCACCTTGAACCCGGCAGGCGCAGGCTTTCGGTCCTTGCGCGCGCGGCGGGGCTGCTCGGGGCGAAAGCCGATCTGGTCGAACAGCAGCGGCAGGAACTCGTCAGCCACCTCCTCCGCCAAGCCAGCTGACATCATCCGGTGCATCAGCGCGTCGGACGGCTCCTCGTCCATCGCAGCGCCAGGCGTGGTCAGCACATGAAGCAGCTTTTCCTTCAGCTCCTCGACCAGGTCGCCGGGAATCTCTTCTGGCGGATAGGCGTAGGGCGACTTGATGTGGGGCACGAACTTGTCCAGCATCGCCTCGTCCCCGCTCAGATGGACATAAGTCATCAGCAGCGTGTGGATCTCGCCCTCGGCCAGAGCCTGACGCAATTCCGGGCTGTCCTTCAACGGCAGCTTGCGTGCCCGTAAATCGGCACGGGCAGTCCCCGCCACATCGGCATATTTCGCGGCCATTCACCAACTCCTACGCAAATTCACTCTTCTATGCCCGCATGTCTACCGGCAGCGGGTCGGCAACCAACCGCCAACCCCGCCTTTCCGTATCTGTGGAGCGGCCCGCTCCGCTGTTGCCGAAGCCGCGCGCGCGGCGCTCCTTTGCCATCGGAATTTGTTCAGGAGCCAAGACTTTGCCCGTTCCACTTCATGGCCGCCCGGCCCTGATCATCAGCGAATGTCAGCGCGGCATCGTCGAACCCGGCATGGGCGGCTTTTCCGGCCTTATCGCCCAAGTCGATGAACGCGGCATCATCGCCCGCATCGCCGATCTCGCCGCCCGCTTCCGCGCCGCCCGCCTCCCGGTTTTCCACCTCACAATCGCCCATCGCCCCGACTTCGCGGACGTCCAGCGCAACAGCATGCTTGCGGCAATGGCGCGCAAGGGCGGCTCGCTCGTGACCGGCAGTCCAGCGGCGGAGATCATGCCGCAACTCGCCCCTGCCACTGAAGATTTCATCATAGAGCGTAGCTCCGGCCTCATCGGCTTCCATGGCACCGCCCTCGACGCCCTGTTGCGCCGCCTGCACATCGGGACGGTCGTCATCACCGGCGTGTCCACCAACGTCGCCGTCGCAGGCTGCACCCTGGCAGCGACCGACCTTGGCTATCACGCGATCGTCGCGGAAGATTGCATCGCGGCGGCCGATCCCGCCACCCACGACATCATCGTGCGGGATCAACTCCGCATGGTGGCACGCATCGCCAGCGCCGCTGACATAGCGCAGGCGCTCGTCACGCCGGGCGATTACTGAACGCTGACGGTCGTCTTGCGGCGGATGCGATCATTATAGCGGTAGATGACCGACTGCATGCCCGACAGCATCTGCCGCACATCATTGTCGTTCACGAACAGCGGATCACCCACCACGCCGATCGCGTAGGAGGCGACGCCATGCGGCACCCGCAGCGGCACGGCGATCGAGTCCACCGGAATGGACGCGCTCCGGCGGCACAGGGCGAACCCGCGCGCCCGCGTCGTTGAAATCCGGTCCACCAGATGCTTCATCAGCGTCGGCCCCTTCGGACCCAGGCCCAGCTTTTGCGTCCGGGTCGCCAGCTGGATGATGTCGACATTGGATTGCTGCGCCAGCATCGCGGCGGCGAAATTGGTGCCCGGCCGCCAACTGTTACGCTGAAAGCAGATCATCTCGGTCGGATAATAAGGCTCGACGTCCGGCTTGGCCGCCCAGCCGCCGGACATCTCCGCGACGCTTTCCGACCAGCAATCATTCTGCTGCGTGACGAAGACCGACCCGCCGGTCTCGCGCCGCATATCCTCCATCACCTCATTGATCCGGCCGCTTCCGAAAAAGCTCTGCTCGATCGCTGTGGCATTGGCGATGATCTTGTAGGACGGCGCATAAAGCTTCGTCGCCTGGCTATAGCTCAGATAACCCGTGCTCGCGAGCGTCCGCAAAATCTCGTCCGCGCTTGAATTGGGAATGCCCAATGCTTCGCTGATCTCGATCGTGCGCGCAGGCTCGCCCGACTTCATGAAATATTCCAGCACTTCCAGGGTGCGCAGGCACGACTTCACGCTACCCCGGCCGCCAGACCTGCCTTCCGTCTGTGAGTTAGCGCTCATCCCGCCTCCTACATCGTCCTTGCGGGCGCCGGTTCTGCCGGTCACCGGAATTTTGGTGAAGACTACCATATTCTGAGCGCAACAGGGATTCAAGCGTCCGGAATCCGCTACGACGCACGTGATTACGCGAATATGGAAAGCCGCCATTGCCGGTCGCCAGCGCGTTGTCGCTCATCTCTAAACTGCCAGCATGCATGACAGACAACGCCGCTCCGCCATCAGGACAAAGCCCGTCAGGCGACGCTTCCTCAACGGCCGCATGCCGCTCAGCTATACCGAATGGGCGCAGGAGGGCGCGCCGCTCGCCATCCTCATGCATGGCAGCCGTGATCATGGCCGCAGTTGGGACGCGCTGGCGGATGCCCTGCTGCCCGACTATCACATCATTGCCCCCGATCTTCGCGGCCATGGGAATAGCGGCTGGGCGCAGGACGGGCGCTACGACTTCGCGGCCTATCTGGCCGATCTCGACGCGCTGGCGGAGCATCTCGCTCTGGGTCCGCAGCGCCCGGCCATCCTGATCGGCCATTCTCTCGGCGCGCACATCGCCTTGCGCTTTGCCGGAACCTATCCCGACATGATCAGCCGGATCGTCGCGATCGAGGCCGTCGGCGCGCCCCTCTCGATCGAGGCGCATCGTTCCAGCCAAAGCATCGACCAAACCGCCCGTAACTGGCTCGGGGAGCGGCGAGCCGCGTCCCGCACCGCCCCGCGCATCTTCGCATCGGTGGACGAAGCGGTCGAACGGATGCGGGAACGCCATGCCTTCCTCACCCCTGCGCAGGCGCGGCACATGACGCGTCATGGCTTGCGGCGGCCTGGCAAGGCTGGATGGCAATGGAAGCATGATCCCTATCTCGCCGTCTGGGCATTTCCCGACATTCCGATGGAGGATGTCCGGGCCTTGTGGCGCAACATCGCCTGCCCGACCCTTCTCCTCTATGGCGAACGCAGCTGGCCTTCCGGCCTGCCCGCCGATTTGCTCACCCATATCCCCGATGTGCGGGAACTGCGCCTGCCCGAAAGCGGCCACTGGCCCCAGCATGACGCCTTCGACACATGCCTGTCTGCGATCAGGCGCTTCCTTGCGGAGTGAACGTCGTTCCTATTCGTTGCTCTTCTTGGTCGCCATGACCCTCGGGTCGAAATGGTTCGCGGCCATCCATCCGCCATCCACGAACAGGCTGTGACCGGTCACATATTCCGACAATCCCGACGCCAGGAACAGCACGGCCCCCGCCACGTCCCGCGTCGTGCCCGGACGTCCGATCGGCAGCACGCTCGACTCCATCAGCGCACGGGATTCCGCCGTTTCGGGCAGGCGCGGCGTCGTGATGCTGCCCGGAGCCACGGCATTAGCGCGAATACCATGCCGCCCCCATTCCGTCGCCATCGACTTCACCAGATGCATCAGGCCCGCCTTCGCCGCGCCATAGGGCGCATGCATCGGCGATCCGACCGCTCCATCCACCGACCCGATGCAGATCAGCGATCCGCCCGCCCCGCGCGCAATCATCGACTGGGCGACGGCACGCGCCGTCACGAAGAAGTAGCGCAGGTTCCGGGATTGGTCATAATCCCATTCTTCCAACGTCACGTCGAGCAGCGGCTTGAACAGCGCCTGCCCCACGATCGTCACCAATATGTCGAGCCCGCCCAGCGCGCCTTCCGCATCCGCCACCGCTTTCTTGACTGATGCCTCGTCCAATATATCGGCCTCGATCGGAATGCCCGCCCGCCCTGTCGCGCGCACTTCGTTGGCGACTTGTTCGGCGCGTTCCATGACGCTGTCCAGCACCGCGATGTCGCATCCGGCCTCCGCCAGCAGCAGGGCGCTCGCCTCGCCCATGCCGCGCCCGCCACCGACGATCAGCGCCTTCTTTCCTTCAAGGCCCAGCAATGACACCGTCATCCTCCCATCCTCTTCGTTATGCGCGCCCGCTCATGCGGCGTCGGCCAGGAACATCTTCTTGATCTCGGTCAGGCTGACCTTCAGCGACGGCGTGCGGGGCAGCGCATCGACGATCCGGATTTCCACCGGCACATGGGTCGGCGGCAATTCGGCCCGCACGTGCGCCAGCAGCGTCTGTTCATCCACCGCCCCGGCGCTCTGGCTCAGTTCGACCGCCGCAACCGGCACCGCGCCCAATCGCGCGTCGGGTATTCCCACCACCGAAGCATCGACCACAGCCGGATGCTGACGCAGCACGTCGACCACACGCTCGGGCAATATCTTGAAACCGCCCCGCACGATCGCCCCATCATGCCGCCCGCGGTGAAAGACATATCCGTCCTCATCGATCATCACCAGGTCGGTGGTCCGCACCCAATCAGGCCGCACGGATGGGCAATGCACCTCCAGCAGCCCTTCCGTCCCGCGCGGCACTTCCGCGCCGCTTTCGGGATCGATCGCGCGTATCTCCACGCCCGGCATGGGAAGGCCGGTGCTGCCACGCTTGCTGTCTCCGCGCTCCGCCCGCATCTGCGGCGTCCAGCGGACGATAGTGCCGCAAAATTCGGTCGCCCCCATGCCCCAAAGGATCGGCAGGTCATAGCGCGCCTCGAACCGCTCCTGAAGGTCGGGGTCCAGATAGGCCGATCCGCCCGACACGCTCTTCACGCTCGCCATGTCCTCGGGCGACACATTGGCGTCCATGATCATCGCGATCGCCGTGGGATTGAGGCCCAGCGTGTCCGGCCTGTGGCGGCGCAGGGCGTCCACCAGCCCATCGACCGTGAAGCGCTCCATCAGCACCAGCGGCGTGTTGTTGACGGCAGCGCCGGTCAGCAGGCACACGCCGCCCACACCGCCCAGCGGCCAGATATTGATCTGCACCGGCGGCGCGCTGCCGGACTCTGCGCCCGGCGCGCTCATCACCGCCCGCTCCAGCAGCTTCAGCGGCATGGGAATACGCTTGGGCGTGCCGGTCGTCCCGCTCGACAGTACCTCGATCCCCCCATCGGGCAGGGCATCGTCGAACGAGGATCGCTTGCACTTTTCCAGGCCCTCAACCAGGCTGGGTGCGTCGTCGATCCCGCCAAAGGCTACCCCTGCGCAGCCCGCCTGTCCCGCTGCTTGCGCGAAATTCGGCCAATCCTGCTGGTCCGCCAGGATCGCGGCGGCTCCCAAATTCTCGATATTGTCCGAAATCGCGGTCGCGGGGAGGAAGGGATAGACGAAGCTCACTGACCGCCTGTGCGCCAGCAGCCCCACCACAGCCGCCGCATGCGCCAGCCGGTTGCGGATGATGATGCCGACCTTCGCCGATGGCGGGCAACCGGCGGCGTCGAGCAGCGCGACGACGGCATCGCCATAGCGCGCCACCTCGCCCCAGCTCACCCACCGGCCCTCGAACTCAATGCCGCGATCATCCCTATGGTCGCGCAGATTGGCGCGAAGCTGCTCGATAACGTCCTGGATCACTGATGGTAGTCCTAATTGGCCGCCGTCCTTAATTGCGCACGCCTTCCAACAGGCCCTTGAGGTTCGACGACATCACCATTTCCTTTTCGGCCATGGAATAGTTCGTCAACTCATGAAGGAAGTCGAGTGGGTGTTCAGTCCCCTCGGGGTGCGGATAGTCGCTGCCGAACAATATGCGATTGACTTGCATATGCTCTTTCAACTGCCCGAAATCATCCTCGACAAAGGGTGTCACGAAAATATTCCGATGAAATTGGTCAACGGGATCATTCATGAATTTCTGCGGCATCTGCCCATAAACATGCTTTAACTGCTCGATCAGCGGAATGACCCACTTCGCGCCATTCTCGACACTGACGATCCGCACTCCCGGGAAGCGATCGAACACGCCGCCGCAGATGATCGCCGCGATCGTGTCGGAAATCGCCCGCTCGATGATCCTCAGGCAATTGACGAACGGATCGGACTCAAACGGCAGCCACTCCGCCCCGCCGGTCCACATCTCGATCAGATGATCATAGTCGGAATTGGACGCATGGACCGACACGAAGATCTTCGCCTCCTCGATCCGCGCCCAGAACGGATCGAAGTCCTTCAGCCCCATGGACCGCCCGCCGCGATAGCCCGGCACGGGAGAGGGCCGGATGCAGATCGTTCGCGCGCCCTGCTTGATCAGCCAATCGGTCTCGGCCAGCGCCCGGTCCATGTCAGCCAGCGACACCACCGGCACGCCGAACAGCCGGTTCTCGCGCGCAAAGCCCCACTCCTCGCTCGTCCACTGATTGAGCGCATGCAGGGCATCGTGCAGGAACTCATGGTCATAGCTCATCCACTTTTCGATGACCGAAAAGAGGGTGGGGAACATGAGCGCCGCGTGCACATTATGCCCGTCCAGCACCGCCAGCCGTTCCTTGCCTGTGCGCCAGGATTCAGGCGGAGCGATCGGCTTCCCCGTCATCTGCCGCATGGTCAGGCCTTCAGGGTTCTCGGCCTTGTAATATTTTACATGCGTCCCCGGCGCCGCGACCCGCTCGAAGGTCGGGTTGGGGATATAGTCCGAAATCTGCCCCTTGATCGCCAACCGCTTGCGGCCATCCACTTCCACGAAGCGGAAATCCTTGTGCCACTTCTTGGGCAGATGCCGGAACAGCGCATCCTCAGGCTCGTAAAAATGGTTGTCCGCGTCATAGACGGGAAAAGGAAGGCTGGGCGTCGTCATCAGAATGTCTTTCGGTCAGCTATGATAAGTTGATGCTACACTTGTCCTGCACCGGCCCGCTTCCGGTCAATTGAGCGGACCGGCTTTCCGGCTACGTGGAATCCCCGGATCGAGCCGGTTCCAACGCTTTCACAAAGCCCGCAATCGCCGCGATCGCATCCCGCGCTTCCTTGGTTCCGGGCGCAAGCAAGGGCCACACATGTCCCATCTCCGGCGCGACATGCAACGTAACTCGCCGATCCCCCAGCGCCAGCCGCGTGGCAAAGGCAACCGCCTCATCCAGCAACACCTCCGCCCCGCCGGTCAGCACCAATGTCGGCGGAAAGTCCGCCGGGTCAGCCTCCAGCGCCGAAACCAGCGGATCGCGCGGATCATGCCCCTGCAAATATAACTGCGCGCTATCCAGCACGGCCGCCTTGGAAAACATCGGGTCACGCGCCGCATTACGATCAAGGCTCTCGCCCCGCGCCGTCAAATCCAGCATCGGCGACACCAGCACGGCAGCCGCAGGCCGCTCACCAGCACGCGCCGCCATAACGCACAGCGCCGCCGCCAACCCGCCACCGGCAGAGTCGCCCGCGACCACGACCGACTGCCTGTTCTCTAACCCGCGATAAACCGCGACAACAGCGTGCAACGCCGCCGGAAAGGGGTGCTCGGGAGCCAGCGGGTAAAAGGGCAGGATGATCCGCCACCCCGCCTCATCCGCGATCCTTTGCGCATAATCCACATAGGCAAGCGGAGACCCCAGCCGATACCCCCCACCATGCAGGTAGATCATCTCCCCCCGCGCATCACACCCACGCGGCTCGATGACCAAACAACGCACGCTGCCAATCACCGCCGCGCCCGCCCGCTCCGCAGCATCGGCAGGACCAGCCGCCCGCGCCCGCCGCTCGATCAGCGCGTCATCGGCGGCATAGCCCTCTCGCAGCGGCGGCAGATTCCAGGCACCGGCGCCGGTCACAGCACGAACACCCCGCGCGCCAGCTTGCCTTCCTCCAGGTCGTGGAACGCCCGTTCGAAGTCGGCCAGATCATAACGCTGCGTCACCAGCTCATCCAGCAGCAGCTTACCCTGCCGATACTGGGCGATATAGGACGGGATATCCTGATGCGGCCGCGACGCCCCATAGCGGGCACCCATCACCCCGCGATCGACAAAGGAGAGCGGCGTCAGCGATACCTCCGCCATCGTGCCCATCGCAGTCGTCCCGACGATCACGCAATTGCCGCCCCAGCCAAGGCTCGCCATGGCATCGTTCAGCACGCGCGTATTGCCGACGCACTCGAATGCCCAATCGACGCCGCTGCCATGGTCGGGATTGCCGCCCGATACGATGTCCTTGATCCGCTGCGGCACATCGCCCTGCGAAGCATCGATGAAGTCGGTCGCCCCAAACTCCCGCGCTTTCTCCTCACGTGTCGCCAGCAAATCGATCGCGATGATCCGGCTCGCGCCCGAAAGTCGCAGCCCCTGCAGCACGTTGAGGCCAATGCCGCCGATGCCGAACACCGCCGCCGTCTCGCCCGGTTTCACCCGCGCCCGGTTGACGACCGATCCCACCCCCGTCAGCACCCCACAGCCCACGACGCAGGCGATATCCAGCGGCACCGTCCGGTCGATCCGGACCGCCTGATTAGCCTTCACCACCGTCTTCTCGACAAAGGTCGATGTCGCTGCAAAGCTCGACACCGGCTCTCCGTTACGGCTGAATGGCTGGGCGCGGTTGCCATAGGATTGGCGGCAATGGGTCGGCCTGCCGCTCTCGCACGGTCCGCAACGCCCGCAATTGGCAAGCGTATGCAATGCCACATGATCGCCGACCGCCAATTCGGTGACGCCCGGCCCCAGCTTCTCGACGATGCCCGCCCCTTCATGGCCCAACACCGCAGGCGCAGGCCAGTCGATCGTGCCGTTGATGACCGAAATGTCCGAATGGCAAATGCCGCTCGCCGCGATGCGCACCAGCACTTCGCCCGCGCCCGGCTCGCGCACTTCGACATCCTCGACAAAACGGATCTTGCCCGGCCCTTCGTAGATCAGCGCCCGCATTTTTTCAGCCTCTCCCAACTTCATTAATCTGCTTGTCCGGCTCGCCCGGCATACCGCTCGCCGCGCGGCAGTGCCGCGCGACTGCGTCGCCCAGCGCGGCGATCCGGCTCAGCGGCAGCGGCCGGTCGAAACCGAAAAGCGACAGGGTACACAGCACCGCGCCATCCGCGCCGAACACGGGGGCGGAGATCATCATCACCGGATGCAGCCGGTCGGGCTGCGCCTCGATCATCAGGTAATCCTCGCCCATCTGCCCGATCCGTTCCGCGACGCGCTTCTGCCAGTCTCCGGCCAGCGGTTCCTCCGTCATGCCAAGAACGGCGAGCCCCGTCGCCGCCTGCTCCGGACTGCGTTGCGTGACGGCATAGCCGCGCTGCCGCACCATCGCGAGCGACTGGCGCAGCCGGTCGGCATCGATCGCCCCCGCCGCCTTGCCCAGCCAGCTATCCACCTCCCGCTCACCCGCCCAGGCGAGGAAGGGCGTGCCCAGCGGCGGGATCAGCGGCACCCGCTGCCCCACCGCCAGACCGGGCATACGCCCCGGCCCTTCCGACGCGAGCGCGATCAGCCGGTCATCCAGCCGTGCGGTGAGCAGGCTGTCCAGGTCCAGCTCAGCCGACAAAAGCGCGATCTGGTTCCGCGCCGCCGCCACCACCGGATGGCATTGCAGCGCCGCATGACCGATCGCGATCAGCGCCGGGCCAAGGCGATAATCCTTCCCCCGTTGCGCCCGGACGAGATAACCGTCCCGGGTCATCGCGCCCAGCAGCGCGTGGCAAGATGCGGGATTGAGGTCCAGCTGCCGCACCAGCTCCGTCAGCGAATAGCCGCGCAAGGGCGCTGCCGCCATGAAGTTCAATATGTCGATGGCGCGTGACGCGGCCAGGGCCGGGCGGGGCATCGCCGTTCCTTCAGCTCAATTCCAGATCGTCCCAATTCACCACCGTGCACATGCGGTGGTAATCGGGGCTGAGCCAGGGCGCGTTGACCTGAAGCCTGCGATGCTCCCGGTTCACATAATAATTCTTCTCGATACCGCCTTCAGGCGTCATCTGAAGCCAGTTCTGAGCCTCGGCATCCAGTTCGCGATTATAGCGCTCGAACGCCTCGGGCTTCACATCGACGCGCCGCTTGTCTTCCTTCAGCATGCGCATGACGCATTGCGCGGCATAGCTCGCCCAGATCAGCCACCATTGCGGCAGGCCGGTGCCCCCCGTCAGCGGCTGCGAATTGGGGCCGTACAGCATGAACAGGTTGGGGAATTGCGGCACCATCATCGACAGATAGGCACGCGGCCCGTCGCCTGCGTCCCAGGTGTCGTGCAGGTCCTTGCCCTCCAGCCCCTTGTACCGCGCGGGCCACAGATATTTGAGCACGTCGAAACCGGTCGCGGCAATCACGACGTCGAAGTCCCGCTCCGTCCCGTCCGCCATCACAAAGCCGCTCTTCGTGAAGCGCGCCACCGATCCGGTCAGCAACTCCACATTGTCGCGGGTCAGCGCGCGATACCATCCATTGTCCACCACCGGGCGGCGCGACATGGGCGCATAATCGGGTATCAGCTTTTCGATCAGGTCTTCGCGTCCACCGGTTTCCTGCCGGATATAGTTGGTGAGGAAGGCGCGCAGATCATCATTCGCCTTGCTGACCTTGCCCCCCTGCGCCTGCCATTCACGATCGACGCGCTGTAACCGATCGATGTCGAACAGCGGCATCGTCGCGGTATAGCGGGACCAGTTCCAGTAACCGGGCATATTCTCGTTGAGCCACGCCAGTTCCGGCTCGATCGGCGCGCCATATTTTTCGCGCGGGCTGATCCATTGGGGGGTGCGCTGCACGACACTGACATGCCCCGCCTTTTGCGCCACCGCGCTTAACAATTGCACGCCGGTCGACCCATTGCCGATGATGGCGACCCGCTTGCCGCTAAGGTCCAGCCCCTCCGGCCAGGCGGACGGATGGATGATCTGCCCGCCGAAATCATGCACACCCTCAATGTCGGGCAGCTGCGCATTGGCGAAGGTGCCGCATGCGGTGATCACCACATTAGCGACGATCTCCTGACGTCCGCCGGGCGTTTCGACGTCCAGCTTCCAGACGTTGCGCCCTTCGTCAAACACCGCACCCTTCACATCATGGCCAAAGCGGCTGTTCGCCATCACCCCATATTTGCGCGAGACATGCTGGAGGTAGGTGCGCACATCCTCGCCCCGGTTGAAATGCTCGCCCCAGGGATAGAGCTTTTCGAAGCTATATTCATAGGTGATGGACGGCGTATCGACCCGCACATCGGGATAGCGGTTGATCGTCCAGGTGCCCCCCGCCTCCGGCTGACGATCGAGCAGCAGATAGGGCAGGCCCAGCAACTCACATTGCACCCCCGCCGCAATCCCCGCCGGGCCGCTGCCGATGATAACGATGCGGAAATCCTCGGGAATCTCCGGCTTCTCGCCTTCCCATTCGACGGCGCAGGGAACGGCACGGAAGGCCGGAAGATCACGCCGCGCCTCGAACTCGACATCCGTCATCTCGCCCGACAGCATCGTCATAAGGCGGCGCAGTTCGTCCTCGGGCGGCTCTGGCAGATCCACCGGACCGGCATTGTCCGCCAACCATTCGACTGCGCGCTCCTTCAGCAGCGCCTTCTGCCCGTCGCTCATCTGCGCAGCAGCGGGCAGAGCCCCAATCTCCTCATCCCCGCTATTTTGGTACAGCGCGATCCGCAGAGCATTGAGGTCCGCCAGTTCAACCGCGCGCTGGATGCTATCAGTGTCGATCGCCTTTGCCGCCGTGGCCATTCATCCCGTCCCATTCTTTTCAGACGCGTCCGAGTGCGCCCGTCTCATTTTTTGCAATATCGAAACTTAAGACCGAGGTAAGCCGAACCCGTGCCATTTCCGCAATGCCGGAACGGCCTCTTAAAGAGCCGCTATTCCTTGCGTTTCAATGGCCCAGGAAATTGGGCGTGCGCCGCTCCATGAACGCCAGCGCTGCTTCATTCGCATCATGCGACAACAGGCTGATCTGCGCGTTCGCCGCCGCCTCCTGCGCCATGCTTTCCTCCAGCGCGATAACTCCCGCCGCGTTGAGATTGCGCTTCATCGCCGCAAAAGCCGCCGTCGGCCCGCTGGCGAGCTTCGCCGCCAGGGCGGCGCACTCACCCTCAAGCGCCTCATCCTCAACCAGCCGATTGACTAACCGGCTCGCCAGCGCTTCGTCCCCCAGCATCGGCTCGTCGAGCAGGAACATCTCCCGCGCCCGCGCCGCGCCGAGCAGCCGGGTGAGCAGATAGCTGCCCCCCGGATCGCCGCACCGCCCGGCGCTGGCAAAGGCGAGCTTGAACTTCACCGTGCGCGACGCAATCCTCAGGTCGCACGCTGCCGCCATCACCAGCCCGCTCCCCGCCACCGGCCCACGCAAACAAGCAATCGTCGGCTTGGGCATGCGGTGCAGCAACAGCGGAATCTCGGCATGAATGCTCATCCGCGCCGCGGCCTCATCGGCCCGCATCGGCTCCGCCCGCGTCTCCTTACCCTCGCCCGACAAATCATAACCCGCGCAGAACCCGCGCCCCGCACCCGCCAGCACGACACAGCGTACCGCCGGATCGACCGACCAACCCCGCAGGGTCAGCGCGATCTCGTCCAGCATCGCCTCCGTCACCGCGTTCAGCCGGTCGGGCCGGTTCAGCGTCAGCGTGGCGACGCCCCCCTCCACCTGCGTCAGGATGCTCATGAGTGGGACTTCACCTTGTCCATGCCCGCCACGATGAACTCGCCGGTCTGGCCATAGGCCGACGCATGGCCCAGCTGGTGAATATCGAAACAGCTTTGCAGCGCCGCGCTCTGCCCCATGATGTCGAGCGTCTGGTTCACCGCCCGCTTCGCCATGGCGAGCGCATGCGGGTGCATCTGCGCAATTTCGCGCGCCAGCGCCAGCGCCTCGGCATCCAGCTCAGCGCGCGGCACGACCCGGTTCACCATGCCCCGCCGTTCCGCCTCATGCGCGTTGATCGGCTTGGCGGTGAACAGCATCTCCTTCGCCTTGCGCGGCCCCAGTTCCCACGTATGCCCATGATATTCGACCCCGCCGATGCCCATCAGCACCACCGGATCGGAAAAGCGCGCATCGTCAGCCGCGATGATCAGATCGCATGGCCATGCAAGGAGCAGCCCGCCCGCGATGCAAGCGCCCTGAACCGCGGCAATCGAAGGCTTGGGAATATCCCGCCAGCGTTTGGAATAGCCGAGATAATGTTTGGCTTCCCATTCATGGATGCCCAGCAGCCCACGCTCCGGGATCGTCTCGCGAATGCGGTTGAACGACCCGTCACGAATGGCCTCCGCGCTCACATCATGCCCGGCGGAAAAATGCTTACCCTCCGCACGCAGCAGGATGACGCGCACAGACTCGTCCGCCGCCGCCTTTTCCCACGCTTCGTTCAACTGCTGCAAAAAAGGTTCATTCTGCGCGTTCGCCCGGTCAGCGCGATCCAGCGTGATCGTCGCCACCCGTTCCTCGACCGCGTAACGGATATATTCTACCATCTGCCTTACTCCTGGACCGCTGGTTGCGCGCGATCGGCGCTGCGGACATCCGTTACCCGCGCCCTTCCGCACTGCCGGAAGCGCGCCGCCGCCAAATTGACATCTTGCGCTTCAGGATGGCCAAGCAGAAGGGCGCGAACAAGGTGAAAACGGCATGAATCTCGAACTCAGCGAACAGCAGGCGATGATGCAGGAAGCAGCCCTGCGCTTCTTCGATCGCGAAGAGGTGGTGCAGGCCGCCCGCGCGTCCAAAGGCGCCGTCGACGCCAGCCTCTGGAGCCAGGCGGGCGAGATGGGCTTCATCACCATGCGCGCGCCAGAAGACCGCAGCGGCCTTGGCATGGGCCTCATGGAAGCCGCGCTGATCTGCGAAGCGGCAGGGCGGGGCGCGGCCCCCCTACCGATCGCGGACGGCATCGCCGCCTGCGCGCTTCTGGGCCAACTGGAAGGAGAAGCCGCCGCCGCGCTGCTCGAACAGGCATCCTCTACGCCCATCAGCTTCGACGCGCAGGACGGCTGCATCCGGCTCAGCTGGCAATCCGACGCCATCCACGCCGCCATGCCCAATGGCGAAGCGCGCATCATCGCCGGCGGCAACGCGGCCCGGCAATCATTCGAAGCCGCCCTCACCGAACGAACCCTGCTCCGCTCGGCCTGGCTGGTCGGCGCGGGCACCCGCGCCATCGAAATGGCCGCCGCCTACGCCACCGAACGCAAGCAGTTCGACCAGCCCATCGGCGCGTTTCAGGGGGTGGCTTTCCCCCTCGCCGACTCCATCACCGACATGGAGGGCGGCCGCCTGCTGCTATGGCGCACCATCTGGGGCGTCGCCCAGCAACAGCCCGAAGCAGGCGCGCTCACCGCCATGACCAGCTGGTGGACCGCCACCACCGCGCGAGCCGCCGTGCGCCGAGCGCTGCGCACCTTCGGCGGCTATGGCCTGTCCGACGAATATGACATCCACCTCTATTTCCTGGCGATCGATCGCGTGGCCTTGGCGGAAGGCGATCCGGAGGACCGGCTGGTCGACGCGGGCGATCGCCTCTGGGCAGGCACGACGACCGCACTGCCCGAGGCGGGCGATCCCGGCCTGGACATGGGCTTCACCGCAAACGAAGAAGCCTTCGCAGCGCAAGTACGGACCTTCCTCGCAACCGTCGTGACGCCCGAACTGCAAAGCGCAGCCGCCACCTCCACCGACGGCCACCTGCCCGACCTCCACCGCAAGCTTGCCGCAGCGGGCCTCGCCTATCCCGACTGGCCCCGTGAATGGGGCGGTCAGGACCGCAGCCCCATGGAAGTCACCGCGCTCGGCCGCGTGTTCGAGGAATTCGGCATCTCCCGCATCCCGATCGGCTGCACCAACATGGGCGCGCGCATGACGATGAAGTTCGGCTCGCCCGAACTGAAGGCCGAAGTGCTGCCGCGCCTCGCCGACGGATCGGCGCTCGCCTGCCTTGGCTTTACCGAGCCCGCATCAGGATCGGACATGTACGCCGCCCGCACCCGTGCCGTGCGCGATGGCGATGACTGGATCATCACCGGGCAAAAGATGTTCACCACCGGCGCCCATATCTCCGACTATATATTGATGCTCGCCCGCACCGATCCCGACGCGCCCAAGCATAAGGGGATCACCATCTTCTTCTTCCCCATGAGCCTGCCGGGCATCACGATCCAGCCGGTCGACACGCTCCAGGATGAACGCACCAACATCACCTTCTATGACGAAGTGCGCGTGCCCGATCGCTACCGGCTGGGCGAAGTCAATGGCGGGCTCAAGGTCATGGCCGCTGCCATGGAAATCGAACATGGCGGCGAAGGCTATCACATCTATCACCACAGCCTCATGCGCGCCGCGCTCGATTGGGCAGGCAGCAGCGACGCGGCGGGCAAGCGCTCGATCGACAAGCCAGCCGTCCGCGCCCGCCTTGCCCGCGTGCGCACCCATCTGGAAATCGCCGACCTCATGTGTCGCCGCGTCACCTGGGCGATAGAGGCAGGCCGGATGACCCGCTCCATCGGCCCGATGGCCAAGATGTTCACCACCGAAATCTACATGGCTGACGCTGCCGATCTCGCCGCGCTGGCCGCGCCCGGCACGCTCGCTCATAAAACGCCAGCCTTGGCAAAGATCGAGGAATCCTACCGCCAATCAATCGGGCAGACCATCTATGGCGGCACCAGCGAGGTTCACCGCACCATCATCGCGCAGCATCACCTCGGCCTGCCCCGCGCCTGACCTGCGGGCTTCCATATGCGCGGAAAGTTGCGCACCCGCGTTGATCCTGATCGCGATCCGATGATCTTGGCTCCCATGACCTGAACCGTTGCGCATGTGGCGGCTCCCTGGGAGACAAGCTGATGACGAACCCGGCACCGCTGACCATGTCAGATGCCCTCCCGGCGGTTGGACCGGACGCTATCGCCGCATCACCCCCGCTCCAGGGCCGACGCCGCACGGCAATGCTGCTGATGCTCGCCTTCATCTACAGCCTCAACTATCTCGACCGCCAGATCGTCGTCATCCTTCAGGAACCCATAAAGGCCGACTTCAAGCTCGCTGACTGGGAACTCGGCCTGCTGACCGGCGGGGCCTTCGGCATCTTCTACACCTTGATGGGCATTCCCATCGCCCAGCTGATCGATCGTGGCGTCAATCGAGTGCGGCTGATCGCGCTCTTCACCGCCAGCTGGAGCGTCATGACGGCGCTCTGCGGCCTCACCCGCAGTTTCGGCGCCTTCTTCGCCGCGCGCATGGGCGTAGGACTTGCCGAAGCAGGCTTCGCCCCCGCCGCCCACTCCCTCATCTCCGATCTCTACCCGCCCCGCGAGCGCCCCGCTGCGGCAGGCCTCTTCGCCATCGGCGTGCCGGTCGGCGTCATGGCGGGCCTTTCGATCGGCGGCATCGTCGCGCAGGCGACGGACTGGCGCACGGCTCTCCTGCTGGCGGGTGTCCCCGGTATCCTGATCGCGATCCTCTTTCCCCTCATCGCCCGCGAGCCGATCCGTGGCGGAACCGAATATCCCTCCGATCAACCGGCACAAACGCCAGAGTCGCTGACTTTCTTCCAGAGCCTGCGTGTGCTGGCGCGACGGCGCGCCTTCGTCCACATCGTCGCCGGTACGGCGATCATGGCCTTCGCCCAGACCGGCATTTCGACCTGGCTGCCCTCCTTCCTCATCCGCAACCATGGCATGAGCCTGGCGCATGTCGGCATCGGCCTTGGCCTGCTGACCGGCATATGCGGGGCGATCGGCACCTGGGCAGGCGGCTGGCAGGGGACGCGCCTTGCCAAGTCAGGCCTCCACATGGCGCTCTGGCTGCCGATCGTCGGCATGCTCCTCTCCATACCGCTGGACATTGTCGCGCTCAGCATGGCGGATGGGCAGAGCGTTCTACTCATCCTGATCCCCAGCTACATTGTCGGCTCCTTCTGGACCGCGCCCTCCATCGCCCTCATCCAAAGCCTCGCGCCGGTGTCGATGCGTGCGCGGGCGAGCGCCGTGAACATCGTGGCGGCGAACCTGATCGGCGTATCGATGGGGCCACTTGCCGCAGGCGTGCTCAGCGACGCTTTCGCCTATCTGCGCGGGGGTGACGCGGCGCTTGGCCTGCGGGATGCGCTGATCTGCCTCACCGCCTTCTTCCTGTGGGCCGCCTGGCACTGGACCATGGCGGTGCGCGCCCTCAAGCAGGAAAGTACAACGGCCGTTTGAATTGATTGCGTGAGGCCGGGATTATAAAATAAGGACGATCCGGAACACGGACGAATAGGAGAGAGAGGATAAGCCATGGCCACCGGAAACGCGAAACGCCAAGTCACGCACAATATGGGCGCGATGGACACCCGCCCCGTAAAACATCTGGAATTTGACGGTCCCCTGCCGCAACCGACCAAGGACATGGATCAGATCCGCGCCGATCTCGACCGCGCGGGCTATGCGATCGCGGCAGAGGTCGTCAGCCGGGACAAGGCGCGCGAGATGCGCGACTTCCTCGCCGCCGAAATCGCCCGCGAAGAAGCGATCGACGAAGAGCGCGTGCGCCGTTTCTACACCGACAATGACGATCTCAACCGCCGCATGTCGGGCTGCCATCTGATGAACCGGGAACGCTTCTTCCGCGACATTCTGGAACATGAAATGCCGCTTCAGCTCACCCGCGAACTGCTGGGGCCGCAGACACTGGACGAATCCTATCTGGTGCACAGCTATGGCGCCAACGTCACCCGTCCCGGCAGCGCGCAGCAGGGCATTCACCGCGACCGCAGCGGCGCGATGCCTTTGTCCGCCGGTGCCGCGCAGACCCGCTTCATCTGGTGCCTCGATGATTTCGTCGAAGCCAACGGCGCGACCCGCATGGTCCCCGGCAGCCATCGCGACACGGAACCGCAATCCTGGGCGGTCCAATATGAATCCGTGCCTGCCGAAGCGCCAGCCGGGTCCGTGCTCATCTACACCGACCTGCTGCTGCACGGCACGGGCGCGAACACATCGACGGACCTGGAGCGCGCTGGCGTGATCGTCGGCTATTGCCCGCCCTGGTGGAAGCCCATGATCAACTTCCCGATGACGATCGACCCTGAAGTGATGAAGGGCTCGTCCAAGGTCCTGCGCCAGATCCTCGGCTACAGTTCGGTCTCCGTCGGCTTCGAGGAACCCTGGACCTATGCCCCTGACGCCGTGAAGGACCTGATCGTCCCGCCAGAGATGGAATGGTGAGGTAAAGGAGAGGTTTGCCGGCGCCGGACCGGCCGGGCCTGCCCGTCCGGCGCCGCTCCACATTTGCGGATCAGTGCACCTCAGCGCTTGCGAATTTGATGCGCCTGCGCCATGCCTCCTCGGATAATTGCACCCGGCCATGAAGTTTCAGCTGCGCGGACCGGGTGCCCGCAATGTGAGGAGAGAATGATGGCGCCCATGGAGGAAAGGCCGGCCCGCCCGGCCTATGCGCTTTATATCTTGCTGCTGCTGCTGGCGATCAATTCGCTCAGCTACGCGGATCGCCACGTCTTCTCTGTCCTCATCCCGGCAATCAAGACGGAATTCGGCGCGTCCGATTCGCTGCTTGGCCTCGTCGGCGGGCCCGGTTTCGTCGCCAGCTATGTGTTGTTCAGCATGCCGCTCGCCCGTTTCGCCGACCGATGGTCGCGGCGCGGGGTCCTCACACTGTCGGCCACGCTCTGGAGCGCGGCGACGGCGGCATGCGGTGCGGCTGGCAACATGCTGCAAATGAGCATTGCCCGCCTGATGGTCGGCATCGGCGAGGCGGGCGGCCTGCCGCCAGCGCAATCTCTCCTCGCCAGCCTCTATGACGAACGCCGCCGGTCGAGCGCGATGGGCGTTCTTTCCGCCTCCACCTATATCGGCGTCGTGCTCGGCCTCACCGGCGGCGCGGCCGTCGCCGCGATGTGGGGCTGGCGCTGGGCCTTTTTCGCGCTCGCCATCCCCGGTTTTCCCTTGGCGCTCCTGCTCTGGCTCACCGGCCCGCGCCGCAGCAAGGCCGCGCAGACGCCCAGCGATGAGCCGTCCGAAAGCTTGTGGCGAGCCATCCGGCGCTGCTGGTCGATCCCTTCCCTGCGCCTGCTGGGCCTGGGTGTCGGGACGTTCAACATTTTCGGCTATGCCGCCGCCATATGGAAGCCCGCCTTCTTCATGCGGTCCCATGGCATGACCATTGTCGAAGCTGGCTCCTGGCTCGGCATCGGCGCGGCGATCGGCGGCATCACGGGCAGCTTGCTCAGCGGCGTCATCGTCGACCGCCTGCGCGTGCGTGGCGAAGAATGGCAGCTGCGCGTCCCGGCCATCGCCTTCCTGCTCGCCTTCCCGCTCTTCATCGTCATGTTCACGCTGCCCGGCGGCGCCGCCGTCCAGATCGGCGGCCTGCGCGTCCCCGGCGTCGCGCTGCTTTCCATCCTCACCGGCATGATGGCCGCGATGTGGGCAGGCCCTTCCTTCGGCGCAGCCGCCCGCCTCGTCCTGCCGCACCAACGGGCCCAGGCGACCGCTATGCTGGTCGTCATCATCAACGTCATCGGCAGCGCCTTCGGCCCCGTCCTGGGCGGCATCGTCAGCGACTTGCTCGCCGACCGGTTCGGTGCCGAATCCCTCCGCATCAGCCTCTTCTCGCTTTCGGTGCTGACAATTTTCGGCGGGCTGCTTTTCTGGCGGGCGTCCGTCCATTATCCCCACGACCTGACCCGCGTCGGTCGCTCCGATGAGGCCGCCTCACTGTCCGGCGAGGGAAAATTGAAGGAATCGACGCTCTGATCGCCGCAACAGAGCCACGAACAGGAGAAGATGGCATGAAAACTCACGCGATCGTGACCGGCGCTGCTGGCATATTGGGCCAGGCCGTCACCCAGGCGCTGGTCCAGGCAGGCTACAAGGTGACCGGCATCGACCGCGCCGACAGCGCGGGCACGGGGACGCAGGGCACTTATTTGGGCGGCGTCGATCTGGCGGACCCTGACGCAACAGCGGCCGCCGTCAATCAGGCGATCGACGCCAACGGCCCCCTCTCAGCCCTCGTCAACGTCGCGGGCACCTTCCGCTGGGAAACCGTCGCCGATGGCGATGTCGCGACCTGGGCGACGCTGTTCGACATCAACCTGCGCACCGCCGTCAACGCCGTGCGCGCCGCCCTCCCCTCGCTTCGTGAAGGCGGCGGCGCGATCGTCAGCATCGGCGCGGCCTCCGCGATCAAGGCGGGGGCGGGCATGGGCGCCTATGCCGCCAGCAAGGCGGGCATCGCAAAGCTCACCGAAGCGCTGGCCGAGGAAGAAAAGGACAATGGCGTCCGCGTCAACGCCGTGCAGCCGTCGATCATCGACACGCCCGCCAATCGCGCCGACATGAGCGACGCCGACTTCAGCCGCTGGGTCTCGCCAGCGCAGGTTGCCAGCGTCATTGCCTTCCTCCTGTCGGACGGCGCGGCTGCTGTCACCGGCGCCTGCATCCCGGTGACGGGCCGCTGCTGATCCACCGTCAAACCATCGCCCTTGCATGCTAAAATCGCGCCGCAGCTACGCAAGAGTTGACATTATAGCCGGTAAGGTCACAGTTCGCGTGAATATTGCGGGAGGGGATTGGCGCAGCGGCCTGTTCGCGGCAGCGCCACCCGTCCGCTTGGGAACCCGGATCGGAATGGGGCTGTAATGAGTAATTGGGACAAGGAAGTCGACATTCTGGTGGTGGGGTCGGGCGCGGGCGGCCTCCTCGCGGGCCTTGTCGGAGCGCACAACCGCGCCGATGTGCTGATCGTTGAAAAGGCCGATCTTTGGGGCGGCACGTCTGCCACGTCAGGCGGCGGCATCTGGATCCCGGGCAGCGACGTGGCCAAGGCGGCGGGCTTCGAAGATAATCTCGACGACGCCTTCACCTATCTGCGCGGCCTTTCGGCGGACAATGTGCCGGACGAAAATATCCGCGCCTATGTCGATAATGCCGCGCCCATGTTGCGCTGGGTCATGGCGAACACGCCGGTCCAGTATATGGCCTTCCCCTATCCCGATTATCATGCCGAAAATCCCGGCGGGTCGGCGCAGGGCTATCGCACCCATCTGCCCATGCCCATGGACGGCAAGCCGCTCGGCAAGGAAATCCGCACCCTGCGCTTCGCGTCTCCTGCGGCGAGCCTGTTCGGCTATCTCAACTGGCACTTCAGCGAAACGAGCGAACTGCTTTACCGCACGAAGGGCTGGATGAAGAACCTCGTCGTCAACATGTCGCGCTACTGGCTCGACCTTCCCTTCCGCCTGACCTCGCGCAAGGATCGCCGCCTGACGCTCGGCAACGCGCTGACCGGCGGCCTGCGCATGGCACTCGACAAGGCGGGCGTGCCCGTCTGGCTCGACACGCCGCTTAGCGAACTCATCCGCGAAAACGGCCGCGTCACTGGCGCCGTGGTCGAAAAGGATGGCAAGCCCTACCGCATCGGCGTGCGCAAGGGCGTGGTGCTCGCCGCCGGTGGTTTTGACAAGAACCAGACGATGCGCGACGCCAACTCGCCCCTTTATCCCACGTCCCGCTATTCGGGCGGCGTCACCAGCAATACCGGCGACGCGATCCGCGCGGGCGAAGCGGTCGGCGCCAACATGCTGAACCTGCAATCGGCCTGGGCCGCGCCGGTCTTCTACGTGCCCGGCGAAGATCGCGGGCGGCTATGCACGGTCGAACGGGCGCTGCCCGGCTGCCTCATGGTCAACCAGAGCGGCAAGCGCTATCTCAATGAAGCCGCCTCTTACCATATCGTCGGCCAGCAAATGGCGCGACGGGAAGCGGAACATCACGACGCCAGCCCCAGCTGGATGATCTTCGACCACAAATATCGCCACCAGTTTCCGATGGGCCCGCTCTACCCGCTCATGCCCACCTTCATGCATAACAAGGGCGTGCGCAGCATCCTGAAGCAGGGCCGCTCGATCGAGGAACTGGCGGGCAAGATCGGCATCGATCCGGCGGCGCTCTCGGCCACCATCGCCCGGTTCAATACCCATGCGACCAAGGGTGAAGACCCCGAATTCCATCGCGGCGAAGCGGCCTATGACAAAATGTATGGCGACTTCCGCCACGGCCCCAACCCCTGCCTGCGTCCGCTCGACAAGGGCCCCTTCTACGCCATGCCCATCTATCCCGGCGACATCGGCACCAATGGCGGCCTGCTCACCAATGCAAAGGCCCAGGTTCTGGATGATGCAGGCGCGCCCATCCCCGGCCTTTACGCGGTCGGCAACAATGCCGCCTCAGCCATGGGGGAAAGCTATCCGGGCGCGGGCGTCACCATCGGCCCCGCAATGACCTTCGCCTATGTCGCCGCCCGCGACATAACCGGCGCGAACGCGTGATCCTGACCAGCTGGAGAAATGGCGCGCATGGCTGACCGGCAACGGCAGCTTGTGCGCCGCTTCTTCGACGGCCTCACCAGCGGGGCCTTCGATGCCGATCTCTTCGCGGATGATCTGGCCTGCTGGACTACTGCATCAGGGAAGATGGAGGCGCGGCTATACCGCGCTGTACCCGCCATGCTGAAAAGCATCTTTCCCGACGGCCTTGCCTTCCACATCGATGCGATCATTGCGGAGGGCGATCGCGCCGCCGCCGAAGCCCGGTCTGAAGGAATGTTCGACGTCGGTCAGGTCTACACGAACGACTATGTTTTCCTGTTCACCTTCAATGGTGACCGCATTTCGTCAGTCGCTGAACATCTCAATCCCCTTCGGGTGCCCAAGGCGCTGGCTGCACGCATGATGGCCGCCCTATCGGCCTGGAGCATGATCCGGGCAAACAGGATCGATCATGCTCCAGGCAAATATCCGCCGGGATTTGATCCTGCCTCTCGGGAAAACAGATGATGGGGCGGTTATCGCATCACGCGCCACTCATCTCCCGCGCAGCGCCCGTAACCACGCGCCGCCACTCGATCCGCACCAAATCATCACCGATCGCGGCTTCCAGGAACAGCCGATCACCCTCGAATGCATAATGGCGCGGCTGGTCTGATCCGATCCAGTCGGGATACCACGCCCCATCGACATGGTGGATGATGATCCCGGCTTCCGCATCAATCGAAAAGCGCCCGAAATAGCCGCTATAGCCCCGGATCGATCCCCCGAGTGCCTCGTCGCTTACCTGATACACGCTGGGCTTGCCGAACAGGGGCCGGTTCGCCTGCATCAGGTGACAGCTCATATGCCCATCGGCACTGTACATGATCTGGCCGAGGGCATCCGTGCCAAAGGGATGATCCCGCGAGCCATCGGGATGAAAGGTCGTCCACAGGACCAGCTGCCACCCGCCAATGAACGCGGCAAAGGCCTCCTGCGCGCTCATCTCCGGGCGGGTAAGCCGCTCCGGCAATCCGTTTGCAACCATGCACCCTCTCCCGGTCCGTTCTATCGATACCGATGATGCCTTGGTCGCCCGGCATGTCCACAAAGAAAAAGGGCCGGGTTTCCCCGGCCCTCTCTTTCACTCGCCGCCGAAGCGATACTTCAGGCGCAGCCCGTACATGCGGGGTTCGCCATAGAGGCTCGTTTGATACAGCAACCCGCCCTGCTGGTACACGTTGCTGTTGCTGATGCGATAAAGCTTGTTGGTCGCATTGGTGATGAACAGCCCCACATCGAACCCGCTGCCCGCGACACCGTTCCAATCGAGCGACATGTTGAGCAAGCCGAACGCTTCCAGATAGGCGCCCGGCTGCTGCGCAGGCACGTTGCCGGGATCAGTATACTGACGCGAACTGTGCGAATAATTCACGAAGAAGTTCAAATCACCCATGTCATCGCCAACTGGTATCGTGGCATTCGCATGAATGCTCCAGATGTATGGCGAAACATATTGGAAGGGAAGGCAGCTCAGGTCCACCGTGCCACCCGGCGCCACGCCACCGTTACAGCCGAAGCCTCCGGTGCTCGTGGTGAACTCATATGTCTTGTACTTCGCGTCAGTGTGGCTGAAGTTACCACCGATCTCCAGGCCCTTGAACGGCTGCATGGAAGCTTCGACTTCGACACCCTTGATCCGCGCGTCGGCATTGCGGACAACCGCGCCACCAGCAGCCGACGCGGGATTATAGTCCGCCCCAGCCCGCTGAATGTCCTTGTAGTCCAGCAGATAGGCGCTGGTATTCAGACGGAATGGCACATCGGCAATCCGGAAGTCGGCCTTGAAGCCAGCTTCATAGGATGTGACCTTTTCCGGCTGGAAGGTTCGGGTGTTGGTGAACACGGCCTGCTGGTTGAACCCGCCTGCTTTGTACCCACGGCTCACCTTGCCGAACAGCAGCACGTCGCGCATCACCTTGTAATCGAGTCCGATCAGCCAGGTCGAAGCCTTGCTGTTCAGTTCCGCGGTGTAGGTGCAATCCGCGATGGCAGTCGCAAGAGGCACGGTCAGACCACTCGATGCGCAAGTCGCGTCAGTTCCATTGATCTCCGGTACGAATGCCGTCGAAAAACCACGGATCTTGTCCCAGGTGTGGCGATAGCCGCCGGTCAGACGCAAGCTCTCCAGAGCAGGCGACACCGCTCCGAAATCGAACGTTGCCTGAGCGTAGAGGGCCTTCGACGTCTGGGTCGTGCCGTAAGTGCTGTAGTTTGACGGACACACGATATTGGATCCGGTGAACGCAGCCGGGCAGTAGACGATCGCTGCGCCAACCTGCTTGCCGCTAGGCCGCTGGTCATAATAGAAACCGCCGACCGTGTACGTCAGATGCTTGTCGAGGGTAGATCCCTGCAGCTGAAGTTCTTCCGTGAACTGCTTCAGATCGTCACGCGGGAACCCCGGATCCGACGCATTGAGATATGTCAGCGGCGTGTTGTCACCTGGCAGCAGGACCTGGCCTGGAGCGGGCAGGCGATTGGGATCAACATCATGCTGCTGCAGGATCGTGCCGTCGCTGTCATAGGCATAATCCAGCTTCAGTTTCTGGAAGCTGACAATGTTGCGCAGCGTCAGTTCGTCGCTCAACTCGATATCGGTCGTGTTGGAAACGCCCCACGTCTTGGTGCGCGAGAAGATATCGACCCCGAGTGCGGTCTTGCGCGGGCCCAATGCATTGGCCTGTGCCGATGCAGCGCGATACACGTCGCAGGATGCGACCGCGTTCGGAATGGTTGGCCCTTCGATGCAGAAGGGTGCCGGCGAGCCATCGGCAGGGTTCACAAGGCTCTTGAGCCCTTCGATGTTGAAGCCCTTGTGGACGAAGCCCGCGCCATTGTTGCTGGACTTCGCACCATAAATCATGGTGTAGTTTTCGATGGTTTCAGTCGGCTTGAAGGTGATGCCGATGCGGCCTGAATACCAATGTTCGTCGTCGCGATCCTTGTTCCATACTACATCGCGCGTAAATCCATCGCGATCATGGAATGCGCCGACGACGCGAACCAGGAGCTTGTCTTCGATAACGGGAACATTGACCGCGCCTTCGACATAGCGGCGATCGTAATTGCCGATCTCGCCCTTGATCCAGCCGCCGAACTCGTTCGTCGGCTTCTTGGGCACCAACAGCACGGCGCCACCGGTCGTGTTGCGACCGAACAGCGTGCCCTGCGGGCCGGACAGTACCTGCAGATTCTCAAGATCGACGAAGTTGCCAGGGCCGCCCTGCTGGCTGAGCGTGATGCCAGCGGGCAGCGGCACTTCGTTCATGTAAACGACGACGCCCGGCGATGCCTGGAACGTCGCGCCTTGGCCGCGAATGGTGAAGGACTGCGATTCACGCGATCCCTGACCGTTGGGACCAACGACCAGCGACGGCACGCTCGCCTGAAGGTCCTGCTCCTTGGCGATGCCCTGTTGCTCCAGCCGATCGGCGGACAGTGCGGTGATGGCGATCGGAACATCCTGGTTGCGTTCCGCGCGCCGGTTGGCGGTCACGACGATGTCAGTGAGGCCGATATTCTCGCCCGCGCCCTGCGGCTGGGCTTCGGTTTGGGCCCGCGCGGCCGGAGCCACGATCGACACGGCAACACCAGCCATCATGCTGGTGGCAAGCAACGGCAATCGACGCCGCGCGCGGATAACAGACGACATTCACACTCTCCTATGCATGTGGTGCAGAGGCCTGCGGCGTCCACCGCAGCCCCAATCCTCTCCAGACGTTTTTTACTGAATTGATTTTTGTTACCGATCCGACCGGATCAGCCTATGCAGGCAAGGGTAAGATTAGGCGGGCGCGCTGGCGATATTCGGGACAGGTGCTGCTGCGGCGTCTCTGCCGGTCATCTTCATGATGTCATACAGGCCGCACATCTGGACTCCCCTTTTTATGGTTCAGCGCCACCTCCGTTGACCGGAACGTTATGTAAGCACTCACTTCGGGCGGCCTAATAACATGCCATGATGTGAAATCAATATCCTAACTGCGGCCAATTCACCATTTCATCCATTAATTAGAGCCACATTTACGCCACTCCGTTACGGAAATGCGTAGAACCGCACTCCTCGCTACGGTCCGCGCCGCGTCTCGCCTACGCTTCGGATCATGGCATCATCTCCCACGCTTCAAGGACGCAAGATCCTGGTCACCGGCCCCGCTGGCCAGATCGCCGTTCCGCTTGCCCGTTCCCTCGCGCTTTTCAATGAAGTCTGGGGCATCGCCCGCTTCAGCGATCCTGCGCAGCGGCGGGAAGTCGAGGATGCGGGAATCAGGACGCTGGCCGTCGATCTCCAGCAGCCAGACTTTTCCGACCTCCCCCGCGACTTCACGCATCTCTTGCATCTCGCCGCTTCGGTCGAAGGCAGCGATTGCGATCAGGCGATCACCACCAATGCTGAAGGAACCGGCCTGCTCCTGTCCCACTGCCGCAATGTCGAAGCGGCGCTCATCATGTCGACGGTCGCCGTCTACAAGCCGCACCCCGACCCGCGCCACGCCTATAGCGAAACCGATCCGCTCGGCGACGCCATGCTGCCCGGCATGACTGCCTATTCAGTCGCGAAGATCGCGCAGGAAGCGGTTGCCCGCTATTGCGCGCGCGAGTTCGGCATACCCGTCATCCTCGCCCGGATGGGCGCGTCCTATGGGCCGCGCGGCGGGTTGCCGACATTGGTCGCACAAGCGGTGGCGGAAGGCCGCCCATGGATCACGCGGTCCGATCCCTGCCCCTATAATCCGATCCATGACGACGATCTGCTCGCCCAACTGCCCGCCCTACTCGATGCTGCGAGCGTCCCCGCGACCATCGTCAATTGGGCAGGGGATGACATGGTGAGCGTGCAGGACATGGCCGCCTATGCCGGAAGTCTGCTCGGCCTCCCTGCGCGTGTCGAGATTGCTCCCGCGCCGGGCTCGCAGCCCGGCTCCGGCGTCGACAACGCACGGCGTCTCGCCATCACCGGACCTTGCCGGGTCAACTGGCGCGAAGGCTTGCGCCGCGTCATGATGCAGCTTTACCCCGGCCGCATGAGCAGCCACGATGCGCCTGCATCCCAAGGATGACCGAATGAGAGGAGAGTGGAGATGCCGCGCTGGGTGAACCGGCCCGAAGGGTCGAATTGGGGCGATTTCGGCGACGATGACCAGATCGGCCGGATGAACCTGATCACGCCGGAACGCCGCCGCGCCGCGATGGCGGAGGTCCGGGAAGGCATCGCCTTCACGCTCAGCCTGCCGCTCAACGTGCCCACCATTCCCCTCACGCCTTTCCGCCGCCCGCCGCTGCTCAGCGCGGCCTGCGATGAGGAAGGCGACATGTACAACCGCCTCGACCCCAATGGCGAAGAATCCACCTGCGACGACAGGGTCCTGCTATACACGCAGCACTCAACGCAGTGGGACGCGTTGTCGCATCGGGGCCGCACCTTCGACGCGGACGGAGATGGGGTGGCGGAACTGGTCTATTATAACGGCTTCCGCGCTGGCGATCATGTCAGCGGTGGTAAAGGTGCCGCTGGCGCGCCCTGCGCCCGCGCGCTCGGCATAGAGACCTTGGCGACAGCCGGGGTGCAAGGGCGCGGCGTCATGGTCAACCTGAAGGCCGCCTATGGAACGGAGTACCGACCGATCACGCGCGACGATCTGCTGCGCGCGATGGATGCCCAGCGCGTGGAGGTGCGCACAGGCGATTTCCTGCTGCTCTACACTGGTGTCGATCGCATGCTGCTCGACCGGGAAGCGCGCGGCGAGGATGTGCCGCTTGCAATGGCCGGGTGCGCGCTCGACGGGCGTGACGAAAGCCTGCTCCAATGGATCATCGACAGCGGCATCACCGCCATCTGCTCGGACAATCTCGCGATCGAGGCGCTCGACCTCATTCTCTCGCCCGAACCGCCGCCGATCCGCCTGCCTGTCCATGACCTCTGCCTGTTCCGCCAGGGCATTTTCCTGGGTGAACTCTGGTATCTGGAAGAACTGGCCCAATGGCTTGGAGAACGGGGCCGCCATGCTTTCCTGCTCACCGCGCCGCCGCTCCGCCTGCCCGGCAGCGTGGGCTCACCCGTGACGCCGATCGCTACAGTCTGACGGCCCGGCAGGTCCGGTCATGCTTTGCGGGTGCTCGGATCCTCGTTGGACATGCCGCTGGCGCCATTCAGGAACAGGTTCGTCACGGCTTCGGCATTGGCCCTGATCTGCGCCGGGGTCATCGCCTTCTCATTGTAGATGATGCGGTTCTGCCACCGCCGCAGCAGCAGGGCGACATAAAATTCCGCCAGCGTGGTAGCCTGCGTCTTGGCAAAACCATGCGCCGTCAGGATGTTCTGCAGCGGTTCCAGCTGAAACCGCTCGAATTGTCGGCGGGACACTTCCTCCAATTGAGGAAAGCTGATGCATTCCCGGAAAATGATGCGGGCCAACCGTACCTGTCGGTCCTCATTGACGCGGCTGCTGACGTGCAGCGCATATCGCATCAACTGTTCACGCAGGGTGCCTTTCCCATCTGTCGGAACATGATGGCGGATCGCCGACATCTCCAGACAGGCTTCGAACAGCGCGACCTTGTCCGTGTAACGGTTATAGACAGTGCGCGTCGACACGCCCGCCCGCTCGGCGATGGATCGCACGGACGCACCATGAAATCCATGGCTGGAAAACTCCTCCAGCGCCGCCTCCAACATCGCCTCATGCTTCAGCTCGGCTTCACGGGCATTGGGCCTGCCGACCCGCCTCTTCGCCCCCTCTTCGATTTTTTCTGCCTCGCTGCTGATCATCGGCTGGCGTCGTCCCCCTCTTGGCCTGGCACCATGACGCTGCACGAATGCCGTGCAGCTGACGCCAGCTATAGGACATTTTGGCCGGAGCAGATAGAGGCAGCGCGGGCGGCGGAGCCCGCCAGCAGGCGCGAGACCGTCAAGCCGGGACGGGCGGGATCGGCGGCATCTCGGGCACATTATGGGCGTAGCCCATTTCCTCGTACCGCTCGGCAATCCGCCAGCCCTCGCCGGTCCGCACCAGCTTGTCGCGATACCAGAGGCCGATGAAGAACACCTGCTCCTTGCCATCGTCACCCTTGTAGACCATCGGGTTGAACAGCATGGTCCGGCTGCGGGCTGTGTCGCCGTCCAGTTCCAGTTTCGTCGTCGCGACCATATGCTGGAACAGGGGGAACCGCTCCATGGCAACCGGCAACCATGCCTTGATCTGCGCAACGCTGCCCTTTGCCCCGCCCGTCTCGCTATAATCGATCACCGCGTCAGGCGTGAAGACTTCGTCCAGTCCGTCCCAGTTCCGCTCATCGATGGCATAGCTGTAGCGGGACAGAAGATCCTGAATTTCAAGCCGGTCCGAAATTTCCTGGAGCGAAAGCATCAGACATCCTCCTTCTGATTTTATGAACCAGATGAGGCCTGCGAGGTTCGCGCTTGTCAAGTTTTTCCGTGCATGAGCCTTGAATTGCGTAGCAAATTGACGCAAGCATCGATCAACAAATTAAAAGATGAGGAGAGGTACATGCGTCTGGATGGCAAGATCGCGGTTGTGACCGGCGCAGCGTCCGGGATCGGCTTGGCGGTGGCAAGGCGGCTCGCGGCAGACGGCGCAAAAGTCGTCATCGGTGATCGCAATGCGCAGGGTGTCGAGGACGCCGCGCAGGCCATTGGACCGGCGGCCACCGCATTGGCGCTCGACGTCGCGGATGAAGCATCCTGCAAAGCCATAATCGATCGCGCTGTCAGGCTTCATGGCGGGCTCGACATCCTCTGCAACATCGCTGGCGTGCTGGACTTCGGCCGCTTCGAAGATGTCGATCGCACCCGTTGGGATCGGGTTATCTCGGTGAACCTGACGGGCGTCTACCAGATGTGCCGTGCGGCCATGCCTCATCTGGTCGCGCGGCGCGGCAATATCGTCAACATGGCTTCCGCCGCCGGTCTTGTCGGCGTGCCCTATAATTCGGCCTACACCGCATCCAAGCATGGCGTGGTCGGCTTGACCCGCGCGCTGGCGCTGGAGTTTTCGAAGGAAGGCGTGCGCGTCAACGCCGTTTGCCCGGGCGGCGTGGACACGCCGATGCTGCATCAGACGCCGCCGGACAATATCGACTGGCAGATGGTCATGCGTTCGGCCTCCTGGCTCGACAGCGGCGCGATGGCGACCACCGACGACATTGCCGACACCGTCGCATTCCTTGCATCGGCGGAGGCCAAGCGCATCACCGGCGTGGCCTTCCCCGTCGACGGCGGCCAGACCGCAGGCTGACCTACCCCAACCTTTAAGCTTTTGAAGAAGAGTGACGACCATGGCGACCCAGCCCGACCAGATCCAGACCCAGCCCCTCGAACGGGAGGCGCTGCTGCAACAGGCGCGCGAGCGGGCAGGGCTCTCCGATTTCGGGGACGAGTGGTTCTTCGAACCGATGGACCGCTATATCGAAGCATCGAACCGCGAAGGGCGCCTGACCCCTGCCGGGCGCGCTTCGACGACCGAGGTCATCGTCAAGGGCCTGGTCAGTCGCCTGCGCATGGTGGAGGACATCAAGCGCCACCCGGAAATCCTCGACGAAAAGGTCGATGTCGCGGGCATCATCCTGGGCCTGCCGCGCACGGGCAGCACCATCTTCCAGCGCCTGCTTGCCAGCGCGCCCGGCATGACCGGCCTGCGCTGGTACGAGGCGCAGAATTTCGCACCCTTCCCCGGTGAAGAGCGCGGCAATCCGGTCGAGCGCCGTGCCTATGCGCAGGCGATGATCGATGGCTGGCTCCAGCTTTCGCCTGAACTCGCGTCCATCCACCCGCTCGAACCGGACGCGCCGGATGAAGAAATCCTGGTTCTTGGCCAGATGTTCGTCAGCACCATGATTGAGGGCATGAATTATGTGCCAAGCTTCAGCCGCTGGCTGAACACATATGACCAGTCCAAAGGGCATGAGGACCTCAAGACCATCCTCAAATATCTTCAGTGGCAGGACCCTTCGCGCAAGGGCCGCAAGTGGATTTTGAAGAGCCCCTCCAACCTCCCTTATGCGGAAGTCGCGGCAAAGGCTTTCCCGGACGCGCTGCTCATCATGACGCACCGCGACCCGTTGCAGACCGTGCCCTCCTACGTCTCCATGCAGGCGGCGCTGTACAAACTCAGCGCCACTCTTACTGACGAAGAAGTCGGTGCCTTCTGGTTCCCGCGCCTTGTCGAATGGATGCGCCTGTTCGAAGCAGCGCGTGAACGGATCGGCGAAGACCGCTTCATCGACATCGACTATCGCGAAGTCGGCAAGGAACCGATGGCGCAGGCCGAACGCGTCCTTTCCCGCATGGGCATCCCCGTCGATGCGCAGCTGGAAGAAGTGCTTGCCGAATTCCTCGCGGGTAACAAGCGCGAGCAGCGGCCGATGCACGACTATTCGCTCGAACGCTTCGGGTTGGACGAAGAGGCGATCAAGCGCGAATTCGCCACCTATCGCGAACGCTACATCCTCTGACCATGGAAGTCCGGCCCGGCATATTGCGCACACCCGAAGCCTGCTTCGACGCACTGCCGAGCTATGGCTTCGCTCCCCATTATGTGGAGGTGGCGGATGAGCGGCTTGGGCCCCTCCGCATGCATTATGTGGACGAAGGGAACCGCGATGCTCCCATCGTCCTCATGTTGCACGGCAATCCGACCTGGAGCTATCTCTACCGGCACATGATCGGCCCGGTAGCGGCGGCGGGCTATCGCGTCATCGCGCCCGACATGATCGGCTTCGGCAAGTCCGACAAGCCCGCCTCTCGCACCGACTATGGCTTCGACCGCTTCGTGCAATGGATGCGCGCCTTTGTCGAGGCGCTCGACCTGCGCGGCATCACCCTCGTCTGCCAGGATTGGGGCGGCCCCATCGGCCTGCGCGTCCTTTCGGAATGTCCGGAGCGCTTCAAAGCCGTCCTCGCCACGAACACGCTGCTGCAAAATTGCGACCCGCCGCCGCTGGGCGTTGCCAACTGGCCCGGCGAGCAAATCGCCGCCTGGGTCGAAACCTGCCGCACCAGTGAAGACCTGCCGCTCGACCTGCTCGTCGGACGCGCCTGCGCAACGGATGTTCCGGCAGACGTGCTCGCCGCTTACGCCGCGCCCTTCCCCGACGCTTCTTACAAGAAGGGCATGCTCCAGATCACCTGCGGCATCCCGATCGCCGAAGGTGCGGAAGGGCTGGAAGCAAACCGCGCTGCCTGGCGCTTCCTCGAAAGCTGGGACAAGCCTTTCCTCACCGCCTTCAGCGATCAGGACCCGGCCACCATTGCCTGGGAAGAGGTTTTCCAACGCCGCATCCCTGGGACCAAAGGGCAGCCGCACACGCGCATCCCCAATGGCGGCCACTTCGTCCAGGAAGACCAGGGCGCAGCACTCGCAAAAGTGCTGATCAGCTTTCTACGCGCCAACAACTAGATCCCGTTCGTCCTGAGCTTGTCGAAGGGCGCGCAACGGCCTTAGTGAAACTCCTGCCTGAACGCGCGCGGGGTTAGTCCGGTCGCGCGCCGGAACGCGGCGCTGAACGCACTCGCCGTCGCAAAGCCCAGCGTCTCCGCGATCCGGTTCATCGGCAGCACGCCGCCCCGGATCATGTCCTGCGCCCGCTCCATCCGGATCGCGGCTGCATGGTCGGACAGCGCCAGGCCCGCCGTCGCGGCAAAGGATCGCGACAGGTGCGACCGGCTGATCCCACACAGGCTCGCAAGCGCCTGCGTCGTCGGCCATTCTCCATCACTGGACCGCAACGCTTCCTCGATCCGGGCAAGCTGCCATGGCGCAAGTCCACCCTGCGCGGAGTCAGCCTGCCGCGGCCGCCGGAACAACCGCGCCAACTCCACCATCGCCAGCTGCACGAGCGCCTCGACCGCCATCTCCGCGCCGAAACCCGGCGTCACCGTTTCCTGCTTCAGCCGCTCCGCCAGCGCCATCAGCACCGGTGAACTGATCGACGCGCATCGGCTGAGCCGCCGCGAATCCCAATCGGACAGGCCTGTCACCGCTGCGAAGCGCACCGGATCGAAACGGCAGGTCAATATGTCGAGCGTGCCCCCATCGCCGCGCGAATGCATCGCTATGCCGCCGGGCCGCAGCATCAGCCGGCCGACCTTGTGACGCCGCCGGTCTCCCAGATCGAACATGATCTCGCCCTGCGTGCCTTCGGCGCGGGGCATGACGATCGACAGGATCGGCGCTTCGTCCAGTTCCCACATCTCGTTGGGCCGGGGCAGTTCATAGCGGCGCAGTTCGACGCGCGCGGCGCTGCTCGTCACGACGGCCAGCACCGTCCACGGCGAAGCCGCGCTGCCCAACGGAGCCTTGGGGCCGATCAGAACCTGCTGCGTCATATGCACAACGATAATCTCATGCACGCAAGAGAACAAGCACTGGCTATGCGCAGAAAAAACTGCCATCTACAACGCAACAAAGCAAAAGACGGAGAGTGTTTTCATGAGCAGAACCATAGTGGTGACGGGCGCCGCATCTGGAATCGGCGCCGCTACCCGCGACCGGCTGGAACGTAGTGGTCACCGCGTCATCGGCGTCGACCTGCGCAATTCCGACATCGATGCTGATCTGGGAACGGTGGAAGGCCGTACCGGCATGGTCGATCAGGTCACGCGCCTGGCCCCCGATGGCATCGACGCGGTATTGGCAGGGGCAGGCATCTCGGCTCAGGGGATGGAGCGGGAGACCATCGGCATCAACTATTTCGGCGCGGTCGCCACGCTGGAAGGACTGCGGCCCCTGCTCGCGAAGTCCGCCCGTCCGCGCGCCGTCGCCATCTGCTCCACCGCAGCCATATTGCCGTCCAACGCCCAGGTGGTCGAACTCTGCCTCGCGGGCAAGGAAGAGGCCGCGCGCGAAGCCATGGCGAATGATGGGGGCAACGCCTACTCCACGTCGAAAAACGCACTATCCCAATGGGTCCGCCGCGCCGCGGTGCAGCCCGAATGGGGCGGCGCAGGCATTTTGCTGAATGGCATCGGGCCTGGCGTGGTGAAAACGCCGATGACGACACCGCTGCTCAGCCAGCCGGACATGGTAAAGCTCATCAACCAGAGCAATCCGATCGCCGTCAACGAATATGCCGGGCCGGAACAGATCGCCGAACTGCTCGACTTCCTGCTCAACATGGAAAATAATTATCTGCTGGGTCAGTTGATCTTCATCGACGGCGGCAGCGACGCGATCTTGCGGCCGCGCCAGGTCTGACATCCAAGGCGCGGCAACGCGCAGGCCACAGAAACAAAATGAAGGGAAAGGATAGAGCGATGTCGGCTCTCAAAGGCAAGGTTGCCCTGATCACCGGGGCGGGACAGGGCATCGGGCAGGGCATCGCCACAGCCCTTGCGGCTGAAGGCGTGAATCTGCTGCTGGCAGGGCGGACGCTCGAAAAGGTTGAGGAAACCGCTCGCCTTGCCGAAGGCCATGGCGTTCGCGCCATCGCCGTCGCCTGTAATGTAAAGGCGGCGGACGATCTTGCCGCTGCCGTCGACCGGGCGGTCAACGATCTTGGCGGCGTCGATATCCTGATCAACAATGCGCAGGAAGTGCCGCTTGGCCTGCTCGATGAAGTGACGGACGAGGCTTTCCTGGCAGGGTTTGAATCCGGCCCCCTCGCCTCGTTCCGCCTGATGAAGCTGGTGCGTCCCCATATGGCGGCGCGCGGCGGCGGCACCATCTTCAACTTCGCTTCTTCCGCTGGCATCCGCTGGGACATGACCGGCTATGGCTGCTATGGCGCTGTGAAGCAGGCGACCCGTGTCCTCACCCGCGCGGGCGCGGCGGAATGGGGACGGCAGAATATCCGCGTCCTCACCATCGCTCCGCACGCCGAATCGCCGGGCCTCAAATGGTGGATCGAGAATAATCCCGAGGAGGCAAAGGCCTTCTTCCGCACCATTCCGCTCGACCGCATCGGCCGGCTGGAGGAAGATATCGGCCGCGCCATTGTCGCCCTGTGCGGATCGGACCTGTCCTATCTGACGGGCGCCACCATCCCGCTTGACGGTGGACAGGCCAATTTCGACTGACCTGAAAGATTGATGGAGAGATCTGAATGGAAAAGCTGATCTGCGCTCTTTGGGCGCCCGAGGGCGTCACGCGCGCCGACTATGCCGAACAGTTGAAAGCCGCGCTTCCCGACGCGCTCAAGGATGCGGGCGCAACTGCGATCCGCCTGAACCTGCGCGACGCGACCGTGGAACCAGCCGCGCCGCTCCTGCAAACATGGCAGCAGCCGCAGCAGGATGCGGTGGTGCAATTCTGGCTACCCACCGCCAATGCCCATTTCCGCGGACCCATTGACGACATCCTGGCCGAATATAGCAGCCGCTTCGAACTGTGGGTCGTTGCTGAATCCACCATCATTCCCAACCGGGATCATGCGCCGCAGGCCGGGTCACGCACCTGGGGCTGGTCGCAGGCGAGCTTCATCTCCTTCCGCTCGGACATGAGCTGGGACGATGCCGTCGCGCACTGGCACCGGCACCACACCCGCGTCGCCATCGATACGCAGGCGAATTTCGAATATGTCCAGAATATCATCGTTCGCGCGCTGACGCCCAATGCACCCGACTATGATGCCTTTGTCGAGGAATGCTTCACGCCAGAAGCGATGACCAACTCTCCCGCCTTCTTCGACGCAGTCGGCGATGATGAGAAATTCGCCCGCAATACAAAGGATATGGCGGACAGCTGCGCGGGCTTCATCGACTTTTCGCGCATCGACATCATTCCGACGAGCCAGTTCGACTTCGCCCATCTCGACGGGAAGTAAGATATCGGGAGGGGGCTAAGCGCCTCCTCCCATTCTGTTCTGTCCGGAACATACAAGCACCGCTCGGACTGAGCTTGTCGAAGTCCTCTTCTTCGTTTCAAGAACCCGCGCCATAACTTCAGGGAATAATCTCCCGCCCCTCGCCAAAGATCATCGACGCCTGCCTACTATCGACGCCCTCACGGTGCCCGCGCCAGCCCAGCGCCGCCCGCGCCTCGGCGGGTGAAAGGTGCATGATCTCCTCGAACTTCGCGGTGAACAGCGCGTCCGACTGCTGCCCCACCTCATAGCCATAGGACAGGTTCCGCCACAGATCCGGCCACGCCCCCGGATAATGCAGCATCGTCCGCGTCATCCAAGGGAACATGATCAACGTGTTGACCGTCATCAGAGCGCCCGCCAACTCCGCGCCCAGATGCCGGAACACATTGCCCGTGACCACGCCGGTGATGAAATATTCGGCGACTGATCCAAATCCTACTTCGCCTAATATATGATAGGCATCATGGGTCTGCCCCATGCGCAGGTTCCAATAGTCGAGCGTATTCGCTGGCTTCCAGTCCGGGTTGTCCAAGATGCGGGAGTTGAGTTCAGGCGAAAGGTCGAACTCATCCATATATTCGAACAATTGGCGGCCGACCGAACCCTCCGGATATTCCTTCAGATCATCCTTGCTGTAGGTCGACACAAAAGCTTCGTTCAGCCACTGATCGAATGCCGGGTTACGGCGGCGTTCCTCCGCCACCAGCCTTTCGGCCTCTTCGACATCACGCACCTCATCGACCGCCTGCATCAGCGTCGGGAGACCATAGAGCAGCGGATAGTCATGACCGTTGCGCCGCAGATTTTCGGTCGAGATCCACTCGCGCACCCGCGCATCGTTCAGCCATCGCGAAGAGCTGACCAGAACACTGCTTTCCGTCCGCACCTTGCGGCGGCCGTTCAGGTAGAAGATCGGGCTACCCGACGTGACCTCTTCGGCATTGTCGGCCTGCGCGGTATCGGCGATTTCCAATTCAGCTTTCATGGCGTAACTCCGGCAGCTTGTGCACATGCACGGGGGGAGCTTGCGCCGTCCAGACGGGCAAGCAGGTTCTGGATGGCGGCGGCCCGACTGAAATCTGGCTCAACCGCTGCGTCGTTCATTATGGCTTCGCTGAGACGCGTGTAGAGATTGCCGATGGATGACAGCGCCTCGCGAGATGCGAAGCTGCCCGGATAGGCGCTGTAGCGGTCTGGTTCAGCAGGTATCGCCGCGCATTCCAGGGCGGAGGGGATGGTGATTGGCTCCATCGCGCCACCCCCTCGTACGCCATGCAGCACCAAGGATTCTATCGCGGGAAGGCTTGGGTCGCGCGTCGATAACAGCAATGACCCTTCGCTGCCCTCGATGCGCCACGCGCAACCCATGCCGCTCATCGACACGCCTGCAAGGTTCATCTGGAACAGCGCGCCGCCCCGCAGCCTGCCCTCGAACAGCAAATGATCGTCGGCATCCCGATCAATCGGCGCACCATTTTCATCGACCGGCGGCAAATGGATCGCCCCGCGCACATCGACATCCTCGATCGCGCCGAAATGATGGTCCATGGCGTCGATCAAATGTCCGCCATAGATGGACAGGAGCGTCGTGCCGCCTGCCCGCATCGCCATCGCCCGCATCACCGGACCGAATATCCGCGCGTGCAGCGTCACGCTGTAGAGCCTGCCCACATAGCCTTCCGCGACCAAGTTGGCCGCATGGGTCATCACTGGCGATCCGCGCAGATGGAGGCCGATCATCGCCTTGACGCCCCGCCGCCGCGCCAGTGCCGCCAGTTCCTCCGCTTGCTCCACGCTGATCGCCAGCGGCCATTCGCAATAGATATGCTTGCCTGCGTTCAGCGCTGCCCTGGCAATCGCATGATGATGCGGCACCTTCACGCAAATCGCGACGAGATCAATCTCGGGATGTTGCGCCAACTCTTCGGCATCAGTGAACCACAGCGGCGCTCCGAACCTGGCGGCGGCCTCCCGGGCGCTTTCCTCCCGCGTCGTGCATACGCCTTGCAGCGTGAAGCCAGGCAACCGTTCGATCACCCGGCGGTGGACGCCAGAACCCCAGCCATAATCGGGGCTCGCACCCACCATGCCTACCCGGATCACCACCGGCGCCTCTCCTACTCCTGTAATTTTTGAAACCATACTCTCAGTCTGGTTTCAAGTCCACCGGCTTTCGCGGCCCGTCAGACAGCCGGTTTCACGAACCGGACAATACCCTCTGCCATCAAATCCAGGCAGATGCCGGATTGCACGCCAAACTCGCCCCGGGCCACCTCCGCGCACACATGGGCAATCTGATTGAACAACAGCCGCACCCTGATGCGCTGCCGATCGTCTGTGCCTGCCTTGGCAAAGGCATCGACGCCTGATCCCGCCACCAGGTCGATCAGCACCTCGGTATCCGCCAATATTCGGGCTCGAAAGCCAGTTTCGAACAATTGCAACTGCGCGATCAGCGGCGTCACATAGCGATGTTCCAGATGGATACCGACAAAGTCCGCCAACCACTCCCTGACCGCTGACCGATCCTGCCCCGCCAGCAGCGGCAGCCGTTCGAACAAGGCTCGCGTCTGCGGCACCGTCTCCTCATAGATGGCGCTGGCAAGCTCCAGCTTCGATTCAAAATGCGAATAGAAAGTGGCCCGGCTGACTCCAGCCGCACCCAATATGTGGTCGATCTTCGCATCGACATAGCTCGCTTCGGCAAACACCTGCCGTGCGGCCCGGACGATCCCGTCGCGCGTCGCCGCTCGCCGCCGCTCCAGATAGGCCGCACGACCGCTAGCGGGCTTTTCCGCCATGTCCTTGGCCAAAATTGTCATCCTGCCACTTCACTCCTCCAAGCACGGATCAATGATGCGGCACATTGCCGATGGGCACAAGAAAATGGATCCCCGGAACCGCCTTGGCCGTTGACCCCCGACAGGATGGCCCATGGTTTTCACGGACATAGCGACCCGCACCTATAATCATAATTGGCGGCTGGATCCCATCGTCCGCAGCCTGCTCGACACCGACTTCTACAAGCTGCTGATGCTCCAGATGATCTGGCGTCTTTATCCGGACGTCGAAGTCACCTTCCAGCTCATCAACCGCAGCCGCTCGGTCAGGCTTGCCGACAGCATCGACGAAGGCGAACTCCGCGCGCAGCTCAACCATGCCCGATCGCTGTGTTTCGCGAAAAAGGAACTGATCTGGCTCGCAGGCAACAGCTTCTATGGCAAGACGCAGATGTTCAGCCCGGACTTCATCGCATGGCTCGCCGACTTCCGCCTGCCCGACTATGAACTGAGCAGGGCGGACGGCGAATATCAGCTGCGCTTCACCGGTCCATGGACGCATGCGACCATGTGGGAAATTCCCGCGCTCACCATCATCAACGAACTGCGTTCCCGCGCGGCGATGAAGGATCGCGGGCGCTTTGCCCTGGACGTGCTCTATGCCCGCGCCAAGGCCAAACTATGGGAAAAGGTGGAAAGGCTGAGCCGTCTGCCCGACCTCGTCATATCGGACTTCGGCACCCGGCGGCGCCACGGCTTCCTGTGGCAGCGCTGGTGCGTGGAAGCCTTGAAGGAAGGCCTCGGGCATCGCTTCATCGGGTCGTCCAATGTGCTACTGGCGATGGACGCCGACCTTGAGGCAATCGGAACCAACGCGCACGAACTGCCGATGGTGCTGGGAGCCCTGGCGGACAGTGATGAAGCATTGGCAGCGGCCCCCTATCGCGTCCTTCAGGATTGGCGGGCCCTTTATGGCGGCAACCTGCTGATCGTGCTGCCCGATGCATTCGGCACCGCTGCCTTTCTGCGCGACGCGCCGGACTGGGTCGCGGACTGGACCGGCTTCCGCCCCGACAGCATGCCCCCGATCGAGGGCGGGGAGCAGGTCATCCGCTGGTGGCGCGACAAGGGGCGCGACCCTCGCACCAAGCTGCTGATCTTTTCCGATGGCATGGATGTCGATGCGATCGAACAGACCTATCGGCATTTCGAAGGTCAGGTGCGGATGAGCTTTGGCTGGGGCACCAACCTCACCAACGACTTCCGGCAGTGCGCGCCATTTCCAGGCGACGGACTCGACCCGATCTCGCTCGTCTGCAAAGTGGTGGAGGCAAATGGAAGGCCCGCCGTCAAACTATCCGACAATCCTGAAAAAGCGACGGGCAACGCGGCGGAAATCGCGCGCTATCTCCGTATCTTCGGCGACACCGGCAGGAGACAGGCACCCGTCACCGTCTGAACGCCGATGGCATTAACCCACTATTGTCCAAAGCCTGTTCCCCGGAACAGCCGCGCCCATGGCCGGTTGCTTGCCATGCCAGAACAGGAGAGATGAAGTGCCCAAATCCCTTCCCATCATGATCATCGCCATGGGCGCCGCGGCCTGCGCTCCGTCGGACCAGGCCGATTCCGGCGACTCCACTTTCGCGCCCAGCAACACCACGGTTGGGACAGTCCCTGACGGCATTCCAGGCGAAGGCGCTGGGAGCGCCATGACCGATGGCGAGACAAGCACGCGGGGCGCCGTCTCCGGCACCGATGCCCCAACCAGTGCCAGGGGATCTGCCGGCACGTCCGCGCCCGGACAAAGCGGCTCTGGCCGCTGACGCCTGCGGCCACATACACGGAGTCGAGCCTTGGACCGTCGGTGGGTCCAAGGCTCAACCATATTCATCATCCCGCCGCGCCCCCTGCGGCCATCACCCGGGAAGCTTGGTCACGTAGGGCGCATTATATTGGGTCCGAGATTTCGTAGAACCTCACTGGCATCGAATGCGCGGACGTCATTCATTGGCTTGCGCCCACGGCCCATCACGATCTCGGCCGTCGCCTCATAACGATCCACGGTGCGTACATCGATGCTGTTGTCCCAGAAAGGATCGCCCCAGAATGGGTCCCAGGTCCGCCATCCGAACCCGCGGCCGTAATAGCGCCAGGACGGGCCCCAATAGCCGTACATGCCCGAACTGAACGGCCGGTCCACATAGGTCCTGCTGCGCCGTTCCGTCGCCCGGTCGGCCATGACGAACCAGTCATATCCCTGTTGCCGCGTCAATTCGGCGGCCCGGTACAGCAGATAGCGCTCGACCGTGTCGCGCGAAGTCATGCTGTTGCCGGAAAATGTGACCCTGAACCGGTTCGCTTCCACCTGTTCATCGGAAAAGCCGCCGGTCACCGATCCACGTTCCGCCAAAGGCTGATAGGGAGTCGCCGTCGTACATGCGGTGAGTGCGAGCATGCAGGCGCTCGCCAATGTCCATCCTCTTCCTTGGGTCACTTCATGTGCTCCTTTTGCAGATGAGAGGATGCGGCTTGTCGAACCGGTGCAAAACACCGGCCTCCAGATCATTGTCGAATAACAAGGGGATGAAGGACAACATCGACAAGCCGCCTCAATTCCATCTCACAGGATTATAATCGGCGCCCCAAGCATTTTGTTCCTGATCAAGTCAATTTAGACGAAGCTTGCCTCAATAACGGCCAAAAGAAGCCGATATGGCTTCAGGAAATCCCATTGGCGGTCCGGGAGGAAGCCCGAACCTGCCCGATGGTCCGCAACAATCGTGCAGTCTCGATCGGCGCGGCGAAGGATGTGCCCGTGCCACGCACCGCGCTTCCATCGGCAGCGGCGGTGGGCACTTTGACGCCAGGCTGCCAGACATAATTATAGTCGCGCGGTGTAGGTCCCGGCCGGTTCGTGCCGCTCCACGGATGGCCCGCGCCGTCCAACGCCCCAACCAGCACGGCAGCGGGAAAAGCCTCACGCGCAGGGGCGAGATTGCCGGGATGATCCCATCCCTCATTGCCCGCAGCCAGCACGACCTTGATCCCCTTCGCTCCGGCCTCCCGCACCGCTGCCGTAATGCCGTCATCCTGGCCCAGCGCGAGCGAGATGTTGATGGCGTCGACCCTCAGCGCCGTGGCCTTCCGGATTGCGGTCGCGACCGGCGCAGGATCATTCTGGCAAGGCGGGCTGACATTCGCCGGGCATCCTTCAGGATCATCGATGCGAATGGATATGATCCCGACATCGCGCCCAGCGGCGCGTGCGAGGATCGTCGCGACCATCGTGCCATGATCATAACGCGGATGAAATGGCGCTCTCGCCGGGCGCGCCGCCACGTCATATTCCGCGACGAGCAGCGGCGCGAGTTCGGCGGTCATCGCAACACCGCTATCGATGATCGCCACAGTCGGCCGTTCAACCGGCAGCGTCGCCGCGGACCCGCAAACGTACGCTGCGACGAGCAGCAATGTCCGGAATGTCAAGAAGCCCCCCAACCCAAACGTAAGCGTAACAATTAAACGCGTAACTCAAGTTAGAACAAATATTCATGCGCGGAACGACAGTGTAACCACCTCGTTTCCCCGGCCCCACCCAAGTAGAGGGAATCTATGATATGTTGAAAAGACTTGCAATAGTCGGCGCGCTCGGCGCTCTGACCGCAGGCGGAATTGCGTTGGCGCAGAATGCAGGCACCACTAGCGGGAGTGGCAGCGGCAGCGGTACGGCGCAATCCGGAACTTCAGGCACGATGAGCGGCGGCACCAGCGGCACGACCTCGTCGGGATCGACCGGGACAATGGGTAGCGGCAGCTCGACCGGCTCGACGAGCGGCACCAGCGGCACCTACGGTTCAGGCCAGGCTGAAAGCAGCACCGGAACGACCGGCAGTGGCTCGATGAGCGGCGACCAATATGGCACGACGGGATCAGACAGCAGCACTAGCGGCTCGGCGGTATCTCGTGCTGGAGAACGCGGCTGACAGCCAGAACGGATGACGCCGCTGCCGTAACGCCGCGACCAGGCGGCAGCGGCCCGTCCGCTTCAACGCCAAGGACACAAATCGCCGGGATGTGCATCGGCGCGCTGGCGGTTGCAGCGCTTCTGGGCTTTCGAAGCGACAGCCCCGCGATCGGCCATGCGCCCACAACCGATACGCCCGCGATAATATTGGAAGGCGCAGCGGCAGATGCTGCCGCAATCCAGCAATTCTACCGCGCCCGCGCTCACCGTCCCTTCTGGACGGATGCGGCTGCGGACATGTTCCGGCGCATGCTGGCGAATGCAGGCGAAGATGGCCTCGATCCCGAAAGCTTCAGTGCGGCCATAACCGCCACACGGCAGAAGGGGATGGATCGCGAAATCCTGCTGACGCAAGCCCTGATCGACTATATCCGCGCCCTCCGCACGCCCTCTGAGAGCAACCGCATTTTCTATGTGGACGCCGGTCTCGCGCCGCAAACCAGCGCCGACACCTTGCTCCGCGCAGCCGCCGATCCGCCTTCCGCCACAGCCTATCTCGCCCAGGTCCGGCAGATGCACCCGCTCTATGAGCGGCTACGCAAGGCGCTTGGCGACTATCGTCGCACCGGCATCAACCCGACAAGGCTCCCGAATCCCGATTATGAGCAGGCCCTTCTCATCAACATGGACCGGCTCCGCGCCCTTCCCGCTGATCCGGGCCGCCGCTATATTCTGGTGAACAGCGCATCGGCCGAGTTGGTCATGGTCGAAAATGGCCAAAACGTGGGCGAAATGCCCGTCATCGTTGGCCGCAAGCAGCATCAGACGCCGTCGCTTGCCGGGCTGATCCGCTTTTCTGTCCGCAACCCCTATTGGAACCTCCCGCCTGACCTCATCCAGGCTCGGGCAGCCCGCATCGCTTCGGACGGCCCCGCCCTTCTGGAACAGGAGCGGTTGGAACTGCTGTCGGGATGGGGCGATGACGCCCGCATCCTCCAGGCCAACGAGGTAGACTGGCCGGCGGTTGCGGCGGGCACCGCCAAACTGCGCGTGCGGCAACTGCCGGGTCCGGATAACATGATGGGCGCGGTCAAGTTCATGCTGCCCAACCGGCTCGGCATCTATCTGCATGACACACCCGCCAAGCAGAATTTCGCCCGCAAGGATCGTCTGCTGAGTTCCGGCTGCGTCCGCGTGGCCGACGCGGAACGTCTCTACACATGGCTCATGAACGGCAAAGCCATGGGCGCGGTCAACGCCACCGAACTGCGCGTCCCCCTTCCTGAACCTGTGCCCGTCTATATCCTCTACCTGACCGCCTTTCCCGACGGCGGCAGCGTGGTCCTTCAGAATGACGGCTACGGCCGAGATCCTTCGCGGCGTAGCTAGAGCAGCCGCCCCGCCGTTGCACGGTCGAACTCCACCCGGTCATGCGCGCAAAGGATGGATAGCTCATGCCGCTGCTCGATGGATAATCGGCGCAGGCGATCCTGATTTTCCAATCGCGCCCGCCGATCGACCTCCATCATATTCTGGTAAGCCCGCAGGCCCGGCGTGCAATGCCTCGCCGCCCCGCGCATCTCACCCCTGTAGAAATAGGCGTCTCCCGCATGCAGCAGCCAGCGGCCACCCGACTGGATCGCAATTCCCGCATGGCCCCAGGTGTGGCCGGGCAAGGGGACCATCAATATTTCAGGCGGCAATCCTTCCAGATCGCGCACGGCGTCGAACCCGAACCATCTTTCTCCGCTTGCGCCGTAGCGCCGCCATTGCCGGACATCATTCCACTGCGCTGGCCGGTAACGGTTGCGCGTGACAAAGCCACGGCGCGGGCCAGCCGCTGACCTGTATTCGGTATCCATCACATGGATCTGCGCCTGCGGGAAATCCTCCAGCCCACCGGCATGATCGAAATCGAGATGCGTGAGCAGGATGTGCCGCACGTCGGACGGGGAAAGACCTAGCCGTTCGATCTGCCGATATGCTGTCTCCTCCTCCTTCAACTTGATGTTGAGAAGGGCGCGCATCGTGCGAGTGATACGGGAATGGGAGCCCGCATGGGGATGATGAACATCCCGCAATCCATAGCCCGTGTCGATCAGGACCAGGCCATGGCTGTCCGTTTCGACCAGCAGGCAATGGCACACCAGCCGTCCTGTCAGGCCATGGCTGGTCCCGTCGAACAGACTGCCGCCCAGCGGGCAATCGGTGCCGCAATTAAGATGATGGATACGCATCGCAGCTCCCATGTCATCGCGCAGCGCTTTTGAACGAGCGGAGCGTGATCCGATCAGAGAGAAATCGGATCACGCTCCGGCCGCATCCCCGGCAACAGCGGCGGGGAGCAGCTAAGCCGCGCCCGATGAAGGCCTCAGTTCAATGGCTGCTGGAACAGCCTGCTCGCGGACGTGGCGCTGGGCCATCTTGCGGTAGGTGGCCAACGCCTGCCCGACGACCTGGTCCATATTATAATAGCGGTAGGTAGCGAGCCGTCCGACGAAGCTGACGTCGGGCTGCACCATCGCCAAAGCTTCATAGCGTTTGAACAGCGCCTGGTTCTCCGGCCGGGGGATGGGATAATAGGGGTCCCCTTCCGCAGCCGGATATTCATAGGTGATGCTCGTCCGGGGGGACTGCTGCCCGGTCAAATGCTTATATTCCGTGATCCGGGTATATTCGGTCGCGGGCGACGGATAGTTGACCACCGCGACCGGCTGGAACTGCTCCTGATCCAGCTGTGCATGCTCGAATTGCAGGGACCGGTAGGGCAGCTTGCCGAAACGATAGCCGAAATATTCGTCGATCGGCCCGGTGAACACCAGATGATCATGCGGATAGGCATCGCGCGCCTCGCAATAATCGACACCCAGCAGGACATCGATATTGGGATGGTCCAACATGCGCTCGAACATCCGCGTATAGCCTTCCAGCGGCATTGCCTGGAACTTGTCGGTGAAGTAGCGATCGTCGGTATTGGTCCGCGTCGGCACGCGCGACGTTACCGCCTTGTCGAGCTCGGACGGGTCTAGCCCCCACTGCTTGCGCGTATAGCCCTGGAAGAATTTCTCATACAGCTCCCGGCCGACAGCCGATATCACCACATCTTCCGACGTGCGGACGACCGACACGGGTTCCGCCTGCGCGGCCAGGAACGCCGCCGCATCCTCTTCGGTCTTGAGGTCAAGGCCATAGAGCATGTTCAGCGTCGTGCGGTTGATCGGCATCGGCACCAGCATGCCATCGACGGCTGCCAGCACGCGATGCTCATAGGGCCGCCACTTGGTGAAGCGCGACAGATAGCTGAATATCTCCTCGCTATTGGTGTGGAAGATGTGCGGCCCGTACCGATGGATCAGCACTCCATTGGCATCATATTCATCGAAGGCATTGCCGCCGACATGCGGGCGCCGGTCGACCACCAGAACCTTCTTGCCGCCATCGACCGCCAGCCGCTCCGCCATCACCGCGCCGGCAAAGCCTGCGCCCACCACCATCACATCATAATGATGCGACCGGCTGCTGCTCCAGGACGTGGGGGAGACGATCGGATGAGCGTGGACGCTGCGCGACAGCGCATCCTTGATCAGCCTGTCCATCTGCTGGAAGCTCTTGTCCCAGGACATGCCCGCCAGCAGCTGGTCCGCTTCCTTCAGCCACTGCCCATTGCCGCGCGCCAAGGCCAGCGCCTCGTCACAGGCGGCGATGAAGCCTTCCCCGCGCGGCGCGATCTTCACCGCTTCGATGTCGCCATAATGGCGGATCACGTCCGCGATCGGCGTGGACACGACCGGCTTGCCAGCAGCCAGATATTCGGGCGTCTTCGTGGGGCTGATGAAGCGCGTCGCGTCATTGATGGCAAAGGGCATCAGCGCAACGTCCCATCCCGCAACGCAAGCGGGCAAATCCTCATAGGACCGGCCGCCAAGGAAGCGCAGATTGTCGCGGCGGGGCAGATCATCCTCGCTGATCTTCACCACCGGACCGATGATCTCCAGCACCCATTCCGGCCGCGCATCCGCCAGTGCGGCGAGCAGCTCGACGTCCATCCGCTCATCCACCACGCCATAGAAGCCAAGGCGCGGGCGCCCATCGTCATTGGCCGGGCGGGCAAGGCGCGCCTTCGCGAAATGCTGGGCATCGACGCTCGACGGGAAGGGATAGACCGCAGGATGCTTGTCCCGCTTCGCTTCATAGAGGCTGTAGCCGCCCGTGAAGACAAGGTCCGCCTGCGACAGCAACCGCTGCTCCAGCGGCAGCAATTCGGGCGGCGCACCCTTGAAATTGGCAAGCTCATCCATGCAGTCGTAGATGATGCAGTCCGCCATCACATGTTCGGAAAAGGGCAGCATCATCGGCGTATAGTACCAGCGGATGAACGGCCCCGGTTCCCCGGCGAGATAAAGGTCGAGCAGCTGCTTCAGAACCTCGCACTCCTGCTCCCTGGGAAGCCCGGCGGGCAGCTGCGGCGTAACCACCGTGACCCCTGTTTGGGCGCAGGTTTCGACATGCAGGTCGGGCGCCTTCAACTCAGCGACATGGTTGGGCTCCTCCCAGAACAGCACCTGGGAGTGTGCGGCGAAGCGGCTCATCAGATGCTGCGGGCGCTGGAATACGAAATTCCAACGAAGATGACTGAAGCAGATTAACGTATGAGCGCCGGGTTTGGGACTTGGTCCTGTTCCATGCCGAGTGGACGAATGGGGCGGGACCATAAGCGCGTACCTTTCTGGATGATGAATGCAGACACAACCCCGGGAGTAGCTTACGCGTTCCTGCCCTGCCGCTGATATAAGTTGGCGGAAGGATGCTATTTGGAGGCATCCACTTGAACGGCTGGACCGTTTCGACCTACTCGGGGGCACCGTCAGAACCGCTTCCTCTTCCAAAAGCCATCAGAGGGGATCCGAAATGACCGAATATCCGCAGCTATGGGGCGGCCTTGAGTGCACCGTGAACCGGGTGCACGAACATTATGGCGATCAGATCCGCCTGAGCGGCCATCAGGATCGGCTGGAGGATCTCGATCGCTTCGCCGAACTCGGCATAAAGGCGATCCGCTACCCTGTGCTCTGGGAACGGACCAGCCCGGATGACCCCGATCAATGCGATTGGGCGTGGAGCGACCAGAGGCTCTCCCGCCTGCGCGAACTCGGCATCCGGGTCGTCGCGGGCCTGATCCACCATGGCAGTGGGCCGCGCTACACCAGCCTCGTCTCGGACGATTTCGCCGAAGGTTTGGCCACTCATGCCCGCCATGTCGCCGAACGCTATCCCTGGATCGAAGACTGGACGCCCGTCAACGAGCCCCTGACGACCGCGCGCTTTTCGGCGCTGTACGGGCATTGGTATCCGCACCTGCGTTCAGAAGGGGATTTCTGGCTCGCGCTGCTCAATCAGGTCGATGCCACACGCCTGTCGATGCGGGCCATCCGCCGCATCAACCCTGCTGCACGCCTGATCCAGACGGACGACCTTGGCCGCACCTACGCCACCGCCGCGCTCCGGGATCAAGCCACATTCGACAATATGCGGCGCTGGACCGGGTGGGATCTTCTTTGCGGAAAGATCGACCGCAGCGACCCTTTCTGGAAACGCATCGCGGCGTTCGGGCTCGAACATCGGCTGCAAGCGATCCTCGACGATCCCTGCCCGCCCGACGTGATCGGCATCAACCATTATCTCACCAGCGACCGCTTCCTCGATCATCGCCTGCAACGCTATCCCCGGCATCTGCATGGCGGCAGCGAGACGCAGCTTTACGCGGATGTGGAGGCGGTGCGCGTGCTCGATCCACCCTCGCAGGGGCTCGAAGGCGCGATCCGCGAAGCGTGGGAACGCTATCGCCTGCCGGTCGCCATCACCGAAGTGCATAATGGCTGCACCCGCGAGGAACAGCTCCGCTGGATGGCGCAGGCATGGGACGTCGCAACCCGTCTCAATGATCAGGGCGTGCCGGTGGAAGCGGTGACCATCTGGTCCCTTCTGGGCAGCACCGGCTGGAACACGCTCCTCACTCGACCGGGCGTCTATGAACCGGGCGTCTGGGACGTGAGCAGCGGCCAACCTCGCCCAACCGCCATGGCTTCGCTGGTAAAAGCGCTGGCGACCAAGGCCGCTCGTCCGCCTGTCACGACAGAAGCGGGCTGGTGGCATAGGCCCGTCCGCATGGTTCATCCGCCTGTCCAACGGCCCGCGCCGATCACGCAGCACATCGCCGGTTCTCGCGGTCCAACATCGCCTCAACCCCTGCTCATCTGTGGTGCGACGGGCACCTTGGGACAGGCGATGGCCCGCGCCTGTTCGCTCCGCAACATCCCCTTCATCCTTACAAGCCGTCAGGATCTGGACCTCTCCGACCGCGCCAGCATCGGCGCGGCGCTGGAAAGGCTGCGCCCTTGGGCAGTGGTCAACGCCGCCGGATGGGTGCGGGTCGACGAAGCAGAAACGGAGGAATCCGCCTGCCTGCTCGCCAATGCACTGGGCGCCATCGCGCTTGCCGAGGCTTGCGAGCGTGAAGGCATCCCGACGCTCTCCTTCTCCAGCGACCTCGTTTTCGACGGCACGAAAGGCTCTCCCTATGTCGAGAGCGATGCCGTTTCGCCGTGCAACAGCTACGGGCGCAGCAAGGCGCGGATGGAAGCGGGCATCGCGGAGCTTTCCGGTCAGCACCTGATCGCGCGCACCGCAGCCTTCTTCTCTCCCTACGACCAGTATAATTTCGCGACCGCCGTCGTCTCGGCGCTTGCACGGGGCGAAGAATTTCACGCGGCGTCTGATCTTGTCGTCTCGCCGACCTATGTGCCGCATTTGGTGACGGCATCGCTCGACCTGCTGATCGACGGAGAAGCGGGCCTTTGGCACCTCACCAATGGCCAAGCTCTTTCCTGGGCCGATTTCGCAAAAAGCATCGCTGAAATATGCGGCCATGACCCCTCACGCGTCCATGCCGTCGCTCATCACGCTTTCGGTTGGCCCGCCCCCCGTCCCGCCAACGTCGCGCTCGCCACGGCCCAAGGCCCGCAGCTTCCCTCGCTCCTTTCGGCCATGGAACATTTTGCCCAGCATTTCCGGGAACAATCGATGCAAAACGCCGCTTAAAAATCGATCGGAATCGATCGAAAATTCCACTTACTCATATCCAGTTAACCCTCTTGTTCTAGATTGTCCGGGTTCGTAGTGGCGCGCCATTAAAGAGCCGTCGAATCGGACGGGGGTCGTGAGCGGGTACAGTTATGAGTGAACGTTGGACGCCGGAAGCGGCACATGCTTGGTTCAAGGCTCAACCTTGGTTGGTTGGCTGCAATTTCACACCATCCAATGCGATCAATCAGCTGGAGATGTGGCAGGCGAGCACTTTCGACCTGCCGACCATCGACCGCGAACTCGCCTTGGCGGCGTCGGTGGGCATGAACTCGGTTCGTGTCTATCTGCATGACCTGCTCTGGCTGGAGGATGCGCAAGGCTTCCTCGACCGCATCGAGGCCTTCCTTGGCGTCGCCGACCGCCACGGCATCCGCACGATGCTGGTGCTGTTCGATTCCTGCTGGCATCCCGAACCGGCGCTTGGGCCTCAGCCCGAACCGCGTGAAGGCGTTCATAACAGCGGTTGGGTGCAATCGCCCGGCATGCCGACGCTGATGAACGCCGACGAACATGATCGTCTGGAAGCTTATGTCCGGGGCGTCGTTGGCCGCTTCGGCCAGGACCCGCGCGTGCTCGCCTGGGACATCTGGAACGAGCCCGACAATGGTCCTGAAGTCGCGCTCTGCGATCCCGTCGCGTTGCAGGCCAAGGCTGACCTCGTCGTGCCGCTGCTGGTCGAGGCATTCGGCTGGGCGCGGGAAATGAATCCGATACACCCGCTCACCAGCGGCATCTGGCTTGGCGACTGGTCCGCGCCTGACCTGCTGAGCCCGATCCAGCGTGCCCAGACCGGGAATTCGGATGTCATCTCCTTCCACAATTACGGCATCGCCGAAGATTTCGCACAGCGCGTGAAATGGCTCAAGACCATGGGCCGTCCGCTGCTTTGCACCGAATATATGGCGCGGCCGGCGGGCAGCACCTTCCAGGCGATCCTGCCCGTGGCGAAGGAGCATGAAGTCGGCACCTTCTGCTGGGGTCTGGTCCGCGGCAAGACGCAGACGCATCTGCCATGGGACAAGTGGGAAAACCCCAACATCGATGGCCTGAAGGAACGCTGGTTCCACGACATCTTCCATGAGGACGGCACGCCTCATGACGAAAATGAGGTGGAGTTCCTGCGCCTGATCAGCGAACTGGACAAGATCGCGGCCTGACGAGGCCGCGCATCCGCCTTCGCAATCTGGGTTAGCGGCGGCGCGCTTTGCCGCCCGGTCCCGGAACCCTGTGAAGCCTGCGAGGATTGCTGGAACGTCAGGTCGTGCCTTTTTGCACGGCCGATCCGTTCAGCAATAGGAGCATGCAATGTCCGTTCTCGACAGGATCGTCGCGGCAGTCACGCCGCCGGAATCCGAGGAAGATCGTGCCGAAGCGCGGCAGAAAGCGCGTGCCGCGGCAGCGCCCGGCGACTGGCTCGACCAGATACTGCAACATCATCAGCAGATAGAGGCCGCCTTCTCCGAAGCAGAAGCCGCCGCCGATGCGCAGAGCCGGACGAGTGCGCAAAGAAAGCTCGCCGCCCTGCTGACGAGCCATTCCAGCGCTGAAGAAGCCGTAATCTACCCGCAGCTGTCCAAAGATCATAAAAGCCATATGGCCATGGCCTATGAGGAACAGCAGGCCGCCAAGGTCCAACTGGCGCTGCTGGAAGAACTCGATCCGCTCAGCCACGACTGGCAGGAAAAGCTTGAGCATATCAAGGGCGCGGTCGCTCATCATGTCTATGAAGAGGAAAATGACCGCTTCCTTCATCTGAAGGACGAGCTACCCCCCGCCGATCAGGATCGGATGACCGCGCGCTATCGCGAGGAAATGTCGCGCTACGATAGCGGACTCTGACAGCGCTCCGCTGCAAGGCGGGCGCCCGCTCACCTGAACATGATCATGTTCGAATAATCGTCACCCCGGACTTGATCCGGGGTGATGGACAAGCAACTCGGATATGATGCTTCCCATATCTCATCCGCCCATCTTCGAAAGCACGAACGCCAACAGGAATCCCGCGACCGCGATCAGCCCTGAAAATTCATGCGTCTCTTCGGTCGCTTCCGGTATCATGGTATCGACCAGCATCGCCAGGATCGCGCCAGCGGCGACCGCCATCGTCGCCGCGATCACCTCATTGCCCGCGTCGGCCAGCACCACATTCCCGATCAGCGCCGCAAGCCCCGACGCCAGTGCGATCCCGCCCCACACCAGGAAGATATAGGCAGGCTTGCGCCCGGCCTTCTTCATGCCCGCGGCGCTCGACAGTCCCTCGGGCACATTGGACAGGAACACGGCTGCAACCGCTGCCATGCTGACACCTCCTCCTTCCAGCAAGCTGACGCCGATGACGATGGACTCCGGTATTCCGTCCAGCAGCGCGCCGATCGCGATGGCCATGCCCGATCCCGCATCGGCCGATTGCTGGCTCTGATCCGGGTTGGAGCCTGACCGCTTCCGATGCTTCGCCCCATTCCGCGTGACCAGAATGTTGGCGAAGGTATAAGCGGCCGCCCCAGCCAGAAAGCCCAAGGCGGCGGAATCGAACCCCCCCTTCGAATAAGCCTCATCCATCAGGTCGAAGGCGACCGCAGAGATCAGCACCCCCGCGCCCACCGCCATGATCGCCGCAATCAGCCGCTGCGGCAGGGCAACCAGATATCCGACCATCGCTCCCAGAAGCAGCGCGGAACCGCCAACCAGTCCCCAAAACCCCGCCTGCAGCGCCATCCAGCTCATATGCACCCCATGATGGCGCCGTGCCATGCGACCAGCACAACCCTCATCCGTCCGGATCGGTTGCGTATCGATCGCGCCATTCGACTTTGACGGTTCGAAGAGGTAATTTCCATGCACCGATGCCAGCCGGAGTTGAAGGATGACCATCACCATCACCGCCTTCGAACGATCCCCCGATCGCGGCCGGGGCATGGCGCGCGACATGCGGGTGCGATGGGCGTTGGAAGAGGCTGGCCTGCCCTACCAGGTCAGGCTCCTCTCCTTTGCGCAGATGAAACAGCCCGGCTACCTCTCCTCCCAGCCCTTCGGCCAGATCCCGGCCTATGAGGAAGATGGCCTCACCCTCTTTGAATCCGGCGCGATCATCCTGCACATCGGCGACCGGCATGGCGGCCTCTGGCCTGCGGACCTCCATGGCCGCGCCCGCGCCACCGCCTGGATGTTCGCCGCCCTCAACACGGTCGAACCGCCGATCCTTGAACGGGAAATGCCCAAATATCTCGAACGCGACGAAGGCTGGTATGAAGCACGCATGCCCCTCCTCGACGCGCGCGTGAAACAGCGCCTGTCGGAACTTTCCAACTGGCTCGGCGACCGCGATTGGCTGGAGGGCGACTTCAGTGCCGGAGACCTGCTGATGGTCACCGTCCTGCGCAGGCTCACCGGGTCAGGGCTTCTCGAACTCTACCCCAATCTCCCGCCCTATATCGCCCGCGCCGAACAGCGCCCGGCCTACCAGCGCGCCTTCGCCGATCAACTCGCCGTCTTCAACAAGTCCGAACAGACGGGCTAGCCCGCGTCCGGCTGCCGATCCGGATGCGCCGCCTGCACAGCGGGCAGCGCCAGCGCAGCCTCACCCGCCGCCACCAACCTTGGATAGGGCGACAGGTCGACGCCGAACCGCTGCGCATTATAAAGCTGCGGCACAAGATAGCAGTCGGCCAATGTCGGCGCGCGCCCAAAGGCGAACCCGGCCCCATGCCGCGCAACCAGCTGCTCCAGCGGCGCAAAGCCCTCCGCTATCCAATGCCGCACCCATAGCTTCACCTGATCCTTGGACGCCCCGAATTGGCTCTGCAGCCGGTTGAGGACACGCAGATTGTTGAGCGGGTGGATGTCGCATCCGACCAGCGCCGCCATCGACCGCACCACCACGACCTCATCCGCATCACCAGGCAATAACGGCGGATCGGCCCATTTGCTCTCGATCCATTCCAATATCGCGGGACTTTCGATGAGCGTCCTGCTGCCCACCTCCAGAGCGGGCACCAGCCCATGCGGCGCGATCGCAAGATAGTCGGCGTCCCGCTGCTCCCCCGCGCGCAGGTCATGGCTGACCTGATCATAGCCGATGCCTTTGAGGTTAAGCGCGATGCGAACACGATAGGCCGCCGACGATCGCCAATATCCGTGCAGCGTTACGCGCATGCTCACGGCTGTGTCGTCATGCCTCGGATCTGGCATAATCCTGTGTTCCCCGGTTGAAGACACGATCCTCATCGATGATCTCGTCCGCCTCTATGGTGCTTTCCTGCTTCAACTCTTCGTAAAGCGGCGCGAAATCCATCTCGACAGTCTGACGCAGAAGATCATCGAAACTGTCGATCACGAAATAGGACTGCTGGTAATCGTCGATCCGATATTTGGTCCGCATCAGCCGCTTGAGGCCGAACCCGATGCGATTAGGCGACGGATCATCCAGCGCGAACAGGGACTCGCCATAGGAAGAGACGATCCCCGCGCCGTAGATCTTCAATTCCGCATCCTGCCGGATCAGCCCGAACTCGACCGTATACCAATAGAGCCGCGCCAGCTTTTCAATCGCGCCCAGTCCGTCGGCACGCAGCCCACCCTCGCCATAGGCCTGCATATAATCGGCGAAGACCGGATGCGCGAGCAGCGGCACATGACCAAATACATCATGGAAAACATCCGGTTCCTGAAGATAATCCAGCTGGTCGGGCCTGCGGATGAAGCGCCCCGCGACGAAGCGCCGGTTCGCCAGATGCTCGAAAAACACATCGTCGGGCACCAATCCCGGCACCGCGACCACTTGCCAGCCGGTTCTCTTCATCAACCGTTCGGACAGGTCCTCCAAGTTCGGAATGCCCGGCTTCGCAATGCGCAATATGTCCAGCCCGTCGATGAACTCCTTCACCGCCCTTCCCGGCAGCAGGGCGGCCTGCCGCGCGAACAGCGCATCCCAGACGGCATGATCCTGCGGCGAATAGCTGTCCCAATCCTGTGGGATCGTCCAATCCTCCGCAGTGCCTGCGGGGCGATCGACAGTGAGTCCGGTCATGGCCTCTTATCGCACAAAAAGGGCGCGATGTGGTTCCAATATCGGTTGCAATGACCGGAACAACGAAACGCGCAAATCGCCCTGGCCCTGGCCGATGAAAGAATCTCATCAATATCGCCGGTTCGGCCCGTCGCCGCCAGTGGCTGATCTTCTCGGGAACTATCAACGGCTTAGCAGGTTTCCCTTTCCGGACGCGGCCCGCGCACGGTTTCCCGGGGGCGGCCTGCGACCGCCGGAGCGTCCCGTCCCGCCTTCTGGGGCAAGGCGGGACGCTTTTTCTCGTACAGCCGGGCCTTGCGCTCCGCCCGCGATCAAGCCAAGCCATCACCATGCACCAGGGGAAAAAGCGAAGCGGCGCTGGCCGTCCGCGCGCGGCAGAGCTTCAAGAACGCGCCGAAACACTGCTCCAGGCGGCCGAACAAGCGCTGACCGAACTTGGCTATGAACGCGCCACGCTGACGCTGATCGCCCAGCGCGCCAGCGTTTCCAAAAAGACCATCTATGCCAAATATGGCGGCAAGCCCGGACTGCTGCGCGCCGTGCTGGACCGGATTGCGGATAGGCACATGGCTGCCGACCTGCGCCTGCTCGACCGCGACGATCCGGTGGAGGGCCTCTATGAATGGGCCCGCATGATCATGCGCAGCACCCGGACCAAAGCCGCGCATGCCGTGACCGCGATCAGCATGCGCGAAGGCTTGCGCTTCCCCGAGTTTCGCGATGCCATGGGTGAGGCACGAACCGCGCGCCAGCAGGCGCCGCTCCGCGCCTATCTGGAACGGCTTCAGGAACGCGGCCTGATCCGTGCCATTGATTGCGAAGAGGTCGCATCAATGTTCCTGTGGCTATTGTCGCAGGACATGGTCGATGCTGTCTCGGCAGGCACGGCCGAGCCCCTGACCGACGAACAGGCCGATGCAAAGGCCCTTCGCGTCGCGGAACTGATCGCACGGGGACTGATGCCCGTCGCGGACAACGCTCGTCCGCGTCCAGGCTGAGCCTTCCCAAACGCATGGCTGCTGGCTGTCGCATACAACATCGCAATGTCTGAATGTTTGTCACCCCGGACTTGATCCGCGGTCCCGCTTCCTCCGATGCTGCCCAAGCATCACAAGGGGTAGTCAATCCTGAGGGTGACGCAAAACGCCTGACGCGAGTCCCTTAGTGTAAGACGGTCGCGCCTCGACCAGGCCAACGCCCGCCTATGACAACAGCAAACAGCACAAAAATCTTGAAACATGACAAGGGGCAGCCTCGGCCGCCCCTCATCAATCCCGCTTAATATTGACGCCCGAGCCCACCGTCATGATAGATCGATGCGCCAGTTACGAAGCGTGACTCATCCGATGCCAGATAGACAAAGGCATGCGCCGCATCTTCTGGGAAGGCTTCGATGCCGAGCGGACACATTTTCACCAGTTCCTGAATACCCGCCTCGGCGGATTCATAAAGGCCCATCTGTGCATAGCCCTCATAGCCTTCCCTCAGCAGCGGCGTCGTCGTCTGCCCCGGATGCACCGAATTGACGCGGATGCGCTTGGGGCCGAATTCGATCGCGGCGCACATGGTCAGCATGCGCTGCGCCGCCTTGGACACATGATAGCTCAGATTATTGGCATTGGGCATGTGGGAAGCCATCGACACGGTGTTGACCACCGATCCGCCGCCGGGAAAGCGCTTCACCGCTTCCGCCAGTGCAGGGGCGCAATGCTTGATGCCCAGGAAACCGCTATCATGGTTGACCGCCATGACCTTGTGCAGGTCTTCCAGCGACGTGTGCTCGATACCGCCATGGATGGAAATGCCCGCATTGTTCACCAGCACGTCGATCGCGCCATATTCGGCCATGACCGACGACACCAGCTTGGCCCAGTCGGCCTCCTGCGTCACATCCTGCGCGACGAGCTTGAACCGGCCAGCGCCATGCTTGCCGTCCATCTCGCTGCTGACTGCATCTTCGGTCCGCAGATCGGTGGCGATCACCGCCCGCGCACCTTCCCGCAGAAATGCGTCGCACACCGCCGCGCCGATATTACCCTGACGCCCCGCGCCCGTGACGATCGCGACCTTGCCTTCCAAACGCGCCATTATTCCTCATCCTTTCCCATATTTCGCGAAATGGGTATCGGTGAGTTCCATAATGAGTCAAGGCCAGATTAGCACAGTAGCCCCTCCTGCAAGCGGGAGGGGCTGGGGGTGGGCATGATTGCGCCAGCAATCGCTCACAACGCTCAAAGGTCAAAAAGCTCGCTACCGCTCGCCCCACCCCTAACCCCTCCCGCAAGCGGGAGGGGAACAGGCGAGATTAGAACCGATAACTGACCGTCCCCATCACATTGCGCGGCGCGCCCACGAAACAATCACCGCGCGCCAGGCAGGACGCGAAATACTGCTTGTTCAGCAGGTTGGTGGCATTGACCGCAAAGCGCCAATCCTTCCAGCTGATTTCCGCCAGAGCATCGACCAAGGTGTAGCTCGGCGTCACCAGCGTCCAGGCCGAGCCGATGGAGGTCCGCTTGCCGGTATAGTTGACGCCCGCGCCCAGCCGCAGCTGCGCGCCATCTTCCAGGCCGAACGTCTTCGTCGTCCACAAGGACGCCGTATGACGCGGCAGATAATCGAAGGTCGCCGTATCGTGCGACACCAGCTTGTTATAGCCGTAATTGGCCAGCAGTTCGAAATTGCCGGGCAGCTGATGGCTTGCTTCGATCTCGATGCCCTTGCTGGTGATCTCCCCGGACTGCGTGATGGAGCCAGCCGAGCCATAGATGATGCGGTTGATTTCCTTGATATGGAAACCCGTCACCGTGATCAGCGTGTTGCGTTCCGGCTGCCACTTGAAGCCAACCTCATATTGCGTCCCGCGCTGCGGCCGGGCCGGGCTGCCGCCATCGACCGTCATCGCGATCGGCAGGAAGCTTTCGGTATAGCTGAAGAAGGGCGAGAAGCCCGCACCCAATTCGCCGATGATGCCCGCACGGAAGGTGGTCGCCTTGTCCTTGACCGCCGTTCCCGAAGTCGTCACCCGGTCGCGCCGCGCGCCCAGAACCACCGAGACGCGGTCCCAAAAGCGGATCTGGTCCTGCACATAAATGCCAAGCTGCTTTTGTGACACCGCGGCCCAATCCGGGGAGATGGCCGGGATGGTCAAGGCATCATAGTCGATATCGTAAATATCAATGATATCGGACCCGCCGCCGGCCCGCTTGCTGACCTTGTTCCAGCTGTAATCCAGGCCCACGAGCAGCTTATGCTCGATATCCGCACCGGTATTGAAGTTGAACAACAGGTTGTTGTCGGTGGAGAATACGTTCATCCGCGCATAGCTGCCGTCGCTGAGCAGCGTCATGGTGCGGCCAGCGGGGTCCAGATAAGGATTAGTCGGATTGGTATAGCTATCGGCGTAGTGGGTGAAATAGGTCACGTCGCTGTCGATATACCGCGCCTTGACGTTCAACTGCACATTGTCGCCGAAACGCTGGGTAAGCGATCCACCACCCTGCAGCGTGCGCCCATCATAGCGATCCCACCCCGGCTTCCCGACAAAGAGGAATGGGTCCAGCCTCTCACCGTTGTTCGGGTTTGGCCGGAAGGTGCCGACGACGGGCAGGAACTGCGACGTCGATCCGCTCTTGTCCTTCTGGTACAGCCCCTGCAGCACCAGATCGGTGTCCGGCGTCGGCTGCCAGCGGACGGACGGGGCGAACATCACCCGGTCGTCCCGCACATGATCGACATAGGTGTCCGCGTCGCGCACCCTGCCGACCGCGCGCACCGCCAGCGTATCGGACAGTGCCACATTGACGTCGCCCATGGCTTCCTTGCGGTCATAGCTGCCATAGACGATCGACGCTTCGCCGCCGGTCTGGAAGGTCGGCGTCTTGGAAACCAGATTGACGAGGCCGCCGATCGATCCTTGTCCGAACAGCACCGACGCCGGGCCGCGCACGATCTCGACTTGCGAGAAATTATAGGGGTCGGACGTGATGCTGGCATAATAGCTGAAAATGTCGCGCATGCCGTCGCGGAACTGCAGCGCGTCGATCCCGCGGATGACGAAATTGTCGACGCGCGTGTCGCGGCCATAGGCGTTGGCGGTAACGCCCGCGGCATATTTGACCGTATCGCTGATGCTGATCGCGCCTTGCGACAAATAGGTGCGCTCGCTGATCACCGTGACTGGCTGCGGCACTTCCAGGGGCGGCGTCTCGGTCTTCGTCCCCGCGCGGGCCGTTACGATGATGCCCTGTTCGCTCGCACTCGCCTCACCGGCGGCGGGCGCCGCGTCCTCTGCCATGGCAGGACAAGTCAGAGCCAGGGCGGACAGCGCCACGCTCAGCTTCAGGATGGTGTGATTCGTCATGTCTGTTCCCCCAGGGATCGCTCGTTGCGGGCGCTGCTAATGACATTGCGACCGATTTTCAATAGCACGGATTGCCAAAGTGGCTTTTGACACCCGCCCCCAATCCCCCCATGTGCACCCCATGCATCTCAAAATCTTTTCAATTGACGATTTCCTTCACGACTTCTGGCAAAAACGCCCCCTCCTCATCCGCAATCCGTGGGACAATTGGCACAACCCGCTCGACCCGGACGAACTCGCCGGCCTCGCCTGCGAAGAAGGCATAGAATCGCGCCTGATCACCGGACCAGCCGGTAAATTGACGGTGGAAAGCGGCCCCTTGCCGGAAGCCAGATTTCGCGAGCTGGGAACCAGCCCCTGGACATTGCTGGTGCAGGCTGTGGACCATCATGTCCCCGATGTCGCGGCACTGGTCGAACCCTTCCGCTTCATACCCGGCTGGCGCATCGACGATGTCATGGTGAGCTACGCCACTGACGGCGGCGGCGTCGGCCCTCATTATGATCAATATGACGTCTTCCTGATCCAGGGCCTCGGCCGGCGGCGCTGGCGTGTCGGCCCGCGCTGCGATGCTTCGACGCCTTTGCTTCCCCATGACGACTTGCGCCTCATCGCGGATTTCAAGGCCGCGGAAGAATGGATTTTGGAGCCCGGCGACATGCTCTACGTGCCTCCCGGCTTCGCGCATGACGGCGTCGCTATTGGCGATGACTGCATGACCTATTCTATCGGCTTTCGCGCCCCTTCCCGCGCCGACCTCGTCGAAGGCTGGAGCGCTCATCAGGCCGATGGCATGACGGAGGAAGATCGTTATGCCGATCCCGACCTCATCCTCCAGTCCAACCGCGGGGAGATAAGCAACGCGGCCCTCGACCGGATGCATGCGATGGTGATGGAAGCGCTGAGCGATCGCGACGCCTTCGCCCGCTGGTTCGGGCTTCACAACAGCCTGCCCAAATATGCCGACGCCGACTGGCGGCCTGAAGAACCAATCGCTCCCGATGAAGTGCAGGCGCTGCTGGCCCAAGGCGCCACGCTCAGCCGCAATCCGGCAAGCCGTTACGCCTTCATCCGGCAAGGGCCCTCCATCCTGCTGTTCGTCGATGGTCATTGCTTCGATTGCGGCGAAGACACCGCGTCTCTCGCGGAAAGGCTATGCTCCGTCTCCACCGTCGCGCCAAATCCAAAGCTTGCTCAAGCCGCCGGAGCGGTCGCCCTTATCAAGACACTGATCGACCAGGGCAGCCTCGCCTTCGATGAGGAGGATTGATCCTGTGACGCTGATCCTCTTCAACAAGCCCTATGGCGTGCTCTGCCAGTTCACGGATGACAGCACGGGTCCGCCGCGTCCGACGCTTGCAAGCTTCATCGACAGGCCGGGCGTCTATCCTGCCGGGCGGCTCGACCTCGACAGCGAAGGCTTGTTGCTGCTGACCGATGACGGGCGATTGCAGGCGCGGATCGCCAATCCGCGCTTCAAGATGCCCAAGACCTATCTGGTGCAGGTCGAAGGCGACCCTTCCGATGCGGCACTTGAACCGTTAAGGCGGGGCGTAAAGCTGAAGGACGGGCTCACCCTGCCTGCTGAGGTCGAGCGGATCGATACGCCAGACCTATGGCCACGCGATCCGCCGGTCCGCTACCGCAAGAGCGTGCCCGATTGCTGGCTCCGCATCACGATCCGGGAGGGCCGGAATCGACAAGTTCGTCGGATGACGGCCGCGGTCGGGCATCCAACACTGCGCCTCGTGCGATGGCAGATCGGCGATTGGACGTTGGATGGCATTGCGCAGGGCGAATGGCGCGAGGCCTGATGCGCCCGCCCTGATCAGGCCTCCACCAGCCTCTTCAAGCTTTTGAGATCACGGTTGACCCATTTGATGTCGGCGGCAAATCGCTCGTCATCCATACCGGGCTGGCGAAAGAGCGTCAGCATGACTTCCGCGCCTTCGCCATTCTGCACGACGCGCAAGGGGACATGAACCTCTTCACCGCCACCCAAATCCACATAATGGTCCATGACCCCAAGGTCGTTGTGAGGGGTGAAGCGGATGCGCACAGGCCCCTCCGCGCCATCGGCCAACCAGCTGTCCCCATCCTGGCGCAGCGCCGATTCCGCCAGGCCAGAGGCCCACTCGGGGAAAAACTCCGGTCGCCAGATCTTCTCATAGAGCGCGCGCCATTCCTGATTTATCGACACGCTGAACGTTCTGGCGGGTAGCACGATGGTCTCCTGTAACAGAGTGGCGCCCTATACTGCCTACCCTGCCAAAGGAAGAGAAATGGACCAGCGCACACCGCCTGAGCGGAACTCCAGCCTGGTTTCAGCGCCCAGACGATAGGCAAGCGCGTCCTCGATCAACTCGCGGCCAAATCCCTGACGCGAAGGATTGACGGAGATTGCGGGCACGCCTCTTTCAGCCCAGCACAGGTGAAGCTTGGGTGCCCCCCCATCATCCATTTCGACGTGCCAGGAGATATTCAGGCGCCCGTTCGGAGCCTTCAGCGCTCCATATTTCAGCGCGTTGGTCGTGAGTTCGTGAAATGCCAATCCCAATGTCTCACCGATCTTGGAACTCAGGGCCACATCCGGACCCTCGATCTCGACCGCCGGACCATCGTGGACGCCGACGCTCAGCAGTTCGTCCCTGATGAGATTTTCCAGGTCCACCGTCTGATCGACACTGCTTGTGACGATCACCTGCGTACGCGCAAGCGCGTCCAGCCGTCCGACGAAATGATCGACCAGATGATCGATATTCTCGCTCGTCTCCGCAGTGCTCGCGAACATCGAGCGGACGACCGTCAGCATGTTGCGAACCCGATGCTGGAGTTCAGCGACCAGCACACGCAGGCGGTCCTCGCTTTCGCGCAGCTCCTTCTCGCTCCGGCGCTGTTCGGTGATGTCCTGGAATAGCACGGCGACGGTCTTGTCGTCGGGGTTGCCCACCTGAAAGGCGAAGAGATTGAACGTCCGCCCATTAAGTGCCTGCGAGTCTTCCTCGAACCGGAGGCTTTCGCCCGTCTCCGCGACATGCGCGTAGATATCGACCCATTTGGGTTCGATCGCCGGTTGCAGTTCCCGCATGGTCCGGCCCACGGCATTGCCAAGCCCGTTATGCTTTTCGAACGCCGGATTTACTTCCAGGAAGCGCCAATCGACCGGGCGGCCCGCTTCGTACAGGATCTGGATGATGCAATAGCCCTCATCCATCGAATTGAAGAGATCACGATATTTTAGCTCGCTTCTCCTCAAGGCAGTCTCCGCCCGGGCACGCTCCACGGCAATGAGCGTCCGCTGGGCCGTTTCCTCGATAATGGAGATTTGGGCGGGCACGCCATCGCCGACATCCTCGGCATAGCCCACGCGCGCCGCGCCCAGATATTCGCCAAGCAACCGCTGGGCGAATTCCTGAACCTCAACCGGCTCTGCCAGGTCGCGCAGCCCTTCGCTAAGGTTCAGCAAAAATGCCTGCCGCTCCTCGGCTGCGCGGCGCGCGGTGACATCGCGGCCGATGCAATAGGCGAGACCGTCCGCTTCCCGGACCGCGGCGTGCCACGAAATCCAACGGTAGCTGCCATCCTTGCACCGAAGCCGATGCTCAAATTCGAACAACGAAGCCCCGCGATCAAGGTCAGCGCTTGCTGCCTGTGTTCGCTCCAGATCGTCAGGATGTACCAACGGTGCAATAAGGTGACCGATCAGATCGGATTTGCTCCACCCCAAGATACGCTCAAAAGCCGGATTGACGCTGCGCCACGTCCCGTCGTCGGACGAAGCGGTAGCGAGCATGTCCACGGACAATTCGAAGAAATGCTGAAATACTACAGCAGCGTCCGAAGACATATTCTCATCAACCAAATGCGTCATCCATCATATCAACATTGTCGCAGCTGCGGCAATCGGCAACTTCTGTAACCCAAGGTAGTGGCTCAGCGTCGCAGGCACTCCAACGCGCGCGACGCACATTCTGCCTCCCTCCAGAGCTTCGTGAGCAAAAATTTCCTCGGTTTCTCTTGACGGTTCGGCTCTCCCGCGCAGGGAAGAAGACATGACCTATCGCTGGATTCGTTCGACGCGCATCTGCATTCTTGCGCTGACTACAGCCATGGTTCCCGTTGTCGCCGCGGCGGCGGACCCGGCGCCGTTCGACCTGCCCGGACCGGAACTGTCCGTCACGGTCACGCGGGCGGGACGGACTTTGCCAATCGGCCAGGTGCCCGCACTTGCAACCGGAGACATCGTCAGGATCGACGCGAACCTGCCTGAGGATCAATCAGTCCGCTACCGGTTGATATCGGCTTTCCTGCGCGGCGCCATCAATCCGCCGCCGAAGAAATGGATTTCAAGCGCGGAAACATGGGAGCAGAATGAGCGGAAACGGAACCTGAAGCTGACCGTACCCGATCATGCTCGCCAGCTGGTGCTGTTCATGGTTCCCGACACGGGCGGCGACCTCAGCACCATCAGCGATGCCATCCGCGGCCGCCCTGGTGAATTTGTTCGCGTCACTCAGGACATCAACAAGGCGTCACTGGACCGCACCCGGCTCAACGCCTTCATCCTGGGTATCCGGTCACAGGAAAACAGCCACCCCGAATATCTGAGGAATGTGGCGCCGGTCCTGTCCTCCAGCCTCGCCGTGAAGCTCAATCCGGATTGCCTCGCGAAGATCGTCGAGTTTCAGGCGGCTTGCCTGGTCGAAAACCGCGACAGCCTTGTGCTGGGCGACATTCACAGCAACTCGTTGACGGAGACCATCATCGGCGCTCCCACCGATCTTGCCCTGCAGCTGAGCGCCACGCGGGAAGCGGGCTATGGTTTCTACAGCCCCTATATCGGCGTCGTGCGCGACCTTGCCCGCATCTTCGGCGCGTTCAACAATCCGGAATTCAACTATCTGCCAGCGCTCGGGATCGCGAACGGCAAGTCCCTGTCGCTGCTGCTGAACAGCGCCCCCTCCTTCCGCAAACCGAAGTCCGTGCTGGTTGCGGCACTACCGGCGATCGAAAAGAATGTCCCCCCGCCGCTACGCCGCAGCAGTGATGCGCCGATATGCGGATCTCGGCCCGGCGTGGTGCTGGGAGTCGATGGAGCGCCGCTTATCTTCGCCACCGACTATGCTCATGACATGACCCTGAGGCTGACCGGCAAGGATGGCCGCAGCGTCGAAGCACCCGTCGTCGCGCGGGCGGACAAGGGCGGCTACATATTCGGGACTCCCTTCGAACCCAAAAAGATGAGCGGGCCGATGACGGGGCGCTTGCACGGACATTGGGGCTTTGACGCATTCGAAGGGCCGGAGTTCGCGCTGCAATTTCCACAGGCGGGCAGCTTGCAGGCCGTGGCTGGCCAGCAACTGATCGCCGGAAAGAACGGCAAGCTGCTGGTGAGCGGACCTACCACTGCCTGCGTCAAGAATGTCTCCGTCCAGCTGCCGGGGGGACGGAGCATCGGCGTGAAATGGCAGGCGCCGGGTGCCGACATGATCGCGGTCGACATGCCCCTGGCTGAACTAGCGGCAGCTGGCGACGCTGTGATCGCCATTCAGTCCTTCGGCACGGACAAACCCGAATTGCTGACGATCCCCGTGCAATCGGATCAACCCGCCATAGAACAGCCTGCCCCGCTATAATGCTGGCAAGATGGGCGGCGGGTGATAAGGCGCCTGCTCCATCAAGCGCCCCGGCGCCTTCAACAGCGGATATGAACAGGATGAAGACGAAGCACTGTCTGGAAGCAAGCGATGTAAAGGCGATCCTCGCCGCAGCCGAGGCCGAGGCGCTGGCGAATGGCTGGGCAGTCACGATCGCGGTGGTCGATGACGGCGCGCATCTGCTGGGGCTTCTCCGCCTGGATGGCGCGGCGGCGAGCACGGCCAAGATGGCGGAATCCAAGGCTTCGACGTCGATGCTAGGCCGACGGGAATCGAAGGTTTACGAAGATCTGGTGCTCGGCGGGCGTGTTTCGATGCTGTCTGCGCCCGGCATGGCTGCGATGCTGGAGGGCGCGGTTCCGATCGTCATCAACGGTGATTATGTCGGAGCGGTCGGCGTGTCAGGGGTCAAGTCGGACCAGGACGCGCAGATCGCGCGCGCGGGGATCGCCGCGATCCTGCCGCAAGACTGATAGAGCCCACAGCCGGTCCTGACCTCGGATCGGCTGCGCGCCTTCACATAGGTTAGCATAGATTTTTCTCGGGCCCTGCCGTCCGCCGCCACCAACCGGATCGGCGCGCGTTGAAGCGTCGTTCGATGCCGCTGATCGTGGGAGCTTGTTCTGGAAGATGTTGCTGGGTGGGTCGCGCCGATTGCGACCATGATCGCCGCGATGATGACCGCCGCCAATCTGGGCGCGCGCGTCACGGGTTGGGGCTTTGTCGTATTCACCGCCGGATCGATCGCCTGGTCGATCGTTGGTATATCGTTGGGGCAGACGAACCTTGTCGCGACGAACGGCTTCCTCACGCTCGTCAACCTCGTCGGCGTGTGGCGGTGGCTCGGCCGCCAGCGCGCCTATGAGGATGGCGGCAAGTCGGCCACTCAAGCCAGCCGCCGTTCCGCCTATCCTACGCTCTTTACCGCAACCGGCGTAGCGGGTTTGCCAGTCACTGCTCCGAATGGCGACACAGTCGGCAAGGTCGTGGAGGCGCTTGTCACCTGCGAAAGCGGGAAGGTCAGCTATGTCGTCATCAGCGCCAGTGGCGTCGGGGGGATCAACGAGGTTCTCCGCGCCGTGGCCCGAGACGATATCCGCTTTTCCTGCGACGGCTTCACGCTGAAGCGAGACAGAGCGTGGTTCGAGGCTCTGCCGCCTCTTGCGGACGGGGACTGGCCCGCCGCGCCTGCTGAACTGCCAAAGGGCGATGCGGCATGAATGCGGCGCGCGGCTTGGGCGAAACGGCGCTCCTATTGTGGCAATTGGTGCAGGAAGAAGACCTGCTCTATCTGGCGGACGATGAGCAGGAGGCTGAGGCGCTCGCCGCAGCGCTCGGGGCTTTGGCGCCTGACAGGCCCGTTATCTTCCTGCCTTCCAGCGACACGTTGCCGGGGGATGACGCACCTGCCTCGCCAGCAAATATCGGGAAGCGCGTTGCTGCCTTGCGGGGCTTGCGCCGCTTGAATGAGGATGCGGACCGGGCACCGCTGGCCGCGATCATGAGCGGCGAGGCCGCCGCGCGCCTTTACGCTGCGCCAGAGGCTTACGACGCCGCACCGCCAAGCTTAGCGAAAGGTAATCCCATCGACAGCGGCCGTTTCGCTTCGGAAATGGAGGCGATTGGCTACATCATCGACGACCGGGTGGATGAGCCGGGCGAAGTCGCGGTGCGCGGCGATGTCATCGATATTTTCCCTGCCGATGCCGGAACACCCGCCCGCATCGACATAGCAGAGGGACGGATCAGCGGCATCCGCCGCTACGATCCGGTGACACAGCTGACGACCGAGGAATGCGAGCGGCTGGAGATCGGCCGGGCGGCAGAGCCTGAATGCGCGGAGAAGGTGAGCATCCTGGCTCATCTGGGCCGAGGGACCATCGTCAAGTCGCCCAAGGCTGAGGAGCGGCGGCGCAGGTTCGTCCGGCTGGCGGCGCAAGTGGCCAAAGGTGACGATGCCGTTGACGAGGATAGTTGGGCGCGGACCACCAAGTCCTGGGCAGAAGTCACATTGGATGAGCCGGTGACGGAGGTTCCTCGCTTCGCCTTGCAACCTTCGCCCTTGTCCGCGATGGCGCGCTTCGCCCGCCCGCTGCTGGCGGATGGGCATCGGCTCCTGCTCGTCGGCAGCGAACGGGACTTGCGCTTCCTGCGGCCGCGGATCGAGCGGAAGCTGAAAATCTCGCTCGCCGAGGCCGCCAGCCTTGCAGAGGCGCGAGCGCTGCCGGAGCACGGAGGCGCGGCGCTGATCGCGCCGATCGATCGGGGCGCTGTTGTGGACGGCATCGTCATGATCGCGGCCGCCGATCTTCTGGGAAGCCGGGCGCTGATTGGCGAGGCGCCGGAAGCGGTTTCCAATGTCCTCGCGCGGAACGGCGGAGAGGTGCGGGCCGGGGATGTCGTCGTGCATGAGGATCATGGCGTTGGCCGCGTCGCCGGGCTGGAGCCTGCGCCGGACGGTTCCGGTTCGGAGGTGATCGCGCTCGAATATGCGGATGGAGCGCGGCGATTGGTGCCCGTCGGTGAAGCTGGGCGAATGTGGCGCTATGGCGCGGATGCCGATGCGGTGCGGCTGGACAAGCTGGATGGATCAAGCTGGGAGAAGCGGCGGGCGCAAATTCATGAAGCAATTAGCGAGAGCGCGCGAATTTTGCTGGAAGTGGCCGATGAGAGGTCGCGGTTGGAGGCGGCGGCCATCGCGCCTGATCCGTCACGATATGAGCAGTTCGTTCATGGTTTTCCGTTCAACGAAACCGCCGACCAGGCGCGCGCGATCCAGGCGGTGCGCGATGACCTGGCATCGGGCAAGCCGATGGACCGGCTGGTCATCGGCGATGTCGGCTATGGCAAGACCGAGGTCGCCCTGCGCGCAGCGGCGCTTGCCGCGCTGGCGGGACATCAGGTCATCCTGGCCGCGCCGACCACGGTGCTCGTCAGCCAGCATATCAAGACGTTCGAGCGGCGCTTTGCCGACAGCGGGATCAAGGTCGCCGGCCTGTCCCGCCTGTCGAGCGCGGCGGAGAAGAAGGCGGTGAAGGCGGGCCTGGCCGACGGATCGGTGCAGATCGTCATCGGCACCGGCGCGGTCATGGGCAAGGATGTGCGCTATGCGAACCTTGGCCTTGTCATCATCGATGAGGAACAGCGGTTCGGCGCGGCGGACAAGGCGAAGCTGCGCAGCCGCGCGGACATCCACCTGCTCGCGATGAGCGCGACGCCGATCCCGCGCACGCTGCACCGCGCGATGATCGGACTGCAGCAAATATCGATCATCGCCACCCCGCCCGCGCGGCGCCAGCCTATCCGCACAAGCCTGGTAGAACCGGACGACAACCAGATGAGAAAGGCGCTGCTGCGCGAAAAGTCACGCGGCGGGCAAAGCTTCGTCGTGGTGCCGCGCATCGAAGATATTGGCCCGCTGTGTGAGCGATTGGAGCGCATCGTCCCGTCGCTCAAGCTGGTGACGGTCCATGGCAAGATGCCAGCGGCGGAGATCGACCGGGCGATGGTGGATTTCGCCGATGGCGTGGGCGACATACTGCTCGCCACCAACATCATCGAGGCCGGGCTGGACGTGCCGAGAGCCAACAGCATGATCGTCTGGCGCGCGGACCGTTTCGGCCTGGCCCAGCTGCACCAGCTGCGCGGCCGGGTTGGGCGCGGCAACCGGCGTGGGCAGGTGATGCTGGTGACGGACGGCCCCGGCATCGCGGAACGGACGATGAAACGGCTGCGCACCCTTTCGACCTACGACCAGTTGGGCGCGGGGTTCGAGATCAGTGCCGCCGATCTCGACCAGCGGGGCGCGGGCGACCTGCTGAGCGATGCGCAGGCCGGGCATATGAAGCTGATCGGCGTCGACCTGTACCAGCATCTGTTCGAGGCGGCGCTCCGGCAGGCGCGCGGCGAAGATCCGGGCCTGTGGCTGCCGGAGGTCAATATCGGCGCGGCAGGCGCTTTCCCGCCGGAATGGATACCCGAGGACGATATCCGGCTGGGCCTTTACGTACGGCTGGCCCGTATCAGCGATGAGACGGAATTGCAGGGGTTCGAAGAGGAGATCATCGACCGTTTCGGGCCCATGCCGCCCATGGCGGAGGCGCTGGTCGCCAGCGCCAGGATCGCGATATTGGCGCGGGCGGCGCATGTCGCGCGGGTGGATGCAGGGCCAGCGGCGATCGCCCTCACCCCTCGCGACAAAGCCGCGTTCGATCCGGGCGACGCGGAATTGGCCGAAAAGGATGGGCGCTGGCTGCTGAAACAGCAGACAAGCGATGAGGAACGCATCACCTGCGTTACCGATCTGCTGGAAACCGTCGCGCGATCAGCGCCGCCGCCTGAAGCACGTGGAACCTTGGCGCTCGCCAGCGCTTGACGGCACTCACCCCAAAAGCTCGGCAGACCCCCGCAGGAGGACCTTCATGGCTGACAAGATTTCCGGTTTCGAAATCACACGCTCCGGTGAGGAATATCTCATCAGCTTTGAAACCGAGGATGGGCCACGGCTGGAACTGAGCGCATCCTATGAGCAGCTGGACCTGATTGCCGAGGCGATCGATGCGCAGCTCGACCGTGACGAAGAAGACGCATTGGGTGTCGAGCCCGACGAAGACTGACGGGCGCTATGCCGGAAAGGGGCGGCTCACATATGGAGAGCCGCTTGCGCCGAAGCGCCACGGCGTTTCCACGCCCCGGCTGATGCCGATGCGTTGGCCGTTGACGATCGGCGCCGGACCTGCCGGTGGATGGAGCGCAAAAGGTGGCGCGTGCAAGGAGGCGCCGTTCAGCGAGCCATCGACGGAGAGCGCCTGGCACAGGCGTCCGGGGCCTGAGCAGAGCTTCAATGGATTGGTGATGCCGCGCCGGACGATCATCTGGTCGACGCCCTCCAACGGCTCCAGCGCCCGGATGAGGACGGCACTGCCCGGCGGCCCGGCCACGATATTGAGGCACCAGTGCAGGCCGTAGATGCGATAGACATAGGCGTGGGCGATCGGGCCGAACATCGCTCCATTGCCTGCCGTCTGCCCCCGGAAGCTGTGCGAGGCGGGGTCGCCGCTGTCATAGGCTTCGGTTTCGACGATGCGGCCGCCGACGCCGTTCACCAGCAGCGTCGCACCGATCAGGCCGCGCGCTACCGCTTCGATGTCCTGACGGAAAAAGTCCGGGGGAAAGGCTCTCTTCGCGCCTGACAAGCTGTTCAAATCCCTGCCTCTCCTGCCGCCATCGGCCACTCTCCCACGATCCCGGTTACGGACGCAGCCCGCCGTTCGTCGCAAATCCGTTGCCTTGGACGAAACGGATCGCGAATAGCAGAGACAAGGGAATGTAAGGGGGCAAGGATCCATGAAGGTCAAAATTTTCGCATGCGTTGCCATGCTGGGCGCCGCGATGCTTCCGGCTGTGGCGCTGGCCGATGATCCCCGTGATCCGACGATGCGCAGTGCGGCGGCGCGCGAGCGGGACCGTGCGATAATCCGGCGGATGAACCAGCAGCAGCTCGCCTATGTCCGGGACCGCGATGCACGGATCATGCGGGGCTATCGCCGCGCGCAGAGCGGTGGTTCGGGCTATGCCGATGCGCGCGCGGACTATGAGCGCAAGATGGCGTCCTGGCGGCGCGCGGTTGCTGCCTGCAATGCGGGGCGCTGGGAATATTGCGATAATTGAGGCGCGCCGGTGGGTCCGGCTATCTTTTTGGAAGCTAGTCGGCGGTCCTGAAAAAGCGGCCTGAGATCCCGGCCTGCGCCGGGATGACGGGGTGGAGAGTGGGCAGCCAAGCTTTACCTGAGCTCGACGCTGACCCGCTCGGATGAGAGCCGCGACCGCTTCCCTGCCAATCGAGGGAAACCATGGCCCGCCCCGGCGTTTCGACAGGCAGATGCTGCCGGGAGAGAGCCGATCGCCAATTTCATGTTCGCGACGGGTGTCGAGAATAGTGTGCCCACCATCGACAATGGCCGGGTGCGCGTCGACGAGATGGAGAGTTGCCACCATTATGAGCGATGGCGCGAGGACTTCGCGCTCGTGCAGGAAATGGAGATCGGCTACCTCCGCTATGGCCCGCCGATCCACCGGACGTGGATGGGGCCCGGCCGTTACGACTGGGATTTTGCCGACGAGACATTTGCCGAGCTGAAGCGGCTCAACATCGTGCCGATCGTCGACCTGTGCCATTTCGGCGTCCCCGATTGGATCGGCAATTTCCAGAACCCGGATTTTTGCGACCTGTTCGGCGTCTATGCCCGCGCCTTTGCGGAGCGCTTTCCCTGGGTTCAGCTTTATACGCCGGTCAATGAAATGTTTATCTGCGCCACCTTTTCAGCGCGCTATGGCTGGTGGAACGAGCAGCTGAGCAGCGACGTGGCGTTCGTCACGGCGCTGAAGCACATCGTGCGCGCCAATGTGATGGCGATGCGGCAGATATTGGAAGTGCGGCCCGACGCGATCTTCATCCAGAGCGAGTCTTCGGAATATTTTCACGCGGAATCTCCGTCCGCCATCAAGCCCGCGGAAATCATGAATTCGCAGCGCTTCCTTTCGCTGGACCTGAATTACGGGCGGCGCGTGGATTCGGAGATGTACGAATATCTGATGGATCACGGGATGACGCGGGAGGAATATCATTTCTTCCTCGACAATCGCCTGAAGCAGCACTGCATCATGGGTAACGACTATTATGTAACCAACGAGCATCGCGTCGCGGCGGACGGGGCCACGCGGGCGTCGGGAGAGATTTTCGGCTATAGCGAGATCACGCGCCAATATCATCAGCGCTATCATTTGCCGGTGATGCACACCGAAACCAACCTGTCCGAAGGTCCGCTGGGCACGGAAGCGGTCGATTGGATGTGGAAACAATGGGCCAATGTGCTGAGGGTGCGTAATGACGGCGTGCCGATCGTCGGATTTACCTGGTATTCGCTGACGGATCAGGTGGATTGGGACAGCGCGCTTCGTGAGAAGAATGGCAACGTCAATCCGCTCGGCCTGTTCGATCTCGACCGCAAGATCCGGCCGGTGGGCAAGGCGTACAAGCGGCTGATCCAGCAGTGGCGCGACGTGCTGCCGACGCAGAGCATGTGCCTGGCGGTGCCGCTGGTGATGCCGAGCGATGCCGAGCGCGCCTATGCGGTCGAGCAGCGTGCGCGGGCCAAGCATATGATCAGGTCGCCGTCGGCAAGCCCGGCAGTACAGGATGGCGAGTGATGGAACGGCGGTTCGCGGGCTAGCCCTTGATCGTCAGGCGCAGGCACGCGAATTGGCCCGGGAGCCAGGCTGCTGACGGCCCCCGGGCAAGGGAGAGCGGCTAGATCTGCGCTTCGCCGCCGTCGACGAAATAGTCAGAACCCGTCACATAGCTTGCTTCATCCGAGAGCAGGAACAGGGCGACAGCCGCCGCCTCTTGCGCGGTTCCAAGGCGGCCGAGGGGGTTGTTGCCCGCCATCTGCTGTTCGATGGCGCCCAGATGTTCCGGGGGCAGGCCGAGGCGGTTGAAAAAGTCGGTGGCGATCGGCCCGGGGCTCAAGGTGTTCACGCGAATGCGGCGCGGGGCGAGTTCCTGGGCGAAGCCGCGGGCCAGCGAGCGGACAGCGCCTTTGGTGGCGGCATAGAGGGCGCTTGCCGGCAGCCCCTTGTCCTTGGCGACCGAGGCCGTGATCAGGATAGAGCCGCCGTCGCGGATCAGCGGCGCCATCGCCTGGGTGCCGAAGACGGGGCCACCGACGTTGAGGTCCATGAGGTTGCGGTAGAGGTCCGCGCTGATATGGCCGAGCGGCGCGCCCGCGCCGACGCCTGCGTTCAGGAAAAGGCCATCGACCTGGCCGAACAGCCGGGCGGCTTCCTGCGCCAAGGCCTCGGCGGCTTCGGGCCGGGCGGCGTCATTCTGCAGGACATGCACGCCGGGAAGCGCGGCGGCGGCGCTTTCCAGCCTTTCGCTGTTCGATCCGGTGATCAGGACCGATCCGCCTTCCTCCATGATCCGCTGCGCCGCCGCGAGGCCGATGCCGCTGGAACCGCCGGTGATGACGATGGCCTTATCCTTGAACCTTTGCATGCCCTTTTCTCCGTTCGGCTAACTGTTCTGATCCGTGGCTCGTCCGCCTGGCGGAAAAGCTGGCGGCGAAGGTGGACGCAGTTGCGCCCTTGATCAACAAGGATATGCGGGCACTGGAAACAGGTGAAGCCACCGATTCAAATCGTTGACGATGATCAACTTTTTGGATAGGCCTGCTTCCTGCGAACGGGAATGATCGCTGGCTTTACCGCCAAGGAGCCCGACGCGCTGGCCGAATGCGTCCTGGCGCATGGCGGCAAGCATGTCGAGCCCGATTCGCAAATGCCCGAACCGGACGTGCGCGTCCTGTTCGTCAGCGAACTGAAGGACGGTTGAGCGAGAATGTGGAGATGACGGCGCGATAACGGCAGGGCAGCACGGCCCCCGCGTCCCCGGAAGACCCGCAGCTCTCATGGAGAGACATATGGATATGAGAACGACGACTTTGCCGAACATGCTTGACAGTGGCAGCCGCCCCCTTCCCCTCGCAGACGGTCCGGAACTGCGGGAGGCGCTGAAGGCGGCCAATCTCCAGACGCTGCTGATGGTCTATGTGCACCTGACGCATGATGAATCGATGCTGGAAACCTTCAAGGTCCACATTCACCCGCCCTACACCAATCCCGACTATGTGATGCCGCAGGACTGCATCGACGACCTGCATGAAAAGCTGGTCCATGTGCTGACGACGCCGGGCGCGGCGAAGTCGGAAGATCCGCCGATCGAACTGATGCAGAAGATGATGAGCGTCGGCGTCGGCGAGCCGGTGACTGACGAGTTCGTTCCCATGGTCATGGAACAGGGCGGATTCCACCGCAGCCCCGTGCGCAAGGAACTGTCGGAGCGCACCCCTCCCCCGGCTGGATTCAAGGTGCTGGTGATCGGCGCGGGCCTGACCGGCATCCTCGCCGGGATCGAGCTGGAGCGTGCCGGTTACGAGCATGTGATCATCGAGAAGAATGAAGAAGTCGGCGGCACCTGGTGGAAGAACCGCTATCCGGGCGTCGGCGTGGATACGCCCAGCCACTTCTATTCCTATTCCTTCGAAATCAGCCCGGAGTGGAACCACTACCACCCCCATGGCGCGGACATGCGCGAATATTTCCGCGCCGTGGCCGACAAATATGACGTCCGCCGCAACATCCGCTTCAAGACCATGGTGCACAGCCTGGTCTTCGATCAGGACGAAGCCGTGTGGAACGTCACGGTCGAAGACCTGAACAGCGGCAAGCGCGAAGTCATCAAGGCCAATGCCGTGTTCAACGCGTTCGGCACCACCGACCGCTGGGTGCTGCCCGACATCAAGGGCATCGAAAGCTTCCAGGGCATCATCACCCACTCGGCCGACTATGACGAGAATATCGACCTCAAGGGCAAGAAGGTCGCCGTCATCGGCACCGGCGCCAGCTCCGCGCAGATCGTGTCCACGATCGTCAAGGAAGTCGACGAACTGGTCGTCTTCATGCGCACCAAGCACTGGATGATCAACAATCCCGAAGTGAAGGCGGAAGTGCCCGAGCCCGTGAAGTGGGCGATGCGGCACATCCCCTATTACAAGGAATGGTTCCGTTTCCGGGTGTTCTGGTTCGCGGCCGATGGCCTCTACCCCAATGTGGTGAAGGACCCGTCCTACCCCGAAGACGGCATCGCGGTGTCGGCGCTCAACGAAGGCATGCGCCAATATGCCTTGTCGCACATGCATCACAAGCTGGCGGGCCGCCCGGACCTGATCGAGAAGCTGACGCCCGATTTCCCGATATTTTCCAAGCGCGTGGTGATGGACGCGGGCTGGTACGATGCGCTGGTGCAGCCGCACACGACGCTGGAAACGGCGGGCATCGCGGAAATCCTGCCCAACGGCATCCGCACGAATGACGGCAAGGTCTACGAACTGGACATCATCATCTGCGCGACCGGCTTCAACGCGTCGTCGCTGGTGCAGGATCTGGAGATCAAGGGCCGCGACGGTCACGATATCGCGGTGGACTGGGCAGACGAGGAAGAACGCGCCTATATGGGCACGACCATCCCCGGCTATCCCAACTACTTCCTGTCGACCGGCCCCAATATCGGCCCGAACCACGCAGGCGGCCTCAACATCGTCAGCGAGTCGCAGGTCCATTATCTGATCGAATGCCTCGATGAGATGATCGCCCGTGGCGCGCGCACGGTTGAAGTGACGGAGGAAGCCTTCCTTCGCCACAACAAGCGGATCGACGACCAGATGAAACACATGATCTGGACCCACCCCAAGTCGAAGAGCTATTATCAGAACAGCAAGGGCCGCCCGGTCGGTCCCTGGCCGTTCCGCCTCGTCGACATGTGGAACGAGCTGCAAAAGCCCGTTCTGGAAGATTATAAGTTCAACTGATCATGAAGTGGGAGGCGCCGGGCTGCCTGGCGGCCAGACGCTTCCCCACCTTCCCGCATTGAAGATCAGGACAGGCGCGGCCTTGACCGGCACCGGGGTGCTCCTAAGTTAGAAGCCCGTCGTGCACATATGAGGGGTCGAAGCTGATGGAGGCTCGTCTTTCAGGCGCCTGTCCTTTTCATCGCGAGGGCGATGATCGCAAGTCCGCCGCCGCGTCGAGTGCGGGTGGGACCGTAGACCCCGATGTGCGCACGGGCAATTTTGCCCAAGCGCGCGCCATCCTGCGCAACCAGAATGTGCGGCAGGCGGGTTTCCTGGCCGAACAGGTCGGCCGGATCGGCAGCGCTACGCGCCAGCCCATCCTGTTCCTGGAAGGCGAAGCCCATCGTGTGCAGCGCAGCGCCACGGCGCGGTTCTTCACCCCGCGCATCGTCACGACCCATTATCGCGAACTGATGGTCGAACTCAGCGACCAGCTCATATCCCGTTTCAAAAAGGAAAAGACCGGCTTCCTCGACCAGCTCAGCCTGGAGCTGGCCGTCGCGGTCGCGAGCCATATCGTCGGCCTGACCGACAGCGATCCCAAGGGGCTCGCCCGCAGGCTGGACGTGTTCTTCACCGGCGATTTTCGAGCCCACCCGAACAAGGTCACGGCGCTGATCAAATTCGTGCAGGCCCAATATCGGGTCCTGTCCTTCTACTATCATGATGTCGCCCCGGCGATCCGCGCCCGGCGCAAGCAGCGGCGGGACGATGTCATTTCCCACCTGATCGACGAGGGCTATAATGGCCGGGAGATATTGACCGAATGCCTGGTCTATGGCGCGGCGGGCATGGCGACCACGCGCGAGTTCATCGTGATGGCCGCGTGGCACATGCTGGAGCGGGAGGAGGTCAAGACCGCCTTCCTCGCCGCCGATGAGAAAGGCAAGATCGCCTTGCTGGAGGAATTGCTGCGGCTGGAGCCGGTGGTCGGCTATCTCTATCGCCGCGTCCCCGCCGAAGAGACGGGGGCCGATGCCCCTCCGGGCGCGGCCGTTGCCGTCGATGTTCGCGCGGCGAACACGGATATGGCGGCCTTTGGCGAGCGGCCTTGCGAACTGGTGCCGGGCCGGGAAGTCAGCGCCAAATATGGCAATGCGGGCCTGTCCTTCGGCGATGGAGAACATCGCTGCCCCGGCGCCCAGGTCGCGCTTCAGGAAAGCTGCATATTTCTGGAACAGCTGTTGCAGGTGCCGGGCCTGAAGCTGGATCGCGCGCCGATGCTGACGTGGAATCCCCTCGTCACGGGCTATGAGCTGCGCAATGCCGCCATTTCCTGTGACTGAGGACATGCCGTTGCCGGTTGCCGATAGATGAGCCAGATAAGTGAGGAGGATATTGGCCGCCTCGTCCCGGCCTTTTACGATCGGGTGCGTGCCGACCCGGTGCTTGGCCCGATATTCGATCAGGCGATCGACGACTGGCCGCTGCATCTGGAGAAGCTGAAGGCATTCTGGTCATCGGTGATGCTGGGCACCGGCCGGTACAAGGGGCAGCCCATGGTCGCGCATGTCCAGCACGAACCGCATATGACAGCGGATAATTTCAGCCGCTGGCTGGCGCTGTGGCGGCAAACGAGCGGCGACATGCTTGCGCCGGAAGCGGCGGCCGCCTTTCAGGAGAAGGCCGATCGGATCGCCGAAAGCCTGCAATTGGGCGTGCAATTTTACCGCGAACGGAAATCCTGAAGCGGCGCGCTGCGGCGGAACCAGCCTGTTTTCCAATCGTTTTTGGCGCGGTCCCTGCGGCGGGCCGCTCCGTCGTCAGGGCCTTGATTCTCTGGACAGGAGGTCTTTCGATGGCTTCGCATTTCATGACACCTTTTGGTGGTCGCGGCCTGTTGAACCGCGGCGACCCCTTTCTCGACCTGCATCGCGAGGTGAACCGGCTGTTCGATGACAGCTTCCGAGCCATGGGCAGCAGCCCCGGCGGACATGGCACGATGATGGGCATGCCGCGCATCGACGTGCATGAGGCGGGGGACAAGCTGGAGATCACCGCCGAACTTCCCGGCGTCGCCCAGGAGGATGTGGATCTTCGGCTGGAGGGCGAGATGCTGATCATCAGCGGAGAGAAGCGGCGGGAGCATGAGGACAAGCAGGCACATGTCCTGGAACGCTCCTATGGCGCCTTCTCCCGATCGATCCAGCTGCCGTTCCAGCCAGATCCCGATCAGGTCCATGCCGATTTCAACAATGGCGTGCTCAAGATCAGCCTGCCAAGGCAGGGCAGTCAGGAGCGCAGCCGCCGTATCCAGATCGGCAATGGCCAGATCGGCAATGGACAGATCGGTAATGGACAGGGCGGCCAGGTGCTGGGGAGACGCAGCGGCGATCCCGGCGGTGGAGCTGGCGCTGCTTCACAAGGACAGCAGGGCGGTGAAGGCTCCGGCCAGCCGCATTGACGCCTTTCGCCGGTCCGACGCATGCGCGCCTGGACCGGCGAAAGCCCGCGCTGTCCCTAGATAACGCCCATCGCTTCCATCGCTTCGGCGACGCGGACGAAGCCGGTGATGTTCGCGCCGAGGACGTAATTGCCGGGCGCGCCATATTCTTCGGCGGTCTCGGCGCAGCTGTCATGGATGCGCCGCATGATCGCGGCGAGGCGGGCCTCGGTTTCCTCGAAGGTCCAGCTGTCGCGAGACGCGTTCTGCTGCATTTCCAGCGCGGACGTGGCGACGCCGCCCGCGTTGGCCGCCTTTGCAGGGCCGAACAATATGTTCGCATTCTGGAACAGGCGGACAGCTTCGGGGGTGCAGGGCATGTTCGCGCCCTCTCCTACGGCGACGACGCCGTTGCGGATCAGGGTCGCGGCATCATTTCCATTGAGTTCATTCTGCGTCGCGGACGGGAGGGCGACTTCGCACGGAACGTCCCATACGACGCCTTGCTCGACAAAATAGGCGCCTGCCCCCTTCAACCGCGCATATTCGGAAATGCGTTCGCGGCGAACGAGCTTGATTTCCTTGAGCAAGTCGAGGTCGATGCCTTCGTCGTCGACGATGTAGCCGGAGGAGTCCGAACAGGCGACCGCCTTGCCTCCGAATTCCTTGATCTTCTCGATTGCGAAGATGGCGACATTGCCGGAGCCTGACACCACCGCCCGCTTGCCTTCCAGGCTTTCGCCACGGGTCTTTAGCATCTGGTCCACGAAATAGACGGCGCCATAGCCGGTCGCTTCGGTGCGCGCGCGGGAACCGCCGTAGATCAGGCCCTTGCCGGTGAGCACGCCCGCTTCATAGCGGTTGGTGAGGCGCTTATACTGGCCGAAGAGATAGCCGATCTCTCGCGCACCGACGCCGATGTCCCCGGCCGGAACGTCGGTATATTCGCCAAGATGCCGGTATAGTTCGGTCATGAAGGACTGGCAGAAGCGCATGATTTCGCCATCCGAGCGGTCGCGCGGATTGAAGTCCGATCCACCCTTGCCGCCGCCGATCGGAAGGCCGGTCAGCGCGTTCTTGAAGGTCTGTTCAAAGCCAAGGAACTTGATGATGCCGACATTGACCGATGGGTGGAAACGCAGGCCGCCCTTATAGGGGCCGAGCGCCGAGTTGAACTGCACGCGGAAACCGCGGTTGATGTGGGTCTGCCCCTTGTCATCGACCCAGGGCACGCGGAAGATGATCTGACGTTCCGGCTCGCAGATGCGCTCGATGAGGGCGTTGTTCATATATTGAGGATGCTTGGCGACGACGAGCCCCAGGCTTTCCAGCACTTCTTCGACAGCCTGGTGGAATTCGGTTTCACCGGCATTCCGCCTCAACACGTCTTCGAATATCGGCAGGAGTTTCTCGTCGATACGGGGCAATGTCTTCTCTCCTTTTTGTGGATGCATCAGATGCGGGTGGGCTGCGTCACCTTGACGACCGTTAGGGTCCGGGTGCGGCCGTCGCGGTCGGGCCAGTTGATGGATTGCCCCTCGCGCAGGCCGATCAGCCCGGCGGCGATGGGGGTGAGGATGGAAATGCGGCCAGCGCTGATATCTGCCTGGGCAGGGTAGACGATCTGCACCGTGCGATCAGCGCCGCTCGCTTCGTCAACAAATTCGACAGTCGAATGCATGGTGACGACATCGGGTGCTATGCGCGAGGGCGCCTGAACCTTCGCGCGGGTAATTTCGCTCAGCAGCAGGTCGCTGACGTCGGGCATGCTGTTGGCGACGCCCAGAGCCAGGTTGGTGAGGCTGTCGGCTTCGGAATCGATGAAATAAACTGGCGGGTTTCCCCGGCTCAAGGATCTGGTCATGGCGCTGGCTTTCGAAAGGACTGGGCGCACACCTGTCCGGCGTGCTGCAATCTACCGATTTGCCCCGGGCCCGGGGCATGACGCGCCGTAACCCGGGGCTAGATGCCCGCGAGAAGCTGACCCCCCTGGTAGCGAAAACGCACATGATCACTGCGTGAATGCATGATGGGTTCATTGCATGGCGCAATGCCCCGAGTCAAACCGGGCGGCGGCATGGGCGGGGCCTATTGTTCCTTGGGGCGCAGATCCCCGGCGGTAACGGTTGCGGTGGCGCCTGCCGGAATGACGAGGTCGTAGCTGGTCTTGTCGGCGTCGGCCATGACGATGGTCCAGCGGCCGGACGCGAGGCCGGTCGCGCCAAAGCGGCCAGCGGCGTTGGTGAAGAGCGGGATGGGCTCGCGGTCCGGATGCGCTGCCTCGACTGCCTGGCCCGCGACAAGGGAAAGCGGCTGGCCATCGGCGCCGATCAGGCGGCCGACGACGCTCACCATATAATCGGAGCCGACCGTGAGTTTGTAGCCGCCGCGATAGGGCGGCAGGAGGCGGAAGGAGCCTTCGCCAAGGTCGAGGCCGAGCGGTGCGTCGGGCGCGGTTGTCAGCACGTTGCGCTCGCTATAGCTGCTGAGGCTGGGCTGGATCGCGGTGCCCAGGCGGCCAGTGCGGGCGGTGTAGCTGTCGCCGCTTTCGTCGATGAAGATGTCCGCCCCTTTGAGCGAAGGGTGGGCGCGGACGATGGCGAAGGCGTCCTGGATGGGACGGCCGATGGAGAAAGCGCCATCCGCCAGCGCCAGCGCCGTGCCGAAGCGGAGGGAAGTGCGCTGGCCGGTCGATCCGCTGAGGTCACGATCGAACGTGCCGAAGTGGCTGAAGCCGAGTTCGGCGCGGTTGGCATAATAGACGCCGCTGGCGCTTACCCCTGCGCCGATATCGCTGCGTTCGACGTCGGCGCTGAGATTATAGGCTCCGGTGCCCGAGCCGCTATAGCTCTGGTAGCTGAGGCGGCTGCGGTTGTTGCGGCTGTCATAGTCGGTGCGCAGGCTGGACGAGCGGTCGAGGCGATAGGTCAGCGAGAGGAAGGCCGCGAGACGGTTTTTGCGGCCCGCCCGTTCATAGCCGACATCGGCGGTGAAGTTGAGCGCGGGAGAAATCCGCCATCCGCCGGTGACGCGCACGCTGCCCGCGTCGGGCTCTCCGTCGCGGCCGCGCGAATAGCGGGCGTCGAGCCCGGCGTAGAGGGATTCGGTTATGCCGCTATTATAGCTTGCCCCCGCGATATAGCTGTAGGGGTTGAAGGGCGTGATGGTGCCAATCGGCGCGAATTTCCGGCTGCGCGCCTCCAGCGAAAGCGACAGGGCGTCAGCGCGGTCGCTGCTGCGGCTGATCGTGCGCTGGAAGGTCAGGATGGACGCCCAGCCTGATCCCGAACCCTCCACATGGGACGCGGACGCGAAGCTGCCGAAGGTGCCGATGGAGGTGGCGACGACCGACTCGACGCCGCCCATCCAGCCACGGCCATCGGCCTGGGCATTGGCGCCGAGCGTCAGCCGGTCGCTGACGCCGCGCCGGTAGAAGCCGCTGAACGCCAGATCGTTAGTGTAAATTGGCCCGCGCCGTCCAAGCGGCGACCGGACGCCCGCGTAGAAGCCGAACTCGCTAAGCCCCTTGGCAAGCTGCGCCTGGTCGAGGAAAATGCTGAAATCCACCGTCTCCTTGCGCCCGGCATCATCAGTGATGGTCAGCTTGACGTCATTGGACCCCTGGGTGAACGGAAAATCGCGCAGGTCGAAGGTGCCGGGGTCAAGTTCCATCCGGCGGACAAGCTGGTCGTTGACGCGCACCTCGACAACCGAGCGGCGCTCAAGCTGGAAGCTGCGGCTGCCGCGCGGGCGGATGATGGTTTGCGGATCGAGCAGTGAATAGAAGCGCGAGACGGACAGGCCAGCAATTTCGGGCGCGGACTGAAAGCCGCGTGCGAGCGTCTGAAGATCGCCTCCGGCCCAGCGGACAAGGTTGCGCCGGTCGTCATAGACGAGCCGGGTGCCCCGCCTTTGCAGGTCCGGCCCGGCGACGCCCGCCTGCCAGTTCGCCTCGCTTTCCAGCACCACGCCACCGGCACGGATGGCGCCGTCGAGATAGGTGATGGGCGCGGCAAGGCCCTCGTCCGAACCCTGCTGGACCCAGTCGAACGACCCCCGGATGTTGAGATAGGCGCTGACATCGGCGGGAGGGGCATAGGTGACAGGACCGCGCCTGTTAGCATCGCCAAGATCGAGCGAACGCGCCGCCCGGCTGGGCGCGGCGATATCCAGCGTGACTTGCAGCGCTTGCGAATCATAGCGGATGGTGACGCCGACGCCGCGCAGGTCCGCGCCGTCCAGCTGGCCGCGCTCGCCAAACCGGGTGCGCAGGCGCGCCACCAGGGGCGCGGCGATGCGCGTTTCGAGCAGCGTCAGCAGGCGTTCGGCGGAAAAGCTTGCCCGCCCGCCGGGGTCCAAGGTGACGGTCGCATCGCCGAGATAGGCTTGCCCGTCCATCACCGGCGCGGTGAGAATGACGGGCTTGCCGGTCGGGTTTATGCCAGTTGCGTTCGCATCGGGATCGATCAACACCGGCGCGGGCAAGGCCGTGCCAGTCTGCGCGCGCGCGCCAGGCGGGATGAGGCAGGCGGCGAGCAGCAGCGCCCCGGCGGCGGCAGTCGGCTTTACGGACAAGAGTAGCCTCAGCTGTCGGGCGTGAACTGCGCCTCGACCCTGCCGCTGGGCTGTGGAAGCGTGACGGGCAGCGTCACCCGGCGCGTCTGTCCGCCGCCGATCACGCCATAGCCGATCGTCTGCTGAAGCTCTGGCCCGGTCAGCTGCTTGCGCAGCACTTCCTTGCCATCGGGGCCGAACTGGACAACGCGGACCCGGCCGCGCGACAGATAGCCATGCACGACGGAGGTGTTCGACACGGTGATGACAGGGGCAGGCGCACCTTCCGCATTCTTCCCGATTTCGGCCGACGCGATCGACAGAGCGGGCTTTGCACCATCAGGCGAGATGCTGACCAGCACCTGGAAATTATAGAGCAGCTGGATGTTGGATTGGGTGTCGCTGGTCTGCACCGGAAGCTGCGCGACGGTCACGAAATAATGTTTGCTGCGCGCGAGGGCAGGATCACCCACATATTGGACGCGGAAATTCTGACGCTGGCCGGGCTGAATCAACGCCTGCGGAGGGAAGACGGCGAGTTCGCCGCTATCCTTGCCGGTCGGCTTCGCGCTATCGGCGGTCAGGTCCAGCGTTTCGATGCGCAGTTCCACCGGTAGCGGCTTGTCGAAGCTGTTTTCGACCGTCACGACCTGGCTCATGCTGCGGCCGGAGGTGGTGAGATCGATGACCACCGGCTGGACCGTCATCGCATCCGCCGCCGGGGCAAGTCCGGCTGCCGCCACGCAGGCCAGGAGCGCAGTGACGAAGGATCTAGGCTGAAACTTCAAGGGCTTGTTCCTAACAGCTTGGGCCGGTTCACCGGTGCGGCTGGCAAGGTGATGAACTTATGAGCCGCCGCCGCCAAGACAGAAAAAGCCTGAATTGCCCAGATGTTCATCCGGAAAGGATGCACTGTTGCACTGGAGCATCATTGGGGCAGGCGGACCCTCACCTGCTCCCCATCCGGCGAAAGCGGAGCCATGTCGGCCATCCGCTCATATTCAGCCGCAAGGAACAGGAGATCGGCACGTTGCTCCGCCGGGGCATCCGCTGCCCTAATCCGGAGTTCCGTCGCCAGTGCGAGAGGATCTTTCAAGTCCATGCCCCTGAGCTAGATCAGGCAGGCCCGGTGATCAGGCCTGCCCGAAGTCCTGGATCAGGCGGCCGGAGCAACCGTGATTTCGACCTTGCCCGCATAGGTGCCAGCGTCGAGGATCGCGGTGGAGTCCGCCGTCAGGCCGCTGCCGACGGTGAGCGAGAGATTGTTCGAAACCGCCGCCAGACGATCGCCGACCTGGCCCGATGTCGCGCCGGAGCTGAGCGACTGATCAGCCACGGTGGCGCTGCCGCCCTTGGCACCGGTTGCGACGACCGTTGCGGTGTAGTGGACAGTGTTGGTGTAGCCGTTGGGCGAGTTGGTCGCCGCAGCGTTCACCAGCGGCTTGGCTTCCACGGTCAGCTTGGGGTTGGCGCCGTTGCACTTGATGGTGAAGGTGCGGCTGAGCCCGCCCGTATTGCCAGCGAAGGCGGGATCGACGGTGCCGTCGGCCTTGGCAAGTTCGCCCAGCGTGATGCTGCCGCTGATCGGCGTCACGGCAGAGCATTTTGCCGCGACGGTGCCGCTGACATCAACCGAACCGCTGGCCTGCGCGAAAGCCGGAGCGGCAGTGGCGACCGAACCGAACATCAGGGCGGAAACAAGCAGCTTCTTCATCTTCATATCTCCAAAATGATTGGGGTTGCGATCGCCCCGACGAGATTGGAGATACGGCCATTCACGCGGCCAACCCATTCAGCGGCCAGCGAAAAACGCCCTAACTTCAGGAGATAAGCCGCTATACCGGACGATATAGCGGGAGGACCCTAGAGCCCCGCGCAGTTGGTCGCCGATGCGGCGGACACGATGGGGGTGAAGGTGATGCTGATGATGTCGGCATAGTTGGTGGCGGGCGTCTTGGCTGCGCCGCCTTCCTTCAGCGTGGCGCGCAAGGGGAGCGTGCCCGCTTCGCCGCCGACGCCCGCGCGGGCGCAGGTGCGCGTGCCGAAGGATGCGTTGGACGTGACCTCCTGCCCCAGGAAGCGGGCGCTGTAGCGGATCGTCTGCGCGGCATCGCCCAGATTGCCGCCGGGGAAGGTGAGGCGGAAATCATTTTGCGATCGCACCTGCACTTCATAGGCGCCCGAACTGCGGACCTTGAGCGCATTGGCCGATGATGTGGTGTAACGGTCCGGCGCAGCCTGGACCTGCGCGGTCGTCACATCGCCGATTTCGCCGAAGTCGAGCGCCGCGCCTGCATAATAGGCCTGGAGCGCGCTGACGGTGTTGACGTTGATCCTGATCGACCCCGTTTCCCGCGTGGGCACCGGCACGCTCAGCATCCCGCCTTCCCCCGAACAGATGTAGAGCATGTCGAGGATGATCGGATCGCCAGCGGACAGGTCCGTGCCCGGCGGCACCGACACGCGCAGGTTTAGCGCGGCCGACAGATCCGAGGAGAAGAGACCGCCGAAGTCGTAGCGGATCTCTCCCGCTGCGCCCGCGCCGCCATCCTTCGAATCGAGCGAGCGGGGACGCCCGGCGGTCGATCCTTCGGGATAGAGGACGCGATAACCGCGATAGGTGACTTCCAGCGGCGGCGTGCCCGATGGCGCGGTAAGGACCAGGCTGACCTCATTCGTGCGGCCGGTGAGCAGACCACGGTTGCGCCGCAGGATCAGCGGGATGGTGACTTCGGAAAGGCCGGTGGGGGAGAAAGGGTCATAGGTGATGCTGGCAGGCGCGGTGGCATTGCCGGTGACGCCGCAGACGGAGGATATTTGCGTCTGCGCCTTTGCGGGGACCGCCGTCAGGATCGCGCCGGACAGGGCGGCGATAATCAGCCCGGCTTTCCAGCCGATCACAGTTGCGGCGAGACGATGATCTCCAACGCGGTGCGGGCTGACAGCTGCGGGCCCAGCGGCTGTGCTGTTCCGGCAGTCTCCAGGACGCGAACGCGCGATTGCAGGGCGGGACGCGCCTGATTGCAGATCGCGCTTCCCTGCGTGGCGGGTTGCGGCTGCAGGGCCGCGTTCGAAACCCAGCATCGCGGCGCGACATGACCGACCACGTCGAATTGCGCCCCTGCCTGCGCCTGAACCGGCGTGAGGAACAGGATCGCCGCCATCCAGGCGAGCGGGCGCTTGACTGTCTGGCTGCTGGCCGGAGGGGAGATTGTCCGCGTCATCGATCATGACAATGCTCTCCAATCGTGAAAGATCACTCATTCTAACTACTTATCAGCATTTTAAGGAGAAACGCTAACCGTGATGGACAATGTGTCGCTGTAGCGGCCCGCGACCAGCGTGTCGGCCCCGGAATAGGCAGGGGCGCTGACGCGGAGATAGGAGCCGTTCGCCTTCGTCGACGCGCCCGCAAGGCGCAGCCCCTTGGTCTCGCCAGCCACCCCGGCAAAGCTGCAAGCGCCGCCCGAAGCCAGCGCCGAAGCATCGCAGGAGGCAGAAGCGCTGGTCCCATTATCCGCCACCATGCGCAGCGCGACCTGATAGGGCGCCTTGGCGGCATAGCCCTGTCCGCCCGTCGCGGACCCCGCCATGCCGCCATTCGCCGACGAGATGGCGATGCGCGACGCGCCGCTGCAATTGAGCTGGATCGCGAAATCCCTGGTGAAGCCGGTCTGGTCGAAATCCGCCTGGTCGATGCTGCCCGAAGGCGCGCCGCCGGTCGCGAAGCCGCAACGGCCGCGCACGGAAGCGCGCACGTCGACGCCAACGGTGATGCTGTTCACCGATCCCTGACCCGCGGCATAGGCGGTCACCTGCGCATGCGCGGGCTGGCCGGCAAAGCCGAGCGCCGCCACCATCGCCATGCAGAGGATCAGAAACCGCGTCATCATTCGCCCATCATGCGCGGTCCACGACCGCTGCCATGATCGGCAAATGCCCGCTGTGCCACGGGACGGCCATTCAACCCGTGGCGAGAAGCGCGCTTACCTTCGGATGAAAGCGCCTATCTCTTTGGGTATAATGTCAGTCCTCGCGGTCCTGGCCGAGCAGGATAAGTTCGGTCCGGCCGCGCAGCCCGAGCTTTTCGAAAACCTTGTGCAGATGGACCTTAACCGTCCCTTCGGTCAGGCCCAGTTCGTCGGCGATTTCCTTGTTGCGCAGGCCCCGCTGGGCGAGCGAGGCCACGGCCCGCTCGCGCCCGCTCAGCACCGCGAAGGGATCGCGCGGCGCGTCCGGCGACATCGCCAGTTGCATGGCCCGCTGCATGACTTCCTGGTCGAGCCAGCGCCGCCCCTGCGCCACGGTTTCCAGGCATGTCAGAAGGTCACGGGGCGCGGTCGATTTGATGACGATGCCGTCCACGCCCAGTTGCATGGCCTCCTTCGTCGCCTGGTCGTTGATGCCGCCGGTCAGCAGGACGACCGGGCGATTGTCGCCGCGATGACGCAGCGTCCGCAACACGTCGAGGCCGGTGCGCTCGGGCATGCTGTTGTCGAGGATCAGCATGTCCGGCCGCGCCTTGGGCAGTGCGTCGAGCGCCGCCGTGCCGGTGTTCACAGTGGCGACCACTTCGAAGTTGGTCTTGTCCAGCAGCATACCGATGCCGCTTAATGTCAGCGGATCATCCTCTGCCACCAATATGCGCGTCATTGCGACCTCTTTATCGTGTTTTTTCAGTTCAATGCATTATCATCCCGTTCCTTAGACGCACAATATGGTCTTGCAAGAGGCGAGCGGCCAGTCGCAACAGGCCGCTGTTGGCTGAACGAAGGCCAGTCCGCCGCGAGACTAAAATTCCCGCAGGATCTCGCGCAGGGTCGTGCCCTCATATTCGGTGCGGACGGCACCCGCCTTCTGGAGTGCGGGAATGACGCCATCGAGCAGGGCTGGAAGCTGGTGGTTGTAGCCCGATCCTTCGATCAGGATGCCGTCGCCGCCCACTTCGTCCATCACCGCCATCAGCTGGTCCGCGACCTGCTGCGCCGTGCCCCTGAAGCGCGCATTGCTGCCGCCTTTCCCCGTAGAGAAGAGGTCGCGCAGGGACTTGCCCTCCTCCCGCCCGGCCTTCTTCATATGTTCAAGCGCGCTGGTATGGCCGCCAGCGACAATGTCCTGCGGCACGGGCGCGTCGAGATCATATTGCGAGAAGTCGATGTCGAGCGACGACGACGCCATGACGATATTATGCTCGAACGCGGCCTGCTTGTCCGCCTCCGTCATTTCGCGGACTTCGCCATTTTCGGGGAGGATGTTGAGCGGCGTCAGGAAGAAGACCTTGATGTCGTCGGGGTTGCGGCCCTGCTTTTCGGCGCGGTTCCGGATGTCATCGCGATAGGCCTTCATGCCCTTGACGCCGCCCGTCATCATGCCAAGCACGACCTCGGCATTTTTGGACGAAAAATCCCGCCCGCGATCGGACGCGCCCGCCTGCGCCAGGACAGGATAGCCCTGCGGCGATCGCAGCGTGTTCAGCGGGCCGCGTGAGCGGAAATGCTTGCCCTCGAAGTTGACGGTGTGGACCTTTGTATGATCCACATAGACACCGGTTTCACTGTTCGCGACCAGCGCGCCTTCTTCCCAGCTGTCCCACAGCTTCTTGCACAGTTCGACGAACTCATCGGCGATGTCGTAGCGTTCGCTCGGCGGAAGCAGCTTTTCCAGGCCGAAGTTCAGGGCGGCATTCTTCTCGCTCGACGTCACCATGTTCCAGCCTGCCCGCCCCTTCGTCAGGCTATCAATGGTGGAGAGCAGCCGAGCGAGCAGATAGGGCGGGTAGAAAGTCGTGGAGGCGGTCGCGATCAGGCCGATGTGCGACGTATCCTGCGCCATCAGGGGCAGGAGCGGCAACGGGTCGAGCTTGGGCGCCAGGGTGGCGTTCTTGAGATCCAGCTCCATGGATCCGCCATAGCGGTCGCCCACGATCGTCGTGTCCTCGAAGAAAATGAAGTCGAACTTCGCGGCCTCCAGCATCCGGGCCAGCTCTTTATGGTAAGACCCGTCCGCCCATTGCGAACCGAACTCCGTGCCGTCGCCGGGCCAGGAGGTGGCGCCGAACTTGGTGAAATAGCCGAGGTGGAATTTCTTGTGGGCCATCTCCGGAAAACCTCTCTTGCGATTATCTCAATCCGACTTTCTCCCTCCAATCTTCTGAAGGGCGGGTCCGCCAAGGCCGTATGACTAGCGCTTTACCGCTCCTCAAAATTCTCAATCGTTGGCGTTGTTCAACATTTATCAAGCGCGCGCCGAGCGGTCGACCGGCAGCCTGAAATGTTCCGGATGGCTGGAAGAATTCAGGTCGGGTTGACGGGCGACAGGACGGCTTCCGGTATGTCGCTCACTGATCCACCGTTGCGCGCAAGATATCTGCTGATGCCGAAGAATATGGCGGCCGCTGCGCCGCTGGCTATCACCACTGCGATGAAGACGGGTTCATAATTGCCCGCATAGTCGCGCAGCCAACCAGCGGCGGGAGACATGAGGAAGGTGAAGGGAAGCGTCATGACGCCCAGCAGGCCGAGCACTTTCGGCAGCGCCTCGGCCCCATAGATCTGCACCACCAGCGCGTTGAGCGGCGGGAACACCGATGCACCGCACAGACCTATGAGGAACGAAGAAACAACCAGGGCAGGCATCCATCCGGTAATCGCCAGCAGGACCCAGGCGATGGCGAAGCCTACTCCGGCCAGACCCAGCGTATTGGCAGCACCGATGCGGTCGCAGGCATAGCCGGAAAACAGGGAACCCATGATGCTGGACGCGCCGGAAACGGCGAGCAGCACGGCTCCTGCCTCCATCGACGCCTTATATTCCGTGACGATTGGCAAAATGTGCGCGCCCCCGGTAATAGCGGTGCCGTTCAGGATGCCGTCTGCCACCGCGATCATCCAGAACATCGCGCCGCCAAGGATGACGATATGGCGAGAACCCAAGCCCGGGCTTTCGGCAGGCCCTTGATCGTCCAGCGCCTCCATCGACGGATCGACCACGCCCAGCATCAAGGGCAGCAACAGCAGGTGCAGGGCGGCGAGCGAGAGAAAGAAGACCTTCAGCCCATAAGTCTGGACGATGCTGACGCCCACCACCGGAATGACTGTCGTAAACAGGGGCAGATAGGTGATGCCCATCACCTTGCCACGCGCTTCGGGATACCAGCCGCCCGCCAGTACAGCTGGCGGAAGGGCGGCAAACAAGGCCGCGCCCGGTCCGATCAGAAGACCACAGGCCGCGAGGGCGAACAGCATGCTCGGCGCATAGGCAAGGGAGATATATCCGATGAGGGAGAGCAGCACTCCTGCCGGCATGATCCGGCGCAGACCCCAGCGGGCGATGGCACCGGCGATCAGCGGGCCGAACGCAGTCATGGAAAGAACGGCAAGGGAGAGCGCCATCGCCGCCATGCCCAAAGATGCGCCATACCGATCCTGCAGCGCGAGAACGGTTATGGCCAACCCGCCAAAGGCGCAGCCGGTGCCGGTATTCTGCGCAAGCATGGCGCGAACCAGCATGCCGCGTCTCAGTCGCGCCGTTCCCGTATCAAATGCATCCGCACGCACATGTTCCATCATGCAGTAACCGCCTTATCCGACCGGCGGGCATCCCGCGGCCGTTCCAACATTTTCCGGAAGACGGCACTCGCTTCACTCAACTCGCGCACTGCTTTCCCGAAGCCCGCGGAATTGTTGGTCCACGTCAACCTTTAGTCAAGCCCCTCTTTTTCACTCTCGGCCAGGACATGACCTTTGCAGCACGGGATTGACAATCGTTGAACTTTGTCCACACTTTGCCGGCGCGGAATTTATGCCTTCGGGGCGTGCTCGCTAAAATGCACCCTTTCGTGGCGTGGTGATCCGCAGCGCCGCCATCTGGTGCGCCAGTTAGAGGAAGCCTTCGGGCTGTGAGGAAATAGCCATGAACAATAACGCATTTCTGCGGCCCGTCGCAGAACCGCAGTTAGTAGAAGCCGCCTTCAGCGAAGATCAGCGCCAAAGGCTTTTCAACGTCATGCGCGACAAAGGACCGTGGAAGACGATCCTGTCGCAGGAGTTTTCTTCCCCCGAAGAAGTGATCGCCACGACGTCCGGAAGCCTTCCCGAAGGCTTTGTGCCCACATGGGACATGTTCCTGAGCCCGGTGTTCCGGGCGACCCTGGGACGCGGCCATGCCAGCCTCTACCCGGAAATCGAGGATTGCTTCCTCAATTCCAGGTTCCTTGAACTGGTGCGTGGCTATTGGAACGCCAAATATGCGACGCCGAACCTGATGCTCTGCAACATTCAGGGTCCTTCTAGTTCGGGCGGCACGCCTCACGTCGATGGCGCCGACTTTCGCGGCATCACCATCCAGAATTCTCCGTCCTGGCTCGTCGGGCTGATGACCAAGTCGGGCCTGTTCCGCGAGTGGCAGATCAAGAAGGCGCAGGTTCTAACCTGGTATTATAAGGGGCAGATCGGCGGGGGCTTCACTTACTGGCCCGATGGTCCTCAGGGCCAGCCCAAGCAGCTTTATGCGCCGATGTGGGGGCGCGCCGCCGTCGTCGAGAACGAGGTCATGTATCACGGCGCCAACTCCTGCGGCCCGGAAGACCTGCGCAGGCCCGAGGGTCTGGCGATCGACTCCGTCATCGCGGCCGATCCGTCATCCAGCGACTGGCAGATCAAGACCGATGGCAAAGTCATCCAGCAGTTGCCCGCCGACGAAGTCCGGTTCCTGGTCCATTGGGGAGCGGATATTTTCATGGACCTAGATGAAATGTCGCTGGTGCTCGATCATAGCGATGACTTGTCGCATGAGCGGGTGTTCGGCATCTTCCTGTCGGAACTGCGCGCTCGCGGCGTTCCGTTCAAGATGCCGACGGATCCGCTGCATGACGGGGAGTTCATCCAGTTGCTGACCGCCCATTTCGATCCCGGCCTGCCCACGATCATGCCGCCGGAATATGGCCTGGCGGCTGAATAGGAATCAAGGGCAGCGAAGAACCAGCAACAAGGCCCGCAACTCACGCTGCAGGCCTTTTCATTGGCCTAGCTCAAAGTCAACATGACACCCGCTCCGCCTGAAGCCTATGCCCTCCCAGGCATCAGCCTTCCGACCTGCCGATGTCGGCCAGGAACTCCACCATGCGGGCGCTGACTTCGGCCGCGCGCTCCATCTGGAGCATATGTCCAGCTTTGGGCAGGATCTCGACGCGGCGCAGGTCGGCATATTGGCTTGGCAACTTCGCCAATGGATCGTCACCATGGAAAGCTTCCATGTCCGTGTCATTCTCGCTTGTCAGGAAATAGAAGGGCACGGGGTTGGGCATGTTCTCGAACTGGCGGCGATAGGCCCAGCGCAGGTCCATGGCCCGATACCAGTTCAGCCCGCCCAGAAATCCGGATCGGGCATAGTCGCTCACGAAGAACTCAAGCTCCAACTCGCTCAGCCACGGCCATGGCAATGGCGGTGGTTCGGGCAGGGCATCGAGATAGGATGTGCCGGGCGGGTGCTTCCAAACGTCGACATAATGATAATCGCCGGAGAGCGCGTAAAAGACCCGCTTCAGAAACGCGCGCGGTTCTGCATCAAGCGCGGCTTTGGCAACGCCCGGCTGCCGCGTGAAATAGTCGATATGATAGAAATGCTTTTTCGCCACGTCGCGGGCGGCGGTCAGCGGCGAGCGGTCCCGGTCATGAGGCCAGGCCGGATTGCCCAGCCCGATGATGGCGCGCATGCGTTGGGGCCAGTGATAGGCCATGTCGTAAATGGCGAAGAGCCCGAAATCGAGGCCAGCAAACACGGCCCGTTCCTCGCCTAGATGGTCGAGCAAGCCGACGAGATCGCCCATCGTATGCTGAACGTCATAGGCTTCCACTTCGATCGGGGCGCTTGTCTGCCCCATGCCGCGCAGATCGAAGGCGACGACGCGATATCCTGCGGCGGCGATGGCTGCGATCTGGTGCCGCCAGCTGAACCAGCTGTGCGGAAATCCGTGCGCCAGCACCACCAGCGGCCCCTGACCCTGCTCGACATAATGCATGGTGAGGCCATTGATATCGGCCCAATGATGCCGCCACTCAGCCATTGGCCTCTCCTCCCTAGGGCAGCAGTTTCTTGCCCGGACGCCGGTAACTACACGCTCGCGCTCGCATGCGCAAAGCGGGACTAGCTCACTTGCTGTACATTTTGCGTTGCGGGAAGTCGGAATTCAGGGCGTTCTATCCCTATATGACGCCTAAGATCTTTGGATAATTTGCTGGCCATGCCCCATCACGCCGTCTTCCACGCCTTCGCGCCCCCGATCCGATCGCAAAGCCCGCTTCGGCAGGCGATCACGGCCGCCTATCGCCGCGATGAAGCGGCATGCGTGGCGCCGCTGCTGGAGACCGCAACTTTGGATGGGCCGGACCGGGAAGCGATCAGACAAATCGCCCGCCAGCTGGTGACGACGCTCCGCGCCAACCGCAGCGGCAGCGGCGTGGAAGCGCTGATCCAGGAATATTCGCTGTCCCGCGAAGAGGGCGTCGCGCTGATGTGCCTTGCCGAGGCATTGCTGCGTATCCCTGACGACGCGACCCGGGACGCGCTGATCCGCGACAAGCTGGCTGGCGGCGACTGGAGCGCCCATGTGGGCGGCGGCAAGTCGTTGTTCGTCAATGCGGCCACATGGGGGCTGGTCGTCACGGGCAAGCTGGTCGGCAGCGTCGATGACCGTGGGCTTGGCGCCGCGCTGACGCGTCTGGTGGCGCGCGCCGGGGAGCCGGTGATCCGCCGCGGCGTCGATCTCGCCATGCGGATGATGGGCGAACAGTTCGTCACCGGAGAGACGATCTCCCAAGCCTTGAAGCGGGCGCGCAACCTGGAAGCGAAAGGCTTTCGCTACAGCTATGACATGCTGGGCGAGGCAGCGGCGACCGCTGCGGATGCCGACCGCTATCATGCCGACTATGAACGCGCCATCCACGCGATCGGAAAGGCGGCCGGTGGGCGCGGCATCTATGAAGGGCCCGGCATTTCGATCAAGCTGTCCGCGCTTCATCCGCGCTATGTCCGTGCGCAGGCGGAACGGGTCATGGGCGAACTGCTGCCCCGGGTAAGGCAGCTGGCCCTGCTCGCCAAAAGCTATGACATCGGCCTTAATATCGATGCCGAGGAAATGGACCGGCTCGAACTTTCGCTCGACCTTCTCGAAAGCCTGGCGACCGATCGCGACCTTGCCGGATGGGACGGCCTGGGCTTCGTCATCCAGGCCTATGGCAAGCGTTGTCCGTTCGTGATCGAATGGATCATCGACCTTGCCCGGCGTTCCGGACGCCGCATCATGGTCCGTCTGGTAAAGGGCGCCTATTGGGACGCGGAGATCAAGCGGGCACAGGTGGACGGCCTTGCCGACTTCCCGGTCTATACCCGCAAGGTGCATACCGACGTCGCCTATATCGCCTGCGCGCAAAAGCTGCTTGCGGCACCTGACGCAGTTTTCCCGCAGTTCGCGACGCATAACGCCCAGACGCTCGCGACCATCTACCGCATCGCCGGGCCGGATTTCAGGAGCGGCCAATATGAGTTCCAGTGCCTGCATGGCATGGGCGAGCCGCTGTACGAGCAGGTGGTGGGCAAGGACAAGCTTGACCGGCCGTGCCGCATTTATGCGCCCGTGGGCACGCATGACACGCTGCTTGCCTATCTTGTCCGCCGCCTGCTTGAAAATGGCGCCAATTCCTCCTTCGTCCACCGCATCGGCGATCCGGCGGTTCGGCTGGAAGATCTGACCGCTGATCCAGTCGAACTGGTCCGCGCCATGCCCCATCCACGAGTCAGGCATGACCAGATAGCGTTGCCTGCCCATATCTATCCCGATCGCCGCAATTCGGCGGGTTTCGATTTGAGCGACGAAACAACGCTCGCCGCCCTGTCGCTGGCCCTTCGTGAAAGCGCAGAGATCGGCTGGACGGCGGCCCCGACTTTCGGGTCAGGCGAAGAGCGAGCGATCGTCAATCCCGCCGATCATCGGGACAGGGTCGGCACGGTGATGGAAGTGGCGGCGGAAGATGCCGCCGCCCTTGTCGCCCACGCTGCCTCCTCAAACTGGGGTAGCAAGCCCGTGGACGAGCGCGCAGCGATATTGGAGCGCGCAGCCGACGCGATGCAGGCGCGCATGCCGATCCTGCTCGGCCTGCTGATCCGGGAGGCTGGAAAATCGCTTCCAAACGCCATCGCGGAAGTGCGCGAGGCGGTCGATTTCCTGCGCTATTATGCAATGCAGGCACGCACCAGCTTCGGCGCCGAGCAGCAGCCCTTGGGGCCCATCATCTGCATCAGTCCATGGAATTTCCCCCTGGCGATCTTCACCGGGCAGGTCGCCGCCGCTCTGGTCGCGGGCAATCCGGTGCTCGCCAAACCGGCGGGCCAGACGCCTTTGATAGCGGCTGAGGCCGTGCGCCTGCTGCACGAGGCGGGCGTGCCGGCCCATGCCCTTCAGCTGACCCCTGGCGATGGGCTGTTGGGCAGCGCCCTTGTGGCAGCGCCGGACACGGCAGGCGTCATGTTCACCGGCTCGACCGCTGTCGCGCGGATGATACAGGGCGAGCTTGCAAAGCGGCTTTCCCCTGCGGGACGCCCTATCCCGCTGGTTGCCGAAACGGGCGGCCAGAATGCGATGATCGTCGATTCATCCGCCCTTGCAGAACAGGTGGTGGCGGATGTGCTGGTGTCGGCCTTCGACAGTGCTGGCCAGCGCTGCTCCGCGCTTCGTGTGCTGTGCCTGCAGGAAGAGGTGGCGGATCGAATCCTGCTGATGCTGAAGGGCGCACTGCGTGAAATGCGTGTCGGCCGGCCCGACGCGCTGAAGGTCGACATCGGTCCGGTGATCACAGAGCAGGCCAAGGCCGGGATCGAAAAACACATCGCCAGGATGCGCGAGCGCGGCGCGCATATCGATCAACTCGCCCTTCCTGTCGAGGCGGCGCATGGCAGCTTCGTCGCGCCGACGATCATCGAAATCGGCGATATCGCAGAGCTTGAACAGGAAGTTTTCGGCCCCGTCCTGCATGTCGTGCGGTTCCGGCGCGAGCGGCTGGATGCGCTGATCGATGCGATCGATGCGACTGGCTATGGCCTGACCTTCGGCCTGCACACCCGACTGGATGAGACCATCGATCATGTCACGGCGCGCGTTCAGGCGGGCAATCTCTATGTGAACCGCAACATGATCGGCGCGATCGTGGGCGTCCAGCCGTTCGGCGGGCGGGGGTTGTCGGGAACAGGCCCAAAGGCGGGCGGGCCGCTCTACCTTCGCAGGCTGGTGGTCCGGCCGCCCGTCCTGCGTCACCGGGAACGGGGTGCCGCTTCGCCGATCCATGATTTCGCCGAATGGCTGGAAGCAAAGGGTGAATGGGCCAGCGCGGCGAAAGCCCGCGACTATGCCGCTGCCTCTGCGCTGGGAACCAAGCTTGCGCTGCCCGGGCCGGTGGGGGAAAGCAACCTCTACAGCCTTCACCCCCGTGGCCGGATAGGGATGAAGCCCCAGACGCCGCATGGCTTGTTCGAACAGATGGCGGCGGTGCTGGCGACCGGTAACCGGGGCGTGGTCGAAGAGCCGCTGCCTGACGACCTGCCGCCCCATATCGCCGCCGCCTTTTCCGCTTGGGCGGACGGCCCCTGTTCCGTCGTGCTGGTAGAAGGCGACGGAATGACGGTCGCCCGGGCGGTGGCCGAAGCCGCGGCCATGCCCGGGCCGATCATCCCGGTCCATGCCGCCGACCAGGACCAGCCCCTCGCCTATCATTGCGACTGGTTGCTCGAAGAGGTGTCGATATCGATCAACACCACTGCCGCTGGCGGAAACGCCAGTCTGATGATGATCGGCTGATGTGTGCGCGGGATTGGCCGTTGCCTTCAGCCTCTTATCCATAATCGCATTTGTGCATCATGTAAGTTCGTGACAATCCTCGCAAAGATATGCGTACGCGCAAAATGCCAGAACCGGCGCCGCGCATGTTGGCGGCATTACGAAGAAGCTCTCTTCTGGGGCGATTGCGCGTTGGTGCCGATCCTGAATGGCTGATATCGGCGGGCAGGCTGGTCACGGTGCTGTTCGCCGCCTTGGCCATCTACCTGGACCCGACACGCCCGGCCGGTTTCCTTGCCGAAGCGCATTTGCTGCTGGCAAGCTATATCGCCTTTTCGCTCTGGCTGGCCCTGACGCCGCCGCGCTGGCCGCTGGAAAGCAAGCTGCATCTGATCATTCACGGCATAGACCTGCTGGCGCTTGGCGCGCTCGTCTATCTGACGGATGAGCTTAGCAGTCCATTTTTCCCTTTTCTGCCGTTCATCCTGCTGGCGACGACGCTCCGCTGGGACATGCTGGGCGCCGTGCTGGGCGCGGTCGTCATGCAGCTGTTGCTGGTAGCACTGGGATGGCAGGATTTGCAGGATGGGGAGTCCGAACTCAACCTGTTGATCATGCGGTCGGCCTATTTCCTCGTGGCGGCGGCCATGCTCGGCTATTTCGGCGCATGCCGCGCGCGGAGCAGCCACCGCTTCGCTCAACTGGCCAGCTGGTATCCGGCCCCCGCCCCGACGGACCGGCGGCTGTTGTTGAGCGACATGCTGCGTCATGCGTCGGAGCTTCTCGGCGTCAGCCAGGTGCTGCTGCTCTGGCAAAATCAGAAAGGCTCCGGCGGAACCGTCGCATTGTGGGGCGCGGGGGGCCTCAGGATTGCGGAAATCGATGATCCCTCCTTCTGGCGCGCCAGAAGCCCGAAGCGGGAATGGAAAGAGCTTTTCCGGCGCAGCGATGCAGCAGAGCTGGACGCGATCGCCGCCGCCGCCGGGTGGGAAAAACTATCTGCCGACCCGGCCGGAGTGCGATCAGCTCCCGTAGGGAGCGCCGGGAGCGCGGACAGGCTGTTCGTCATCGGCTCCGCCAATCATCACGAAGAAACGCAGCATCTGACGCAGATCACCGCGCTTCGCATCGGGCATGAGCTGGAACGATGGGAGTTGATCCATGCGATTGCCGACAATGCACGCGGGCAGGAACGCATCCGGCTGGCGCGCGACCTGCACGACAGCGTTCTGCAGGAACTGACCGCCGCCTCGCTGAAACTGAAGGCCGCCGGCATGAGCCTGCCCGAAGGCGCGCGCGGGGCGCTGGACAGCGTCGCGAGCGTCATGGCCGAACAACAGCGCCGCATCCGCCTGTTCGTCGAGGGCAGCCGCGACACAGAAGCGCCGCCCGTGCGCCTTCTTTCCCTGTCGCTCGCCCAGAGCGCCGATGAACTGGCCGACCAATGGGGATGCGATATCGCCCTGTCGATCGACCCGCCCGACATGGAGGCGTCAGGCGATCTTCACCGTGAACTCAGGCAATTGCTGAGCGAGGCGACAGCCAATGCGGTGCGACATGGCGGCGCGACCCGCTTGTCCGTTGAACTGAACCAGCAGGATGACGCCCTGCGCCTCACCATCTCCGACAATGGCTGCGGCATGGTGCCGGCATCCGGCCGCAAGCCCGGCTGGCCGCGATCCTTGCGGGCGCGCATTCGGGACCTGGGCGGCCGCATGGACATAATGCGCTACGCGCCCGGGCTGGCGATGCGGATCGAGGTGCCTTTGCAATGAAGCATTCGGTTTTCCTGCTGGATGATCATCCGGTGGTGCTGCGCGGCCTGGCCGAACTGGTTGCGATGGAGCCCGACTTCCGCGTCGTCGGCAGCATGACCGACGGCACGGCGGCTTTCCAGGCGATCGACCGATTGAAACCCGACATCGTGGTGCTGGACATCAACATGCCCGACATCAGCGGGCTGGCGCTGTTGCGGCGCATAAGGATGGCAAACCTGCCCGTCCGGCCCGTCTTCCTGACCGCCTTGATTACGCCCCAACAGCTATCCGAAGCGATCGAAAACGGCATTTGGGGCGTCGTGCTGAAGGAAGCAGCCCCCAACACGCTGATCGACTGCCTGCGGAGCGTCGCGCGTGGGTGCCAATGGCTGCCACAGGAAATGGCGCGTCAAGCCAACCGCGTCTGGCGCGATGACGGTCCGTCGCTCGGTCTGGCCGCGCTTACCCCGCGCGAGATGGAGATCGCCGCGCAGGCATGCCGGGGCCTTTCCAACCGCGACATCGCGCGACAACTGGGCGCTGGCGAAGGCACGGTAAAGATCCATCTCCACAATATTTTCCAGAAGCTGCGCATCACCAACCGCACCGCTTTGGCCGCCATCTATTTCGAGGGTGTAACGGTCGCAAATGGTGAGCCTCCGAAGGGCTAGGCCACGGCCCCTTGGGAGTATATAAATCCATGGATTCCCGCGCCTCTCCAGCGTCCATAAAGATTGTCCCATCGGCATCGTTCGGCGGGAGAATCGGTCAAAATGGCAACCCAGTTCAAACAGGAAATCCTGCCCGCTCCCTTTGAGCAGCCGGCGATCCTGACGCTTGAACAATCGCTGTCGCTGGAAGTCAGCGAAGCCAACCGCCTCTATGCCCGGCACCTCAACCGGCATCTGCTGGGGCTTTATGGCATATTGGGCCTCGATGACCTCGATGTGCGGGCAGCGCAGGGCATAGTGTTGCATCTGGCCGATGGACGGGAGGTTCTGGATTTTTCGACCGGCATGGGCGCGGCAGGCCTCGGCCATAATCACCCCCGCATCGTCGCCGCCGAACAACTGTGCCATGCCCGGCAGGTGCTCGACATCATCAAGCTCGCCCCCCACAAATTGCAGGCGGCCTTGGCCTATAATCTGGCGCAAATCCTGCCCGATCCTCTGGACACCAGCTTCTTTTCCACCTCAGGCGCCGAAGCCAATGAAGCGGCAATGAAATTGGCAGAGCGCATCCAGACGCCAAAGGGTAAACGGAAATTCCTCTGCATGCGCGGTGCCTTCCACGGGAAGACGCATGGCGCGCTGTCGCTGACGACCGCAACCAATGTCCATACCGGTTTCCTGCTGGGTGTGCCCAAGGAGAATCTTATCTACATCCCCTATGGCGACATCGACGCGATGCACCGGGCGATCGCGGAGGAAAGCGGCGCAAACGGCAACAGCATCATCGCGGCCATTATCGAACCGATCCGTGGCACGGCCTGCGAGGTCCCCCCGGCCGGATATCTCAAGCAATTCGCCCAGCTTTGCCGCGATAATGACATATTGTCGATCTTCGACGAGGTGAAGGTCGGTTGCGGAAGGACTGGCCGTTTCTGCGCCTTCATGCACGAAGATGTGGTGCCGGACATGGTGACCCTTGCCAAGACTTTGGGCGGCGGAAAGCGGGCGATCGGCGCGATGGTGACTTCGCGCGCCCTGTTCGAACAGGCCTATGGCAATCGCAACGACTGCAACCTGCATAGCTCCACCTTCAGCGGGATCGGTGAAAGCTGCGCGGTCGCGATCGAGACGCTCAACACGCTCTATGAAGACGGGTTGATCGACAATGCGCGAGAAATGGGGGATTATCTGGAGGCAAGGCTGGAAGCGTTGCACATCAAATATCCGCGCACCCTCCTTGAAGTGCGCGGCCGGGGACTGTTCCGCGCCATCCGGGTCAATTTCCGTGAAGATTTGGCGGCCAAGCTGGTCGACGTGTCCAACAATCCCCTGTTCCTCACCTATCAGTCCGTGCTGATCGGCGCGCTCGCCCGGCAGCTTTTCGACCGGCATGGCGTCTTGGTGCATTTCCAGCCCGGCGCGCGGGACATGCTGCACTTCATGCCGCCCTTCACCGTCACCAAGGCAGAAATAGATCGGCTGGTGGATGGGCTCGACGATATCTTCGATCGCGGCATTCCGGACTCGGTGCTCCATTTCGTCGCTGGAAATGTGAAGCGCATCCTGGCTGGCTTCCGGGCAAAGCCGTGATGTATCCATTCCAACCCGATGAGGCTCTGGCCCGTGCCCGGTCCGGCATCGTGCTGGACCGGATCAGCGCGGGCGGCCTGCCGCTCCTCGCGCTTCTGCTGTTCCTGCTGGTGACGCACCACGGCATCGGCATCTGGCCGGACAGCACCCGCTACATGAGCCTGTCGAGCCAGCCTTGGGACGCACCGCTTTATCCTGCCTTGTTGCAACTGGTGGCCATGCCGGGCATCGACATCGTCAGGGGTGCCTGGGGCATCGGGCTGGTGCTGGCGCCGCTCAACGCCTTCCTCGCCTGGTATCTGATACGGACAGCAAGCGGCAGTCCAGCGGCGGCGGCCCTGGGCACCGCGATCATCATGATCGCGCCGCAGACGGTAACGCTGCATGGCCTCGCCATGTCGGAGCCACTGTTCCTTACCACCATCTATGGCACGCTGATCGCGCTTACCCGCTATCTGCGCGATGCGGATCGACGCTGGCTGATCATGGCGGGAATCGGCATTGGCCTTGCCTCTCTGGCACGCTTCACCGGCCCGGCGCTCGGCGCGGCGATCGCATTGTTCCTGCTGATGGATCCACGCCAGCCTTTGCCGGGCAGGTTAGCAAACATCCTCCGCATCCTCATCCCATCGGCCTTCATATTCTTTGGATGGGTTGCGCTGGGCGAAGCGGTGAATGGCAGGTCGACCGGCCGTCCGCTGGAGTGGCTGGGCAACATGACGGTGGCCGATTGGTGGCTGAGCTTCCACGCGATGACCGCGTGGCTCTTGCCGGACGATGTTCCAGGACCAGCGCGTGGCGCCGTGTTCCTCCTGGCGCTGGGTGCGGGCCTCTTCGCCGTGGCCCTTCATGGCCGCCGCGCGCTCGGGCGGACAGGTGGCGCGGATGTGTCCCTGCTCGCCGTGCCGCTGGCCCTGTTCTTCTTTACCTACCTCGCCTTCATGGTGCTCGCGACATCGATAGAGGCCAATCTCCACATGAATGGCCGCTATGCCTATCCGATCTATTGCACCAGCGTCATGGCGGCAGCGATCACGGTGGCGCAGCTGGACCGCGCATCCACGGCAGCACGCCTGCCGCGCTTCATCCTGATCGGCATTGGCTGCATGATGCTGGCCAGTCATGCCGCCCGCACGACCGTCCGCACCTACAATGATTATCACAAGGGCGTGGGCTATGCGGCGCTGGACTGGGTCCGGTCCCCCACGATCGCGGCGGTCGCGCGCTTGCCGCGGAATGCTGTCATCTACTCCAACGGCCCCGATGTCATCGGCTATCTGCTGCGTCGTCCGGCGCGCGACATTCCCATGCACATCAGCCTGCGCATCGGCCGGGAGGACGTGCAGTTCCCCTATGCCAGGCAACTGGCGTCAGCCAGCGCCGCGCTGGCGCGCGGCAATGCCTATGTCGTCTTCCTGAACGGGATCGACTTCCGCTTTTACATGGCGTCGGAGCGCGAGCTTGCCGATCGCCTGAACCTGGTACGCGTCGCCAAGCTGGAGGACGGCGCCATTTATCGACGCGCGTGGGGCAAGGAGGGCAACAATGAGTGAGGAAGCCATGACGGTCAGTCCAGTTCAGGCTCCACATGGACGGTGGCGCGATTATGTCGCCATCGCCCGGCTGGACCATATGACGAAGCATGTGTTCATCCTCCCGGGGATCGTGCTGGCCTATGTGCTGCGGGATCCGGCACAGGACCCGCGCCTTGTCACGCTGCTGCTGGGCCTGATCAGCGCCGTGGCGATCGCTTCGGCCAATTATGTGATCAATGAATGGCTGGATCGCGACTTCGACGCCTTTCACCCGCTCAAATCCGCTCGTACCGCAGTTCAAAGCAGCTTGTCGGCACCGATCGTCTATGCCGAATATCTGCTGCTGGTCGTCGTGGGCCTGTCGCTTGCGGTACAGTTGGGGGCGCTGTTCGCCTGGACTTCGGCGGCCTTCGTCCTGTCGGGCCTCATCTACAATGTGCCGCCGGTGCGTACCAAGGACCGCGTCTATCTGGACGTGATCAGCGAGAGCATCAACAATCCCATCCGCCTGATGCTGGGCTGGACGATGATCGAACCCTACAGCCGCGCGCCCGCGACCCTGCTGCTCGCCTACTGGATGGGTGGAGCGTTCCTGATGGCGGCAAAGCGGCTGGCCGAATATCGCGATATCAGCGAAACCGGCGGGGCTGACCTGTTGGCGCGCTATCGCCGGTCCTTCGCCAGCTACAATGCGGAAAATCTGGCAGTCTCCTGCATGCTCTATGCCATGCTGTCCGCATTCTTCGTCGCGGCGTTCCTGATCCGCTATCGGCAAGAATATATATTCGCCCTGCCGTTCATCGCCGTCCTGTTCGCCAGCTATTTCTGGCTGGCGATGCGGCGGGATTCGGTCGCGTCCCGCCCCGAACGGCTGTTCCGGTCGCGGCGGTTGATGATGGCGTCCTTCATCGTCATCGCCGCCCTTGCGGGGCTGTCCTTCATCGACATTCCGTCGATTGGCGAGCTGTCCTCCCCCAGCCATGTCTATGCCCGCCCGTGAAGACTGCCGTTCCCTGGGACAGGTTCGACCTGATCGTGTTCGACATGGACGGCACCTTGTACGACCAGCGGCGCCTGCGACGGCGCATGGCCGGGCTGCTCGCGCGGGAGGCTATTCGCAGCCGCAGCCTGCATGTGATGCGCACGCTGTCGGCCTATCGCAGGAAGCGCGAAGCCATGGGCGAGGTCATGGCGAGCGACTTCGCCGACGCGCAATATGCCTTGCCCGGCCATCAACCGGACAGGGTGCGCGCCATCGTCGCCGACTGGATGGAGCAGCGCCCGCTCCCCTTGTTGCGCGACTGCCGCACGCCGGGAGCGGGATCGCTGTTCGCCCGGCTGGCGGAGCGCCATGTGCTGGCCGTCTTTTCCGACTATCGCCCCGAAGGAAAGCTGACCGCCCTGGGCCTGTCGGCGCATTTGTGCGTGACGGCGGAGGATGTCGGCCGCCTGAAGCCCGACCCGGCAGGCCTGCTATGGCTGATCGATCAGGCGAAGACCGTGCCCGCCCGCACCTTGATGATCGGCGACCGCGATGACCGGGACGGGGAAGCGGCGCGGCGGATCGGCGTGCAATCCCTGATCCGTGGCCGGGACTTCCGTCATTTTCGTGAGCCGATGTTCCGCCATGATGCCTGATGCCCGCTCCGCCATTCGCGCACTCGTCGAGGCGGTCGCGCGGCGGGAGAGAGGCGATGCCGCGCAACCGGACGTGGCGCTCCGGTTCGTCACGGACAGCCTTGGTGGCATGCCCGGCTATCTCCGCCCGCCCCTCCATCTGGCGACGCTTGCATTCGACGCCTGGCCGATCGTCTCGCGGGGCCGGCCATTCCACCGCCTGCGCCACGAAGAACGGCTGCGGCAGATCGATGCGTGGGAGCGATCCGTCCTTGGGCCGTGCCGCATGCTCATGACCCTCTATGTCAGCCTGACGCTGTTCGGACTGTGGCCCGACGACCAGGACGAGAAGAGCGGACAGCAGGAGAACAGGCGCTATGGCTGACCGGCTTCGCGTCGATGTGGCGGTCCTGGGTTCGGGGCCCGGCGGATCAGTCACCGCAGCGCTATGCGCGGAGGCAGGTTTCCAGACGCTGCTGCTGGAGGAAGGGCCCGACCTCCCGCTGGACGCATGCAGGCATTTTTCCGGCGAAGAGATCGTGCGCAAATATCGCAACAGGGGTCTCAGCCTCGCCTTCGGTAAACCATCGATCAGCTATATGGAGGGATGCTGCGTCGGGGGCGGGAGCGAGGTCAATCGCGGGCTCTACCATCGCACGCCCGCCTATGTGCTGGACCGGTGGGCGCGCGAGTATCAGGTCGATGCGCTGACGCCCGACGCGCTCGCGCCGCATTTCGACGCCTGCGAGGCGAGGGCCAGGGTCGCGGGCCTCCCAGGACGAGCGCCCCCTTTGTCCCAGCGGCTGGGCGATGGCGGCGCGGCCCTTGGATGGGACAGCATGCAGGCGCCCCGGCTGTTCGACTATGCCAGCGGACGAAAGCAGTCGATGAGCGAAACCTTCATCCCGCAATTCCGCCGTGCAGGCGGCGATCTGATGGCGGGAACGCGGGCGCTGCGCATCGCCCGCACCAACCGGCGATGGCGGGTCAGCGCCGTCCGCGACCGGCGACCGCTGGAGATAGAGGCCGATGGCCTGTTCGTCGCGTGCGGAGCGGTCCAGACGCCTGCGCTGCTGCGCCGGTCCGGCATCCGGCACAATGTCGGGAACAGCCTGCGCTTTCATCCGATGCTGAAGGCGGTTGCCCTGTTCAGCGACGCGGTGAACCGGCCCGGCGATCCCGATCCCGTCCACCAGATCAAGGCATTCGAGCCGCGCTTCGGCATTGGCTGCTCGATCAGTTCGCCCGCCCTCCTCGCGCTCGCGCTGGGGGGCAACCCGGCGATGCGCGCCCACATTGCGCAGGCTTCGGATCGGATGGGGCTCTATTATGTGCAGAACGGCAGCGGCCATGCGCGGGTCAGGTGCCTGCCGGGCGCGCGTGATCCGTTCGTGTCGGTGGCGCATGAAAGAAATGAGCTGGAGGCGCTGTATGACGGGCTCCGCCATCTGCTGCGCGCCCTTTTCGCCGCCGGGGCAGAGGCGGTTCAGCCCTGCCTGCCCGGCCTTCCCATGCTGCGATCGGCTGCTGAAATGGACGCGCTCCCCGCGAGCCTGCCCCGCAAGTCGGCATCGCTCTCTTCGGTGCATGTCTTCGCCTCCTGCCCGATGGGAGGCAATCAGCGGATCACCGCGACCGACAGCTGGGGACGGGTGCATGGCGTGGACGGGTTGCGCATCGCCGACGCATCATTGATGTGCGGCCCGACCATCGCCAATCCGCAAGGATCGGTCATGGCCATCGCCCATCGCAACGCACTTCATGCGATTGAAAGGCGGTTCGCTTGACCACGCACCTCGTGACCGGCGGATCGGGCTTCATCGGCTCCCGTATCGCCTTACGCCTGCATCAGGCCGGGGATAAGGTGCGCGTGCTGGATATCGTCCGCGATCCCGGACTGCCGCCGGACATCGAATTTCATCAGGGCAGCGTCTGCGATCGCGCCACCGTTGCCCGCGCAATGCGGGGCGTGGACGTGCTGCATCATCATGCCGCCCTGGTTGCGCAGTCCAACGCCGGCAGCCGCTACCAGCAGGTCAATGTCGATGGGTCGCGCATCGTCGCGCAAGAGGCTGTCCGGGCCGGAACAAGCGCATTCGTGCATGTGAGCAGCACTGCCATCTTCGGCTTGCCCCCCAAAGGCGCGATCACTGGCGCGACTATGCCCCGCCCGTTCGAACCCTATGGCCGGTCGAAATTGGCGGCAGAACGCATCGTGTCGGACATTTGCGGCGCGGCGGGCATAGCGCTCACCATCATCCGGCCCCGGGCCACCTTGGGCAAAGGCAGGCTCGGCATCTACCAGATCCTCTTTCAATGGATCGCGGAAGGGCGGCGGCTGTTCATCATCGGCGATGGATCGAACCGGATGCAGTTCATCCATGCGGACGATCTGGTCGATTTCATCCTGCTGGTCCTCACTCGGGGGCAATCAGGCACCTATAATGTGGGAACCAACCGCTTCGGCACCTTGCGGCACGATCTTGAAGGATTGATCGCCCATGCTGGCAGCCCTTCGCGCATCGTCGGCCTGCCGGCCACGCCCGCCATGGCCGCACTGGGCCTGCTTCGCCGGATGCGGCTATCGCCGCTCGTCCCATGGCAATATCGGACCTATCATCGCGACTGCTGGTTCGATACCGCGCCGCTTGAAGAGCTTGGCTGGACAGCCCGCTATTCGAATGCGGACATGCTGGCGGAAAGCTATGACTGGTTCTGCACGCATCACGCTGCCGAACGCGGCGCCTCCGCGCATCGGTCGGCCGTCGATCAACATATGATCGGACTGCTACGCCGTCTTTCCTGACCCGCTGAGCGGCAGCCACAGGATCGCGAACAACGCCGTCGGTGCCCACAGCAGAAGATGCGCCAGCAGCAGGACAGCGGCGGCAAATCCCGGCTCCACGCCACTGCGCGAAAAAATCTCCAGCCCGAACAGTTCGAACGTGCCGAAATGGCCCGGCAAACCGGGAAACAGGGTGCCAAGCGTGCTGCCGACGAAGGCGGCCATGGGCGCCGCCCACCGCTCCATAGCGCCGTTCAGGCTGATCCACGCGCCCATCATGACCATCGCTTCCAGCAACCAGCAGAGGAGCGACATGGCCGTCAGACCGGCCAGCAGCCGCAGCGACCGCAGCATCTGGAAACAACCGATGGCGGACACCAGCCATGCCAGCCATTTGTGGCGCATGCTGCCCGCCTTTTCCGCCATGCGGCTCCCGATCAGCACCAGCAATCCGGCCACGCCGCAGACAAGGATCAGCAGCATCAGGCAGAAAAGCCAGTCGCCCGCAACGTGCCATGCGAAGATGCCAAGGCCCAGCAGCAGAAGTGTGAACAGGTCGAAAAAGCGCTCTACCATCATCGCCCCAAGCACGGTTCCAGACCGCAGCCCCATGTTCCGCTGGAACCAGAGCAGGCGGAACACATCCCCCGCGCGCAAGGGCAGCAGGTCGCTGATCCCGAAGCTGGCGATGAACGGACCAGGCACCCTGGCCCAGGGCAAGCTTTGCCCGGACGCCCGCATCAGCAACAGCCAGAAGCGGGCCGCGCGTAGCAGGAAGTCGGCGGCGTAAGCGGCAAGCGCGATCGACAGCGGCAGGATGGACGCCCGGCCGGCGGCCGCGAGGGCGGGGCCCAGATCCACTTGCCGCAAGAAGAGCCAGAGAAATGCAACCCCGACAGCGACGTGCAGGACAAGGCGAACGGGTGCCCGCCGCCCTTCCCGGGCGCACCAATCGCCAAGCGCCAGAAGCTGTGAACCCGTCTGATTCCACCAGGTCGTATCGGATGCCATTCAACGGTGATAGTTGACGGGTCCGCGCATGTCTTTGGCGCGAAAGTCTTACCCAAAAGGTTTCGGCTTCTCCTTATCGCGCACCCTTTGAGAAGGCTTACCCCGCCTTTGCGGCGGCATGCTTCCCGGCGATCCAGGCAAATACCATGGATGGCCCCAGGGTCGCGCCCGCGCCCGGATAGGTCCGGCCCATGACCGGCGCGGCGCAGTTGCCAGCGGCGTACAGTCCTTCGATCACGCTGCCATCGGCGCGAAGGACCCGCGCATGTTCGTCCGCCATCAACCCGCCCTTGGTGCTGAGATCGCCGGGATAGAAGCGGGTGGCGTAAAATGGCGCTTTGTCGATCGGGCCGAAGGACGGATTGGGCCGGTTGTTGGGATCGCCATAATATTGATCATAGACATTGTCGCCACGGCCGAAATCTTCGTCGACGCCCTTTTGCGCCATGGCGTTTACGTGTTGCACCGTCCGGTTCAATCCATCCGCGTCGATGCCGCATTTCTCCGCCAATTCGCCAAGCGTCGGCGCCTTGATGAAGAAGCCGCTCTTCAAAAATTCGCCATTCACTCCCGGAGGCGTGGAGCCGAAGAAATAGCGGCTGCGATAGCGGTTGTCGAAGATGAGCCAGCTTGGCACCGCGCTGACGCTCTTGTCACGGTCCAGCATGGCACGGCCCGCATCCACATAGGACGCCGCTTCATTCGTGTAGCGCTGGCCGGACGCATCGACGATGATCGATCCGGGCAAGGTGCGCTCCCAGATCCCGGCATTGATGGTGCCATCGGGCAGGATCGATACCGGATACCAGGTGGCTGCGTCCATCAGCGCGAGATCGGCGCCAGCCTGTGCCCCGATCTGCTGGCCATCGCCCGTGTCGTCGGGGCTGGCCGGGCTCCATCGGCCGTCCACTTCCTGAAACTGCCTGCGATAGCTGCTGTTCTTTGCGAAGCCGCCGGTGGCGAGCAACACGCCGTGCGGGGCCATGAACCGTTGTTCGGCAGGCCCTTCGCCCGCGACCACGCCCACGACCCGATCGCCATCCTTGATCAGCGATTTGATCGGCGTATCAAGCAGGACGGGTATTCCCAGCCTTTGGACGATCGCCATCAGCTGCGCGACCAGCGTCGGCCCCATCGAAAGGGGTTCGCGCCCGCGCACCCGCCAGGCCAGCGTCCGCCCCATCATGCGCATGGCGGCGGAAAAGGACTTGAACGACCGCAGCATGGTCGGAACCTGGGGGGCGTCATCCGTGCTCATCACCATCGACGGCATGCCGGACGTGCGCATGGTCTTGAGCCAGCCCGCCAGTTTATTTCCGTCGAAGCTCACTCCCTCCAGCGTGCGGCCGACGCGCGCGCCCGGCTGATCCTGGTGATAGTCGGGGTATCGCGGCGCCCGGCGCCAGCCCAGCCCCTGTGCTTCCAGGCCCCGTACCATGTCCGGACCAGCATTCAGATAAGCGGTCTTGCGTTCCCGGCTGCTGGCCGGGCCGACATCGCCGATGGTTGCTTCCATATAGGCGAACGCGGCGTCAAAACTGTCTTCGATCCCGTCCCGCTGCATCAGGTGGTTGTTGGGAATCCAGACGCCGCCGCCGGAAAGAGCGCTGGTGCCGCCCCAGCAGGACGCCTTTTCGATAATGATCGGGTTGAGGCCGCTGAGCTTGGCGGAAATCGCGCCCGCAAGGCCGCCCGCGCCCGTCCCCACCACGATAAAATCCGCTTTCGCCATCATCGAACGCCTTGCCCCTTTTTCGCGGTCCTGCCGCTGCTAATCGCACTCTCGCGATCGATTCTGGCAGTCCCCTAACGTAAGGGCCTTTGGCGATGCAAGGAAATGGCGCAATGTCAGCTATTGCTGCCCTTGATCAAGGTCATGCGCAGGCATTGGCACACGATTTCGTCACGCTGGTTGATCATGCGGTGCGCGAAGGTGACAATTCCCGCGCCTGGGCGGGACTTGCTGGCTTTTAGCTCCATCACCTCGGTTTCCGCGCGGAGCGTGTCGCCGATGAAGACCGGCTTTGGCATGACGAGCTTGTCATAGCCAAGGTTCGCGATCAGCGTGCCAAGCGTCGTGTCGCCAACCGTCAGGCCGATCATCAGCGCGAAGGTGAAAGTGCCGTTGACCAGGATCTGGCCAAACTCGCTCGCCTTGGCCGCCTCCACGTCGATGTGCAGCGGCTGCGGATTATGCGTCATGGTCGAAAAGAGGAGGTTGTCCGTCTCCGTCACAGTGCGGCGGATCTCGTGGCGCAGCGTCTCGCCCATCTGCCACTGGTCGAAAAACTTGCCCGCCATCAGGCCGCATCCCCCTTCTCTATCTTCACCAGCAGCGCGCCCTCGCTCACCTGTGCGCCTTCGCTGGCGTTGAGTTGCGCGATCGTGCCGTCGAAAGGCGCGACGAGGCAATGTTCCATCTTCATCGCTTCGAGCGTCAAGAGCTTTTGCCCCTTGGTGACCGCCTCCCCCGCCGCGACGGCGACGGCGATGATGCGCCCCGGCATCGGCGAAAGGATCGCACCGTCCCCCGCGTCCGTCCCCGCCGCTCCACCGGCGCGCCACGGCGCGAGACGCCAGACCTGGCCACCCTCCGCCACCAGCACATCGTCAGCGCCGTCGCCGCCCTGACAGGGATCATAGGCGATCGTCACCGCCTCCCCATCCAGCAGGAACATGCCTTCGCGCCGCACCGGGGCGTTGAGACGAAAGCCAGCAAGGCCGCCGCCCCGCGACAGGCTGGCGGCGGCATCGGCGAGCGCTTCCTCGCTTGGCCGGGCGGGCGGCATCAGCGCCTCGCCCGCACGCTCGATCAGCCCGGTGTCCAGCCGCGCGGCGGCGAAATCGGGATGCTCCAGCGCCTTCATGAGAAAAGCGGCATTGGTCTTGAGCGGCCAGACCGCGCTTTCATCCAGCGCCTGCGCCAGCGCCGATCGGGCGGCATCGCGGGTCGCACCATGCGCAATAACCTTGGCGATCATCGGGTCGTAGAAAGGGGAAATTTCCGCGCCCTGATTCACACCGGTATCGACGCGCACGTTCCGGTCGTTGAGCTCAAAGACGTCGAGCCTGCCGATCGAGGGCAGGAATCCCTTGGCCGGGTCCTCCGCATAGAGGCGTGCCTCCATCGCCCAGCCGTCGATCGACAGTTCCTCCTGGCTCTTCGACAGCTTTTCTCCGCAAGCGACCCGAAGCTGCCATTCGACCAGGTCCTGGCCCGTAATCGCTTCGGTAACGGGATGCTCGACCTGCAACCGCGTGTTCATCTCCATGAACCAGATGCGGTCGGCCTTCAGACCCTCCGAACCATCGGCGATGAATTCGATCGTGCCCGCGCCGACATAGTTTACCGCCTTCGCCGCATTCACCGCCGCCCGGCAGACCGCCGCGCGCGTTTCCGCGTCCATCCCTGGCGCAGGCGCTTCCTCGATCACCTTCTGGTGACGGCGCTGGAGCGAGCAGTCGCGTTCGAACAGATGGACGACATTGCCATGAACGTCGCCGAATATCTGCACCTCGATATGGCGCGGGTTGGTGATCCATTTTTCCAGCAGCACGGCGTCATTACCGAAGCTCGACGCCGCCTCGCGCTGGCAGGAAAGCAGCGCGTCGGCAAAGTCTGCGGCGCTGTCGACCTTGCGCATGCCCTTGCCGCCACCGCCCGCCACTGCCTTGATCAGCACGGGATAGCCGATCGCGTCGGCTTCTTGCCCGAGCCGCTCCGGGGACTGATCGTCGCCCAGATAGCCGGGCGTGGTCGGCACTCCCGCATCCTGCATCAGCGTCTTGGCCGCGTCCTTCAGCCCCATGGCGGTAATCGAGGACGGATTGGGCCCGACCCAGATCAGTCCCGCATCAATGACGGCCTGCGCAAACGCGGCATTTTCCGAAAGGAAGCCATAGCCCGGATGGATCGCCTCCGCGCCGGTCTGCCTGGCCGCGGCGATGATCCTTTCGCCCAGCAGATAGGATTCCCGAACCGGCGATGGCCCGATATGCACCGCCTCGTCGGCAGAGCGAACGTGCAGCGCTTCCGCGTCGGCATCGGAATAGACCGCGACGGTGCGGATGCCCAGCCGCCGCGCGGTGCGGATGATCCGGCAAGCGATTTCGCCGCGATTGGCGATGAGAAGAGACTGGATCACAGGGATTTCCCAACTTCGTCACGCTGAACTTGTTTCAGCATCCATTTGGCGGCAGGCCCAGGGCCGTCATGGAAAAGCAGCCTTGCGTCTACATTCTCAGCAGCAGGCCCTATGGGACGATCTACATAGGCGTCACCTCCAACCTGATGTCCCGGTTGCACCAGCATCTTGGCAACGCTCTTCCCGGATTCACCGCGCGCTATGCGGTGCATCAGCTTGTCCGATTCGAGATGTTCGGCGACATGGAACGCGCAATCCTGCGCGAGAAGCAGCTGAAGCGATGGCACCGCCAGTGGAAGATCAATCTGATCGAAAGCGACAACCCGCATTGGGCGGACCTTGCGCCGTCGCTCGGGCTTCCTCCGCTGCGGCCCGATGGATGCTGAAACACGTTCAGCATGACGATAACGAGTAAACATACCGTCCTTCACATCCTGAAGATGCCGAACTGCGGCCGTTCGGCGATCGGCGCGTTCAGCGTCGCGGCGAAGGCGAGGCCCAGTACGTCGCGGGTCTGCGCCGGATCGACGATGCCATCGTCCCACAGGCGCGCGGTGGCATAATAGGGATTGCCTTCCTGCTCATATTTTTCGCGGATCGGCGCCTTGAAGGCTTCGGCTTGCTCGGGCGACCATTTGGCCGCATCGCGATGCACGGTGGCGAGCACCGATGCGGCCTGTTCGCCGCCCATCACCGAAATGCGCGCATTGGGCCAGGTGAAGAGGAAGCGCGGCTGATAGGCCCGGCCGCACATGCCGTAATTGCCCGCGCCAAAGCTGCCGCCGATCAGCAGCGTGATCTTGGGCACCTGCGCCGTCGCGACCGCCGTCACCAGCTTCGCGCCATTCTTGGCAATCCCCTCCGCCTCATATTTCCCCCCGACCATGAAGCCGGAGATATTCTGGAGGAAGAGCAGCGGAATACGCCGCTGGCAGGCAAGCTCGATGAAATGCGCGCCCTTGACCGCGCTCTCGCTGAACAACACGCCATTATTGGCGAGGATCGCGACCGGTATGCCCCAGATATGCGCAAAGCCGCAGACGAGCGTGGTGCCGTAAAGCGCCTTGAATTCATGAAATTCGCTGCCGTCGACGATGCGCGCAATCACCTCGCGCACGTCATAGGGCGCGCGGACATCCTGGGGCACGATGCCGTAGAGATCGCGCGGATCATATTTGGGCGGCTTCACACCGCGCAGATTGACGACGGGCGTTAAGTCCGGCGCAAGCGTCGAGATGATGTCGCGCACGATCGAAAGCGCATGGTCGTCATTGTCCGCGACATGATCCACCACGCCGGACTTGCGGCCATGCAGGTCGCCGCCGCCCAGATCCTCGGCCGAAATGACTTCGCCCGTCGCCGCCTGCACCAGCGGCGGCCCGGCGAGGAAGATTGTGCCCTGATTGCGCACGATCACGGTTTCGTCGGACATGGCGGGGACATAGGCGCCGCCGGCCGTGCAGCTTCCCATGACGCAGGCGATTTGCGGGATGCCGCGCGCCGACAGGTTCGCCTGATTGTAGAAGATGCGGCCGAAATGCTCCTTGTCGGGGAAAACGTCCGCCTGGTTGGGCAGGTTCGCGCCGCCACTGTCGACCAGATAAATGCAGGGCAGCCGGTTTTCTAGCGCGATCTCCTGCGCGCGCAGATGCTTCTTGACGGTCAAGGGATAATAGGTGCCGCCCTTCACCGTCGCATCGTTGCAGACGATCATCACCTGACGGCCGGACACCCGGCCGATGCCCGTAATGATGCCCGCGCCGGGCACTTCGTCATGATAAAGGCCGTTGGCGGCAAGCTGGCCTATTTCCAGAAAGGGCGATCCCGGATCGAGCAGCCGTTCCACCCGATCGCGGGGCAGCAGCTTGCCGCGCGCCACATGTTTGGCACGGGCATTTTCCGAACCACCCAAGCCAGCGGCGGCGACCCTTTCACGCAGTTGCTCGGCCAGCGCGCGATTATGCGCGGCGTTCGCGCGAAAGCCCTCTCCTTCCCGCGAAAGCTTCGTATCCAGAACCGGCGCGCTCATGCCCCGATCAACTCCCGGCCGATCAGCATCCGGCGGATTTCATTGGTCCCCGCGCCGATATCCAGCAGCTTGGCGTCGCGCATATAGCGTTCGACCGGCCAATCCTTGGTATAGCCCGCCCCGCCCAGCGCCTGCACCGCTTCCAGCGCGGTCTTCATCGCATTTTCCGACGCCAGCAGGATCGCGCCCGCCGCATCGAAACGCGTCGTCCTGCCCGCGTCACACGCCTTCGCCACGGCATAAACATAAGCGCGGGCGCTGTTGAGCGCGACATACATGTCCGCGATCTTCGCCTGCATCAGCTGGAACGCGCCGATTGGCTTTCCGAACTGCCTGCGCTCCCGGACATAGGGCAGCACCACGTCGAGGCAGGCCTGCATGATGCCAAGCTGGATGCCCGACAGCACGGTGCGCTCATAATCGAGCCCCGACATCAGCACACCCGCGCCGCCGCTCAACGGGCCCATGATATTCTCTTCCGGGACTTCGCAATCCTCGAACACCAGTTCCGATGTAGGCGATCCGCGCATCCCCACCTTCGCGATCTTCTGCCCGATCGAAAAGCCCTTCATCCCCTTTTCAACGATGAAGGTGGTGATGCCCTTCGATCCTTCGCCGGTCTTGGCGTAGACGACCAGCGTGTCGGCATAAGCCGCGTTGGTGATCCAGAATTTGGTGCCGTTGAGAATGTAGCGATCGCCCTTCTTCTGCGCCTTCAGCTTCATCGACATGACGTCGGAGCCTGCTCCCGCTTCCGACATGGCGAGGCTGCCGACATGCTCGCCAGAGATCAGCTTGGGCAGATATCTGGCCTTTTGCGCTTCATTGCCCCAACGGCGCAGCTGATTGACGCAAAGGTTGGAATGCGCGCCATAGGACAGGCCGATGGAGGCCGATGCACGCGCCACCTCCTCCTGTGCGACGACATGCTCCAGATAGCCCAGGCCAAGGCCGCCAAACTCCTCCTCAACGGTGATGCCGTGCAGGCCCAGATCGCCCATAGCGGTCCATAGTTCGTCGCGGGGAAACCAGTCCTTCTCATCGATCTCCGCCGCGAGCGGGGCGATCCTGTCAGCGGCAAAGCGGGCGGCGCTCTCCCGGATCATGTCGGCATTGTCGCCCAGGGCAAAATCGAAATCGGTCATGGAAAACTCTCCTGCCGCCATGCTTTATCATCCCTTTGCTCAAGCGATAAATTGAAGTTTCGCCATCCATGCTATTAACGCTATCTATAATGATCAGACTCGCTCCAAGGTCCGCGCTCCATATCCACGATGCTTGACCGCTATCTCCTCCGCTATTTTCTGGCCGTCGTGGATCAGGGCAATTTCTCGCGCGCCGCCGCGCATTGCAATGTGTCGCAACCCACGCTGTCGGTCGGGATCGCGAAATTGGAACGCACCCTCGGGACGCCGCTGTTCGTGCGGACCAACCAGCGCGTCGAGCTGACCGAAGCGGGGAGCCGTTTCCTTGTCCATGCGCGAAGAATAGAGCGGGAATTCAACCTCGCCATTGGTTCGATGAGCCCGGCCGATCATCCACCATCCCTGCGGCTGGGCGTTCTGGGCAGCGTGCCGAGCGCGCTCGTGGCGCAGGCTGTCGCGGCGGCGCGGCCAATGAAGCAATACCGCTTCGAACTGATCTTCGGCAGCGAACGGGAATTGACCAGCCATTTGGCGAAAGGCCGGATCGACATAGCATTGACCCTGGTCCAGCGCGGCGGCGAGCGCTTCCTGGAAAAGCCGGTCTGCACCGAAGGCTATGCCCTGGCGATGACCGCGGATCACCCCCTGGCCGGGCACGAAAGCATCGCGGCAGAGGAACTGGCCAATGAGGTGATGATCGTTCGCCGTCATTGCGAGGCGCTCTCCGACACCAGCCGCCATTTCACCGAACGGGGCGTGCGGCCGCATTTCGCTTTACGGTCCACTGACGACGATCGCGTCCTGAACCTGATCGCCGCGGGCCTGGGCATCACCGTGATGCCGCTCTGTTACCGGCGAGAGGGCGTAGTCCGCCCCCTCCTCGCAGGGTTCGACCTCAAGCGCACTCTGGGATGGGCTGCATCGGCGGAGGCGGAGCATCTGCTCAATGCGCCGCCTCCCCTGTTCCTGGCCATCGAACAACGGCTGGCCGATCGCGGGACGGGATTTCCCCGACCCGCATAGGCTGCCTTATTTCGGCAGCCCCGCCAGCGCCTTTTCGATCCGGTCGAGCGCGGCGTCGGTCAAGATTTCCGGCATGGCAGGCTGAAGCGCGCGCAGCCGCGTCTGGGGAAACAGTCCTTGCTGAGAAGAGGTCGACAGGCCCGGAGCCTCCCGGTCGAGGATCGCGCGCGCACGCGGATCGGCGAGCAGGTCGCTGGTGAGGGACTCGGTGCTGAGCCGGTCTGCCGCCTGAACCTTGACCGGCCCCGCCACGACCTTCAGCGTGGCAAGCTCCGCCTCGATCTGCTTCATCTTCGCCTCGTTCAGCGTATTGCTGTCGAACTGCTGGACGCTGGCGAGTGTCATCTTCTCCCACCCATGGACATGGCTCATCCCTGCGAGCATGCCCGGCACCTGCCGGTCGAGCAGCGCCCGTCCGCCCGATGTCACGACGATATGGCCCAGAAGGGAATTGCGCGTGAGCGGACCTGCCGGGATCGGCGGCAGCGCGCGCAAGGCGGCCTCGCTCCGGTCCGGCTCGCCCTTGCCCGCCGGAAGCGGCGGCAATTCCCCGACGCGGCTGAGCGTGACCGTCACGTCCCTGGCGCCCCGCGTATTCGCTATCCGCAGGACCGGCGCGTTCTTTGCCGAACGGACCGTGCCGCCGCTTACCGTGACAGTGTAGCCGCCCGGATAGTTGACCGCCGGGATGCGGATCATGGTCTCGCCCTTCGCCGCGCCACCACCGGGCGGTGCAGAGGTATAATGATACCGCATCACGCCCTTAGCGCCGTCGAAGCTCATCGTCACCGGCGTGCCCGCCGTCGCCTCTGCATAGGGGCGCGCATAGGCGCGCAGCAGGGCGACGCGATTGCCATTGCCCCGATCACGCAGCTTGGGATCGACCAGAGCCTCGAACGCGCCCCGCGTCCAGGCAAGCCAGGATATGTGGCGCATGTCGAAGTCGACGGCCTGTCCCGCTATCTCGGCGGGATCGTTGCTGAAGCCCCACTCCGTATTGATGATCGCCGCCTTCTCCTGTTGAGCATGGGCCAGTGCGCCATCGTTCACCCGGTCGCGTACTTCTTTGACCGGACCATAATTGTGGAAGGAAAAGCCGCGCGTCCCCTGCGCGGCGGCAAAGGGCGTGTTGATCGGCGTGCCAAGAGCCCCCTGGAGCATGAAGGGCTCGACAAAGACGATCATCCGCGGCGCAGCTTCATTGATCGCCCGCGACGCCTTTTCATAAAAGGGTTTCAGCAGTTCCTGTTCCAGCTCCCGGCAGTTCGCCTTGGCCGGATCAGGCTGCGCACATCTGCTTCCAGTCGCTGGTTCATTCATGACATCGATGCCAATCACGGCCGGATCGTCCCGGAACCGCCGCGCCACCGCCGCCAGACCCTCTACATAAAGATCCTGGACACCCTTCCCCGTGCCGGAAACCGGATGGTTCTTCCAGAAATTGTCGAAGGAACGCTGGACCGCAGGATCCTTGAAATAGCCCATCGGGAAATTCATGCCGGGGATACGCTGATGACCGTCAGCAAAGACCGCCCAGTCCGGCATGCCTCGTACGCCAACCAGCGCAGAATATTGATCCTGATGGAAATCGATGAGGGTGTAGATCCCCGCTTCCTTGTACGCCGCCACGGTTTTCGCGATGCGCTCCATATAGGCTGTGTCGATGACGCCGGGTCGCGGCATCAAACCCGACAGGAAGATGACGAGCCGCACGCCGTTGAAGCCCTGTTCCGCCATGCGGGAGGGCGTCTCCGCACTCCATCGCTGATCATCGGAACCGCCAGCCCGGAATTCGGGAAGCGTGACATTGCCGCCATGGATCATGATCGTGCGGCCAGTCTGATCCACGAACCAGCGGCCTTGCTGAGCAATGCGCTGCTCGGCTGGTGCGGCAAGAGCGGTGCTCGCCATGCACATGGCGAAGGTCACCAGCAACGACTGGGGCATTTTCATGATCCTGGCCTCTCTCTAAAATACCTCATTATTCGAACGATTATGTACTAATAGCAAGTCCGTGATCGAGCCTTAACGCATTACTTAGCTTCCTTTCCGGTCCTCCCTCCGCCGAGCCGCCAGGCGACCCCGCGATTTGCAAATCGTCATATCAGCAGCGCTAATATGCAGGATTAATGGGATAAACCGTCAAATCCTCTGACCATCTGTTGCATATAAAGCACGGTTTCGTTCGAAAATTGCTGTCAGATGCTGAACCGGATTGCGGCTTGGCCGCGCCGCGTCTAGCGGCGGCACCATTCGCGGGACCTAATCCCTGAACCTTGGAAAGGATGACATGAAAAAGGCGAATACCCTCGCTGCGTTGTTGTGCAGCGCCGCTCTGATCGCACCGGCAGCTGCTTTGGCACAGGATGCCGCCGGCAGCGAAGGCAATGACGTAAACGAGATCGTCGTGACCGCAACGCGTGAGGCGCGCTCGCTCCAGTCTGTGCCGATGACCGTCAACGTGGCAACGGGCGAGCAGCTCCAGAAGTTCAACATCTTCGATGCCAAGGACGTGCAGCAGCTCGCGCCGGGCCTTGAACTCACCAACACCTCAGGCCGCAACAACACGACGACCCTGCGCGGCGTGACCTTCGATCCTGACCAGGGCACCAGCCCGGCGGTGCAGGTCTATTACAACGAAATTCCGACCGACGCGCAAACCGTCTACACCGCCCTGTATGACATTCAGCAGATCGAAGTGCTGCGTGGGCCGCAGGGCCTGCTGCGCGGCCTGTCCGCCCCGGCCGGTTCCATCACCATCGCGACGCGCCGCCCGAACTTCGACGAGATCGAAGGCTATGCACAGGCGACCGCGACGTCGCGCGCTGGCTACAACGTCCAGGCAGGCGTTTCGCTGCCGTTCAATGACACGCTTGCGATCCGCGTTGCTGGCCTCGTCGATGGCAACCGCCTGAACAATGTGCGCAACATCACGCGCGACGAGCGCTCGCGCAGCCGCACCGAAAGCGCGCGCGTGACCTTGGGCTGGCGTCCGAGCAGCGATTTCACCGCTTATCTGAGCTATCAGTATCTGTTCGCCGACAATCTTCAGAACCAGCAGGTTGTTGGTTCCGGCGCTCTGGCAGATGGCTTCAACCGGTCGGGTCCGGCGCTTGACGCTTCGGACTATGCCGCAGTCTCGGACGGCCGCTTCCGCAACCAGAATGAGAGCCACATCGTTAACCTGGCATTCGACTATGATCTCGGTCCGGCAACCCTGTCGTTCGTCGGAGCTCATCAGTACAGCAGGCTGACTGCTGAGCGCGATCTCGACGCGGGCAACGCCATCCCGGATTATGTGTACGCATCCACGGTCCGCTCGCCTTACAAGGTGGACTCGGCTGAAGTTCGTCTTGCCTCCAACAACAAGGAAGGCTTCGGTTGGGGCGTAGGCGCATTCTACACGAAGCAGACTGGCACCGTTGTCACCAATCAGCGCGCAGATCAGTTCTTCGCTCCTCTCCCGATCGCATTTGGCGCCTATGTGCCGATCGATACCCTGGTACTCACCCCCGTGGATACGCAGACCTGGTCATTTAACGGCAATCTGCGGTATCGTTCGAACGGCTTCTCGATCGAAGGCGGCCTGCGTTATTCGATCCTCAAGAATGTCCAGACGACCGACATCTTCGTGTCGTCGCCTGGCAATCCGGCGATCGGTGCGCCCGCATTCGTGCTTCCGCCGCAGCAAGGCGTCCCGGCCGACCTGCAGCGGTTCACCAACAAGCCGCTGACCGGCGGTGTGACGGTATCCTACGAGTTTAACTCGCGGCTCAATGCCTATTTCGCTTATGGGCATTCCTACCGCGCCGGTAGCACGGGCGTGGCGGTTCCGCTGGGTGTGAGCCGGGACCTGATCCGTACGCAGCCCGAAAAAACCGACTCCTTTGAAGTTGGCCTGAAGGGCAAGCTGCTGGACAACCGTGTGAACTTCACTGTAGCGGCTTTCTACCAGACCCTGGAAAATTACCTGAACCGCTTCACCGGCATCTATTATGAGTCGGCTGCAGCCAGCCCGCCGACGGGTGGCTTCGATTTCAACTATAATGGCGATGCAAAGATCAAGGGCGTGGAAGCGTCGATCGATGGCCGCGTCAACGATAACTGGGACCTGGGTGTAAGCGCTTCCTATGTCCGTGCACGCTACGATAATGCTGTCGTGCCCTGCAATGACTATGCCGGTACTGGTTCGCCGAACCAGGATGCAACTTCTCCCGCTGTCACGGGCCCCGGCAATGTCAGCTATTGCGAGACCAATGGACGGTTGTCGCAGACGCCGGACTTCAACCTGACGGCCAATACGGAAATCCGTTTTCCGATGGGTCAGGTCACCCCGTTTGTACGGGCCTTGGTCAACTATCGTCCTGGCTTCTACGCTGACCAGGTCGATTACGACTATCGTTCGCGCACCCTGCTGAACATCTTCGCGGGCTTCCGGACTGAAGACGATCGCTTTGAACTCACCGCTTTCGCTAAGAATGTGCTGAATCAGAAGCGGATCACCAATATCAGCCTGGGGACCACGCAGTTCAACACCGGCATCCCCGGCTCGCCGGTGCCCGGTTTGCCGTATGAATCCGGCTATCGTACCGCGAACGTCACCAATCCGCGTGAGTTCGGTTTGACCGGAATGTTCCGCTTCTAATTTCGACGGAACTTTTATCGGAGATCGGGGCCAGCAGGATATCTGCTGGCCCCTTTTTCATTTTAGGTCCTATCGACCGCTCAAGTGTTAACTGAACGATGCCGTCAACGTGGTACTCATACTGGTGAACTCGTCATCAACGCGCAGAAATATGCATATGGCGGGGCACCAGGACCCATTTTGGTTGTTCTGGAGCAGCACCGCGCCCGATTTCGGCTTATTGTCGCTGACAAGGGAAAAGGACGTGGGCAACAGGCAGGGATTTGGATTGCGTAGGTTGAATGCCATGGTCAAACGGCTGTCAGGGACGATCGAGGATGATGACAACCGGCCGGGTTTGCGCGTCATCTTTTCCGCACCGGTTGATCCAGCGAAGAACCTCAGCCACTCTTTAGCACCGGTACGTGCAGATATGGCGAGCGAGATCGACTGATGGAGGAAGACAAGGCAGCCACCGGCATTCCATCGCGCGGCGAAATGGATACGCCGCACGACAATATATTGGGCAGCCAAAGCGGGCAGCATCACTGGAAGCAAAGCGTCATCACCAACCCATCGCTCGACGAACGTGGCAGCGTCTTCTTCGCCGCGATCGAGATGACGCGCATGCCAATGATCCTGACCGATCCGGCGCAGGACGACAATCCGATCGTTTTTGCAAACAATGCCTTTCTCGATCTCACCGGCTATGACCTCGATGAGGTGGTCGGCCGCAACTGCCGGTTCCTGCAGGGCGCTCAGACCGACCGTGAAGTAGTGCGGCAATTGCGTGAGGCCGTCGCGGCACGTCACGCCATCAGCATCGAGATATTGAATTATCGGCGCGACGGCTCCCCCTTTTGGAACGGGGTTTTCATCGGGCCGGTCTATGACGAGCATGGCGAGCTTCTCTACTTCTTCGCCAGTCAGCTCGACGTCACCGCGCGCAGGGAGGCCGAGGCCACCCGCTTCCAATCGCAGAAGATGGAATCCATCGGACAGCTGACGGCTGGGGTTGCCCATGACTTCAACAATCTGCTTCAGGTCCTCGGCGGCAGCCTCGACATGATGGCCGCGCGGCGGGACGATGATCGGACGTTCAGGCGCTATCATGCCGCTGCTACGCAGGCGGCCGACCGGGGGACGAAGCTGACCGCCCAGCTCCTGTCCTTTGCCCGTCGCAGCCGCCTCGAACCAAGGCGGATCGAACTGACCGGCCTTATCAGTTCCATTGCTGAACTGCTGGATTCAACGGTGGGGTCGCGTGCCGACCTGCAACTGAACCTGCGGCGGCGGCTGCCTGAGATCGAGGCCGATCCCAATCATCTGGAAATGGCCCTCATCAACGTCATCGTCAACGCGCGCGACGCGGTGGCCACCGGCGGCGTGATTACGGTTTCCACCGGCACGGAAACGGTGGACGCAGAACATCCCGTGCCTGGCCTCGATCATGGCCAATATGTCGTGATGCGGGTGGATGATGACGGCACCGGCATGTCCCAAGACACGCTGCAACGCGCGATCGAACCCTTTTTCACGACCAAGCCGAAGGGAGCAGGTACAGGGTTGGGCCTCGCCACCGCGCACGGCTTTGCGCAGCAGTCGCGGGGGGCGCTGAAGATCGATAGCGTCGAGGGACAGGGCACATCGGTCCGCTTCTTCTTCCCCATCCCTGTCGATGATGATCGGCAGATGGCTTTGGAACCCGACACCGGAGGCTTCCGGCCTGATGAGGTCGATCGGCAGAGCAGCAAGACAATCCTCGTCGTTGAGGACGAGCTGATGATCGCAGATATTGCCGAAGCGACTCTGCGGGAGGCGGGCTATCATGTCCGGGTCGCCCATGATTATGACCAGGGACTGGCTGCCTTCGAGGAACTGACGGCAAATGGCGGCGTCGCCCTCGTCTTCTCCGACGTGGTGATGCCGGGAACCCACAATGGCCTCGCCCTAGCGCAGGAGGTCAGGGCGCGCGCGCCTGAAGTCCCAGTACTGCTTACGACCGGCTATAATGACGAGATGGCTCTTCAGGGACCGCAGCCGGAAGCGCTAGACGTGCTTGGCAAACCATATCGTCGCAGCGAGCTGGTCGCCCGCGTCCAGGCGGCGATCAGGCGTGGCGGGCGGGATCGCCAATCTCACCAGACATCCGACTTCGGGCATGCGCAAGGATGATGCGGAACCCGGAATGAACGAGGATTTGGACCAACCTACCTGAACGTTCTTGACGCGAGCTTGGTAACGGCGCTTCTCAGCCATTCAATTAGAGGGTTCGGGTCCCGTGAGCCGCTCTGCCTCCTCGATCAAGCGCCGTATCTTGCGCACCGCCATGTGCGGCGTCGTCAATATTGGTTCAGATCGCAGTGTTCTTACGAGAGGGACTGCGCGCGCCATGGAAAATTGCCCGACGACGATCACATCGACTGGCGGCAATGTAGCGGCTGCGGCGGCGCTCAAGGCGTCATGCCGATCGCCGTCGCCTGCTTGGAGAGCCTCCAGCGCTCCGGCCGCGAGCGCCGGTACGACAGTCGGATGCGCCTGACCCATCGCATCAGCCATGGCGTTGATCTCGGCCACCAGCGGCGCCACGGATCCCTGAAATGTGAGCAGCAAACCAATGCGGCCGCCCTCCGGCTTGTCGCGGCAAAGCCTCAGGGCTTCGTCGAAAGCGCCTTCATTGGGTGTAATGACTGGGATGTCGAGATCCGCCTTCACCTTTTCGATTGCAGGACGAAAGGCTGAACAGGTGAACAATATGCCTTGGGTCGGCGCACGCCCATCACTGCTCGCGGCCGCATAGCGGCCGAGCGTCAAAAATCTTTCGTAGATATCGTCCGTGATCTCGCCGAGCGCCGCATAGTCAGCCGCGAGCGAGTCATCGATCAGATTGTGGGCGCTGGCTTCCGGCCATTCTTCGCGAATTGCGTCCATCGCAGGCCCCGGTGATTGGGCAAGAGCGCTGATGAGCATGACGCGCGGTGGCTGGGACATTGCACTCTCCGCAATTAAGTTGTCATTGGGCCATGGCGCTGCCATCCCCCTTCCGCAAGTGGAAAGGAAGGGGTTGGATGCTAAGGCTGGATAATAAAATCGCCATCGTCACGGGTTGCGGCTCCTTTGCTCCCGGTTGGGGCAATGGAAAGGCGATAGCCGTTCTGCTCGCGCGTCAGGGCGCAACGGTGCTGGGCGTCGATCTTGATCTGGATGCAGCCGCCGAGACTTGCGAGATCGTCAAAAGCGAAGGCCATGTCATGCACGTGGCAAGCTGCGACGTGACAAACGGAGAGCAGGTGCAGGCGCTCGTTGACGACTGCGTCGGCCGCTTTGGCCGCCTTGACGTGCTGATCAACAACGTTGGACGCTCGGAGCCTGGCAATCCCGAGACGATGGACGAAGCCGTCTGGCGCCGCCAACTCGACCTCAATCTGACGAGCGCTTTCTTGACCAGCAAGGCCGCGCTGCCGGTGATGGCAAGCCAGGGTGCGGGCGCCATCGTCAACATCTCCTCTATCGCTGGACAACGCTGGGTCGGCAAAGACCAGGTTGCCTATGCCGCTGCCAAAGCGGGCTTGATCCACTTCACCAAGGTTACCGCAGTTTCCTATGCCGCCAAGGGTGTGCGAATGAACTGCGTCGTTCCCGGACTGATGATGACGCCGATCGTTCAGCGGCTGGCGGACAAATATAATGCAGGCGACTATGAAGGAATGGTCGCTCGCCGTAACGCGCAAGTCCCCATGGCGCGGATGGGTGACGCTTGGGATGTAGCGCATGCCGCCCTGTTTCTGGCCTCTGACGAGGCGAACTACATCACTGGCACAGAATTGGTCGTTGATGGAGGAATTACAGCCTTCACTGGTCCCTGAGATACAGGACTGCCAAAACAGTTACGCAAGAAACGGACGCTCACTGTGTGAGCGTCCGTCGATTTTTCAAATTCTATTTAGTTGTTGCCGAAGCTGTAACGCAGCCTAATTCCATACATACGCGGTTCGCCGTAAAGCGACGCGAAGATGCCAAGACCATTATAGCTGTTAGCATTTGCAACGCGATATAATTTGTTCGTCGCATTGGTAACGAACAGGCTCGCGTCCAGGCCCGTCTGGCGGATATTCCGCCAATCGAGTGACATGTTCAACAGACCATACGGCTCCAGCGTCGATCCAGGCTCAAAAGACGGGTCACCAGTGGGCGACGTATGCTGCTTGGAAAAGTGGGAATAGCTGATGAGGTAGGACAATTCACCCATGTCCTCGCCCATCGGCAGCTTCGCCGTGGCACGGATATTGTAGATGTAAGGCGTCACGAACTGGAACGGTATACAGCTCGCATCGACGGTGCCGCCGAAGGGAACGACTGCAAAGCCGCCGCCTGGCAGGCAGGTGCGATCCGCACCGAGCGAGGTGAACTGATATTTTTTGTAGTCGGCGTCGGTGTGGCTGAACGTGCCTCCAATCTCCAGTCCCTCAAACGGGCGGATTGATGCTTCTGCCTCAACGCCTTGGATCGTGGCAGTCGCCGACAAGATCTTGGCGCCGCCTGCAAAGGTGGTCCGGTTGAAGTCCGAACCCGGGCGTTGGATATTCTTATAGTCGGAATAGAAATAGGTGACGTTCAGACGACCCGGCACCGAGCCAATGCTCCAGTCGGACTTGAAACCGGCTTCATAGCTGGTGAGCTTTTCAGGATCGAATGTCCGGAATTCGGAGTTTACTGCCACCGAATTGAATCCGCCTGCCTTGTACCCGCGCGTCACCTTGCCATAGACCATTAAGCCATCGATTGGCTTGTAATCCAGGCCAATGGTCCAGGTTGGAGCCTTTGTCTTCAGAGTCGCGTCAAAGCGGCAATCCGCGGGGCTGGGGCGCGGGATCGGACCCAACACCGAACAAATCACGGTGCCGTCGGCGCGGGGTGACCATGAGGTATTGAACCCCTTCACCGTATCCCAGGTATAACGATAACCTGCAGTCAATCGCAGATTTTCGAGCGAAGCAGAAAATGCCCCGAAATCTAACGTTCCCTGGGCGTACAAGGCCCGCGACTTGTTGGTAACCCCGCTCAGGGAACGAGTGCCCGCACAAGTGACCGGGTTGCCGGTATTATCCGGTGAGCAGAACTGGACAGCTGCGCTCTGCCACACCGACGCTGGCTTCGTGTCTATATAAAAGCCGCCGATCGCATAGGTGAGATGGTTATCGAGCGCTCTCCCCTGCAACTGCAGTTCTTCGGTAAACTGTTTCAGATGGTCGCGCGGCCCCGTAAGATTCACCGCATTGTTATATCCATTGACGGGTATACCGAATTCATCAGTCAGCCCAGCGACGGGGAAGTCCGGGAAGTTCGCACTCTGCGAGATTTGATATGCCTGCAACGGCGTACCATCATTGTCATTGCCGTAATCAGATTTAAGCTTCTGATAGCTTATGATGTTCCGGAGTGTGAGTTCCTCACTCAGTTCCACATCTGTCGTGTTGATCACGCCCCAGGCGTCAATATTGCTGTAGCTGTCAGCATCATTGCGGGTCTTGCGTGGACCGATCTGCTGAGAGATCTCCGTCTGTCGGTTATAGATCGCCGCACAGGCCGGCGTTGCGCAGTTTCCTGTAACCAAAGATCCGATCCGAAAACCACGATTGATATAGCCAGCGCCGTTGTTCCGCGATCTCGAACCATAGATCATCAGATTATTGGTCAGTTGCTCTGTCGGCTTTGCAAGGATGCTGACCCGGCCGGTATACCAATGCTGGTTATCGCGATCCTTGTCCCAGACGATGTCCTGGGTATAGCCGGTGCGGTCATAATAGGCGCCAGCGACGCGGACGGCGAGCTTGTCCTCGATCAGCGGGACGTTGAGCGCGCCCTCGATGTTCACGAGGTCATAATTGCCATATGATCCCTGCACATAGCCTTCCACCCGGTCGGTGGACGGCTTGTGCGCGGATAGCAGAACCGCGCCGCCAGTCGTGTTCCGGCCAAACAAAGTGCCCTGAGGGCCAGAAAGAACCTGAACATTCTCAAGGTCGACGAACTGGCCTGGGCCTCCTTGAAGGCTGAGACTGATCGAAGCGATGAGTGGTACTTCGTTAAAGTAGGTCGCAACTGACGGTAGCGCGAGAAAGCCTGTTGATTGCCCGCGGATGGAGAAGCTCTGCACGTCTCGGCTCGCCTGCCCCTGGGTGCCGACGACCAACGAAGGAACGTTGCCATAGAGCTTTTGCGGCTCGGTGATATTCAGTTCGCGGATTCGTTCTGGCGAGAAGGCGCTGATGACGATCGGCACGTCCTGCGCGCGCTCTTCGCGACGTTGCGCCGTGACGATGATGTCGCTGATCTGCGTCGTTTGCGCGGCCGCATCCGACGCTCCCGTCTGTGCCTGAGCAGGCACGATTGCACCTAGAAATGCCGCGCCTGCCAATAACGAGACATCGAAGTTGTTCTTTACCCTTCTCATACACTCTCCCTAAAATTAATCTGATTTTTTGATATTATTATTGTATGTCGGCCCCTATGAGGCCGCACTTTATGAAAGAGCAGAGTATTGATTTGCGGTTCATTGAAAGATTGATTTTTCCGGACATCCGAAAATATTCATATCGATCATGAGCACTGTGAGCCTTTGTAGCCGCAAGTTTACGCGGCGATCTGCTCCTCATGAGGACCAGGCGCTTCGCGCGGATAGATGCTCGGGCGTCCCATGTCGTAGGTCGCGGTAAGCACACGGATGAAGTCACGATCGTGCAGGAAGTCGGACGGCATCCCGAAGCTCACGCCCCGTTCGCGCAGATCCGCGCAGAACATGTCCAGCACCTGCTCATGTGTAAGATCATCCTTATGTTCAAGGATCATCTTCATCTCGTCCATGTCGGCATAGACATTAGCGCCCCAGTGAACCATCAACCGCACCTCGTCGGCGGAAATGCGATCGATCACGCGCTCACCCGTCTTGATCCGCCAACCATCGGCGACCTCTGGGTCGGCTGAAATCACGGACTCGAATGCGAGCCCCTCAGGCTTGCGCCGGTGCAGCGGGCCGCATGCTTCGCCGCGATGGAACATCATTTCATTCGGTACGACGACGCCCCTGTTCCACATAGGCGCTGCAATTCGCTTGGGCGCCGCCTGCGGGCCGTCGGGCCAGTAAGTGAAGCCGCCGCCAATGGTGCCCCGGTAGAACCAGGACACGATCTGCGCTTTCTTCACCAGCCACTTCTGAAACAAGCCAGATTTCGTCATGGTGTTCATAAGCCAAATGGGCGTGTTGCGATGGGTGATGCCGCGAAACTCGGTCGCATCTAGGTGAGCCGGATCGGACATATGCGCGGCGCCCTGGATAATGAAGTTCATGGACTCCGGCGCCGCATATTTCGCATCCCAGTAGGAACGCACGCGCGCCATATTGCCGCTGTTATAGAATATGTCCTCAAGTTCCTCGAACTGGCACACGCCGTGCTGGGCAAAATAGCCGCGAAAATGTGGCGAGACGAACATGTCCAAGGTAGGCGTCACACCCTCCGGCATTGATCCAGAGCCAGTGGCGATCAGTTCCTCGACCGACTTGAAATGCTGTGCGAGCACGAGCTTCCACGGCCCTTCACGGCGGATAACATCCATCATCCGGGCATGCTGATCCTCCGTATAGACGCCATCCACGATGCGCGGCTCTGCAACGGGACGAATGACGAAAGGTGCATTCATGGCAGGCTCCTCAGCGTTGGACGTTTGACATGTTCACTTTGCCAGCAGTTCGACATTTTCACTCAGCCGCCCTTCTGGATCGGTGGTGAAGAGTACGCGCACGCCATGTTGCGGCATTGATTTGATGGGGCCGTTATGCTTGCCGCCATGCGCCAAAACCCGCGAGGCAAGCGCATCCAGGTCATCGGTAATAAAGCCCAAAATAACTTCCTGGTCGCGAGGGGCCGGACGATCGATAATCTTGAACATAACCAAAGACTCCGACGACATGGTGTCTCCTGGACCCATGATGACTTCGCGTATCGATCCACCCGCGCCACTATCGTCATTCTGGACGCGATGAAGCTTATTGAGGCCGTATACCTGATGATAATATTCGGCTTGAGCTTCTTCGTCGTCGACAATCAGCTTTGTGAATCCAAAGCTTGCTTTACGTGATTCCGTCATATGGATCGTTCCTTAAACATCATGTTTACGCTGCGCATCGTTGATGCTGCGGTATGTCGATTAGAGAGGTGACGGCTACGCAATCTCTCCGGCAACCAACGTATCTAAGAGATCGGCATGGTTTTAATCAGCCATCGCAATCGGCGCAGACGGCGTTGACCCATTGATCCAGAATAGGGTCAGGAGCAGCAGGGAACGCAGCTTTTCAGTATCTGTGCAGCAGAAGATTAGCACGGCTTGGAAGAAGCCGGACGCGCATACTGGCGTCGAACTTAGCCGATCTGCTTCACATATTTCCGGGTCCGCCATCGCCAACCTCTCCCAGCTCGCGATTTCTTGAAGGAGGGTTCGCGTAGCTTGGACGGTGAATATATCCCGGTTATTCGGGACGCAACCTTTTTCGACCACATGGTCGATAAATATCGGTAATGATGATGCGTTGGCGGCAGACCCAACTATGCTATCGGAAGATAAGCAACCATATGGCGCGAAACACCCGGATTATGACCAAGGATACTGGCTTGAAGGCCAAAGAGGCGGCGAAGGCATTGCCAAGGGGGCGCCCTCGTAAACTGGAACTTGGCCAGGTGATCGACGCCGCCTTAGCCGTCGGATTGCACCAATTGACGATGGCCGCCGTTGCGGAAAAGCTGGGTGTCGCGAAGGCTGTATTATATGGATACGTTAAGGACCGCGACGAATTGGTCCGGATCGCCTCCGCCAGGGCGTCCCGCCGGCTTCATAACCCGGAAGATAATGGCCAGCACTGGTGCAGTTGGATCCTCGAAGACGCCCGGGCCTTGTACGAAGTGCTCACGATGGATGGGGAGCTGCTCGAAACCTGGATCAATGGCGTCCAATCGCCGACCCTGGAAGTCGACTCCGGCGAGTCATGGCTGCAGGCGATGACCAAACGCGGATTTACCGGAGAGGAAGCGCTCCAGCTTCGCCGGATCGTTGCTCACCTTGTCATTGGCGCGGCCGCTGCATCGAAACGGGACCAGACGCTTCTCAGGGAAGGACGTTCACGTTCTAACATTATAAAGAAATCTGTTTTGAGCCGTTCGCCTGACGAGGCAGTGTTGCTGCGGCAGTTTATCGATGTCTTCGGCCGTGAGGTGACGGAAACCAATTGGGAATATGGGTTATATATCCTGTTACACGGCGTCACGGTCGCCCGCCAAGCCTTGGCGCTTCGCGACGGAGATTCTCAACGGCCTTTCGAAGAATATCCGACATCAGACATGCCATCACTTTGAGCGAAGCAGGGAATTGATTCGCGGAAGTTTCCCTCGCTAGGACACGCGGACCAGATAGCGGAACGCGTTCTGGGATGCGGCTATAATTTCAACAGTTCCGCAGCAGATCTTCCAAAGAAGCTCTCCCGTGCCGATTGGCTCATCCCTTCCATCTGTGCGTCATACAGCGCCACTGCCTCCTGATGTCCTTCGACATGAGGAAAGTCGGATGAAAAGACGATAATCCCCTCAGGGACGCGATCAATCGTCGGGCGTAACACGTCCTGCTGGTGCACAACCGACACGCGTACCTGTCGCTGGACATATTCACTGGGTTTGAGCGGCAGGCTGTAAGGTGCGAAGCTGAGCATTCGCGGGCGGCTGTTATCGGCTTCCCTATCTATTGTTTCCAGGAAGTCGGGTAACCAGTCGATCCCAAGTTCCGATACAATGACAGCAAGATTGGGATAACGGTCCAGCACACCGCCAAAGATCATCGCCGCGACCGCCAGTTGCGGCACAAGACGGCGGGACAAATTGGCGAGCCTGTAGAAAGAGCTCAGGTCCCCACCATTATTTGCCCAGCCGGGATGCATGGCCGAGCGGCCGCCGCCAACATGGAAAAGGATCGCCACGCCAAGATCCTCACATGTAGCCCAGAAAGGTTCGAAGTCTGGGTGATTGAGCGCTTTTCCACCATGGGGATCGGCTTTGACGAATACGGCGCGCGATCCTCTTTCACGGCCCGAGATAACCTGCGCAATCGACCATTCCACGTCGATCAGATCAACTACCACGGCCGGGATCAGGCGGTCGGTGTAACCGTGCATCTGCTCCAATGCCCAACGATTGTACGTATCCAGCGCCGGAAGAGCCAAGGATGGATCATTGCGCATGGCGTGCCGATAAGGATGATATCCGTTGGACGGCAACAAGATCTGCTTTTCGATGCCGCGCTTGTCCATCCATGCAATACGCGGCGCGGGCTGCCACGCCTCTGGGGCGAAGGCACCCGCATCCACCGCGATTTGCGGCGGCTCACCGCCAGCCAGTGATTTCTCATAAGCGTCGAGCACATAGGGCGGGATCAATTTCAACGGGTCAGGACGCAAGGCTGGCGGCACGGAGGAGAAAAGATCTCCGACTACGATGTCGAGCAGTTGTTCGGCTACCGTCATCTTAGGCAGCTTGGCAGCGAGGCTGGGATTGGCTTGTACGAACCAGTCCGCTGGCTCGTTGAAATGGCTGTCGACGTCGATGATTCGCATATCTGTCGTTCCTCTCCTACCTTTCGATAATGGTACGATTTCGTTTTCATGTAAACAGGCTTGCAGTTTGGACGGTTTCTGCGAGGACCTGCCCATGGCTCGTGCGTCATCGATAAGGAATGATCCGTCACTCCGTGGTCGGCCCAGACGGCAGGATCTGGAACACCGTCACCACAAGCTGCTTGAAACGGCCATGGGGCTGTTCATCGAGAATGGCCTGGCGGTGACGATGGACACGATCGCCAGCGCAGCCAACGTTTCAAAAAGGACGCTCTACGCCAGCTACCCCGACAAGATATCCTTGTTCCTGGCGGTATTGGAGTGGCTATCGTCAGAGGGCACCAAGGCCGCGCTGAGCCTGCCGCCCGACATGCCGCTAGTCCCAGCGCTCGTCCGATATGGCGAAGCCTTGTTCGACCATTATTCAGCCCCGCGTACAGCAGCTTTTCTGCGGCTGATGCAGAAAGAGAAAGAACGCGTACCGGACCTGGAGAGGATGATGCGGGAAGAGGTTGTCCGCGACCAGGTTATGCCGCTGGTCCACTATTTGGAGGCGCAGTTTCCGGAAACGCCCGATGATAGGAGACTGTTCGTGGCGGCACGCATGCACGTCCGCAATGTTATCGGGGAAATAAGCGATGCTTATGCGGACGGCCGCGTGCCGGACGCCATTGCCAGCCGGGGTTTCCTGCAATCCTCGGCGGAGATCCTTTCCCTAGGTATCCTTCGGAACGGCCTGACGGAACAAAGGGATGTCTGATGCAAACTGCCGAAGTTTTACTTGGTGCAGGCAGTGATTGGCTGGAACGGGATTTCCGTCCATGTCAAAAGTCCAACTATCGACCCGGCAGATTCCGCAGAATCTGGGTTTCCTGCTCAAGCTATTTGCGAGCTTTGACCAGCCGACGGCACGCTGATCGCGACGGCTTATCCTGCGTTGCGTTGCATATGGCGTAACGGGCCGTTACATGCTCCATAATGCCGGCGCTTACCTATAGTCGGCCAACAAGCCTCCGGACATGAACCGGTGGCAGGAGAGGATCATCGTGCGAGCTGCTGTTTTCGAAGGTGTGGGCAAGCCATTATCGATCCAGACGGTGGACGATCCCACCCCCGCGCCCGATCAGGTCATTCTGACGGTGGAAAATGCCGGTATCTGCGGATCAGACCTCCACATGACCGAAGGCGCGCATACGCCTGCTGGGCTCATTCTGGGCCATGAATTTGCTGGCACGATTTCTGCCGTCGGATCAGCAGTTAAAGGCTGGCGTCCTGGGGATCGCGTGACAGCGCTGCCGCTCAACGCTTGCAACAGCTGCGACACATGCGACCAGGGTCTTCCTGCACTGTGCAGCCAGAATCTGTTTACGGGCTGCTTTCTCACTGCTCAAGGCTCCTATGCACAATATGTCGCGGCACGCGGCTCGATGTTGCAGCGGCTGCCCGACGGCGTGAGCTTCGCGGAAGGCGCCATGGTCGAGCCGCTGGCGGTCGGTCACCACATTGTCGGAATGGCCGAACTGCCACGCGGCGCATCGGTTCTGGTGCTCGGTGGCGGCCCCATCGGCGCGGCTGTGACGCTTTTCGCGCGCCATGCCGGCGCGCGCCACGTCGTGGTCAGCGAGATGTCGGACGTCCGCCGGAATCGTGTTCTGGAAGTAGGCGCGACCGCCGTCATCGATCCTGCTCAAGAGGATGTGCTGGAAGCGTTTCGCAAGACTACTGGCGAGGCGCGTCCCGCTGTCGTCTTCGAATGCGTCGGATTGCCGGGCATGATACGGCAAGCGGTGGACCTGGTGGCGGTACGCGGCTGTGTCGTCGTCGCGGGCGTCGTCTTCCAGGAGGACAGCTTTGCGCCGATCGTTGCCATGGGCAAGGAAGTGACGATCCGGTTCAGCCAGGCTTATACGGAAAGCGACTTCGCCTCCGTCATCGACGCGCTCGCCCGGGGAGCCGTCGAACCCCGGCCGTTGCACACGTCGACCGTCAGCCTGGACGAGCTTCCTGCCGCATTCGAAGCGCTGCGAAAGCCAACAGACCAGTGCAAGGTGCTCATCAAACCCTGATCTCTGCGGGGACGTACTTCGACAAAGCATGGCTATGCGGCATTGTCGCCGCGATCAGTTTCCCGCTGAAGGCTGATCCGTGCTGAACCTGTCAAAGGGCATGCCGGAACCGGAATGTCCGAGCGAACAGCGCGCCAATGCGAATACAGACTTGTCAGCTTATCAGGTGGAACTTGCCGATTGAATTT
>NZ_OBMU01000002.1:227311-264206 GCF_900218065.1 Novosphingobium sp. Chol11 | reverse complement strand
AGCCGAGGATAACTTTGCCGGTAGCCTTATAAATCAGATTTATATAAGTCGCAAAGCGATCACCTTAATGCCGCCCGGCGGGGGTCGTGTGGTTTTTGTCTCCAGTGGCGCGGCCGTGGCCGAGCCGACGCCCGGCGAGGGATTGCTTTACAGCGCCGCAAAGGCGGCACTGAATCGAGTTCCGGCATTCATCAACCTTGAGTATGCGAGTGAGGGGATTCTTGCCTTTCTTGTGGAACCGCAGTTCACACTCACTGACAGTATGCAAGCTCGCTGGGGAGATGACGCGGTTCGGGCCATCGGCGGTGGTCACCCGCCGCGCCGCCCGGAGGAGACCGCGAACACGATTGCTTGGCTATGCACGAGCCCAAATGCCGCCAGGTTTGCTAACGGGGAGATGCTTAATGCCCCTGATTTCTTCGCAATTTACGAAATTTCTGATTACGATAGCGTCATAGCGAGCGAATATCGCACGGACGATCAGGCAACGTAGGGCAGCCTCGCCTGCGCAGTTGGCTGCGGTAACAATGATCATCAAATTGCCGCCGCGAGGGCGCTTGTACGAGTTTCATACGCAGATTTTTTCACGTCGGACCTTGTTCTGTGAATGGCTCTGTTCTGCAAGAGTAAAATGGCCTGGACTTTAAACCGTTTTGTGCCGGTCACTTGAGAGCTTCAGCCTCGTTCAAAGAGACCGTCGAGAGTGAAGCGTTCAAGCAGAAGGCGGCGCGGGTTGCGCTGACCAAGAAGGGCAGCATCATGCCGCAACCATCGAGGATAGTACCGGATTGCATTCACGAATTGCAGATTGCGATCATCGTGCATCGCCCAAGCCTTGAGGCTCGGACCACTGCCCATCTGAAGAACGATTAAATATTCTAAGACGGCTCGGTAGCAAAAGCTCAACCGGATACCCGCAGCTACGCTTGAACAGGCCTCGAGCCGTGTGTGGCAACGTATTATCACGCGATACGCGAGTGCTGTTGAGGGGAGCGGACGTCGTCTGCCAGATCCGATCGATCTTGGGCCGAAAGCGACAGCTTATCGCGCGAGATCGAGGTCATGCTATGTTGATTGAACACGTCTTGGCGAACACATTCAGTTCCCGTTTTCCTACTTCACCGCAGATGCCGAGATATGAATGCATCGCCCGTGTTTCACGATGCTACGCGACATTGCTACGGCCGCTTCGGGTGCCGGGTGTTCGTCGAGACCGACCTGCTCGCAAGGGGCCGCTCGGCGAAAATGTGGAAATCGGATTCGATCGACGGACACTTCGTCAACATGCTCAATTAAACAGGAATCGGAAGAAGTTGATCCTTCAATGGGGTCATCCGCGAACGCCTGGTTACCGAATCGCGGCTCGTCAGCTGACTACCAGCAGTTCGCACGCTAATAGCGTGTTACCATTGCGAGATCATGAGACCTCGAATTCTTCGGCAAGGCCGGCAGCTTCGGCGGAAGGCGCGACCCACAGCTTGAACTTTCCGGTCTCGACGACGGGCTTCAGATCCACACCAAGGAAGGCGAGATCAGCCGCAGCCAGGTCAAATGTGACCTGCTGCGATCGTTTTGGCGGCAGATCGACATGCTTATATGCCTTCAGCTCCCGGACAGGCTGGGTGACGCTTGCAACGACGTCCTGGACATATAGCTGCACCAATTCCCTCGCAGCGTATTTCCCCTCATTCTTGATCGTCACGGTCACGCGCAAGCTGCCGTCTTTCGGGATCTGCTTGGAGGACGTGACAAGATCGGCATAGCTAATTTCCCCGTAGGTCAGGCCATGGCCGAAAGGGAAACGAGCGTCATATCTAGATGTGATATATCGCGCGTTGGCCGGACGCCCGGGCCGGCGATGCGCGTAATAATAAGGCACCTGCCCTGCTGAAATCGGGAAGCTCACTGGAAGGCGCCCCGACGGACCTGTGGCGCCGAACAGGATATCGGCCACGGCATTGCCCATTTCCGAACCCAGGAACCAGGTGACGAGGATCGCCGGTGCATTAAGGATCGCGCCTTCCAGCGCGAGTGCGCGGCCGTTTCGCAAGGCGACGATCATCGGCTTTCCGACAGCGGCTACCGCCTCTGCCAGGGCCTGCTGCGGGGCGGGAACCACGATCAAGTCGCGCGAGGCCGCCTCGCCCGACATCGCTTCGCGTTCGCCCACGGCAAGGATAACGATATCCGCTGATCGCGCGGCTGCCACGGCTGCATCGATGCCGCCCTCGATCGGCGCTGTAATCTCGCTACCTTTCACCACGCTGATCAGCGAAGCGTCACTGACCGCCGCTCGCACGGCACTGGCAAGATCGACCGCTTCCTTATTGTCAGCAAAGAGCGTCCAAGGCCCGTGCAGATTGCTGGGTCCCTCCGCAAAGGGGCCGATGATGGCGATCCGCTTGCCCTCGCGCGGCAAAGGCAAAAGGTCGCCGTCATTCTTCAGCATGACGATAGAACGTTGGGCCGCCTCGCGTGCGAGCGAGAGCGCCGGCTTGGTGCGCATGCGCGCCTTTTGCCGCTTCAGGTCCATGCGGCGGAAAGGATCCTCAAACAGACCGAGCCTTTCCTTGAGCGCGAGGACGCGGCCGACCGCCTCATCCACCCGCTCCATCGGCACTTCGCCAGCCTGCACCAACGAAGGCAGATGATCGCGGTAGATGCCGCTGGCCATGCTCATGTCGAGCCCTGCCATGATGGCGATCCGCGCGGCGTCCCTTGCGTCGGCTGCAAGGCCCCGCGCGGCGATTTCAACATCGCCATTATAGTCGCCGACGACCAGCCCATCGAAGCCCATCTCACCGCGCAATATGTCGGTCAGGAACTCACGGCCGCCATGGATTGGACGACCAGCGATATCCTCGAAGGCGGCCATAACGGTGGCGCAACCTGCATCCACAGCGGCCTGGAACGGTGGCAGATAGACTTCGCGCAGCGTGCGTTCCGAAATGTCCGCCGTGTTATAGTCCAGCCCGCTTTCCGCAGCCCCATAAGCCACAAAATGCTTCATGCAGGCGGCAACTGAAGCGTCGTCGGCAAGAGAGCGGCCCTGGAATCCGCGGGTCCGCGCACGAGCCATGTCGCTCGACAGCAGCACATCCTCGCCCGCCCCTTCGACCGTACGGCCCCAGCGTGCGTCCCGGCCTATGTCCACCATCGGCGCAAAGACCCAGTCGAAACCGGTTGCCGCCATTTCTTCGGCAGCCGCACGGGCGGTGCGCTCGGCGAGGTCCGGGTCAAAGCTTGCCGCTTCCCCGAGCGGCACCGGGAAAACCGTGCGGTAACCGTGGATCACATCGCCCGCGAAGATCATGGGAATGCCAAGGCGGCCCTTCATCGCTGCGGTCTGAAGCTTGCGATGCGCCTCGACCCCGAAACCGTTGAACACGCCGCCGACCCGCCCGGCCTGCGCGTCGTCCGTTAAATTCTCGACGTTGCGCAAGGCCGCTTCCGGATTGATCTTTGCTGCTGCTGCTGATGTCCAAGGCGTGGGCATAAGCGTCAGCTGCCCCGCCTTTTCTTCGATTGTCATCTGAGCGATCAGCGACTTGACCCGGCTGGAAAGCGGACGGCGGGCAGCGGCCATCGCAGCGGGGATTCCCGAGGCCTGCCATGCGAAAAGGCAGGCGGAGCTGATCAGGACAGATCTGCGGCTGACATTGGGCTGGCGCAACATTTTCAGGCAACTCCAGTAAAAAGAGAGGGGTCTTCAGACCGCTGATTATGAGGTTATTTCTTTGCCGTTGGCGCAACCCGGCCCTTGAAGCCCGGCGGCCCAGCTGATCGCTCCAGCGATCATTTCACGATGCTGCGGTTCCCGATATGTGGAGGCCGCGTGTCCCAGCGCGGAATAAAATGCGCGTCCATCCTTCACGCAATGCGTCCAAACCATCGGATGATCGGCACCCATGCGGATGTCCTTCGGCTTGGTGAAAGGTAGCAGTTTTTCTTCGGGGCGGTAAGTTCCCTCATCGATCGTCGCGAGAATGTGGTAGCCCTTGTCGCGAGGGTTCGTCGCAAAGGAATACCATTCGTCCGTCCGGCGCCATGTCGGGCCCAGATGACGGGTAGCGGGATGGTTCCGATCTTCGACATCGAGCGTAGCCATCTGGAATTGCGGGTCCATGATATGACCAATGAACTGGGCCCCGATCAGGTCATCGACATACCAGCGCCAGGCATATTGCGGATCGCCGCCCGCACCGTGCAGCCCGACAAAGCCCCCGCCCTTCTCCATCCATTTGCGGAAGGCGGCACGTTGCTCCGAGGTCAGGACGTCGCCGCTCACGCTGTTCCATATCACAGCCTTGAAACGGGCAAGCTGGTCCGGGTTGAATATGGCGGCATTCTCGGTCGCATAGCTGCCCCAGCCACGCTGACGGGCAATCTCCTCCAGCGCACGATTCGCCGCAACTATCTGCGCGTCGTCGCGAAATCCATTGGTCTTGGAAAAAATGAGAATAGCAGGGTCGGCAAGCTTAGCGGAGATTTGCGGCGGCGTCTTATCGTAGCTGCTGCCAATGCCCAGGACCAACCGACCAAAATTACCCGGCCCTACGGCGGTCATGAACATCAATGACAGGCCCACCAGAACGAGGATCAAAATCACGGCGAGCACGCCAAGGACCCGGAACACCTTCCGCTTCGCGACCGCCTTCATCACCTCACCCCTACTCAACGTTGTTCAGCAACGGGCAAGGCATAGCGCTTTATCACGGGAGAAGTAAACAGGTTCGTTGCATTAAACCAACATCCTGCTAAATAGTTTGCCACTCATGATGGAGAGAGAAAAATGAAGAAATTGATCTTGGTCGCCGCGGTAGTCGCGATGGCACCCCTGCCCGCTTTTGCTCAGGCAGCTTATTCAAGCTCGACGACGGAAATCGGCGCCCTGCTTGACGATCCCGCTGCAAAGGCTGTTTTGGAAAAGCACGTTCCCGGCATGACCACGAATGATCAGGTCGATATGGCTCGTTCGATGACGTTGAAGGATATTCAGCAATATTCGCCGGATCAGATCACGGACAAGGTACTTGCCGATGTCGACGCCGACCTCGCCAAACTGAAGGCCAAGTAAGCCTCGCGCGATTGGCCGGCTGTCATATGCTCCGGCCAATCGTGTCAACCAGGCCAATACTTTACCAACTGTCCCTACCACGCAACAGCACGTCCACCGCCTGAGACGCGAATTCCGCCGCTTCTTCAGTGCTGATCTCGCGCACCGTTTCCTCGGTCCTGCGCCACCCCTGGATCATACTCAACAACTGCAGCGCTACGCGCTTGGGCTCCTTAGGAGGCACAGCATCGTTCTGCGTCCCTATGATGATTTCGTTCGTGAGGAAGCCGAGCTCGTAATTGTAGCCGAGGTTGTAGAAAGATTCAGCGATCTCGGGGAAGCGATGGGCCGTCGTCAAGATCAGCCGATCAAATTGCCGAACTTCAGGGTTGGCAAGCATGTGGACAAAGGTCTGGGCGTGCCGCTTCAGGCTTTCGGGAAATGTCTCGGGCACCTCGCTGTTGCGGGCACTTGCTTCGTTAGACCAGGTGCGGATGCGATCTTCCACTACAGACTTTATCAACGCTTCCTTGGTCGAATGACGGATGTACAATGTTCGTTTGGAAACACCGGCCGCCTGCGCCACCGCTTCCATCGAGGTTGCTTCATAGCCGAGCGACAGGAACATTTCCTTCGCCGCTGACAGAATAGCTTCCTCTATCTCGCCCGCTTTCTTGGTTGGCGGGCGTCCCATGCGCCTAACCCGCGTGGCTTGAGGTTTAGGCTTTGCGTCAACCGGCGAACCGCGCTTCTTCGATTCCTTCACCCAGATGTCCCGTCTTCGTTAGGCAGTCTCACTTATGAAGTTATCGCCTGCACCACAAGACGCCCACAAAAGCGAATTTAGGCCGCTATTCATTCAAACATTTCAACCAATGCGACGCCTTCAGGCGGCAGGTCCAGCGTCAAGACGCCCTCTTTATCCAGGCGCCGCGTTTCCGGCGGCGCGAGTTCGGCAGCCCGGCGGATCTGATCGATTTGATCCTTTCTGGGATATTGCGGCGACCCCAATTCTCGCCACTTCGGGAGAGGCGAACCCCGCTCCTGATCGACATAGCTGACCCGCACGCTCTTTCCTGGAGAAGCGCCCTTCAGCTTGACCTTAATCTTCTTGCGTTCGCCCGTGACGATCCGCTCGTTGCTCATGCCCGGTATCCCGGAAGGCTGCTTCACTTCGGCAAGATTCCATATCAGTGCAGCTGCGCCGTTCCTGATCTTGCTCGCAAGAGCCGGTCCGGTGGTCGCCAGCCTGCGCTGACCCAGCCGGTGCAGCAGCTTGTAGGTGTTGAAGGACGGGCGCGGGATGCCGCGCTGGGCGATCATGCCCCAGCCGCCGTCGCCTTCCTTCAGGATGAAATTGGGGAAGTTGATCTCTTCGAACACATTGCTGATGCACCATTGCGACATGGCGTGGCAGTAAGGCAGGCAATTGCTGATGACATGGGCGATCATCGCGGGACTGTCGGACGACCATTCCGATAGCCACAGTTCCGCGCCCTTGTATAGCGTCGCGTCGATCTGGCTCCGTACCTTGGCCATGGCTGCGGGGATCACATCCTTGTGAGGAATTTTATTCGCCTCGCCAAACAGTTCCTTCTGGTCATCGCCCGCATAGATATGCGTCGAAACAAAATCGACGGGCAGATTTTCCTGAGCGCAAAAGCCGAGAAACTCCGGCATCCATTGTGCCGCCGCGGTGGAGGGGCCGCCCACGCGCAACTTGGGGTCTACCGCCTTGATCGCGCGCGCCGCGGCCTTGTACATAGCGAAATAGTCCGCTTGCGTACCGCTGAAGAACCAGCTCAAGTTGGGCTCGTTCCAAACCTCGAAATACCACTGGCGTACTGTGCCCAGACCATAGCGATCGATCAGGTGGCGCACGAAAACGCCGATAAAATCGCCCCATGCCTGCGGCGACGCTGGCGGAGTGATATTGGCGTTGTAGGTGAAATTCAGCTTTGTGTTCCCGCTGGCGAGCTTCTTGGGCATGAAGCTCAACTCAACGAAAGGCTGCACTCCCCTCGCCAGAACGCCGTCATAGACTTCATCGACATTCTGGAAATTTGGATCCTTGCCGTTCATCCCTCCGGGCCAGACGCCAAGATCATCGTTGAATATGCCGTGAAACCGCACGCGTTCCAGGCCCGTTTCGACCCTGAACCGCTCCAGATCATGCCGCCAACTTTCCCGCATCGTGGCGGAGGCCCGATCCGATCCCGCGCAACGCGACCAGATATGATCCAGCGCGCCCGTCTCGTGGCGAAGATCGATCTCCACATGCTCGGTATCGGTCTGGCCAAAAGACGGCTTAGTAAGAGCAGAAGAAGCCAAGACTGCTGCTCCGGCACCAATTATTTCGCGGCGATCCCACATCATCTTCACTCCTGTGCGCGGTCGGCGCGCGCCACCTTTGCTAATGTCGCTGGTCAGGCAACCGTAAGCTTCACCGACTTCAGATCGACCGAGTTCGGACCGGCGTGAATCGTGAAAGTGCCCGGTTCCACGACATAGTTCATGTCGATGTTCCAGAATGCCAGGCTGTCGGTATCAAGGCGGAACTGCACAGTGCGCTTTTCACCTGGCTTCAAGGTCACCCGTTCAAATCCGCGCAACTCCAGTACCGGTCGCGGCACGGAACTTACATCATCGCGGACATAGAGCTGGACCACTTCATCGCCTGGCCTTTGTCCCGTATTTGTGACGTCCACCTCCACGATTGCTGTTTCGCCGACCGCAATGGTGGCCTTCGCGAGGCGCGGCGCGGTCATCTCGAACGTCGTGTAACTCAGGCCATAACCGAAAGGAAAAAGCGGCGTCGGCTTGGCTTCTACATAGCGCTGGCCAATCTTGGCTGAAGAATGCTTGTTGTAGAACACTGGCAGGTCGCCAACCGACCGGGGAAAGGTGATCGGCAGTTTGCCACCCGGATTGACCTTGCCGAAAAGCATATCGGCAAAGGCGTTCCCTCCCTCCTGGCCGAGATACCAGCCCTCCACCAGAGCATTGGCCTTTTCGGCCAGGCGACTAACCGTGAGCGGACGCCCGTTGATCAGCAAGGCAACAATCGGCTTGCCTGTCGCGATCATCGCATCCACCAGCGCGTCCTGATCGCCGAACAGGTTCAGGCTGTTACGATCGCCCGGCGCTCCAGCATGGATCGCCTCGCGGGTGATTTCCGGCACGTCGCCGACGACCAACAGGATGACATCTGACCGTTTCGCGACCTCCACAGCCTGGGCTATGCGCGTCGCATTCTCCGCCGGATCGGCGTAGCGCGCGGCGCGGGCGGGCAGATGCTGACCCGTGGGGTCGGGTTTGACGATCTGGACACCTTCGGCATGCTCGATGGAGATCGCTCGCCCGGCAGCCGCTTTCACGCCCGCCAATATCCCCACCGCCTGCGCGTTCACGGATGAATAGCCGCCAAACAATGGCTCAACCGCGTTCGGTCCGATGACTGCGATCTTGCGCGGCTTGGCCGGATCAATCGGCAGCAAACCGTCATTTTTCAGCAGCACCAGAGACTTCTGCGCGACCTTGCGTGCAATCGCCTTGCTGGCGGGCGCATTGACCTGACGCAGGGCGAGGGATTTGTTCAGATAGGGATTCTCAAACAGACCAGCCTCGAACTTGAGCGCCAAAATGCGGGATACCGCGGCGTCGATGCTGGCTTCGGGGATCCGGCCAGCGCGCACCAGCTCGGGCAACCGTGCATAGGCTTGACCGTCCGGCATTTCGGCATCGATGCCTGCATGAACCGCCAGCACGGCGGCATCATCGTCATTCGCCGCCATTTGATGATGCGTGATCAAATTGGTGACCCCGCCATAATCGCTAAAATACGCCCCGCGAAAGCCAAGCCGCTCGCGTCCGGTACGTTGCAGAAGCTCGTAGTTGGCGTGGGAGGGAACGCCCCCAAGCTCGTTGTACGAAGGCATGATCACGGCAGGGTCGGCGTTTTTGATTACCTGCGCGAAGGGTACGAGGAAATTCTCGCGCAGCGTCCGCTCGCTCATGTCAGCTGGACCGATATTGAGCCCGCTCTCGGGTGCGCCGTGAATGAAGTGTTTGAGCGTCACGAACACCTTGTCCGCCGCCAAGGGTCGCTGCCCCTGCTGCCCACGCACTGAGGCGATGCCCATCCGGCTGACCAGATAGGGATCTTCGCTGAAGAATTCCTCGACCCGGCCGAAGCGCGGATCGCGGGCAAGGTCCAGAACCGGACTGAGCGCGACGGTAGCGCCCCGCAGGCGGGCCTCTCGCGCCGCCAGTTCGTACGCCTGCTGGACCAGCGCCGGATCCCAGGTGCTGCCAAGGCCCAAGGGAATCGGAAAGATAGTCGCGTCTCGCGCCTTCAGGCCATGAGCGGTTTCCTCATGGAACAGGGCTGGGATGCCGAGACGGGTATTTTCGACAAGGTGCCGCTGGATGGCGTTCACCAAGTCAATCGTTTCCCCCACGGTGCGATAGGCGTCCTTGGCCGACCTGGCCGTACCGTTTGTATCGCTCGGGTTGCCGATCTGCCCGATGCCGCTGACGAAAACCTGCTTCGCCTTTTCTGGTGAGAAATTGTCTCCGTCGAGGAACAACGACTTGGTGTACGCCATCGACCGCATCTGTGCGGCCTTCTCCTCCAGGGTCATCCGGCTCAGCAGATCGCGGACGCGATCTTCGATCCGAGCCTTAGGATCGCGATACACTGCCCTGTCCACACCGCTAGCCATCGCGGCTACCGGCGTCGCTAGAGCAGTAGAGGCAATGAACATACGCCGCGTAATTGCGAGCCTATCAGCCAAGATAATTCTCCGTCGGAATGTACCGCCGATCCCGTGCCCTGTAGTCGAGGACCGCTCTCCGCACCTTATAACCGACGGAATGAGAAGTAAACACGTACGTTGCATTTCGCATGGTACGGCAAGGATGCTCCACCAGAAAAAATATCCCGCCAACCAAAGGCTGGCGGGAGGTGGAGAGGCTCAGAATTTAAAAGTCCCGGAAAGACCAAATTCCCGCGGGTTGGTTACGTTCACGGTGCGGTAGCCCGAGTCGTAGATGACGCTCGGATCATTGCTCGCTTCGAACGTGCTGTTGTTGATGCTGATGTTCGTGATCCGGTTCTGGTTCAAGAGGTTGCGGACGAACGCCGAGACTTCCCACTTACTTTCTTCGCCACGCAGACCGACGAAGAGATTGACCAGTTCACGCGAAGGATAGCGGAACTGCTGGCGGTCGGAATAGACGCTCGGGCGGTAGGTGAACAGCGCCCGGACGAAGGGTTGCATCGGACCGGAGCCGAAGCGCACTTCGGTATTTGCCGTCAAGCTGAAGTCAGGAATATCGGCCAGCCGCGAATTGCGACTGCAGAAGCTGACATTGTTGACACCGCCAAAGGCCGGGTTCGGGATGACGACTGGCTGGCCAGTGGCAGGATCGATCGTCGTGCAAGGCAGCAGGGCATTCTTATAACGACCCTTGATGTAGGACATGCTGACCGAGAAGTCCCAATTGTCCGTTGGGCGGCCTGCCAAAGTTGCTTCGATGCCCTTCACCGTCGCTTTACCATTATAGTTGTAGTCGGCGGTCGTATCGACGTCGCCATCAGGCGGGCCAAAGAAGAAGCCAGGGAAGATCTGCGAACCCTGATCGGTCGCAATGCTGGTGAAGCGCGAAATGAAGTTATCGAACTTCTGATAGAAGGCCGACACGTCAAGCGACAGACGCCGGTCGAGGAAAGCGGACTTGAAGCCCACTTCGAAATTGTCCGAATGTTCCGGCTTGCTGATCGCCAAATCCTCACTGACATTCTGCGGGATGCCGACGCCAGCAGTCGATCCGCGGAACGCCCGGCCATAGGATGCATAGACGGTAAGATCGCGGCTGACCTCATAGGTCAAAGATGCCATGCCGGTGAAGGGACGTTCCTTGGACTTATAATCCACGATGGGGAAGGTGCCCGCACCCGGAATTGTGATCGTCGCGAACTGCTGACCGTTGGACATCGTGTAACGGCCTGCCGCTTCGAACGTCAGTTCATCGGTCGGCTTCAACCGCACGCTGCCAGCGAACGCCCAGGTCTTGGATTTGACCGGAACATTGATGAAGCCCGTCACCGGAACGATTGCGACCGGAGCAGGGACACCAGGGAAGCCGACGATATAATCGAGCGGATTTTCGACGGTCACATCGCCGGTCTGATGCGTGTGGAAGACGCTGGCAGTCCAATTGAAGAAGCCTTCATTGTTGGACATCAGGCGGAGTTCAGCCGTATCAACATTATAGGGCGTCCGCGTGAGCTGGGTCGGCGCATAGTTGGCAATGGCGTTGCCAGGATCATTCTCGCTATATTGCGTCAGCTTGGTTTCCTGATGGCCGCCAACAAATGCGAGCGTAACCGGACCCAGGTCATATTTGGCGTCCAGCGTGACGAGGTGCGTGTTGTTGAGGTAGCGCCTGCGGCCTTCGGACAGGCTGAACCGATCATCCAGCCCGATCGGCGGATTGCCGATGGCTGCGTTGCCGGGACCAAAGACCTGCGTGTAAAGGCGGTTATCAGCGTTAAGGTACTGATACATCACGTTGATGTCGAAGCCCTCGGTCGGCTGCAAAGCCACCGACAGGCGAGCGCTTTCGGTACGGCTGCGTGAACGGTCGCCGCGGGTGATGTTGCGGACCTGGTTCAGGCGATTGCCATCCACAAGGACGGCAGCACGGATCGCAACCTTGTCGGTCACGAGCGGCAGTGACACGCCGCCCTGGACGTTGTAGCCAGCGTCTTCCGTCGCCGTGCCCTGAATATATCCTTCAATCGTATTCAGGTTGGGACGGCGGGTGCGCAGGGTGATCGCGCCCGACGGCGCTGTACGGCCACGCAGCGCGCCCTGAGGGCCGCGCAGCACTTCGATCTGGTCAATATCGTAGATTGCGGTGAACGCTGTTTGCGCGTCGATAGGCACTTCATTGAAATAGAGGTCAACCGCGGGACCGGTGCCCTGGTCGGGATCGAACGTCACACCTCGAAGCGTTGCTGAATTGGCGCGGCCATTGTCGTTCCGCAATTCAAGCCCCGGAGCAAGCTGCTGCACGTCTTTGACGTCGAAGATCTTCAACCGCTCAATCTGTTCGCCAGTGGCGACGTTGATGCTCATTGGAACATCCTGCAGCGCTTGCGCCCGGCGAGTAGCCGTGACGATAATTTCAGTGCTCGACTGATTGGTGCCCGATGAAACATTTCCGGTCGCAGTCTGGGCTGCAACTGGCGCCGACAGACCAAAAGCAGAACTAGTCACAAGGAGTAACAAGTTTAAATTGCGTGAATGCTTTTGCATTATCCTCTCCCATCTGAAATTATAACACTGGTTTTCAATAATAAATCAGAGCCTCCGGAAACGATCGCCAACTCAACAAGTGTTGATCGTTTGCCTATCTCCGGTTGTCGCGCACGACCTTTGAAACCGCACAGTTGCCCTGAACAGAGACGCAGATCAGACCCGCAGACGAAGCCTCGGCCTGTAAAGCACGCGTTTGGTAGCGCTATCTTGTGCGTAAAAGCGTCGTGGTCGGTTCCTGCATGATTCCCCCTTTCCGTGCGCGACCGGTAAAGTCTACCCAAGCAAATCGAAAAGTAAACTGCTATGGAAACATTTTCCTGATTTGCATCTGAAGCGCGCGCGGGATCAATCAAAACGCGTGCGGTCAGACATCCGTTCACGCCAGCCGCGGCCAATGACGTAGATAACCGGTTAAAGCTTCTTAAGCCTGGCAGCGCTGAATGAAGTGCTCACTTCAAATATCTCGTAGAGATCCAGCCATCGCATGCTGGACGATATAGAATTCAAGGCATTTGTTGAGTGACTGACCGGCTCGATACAGAAAAAATTCTGGTCTTTTGGAGTATAAACCACCGTATGGGGCAGCGCCTCGTTGGGGTTGATTTGAAGTGACAAATCACGAGAAGGCCAAAGGATCGAGATCGGTCCATGACGATTGGTGTAAACAGTATCAACCTCGCGTTGCGCAACAGCACCGCCCTGCCACCAGTCGATTGCATAATCCCTTTCATCGAGTCTTTGCGGAAGACAGTCCTCGTTATTCTGCCATTCCCCGCGATGGTACCCACGGTAGACAGCGTCAGGCACGCGTGGAAGATAGGGATGAATTCCCAAGCCTGCCGGCATCAAACTATCACTTAGATTGGTCACCGACAAAGCGATGGTCAATCCATCCTCAGCAAGTTCGAACCGCTGCTCGGCATAATAGCTCCAAGGCCAACCGTCGGCTCGATGGTGATGACCGATAGTTGCCACGCAGGGGCCGTAAGACTGGACAGTCCAAGGTGATAGCCAACCATAACCATGCAGCGTATGAGGATCATCAGAACCGGGGAAGTTCGGAGCGAGTTGTACGTCCATCCCATGCGCTTGAAAGCGGCCAAAGGCTATCCGGTTGGAAAATGGCACGAGCGGAAAGCAAGCAACATCCAATATGGACGGGCCGCAGACAGGGCGAAACAACGCTTCGCCCTGCCAATCAAACGCCAGGATCGAACCACCTCGTTCCGGCGCCAGCAGCAGCCGATATTCGCCTGCAGTCAGTTCCATCAGAAGCGATTCACCATGTTCTCCAGCCACTCCTGGCGACCGGAACGCGGCTGCGGCGCAAGATCGCGCCCAACCGCGAGATCGGCGATCGAACCCAGCGTTCCCTCGCTCGACCGGATATGCTGACCGAGTTCGCCCTGCCATGCCGCATAGCGCTCAGCACGGAATGCGTCGACGCGTCCATCCTCGATGATTGCGGCTGCCTTTACGAGCGCATGCGCAACCGTGTCGATCCCGCCGATATGACCATGGAACAGATCAATCGCATCTACGCTCTGTCGCCGGACCTTCGCGTCGAAATTAAAGCCCCCGTCACTGAAGCCGCCTGCACGGATGATTTCCAACATGGCCAGCGTCAACTCCTCGACCGAGTTGGGGAACTGGTCGGTATCCCAACCATTCTGATGATCGCCGCGATTAGCATCGATCGATCCAAATATGCCCAGCGCCCTCGCCATGGCGATCTCATGCTCGAACGTGTGGCCCGACAGAGTGGCGTGGTTCGCCTCGATGTTTACGCGCACCTCGTTTTCCAGGCCGAAGCGCTTCAGGAAGCCGTAAACAGTCTGGGTATCAAAGTCATATTGGTGCTTGGTCGGTTCATGCGGCTTCGGCTCGATCAGGATCGTGCCCTTGAAGCCGATCCGGTGCTTGTGATCGACGACGAGGTTGAGGAAGCGGCCGAAATTCTCCTGCTCGATTCCAATTTCAGTATTGAGGATCGTGTCATAGCCTTCGCGGCCGCCCCACAGCACATAATTTGCCCCGCCCAACCGGTGCGTCGCGTCAAGGGCATCACGAACCTGACTCGCAGCCCACGCATAGACTTCCGGATCGGGATTGGTTGCAGCACCCGCCATGTAGCGCGGGTGGCTGAACAGGTTGGCCGTCCCCCACAGCAGCTTGCGGCCATGTCTGTCCTGCAACTCCTCCAGATGATCAACCGCCTCGGCAAAGCTCTTGCGGAACGCACCGATGGTGTCGGCATCGGCCATGACGTCGACGTCGTGGAAGCAGTAGAAGGGCACGTCCAGCTTCTCGACGAAGGACAGCGCAGCCTCCCGTTTGGCACGAGCCGCCGCCGTATCGTTTGCGCCTGCATGCCAGGGGCGACGGAAGGTGCCGGCGCCGAACACATCGCTGCCTGGCCAGCAGAAGCTGTGCCAGAAGCAGACCGCAAAGCGCAGATGCTCTTCCATGCGCTTGCCCAGGATGACCTTGTCCTTGTCGTACCAGCGATAGGCGAGGTCATTATAACTCTCCGGCCCCTCGTAGGCGATGGTCGGGAATTCAGCGAAATAGCTGGCGGTCACGGATTTCTCCTTGAAGTGATTGAACGGCGGAATAGGCGGCCCGAAAACGGGCGAGCCGCGGCGCAAGGCGATCGGCTAGCGCGGCGTCGGGCTCTATGATGTGAGAAATGGGGGGACGGACACAGGCTTCAGCCGCGCTGGCTCCGGTCACAGCCATGAGGGCGAGCTTCGCAGCGCCGAGTGCGGGGCCCACCTCCCCGCCCTCCAGGTAAGCAAGGCGCACATTCAGTGCAGCGGCGATGATCGTGCCCCAATATCGGGATCGCGCGCCCCCGCCGATCACCGAAAGCTGTTGGATTTCCGTTCCGGCGTCGCGCAGCACAGCGATGCCATCTGCATGAGCGAATGCGACGCCTTCCAGGACAGCCGCTGCGATACGCCCTCGGTCCGTTTCATTGTCGATACCCAGCACAGCGGCACGAACATGTGGATCATTATGTGGCGTGCGCTCGCCGGAAAGATAGGGAAGGAATATCTCAGGCCCCCCTCCCGCGCCTCCCGCTTCGGCAAGGGCAAAGAATCCGGCCGGGTCATCGGCTCCGGTTGCCTTGACCCCCCATTCGATGCAGGAGGCCGCAGACAGATGCACGCTCATCTGGTGCCACATATCGGGAAGGCAGTGGCAAAAGGCGTGTACCGCACGTTCAGGGTTGGGGCGAAAAGCCCCAGTGGCCACGAAGATAACGCCAGAGGTGCCGAGCGACAGCAGCGCATCGCCTTCATTGACGACACCAATGCCGACAGCGCCCGCAGCATTATCACCGCCGCCAGCAGCCACCGACACCCTCGCCATGCCCCACTGCGCCGCGACCTCGTGCCGCAACACGCCCGTAACGGCATTGCCCTCGAACAGCGGAGGCATGTGAGTTCTCGAAAGACCGGTGGCTCCAAGCATGACCTCGCTCCAGTCCCGCACCGCCACATCCAGCCACAATGTTCCGGCGCTATCGGACAGATCAGACGCCATGTCGCCGGTCATGCAAAGGCGCACATAATCCTTGGGCAGCAAAATCTTCTCGACGCGTTCGAAGATCTCAGGTTCATGCTCCGTCACCCACAGTAATTTGGGTGCGGTGAACCCAGGCATGGCAAGATTGCCTGTGATGGAACGCGATTCAGGAACCCGTTGCTCAAGTTGGCGGCATGCGTCTGAACTACGACCATCATTCCAAAGGATGGCTGGCCTCAGCGGACGATGATCTGCGCCTAGCAGGGTGGCGCCGTGCATCTGCCCAGCAAGGCCCACCCCTAGCACCCGCGCCCGGAGATCTTCAGGAAGCGCAAGAACCGCGGCCTCGGTCGCCTGCCACCAATGATCGGGATCCTGCTCTGACCAACCCGGGAACGGGCGGCAAACGCCTAACGGGGCGGTTCCGGCAGCCATGACCGCTCCGCTCTCCGCAACGATGACCGCCTTAACCCCTGACGTTCCGATATCTATGCCGAGATACATCCAGCTCCATCCTCCCGCCTTTAGGTAGCGCTACCATGAGGTATTGCGCAAGAGGCTTGCTCAACCGTCTCTGGCCGAATAGTCGGTAAGACCAAGGGGAACAGACCATGGCCGCTAGAAAAAATTTGCGCAGGAGAACCGAAGGGCCGACCGTTGCCGATGTGGCGCGGGTTGCTGGAGTGTCCCCGATGACGGTTTCCCGGGTCATCAACCGCGATCAGCGCGTGAGGGAGACGACCCGCAAGAAGGTCGAAGAAACGATATCAGCCATCGGCTATGTGCCAAACGCAGCAGCCCGCTCCCTTGCTGGTGGGAAGCAATGCCGCATCGTCCTACTCTACCGCAATCCCAGCGCGGCCTATTTAAGCGAATTTCTCCTCGGCAGCCTCCATTCAGCACGGGAGAATGAAGCCGAACTGATCGTCGATGAGCATGATCCAGAGGAACCGCCCGCGAGCCTTGCTGCCCGGCTGGCTGCTCAGCGCATCGACGCGGTCCTGTTGCCGCCACCACTTTGCAATGACGGCGAATTGCTGGGCGCCCTCCAGAAAAGCGGCCTCGCCGTGGCTCAAGTGGCCTCAGGACAGCCGGCGCCTTCCTCTCACGCCGTCCTGATAGATGATGAGGAAGCTGCTTTCGCTATGACACAGCATATTCTTGCCCGCGGTCACCGCCGGATAGGATTTGCTGCAGGCGACCCCAACCAGACCGCCAGCCACCTGCGACGGAAAGGCTATGAACGCGCTTTGCTTCTGGCGGGTATCGCGCCGGAAGAGGAACTGATCGCACAGGGCAATTTTACCTATCGCGGCGGTCTGATAGCCGCGTTATCCCTGCTCGACCAGCCATCACCGCCCAGCGCGATTTTCGCTGCGAATGACGATATGGCGGCTGGTATCATCAGCGCCGCGCATCAACGCGGATTGGACGTACCGCGTGACCTCACGGTTTGCGGATTTGACGATACAGCAATCGCCACGACCATTTGGCCCGAGCTAACCACGGTGCGGCAACCGATTTCGGCGATGGCGAGCCTCGCCATCGACCTGCTTGCTCGCGCTGTCCGGTCCAAACGACCTCTCGCAAGCGCTCAGCCAGAGCATGTCAGACTGGATTTCGAGCTTGTCATACGAGGATCTGACGCAGCGCTATAGGGAGAGACTTGACGGCACCGCCAAGTTCGCCATGGTAGCGCTCACAATCAGGAGGGGTTCAGCTATGCATGGGGCTGCGCATGGGCGCGTCAATCTGGCGCTGATCAGCCGAATAGTCGCCGTAGCGACGATCGGCGGATTCATGTTTGGATATGATTCGGGGGCCATCAACGGCACGCAGGAAGGGCTTCGGCACACATTTGGCCTCAACGAGGCCCAACTCGGGCTGACCGTCAGCGCCCTGCTTCCAGGGTGCGCTTTGGGCGCTTTCCTCGCCGGCCGTTTCGCCGATATTTGGGGGCGCCGCTCCGTCATGATTGTGGCAGCGATCCTTTTCATCATCAGCGCGGCTGCGTCCGGGGGCGCATTCAGCGCAACGGTCCTGGGAATTGCCCGGTTTTTCGCCGGAATGGCGGTCGGCGCGGCGAGTGTCCTTTCACCCGCCTATATCAGTGAGGTGACTCCCGCACATATTCGTGGAAGGCTGTCGAGCATCCAGCAAGTGATGATCATATCGGGGCTGACGGGCGCATTTCTCGCTAACTACTATCTCGCAGACATAGCTGGGTCGTCACTTGGCACCGCATGGGCCGGACAGCCAGCATGGCGATGGATGTTCTGGGTTCAGGCGCTCCCCGCCCTTTTGTTCCTGGTCGCCTTGTTCGGCATTCCGGAAAGTCCGCGGTTCCTGATTGCCAAGGGACGGCTGCAACAAGCAAGGCTGGTGCTTGATCGCCTTATCGGCCCCCAAGCGGCGGCTGCCAAGATGGATGAGATCGGCGCGTCGCTTTCCCATGACCACCAACCGAGTCTTGCAGATATTCGTAAGCCCGGCGGCGGTTGGCGGAAGATTGTCTGGGTTGGCATTGGCCTTGCCGTGTTTCAGCAGCTCGTCGGCATCAACGTCGTCTTCTACTATGGCGCGGTGTTGTGGCAGGCGGTGGGCTTTACAGAGAGCGACGCGCTGAAGATCAACACCCTTTCGGGCGCCGTATCGATCTTGGCCTGCCTGATCTCGATCCTGCTCATCGACCGGATCGGGCGTCGCCCGCTGCTTCTGATCGGCTCTGCGGGCATGACGGTGACGCTTGGAACATTGGCATGGTGCTTCAGTAATGCGACGATTATCGACGGGGTGCTCCGGCTGCCTGAGGGGCTCGGCCTTGTCGCCCTCCTCGCCGCCAACATCTATGTCATATTCTTCAACCTCAGCTGGGGCCCCGTAATGTGGGTCATGCTCGGGGAAATGTTCCCGAACCAGATGCGAGGTTCTGCGCTTGCGGTGGCAGGCGCGGCACAGTGGCTCGCAAACTTCCTCGTAAGTTCAAGCTTCCCCTGGCTGGCGAAGAATATCGGCTTGCCCGTCACCTATGGCGCGTACACTGCCTTTGCCCTGCTGTCGCTGCTGTTCGTTCTGATGACGGTTCGGGAAACAAAGGGACTGGAACTCGAAGCTATGCAGGGTTAGCGGCTTTCCGAGGCCTGCGGGTGGCGCCCCTGTTGATGACGGGCGCCACCACCACAGCCTATCACACGATCTGCTGACAAATATGCTCGATTGTAGATTTACACTTCGGTCGTGGGCCTGGCGCGACGACCGTTGGCAATACGACCTGGGCCGCCGTGCAGCTCGACCCAGGGCGCAGCACCTACGCAGCGAGAGGGTCTCATCCTGCGAGGTACATATCATGCAGACAGTGGGCCGACTAATCGACCGATCCCAAGCATACAGGATTCAGCAGTTAAGTAAACGCAATAGGATCATTATCTGCCGGCTCTGATCTGTATGACCGACCGGCTGCTCAGTTGAGCGTTGCCAGGGACCGCGCAGCGCGCCGTCCGGAGAAGATACAATCGGCAACGGACAAGCCGCTCACATAGATGTTGGAGCATATGCCGACTGCATTCCTGCCGGCCGCGTAAAGTCCGCGAATGGGCTCACCCGCTTGGTCCAAGACCGCACCACTTTCCTCCTGCACTCGCAGGCCTCCGAGCGTCAGGACAGGCAGAAATCCCAATTTCGCGTCGATAGACATGTTGATGGCGTGAAAAGGCGCTTTCACGATCGGGGCGATGTCCTCCGATGCCTTGCCGAATGGATCGCGGGCGCCATTTTCCGCAAGCTGATTATAATCCGCCACCGCCGCCTCAAGTCCGTCCGGCGCGATCCCGCACTTTTCGGCGAGGCTTTTGACCGAGCCCGCCTTTTTCGATCCCAAAAGCATGGCGGCCAGCGCAGGGTAACGTTGAAAGGGTAATATTGACTTGCTTTTCGACTGGAGCTTCGCCCTCCGATAGCCTTCATCGTCAAGGATGATCCAGCACACGCCCTGATGATCCTCGACCATCGGCATGCCGATCGATGCGCCATAGAGCATCTCATTGACATATCGCCGGCCTTGTCGGTTGACGATCATGCCTTGCGCCCAGGCCATGGGCGGATTGATGAAACGCCAAGCACTGACATGGTTCAGGCGCGAGACAACGCCCCCCGCGCTTTGACCCAAGCGAATACCGCTGCCATCATCCCCTGGCGTACCAAGCGGCATGCCTTTCAAATATTTTGGCGCATAATGCGCGACCATCTGCCGGTTGAAAATGAAGCCGCCCGCCGCGAGGCATACGCCCCGACGTGCACGGATCATGCGCGTCGCGCCCGCCTGCCGCTCCACTTCCTGGGCCTTGCTGAACAGGCGTGAAGCCAGGCGAGCGATGATAGCAGCCCCAGGCATGGACGGCGGCAGGCGAAGCACCATCGCGGTTGCGCGGCGCATCAGTGCGTCATAACGCTTTCCTTCTGCCGTATCGCGCTCCACCTGAACCGCGACCACGCCCACCACGCGTCCATCGCCATCCATGACGAGCTGTTTGACCCTTGTCGAAGACAGGGATTTGACGCCGGCGCGCTGCGCCGATTCCCTCAACGGGTCATAAAGGCCCTTACCGTAGCCCATAGGCGCATCCAGTTTATCGACCAGCGCGCGATGGCCTCTCGCGGCAGGTTTCGCCACGGCCTTGTAGTTGGGCGCAAGGCTGTTGTCGGAATGATAGAGGGAATAGTCGGTGTGGGGATAGCTGGTCTTCTTTTTGTAGACCCGCCCTTCAAAGCGGACACCGTGCCCGGCGAGCCAGCCTGCCGTTTCCGCGCTTTCCTGGCAGAAACGCCGCAGCGTGTCGTCGCTGACAACCCCTTGGGTTTCCAAGCGAAGATAGTTGAACATGTCCTCTACGCTGTCCTCGACGCCAGCTTCGAGCTGCGCAGGGGTGCCGCCGCCTCCGTAAAAAATGCCTCCGTTGATGCGCGTCGCCCCTCCCCCGTCGGCACGGTCGATGGCGATCACGGAAAGCCCCTCCTCCCGCGCCTGGAGCGCTGCTGCAACGCCAGCGCCGCCATAGCCAACGATGACCACGTCTCCTGCGCCATCCCAAGCGAACGCGTCAGCATCCTCGATCATGAGCGGCGCTTGCACCTCGCTATACCAATGAGGGTCGCCAGGACGAGGTTCGCTGTGCGGGCTGGTCATAAATTGTCTCCTGAGTCTGCGGCACGCTATAAATGGACATCAATGTACATTTCAATTGGCGTGCGCAGTTAAATGACCTAAGCCGCACCTATCCAGAAGAACGGCAAAAGGAACGAAGGTGGCAGGAACCGGAAAGCTTGTCCTGGTGACGGGCGCGACAGGCAATATGGGCAGAGCCGTTGTTGACGAACTATTGCAGACGCCCGGCATGACGGTCCGGGTCCTCGTACGCCCGGAAGAAAAGTCTCATCCCGTCATTCGCCGCCTGCAAAAGCAGCACAATATCGATTACGCATGGGGCGACCTCACCGACCCCGTATCGGTGGATCGTGCCGTCGCGGGCGTAGACGTCGTCCTGCACATGGGCGCGCTGGTCTCGCCGCTTGCCGATGAACTTCCCCCTGCTCTCGTTGAGAAGGTAAATGTCGGCGGCACGCAGAATGTCGTGGATGCCATCCGACGCCAGCCCCACGCCGATCAGATCCGCCTTGTCTATATCGGCACGGTGGCGGAGACCGGTAGCCGCAATCCTCCCAACCATTGGGGCCGGACGGGCGACCCCATCTGCATCGGCTATAATGGACATTATGCTGGGACCAAGGCGCGGGCGGAGGCAATCGTCGCGGAATCAGGCCTCAGGCACTGGGTTTCCATCCGCCAGACCGGCATGGCCCATTACGACATGTGGAAGACGCAAGGGCCGATCATGTTCCACAATCCTCCAAACGGCGTAATGGAATGGTCGACCGTCGAGGATTCCGCAAATCTGATGGCCAAGCTGTGCGGCGACCGCATTCCAGATCATTTCTGGCGCCATTTCTACAATATAGGCGGTGGTGAAACCGGGCGGCTCGTCAATCATCAACTGATGGTCAGGATGATGGCTGCGATGGGCGTCAGCGACTTCCGCCGCATCCTCGACCCCAAATGGCTGGCAACGCGCAACTTCCACGGGCAATGGTATCTCGATTCCGACCGTTTGCAGGAACTCGTCCCCTATCGTCGCTTTTCAATCGACGATTTCTTCGCCGAGTTGTCGCGCCGCATACCCTGGGCTTTGCGTACTCTCATGCGCTTCTTCCCAGGTCTCGCCCGCAAGCAGATACTTAAGGTCGCGGAAGGTCCCGGTGGACCCCTTACCTGGCTGCGGACCAATGATGTGGAGCATATCGACGCCTATTTTGGATCACGGGAGGAGTGGGATCGCATCCCAAGCAGCTGGGACGACTTCCCCCTGGCGCAGCCTTCGCGCGAAGCGGTCGCACTCGCCCATGGCTATGATGACGCCAAACCTAAGGGTGAGTGGACTGCAGATGACCTGCGCGCCGCCGCCGGTTTCCGGGGCGGAAAATGCCATGTGGACGCGGTCGATGACGCCTTCACACCCGTGGAATGGGAATGCAGCCTCGGCCATCGTTTCTCTATGTCGCCCAACCTCTATCTGGCGGGCGGCCATTGGTGCCCCACCTGCCAGACCGATATCGAAAGCTATCCGCGGGTCGCCGCATCAAATCCTTTCTTCGCGCAGGTCTGGCCGGGGCCGTCCGCCCAAACATCGACCACCGGCGCACCGAACCCTGTGAACTGATGAATTTTATGAAGAACCTGATCTTTCTGCGCGCGGCAGCGGCCGCGCACACCCCTGAATCTGCCATCGCGGGGCCCGCGACTTCATGTTGAAGGGCATAAAGCGTTTTTCGTAAGGCAGGATCACTGACAATCAGCTGGCCGCTGTGGAACGGCGTTGCCATCGCGACGGCACCGCATCAGAAGGTGCGGATGGCACGCCGAATTCCCATTCCTGCGAAACTCGCTTTAAGAAGGGGCCGCCCCACTTCCACGGAAGTGGCCCTGATCGAGCAAGCAATCCTTGCGACCGCGCGCAGCATGTTCCTTGCGGACGGTTTTGACGGCGTGTCGATGGAAAAGATCGCGGCGGCAACCGGAATAACTCGCACGACCCTTTACAGCCGCTACGCCACCAAATCCGACCTGTTTCGATCGGTCGTAAGGGAAACTTTGGCGCGTTGGTACGCCGTCTCTCGGGTCGAAGCCACCGACTGCGTCACCGACATAGGCCAGATATTGCACCTGCGGGTTGCGGACATGGCGTCGCTTCTGGTGGATCCGCTCTTCCGCGGCCTTCACGCGCTGATCCTTCTGAACCGCCACCGCTTTCCCGACCTTGCGCCCCTGATGCATGATCTGGGCTATCTGAACGCGGTTCGGCTACTGGCGAACGACATCCGCGCCGCCGCGCAAAGAGACGGCATTCCAGTTGCGCGGCCTGAAGCGGTGGCGGAACATATACTCACCGCCGTGCATGGCTGGTTCCTGCAATATGATCTGGTCCGCGAACTCACGGCCCAGGATATCGAAGCGCATGGAAGGGAAGTCGTCGACCTGATGCTCCTCGCTCGCGACCGCTGGTAATGACCTGCGGACGCGACCAGGGCGCGCAAAGGCGAGCGGGACTTCCCCGCTCGCGCTTCTGATCAACGGCTGGCCTCCAGCCGTCCTGCGCCAACCCACCCCGCCGCGACGGGCTTCAGCTTCTTGAAGGCTGGGTTGCTGGGGTCGATCATGCCGTTCTGCGGAACATTCGCCACAGTCACCTTGAGCATATTCGCGCCCGGCCGCAGCGCATCCGTTACATCAAGGCGGAACGGCGCGGCGATAACCGGCGGCAAAGTGCGGCCGTTGATCGTCACCGTCGCCATGTCATACACTTGTCCCAGGTCTAGACTGACGCGAGTGCCTTGCTTGAACCAGGATGGATCGACCGTGATCGAACGACTGTAGCTCGCTTCGCCGGAGAAGCCCGCCAGCTGCGGCACTTTGCTCCAGTCCTGCAGCGCGACCTTGCCGAAATCATGGGCGTAGGGCTTGCGCGCTACATGACCGGACACGGACAGGGCCCAGCCTTCGGCGGGCAAGGTCGCCGATCCGATTAAAGCCGGGGCCGCCAAGGTCTGGGGCCTGGCCTTGGGATCGAGGACAAGGAGTGCGCTTTCCCCGGAAGCAAGCGACAGAGGCAGCCGCGTCATGTCCGCCGTCGCGCTTGCGGAGACGGGCCTGACGCTGCCATCCATCGCATTCCAGCGCGTAACGCCGCCCATGCCGGGCAACGACAGCGTGACATTTCGTGCGCTGTCACTGCGATTGTGAACGAAGGTGACGGTCTGCCCGTCGACCAGCCGCTGAACGAACACCAGGTCCGAAGCGTCGCCTTCAAAGCGAAGATTTCCCGTGACACCTGCGGCGCGGATCGCGGCAGGCACTTCCGCGGCAGGCACGATCTTGGCTCCCGCCTTCATCGCTGCATCTACCGCCTTCTTCACGCGAGCGTCGCGCTTCTTCGCGTCGGCCAGTCCTTCATCGCGGCGGGGTGCGTGATCGGTGAAGAAGACAGGCAGTCCCGCCTTGGCAAAGCCAGCTATCGCTTCCATCGTATCGGCGCGAATGCCGTCGATCGGCGGCAGCACGAGCACGCCATAAGCGTGCCCTCCCTTGGATATGAGCCGTCGACCCTCGACCCTCGCCTGCGCAATCGAGTCAGGATTGATCCGGTCGAAATCATATCCGGCGGCAAGGAAAGCCTTTTCGCCGGCCTGCTTGCCCGCGCCATCATCCTCGATACCGATATAATAGCCGTAGCGGCCATAGAACCAAGCAACCGGCACTACCGGCTCGCCCGCCTGCATGACGGCCTGCAACCGACCCATATAGGCAGCAAGCGGTTTCATGGCAGGCCAGACCGGGTTGGTTTCGTTCAGCGGACCGCTGAACCCCAGGGAGAAAGGACTCGGCTGGAAGGCGTGCCAGCCCGGCCAGTCTTCGGCGTGAAAGCGGTAGTTCATGCCGTGCAGGATCATGCTGTTGACGCCGCCGGCGATGATGAGGTCGGTGCGCCGCCGCATTTCCGTGGGCGTAACGCTATATGCCCGGTCGGGCCACACTAGGCTTTCCGCCGAAACGATGCGGCGTCCATAAAGGTTGGCGGCGGAGCGGGCGAGGCGCATGAACAGCGGATCACCGCTGTGAACCAGATCCTCGGTTTCTGGGATGTCGGCAAGTCCATAGCCGCGAATGGTGTCGAACGCGCCGCCATGCGCCTGGAACTTGGCCTTCAGGCCATGGGCATGGTTCCACGCCACGAAGGGCTCGATGAAGCCCGCGATGATCATGTCCGACACCGTATGGCGATAATCCGCCCTCACCCGCTCGGCGATGTCGCTGTTTGCGGCGTCGAAATAGGGCAATGAATAATGTTCGTCCCATGCCTGCATCCAGCCCGGCTGCACCACGAAGGGAAGATAAGGCGTCAGATCATATCCGCGCCGTTTCTTGAATTCTTCCAGCAGTTTTGGGCCCCACTGAATATCCTGCATCAGTTCCAGAGAATCGACAAAGGTCGAGCGCATGCCCGGCGGGTTCTTGCCCAAGGGATCGCCGACGCGTGCGGCATGGGCTGCAAAGGCCGTGGGGTCGGTGTGGTCCAGGATAAGCTGAGGCCCCCGTCCGGCCGAGCCCAAGACCCCGACGTCAGAAGCAAATTGCCGGAAGACGAAGACCTGCCACTCACCAGGCGGAAGCGACCAGTCGAGCGTGCCATCCTCCCGCAGCTTGTCGGTCAGGACAATGCGGCTGGCCGGATCTAGTGTGCCGGAGGTCAGCACATCGCTCCACGGCGAAATGGTCATCCCGTTCATGCCGCCACGCTTCTTCAGGTCAGGCGCGCTGCCTTTCATCGCAACCACGGCCACGGTGCGCGCCCGCGCGTCCATCCGCTTACCCCAGTCCGCATATTTAGGATCTTTTGTACGCGGATCGAAGAAGTTGAGAGCGCCAAGCCTCTTGGTCCGCTTGGGCTGTTCGACCTTGATTGGGCCGGACGTGCCGCCCCTGACCATCGTGCGCGCCATGGCCAATTCTGTGAACGCCTTTTCCGGCGGTATCGCTTCGCCACCGCCCGACGGCCAGGCCGAGCCCAAGGTATAGTCGAGACTGAGACCAGCGCTCTTCGCAGCATCCGCCGCTGCGCGCAGATGCGCGAAGAAGCTGGGTTCGGCATAGTCGTTGACCACTGCCCTCTCTTCAGGGGTCAATTTCACGAAATTCGGCGAAAAGGATTGCACCTCGGCACCGCCGAAGCCCATCTGCGCCATCAGCTGGACTTCGCGCCGCAACTCCACATCGGTTACAGCGTCGCCCGGCCACCACCAACGAAGGCGGGGCTTGGCCTCCATCGGTGGCGACTTGAACGCCTCTGACAAGGACTCAGCCGATGCCTGCACGTTCAGCACGGAAAATGCCATCGCGGTGGCTGCCAGAAGCTTTGCCGTTACCCTGTTGGCGAACATGATCTGATCTCTCTCTCGATTATTAACTTGGGGCCATTCAGGCGCAACACACGCGACATCACGGCAAACATCGTCGGCCGTCCGCATTCGGGTCGGTCAATGTTACAGCCTGAAGACCATCCTTCCCAGGATCAGACAGCCTCAACCAGGGCTACACCTTCTGGCGGAAGATCCAGGATGATTTCGCCACGTCCATTGAGCGTTTTCAATTCAGGCGCAGCCAACTCCGCCGATTTGCGGATGGCGTCCATCTGCTCTCGCGTGGGATATTGCGGAGATCCCATGGCGCGCCATGCAGGATAAGGGGAACCGCGCTCCTGATCGACATAACTCACCTGTACCCGCTGCCCCGCCTGCGCACCGCGCATCCTCACGAGCATCGCTTTGCGCGTACCTATAACCTTGCGCTCCCTGCTCGCGCCGGGGATGCCTGGCGCCTGCTGCACATCGGCGAGATTCCAGACCAGAGCGGCAAATTTTCCCCCGTCCATTGTCGAGGCCAGGGCGGGTCCTTTTACCGCAAGTCTGCGGTCACTCAGGCGATTGAGCAACTTATAGGTGTTGAACTCAGGTTTCGCGACGCTGCCCCGGGCCAGCATTCCCCAACCATTCTGTCCTTCCTTGAAGACCCAGTTTGCGACCATATTTTCCTCATATTCGCCGCTGATCTGCCATTGACCCATGGCATGACAGTGAGGAAGGCTTTGCGTAATGGCGTGCGCGATCATGGCCGGGCTGTCAGACGACCACTCGTTCAGCCACAATTCGGCTCCCTTGAACCGCGTCGCATCGATCTGCTTGCGGGCCAGCGCCACGCCCGCCGGCACGACGTCATATTCCCGGTAGCGATCAGCCTTGCCAAAGATCATCGCCTGGTCATCGCCAGGGTAAATGTGGGTGGATACGAAATCGACCGGCGTACCAGTCTTTTCGCAATATTCCAGAAACTGCGGGATCCATTGGATAGCAGAGGTCGCCGGGCCGCCGATCCTGATCGACGGGTCAACAGCCTTAACCGAGCGAGCGCTCGCCTTGTAAAGCTCGAAATATTGCTCCTGCGTTCCACCCCAAAACCAGGACGTCAGGTTCGGTTCATTCCAGGCTTCAAAATACCATTGCCGCACTTCCGACGCGCCATAACGCTGTACCAGATGCCGCACAAACTTCTCGACCAGTTCGGACCATTTCTCCATCGAGCGTGGAGGGCTGACATCAGCCCTGTAGAAGCCGAACTTCTTCGTTCCGCTCGCCAAAGCCTGCGGCATGAAACTCAATTCGACGAAGGGCTGCACGCCACGGTCCAGCAGGCCATCATAGACGGCGTTGACGTTCTGGAAACTGCCGTTCGCGCCCACGCCCATTTCATCATTGAAAATTCCGTGAAATCGCACCCGTTTAAGACCGGCTTCGTTCTTGAAGCGTTCGAGATCCTTGCGCCAGGGCTCTCTCATCGTGATCGCCGCACGATCCGATCCCATGACCCGTGACCAGATATGGTCCAGCTTGCCTGTTTCGCGCCGAAGATCTATTTCGACGACCTGGCTCGCTTCCTCCGCCCACGCCGGCGAAGTCAACGCGGCGGCGCCAACCGCTCCACTCAGGGCTGTGAACTGGCGGCGTGTCCAGACAGGCATCTCATCCATCGGTCTTTTATCCTGTTTTTCCGTAAGATTGGGAATTTTGAGCGTGTGAACGCCCGCTCATCGTGAACAGGCAGGCCTTCCCCCGCGGGTGATGCCATTTTCGTTCACCGCATCGATCGTGACGCAGTAGCCTTTCCCAACGTTGAGACTCGCTACGGTGATCGACGTCTTTCCATCATAAACCTGGTGATTCTGGTTCAGCAGGTCGGGGCGAACCCCAAGCCGCACGACGTAGAATTCGGCCTCCTTTGCCGGTGCCCAGTTGATCACTGCGCTGCGCCCGTCATCGCCGTCCCGGCGAAGAGACGCGCGGCGCACCTTGGCGGGCCTTACGCCTCCACCATTGCCGAAGACCCGCAGATCCGAGAGCGAAAATTTCCCCCCATCAGGCGAATGGATGTTGCGCAAACGGACAAAGCGAGCCCGCTCTGGCTTGGGGAGGACCTCATAGTCATGGGGAGCATCGACGCCGTTTTGCGAGCGATCGACTGCGGCTTTCCATGTCCGGCCATCCAGTGAGAGTTCGAGGATATAATTATAGACGTCCGCGCTGACCCCCAGCGCTTTGGCGTCCTGATCGGCGAAGTTGATCTGCACCGCCTCGATCCGCTTGGGCGCGCCGAGATCTACCTGAAACCATTCGCCTGCCCCGCCGGTCTTGGCTGACCACCAACTCCGCACATCCTCATCGACCGCGTCTTTTGCAGAAAAGCCGTCAAGTGTCGAAGAGGCGCTTACGCTTTTCAGCCGCGAGAGCAGCATCCATCCCGTAAGTTTGCGGCTCCCCCCGATGTAGCGCGGGTAATCGGCCAGATAGGTGTCTGCGATAACTTCACCCGATCGCGAGAAGCTCGTCGGAAACAGCCCCAAACGCCGCTCGAAAATATGTCGTTGGGAAATCGTCATCGTTCCCGCATGCCACCACTGACCATCCTTCCCCTGGAAGGTCGATCCATGGCCTGCGCCTGTAATGAAGCCGGTCGGCTTGAACGCGAACGGGCTATAATCCTGATAGACGAACGGCCCTAACGGCTTTTCCGACACCAGCATCCCGTTGGCATAAGTCTTGAACTCCGTGCCAGGGGCTGAATATTCAAGATAGTAGCGCCCCTTGCGCTTCGTCATCCAGGCGCCCTCGACGAAGGTCATGCCTTTAAACTTCTCGTTCCTGTCACCGGGAACTTCCCAGCCCCGTTCGTCCGGTTTGCGCGACTGGGGGATGTCCACCTTCGCGATCGGCTGAAACGTCTTGGGATCAAGCTCCTCAGCATGGAGCGGCCCCTTGGATGCGAGGCCGTGGTAAAGATAGAGCCGTCCATCATCGTCCAGAAATAGGGCGGGGTCCTGATAGCCCGGGCTGATGTCTGCCGCCACGCGCCATTTTCCGCTCATTGGATCGTCGGTCATCCAGATATGCCGGGTATCCTCGCTGGTGGCGAGATACAGCTTGTCGTTGATGACCACGACGGTCGGAGCAAATTTGTCAACGGCGTAACCGGTCGGCTGGACGAACTCCCATCGCAGAAGGTCCGTCGAGTGCCAGTAGCCGCTCGAGTGCGAAGCGAAAAGCCAGTAGCGGCCCTTGAACAAGACAATCGTGGGATCTGCAGCCTCCCGGAAGGACTCCTTGGGCCGCGGCTGAAGCGGGCGAAAGGGCGAAGGCGCCTGATAGCGGTAGGGTAGATCGACCGGGTTCGCATAAGTCGCAAATCGGTCAGCGCCAGCCGCTTGCAGCGGGTGCATGGAAAACAACATCGCGCCAGTGGCCATCAGGCAGGCGACCCGAGACAGCCCCGGTCGAGCGCTGGAACAGGGACCTAAAATCATTCTGACCACGTCATTTGCCATGTTCCTGCAGACCCCCTCAAATTTTCGACGACTTGGTTGTGATTAGAAACAATTTGTATTTTGCGCGCTTTGCGCACCGCTAAGGCTGATCCAGAAATCTAGTAGGTTGAAAGCTTTACGCGAAGCAGCGCAGGCTGTTCGTTGAAGTTGAAGCCGTAGGAGATTTGATCACCATTCCAGCGGCGGCTTGCTTGCCAGCGGCCATCGATGAACGTCCCCTCCTCCGCGCTCATGATCTGCCCGTTCACGGCCGGATCGACGGGCGTGAATTGGAAGCGGCTATATTGTCCGGCAACCAGGAACTCATTGGGGCCGAGTTGAGCGACCACACCGCCACCGACAGGCTCCTTCGCCCAAGGCGGCGGCTCCATGCCCGGCCAGGGAATGTCGAAATTGTTGCGCCCATAGATGACGGAAATCTTCCAGCTGCCCATGGAGGTCGAGTCCTCACCCGTGCTGTTCTTGGCGGTGCCCCAGGTCGGGTGCTTGCTGGCGATCGCAGCCCAGTCGCGCGCGATAGGCCGGAACAGGCGGTAAGGGGCGGCGAACGTTTCGATTGTGGCAGCGTCCAACTTGCGCGTGCCGAGCGGGTAATTGGAGTAGCTCGTCGCATCCATTCCAAATGGCGCCCAGCCGATGGCCCCCCGCCCCAGCGCGGCCCAGAAGAAACGAACGGCCCAGATTGCGTTGCTGGTCTCGGGGACAAACAGCGCATTGTCTGGCCGCGCATAGCGATCCAGCAGGCCCAGATAGGTCTTTTCAAGCGGCAAATAGAGATCAGGTCCGATGAGATCCAGCGCAGGCGCAGCCGTCTTCCAGATTGGCAGCACGTTCCAATTGGGGCCGCCGCTCGCAACCTGGGCGGCCATGGCAGTGCCCGTCGCGTCGAAGACCGCGGCGTTGGTGTAGAGGGGCAAGTTCTTCTCAGCCTTGCCAGCGACAGCCACTTCCTGCACGAACCGCGCATAGGTCCAGGCGGCGAATGCCTGGTCCGCTTCCTTGCCGAACACCTCCGCCCATGTCCCCGCCTGCTTTCCTGATGCGCGGCGGATGTCTTCGGGCACCTGCTGGGCGAAAAGCCGCTCGGCTGCTGGAGAATAATCGCGAGCAACGCCGTGGCTCCCGATCTCATTTTCAACCTGGACCATGATGACGGTGTGCTCGCGATCGACCTCGCGCAAATGCCGCATCAGCGCGACAAAGGCCTTGCGGTCGGCAGCAAGTGTCGCCTCACCAAGCGGGGAAAGCGTGGTTGTGGGGCGGCCGTCCCGCTTCTGCAGACGGGGGAAGCGCTTCGTGTCGCTTTTCACCCATTCCGGCGTGTAGGTTGAATCGCCGTTTTTCCAGCTTCCGAACCAGAGCAGCACAACGCGCATGTCATTTTTACGGGCCTGGGCGAGCAGCGTATCGACCCAGCTATAGTCGAACCTGCCCTCGGTAGGCTCAAACTGTTCCCAGGCGACGGGAATTTCGATCGTATTGGCGCTCAGCGCCTGCATCACCGGCCACACCTGAGGCAGCACCGAGGGATAATTGCTCGAATTGTGCACCTGGGCGCCCAGCATCAGATAGGGCTTGCCATCCACCAGCAACGCATGCCGCCCATCTTCCGTGCGAAGACGCGGCAGCTCACCTGCATGGGCCGACGCAGCGGCAGCGACGCTGCAAAGCATTAGCGTCATGAAGCGAATAGAGTGGCGCACATGATCTCCTATCAATCGTCGACCGTTATACGTCCCCTGCCTAATAAGTAAACCACATCGTTGCATTTTGCGCAGATCGGCCGCGGCCTGCGTTCGCGCGATCTCTACCCCCTCGTCGTCGTTCATCCCGCCGGTGCAGGTCACTTCGACCTTCACCCTACCCGAACGCCGCTTGCGGTTGATGTTTTACTTGTATGAGTATATCTGCCTTCATGAGTTTGGTAATGCTCGGCTTCGCCAATCAGACGAACGAGCCACACAGCGAGCCCCATGATTTCCTTTGCCCAAGTTTCATCCTGCGGTGTCGCGCTCGGCTCGGAGAGATCGAAGAGACTCTGCACCCCCGTTGGTCGCAGGGGCAAAATGGCCCGCATAGTTCTGAAAATTTCGATGATCGGGAGTTTTTCTTCGTGATTGATGGCAGCATTTTAATTGGCAGAGAGGCACGTCAGCGGGCGCCCAAATTCACAGGGTTTGACGCGACGAATGGCGATGCCGGCCCACAATATTTCTCCACTGCGGGGAATGAAGATGTAGCAGACGCGTGCTTGCTAGCCGCAAGCGCGGCGGAAAGCTTTGCCACGCTCAGTCCAGAGGCTCGCGCCAGTTTTCTGGAAGCTGTCGCGTATGAGATTGAAGCCATTGGCGACGATCTGATCGCCAATGTCATGGTCGAAAGCGGATTGCCACGGCCCCGGCTTGAAGGCGAACGGGCGCGCACGATAAACCAGTTGCGCCTTTTCGCGTCGGAAGTCCGCGCCGGTCTCTGGCTCGACATCACGATCGATCCTGCAATGCCTGACCGCACGCCTCCGCGGCCTGATCTGCGCCGCATGAATGTACCACTCGGCCCCGTGGCTGTTTTCGGCGCATCGAATTTCCCTCTCGCTTTTTCTGTTGCGGGGGGCGACACGGCTTCCGCCTTCGCAGCCGGGTGCCCCGTCGTCGTGAAGGGCCACCCGGCCCACCCCGCCACGGGCGAGCTGGTGGCGCGCGCCATCGGCCGTGCGGTCGCCGCCTGCGATCTGCATCCGGGCATTTTCTCCTACCTCCCAGGCGCGAGCAATGAGCTGGGTGGCGCGCTGGTGGCCGATCCGCGCATCAAGGCAGTCGGCTTCACTGGATCGCGCGCGGGGGGACTGGCTCTTGCAGCCATCGCTGCAACGCGGGAAGAACCCATTCCGGTTTATGCGGAAATGAGCGCAATCAACCCTGTCATCCTCATGCCCCATGCGCTGAACGCGCGGGCGGAAGACCTGGCAAGGGACTTTGTAACGTCGTTGACGCTCGGGGCTGGGCAGTTCTGCACCAACCCCGGTATCGTAATCGCCATGGACGGTCCGGACCTCGACCGCTTCCTCGCCGCTGCGACAGGCGCTGTGACAGCGGCTTCGCCTCAAGTGATGCTGACGGCCGGCATCCACCTCGCCTTTACCAAGGGTGTCGCCGCATTGCGCGCCAATCCCAATGCAGATTTGCTCGCTGTCGGTCCCGCACACTCCACCTGCGGCAGCGCAGCGCTGTTTGCCGCCAGTGCGGAAGCTTTCGCCAGCGACGCCTCCCTGCGGGAGGAGGTGTTCGGTGCATCATCAGTGGTGGTCCGCTGCAAGGATATAGACGCGATGGCGCGAGCAATCGGAGGGCTGGAGGGGCAGCTGACGGCCACCATCCACCTCGACCCCGAAGATGAGCCAACCGCCTCCCGGATACTGCCCTTGCTCCAGGAAAAAGCCGGACGGATCCTTGCCAATGGATGGCCAACCGGCGTGGAAGTGACTTGGGCGATGGTTCATGGCGGGCCCTTTCCGGCAACCACAGACGGACGCTCCACCTCCGTCGGCACCCTGGCCATGGCGCGCTTCCTGCGGCCGGTCTGCTATCAGGACATTCCCGACGATCTGCTGCCTGTACCGGTGAAGCATGACAACCCATGGAAACTTCCTCGCCGGATCAATGGCGAAAGAGAGTCCGCATGATCCGTTCACTCATACAATATGCCGATGACGCCGGACGCGGCGTCGCCGCTCTGGACGCACAGGGCGACGCTCACCAGCTGGTGGGGGTCTCATCCATTCGCGACCTCGCTCTCGACGCCATCGAAGGGCGAAAGACGCTGCTGGAGCGGGCCAATGCCTTGCGTGGAAGCCGAATTTCGCTGCAAGGCGTCAGACTTCTGGCCCCGATCGACCACCCGGATCCAGCGCATCTGCTGATCAGCGGGACTGGTCTCACCCATCTGGGTTCCGCCGAAGGCCGCGACAAAATGCACAAAGCGGCTGCCGCAGGGCATGCCACCGACAGCATGCGCATGTTCCTGATGGGCGAAGAGGGCGGCAAGCCCGGTGACGGCCAGGAAGGAGTGCAGCCGGAATGGTTCTACAAGGGCGACGGATCGATCCTCGTATCGCCGGACGCTCCGCTCGCCATGCCGCACTTCGCCGGTGATGGAGGCGAAGAGCCTGAGATTGCAGGCATCTATTTGAACGGCCCGGACGGCACTCCCTTTCGTCTCGGCTTTTCCCTCGGCAATGAATTTTCAGATCATGTGACCGAAAGGGTCAATTATCTATGGCTCGCGCATAGCAAGCTACGGCAGGCGGCCTTGGGACCGGAATTGCTGCTGGGCGACTTGCCTACCGATGTTCGTGGCGTCAGCCGCATCTTGCGAGACGGCGAAACCCTGTGGGAACGGCCATTCCTGTCCGGTGAAGCCAACATGTCGCACAGCATCCACAATCTTGAACATCACCATTTCAAATATGCGCAGTTCCGGCGGCCCGGCGACGTGCATGTGCATTTCTTCGGTACAGCCACCCTCTCCTTCACCGACAAGGTGCAGACGAAGGTCGGAGACTTGTTCGAAGTGGCTGCCGACTGTTTCAGCTTGCCGGTCCGCAATCCTTTGGTCCGGGCAGCGGACCAAGGGATTGCAAGGGTGAAGCCGCTGTAGGCGATCCGATGGCGCTGAACCGAGCGAACGAAAACCGGCGAGCGCCGCCAGCAGGTCAGGACCATGCGGAAGCCGCCTACCAGCATGGCGCGCTTCTTTCCGGTTGCGTTGCACAGCGCCTAGGTCGTCGCAGCCGAAGTCGATCTGCGCGGTGCGCCCGAAATCCTGACGGCGACAGAAAGCCGCCATTCTCGGCAGCGCCGAGGTATGGGACCAAGCACCTTTACTGTCTCTGCCCCATCGTTGTTGGCTTCTTTAAAGTCGGCAGAAACGTAGATCGCCGGTAATTATCATCCAAGAGGTTCGAGCAATGATAGACCGCCGTAATTTTCTGAACGCGGGAATATTGACGGCGGCCGGGGCGCTGATCGTCCCGGCGCGCGCTGCGGAAACTCCGGCGACCCTGTCGCTCTCACTCAATGGATCGGCGCAAGGACCGCTGGTGCCCCGCGACTTCGTCGGCCTGTCCTACGAGACGCAGCAGCTTGAAACGCCCGATTTCTTCAACGCGCGCAACCGCCCGCTGGTCCGCGCTTTCCGTGACCTGACGCCGGCTGGCATCCTGCGCATCGGTGGCAACACCAGCGAATTTTCCTGGTGGAAGGAGCGCCCCGGCGACACGCAGCCGCCGCGCATCGAACGGCCGATCAAGCCGGGCCAGCCGCGCCCTGACCTGAGCTACGCCGTCACCCCAGCAGCCATCGATGCGCTCAAGGGCTTCCTGGATGCGACCGGATGGCGGTGCATTTATGGCCTTAACCTTGGCAATGGCGTGCCGCATGACATGGCGCGCGAGGCAGCCTATGTCCAACGGCGGCTTGGCAAGCGGCTGGTCGCGTTCGTCATTGGCAACGAAGTTGACGTGTTCAGCTCGCACCTGCGCGATCCCAAGACCTGGGGTCCCGACACCTATCTCGCCGAATGGCTCGCCGCTGCCCATGCGATCACGGCGGTCAGCCCGGATGCCCGCTTCATCCTGCCCGACGTCGCTTACAAGCTCGATTGGTTGCCTGCCATCGCCGACCGCTGGGCCTCGATCAAGAATCCGCCGCGGATCGAGGCATTGTCGCATCATTTCTACAAGGGCGGTCCCAATGATCCGCGGATCAAGCCCGACCGCCTCCTCCTGCGCTCGACTCGGGAGGCTCAGGAAGGCAAGCTGACCAGCGACGCCGCGCGCAAGATGGGCGTTGCCTACCGCATGACGGAAGGCAACACCGCCTACCACGGTGGCAAGCCGGGCGTGTCGGATAGCTATGTCGCCGCGCTCTGGGCCGCTGATTATATGCTCCAGCTCATGTCGCTGGGCTATTCCAGCGTGAACCTGCACGGCGGCGCTGGCCCTGCAGTTGCCAACTCGGTCGGCGGCCTTGCGGGCGAAAAGATGCTGCCCGACGCGCAGCCCCGCCCGCGCCCCTTCTACACGCCGATCGGCAATATGGACGGGCAAGTGCAGCCGCAGCCGGTCTATTGGGGCATGAAGTTTGCCGGGCTGTTCAGCGGCGCACGCATGCGGACCGTCCAGTTGGACGCGCAGGGCCTCAACGTCGTCGCTTATGCAGCCGACACGGCTCAGGGCACGCTGCTCGCTATCCTTAACAAGGAAGTCAGCACCGACGTCCGCCTGCCGCTGCCCCGCCACCAGAGCGTCGCCACGTTGAGCGGCCCGTCCCTCGACAGCCGTGAGGCCCGCCTGGACCTCACCTCCCGCAGCGTCCCTGCTGCTACCGTCGACATCGCGCGGTCATCGGCCACCATTTTCAGATTGAGCAAAGTCGTTGCGGCTGATTGATTGCCGCTTCGGATCCTGCCGGGGTTGGCGTCGCCAAACGCGGCAGGCCTGACGGCCACGCAGACCAGGTATTTCTAGGTGCTCGAAAGAGCTCGATGATAGAAGTAGCCTGGATGGGTTCCTGAACAGGGGTGGCAAGAACGTCTACCGTAAACGGCGTTCTGCGGAAGGTTGACGGCACTTCCGACACCCACGGTCAGTGCCCGATTCGGACAGGAGCGGTCATTCGCTGCGGCTGGGCCTAACGGCGGGTCTGTCCCAGACCCAGTCATAATTCGAGCGTCTACTTTCAGGCGCGGTGAAATTGCTGTCGAACAGCAAAAAGTGGCGCAGAGCCGTCAGCCTGCTTCACCTCACATCCCGATGCCAAGCCCGCGCCGGCTCCCCAGGTCGATGCCATGGTTGAACGCCAGTTCTGCCCCTAACCTGCGGCCGCTGTCGATGAAGATGCCGAGTTCTCGTTTGCGGTTGGCCAATATCGACTGCACCTGCGCATCCC
>NZ_OBMU01000002.1:218707-226128 GCF_900218065.1 Novosphingobium sp. Chol11 | reverse complement strand
GGGATGTCGTCATCAACCGCATGCTAACCTGATAGGTACGGCGCTTGTCATAATCGCCTTCCACATAGGCCCGCTCGGCAGCGCGGGAGTAGCGGTTCCACCGCTCGACAAAGCGGTCGGCGCGAAGCTCCGGATTGGTGCGAACCGCTTTCTCGTCGAGGATGGCAGCGTGCGCCGCCTCAGTGTCGCCGCGCGCCGCTGAGGCTGGGAGGGCGGGGTTGCGCGCATAGGCTGCTTCGGCATCGAGCGCTGCCTTGGGCCGCAGATCGTTCAGCCATTTCTATGACAAGCTGGTAAACGGTATGGTGTCGCGGGCTACTTCAGGGATCTTGCCGAACGCACCTTCAAGCAGATCAAAGGCTTTGGCAGCTATGGTTTTCCCGAGAGTCATGCGGCGAGCTTTGCCAAGATCGCCTATGCCTCGTCCTCGATGAAGCATCATCATCCGATGTCTTCTGCACTGCGCTCCTGTACGCACAGCCGGTGGGCTTCCACGCCCCGGCACAGATTGTGCGCGATGCCCGGCAGCACGGCGTTTAGCTACTGCCAGTCTCGATCAACCATAGCCATCGGGACGGTACGCTCGAGCCAGCGCGTGGGCGCACCAAGGCGGTGCGGCTGGGTTTTCGGCAGGTGCGGGGCCTTGCCAATCTCCATGGAGCGGTGATCGTGGGCGCACGCGGTCCAGCGTCGTTCGAGAGCGTCGAGGAGGTCTGGCGCCGCGCGCGCCCGCCGCGCGCCGCGATCGAGCAACTGGCGGAAGCGGACGCCTTCGCGTGCATCGCGCAGGAAATAAGCGCTAGACAGTAAGGTGCCCCCGACGATGATCGCCACTCCCGCAAGCTCGACCATTTTCGCGAGGAAATCGATTGCCGCGTGAGTATGCTCCATCAGCGATACAAGTGCGGCAAAGACGAAGCTGTTACCTCGCGGCGGCCGGTTCGAGTTCGCTAGCGCAGCAGCGCACGTGTTTTCGCCAGATCATTCCTTATGGTCGTGGCGGCCACCCCACCCTCACCCATGGCATGGCTGATCTGATCCAGGCCCTTCGCAACATCGCCCGCAGCGTATAGGCCCGGGACGCTCGTGCGCTGGTGCTCGTCGACGATTAAGCAGCCGTCTTCTGTGCCATCTGCTCCCAGCATCATCGCCAGCTCCGATCGGGTCACCGAACCTAGAGCCGGATAAACGCTGTCATAGGCGACTGGGCCCTGCGGCGTCGGAACGATGATCTGGTCACCGTCTATGCAAAGCGGTTCACACGGACCATCACACATCTTCACGCCAGCCTCTTCAAGCCGACCACGCTGCTCGCCGGTCAGGGCGTGTTCGCCGTCGGGCGCGATCAATGTGACGTCAGCACTATACATCCGCAGGAACAGCGCCTCTTCCAGCCCGTGCCCTTTTGTACCGATGACTGCGATCTTGCGATCGGTCACCTCATAGCCGTCGCAAATCGGGCAGTAGCGCAGCAGTCCCCGTTCGAGAGCAACATCGTGGATTTCTGGCGCAATCGGTGGCCGATTGTTGACGACCCCGGTGGCCAGCAGGATGGTGCGCGCGGTTCGCTGTTCCTCCCCTACGGAGGCGACGAACAGACTGCCATCCTTGGACAGCTTCTCAACCAACATGTTGGTGACCTGGCCGCCAAATTCCGCCGCCTGTTCACGCATGCGCGCCAGCAGCTCCTTGCCAGAAATGCCACCCGGATAGCCGGCGTGATTGCGGGTGCGAGGAATCAGGGCAGCACGACTATGCCCCGCATCGATGATGCCGATCTTCAGGTGAAACCGCGTCAGGTAGATCGCGGCCGTGAGCCCCGCGGGGCCAGCACCTATTATAAGACAGTCCAACTCCTCGGCCATCGTAAACCTATACTCACAGATGATCTACACCGGCAGCACTTGTGCGAGGGAGAAGTTCCATTCTTCACATTGGCACCGTCGCCCACGCTCGGGGGCGCTGCCTGGTCAGCGGAACAGCATGACGCGCCGAGGGTTCGCAGGGGAAGCTTCCGCTCAGCAGCGAGCGGACGCCAACTGGGAGCATTGAACCACATGGATATTCAAGCAACTACGGACCCGTCCAACCGTCACGCCCGAAGGAAGGCTAAGGCGCTGGCCAGGGAGCCCAAGCACAGAAGATGCAATTGCGGCACGGCGGGCCATCAACAGCTAACGGACCGGCACGGCTCTCCCTCGAACGACGAGCCATCATAACTGACAGTAAGGCGCTTGGCGCCATCTCCCAAATCACTTGGCGTCGTCACAATGCAGACAATCAATATCGGCACGGCGGGATGGAGCATATCCCGCGCGTCGGCGGAAGCATTTTCGAGCGTGGGTTCCGGCCTGGATCGATATGCTTCCCGGTTGAAGGTCGTGGAGATCAACAGTTCTTTCCACCGCTCCCACCGGCCTTCAACGTGGGCGCGCTGGCGCGAGAGCTCGCCCGCAGATTTTCGTTTCTCGGTCAAACTGCCGAAGCGCATTACGCACGAACTCAAGCTTGTGGATTGTGCTGCTGCCCTCGACCAGTTTCTGGCACAGGCTCACATCTTGGGGGAAAAGCTGGCAGTGCTCCTTGTTCAGTTACCGCCCAAGCTCGAATTCGCCGCCGAGACCGCACACCGCTTCTTCAGCGACTTGAAGTCCAGAAGCCCGGCACTGGTTGCCTGCGAGCCGCGCCACCCAAGCTGGTTTCTGTCCGAAGCTGAAGCCCTGCTCGAACAACATGAAATTGCGCGCGTGGCCGCCGACCCTGCCATCTGCAGAGCGGCCGCTCGGCCAGGAGGATGGATTGGCCTCCGCTACTGGCGGCTGCACGGCTCTCCGGTCATGTACCGGTCCAGTTATGGCGACCGGGTGAGTTCCTACGCGGATCGGTTGCTCGCGCACGCCGAAGCGGACGGGCAGACTTGGTGCATCTTCGACAATACAGCGTCCCCGGCGGCAATCAGTGACGCCTTGGCCTTATCGAACGCCGTTGAAAAGATCGCCCGCGCCTCTCGCTGAGGCAGTGTGTGAATGACTTCCGGGCCGCCGCCGGAACTCTCCTCATCGTGAGCGCTTGATGGCCGAAGACTTGAATTCGAGAGGAGTCTGTTCATGCGCCTTGCGCCAATCCTGATCGCCTGCAACCTGCTGGTTGCGTGCGGGGGTAATGATGGTCCGACAGTGATCGACGGCAGCAGTCAGGCCGCCTTTGAAAGCAGCCTTGCAGCCGCCCGGCGCGATGTGGGACCTAAAGATCGTATCAAGCTGGAGGCAGCGATCCGTGAACATCAGGCCCGGATGTTCGCCAAGGCCGACAATCGGCAGGAATATGAAAGGCTGGTGCGGCAGGGCATGGACGGCCTGACAGCGCCGGCCATCGTCAGGCAGTTCAACAAGGATGTCGACCGCGTCAGCGGCAAGGCAGCAGACGCCGTGTTCGATGCGAAGCGCGCGCTGAAGGATCTTTGAAGCGACGCTTAGTCGACCCGACTACCAGCCGCTGCCGCCGAAGTTGATGACCCCCAACAGGGCGAGCAGGGTCAGCGAGAGGATCGCCGAGAGCAGCAGCGATCCGAGGCAGCCCAGCTTGCTAGAAAAAAGAAAGAACATCATCGCTCCCAGGTGCAACGAAGAAACAGGCCATCGGGGAGCTGTATTGCCACCTCCCGACCGTCGATCCCCTGACCAACGCAGCGTCGATCATGAGGTTGCCCGGAATCCAGGAAACTGAAGCGGCGGCACGACGTTGCGCAATGATAATAAGGAGGAGAGGCTTATGAGATGGTTCGCTTTCCTGGTCGCGGTGACCGGCGCAACATCCGCCGTGCAGGCTCAGCTGCCCGCGGCCAGCCCGGTCCTGACGCCCGAGGAAACCTTGTTGGTCGTCAGTGGAGAAGGGCAAAGCCGCCGTATCCCTGATGTGGCGCTGTTTTCGGCGGGCGTCGTCACCCAAGGCAAGACGGGAGGAGAGGCGCTAGGCGCCAATGCGACCCGCATGAACGATGTCGTAAACGCCCTAAAACGCGCCGGTATCGCGGACCGCGACATTCAGACATCGGCGCTCTCACTACAGCCGCAATATTCCAATCCCGAGCAGGAGGCCCAGATCCGGGCAAGAATGACGCGCGAGCCCTATATCGCACCGGCCCAGCCCCAAGCGCCCCGGATCATCGGTTATGAGGCCCGCAACAATGTGCAAGTGCGGGTCCGGAAACTGGGGGAGATGGGGCGCATCATCGACACTTTGGTCCAGGCTGGCGCCAACCAGGTGGACGGTCCCTCCTTCACGCTGGATGAACCCAAGGGCGCGCTCGACGAAGCCCGGACATAGGCGGTGCGCGAAGCGCGATCCCGCGCCGAGCTGTATGTGCGGGCAGCCGGCCTGCGCATATCCCGCATCCTTTCGATCAGCGAAGGAGGCGGCTATTATCCCCAGCCGATCGTCGTCACCGGGCGCATGGCGGGAGCACCGCCCGCTCCCCCGCCGCCGCCAAGCCCCGTCGCGCCGGGCGAGCTGATGCTCGGCGCGACCGTCTCCATCCAGTTTGCGCTTCGGCCATAGGGTGTGAGGCTTCCGATCTTCGTGGTCGTCGGCTTGGGAGCTCTCCTGCTTGCAGGTTTCTCCGCAGCGGTCCAGCGACACGGGCCCGATCAGGCGATCTTCTGCGCCCTGGGCAAGTCGAAGGAGGGGTTCGACATATATTGTCCCAAGCCGGTGTTGAATGCCGGGTGGCCGGCGCCTTATCTGTTCGACCGGCCTGGCATTTCGGTCGAGAACAGGATCGGCATCCCCGAGGACGATTTCCGCTTCTGGCCTTTCACCGCCAACATCGCCTTCTACTGGTTGCTCCTGGCCGGGATACGCAGGATATCGGGGCGGCCTCGGCTTCGGGGCGGTGACGGCTAGTGCACCGCGCCGCGCTGATATCCGGAGCCATTCCCGCCTCCGGCCGTTTCCGCGAAATGACGCGTCGATCATGCCTGGGAATCCTGCTAAGCGTCGCGGGCTGCACCTCACCCGTGACAGCGCCTGTGCCTCAGCGATCGTCTAACGCACCCGTCGCAGCAGGCGCAGAGGACGACGGCACCTATCTGAGGCGCATCGACCCGCTGGGCGGCCAGTGGCGTGTCGAACGGCTGGGGCAGCAAGACTTCACCCGGTTCAGCGGCTCGGTGAATTTCAGCGGCGGCGGATTCTTCAATCATGGCGCCGGCTGCGGCGGCGGATTTCCAGCATTTTACCGAATAGAGGAAAACCGCATTTCGATAACCCGGCTGGAGAAGGTGCAGGTCGGGAAGTGCGGATCCACCGCCACGCCAGCGCGCACCCTCGCCGCCGATAGTGAGCGTCGCCTCGCCTCATTCCTTGACGGGGTGGTCAGTTGGAGCCGCCCTGACGAACGCACGCTGCTTTTAACGGGCAGCCGCAGCGAAACCGCGCTACTCACGCGCCCGGTTGAGCCACATCCTGAGATCGCGGGACGATGGCTGATCGAAAGCATCGGCGGCAAGGCACTGGTCACGGAACGGCGGCCGCCGACACTGTCGATCTCAATGAACTCCATCGGTGCACACGCGGACTGCAACTCGATGGGAGGGACGTTCACCGTGCCGTCGCCAGGGCGGATCGTGGTGACCGGCCCCTTCGTCTCAACCTTGATTGGATGCTCAGCTGACGACGCTGCGGAAGACGCGCTCATGACTGCCGCTATCAGCGGCGCCACCGCGTTTCAAATTGAGGGTGACAAGCTCATATTTACCGGAGGGAGAGGCATGGTGGTCCGCCGCCCCCCGCCTCCCGACCGCAGGCTTGCAGGCGAATATGCCGCCTGTGGCGACACTCTGCTGGGCGCCTATCATGAAGGACCGATCACCCTTGCGATCGGCAGCCACACGATGGTCGACAATGCGGGCTGCTCAGCGAGCTACAGCACAAATGGCGCGCGGATTTCGCTCACATTGCAGAACCATTCGGCTTGCGGCTCTAACGCACCTCTTTTTGTACCGGGACAGCCAGTGGCCGTCGGCGGCGCGATTTCACCCCTGGCGACGGTGCGCCCTGACGGCTTTGGATTTGATGAGCAGGGTCGACTGATACTGAGGACGAACCGAGGTCTGCTGAAAATGTGCCGCAAAGGGTCTCCGCCCCCGATGGGAGGCTGACGGAGAATGCGAAGATGCAACTCCCGCTAGCCCGGCGGAGAGCGGCCGTGAACTGCATTTTCGTTGCGCCATGAAGAGCAGCTTTGATCGACGATCCCGCCAACTGTTCACGGTTGTGGCGCTGTGCGCTGTAATGGCCTGCACTGACGGAGGGCGTCAGGATCAACGAAGGTCGGCGGACGGGCGGATCACTACGACTATAAGCTTGTTCTTCCAGATAAATTCAAGCGCACAAGGTCGACGGGATCGATAGCAAGGTGGAAGAATGGCAATCGCCCGATGCTATAATTATCACAGACTTTGGATTTTATAGCTCACCGCCCACATGCAATTTAGCAGGCCAAGGGTGTAGCGTTTCTAAGGAGAAGATCGCAGGAAGATCCTCTCTGGTCGGGCGGTACAGCTATTTACCCGGCCATCCCAACTATGAGCAGAAGCCTTTCAAATACCACGTCCACATTCCCCTGACCGAAGCGAGTGATGGCCGTCTCAATGTGTTCGCATGGTGTGACAGCGAGCCGGCTTGCGAGGAAGCGCTCTCCGCTATCCGGAAAGTCCGCATTTTGCATGGGAAGCGGCATCGCGTCGATTTAGTTCAGCCGGGCGCTCCGCCTGCGCCAGCACCCGCTGTTGCGCATGAATAGGGAAAGCATACACATCGCGATGCGTTGACTGACAGGGCCAGCATTCTTGCATCACCGCTAGCACCGGAGGTAAAAGCATCAGATACGGCAACAAATCGAGGGTATACCGGTCCGCGGTGAGAAATCTCTCGGCAATGGCCGCACTTCGCGAGGTAGGGAAGCACCAGCTAAAGACAAACTGGACGCAATATGTCGGTGCCGATCAGCGATCCCTTAGAACATGTGGTTCTGTTACAAGCCACGAGCAGGAATGTCGTGCCGCAAGTGGAATATCAGGGCACTTCACGAAAGGACACTTCTCTCGAATTTTTGAGGGCACGTCATGTTGTATGATTGTCGATTAAGCCTATATGGAAGTCATCAAGTGCATAGCAACGTAGGCGCTCTTGACTGAGAGACCATCGCGCTCCCGCTTACCCAGGGAGTGACACATGGATCTCAATCAGCTTTATTTCGATCATCAGATTTTGCTCATGCACGCCGCCGACGCGATCAGTGAGCCGGCACGCCGCAAGCATCTGGCCGCCGCGGGCACTATCGGTGATCAGATCTTCGACTTGCTTTCCTCGAAAAGGGCCGATGCATCGCTGAGTTGGCTGCCTTGGACGGATAGGTCTTA
>NZ_OBMU01000002.1:168555-216375 GCF_900218065.1 Novosphingobium sp. Chol11 | reverse complement strand
CCAAGGGCGGTTGAGGTCGGCGGCCATGATAAGCCGGCGAGTCCCCCCGGCCAGTCCACTAGGCACTGCCGTCCTCGCGGACAACAACGACCTGTTCCTTGAAGCATTTTTTGGCGTTCCGTGCCCGGGCGGTATCATCCTGCCGGTCAATATCCGACTAAGCCCGGGAGAGGTCGCCTACATCCTCGACGACTGCCGCCCCCGGACTTGTGCTGGTGGACGAGGCGCATCAGCCGCTTCTTTGTTTCTGCGCTGAGCAAGACAGCGGCCAGCCGCGGCCGCTGACGCTAGCCGAAATGGACCGGCTGGTCGCGCATACGGCCCCGATTGCCGACGCTGGGCGCAGCGGGGGCGATGCGGCGAGCATTTTCTACACTGGCGGGACGACCGGCCGTGCCAAGGGCGTGATCATGACCCACGTCAACCATGTCGTGAACGGGCTGGCGCTTTGGGCTGGGTTGGGAATCGATACGTCGCGCGCGCGGTTCTTGCACGTGGCCCCGATGTTCCACGTCGCCGACGCCCTGTTCGTCCACTCGATGACTCTCGTTGGCGGCTGTCATGCGATCATTCTGCGCTTCGATCCGGCGGAGACAATGCGCGCAATCGAGCGGCACCGGATCACCGATGTGATCCGGTGCCGACGATGATACAGGCTCTGCTTGACTCGCCCGAACGTGAACGCTTCGATCTGACTAGCCTCGAGCGCCTGTACTATGGGGCGATGCCGATGCCCGAGACAATTGCCAAATGGCCCATCCGGAGTGGCGCAGATAGATGGCTGCCGTTTTCTGAAAAAGAATGTCTCAGCTGTCGACCACCGCAAGCCACTTCGAGATGAGGTTGCCAACGGCCAACTCCGACTGGACCAGCAATTAGCGCGCCGTTGTATGGCCAGACGGCAGTGCGTCGAGTGGTCGGCATTTCAGTTCGCTTGCCTTACTGGCAAAAGCGGACGCACATTTCCCATCATTACGGATGGAGGTCTAGCAGTGTGAGCAGATCCTGCTCGGCTATTTAACAGATCTCGAGGCGAATGCTTCTATCGGTGCCACTGCCCTGGCGACCTTTCCCGCGTTCGTGAGTTGTCTTGCGGATGAGGAGCGGAAGAAATCGCTCCGCACGAGGAGCAACACATGGCTGAGACAAAAACCGCGAGCAAATCGAAGGGGAAACCCGGTTCAAGAACAGCGCGCAAGACGCAGCGCGCAGCCGCCAAGCCGACTGATGCGATCAAGCTGCTCAAGGATGAGCATCGCGAGGTCAAAAACTGGTTCAAGGAGTATGAGAAACTCGAGGAAGAGGCGGAGAAGCAGGAGCTTGCCGACCGCATTTGCCTTGCACTCACCGTGCACACCCAGATCGAAGAGGAGATTTATTACCCTGCTGCGCGCGACGCAATCGACGACGACGATCTGCTCGACGAAGCCGAGGTCGAGCATGCCAGCGCCAAGCAGCTGATCACCGAGATACAGTCGATGAAGGCGGGCGACCGGCTGTTCGATGCGAAGGTCACCGTTCTGGGCGAATATGTGAACCATCATGTCGAAGAAGAGGAAAAGGAGATGTTCCCTGAAAGCCGTGACAGCGATCTGGACCTGAAGGCGCTCGGCCTTCAACTCGCCGAGCGGAAGGCGGAGCTGATGGCGCAAGCGGGCAAGTAAAACCCCGGGCAGGAGCATGGCGCGCGGCCTTCCTCGCACGCCGTGCCCTGGCCAGCTTCTCATATCTCACAACACCTCAAGAAGCTCAATTTTTCTTCAAGACGATTGATGTCGAGGCTGCTATCGGCAGGAGCATTGGTCTCTCGGCCGTTCTGCTTGCGAGGTTGTCTGTGACCCTGTTACCGCCCCGGTTCTCCACCGGCATCCCCGGTCTTGATACCATTTTCGGCGGTGGCCTTATTGAGGGCGCGTCCTACATTGTGCAAGGACAGCCCGGAGCAGGCAAGACGATCCTTGGAAATCAGATTGCGTTCGCCACGGCCGCTGCCGGGAAGAAGGTGCTTTACGTCACCCTGCTCGCAGAGACGCACGATCGCCTTTTTCAATCCCTGTCGACCCTGAGTTTTTTCGAGAAGAACCAGCTTGGCAGCAACATCGTCTATGTCAGTGTGTTTCAGACCCTGAGCAAGGAGGGGTTGGGAGCTGTCGTGGACCTGCTTCGCAAGGAGACCAAGCGCCAGGACGCCTCGCTGATCGTCTTCGACGGTCTTCTGAACGCTCGCGACCGCGCAGAGACTGACCTCGACGTGAAAACCTTCGTCGCCGAAGTGCAAAGCCAAGCAGCCTTCGTTGGTTGCACTGTTCTTTTCCTCACGAGCGCCAGGGTTCAGGACGATAGCCCGGAGCACACGATGGTGGATGGCGTTCTGGAGCTTCATGACGAGCTCGTCGGTGTACGCACCGTCCGACGTCTTCGTGTCCGCAAATCTCGCGGCAGCGCAGCTCTCGGCGGTTATCATCAATATGAGATCGCAAATGGCGGCATCTCGGTCTTCCCGCGGATAGAAGCTGCATTTGACACGCCGTCGGTCAAAGACGAGCCGGATCCTAAACCGCTTCGATCAGGCATCGAAGGGTTCGACGATATTACGGGCGGAGGACTTCCTCATGGCTCGATCACTTTGCTGATCGGGCCTTCCGGATGCGGGAAGACCTCGTTCGGCATGAACTTTCTTTCTGCCGCTTCGGAGAAAGAACCGGGCCTTCATTTCGGCTTTTACGAAACTCCGGAGCGCCTCTTGCTGAAGGCGAACGCACTGGGTCTTGATCTCCGCGCACATATCGAAAGAAGCGTGGTCGAAATCTTGTGGCAGCCGCTGACGGAAAACCTCCTCGACAAAATGGCCTATCGGCTTCTTGACGCCGTCTCCGCTCGCGGCGTGAAGCGCCTGTTCATCGACTCCTTCGGTGGGTTCGAGCGCGCAACTGTTAACCGGACTCGGCTTGTAGAATTTTTTGCCGCTCTGACGAACGAATTGCGGGCCAAGGGCGTTACTACTATCGGCACGTGGGAGTTGCGTGACCTTTTCGCGTCCGAGGTAGCAGCTCCCGGTCCCGAGATTTCCAGTCTGCTCGATAATTTGATACTGATGCGCCAAGTCGAGATCAGGGCCGAGTACAAGCGGGTGATGTCCGTTTTGAAGATCCGCGATCAGTCGTTTCAATCCGCACCGCAAGAGGTGTTCATCGATGGGCACGGCCTCGCGATCAAAGGTCCTTTTGAGCCCGCGACTGGGATCTCAACCGGGCTGGCCAAGCCTCTTGAGGCGTAGCGCTCCCCATGGGTCGGACACGTCCATGGAGCTCTCCATGAGAATTGTAGTGGCAGAGGATGAATTTCTGATCGCGGACATGCTCGTGGTAAGCCTTGAGGAGGCTGGACATGAAGTGCACGAGGCCGCGCATGGCGCGGCTGCGCTCAAAATCATCCGCGATGTCGTTCCCGATCTGGTCATTACCGACTTCATGATGCCCTTGATGACAGGCCTGGAACTTGCCGAGGCAATGAGAGCAGACACGGCGCTGCAACGCATCCCTATAGTCCTTGTAAGCGGCGCGCAGGGAGCGCAGGCGCGCTCCCGAGGCGACCTATTCGACCTTGTTTTCGACAAGCCCTACGCGATGGACCGGCTGCTCACTGCTGTCGGAGAGTTCGGCATTCGCGGGAGTCGTTCTTGATGGCTGCGGATAGCGAAGCGAATTTGAACGATGGGGAGCATTCCGTGGGGCGTGATGCCTGGACGGCTGCATACCGGCTTGCTGCGATTGTCGAGTCATCCCACGATGCGATTGTCGGCAAGACACTCGACGGGATCATCACTGACTGGAACGCTGCAGCCGAGCGCATTTTCGGCTACGCTCCTGCTGAGATCATAGGAAAGTCGATCCTGACGCTTATTCCGGTGGATCGCAGGGCCGAAGAAAACGAGATCATCGCGCGGTTGAAACGCGGCGAGCGGATCGAGCACTTTGAGACGATGCGCCAGCGCAAGGATGGCGCACTCATCCACCTCTCGCTAACCGTGTCTCCTATCAAGGCGGCAGATGGATCGATCATCGGCGCTTCCAAGATCGCTCGCGATATCACGGCGCGCAAGCAGACCGAAGCCCTTCTGGCGCAACAATCCGACCGGCTGCAGACCCTTAATCGGATTGCAAACGTGATCTCACGCGATCTCGACCTTGATCGGATTGTACAGTCGGTGACCGATATTGGCACCGAATTGACGGGCGCCAAGTTCGGCGCCTTCTTCTACAATGTCAAAGATAGCGCCGGCGAGTCTTACCAGCTCTACACTCTTTCGGGCGCACCCCGGGAGGCCTTCGACCGTTTTGGGATGCCGCGGAATACGAAAATTTTCGCGCCGACCTTCGCTGGCGAAGGGGTGGTACGGTCCGATGACATTCGCACCGATGCCCGGTACGGCCACAGCGCTCCGCACTATGGCATGCCAGCTGGCCATCTTCCTGTTGTCAGCTACCTGGCTGTGCCGGTGACTTCTGTTTCCGGCGAAGTGCTCGGCGGGCTATTCTTCGCTCATGACGAGCCGGCACGGTTCACCTCCAGCACGGAAAATCTTGTTTCTGCGATTGCCGCGCAGACGGCGGTGGCGATGGACAACGCTCGGCTACACTCGGCGGCACAACTGGAAATCGAACGCAGAAGGCGTGCAGAGGACTCGAAGGAGCTGCTCCTTCATGAATTGAAACACCGCGTGAAGAACACGCTGGCTACCATCCAAGCCGTGGCGATGCAGACGTTTCGCGAGGCACCTCGCGCTGAGCTCAATGCGTTCATTTCTCGTCTACTCGCGCTGTCTGAAGCGCATGATCTGCTCACCCAGCGCGACTGGGAGATGGTCGACGTCGAGCATATTGTTCGCCGAGCGGTCAGTCCGTTCGCCGCCGAAGAAGGTCAGCGGTTCGACATTTCCGGAACGAAGATTGAGATCCCCTCGGAGAAGGCGTTGCAGCTCGCGATGGTACTTCATGAACTCTCCACCAACGCCGCAAAATATGGGGCGCTATCCAATCTGAATGGAGCGGTGGAAATATCCTGGAATTGTCCCGATGATGGGCCTGGCCAAGTGCTAGAATTGCAATGGGTCGAACGCGGCGGTCCGGAGGCAACGCAGCCGACGCGAAAGGGGTTCGGCTCGAGAATGATTGAGCGCGCTCTTCGGGGCGAAGGTAGCGGGGCCGAGTTCGATTTTCGCCCGGAAGGATTGCGCTTCCGGCTTCAGCTTGCAGTCTCCGACGAAATAGCCCCTGACGGGTCTACTTGAGGAACCGCAACGGCGGCTGACGAGCAGTGGTGGAGAACGCGGGCAGCTATCGGCCAACTCTTGTGGTTCTGACGTGGCGGAAAGGAAAACTCGCATGTCCACTCCTGCCGAAAGCCGCCGTTCGCGCGCACTTACAGGAATGGTAGCAACGTACCACGATCCGGCGCTCGCCTCCGGCAACAGTCGACCGATGCTGGACGTTCCTCCGAGATCACGCGGCGTCCAAGCGCGGACATTCTACTAACCAGACTTTGCTCTTTAAAATGATCCGGATGCGCTATCATGATTGCGAAACAGAGATCAGCATAGAGGTGAGGTATGGATCGAGCAGTCATCTTGACGGTAGTCGGTAGTGACCGACCCGGCCTGACCCGCGCAGTCGCAGAGGCGGTGTATGCTGCAGGCGGTAATTGGCTTGAGAGCCATCTCTCGCGCTTGGGTGGTAAATATGTTGGATCCGTGCTGGTTGAATTGCCCGAGGATCGGATGCACGAACTCGAAGCTGCGGTCCGCGGCATCGATGCGATGGGTATCAAGATCGACATCATCGCGGCTGCGGATGCTGAAGAACGCAGCGGGCTGTCGCTGGCCATCGAAATCGTAGGGCAGGATCGTCCTGGAATAGTTCGCGAAGTGACCTCGGCACTTGCGAAGCTCGACGTCAATATCGACGACTTCCTTACCAGGATCGAGGGAAGCGCCTGGTCTGGCGCACCGCTGTTCCGCGCCAATGTCCAGATTGCATTGCCCACGGGCCTCTCTACCGACGAGGTGCGGGAGGCACTCGAAGCCATATCTGGCGAGATCATGGTAGATTTTTTGCCCGAGCCCACTTTGAGCTAGAAAGAGCCACGCGTCCCGCGCGTGACTAAGCGCTAGTCCCCCAGGAAATCAAAAAAGAAAGCTTGGCCGTCATGATGTCAGCCGGGCCAGTTTAAAGTCTCAGCGGCTAAGCCGTGAGCCTTCGGGTCGCGGGTTCTCCTTACTGATCTCTCTGAGGTAGGTCATACCCCGATCGGGGGAGACGCGCGGAAAACTCCGGGCTCAATAGTTGTTCTTCGCCAACAGCTTGATTGCCTGTGACGGGCTGATGCCCGAGCTGCCTCATCGCCGGAGCAGGTCCCCGAGCATCGCCGTCAGATCCATCTCCCGACTAACTCCAAGCTTGGAGAAAATGGATTTGATCTGGGTTTTGACGGTTTGGGTGCTCGTTTCCCGCGCAGCGGCGATCTGATCACGCGTCACGCCCCTAGCGAGAGCCAATGTGACCTCGGCTTCAGCAGCAGACAGGCCAAATGCTGCCCGCAAAACAGCAGGGGCGGCCTCATGCCAGCGCCGACCCGAACGGACGATGACCAGAATTTGCGAGGCAAGGCTCAGCCGGTACGGCTGGGAAGGAAGGCGGCAGATATCGAACACCATAGGCATCTGCTTGCCGGCACCGTGCAGCAGCAACGTCTCTATCCCAAGAGGTTGACGATGCCGCCGCGCGAATGCCTTCAACAGCGCCGCGTCGTCACGTGGGTGCGGAAGACCGAGCTTCCCGTCCATCACCCTGAAGCGTCCGGCAGAAAGCAGCGCCGCAGCTTCGCCCGTCTCTCCCTTCAAATTTCCAGCCTCGTCGCAAATGAAGATCGGCAGACCTACATATTCGAGCGCGCCTGCGATCAACGCCGAACCGCGATTTTCAAGCGCGATCTGCATTTTGACGGCCCGCCGCGCATGGGGGGCTATCGCGGCAAAAAGTGCGCGCGTCTCGGCGTCGGTCTTACCATCCTTCCGGCTGCGATTGAGGGCTAAGCCGACAAACCGGCCGCCTCCTTCGAGCAACTTGGTTTGGCAGCCGTCCATGATGTCATAGGCGTCGCACATCTCCCGATAGAGATCGAACCCAGAACCGCGCCCAACCGCACGGTAATCTGCTTCGCTCCGAATAACGAATGCCTCGTCATTCAGCGACGCGCGCACCCGGACGTTGATATTGGGATCGCCACGCTCCTGCTCGACAAAGCGGGCGATCTCATCTTGACCTATATCATTGATCCAATTGAAGGGCACCTCACCGGGCGCAAAACCGATAAGCTGGCCGTAAGAGCTGCCAGTCAGTTCGGCCATGGCCCGCAACGCGCCAAGCCACTCATCCCCATCAATGGCAGCCATGGCGAAACGCTCGCCCAGCGCCCAAATCTTATCTTCCACCCTGTTTCGTTCCTGTCCCGCGACCCGGTCAGAACGTCAATATCTTTGGCTGCTCACACGAAAATGTCGAGTGATCAGCGAGTGGATTTAGGCAGGTCTATCGAGAAACACAATATTTTAGCAGCAGTGGTTCGATACCCTCATCGGGGGATGCGGACACCGGCGCATTTTGCCTATCCCTGCGGCAATTCGTCTGGAGGGGTTTTCTACATGATCGGCAGCAATTCTGTGCGCACGCCTATTCGTCTCGGTTTGGGTCTGAGTGTCAGCGTCCTTGCGCTTGGCGCCAGCAGCGCACTAGCACAACAGGCGCCGACCCTGACCTGCCCCGACGGCAGCGCCGGACCGGTCTGCATCATCAGCAACAGCGGTTCGACGGGACCGATCACCGGCACATTGGGCACGGCCATCATCGTCAACAATAGCGGCGCGATCTCCGGCGACCCAGCGATCACCGCAGGTCAGGCCGTTGTGCTCGCGGTCAACAATGCGAGCGGCGGGGTCATTGGCGGGGGTACAAACGCGATCATCGCGCCTGCCCGGACGGGCATTCCCTTGCTCAGCTTCAATGTGACCAACGCTGGCACGATCAACGGCAATGTGTCCTATGTTGAGCCCACGCCCTCCGCGCCGCAGAATCCGCTGGCTGGTGCGGTCTATTATTATATTTCCGATGGGGGCACGCTGAACGGCAATCTGCAGCTCGGCACTGGTTTTAGTACCGCCAACTTCATCCAGCGCGGTAGTGATGACGGGGTGACTGGTACCATCGCGGCCGGTGGCGGCATCGACATCTACACCCGAAGCTACAGCCAATCGCAGTCGCTTCAGCTGGGAACACGCGCGCTGCCCGCGACCTTCGAAATCGAAGGGTTCGAGGTGCGAGGCGGTGCTACCACGCTGACCCTCTCAGGACAGGGAACGTCGATCAGCTTGATGGGAGATGGCAATGTCGTGAACAACGGCACGATAAACCTGCTCAACACGTCTGGCCTCTACCCTCAAGGCGTGACCATCGTCCCCGCCGCGATCGGCTATTATCAGCAGCGCTTCGCGACCTTCCAGCGCTCCAATGTGCAGCCGGGCACTGTTCCACTTTACACGCCGACCTATGGCGATGCACTGACAAGCTTCACCAATGAAGGCACCGTTAATGGCGACATCCGCATCGCCACCGCCAGCTTCGTCAACAATGATGAGATCAATCTGGTCACCAGCGGCATTGGTTCGATCATCACCACTTCGGCAGGGGAGAATTTCCTTTTCCGCAATGCAGGCACGATCGAGACGACGTTCACCGGCTCGCGCTCCTTCACCACGGATATCGAATGGGAATTTGATGACGGCGTAAATGCCGCGGTTCGCATACGGCAGGCGCTGGAAACCACCAGCGTGGCGGGGGCGACGATCGAGAACAGCGGCATCATAACCGGCGGCCTGGATGCAAATGTTGCAGCGGATGTCTTCTCCTTCACCAACAGCGGCTTGATCGCGGGTATCGATGCCAACGGATATTTTCAGCGTGGCCTGACGCTGAAGGTTGGTGCGTTGGACCTGGTGCTGCCGAATGCCAACGATGAATATAATGCGGACAGCGCGTCCATCATCAACACGGCGGATGGCGAGATCAGGGATGGCTTCTATGCTGCGGTCGCCTCTCAAAACCTCAACTTCGAGAATCACGGCAAGATATTAGCCTCGGCGCGGGAAGGCGGTCAGGCACTGCTCATCCGCACCGGTCTGTTGCAGGATGATGGCCCGGGCGACGATGATGTGTTGGACATCCCCGCCCAGAACTTTGCTTTTGCCAACACCGGCGCAATCGAAGGCGCGGCCGAGATCAACATCGCCAACAGAGTGGCGAGCTTTGACAATAGCGGCACTGTGACTCGTACCGAGCTGGCCATCAATCAGGGCGAACCTCCGCTGTTTGGCGGCATGTCCGCCTTCGACGTGGAATCCGAGACCGATGAAAGCCAGACGATCACGTTCAACAACAGCGGCAGCATCCTTGGTCAGGACAGGGGCGGCTCGGGCCTTGTCCTCGAAGTAGAGGCTGGCGATGACGAAATCCTGGGCGCTCCGGCCGCCAGTGCGACAGTCAACCTCGTCAACGGCGGTACGATCAAGGCAACTGGAGGCGCAACGGTCACACCGGGCCAATTTATCGGCCTGGGACAAAACACGGCCTATGTATCGCAGATCGCAGCTCTGGGCGTGGACGTTGAAAGTAGCGGCGCTGGCACCGTAAACATCGAGAATCTGGAAGGCGGCGTCATCCAGGCCGGCGGTGGGCTGACGGCCGTCGTCGGGGCGCAGGTGCAGGGGCTTCCCCAACCCTTCTGGGTCTACAGCCCGATCGCTAATACCGAGGGCAGCCATAGCGTGGCCGTGGCTGTCGCAGCCAAGACCATCAACATCGTCAACAGCGGTACCATCCAGGGTGGAGCTGGAACCAACTATTTCCCCAACACGCCCATCATCGACAATGCGATCGGCCAGCCCAATGGCTATCTTGCAGGGGCGATCCACACCAGCGGTGACCAGTTGGATGACGAAAGCGGTTATCTACCTTCTACCGACCATGTCACGAATAGCGCGACCGGCGTCATCATCGGCTCGATCGACCTCAATGCTGGCGATGACCGCATCGACAATGCCGGTCAGATCAGCGGCGACATCTACATGCGTGAGGGCAATGACGCGATCACCAATGCGGGCACCATCACCGGCACGGTCCGTATGGGCGAGGGCAATGACAGCTTCACGCACCTGCTCAGCTCAGCTGTACTGAATGGAACGGTCGACGGCGGCGCTGGAGAGGACATTCTTTCCTTCGATATCACCGGTACGACCTACACCGGATCGATCGATCCGGCACTTCGCCAGCTGTTCGCAAGCTTCGAAGTCGAAAAGATCATTGGCACAGGTAAGGTCGTAGTCCAGCAGACGGTAGAGGTATCCAGCGGCGGTGAACTGAACCTCACGCAAGGGTCCAGCATCGTCGTGGCTCCTGGCGAGACAGCGATCAGCGGTGGCAGCCAAAGCGTCAGCATCTCGAATAGCGGCGAGGTTGTGGGCAATGTGGATCTTGGCGAAGGCAACAATCTTCTGACCAACGCATCCGGCGGCTCGATCACCGGCAACATCATCACCGGCAATGGCGCGAACACGATCAGCAACCAGGGTGGGACGATCAACGGGAATGTCCTGGCTGGAAGCGGCACCGATAGTCTGGTCAATAGCGGCGCCATCTCGGGCGACGTGGATCTGGGTGCGGGCGCTGACATGCTGACAATCGGCACCGGTGGCAGCTTTGGCGGCACGGTTGCCGCAGGCAGCGGCACCGATGTCCTCGCCTTCAACACCGGCAGCACCTATGCGGCCCAGACCACGATCGACGGGTCAGCTTTCACAGGCTTCGAGCAGGTGAATAACACAGCTGGCGTCAACAGCTTCACCGGCGACCTCAATGTCGAGGCGGTAAATGTGTCTGGAGGCCGGCTTATCGGTCAGGCAGGATCAACCCTCACCGGATCGGTTGATGTCACCAGCGGCGGTACCTTCGGCACCGCAGGCACGGTGAGCGGCGATGTCACGATCGGTACGGGCGGCACCCTGTCGCCGGGCGCGTCCCCCGCTATCATGACGATCAACGGCAATCTGACGATCGCCAACGGCACGACCACGACGTTCGAGTTCGTGCCCGTGGGCGAGAGCGATCAGATCGTCGTCAATGGCGGCTCGGTAACGATCGGCGATAATACGACCGTCAACCTCACCGGTTCGCTGACACCGGGTGCATCGCGTGATCTGATCGTGGTGAACGGCGGCGGCGCGATCACTGGTGACTTCGACATCGTGAATCGGGATCCGGGAATTGTCGGCGTGTTGCGTAACAATGGCGCCACATTGCAGCTGCTTGGAACCTTCGTTGCTCCCACCGGGATTTCGTTCCAGGCCAATGCGGCCGTGGATTATGTCAACGACCTGCTGGTCGCCGGAACAGCCAGTACAGCGCTAATCAGTGCGGTTCCGGTACTGCTGAGCGGCGGCACCGCCAATGCGGCGGCGTTCGGGCAATTGACGCCCGAAGCCTATGCCAGCGCGTCTCAGCTTGGTGTGGAACAAGGGCTGGTCCTCGCCAAGGCTGGCCGGGCCGGCCTTGCCGCAACAACGCGCGAGACCGCCGGCCCCTTCAGCTTTGCGCAGGGGCTCGGCGATTGGCGCACGCTCAAGGGCCGCGGCTCAGTCGGTACATCGTCGGCTAGGAGCCATAGCTATGGCATCGTCGGTGGGATTGGCTTTGGTAGCGCAAATGCATCAGTTGGTGCGTTCATTGGTTATATCGACAGTCGCCAGACAATCGCACGCCTGGGCGCCCGGACAGACGCCAATGGTCTGGTTGCCGGTCTTTCGGGCCACTTCCTGAGCGGTGGCTTCGACGGGACGATGACGATCGCCTATGATTGGAGCGAGGCGCACACCCGCCGCACGATACCCGGGAGCACCGCGCTGTCCGGCGACTATCGCCTGCGCAGCCTGGTGCTGGACGGCACGGTCGGCTACAGCATTCCCCTGGGCAGTTGGGCCGTTCGCCCTGAAGCGGGCGTGACCCACATCTCGACCCGCCGTGGATCGGCGAGCGAAACAGGCAGTGCGGCTTTCGCTCTGGCGGTTGACAGCAAGAAAACGAGCGCGACCTTCGTCGATGGTGCGATCAAGCTGAAGGGCGGCCTCGGCGAAGGCGCGATGTTCCACCCATGGGTGTCGGCGGGGTTGCGTCATCAGCTTGAAGGCGAGCGCTCTTCCGCTCGGGCTGGATTTGTTGGCAACGCCGAACGGTTCGCGGTCTTGGGCGCGGGACGTAAGGGAACTATGGCAACCATCGGCGCTGGCGCCAGCTATGACCTTGCTGCAGGCCTCAGCCTCTACGGCGCCTATCAGGGCGAGTTTGGTGGCGGTCACGGTCACAACGTGAACGTTGGCGTGCGTTTCGCATTCTGAGGCTCGAGAGCCCAAAAATATCTGGAGCATGCAAGCGGGCTGCCGATCGCACGGTTGGCAGCCCACCGAACTAAGGTTCCAGATAAGAGCCGCTGATGGACCGGGCAGAATAAAGTGTGGCGCGCGGTCGCTTCAGCTTTTGGATCCTTGTTGCATATTCAGGAGTAAGTTTATCTCGTCCGGCAGCGGTAAGTTAGCTCTCCATTGAAGCATCCACTCGCGGCCGGCTGTGGGTTCAGCGGACTTAGCCGCTGAAATCCACCGCGATCGGTGACGCGTTTTTGCAGCCTTTTATCAATGCATGACGGCACCAGAAAAAAGGGCATCTACGCGACGTTACTGGCCATGCTTCCCGCCGCCACGTCAATGGCTGAACCAGTGATATGCCGTGCTTCTTCAGACAGGAGGAACAGGACGCTGTCGCTGACGTCAGCCGGTTCCACCCAAGGCACACCTTGGGGGGCGAATGGATGGAGGCGCATTTTCGCCTCGAATTTTTCCCGGCTGGGCTCCGCGTCGCCAGGCAAGGCCCGCTTCCACGCGGCCGCGTTATTGAGCAGCGGAGTGTTGACGCCGGTCGGGCAAACGCAATTTACCGTCACATTGCTCTTCGCGACCTCCAATGCGGTGGCCTTGACCATTCCAATGACGCCCCATTTGGATGCGCAATAAGCGCCCGAGTTCATCTGCCCCGTTCGAGCAGCTAGCGATGCGATGGCAACAATGCGCCCATACCGGCGCGCGACCATGCCCGGGAGCACGGCGCGCATGCTGTGGAAGACGCCATAGAGGTTGGTGCGCAGGACATCATCGAACAAGCCGTCGCTCATGGACGCCAAGGGGGAAGTGCCGTACACACCCGCATTAGCGACCAACAGATCAATCCTGCCGAACATTTCGACGCCTTTTTGCGCGACTTCCGTGACCGCGTCAGGGTCGCGTACGTCGGACCTGAGCGCTAGCACCCGCCGCCCCATTGCACGTACCATCCCCGCGGTCTCATCCAGGTCCGCTTGGCTTGCCATAGGGTATTCGATCGTCGGCAGCGAAGTCACGCTGTCGGAAATAATGATGTCAGCGCCCTCCGCGGCAAGACGCTGAGCATGACTGCGACCTTGACCACGTGCGCCGCCGGTAATCCAAGCCACTTTACCGGCAAATCGACCAGCGGACCGTTCTGGTGCCGCTGCTTGGGCCGTGCCGATAGCCGACGATGCAGTGACAGCACCCGCTGAAGCTACGAACTGGCGCCGTGAGATAGTTGGGTCGTCTCCAGGCATGGCTCAATCCTCTCGAACAGTGGTTTCGGGACCCTCTTTCAAGGGAGGTTCCACGGTGCAGCGATCTACGTCAAGCCTCTGACGAAGACCATCAAGAGCCTAGCTCCGCAAGGACATGGGCGTCCGCAGAAGTGGCATTTGCCTGCGAAAAGGGCAGCAGGGCGAGGCGTCCGGTCCCCCAGCAAACTGCATGTCGGCCACAGCTATTGAGCGGTTGATGGAGGCCGTACAGTCGCTGCTATGGAATGTGAGGGTACGCGGTGGAGAGAGGGCCAGCAACGTCCTTGCAACCGGCGCGTTAGCGGTTGATGGATCTGCCTTTCACTGCGCCCGAGCCGTATATTCTGATGCTGACAGGCGCGGGGTTCCTGATAGCGCTGGTCGCTTGGCTGCCGCTTGCGCTGAAAAAGCTCCCGCTGTCGTTACCCATCGTGTGCATCCTCATAGGCGCTGGCATCTTCTGTTTGCCGGAGGTGAAGTTCCGGCCTTCGCCGATCAACTATCCCGTTATCACCGAACGCTTCAGCGAATTTGTGGTGATTATCGCACTGATGGGCGCAGGGTTGAAGCTTGACCGCCCCTTTCACTGGCGGCGCTGGGGCGTAACCTGGCGTTTGCTTGCGATCACCATGCCGCTCGGCATCGGCATCATCACGCTGATGGGCGCGGCCTTGCTGGGCCTGCCATGGAGCATCGCTCTCTTGCTCGCCGCCAGCCTCGCGCCCACCGATCCCGTTCTTGCCGCCGATGTTCAGGTCGGCCCTCCTCGGAGCGGTGAAGAAGATGAAGTCCGGTTCGGGCTGACCTCGGAAGCAGGGCTCAATGACGGCCTTGCCTTTCCGTTCGTCCATCTCGCCATCGTGCTCGCAGCGAGTGCCGGGGAGCCATGGTTTGGCCGCTGGTTCGGCGTCAATGTAGTCTGGGAGGTAGTTGCAGGCGTGGGCGGCGGCTGGTTGATTGGTAAACTCTTTGGATGGCTGACCTTCCATATTCCGGCAGAGACGAAGCTCGCGAAGACCGGCGATGGCCTGATTGCCATCGCCGCCACGTTCATCTCCTATGGCGCTACGGAAATCATCAACTGCTATGGCTTCCTGGCGGTTTTTGTAACGGCGCTGACGCTGCGTGCGTCACATCGCGACCATGAGTTCAACGTGCAAATGCACGATCTTACCGAGCAGATCGAACGCCTTGCCATGATGGTTCTCCTGCTCCTGTTCGGCGGAGCTCTCATAACCGGTCTGCTTGCCCCACTCCAAGCAATGGACGCGGCATTTGTGCTGCTGATCCTGCTTGTGGTGCGGCCTGCCACAGGGCTCGTCGCGCTAACGGGCTTCCAGGCGAACCGCTTTGAAAATCTGACGATCGCTTTCTTCGGTATACGCGGTGTCGGCTCCTTCTACTATCTCGCTTATGGGCTTAACCACATGGATGTTGGTGACCCGGACCGCCTCTGGGCCGTCGTGGGTCTGGCGGCTTTGGTCTCAATCCTGCTTCATGGCCTAACGGTGACGCCCGCTATGCGGTGGTTGGATCGCCGCGAGGGGCGTGATCCGGACAAGGGCGAGACGACGGATGAGGCTCATGATCGGGGCAAAGCCTGATCCAGCGCTCGCCCATGCCAGCGAGAGCGACCCAAGACGATCCTTCCCGAGCAGAGATGAAGCTCCGGAAAGCTGCCGCTAATACCGGTACTCGCCGCGCCCAACCTCGCGAGAGTATCAGTGATCGCTCGCGGCAAAAGCTCCTATGCCAGTCTCCGCCCGCACCCGTTGCGCCGGATAGCCCGCCTTGTCGATCACAGCGCGCTGGGAGCGATCCAAAAGCGAGATCAGCCAAATTGCGATGAAGCCCGCAGGAACTGAAAAGATCGCTGCTGAACTATAGGGGAATGGCGCAGTTCCGAGATCGAAGGTGTTGGTCCACACTGCTGGTGAGAGCAGAGTGAGCACAAAAGCAGTGAGCAGCCCGATTGTGCCGCCACATGCAGCGCCGCGTGTAGTACATCCGCTCCAAAGCAACGAGAGAATAAGCACCGGAAAATTCCCTGAAGCTGCCAGCGCGAAGGCCAGGCTGACCATGAAAGCGACATTTTGCTTTTCGAACACCAGGCCCAACAGAACCGCCAATGCGCCAAGCGCCAGGGTGGTCAGACGTGACATGCGGAGTTCGTCTGCGGACGTAGCGTTGCCGTGTCTAAATACGGTGGCATAAAGATCATGGCTCACTGCCGAGGCTCCGGACAGCGTCAACCCAGCTACGACAGCTAGGATAGTCGCAAAGGCGACCGCTGAAATGAAGCCAAGAAAGGCGTTGCCGCCGATTGCGTGCGCGAGATGGATGGCGGCCATATTGCCGCCGCCCCGCAGCGCTCCTTCTGCGTCTAGATAACTGGGCTCAGTCCCGACGAGCACGATCGCTCCGAAGCCGATGATGAAAGTGAGGATATAGAAATAGCCTATCCAGCCTGTGGCCCAGAGCACGGATTTGCGCGCTTCCTTGGCGTCAGGAACGGTGAAGAAGCGCATGAGAATGTGGGGCAGGCCCGCAGTACCCAACATCAGCGCCAGGCCAAACGAAATGGCGGAAACGGGATCCTTGATGAAGTTGCCTGGCGCCATGATCGACCGGCCTTGCGCCGCGGCTTCAACTCCGTTCACCCCCTTTGCAAGCGCGGCGCCCGCTTTCACCTCTACAGCGCGAGCAAAGAGGGCCTCAAATGAAAAGCCCATATGCGCCATGACCATGAACGCCATGAAGCTCGCCCCGCCGAGCAGCAGCACCGCTTTTATGATCTGGACCCACGTTGTGGCGCGCATACCTCCGAACAACACGTAGAGCATCATGAGGATGCCGACGATCAGCACTGCAACGGTATAGGGGAGGCCGAACAGGAGCTTGATGAGTTGTCCGGCTCCGACCATCTGCGCAATCAGGTAAAAGCTGACGACCAGCAACGTGCTGGCCGCCGCGAAGCTGCGAACCGGCGCTTGGGCGAAGCGATAGGACGCCACATCAGCAAAGGTATATCGCCCCAGGTTTCGCAGCCGTTCCGCCATCAGGAAGAGCAGGATCGGCCAGCCAACGAGGAAGCCTGTCGAGTAGATGAGGCCGTCATAGCCATCATTGAAAATCTGTGCCGAAATACCAAGGAAAGAGGCCGCCGACATGTAGTCGCCAGCCATGGCCAAGCCGTTTTGAAAGCCCGTGATGCCGCCGCCAGCCGTATAGAAATCCGACGCGGTGCGCGTCCGCGCGGCGGCGGCCTTGGTAATCCAAAGTGTCAGCCCGACGAAGGCCACAAACATGGCGATCGCTACCCAGTTGATCGGCTGACGCTGAGCTTCCCCCTCTAGCGCAGCAGCGAAACCCGGTGCCGGCAGAAGGATCAACGGAAAAGTGAGGGCAGCCAAAGCAGCCTTCATGCGCCATGATCCTTCAGAATGTTCGCCATAGCTGCGTCAAAATGGCGATTGGCGTAGACGACGTAGGTGGCAGTCAGAGCTACGGCGAGCAGGATAACGCCAAGGCCGACCGGAATACCAAGAGAAGTAACGCCTCCCGCAATGGGCGTTCCCAGCAGCGCCTTGTCGAACGCGATCAGCATCAAATATCCCAGGAAGGTAAGGAAGATTATTGCCGACAACCACCAGCCGAGCCGCGAGCGACGTCTTACCAACATCACATAGCGCGTGTCGGCTGTCATAGCCGAAATCAGCGCCGCTTCCTCTCCATCGGTCATAACCGCACCCCCCCTTTGTTGCGTGACGATAGGGTTGAAGCATGGGATTGCAAGCCCGACACCCTCAAGCCGCTAAGATGACAATTTGCGCTCGCGAGCTGCGGACCGTCCGCTCTAGCCTTCGCCCGGACAAAAGCGTGTCCGAAAGTATAACCGCATCAAACCACAGAGGCGTATCTACAGTTTTCCTATTCCACATGCCGGAGAAGTCCAGCTATCTCGCATAATCAATGATCGACGGCGGAAAAACGCATCAACTAAGATCATTGATCTATTTTAGTGAATGGGTGATGTTTCATCGACGATGAGCTCGATCTCGAGAATTTTAGGAGAATGACATCCATGTGGGATCATGCTGTGCTTTTTACTTTCCCTTGACGCTTCACTTAGCTAAATCAGCCTTTTAGCAGCCTCGGCTGTTTGGGAGACTATTGGGGGATCTATGCGTTCACATGTTCGGGCCGTGGCCGTTGCTGCGGGTCTAGTCACAGTCGGGATGACCGCTGTGCCGGCTGAAGCTGGCACCGGATGCAATGGGGTGGTCAACATCTTCGTTTGGGGCTGCGCTCCGTGGGACAATAATAACGGTCCGCAATTCCCCTACCACCGTAAGAAGCAGATCGATCTGCGCGTGCCTGCAGGAGCCAAGGTTCACGTCAAAGACGGTTCGGCGGTTGTGGAATTTAACGGCCAAAAATACCCTGTTGTGGGTGGCGCAGGAGTCGTTTCCGCAGGCGGCGCCAATGTTGTCTCAGCAGGAGGAGCGAACGTCGTCTCCGCTGGCGGTGCGAACATGAAGGTCTGGGTGCAAAACTGAAGTTGCAGATCAGTTGGGCGGCGAAAATTTCCGCCGCCTTGGCTTTCGCCGGTGCCATCGCCTTATTAGCACCCCTCGCCTATGGAGTTGTGAGCATACGCTGCTGCGGGATCGACGGGGGAACCGAGATCGCCGGATGGGTGCTGATCGGTCTTCTCGTCCTCTTGGCAGCGACCGTTCTAGCGCTCTTGGTTGCAGCACTGAGCGAGTTCTGCGCCCGCGCCGTGCGACGGCGGCGCAGGAAATAGTCATGAGCGTGCGCACCCATAAGCTGCACCTCGGCGGTGGAGGCAATATAGAGGCAGTACATGCCACTTTTGGGGGAGTAGATAACTTTGTTCCGTAATATGCTGATAGGGTTAACTGCCCTCTTTATGTCTTCTGCCGCCATTGCAGGCGATCCCTTCGATGATGCACGCTATTATCTGGGAGTTAAGCAAAATGCTGAGGCTCTGAGGATTGTGGACAGCGGTCAGTTCGATGTGAATATGCAAGCCGAGGAAGGCTTCAGTCTTCTTCACTATGCTGCGGATGCCGGGAACCTCGAAATGGTAAGGGCGCTCCTCGCTCGCGGTGCCGATCCAAGCCTAAAATCACGCTCGGGCAGCACGCCTTATCAGATGGCTCTGGGAACCATGGTTCAGGCTGAAATTCGCAAGGCCATGGTTAAAGCATCGACCGCAGCTGGATCAGCTGGCCAGACGGGTGGCGCTGCCGTCGGCCGCCCGCAGCCAACACAGCCTGCCGGAAACGGTATGTGCGCTATGGTTCGGTCGGAACAGGTGAATGACGGGCGGTCCCCTGCCATGCGCCCATTTCTGAAGGCCAAGGATGCGATCTGGTACAATCATCCCGACGAGTTAACCGGATTGATCGAAGACTGTGTCGGTGTGGATGATCAGGACCAATATGGCTGGACGCTACTTCATCACGCCGCAGATCGGGATCGGGTTGCTTTGGCCAAGATCCTACTAGATCACGGGGCCAAACGAACTATCCGCAACAAGGATGGCCAGACCGCGCCTCAACTCGCCACCTCACCCGAGATGAAGGCGCTGCTGGGAACTGCCACTGCGAAGCCTTCCACATCCAACCCGCCCGCAAGTCGAAAGGTGGAATGTCAGCAGAAATATCAGGCCGACGCGGCTCTCTCCTCCGACACGACAGGAAAGATGCGCGCCATGCGGCGGTGGCAACAGTGCCTAAACACCGGTCGTTACTGGTGAGAACTCTGTGCGCTGTCGGCGTGAGCTATTGATCGTCTTTAGCTTGCACGCGGTAGATAGCCCGCCTGTTTATTTCCCAGGGAAGGCAGACCCACGGTAGCGCACCTCAACATGATCCTAGCTTTCGAGCTGTGCCGCAGCCGAATTGCAGGGAGCGAGTCGTCGTTATCATGGGATCGCTGCGAGAGGTGCCGCGGCATGAACCAATCGGCAAGCCAATGCCTAACCTCGCACCTTTGATTTTCGACCCTTTGTGGTCGTCTGGGTGCCATTCATTTGTTCTCAGCAGCGGACCTTCCGCTCACCTCCGAAATGGGAACCGCTGGCCGCGGGATGGTGCTCCGGGTCAGCCGGCACCTCCTGCAACGATTATAGCTGGTGAGCAGTCTTCCAAGCAGACCTAAAGGGGCAACTTGAAAAGATCAGCCTTCAGGATCTTACGGGCGGTATCAAGCCGCTCAACAGAAGGGCTGTCGCACACGACCAGAATTGCATTATCTTTGCTAGGCCAAAGCGCCAGACCCTCCGGATGATCGACCCCGCGCCCAAACGGCAGGTCTATCAGATGCTCTGGCCTGTGCAGCCGAACCCTTTGTTCGTGCTGCACTGGATCCTGGGCCCAGCCAACCCACCTGTAAATTGCACAGGGACCGCTCAGTCCCACCGTCGGCCCAGCAAGAATGAGGAGATCGTCGCCGCAGCGTTTGAGATCCCGGATGCCGAGCCCTTCCAAATCAAGCAGCCGCTTGGCGATGGGGCCCACCAACTCAAGCGAGCCCGACTTTTTGCCGACGATCTCCATTTCAAGAAGAACGGCATGGGTTCTGATGACCGGCCCGCGCAGGCCGAGCGCAACCCGGCTCCCCAGAACGGCGACCCCCTCTACGTCGATCCCACCCTCCTTAGCCGGGATCCTGGTGAAAGGAGCAAGAAGCGGATCCTTACGCAACTGCTTGGATAGAGCATTGCCGCGCTTCGTCTGCCGCACCAGCCCGCTTCTGCGCTTCCCATCTTGGTGAATCGGGAGCCACTGCCTGCCTTGCTGCTTTAGAGGAATGCGAGCCAACAGGCATCTAGGTCGGGTGTCATTGAGGTCCGCGAGTTCGTCGAGATCGATACAGTCCTCGTTTTTCTTCCCCAGCTTTGGACGCGTGCGCGCATGGCTGCCGACGATCCACAGCCAACCATCGTCGACTGCAAGCCCTTCCAGGTCAGCTTCGTCGTCCGGATCCGCCAGGTCCAACAAACTGCTCAGCTGAAAACAGTGATGGTCTGCCCATATGCCACCCTCCAGACTGAGCCGGTCGATACCGCAACGCTCATCGGCGGCGAGGAACAGGCTGTCCCTGTAGCGGGTCGCCCCAGAGAAGTTCTGCAGGAGCTTAGTATCCTGCCCCTCGCCGAAACGAAGCTCCACCTGATCGACAGGGGTAGCCGGGTCAGACCACATGGTCATGCTAAGCGATCCTCATGGTCTCAGGTCTTTTGCGCTTATCGCCTTTGCAGCTTCCAGCGGCCGATCAAGCTCAAGCTCTTTCGCGGCTGTCAGAGCATCGTTAAAGCCCGCTCCGCAGTAGACCGGAATGCCGTCCGCCTCGATGCCGTTCAGCAACCCTGCCTTCGTTCCCTGCTTGCAGCTTCCCTCAACATCCCTGATGAACACCGCAGCCACTCTGCCGGGAAAATCTTGAACGGCGCGCGCGTATATTTCCACGTCATGCTGCCCATTATCGCCAATCAGCAAGAACCGTAATTGTGGATAGAATGAGAGGATCGCCTCGATGGCGGCCAGCTTATGTGTACCATGCGCGACCTTGAGTAGCTTGTCCCGGTCGATACCATAGTCCGTCAGGAACATCGGCCCATGCGGGATCCCGTTCAACCCCATGAACTCGGCAATGAAGCCATAGAGATTCCACGGACTGGACGACACATAGAAGAAGGGCCGGACGGGTTCCTGATGGTCATGCGCGATCATCTGGTAGAGCTTTGCTGCCCCCGGCACCGCCAGCCGGTCGTCCGGCTGATCGACCAGCACACGGCGCCAGTTCTTGACGAAATTGGTCGCACCAGTTTCGATGATTGTATCGTCAATGTCGGAAATGACGCCCCAATGATCATCCGCAGCAGGTGCCATGATGGGCACCCTGATGCTGGCCGATTGCGCCTCCTGCTCAGGCGTCCAGAGCGTCGCGCTTTCCCAGCTCGTGGCATCCGGTAGCGGCTTGTCGATCGGAAGCGCGAAGCTGAAATAGCCCTCTTCATCGGACCGCGTCTCGGCAGTCCCGCCACAAGCATGGCACCGCACGCAGACGCCGGGCACCTCCTCACTATTGTAGATCGCCATCATCGCCCGCAGTCGCGACAATGTTCCCTCGCCAGCATTGAGCGGCTCTCTGTAACGGATTACGCGGCCTGAGACACGCAGTTCATGGGCGTTGCGGTAGCCGGCATAGGTTAGCAGCCGCACTTTGCCAGCAAGGTCATCATTTTTGAAAAGCAGATCTTCGAACCGATCGATGTCGGATTCCAGACCAGCCGCTGCGGCACGAAGAAAGGTGCCTGTCAGGGAGAGCTGTTCATTCATGATTGAGCAACGAGGGGACCGTCAGCCGGTTCCGTCCTGAGCCTTTCCCCTCGATGGTGATGAACCTTACGATCCCTTCCGGCCACTCAGCCACCGGTCTTTGCCCTCAGACTCCGGACGGGCTGCTTTCGATCACCTAGCCTTCCAGCGGGTAAACTTCTGATTTCAAACCAAGGCGACCAGGGCCTCGGAGCGTCCAGGCTTGGCCTCAACCACATGGAGGGTGGGTGCGGAGCGGCTTTGGGCAATCGTGGGCCTCGCCGCCCTCGTGCCGATCCTGCTCGACGGGCTCACCGTCGCCCCGGCCATGCGCTGGCTGGACCGCCGACAGGGACGCGACCCTGACACGGGCGAGACGGCGGCCGCTTCCGGAGCGGGGTACAAGCATCAACAAGCCAGCGCGGGCGCCGCCCCGCAAAAGGTCGTTCCTCGATCGAACCAATATTTCCGAGCGGCGTTGATCCGGCATGACGGCCTTGTGGGACAGCGATGCGAACTGGGGCTATGCACGCGGCGTTGCGCGGGCCTTGGCGGGCGCGGTGCTGTTCGGCCTACCTCTCTTGATGACAATGGAGATGTGGTCGCTCGGTATGAACGTCGAACCGCGGCGCCTCGCGCTCTTCCTGCTCGCCAATTTTCTGCTGCTGGTCATCCTGTCGCGCTTTGGCGGGTTCGAACCGACCTCCAGCGTCACGGAAGATATCCTCGACGCCCTCGCCGCTTACGCCATCGGCATGGTCGCGTCGACTGCGGTCCTCTTCCTATTGGCGCTGGCCAACACCAGCATCCCGCCTGATGAAATGCTGGGCATGATCGCCATCCAGAGCATCCCCACCAGCTTCGGCGCGATGATCACCCGCAAGCAGTTCAGCGCCGGCGGCGGGGAGAGCGAAGAGGATCAGGAGGCGCGCACCGCCGGCTACGCGGGACAGTTGTTCCTGATGATGGCGGGCGCGCTGTTCCTTGCCTTCAACATCGCGCCAACGGAGGAGGTGCTGCTCATCGCGTTCAAGATGACGCCATGGCACAGCCTCGCCCTTGCGGGCGTGTCGCTGTTCGTCCTGCATGCGTTGGTGTTCAATGTCGGATTGACAGGACAGGAGGCGGCGCCGGAGGGCTATGGCGCGGGCAGGGTCTTCCTGATCTTCACCGTGCCCGGCTATGCCATCGCCATCCTTATGAGCCTTTACGTGCTCTGGACCTTCGGGCGGCTCGACCATGGCGATCTGGCGAGCGTGGCCGAGAGCGCAGCGGTGCTCGGCTTTCCCGCATCCATCGGTGCGGCCATCGCGCGCCTTGTCGTTTGAGGAAGAACAGGATGGCCGACCGATCCGCCGCTCTCGACCGCACGCCGCTCCTCGAATGGATCGCGGCCGGCCTCGGCTTGCTGCTGCTTGCCGGACTACTGTTCGTGCTGGGGCGCGAGGCTCTCACCGCTGGACCGGACCAGCCGCCATCCATCACCATTCGGCAGCAGGGCGTGAAAGCCGCCGTTAATGGTTATGTCGTGACATTCGAGGCGATCAACAGCGCCGGCGGCACGGCGGCTGCATTGCAGGTGGAGGGCATGCTGGCTCGCCCGGGGCACGAGCCCGAACGAAGTGTCGCCACCATCGACTATGTGCCGGGCCATGGCCGCGCTGAGGGCGGCCTGTTTTTCGCTCACGATCCACGCGGGGCAATGCTGACTATCCGTCCGACCGGCTATCAATCGCCCTGAACGGCACCAACTGGTTCCGCCGCGCACGCAACTCATGAGGCCATGGCTGACGCGGGCAACGTAAAAATGGGGTCTGACGGCCGCCTGGCGTGGCTCCCGTTCATTAGTGAGACAACCATAGCAGCACAGTATCGGGCCGCCTCAACTTCGGTTGGCAGGTCCACTTTCCACCCTACATCATCGTCTGCGGCAACGTGATCATGCCTCATTGATCTCGTTGCAGACAAGCATCCTGATTAGTGGCAGCGACCCTTTGCGGCCGTTCAGTTGCCGATTTTCCGTTCCCAAGTGCGGCCCGTCCGCTTTGCTATTCGTGCGTCGCCGTCGATCAGAAACTGGATCATGGGGGCAGCAATATCCGCGCCGGTTCGCATGTCAGTCATTTCCCCGGTCAGACCGGGCTAAGCGCCGTCCCGTGACCAACGTCTGGATGACGAACAGCAGGATCAGGATAAGCGCTATCGCACCTACGAACAGGTCAAATCCCGACAGGACACCGAAATATCCGGGACCAGAGCCCAGGACCATCATCATCACCGTCAGCCCGATCAGCATCAGCCGCAATTCAGTGGGGCCAGCCGCCAGATAGGACAGCTTGAACTCTCCCAACACGCGAGCGGAAAGATAGGCATGGATCGACAGCAACAGATAGCCGGCCAGCGCCACCATCGCGACGTCCATGGTAACAAAAGGGCTGAGACCGATCCCAGCGAGAATCAGCAGCGTCGCGAAGCCGTCGCAGCTATGATCGATGAAATAGCCATAGGAGGGACGTTCGATCCGGCGAAAGCGCGCAATGCTACCATCCATCGAGTCCCCAAACCATTGGACAACATAGCCCGCGATGGCGAGCAGCAACCAGGATGAATGCAGATTGCTCCCGACATAGCCCAGGAAGATCATAACCGCGCCGATCATGCCCAAAGCGGTGAGGCGATCAGGCGTGACCCATGGGGGCATTTGGGCGCAGAGGCAGTTGAGTAACCGCCGTTCCTTCGCGGCAAGCCAATTTTCTTGGATTCTGGAAAGTGAGGCGGCGTTCTGTAACTCAATTGTCATAGGCCCTTATGCGGCCATCGGCTTCGAGGGGCAACGTACGAATGGCGCCTCCCGCTAAACGTCAAACGCATGGTAGATCATGTCAATTTGCAAGCTCGGCCCTTTGTCGCCGTTCCAAAGTGGGTTTCCAATTCCCAGGTGCGGACGGGCAGCTACTCGCTTTCTAATGTTCATGAGCCACTGCAGCTCGGCGCTGCGCCGGGCATTCAACCACCATTCGGAAGATAGTTGAAGCAAAGGCCTCAAATCCTGCAGCACGGCAGCGCTGCATTCCTCAATGGGCTCGTCTCGTGCATCGCTTACTGGAGTCGGGAAGTCCCGCACCATCCCCTCAAGAGGCTGGCCACTGGGTCAAAGCTTGAATCCACCTCGCCCAGATGCCCGCAAGGTTCGACCATGCGCTAAGTCGCGCGTTCCGAGCTGTAACCACTGCTCCTATAGCCAGCCTTAGTTATTGCCGCCGATCAGATCCCCTAGTCCGCCGAGTACCGAGCCCTCGCCCCTGTTCTGGCCCCCACGGCTGCCAGCCCCCGCCAGCATCCGCCCAGCCAAACAGGAGAATGGCAGGGACTGTATCCAGACCTTTGCGGGTCCCGTGAGCCTGGCGAAAAACAAACCCTCTCCTCCGAACAGGACGCTGCGGACTCCGCCAGCGCGGTCAAGGTCAAAATCTACTGTGTCGGTGAAGGCCGCGACACAGCCTGTGTCGACGTGGATCTGCTCTCCGGGTGCCAGTTTCCGCTCGACGATCGCGCCGCCCATCTGGACGAACACCCAACCGTCGCCCTCCAGCTTCTGCATAATGAAGCCTTCGCCGCCGGACAGGCCGGCCATGATCCGCTGCTGGAAGTGCACGCCGATCGACACGCCTTTGGCGGCCGCGAGGAAGCTGTCCTTTTGGCAGATCAAGCGCCGGCCACATTGATCTAGTCGAATGGGCAGGATCGCGCCCGGTGTCGGCGAAGCGAAAGCGACCTTGGCCTTACCCTGCCCGTTATGCGTGAACACTGTAGTGAAGAGACTTTCGCCCGTAACCAAACGCTTCCCCGCGCCCAACAGCTTGCCCGTGAAGCCGCCATCACTGGCCGCTCCCGTCACCGAACACGGTCATGCCGACGCTCGCATCCTTCCAGACCAGCGCGCCCGCTTCGGCAATAGCGCTCTCACCCGGGTCCAGTTCGATCTCGAGGAACTGCAGCTCCTGCCCGATGATCTCAAAGTCGATGTCGTCGGCTAGGGCGGCGTTGCGATGATGCTGCCAGGGACTGGTGCTCGGCATGTCTATCACTCCTTTGAATTCGGCCGCTCATAGCGCGACTGGTTAGGCTTCGCTACGCGCAAGGCTGCCGCGGCGCGGGCGTGACATTGTTTGGGAACCTCAACGCCATGGCTCGGTTCCCGCAAGGAGCAAAAGCTTGCCGCGACAAAACTGGCGCAGGAGGAACCCGACAATGGAAGCCCAGACACTCCATCGCGGACGGCTCGTCGATCATATCCAGTTGGTGGTCAAGGATGTCGAGGCCTCGCGCAGATTCTACGGCGCCGTCATGGCCGTTCTCGGGATCCCGCTCGGCGGCAGCGCCGACGCTCATTTCTGGTATGATGAACTGTTCGTCTCCTCGCCGGACGGGCCGGAGGCTCTGGGCAAGCTGACCGGCCGCCATCACCTTGCCTTCCAGGCGAAGGACCGCGCCATGGTGGACGCCTTCCACAAGGCCGCGCTTCAGCATGGCGGCATCGATTTCGGCGCTCCGGGCGAGCGGCCCTATCATCCCGGCTATTATGCCGCCTTCGTGCTCGATCCTGATGGCAATAATATCGAGGCGGTATTTCACGGCGAGGCGGTGCGATCCGCACCCAGCGTCGCCATCAGCTTCGACGGCTGAGGCAGGGCGCTCAGCCCGGCTTGAAGCGCGCGACCCGCCAAAGATAATAGAGGAACAACACGGCCATGATCGCCATGCTCACTGGCCCCAGATAGCGGTCCCCCGCTCCGAACTCCTGGCACAGCCCGTAGCCTGCGCTGACCAGCGCCGCGTTCCACACGCCCGCACCCAGCACCGTCAGGACCATGAAGCGGAGGATCGGCATCGCGAAAATACCGGCGGGAATGGAGATGAGCATTCGCAGGCCGGTGATCAGGTGCGCGACCGGGACCGCCCAGCTCCAATGACGGCAGAACCAGGCGTCGAGAGAGTCGATATCCTGCTTGCCAAGCGTGATCCACCGGCCATGACGGCCCGCCCATCGGCGCAGCCCTTCTTCGCCCAACCAGCGTGCGACGGCATACCAGAACAGGGCCCCGGCAAATGTGCCCGCCGTTCCTGCAAGCAGCGCGCCGATCAGGTTGAGCTTGCCTTCTCCCGCCGAATAGCCGGCCAGCGGCATGATCAGTTCAGACGGGATCGGTGGGAAGATGTTTTCCAGGAACATGAGCAGGGCGATGCCGGCATATCCCATCTTCTCGACGAAATCGGTGATCCAATCGGACATTGGCTCACCGGCGCATGGGAACGGCTGTTGGCATCCCCGTCGAACGATCGGTCGGCGGTCGCGTTCCCGACATCCTAGACGATCAGGGCGGGCAATCCCTGCCAGATGATCGCAATGCCGGAAAGGCCAAGCCCGCATAGCGCGACCGTCCGCACCCACCGATCCATGCCGCTCGCCCCATCCCCTCGCTTGGCCCGCATCACCGCGAAGGCGACGCCCGCGAGGCACAGGATCGTGATGAGTCCCGTCAGCCAGTAGGAGGGCGGCTGCCCCGGAAATGCGCTGGCAGCGATATAGAGCGCGAAGAAATGGATGGTCCAAAGGATGAAGCCGCTCAGCAGCATCAGCCAACTGCGCATCGGTCAGCCCCCCACCACGCGCGTCAGGATCGCTGTGAGCGCGCCTTGCCCGGCTGCATAGGCGACGAACAGCACGCAAAGGTCCAGGCTGTTATTGCGTGGCCGCACGATCATCCCCCGGCTGTTCCGCGCCGACAAATATCCCGCCATCAGCAGGCCGATGAACGCGAGCGCCGCTTCCAGCGAGAGCAGGGCATAGACGCTCGCGCCCTGTCCGCTTGCACTCGGGCTGAGGCCGCTCCTGTTCCAGCTCCAAATATCTGCGCCGATCCCCACGGCCAGCGCCAGCGCCCCGCACAGGAACAGCACCCCCGGTGTCCACAGCTGCGTCGCCTCACGCGCCAGCATATGCCGCGACCACAGCGCCAGCCCCCCGGCGGCTCCATAGGCGGGCAAGATGAGCGCCAGCCCGCCCAAATCCGCCGGCTTTGTCCAGAAACGCGGCTGCACGCCATAAAGATAGAGAAAGCTGAACACGCCCATGACGAAAATCATACCGATCACGACCAGCAGGATCACCATCGCCCACCAGCCATGGCTCCCCGGTCCGGTGACATAGGTCGGCAGACGAATGCCCGCGCCGACGTCCACCACCTCTTGGCCGACCGGCCGATCCGTATCCCACAGCCAGCGCAGCACACAGATGATCGCGAAAATCCCGCAGGCGAAGGACGGATAATAGGCATGTATCGTCATCAGGATGAAGAAGCCCGCCGTCATCACCGCCGCCAGGAACGGCCAGACCGATGGACCGGGCATGATCTGCAGATATTGCGGCTCGGCGCGCAGCGGGCTGGTGACGATCGTCTCGCGCAGCCCTGTCGCCGAACCGGGAAGGAAGTAGCGGCCCGCCTCCACATTTTCGGCGAGCTCAGGATCGTCCCACAAAGGCTCGAGGCTCTTCACCACCGGAATGCTGCGCGTCGAATATAGGCCGGTCGGCAGCCATTCCAGCGTTCCGCCGCCATAGACATTGCCCGCATCATCATCGGTCGTGAAGCGGAAGTTGCGGGCAAGATCGATCAGGAAGACCAGCACCCCCGCGCCCATGGCAAAGGCTCCCAGGGTCGAAACGACATTCGTCACCTCCCATTCGCGGCCCGGCAAATAGGTATAAACGCGCCTCGGCATACCCATGAGCCCTGTGAGATGCATCGGCATGAAGGTGAGTTGCATACCCGTAAACGTCAGCCAGAAGGACCATTTGCCTAGCCTTTCCGACAAGGGCCGGCTGCTGGTCATCGGCGTCCAGTAATAGAAGCCCGCGAACATCGGGAACACCATGCCGCCGATTAGGACATAATGGAGGTGTGCGACGATGAAATAGCTGTCATGCGCCTGCCAATCGAACGGCACCATTGCTACCATGACGCCGGTCAGCCCTCCGATGACAAAGGTCACAAGCCCGCCCAGCAGGAACAGGGTCGGCGCGTTGAAGCGCGGTCGGCCTATCGCAAGGGTTGCGATCCACGAAAAGACCTGAATGCCCGCAGGTACGCTCACGGCCATGCTTGCCGCCGAGAAAAAGCCGACCGAGAGGTTCGGCATTCCGGTCGTGAACATATGGTGCGCCCACACGCCAAAGCTGATGAAGCCGGTGGCGAGGAAGGCAAGGACGATCAGGGCATGACCGACCAGCCGCGTACGAGCGAGCGTGGCGACCATCATCGATACGAGTCCAGAGGCGGGCAGGAAGATGATATAGACTTCCGGGTGGCCGAAAAACCAGAAGAGATGCTGCCACAGCAGCGCGTCGCCTCCCCGCGTCGGATCGAAGAAGGGCCAGTTGAAGGCGCGCTCCAGCTCCAGCAGCAAGGTGCCGAGGATCACCGAGGGAAAGGCGATCACGATCATCACCCCGAACACCAGCATGGCCCAGGCATAGACCGGCATCCGCTCCAGCGTCATGCCGGGGGCGCGGGTACGCAGCACGCCGACGATGATCTCTATCGCGCCCGCAATCGCGCTGATCTCGATGAAGCCGATGCCCAGCAGCCAGAAATCCGCGTTGATCCCCGGTGAATAGGCCATGCCGGTATAGGGCGGATACATGAACCAGCCGCCATCCGGCGCGAGACCGAAAAAGAGCGACGCGAAGAAGCACAGCCCGCCGACGAAATAGGCCCAGAATGCATAGGCCGACAGGCGCGGAAAGGGCAGGTCGCGCGCCGCCAGCATCTGCGGCAACAGCAAGACGCCGATCGCCTCCACCATCGGCACGGCGAAAAGGAACATCATGACCGTGCCATGCATGGTGAAGAACTGGTTATAGGTCTCCTGCGGCAAGACCCCTTGCAACGGCAGCGTTAGCTGCACCCGCATCACCAGCGCCAGCACGCCCACCAGCAGAAAGAAGAGGAAGGCGGCGGCAACATAGAAGAAGCCAACATAATTATTGTTCACCGCGGTCAGTAGCTGCCAGCCGCGCGGCTTGCACCAGATTGCCTCAAGCTGCTTCAGTTCCTCGGGAGGGCGCTCCTCATTCGTCGGGAAACGGTCATAGAGGGCCGGGTCGAAGCCGGTCTCCGACCTCATTTCTGCGCCCTTACATAATCGGTGAGGGTCTGCAGCTGCGCGGCGGACAGCATCTTGTAAGGCGGCATGCGGTTGCCAGGCTTGATCGACTGGCTGTCGCCGATCCAGCCCATCATTGTCCCGCGATTATTGGGCAATATGCCTGCGCCGAGCGAGCGTCTCGATCCGGCATAGGTCAGATCCGGTCCCGCCATGCCGTTCGCATCTGTCCCCGCGATCCGGTGGCAGGCAGCGCATCCGGTGGAGCGGAACAGCGCCGCACCTTCCGCCGAACCGGCGGGACGCTTCGTTCTCCGCCCCGCCATCAGCAGCGCGAACTCGGCTGGCTCATGCGCGATCACGACAAAGCCCATCAACGCGTGCGGACCGCCGCAGTATTCGGCGCACTGTCCAGCGAACACGCCCGGCGTGTCCGCCTGTATCGGCAGGATGTTCCGCCGCCCCGGCACCATGTCGAGCTTGCCCGACAGGCGTGGCACCCAGAAACTATGGACGACATCGTTGGACTCCAGCTCCAGCAGCACCGGCTGCCCCGCCGGGATGTGCAGCTCGTTGGCGTCGATCATCGCGGGGCGCCCCTGCCCGTCCAGATAGGCGACCCGCCACCACCACATTTCGCCCGTGATCCGCACCCGCATCGCGGTGCGCGGCACCGGCTCCGTCAGGTTGCGCGTCAGGCTGAGGCCGTAGACGAGCAGCACCGTCAGCACCACCACAGGAAAGCCGATCCCGCCGATCCACACCGCTTTCGCTCCGCCCAGCTTCTTCCTGATCCGCTCTCCCCCGAACAGCGCGACCCACAAGGCGGCCAGCACAATCAACAAAACCCCGCACGCCATGGTGATCAGGATCCATGACAGAATAGTTATGGATCCTGCATAGGGCCCTGCAGGATCGAACACCGGCACGATTGATTTCTCCGGCAATTCGCTATTTCCTTCCTGCATAAAGGAAAGCCGCCACATCCCGCGCCTCGCTTTCGCTGATCGGCATCGCCGGCATTGTCGAACCCGGCACCACTGCCGGAGCATCGCGCACAAAGGCTGCCAGATTGTCAGGCCGGTTGGGCAGCCGACCCGCAATCAAGCCCTGATCGGCAAAGCCACGTAGCGACGGCCCGGCCTTTCCCTTCGGCCACCTTATTCCGCTTATCTCATGACACGCCGCGCACCCCACTCGTTCCATCACTGCCTTGCCCCTCGCCGGATCGGCCTGCGGCATATGCTGCATCTCGGCGGGAGGCGGCTTGCAGGACATCGCCAGCAACAACGTCAAGGCGTGCAACAGCCTCATGTGCCCCTTTTCGTCGCTCCCGCCGTTTTTACACTGAGGCAAGGAACCGTTGCGATGGCGAAGCGGTTCCCGTCCATGGCCTTGCGAGCCCCATTGGCGGTCGGCGTCACCCTTTTTCTCGCCGCCTGCGGATCGATAGACAGGGGGTCGGCGGACGGCTTCACCGCGACCGGCGAACTCATCGCGCTTAGCGGTGGCGACGCTGGCGCCGCTTACGCCTGCGTCGCGTGTCACGGCATTGACGGGCTGGGCAACGGGGCAGGCACGCCCAGGCTCGCTCGCCTGGATCGCGGCTATCTGACGGCCCAGATGGAAGCTTATGCGAGCGGGCGCCGCCGCCACCCTGAAATGGAAGCCGTCGCTAGAAAGCTGACGCTGGCGCAGCATGACGCCGTATCTGCTTATTACGCTGGCCTCCCCTTCGTTGCCCCATCCGGTCCAGTCAAGCGATCAGGCGAACCGGCCGCGCTCTATCAACAAGGCGATGAATCGCGCGGCCTTGCCCCTTGCGCCTCCTGTCACGGTACGCGGGGCGAAGGGAGCGGCGCCAACCCTCCCCTCGCGGGCCAGCCCGCCGCTTACCTCGCCCAACAAATGGCGCAGTGGCGCAAAAGCTTCCGCCGGAATGACGGAGAAAACGTCATGCTGCGGATCAGCCAGGCGCTTTCGCCGGCTGAATCTTCGGCTCTCGCGGCTTATGCGTCGTCTCTCCCCGGGGATCCTCCGCGTCCGGTATCTCCGGCAGCATTCCGCGCAGTACATCATGCCGATCCCAGAAATGATGCTTTAGCGCCGCAGCCACATGTAACGGAATGATCGCCAGCAACATCGTGACCAGCGCCAGATGAACATCCTCCGCCACGTCCACGATCCGCCACTGTGTCGTTAACGGCAGCTGATCGAACGGCAGCTGCGGCCAGGGAATGACGCCCGCCAAATAGAGCGGCCCCGGCTCTGCGATGGCCGACCACATGGCCCAGCCGCTCAGCGGTAGTCCGAAAAAGGCCAGATAGAACAGGTAATGCATCACATAGGCGACCTGCGTCTGCAATCCTTGGCGATCGGCGTCATTGATCGGTCCGGGTATCATTACGCGCCAGCCGAGCCGCGCGATCGCCAGCACAAGGATCGGCAAACCGACCATGCTGTGCACCTCATAGGCGCGGAGCTTCTCTCCCCCCACCCCCAACCAGCTTGCGTAGTAGCCCCAACCAAGCTGGAATAGGACCAGAAGCGCCATCACCCAGTGAAAGGCGATGCCGACGGGCGAATAGCGGCTCCGTTCCGTGTGTTTGCGTGCCCATGCGCGAAGTGCCCGTATCATGCCACGACCGCCGCAGCCCTTTCTTGTTTCAACCAGCGGACGCACTGGCCAACGCCGCGCGCCCGCAGTCCCCACGCGCCCTCGGCCAGAGTCACCTACTCTGATTATCCCACTGGTTCAATTAACGGCGGCCCCTGCCGTTCCACCGCCCGGAAGCGTCGGGGCGCCGCCCGGCACATCAGGGCACCAGCCGCTGCTTCTCCCTTCTGGTCACCCATAGCGACCATCCCACTCCGATGGCGATCAGCGCAAAACTGACTCCCAGACTCAGCGCCGGCGGGAATTTGCCGCCGTCCAGCAGGAAATCCGCCGCGAAAATCTTGCTGCCGATGAACACCAGGATCGCTGCCAGCGCATATTTGAGGTAATGGAAGCGGTGCACCATGGCCGCGAGCGCGAAATACAGAGCGCGCAGCCCCAATATGGCCATCACGTTAGAGGTGTAGACGATGAAGGTGTCGGTGGTGATTGCAAAGATCGCCGGCACGCTGTCCAACGCGAACACCAGGTCCGCGAAGTTGATGACGATAAGCGCGCAAAGCAGCGGCGTCGCGGCAACTCTGATGCGGCCGGTTTTCGGATCTGGCACATGCGCCAGGAAATGCTCGCCATGCTGTTCAGGTGCCACCCGCAAGTGACGGGAGATAAAGCCGATGATTGGATTCTTCGCCAAATCCACCGGCTTGTCGGCGCCGACCATCATCTTGATGCCGGTCAGGATCAGGAAGGCGGCAAAAAGGTAAATCACCCAATAGGCTTCGTGTAACAGTGCCGCCCCGCCCGCAATCATCAGCCCGCGCAGCACGACCACGCCCAATATGCCCCAGAGCAGCGCGCGATACTGATATTTGGCGGGAATGGCGAAATAGGAAAAGATCAGGCTGATGACGAAGACATTATCGATCGACAGCGCCTTCTCGATAAAAAACCCGGTGAAATATTGCATGCCGAGGTCGGCCCCGCGGGCCCACCATACCCACGCGCCGAATGCGCAGGCGATGCTGATGTAAAAGACGGAGAGTTTCAGGCTCTCACCGATCCCGATTGCCTTGTTCTCCTTGTGAAGAAAGCCCAAGTCGAACGCAGTCAGCGCCACCACGATGGCAAGGAATGCCATCCAGAACCAAGCAGGGGTTCCAAGCCAGTCAGCGGAGAAAAATTCCATGGGAGATGCTCCTCTTTTCAACGGCAAGGTTGACCGGAAAAGCCGCTGCGAAGAGAGGAAGGGATGAGACCAAGCCGCATTCGCACCGGATTTCCCGATGCGGTCCGACATCACGCGCCTTGAAAATCAGCGCGCCAGAGGGGCCCGGTCCGCCGGCGCATGATAGTGCCCAGCTTTCCGGCAATCAACCGTCCACTTCCCGGCAGGCTCAGGCCTATCGAGATAAACAGTGGCTTTGATGAAGTTCGCGCGACCAATGCCTCATCGGCATCAATTCATGCCGATCTTCTTCCGCCATAAAGCCGCGCGAAGCTGAAAGCCGTTTCTCGGCTTGGCTCGTTGAAGCCAATCCGCCTACGGCGCGTTACCGACACCGAAGTCGGGCCGTTGATGGGCTAATTTTCATCGTCCAGGTGGGGAAAGTCAGCTATTTGAGCTGAGCCTCCAAAACTGCCCTTGCCGAATGACTGCGGATGGCTTGACCTCCCGATTAGCGCCCGTTCTACCTCAGCCTCTATAGTTCCTTGTCAACGGCAACGCCTCGCGACGACGGCTGAGCTGAATCTGGAAATTCATATGGGCATGATGGCGGAAGGCAACGATCGCTCCTGCCAAATAGAACTGCCACATACGGAAGAAGCGCTCATCGTACATCGCGATGATCTATTCGCGTGAGGAAATGACTTGTTGATACCAATGTGAAAGTGTCTGAGCATAATGGAGGCGAAGCACCTCCATGTCCGTGATCCAGAGCCGCGCATCTTCGATTGCCGACGCAATTTGACTTAACGCGAGGACATAGCACTAGACCGCATCCGTCTCGGCCGTCCCGGCTGACTTCGACGATCGCTCCGATCAGTATCGCAGGCTGATCGTTGCCAATATTGATCGGGGCGCGCTGTAGCGGGATTGGTCGAAGGTGAGCGCCGTTAGATATTTCGCGTTAGTCACATTGCGCAGATTGATGCCGACCGACAGGTGCCGCGTCAATTCATAGCGTGTCATTAAATCGATCTGGGCAAAACCGCCCTGATCCAGCCGGATCGGCAGCGCAGTGGTGTCCGAAACGCCGCCGGGCTTGAAATAGAAGCTGCTCTGATACTGCACCGATGCGCCGAGCTTGAACCCTGGGAGCGTAGGTGGCGAATAGCTGACGTTGAGCCGCCCGGTGCGGCGCGGGACGAAGGTGCGAACCGGCTCGTCATCTTCGCCACGGATGCGCATGGCGGTGAAGCCCCCGGTCACCTGCAGGCCGGGCGCTGGCTGGCCGCTCATTTCCAATTCGATCCCCTCCGACGTGGCATCGACGCCACGATAAATGCTGCGGCCTAACACCGCGTCGAACCCTGCGCTCTCAGCGGTGTTTTTCTGTCGCGCTTTGAAGATGGCGGCGCTGGCATTAAAGCGTCCGCCGAACCATTCGCCTTTCAGGCCCAGTTCCATATTGTCCCCGGTAACGGCGTCGAGCAGACGGTTGTTCGCATCAAATTCCGTCTGAGGCCGGAAGATCGTCGCGTAGCTGGCGTAGACGCTGATCGACGGTGTCAGGTCGAGCGTCGCGCCGATAAAAGGCGAGAAGCGCGACTTATCGAAATTTTGCGGCGCGCCATAGGATGTGCCGGTGCTTGCGGCATGGGTATAGCTGCCGCCTGCCATCAGCTTGAACGGATCGGCGGGATTTAAGCGGACCAAGCCATAGACGGTTTCGCGAACATTGTGGATATCGAGGCTGAGATCATAGGGGGTGGGGAAGGCGACTTCCGGAAAGCCGCCCTCGAAGAGCGTCTCCAGCGGCAGGGGCACCCCGACCTGCGAGTAATCGTAGCTGGAATATTGAAGATATTTTTCGGCACCACGGGTCGCGCCGAACATTAGGTCATGATCGCGTCCGCCGACCGAAACCTTGCCGCTGACATAGGCATCAAGCGTCAGGTTCCGGGTCGCGCCCTTGAAGGCGCCGGGATAGCTGAAAACGCCCTTGGGATTGTTGGGATCGCTGAGGTCGATGCCACCGGGCGCCTCGCGCGAAGGATTACCGTAGATATAGAAGAGCTTGTCGTCTTCGCTGATCGCGCGGCGCAGCACCGTTATCTTACCGGTCCAGCCATGGCCGAAGTCATGGGTAAGGTCGCCAAAAATCTGACGATCGACAACGCCCCAACCGGACCAGTCCGGCGCGTAGTTGGCGGTTCGGGGGAAAGTGATCCGGGTGCCGTCGGTATAGTAAAGCGGGGTGGCTCCCCACATCGCGCCACGGCTCTGATGATCCTGATGACCGTATCCGGCGCTGATAACGGTATTGGAGCCAAGGTCGGCCTCCACAATGCCATAGCCCGTCCAGCGCCTGACGCCATAACGGTCGATATAACTGTCCGCGTCCGAAAAGACGCCTACCCCACGAGCCCGGATGCTGCCGTCCGATGTCAGCGGGACGCTGACGTCGGCGTCAAGGCGCAGGCTGTCGAACGAACCATATTGGGCATTCGCCGAGGCATTGAATTCGCGATAGGGACGCTTGCGCACGAAATTGACGATGGCCGAGGGATTGCCGGTTGGCGACAACAAGCCCGGCGCGCCGCGCACCACTTCGATCCGGTCAAAAATGGCGGTGTCGATGGACCCTGTCTGAATGCCGAAGGAGAAAGGCAGGCCTACCCCATCGACTTGGAACGTTTGGATATCGAAACCGCGCGCCGAATAGTAATAGCGATCGGTTTCTCCTGCGAGCACGTTAATGCCAGGCACGGTCGCCAGCAGAGAATTGATGTCGGTAAGCTGGAAGTCCTCGATCTGGGCGCGGGTGACGACGCTGACCGACTGAGGGGTTTCGCGCAGGGTCAGCGCCATACGGGCGGCGGTGCGCTGATCCTTGATGCCATAATCGTCGCTGCCTTCGGTGCGTGTCCCCGTGACGATAATCTGCGTCTCGTTCGATCGTTGATCGACTGCTGCATCGGCGGACGGCGTGGCGACAGCAGCCGCGAGAGCGGCGACGAAAATGGGCATTGTCATGACTCCCCTGAACTTGGCCGCGCACCTACTTCGGAAGAACTGCTTTTGCAAGTCATTATCGTTAATTAAAGGTAGCAGTTAATGCATTTGGGCACGCCACAGTGTTTGGGCGATGAAGATCTTTCCGAATGGGCAATCCGAGGCTAACTCGGTTTGAAAGGACAGCTTCCGTTCAAGATCGCCCTTTAGCGGAGCCTCTGCTGATGGCAGATTTGTCTCAGATGTCGCCGCCACCATCGACCCTTTGTCGCCGTTCAGGAGCCAATTTTCGATCCGCAGGTCCGGAAGGGCAGCTATCCGATCCACGCACCTCCAACCCGGGCCAATTGCAGACTGATCGGTTTCAGATGAAGGACGGGAAGAGCAGCCATTGTACTGTTTTTCGGGACATCGTTCAGGACGCAGTGGGTGCCGCTTGCGTCTGCGCCCTTCAGGGCAGTCTCGCCAGCGTCACCATGCGAACGAGTTCCGATAGGGTCTTCGCCTGCATCTTCATCATCACGTTGGCCCGATAAACCTCCACGGTTCTGGCGCTGATCTCCAGATCGAAGGCGATCGCCTTGTTGGCGTGTCCCGCAACCAGGCCGTCCATCACTTCCAGCTCGCGCGGGCTAAGGCTGGCGATGCGGTCGAGTATCGATCGCTTCTCCGCCTGCGCCTGATCGTCCCCGGCCTGCCGGGCAAGCGCCTTGCGGATGGATGACAGCATGAGTTCATCATCGAAAGGCTTTTCTATGAAGTCGGCCACCCCTGCATGCATCGCCTGTATGGCAAGCGGTACATCGGCATGGCCCGTAATGACGATGACCGGCACATTTGCGCCCCGGCGCCTTAGCTCCTCCATCAGTTCGATGCCGTTGCGCCCGGGCATCCGGACATCCGTGACGATGCAGGCGCCTGACAGCGGCGGTGACGAGGCGAGGAAGGCATCGGCGGATGAAAAGGAGCGCACCCGTATTCCCACGCAATCGAGCAGGAACTCCAGCGAATGACGCGCTCCGTCATCATCGTCGATGACGTAAACGATCGCTTCACTCCCCGTCATACAGATCCTCCTCACTCACGCGCGGCAGGGTGACGCAAAATAACGCGCCGCCGCCCTCCCACGGCTCGGCCCAGATTCGCCCGCCGTGCGCCTCGACAATGGTGCGCGAAATGGAAAGGCCGACGCCCATCCCGGTTCGCTTGGTCGTTATGAAAGGCTGAAACAGCCGGTCGGCTACCTCGGGATCGATCCCGGGGCCTGTGTCCGCCACCGTAACCTGCGCCATATTATCGCCTGCGGGCTCAATCCCGATCAGCAATTCGCGACGGGGCAGTGCGACATCGGTCATCGCATCGACTGCGTTGCGGATAAGGTTCAGAACGACCTGCTGGATCTGGACCTTGTCCGCCAGCACCAGATCGACCTCGGGACTGAACTCATATTGCACCCGGATGTCATGCTCCTTGGCACCCACCAGGGCCAAGGCACTTGCTTCCTCAACCATCTTGGGAAGGCTTTCGACCAAGCGCTCCGTCTCGCCCCGCGCGACAAAGTCCCGCAGGCGGCGGATAATGTCGCCCGCTCGCAGCGCTTCCGCCCCTGCCCGTTCCAGTGCTTCACCCACGCGGTCCAGCGGCACCTCTTCGCGCGTCAGCAGCATGCGGCTGCCTTTGAGATAATTGGCGATCGCGGACAGGGGCTGGTTCAGTTCATGCGCCAATGCAGACGCCATTTCCCCAAGCGCGGTCAGCCGCGACACATGAACCAGTTCGTTCTGCAATTCCTGAAGCCGGGCCTCAGCCTGCTGTCGCTCGGTAAGATCGCGGATGAAGCCGGTGAAGTGCCGCTGGCCGCCGACCCGCATCTCGCCAACAGCCAGTTCCAGGGGAAAGGTCGAACCGTCCTTGCGCTGACCCACCACCACCCGGCCCTTGCCGATGATCCGCTTCTCGCCAGTCTTGTAATAGCGGGCCAGATAGTCGTCGTGGGCAGACCGATAGGGGTCAGGCATCAGCATGCTGACATTGCGTCCGCGCACCTCCTCCATGCTCCAGCCGAACATCCGCTCCGCTGCCGGGCTGAAATCCCGTATCAACCCGCCTTCGTCAATCACGATGATGGCATCCGGCACTGTGTCGAGCAACGAACGCAGATGCGCCTCCCGCCGTGCCAGCGCCGCCGTGCCAGTTTCCGCCTCTGCCCGCGCCCGTTGGAACCATTCGCCCCCAAGCCCCACTGCAAGACCGATGATCACGAACGCCGCCGCCGCTATGAGGCTTCCGGCTTCCAGGGGAGCGATCGCCCGGTCGCACAGCAGCCCTGCTGCGGCTCCAGCTATGCAGGCGGCGATCCCGCCGCGCAGACCTGACAAGGCGCTCGCGACCACCACCGCCGGAACGAAGAAGATATAGGTGGCGCGCTGGCCAAGCTCCTCGGCGAAGGCGATGCGCACACCCGCCCCGATCGCCACAGCGACGGCGGCGAGCGCAAGCGTCACGAGAAAGGGCGGCGCGGGCAAGCTCATGGGCCGGAAAGATAATGCGGCTTTGTTCACATCCTCCTCATCGGTTCGGCGCCTTCGCTTCCACCTCCGGTAAAGCCCTTAGGGGACTTGCGGTAGGGACAACATCCGAATTTCTCCCGGCCGTCCAGCGGCATAGATGAGCGTCACAGCAAACAGGCTCGCATCTGGAGATAATTTCATGACCGCACCGTTCATCGATCTTGCCGTCCATCACAAGCCCAAAGGGGTGTCGGACCGGGTCGCCTTTGGCTTTACCAAGACGCTGCGCTGGTGCGCGGACACCTTCTTCGCCGCTCGCTACGGCCATCGCGCTGTGGTTCTGGAAACGGTAGCTGCGGTCCCCGGCATGGTCGGCGCGACCATCACCCATCTCGCCTGCCTGCGGCGCATCTGCGATGACAAGGGCTGGATCAAGACGCTCATGGACGAAGCGGAAAATGAGCGCATGCACCTCATGACCTTCATCGAAATCTCTAAGCCGACCTGGTTCGAGCGCGCGGTGATCATGGGCGTGCAGTGGGTGTTCTACCTGTTTTTCTTCGCTCTCTATCTGGTAAGCGCCAAGACGGCTCACCGCGTGGTCGGCTATTTCGAAGAGGAGGCGGTGATCAGCTACACCCATTATCTTGCCGAGATCGACGAAGGCCGCAGTCCCAATGTGCCCGCGCCGGACATCGCCAAGCACTATTGGAATTTGCCAGACGGCGCGACCCTCCGCGACGTGGTGCTGGTTGTCCGGGCGGACGAGGCTCATCACCGCGACGTCAACCATGGCTTTGCCAATGAACTTGGCGGCCTGCCCGTGGGCGCAATCGCCCACTGCCCGCCCCACGTGCCGCTGGAGCCCATCTGGAAGAAGGCGGCCTGACCTGGCCTCAATGGGAGAGGAGAGCGAAGATGACCAGCGACAATCCGGTCCTGCTGTTCATCGATGATACAGCGCTCCTCTCCTCAATCGAATTCGCCCTGTCAGTGGTGGGGATCAAGGCAGCGGCAGGGTCGGACCTATCCGATCCGGCCGCTGCCGTTGCGCTTGTGGTCGATCGGGACTGCGCGCAGGGGCTTGAACGACTTGCCGACCTTCGGAGAAAATGCGCGACCCCGGCGATCCTGCTAGCGACAAATCCCACCCGCGCGCTTCGCGCTTCAGCCGCTGAGCTAAACGCCATTCTCATTGAAAAGCCGCTGCTGGAAGACGAACTCATGCGAACCCTGAGCCTGATCCTGCAAAGCCAGAAGGCAGCGATATGACGACTGAAATCAAGGAAGAAGATATCGAGCGCCTCGTACCGGCCTTTTATGAGCGGGTCCGGCAAGATCCGGCCTTGGGGCCGATTTTCAATGGCGTGATAGACGATTGGCCCCATCATCTTGGCAAGCTTCAGGACTTCTGGTCCTCGGTCATGTTGACGACGGGGCGCTACAAGGGGCAACCGATGATCGAGCATGTTCGGCACGCCCAGCACATGACTGCCGACAACTTTGCCCGATGGCTGGCGCTGTGGCGGGAGGTCAGCGGCGAGCTGCTCTCTCCCGCCGCCGCAACGGCTTTCCAGCAAAGGGCGGATCGGATCGCGGAAAGCCTGCAACTTGGCGTCCAATTCTACCGCGAAAGGCATGGGCATGATCGATCACCTTCCTGACGGCGTCACGCCGTATAAACGCACACCGACCTTTACCGAGGACACTATGCCGGCAGGTCTGCTGAAAGATCATCAGACGAAGGAAGGCACCTGGGGCCTGATCCGTGTGGAGGAAGGCGAGCTGCGCTATATAGTGACTGATCCGCGCAGGACCCCGTCGGAACTTGTATTGTCCAGTGGGACGCCTCCCGGCGTGGTGGAACCCACCATCTTGCACCATGTCGAACCAATGAGGGCCGTGCGCTTCCATGTCGAATTTTACAGGGCGAATTCCTGACTTGAACGCAATTGCTAAGTGGACCCTTGTCCAACGCCTCCAAAAGTCCGAGCCCGGGGCATGAATTGAGTGACCGCTTCCGCGCTTACGAAAATCGCTGGCGGACGGCAAAAAGTGGCGCGTGGCGGACACGCCGTTGGTTCTGACTCCTCGCTGACGCGAGGAGCCAGCCGAATTCAGATTTCCGTGCCTTCCGCCAGGGTCAGGGCGTCCTCTACATCGACTCCGAGATATCTGACGGTGCTTTCAATCTTCATATCCCCAAGCAGGATCTGGACCGCGCGCAGGTTCCCGGTGGCTTTGTAGATGATCGACGCCTTCGTCCTCCTTAGCGAGTGCGTGCCATAATCCTCGCTTGGCAGGCCGATGCCTGTGACCCATTCATCCACCAGGCGGGCATACTGGCGGGTGCTCATATGGGTCGCGTGATCGGTGCGGCTCGGGAAGGCATAATCCTCCAAGGAGCCTCCCCTCAGCTCCAGCCATCGGAGCAGGCTGGCGCGAGCATCGTCCATCAGCTCGAACTGAACCGGCCGCCCGGTCTTTTGCTGGACGACGATCGCCCGCGTCCGAATTTTTCAGTCACAGACGATATCGCTGATCTTGATCTTCACCAGGTCACAGCCGCGAAGCTTGCTGTCGATGGCGAGATCAAAGAGCGCCCGATCCCGGGTCCGTCCATGCTGATCAAGAAAGAAGCGGATCGCCCAGATCTGACGGGGCTTGAGCGCGCGCTTTGCACCTACCTTACGTCCCGCGTTCCACGACACCCGCTCGCGAGCGGCGGGATCAAATTCTGATAATCCCATGACACATCTCCAGTGGCCATGATGGCCAAGGGGATGAACGTCCAACCAGGCAGGATGCGGCACATCCAGATTCGCCGCACTGTGCATCAAAGTCAGGGAAATTCGATAAACTCACCTAACTCCCTTATAGATCACCTCTGACGGCGACCCTTTGTCGCCATTCAGCTGGCAATTTCTTGTTCCTAGGTGCGGACCTTCCGCTAACCGGCAGGTCGCGACCAACATGCGCCGTTCAGCGACAACGTCGCGAACCGCCGCTATGACCGAAACCTGTCCCGCAGACATAGACTTACCGGAGAGCTAGTCTTACCCGACGAGCGTCGCGGTCAGCCGCTGGGTCCGTCGCTTGTAAGTGTTGTAATCCGCGCATTCACGAAGCGCGTTATCCATCCCGCGTAGCGCGGGCTATTCGTCATAGGCGGCTGCTTCGTCTGGCTGACGTTTCCGCCTGCGCGAATGACGTCGCGGTTAGCCTTGACTATGCCGCAGCGAAGGACTGCCTTGGCCTGGACGGCAGGACGTTTGATCCGGCCTCCGGCAGGCCATCAACGAGACCCAGTGAATTTTCTTTGGGCAATAAGGATGCCAGTCATGGGTCTACCACAGGATGAGTTGGAGCAGCGCTGATGGTGACGATTGCCCGCGCGTTCATAGCGTGAATGCTCGTTCCCTGAGACAACGCATCGGAAGATTTTATTGCAAGCCAGTTATGAGCGTGGAGCCGCATTCTGATAGTCGATCTCTTTTCGGTATGATCCCCCTAAACAATTTGGTCGCTGGAAAAGAAAATGCCCCGCCGGAGCAAGCTCAACGACGAGGCCGAGGTTCAGGACCGCCCGAGGGGAACAGGCGGCAGATCCAATATTAGGTCGCGATCATGAATACGCAATGACCCTGCCAGCGACTGCGTCAGTAAGTGGCCTGCGGTTTATCTGACTTGCGTACCAAGCGGTAGGCTCCAGCAGCGATCGCCGCCAGCAGCCCCAGCTTTGCGACGGTCTTCAACGCACCAGATGCCACATAGCCAATGATCGCGCCCTTCACGCCGCTGTCACCGTCCCGCCGGTCGATCGCTGCCCCAACTGCTGTTCCGATCAGATTTCTCATGCGTCATCTCTCCAATTTGCCTGCGATGAGCGCATGAACCACGCCAAGGTTCCTCCGCCCTGCCAGACCGCGCCGCTCTCCATAAGTGCGCCACGCTCGTCAGAATTGCCGCCACGCCCATCAGGAACGCGCCATCGATATTCATCATTGCCGACTCCTTTTCTGTGAGGCATGTTCCATATTTGTTCTCATGTAGGAAAGGTGATTCTGCGATGGCAGAGCAGACCCCTAATCAGGCGCCACTGCGCAGTGGCGCCAAGGCAATCTACGATACGGTATACCCTTCGTCGGAATGGACGCCGGTGCCATTCGATGAGGCTGAGCGCCTTCAGACCGTCCACTATCGAAACGCCGTCGCCGCTGCCCGCTATTTTCAGCCGGTCGAGCAAGGCGCGCTGTTGTGATCCATGGCCCGCTATCGCGATGGGCTGAAGGTAGCGACTTGCATCTTCGAAGCCGCAGCTTGGCGCTATTCGGTGAGGGTGGCTTGCCGCTGCGGCAGGGAGGAATTCTTTGACGCTCACGGGCTCTGGTGGAAATTTGAGAGGAAAGGCTGGAGCGATGACTTTCGGGACGCCCGACGGCGCTTTCACTGCAAGACCTGTCTAAAACGGCACGGCCGGAAGGTGCGCCCAGCCGTCATTGAAACAAGCAGGGAATCGCCGCGCTATTGCTTTCCACTGCCGGATGAGCGGGAATGGAAGCGCGCGGTAAACCGCTTCAGAGGATAGGATCATGAGCTACAAGGCTGTCCCAGAAGAACTGTTCGACATCCCCGACAATCTTTCACCCGGGGAATATCGCCATGTCTGTGCGCAGGTGGCCCTTCAGGCGGTAACCTATGCCATGGGTTCGCGCGAAGTGAAGGAAGGCCATGCCTCCATCGCGATGCCGATGCTGGCTGAAGCGCTCGCCATGGGTGTCGCCATGCTGATTACGGCTGACGACACCAAGCGAACCCCGCGCGATATTCGCCTGGCGGGTGAACATTTCGGCAAACTGATCGGCGGATTTGCCACGATCCTGCACGATGGCGAGGACCGGACAGGCAACCAGCTGCTTGATATGTTGGGAGTGATGCCGACCAAGCTCAACTAGGAGCGACCATGTGCAATCTTTACAAGGCCCGCAGCAGTGCCGAAGAGCTCGCCCGGCTATTCGGCGCGCTTCCCGATCCGGCCGACCAGATCGCGGTCAAAAAGGATTATGTCGCTCCGGGCAAGCCCGGCCACGTCGTGCGGGAGCAGGAAGGCCAGCGCATTCTGTCGGCAATGAGTTGGGGCTTTCCATTCCAGGGACGGCCCGTCACCAACGTGCGTAACTATACCAGCCCGTTCTGGAAGTCTGCCTTGGCAAATCCCTCCCGGCGCTGTCTGGTGCCCGTCACTGAGTTCCAGGAATGGTCGGTCGAGCCAATGCCTGACACAGGCAAGAAGAAGCCCTTCTGGTTTCGCGTCCCCAGCCAACCGGTTTTCGCCTTCGCTGGAATATGGCGACCCACGGAAAGCCTGCCGGTCTATTCCTTCCTGACCTGTGGCTATGATGGCGACGCTGCCACGCATGTTGTCGGCGCTATCCACCCCAAGGCCTGTCCTGTCATCCTTCACCCGGACGACTATGACCGCTGGCTGCGCGGGGATCTTGACGATGCGCTATCGCTGACGTGCGCATATCCTAGCCAGTTGATGGCCGTCGGTGACGTTTGATTTACGTAACGAAGCTAAGGCCCTAATCCCAGCCAATGTCTAATGTCGTCAAATTCCGCCGCCGCAAAAAGGCGCCCCGTTCGCCTGTCATGCTGGCAAGCTTCGCCATCATCGGCATCGCCGGAGGACTCGCCTCGCTCTCAGTGCCCGATGGAGCGAAGGCCGGGGATGATGTCTCCCGCACCTTTGCCCTCTGCCATACCGGCGGCGGCACCAACTGCGTGGTTGATGGCGATACGATCTGGCTTGATGGGGAGAAGATCAGAGTTGCCGATATTGATGCGCCAGAAACGCACCCGCCGCGCTGCCCAGCAGAAGCAGAGTTAGGCGAGCGTGCGACGCGGCGGCTTCACCAATTGGTCAATGCCGGGCCATTCACTGTGGCCACGCTTGATCGCGATACTGATCGATATGGGAGAAAATTGCGGGTGTTGACACGGGGCGGTCAGTCACTCGGTGATGTGTTGGTTAGCGAGGGGCTAGCCCGAACATGGAGCGGCAGGCGGGAGCCCTGGTGCTGAACGTCAGCGAATTCAGCCGCACGGGCATAATCGCCTGCCAGCTCAACCTTCATCTTTACGCTTAGGCGCTTATGACGACCTCAAGCCTGTGTTCGCCGCCAATCCGAAAGCCATCGTGTTTTCGGTCGGGGCAGCACCAAAATCATTAACGGGATGAACAATGATCGTGACACCGCTCTCACCAGCCGCCGCCGCTTTCCGTAACCGCGTTGAGGACGAAGCGGCCTTTCTCACGACGTGCGAAGGGGGCGACCCTGGCTCGCCCGAGAATCGGTCAATCTGGTTGCTGGGAATCGAACCTGGCTGGTCCCTCGCCGACGAAGCCGCCGATACTGAGATGGAAGGTGAGCGAGCAGCAAAGTTGGAGGCCTACGCCGTCGAACTACAACTTGAATGGCCCCTCAATCGTAAGCGTTTCCTGAAGGCCGCAGCTACGCGGCCTGGGCGATCTGCTGCTGCTCGGACTGCCAGTTCCACGGCATGAGCTCGTCCCACCGGGATGCGGGCCAGCCTGAGGCGATCTTCTCGATGACGTCGGCGATGTAGGCCTGCGGCTCGACCCCGTTGAGCTTGGCCGTCTCGATGACGGAGTAGATGGCGGCGGCGCGTTCGCCGCCGGCCTTCGATCCGGCGAACAGCCAGTTCTTGCGCCCGATCGCGATCGATCGGATGGCGCGCTCGGCGATATTGTTGTCGATCTCCGCCATGCCCTCGTCGATGTAGCGGGTCAGCGCGTCCCAGCGCTTGCGACCATAGGCGAGCGCCTTCGCCATCGCCGACTTGGGCGACAGGCGGCGTAGGGCGTCGTCGATCGCGCCGCGAAGCGCGTCGATCTGTGGCCTTGCTTGCTCTTGCCGGTGTCGGCGCCGGACATCGGGCGGCTGGCCGCGGACGTCCTCTTCGATCCGGTAAAGCCCGGAGATGCGATCGAGAAGATCCGTGGTGAGCGGGGTTGGGCTGGTCTGGTGGCACTCGAAGATCTTGCGGCGGAAGTGCGCCCAGCAGGCGACCTCCTGGATGCCGTTGCCCTGGTAGAGCTTGTCATATCCGGCATAGCCGTCGGCTTGAAGAAGGCCGGTGAATGACCCCAGCTCGCTCTGCGGATGGATGCCGCTGCGATCGGGCGTGAACCGATACCAGGCGAGCGCCGGGGTGGCGGCGCCCGATGCGCGATCATCGACGACATAGGCCCAGAGCCGCGCCCGCGCAGTCCGGCCCTTGCCGGGCACGAGCATCGGCACCGGCGTGTCGTCGGTGTGGAGCTTGGCGGCCTTCAGTCCTTCCTCGCGGATGCGCGGCCTGGCCCGCCCAGCCGGCGAGGGTCGAGCGGTCGATGTCGATGCCCTGCGCCGCCATCATCTCTGCCTGGCGATAGAGGGGCAGATGGTGATCGAACTTGTGGACGACGACATGGGCGAGCGTGGCGAAGCTGGCCTTGCCGCGTGCTATGGCCTTCACCGGCGCCGGTGCCTGGACGATCCTATCGCAGGCGCGGCAGCTATACTTGGGCCGCACGGTGCGGATGACGCGCCACTGAACCGGAGCAATGTCGAGTTGCTCGTCGCTGTCGTCGCCAAGCGGGCGCAGCGCGCCGCCGCAATCGGGACAGGTGCAGCTGCCGGCCTCGGGCTCGATCCGCCGTTCGGAGCGCGGCAGATGATGGGGCAGTGCGCGCACCGGTGAGGGTCGCTCGGCGGGTGCCCGTTCGGTCGTTCGGCTATCGGCGACCTCGGCTTCGCCTTCGAGTTCCTCGAGGGCAAGCTCGAGTTGCTCGATCTGCAGCGCGAGCTTCTCCGACGACTGGCCGAAGGTCATGCGGCGAAGCTGAGCGAGCTGGTGGCGGAGAGTATCGATGAGCGTATCGCGAGCCGCGAGAGCGGCTTCGAGCTCGGCGATCCGGGCGTCTTTGTCGATGCTGGAAGAGGCTGGTTCCGACACCCGGAACACCTAGCAAAACGGGCTCCGCGAAGCCAGTAAAACCCACACTAATCCGCCACTTTTTACCCTGCAAGCAAGGGCGCCGCGGTGCGTTCGGGACGCCGCCAGTCGATGCCTTCGAGTAGCATCGAAAGCTGCGCCGCGGTGAGGCTGACCTTGCCCGCCTTGGTGATCGGCCAGATGAACCGGCCCCGATCCATG
>NZ_OBMU01000002.1:147870-167123 GCF_900218065.1 Novosphingobium sp. Chol11 | reverse complement strand
AGAAGAGGCACGGGCCCTGGCCGTCGTACCAGAGCAGCTTAACCAGATCGCCCCGCTTGCCGCGGAACGCGAACAGCGCGCCCGAGTGCGGACTCTTCTCCAGCACCTGCTGCACCAGCACCGCGAGCCCGTCGAACCCCTTGCGCATATCGGTGGCTCCGCAGGCCAGATAGATGCGTGTCGTCGGCGGTAACGGGATCATCGGGCAAGGACGGACATCACCCGGGCCAGCGCGTCGGTATCGACCGCCGCGTCGACGGTGAGCCGCACGCCCGACGGCAGCTCGATCCCGATGTGGCCGCTGCCTGCCGTCGCCGTGGTCGGCACCGACACCTCGACCTCGGCGAACGACGGCACCGACGTGCGCTTCGCTCCCGTCAGATCGCCCGCCAATGCCTGCCGGCGCCACGTATAGAGCATCCCGCTGCCGACCGCGTGTCGCTGGCACGTCGCCGAGACCGAGCCGTCGGGGCCGAACGCTTCGCGCAGGATCGCCAGCTTCTGATCTACCGACCAACGGCGACGCCCGCCCACGACCGCGATCCGACTGCTCATACGATTACTCATATGACCACTCACGAGAACACTCGCTCCCGACGCTCCGATATCCTCGCTCATCACCGCTCCTCGCAAAGAGCGGCTATCAGCATCCCGCAGCAGCTTCCCGCAAGGCGGCCTTCAGGACACGGTTACCCTCAATCGCAATGCTTTCAAGCTGCTCTGCGCGTTGGAAGGTGGGGATCCGGAGGATTTCCGCGCATTTGCGCAGCGCGTCCGTCCTTTCGAGCGCGGTTCGACTGGATATTTCAAAGCAAATCTCTTCCCTGAACCTTGCAACAAGGTCGGGGAGTGGGACGCACATTCGGCTGCAAAGACCGGCTTCACCCGCAAGGATGACTACCGCGCGTGGCTGCGGGAAAATCGCTTCCGCGTGATGAAAAGTTGGATTGAACGCTGCCGACCCAGCTTGGTCATTGGCACTGGCCTGACCCACCTTGCAGATTTCCTTGAGATCACCGGTACAACCGGGACTCCGACAGTCCACACCATCACGGTGAACGGTCACGCGAAGAGATTACATGTCGCCACAAACGGGATGGTTCCCGTCGCCGTAATTCCTCACCTGAGCGGGGGACCCCACAGCCTGAACAGCAATGAAGCGATCAGACTGATTGCAGAGCAAATAAGAAGCGAAATCGGGGTTGAACGTCCTGCTTAGGCATCACGCGGGTTCGATATGATCCACGGCGAGCAGATCGAACCCATCTCTTGTACCGACCACTTTGACCCGCGTGCCCAGAAGATGCTTGTGCCGCTTCAGAATGTCCAACCGCCATTCTCCACCGTCCGGCACACGCAGGATTGGATAAAGACCATTCTCCAGCAAGATGCCGGTTAGCTCGTGACGGGTTGGCCGATGCATGACGCTTTGTGCTCCCGATACTCAGGTCAAGAATCGGATCACAGCGTGATTTCTCGCTCAGAGAACCGCTGGACCAAATGTCGGCCTATTTTCCGAGGCCCACCACATGACCAAACGCCTTAATCTGGGCGTTTCGATCTGCGGAGTATGCCGCCCCCATTGAAAAAAGACTCCGCTCGACTGTGAAAAGCGGAGCCAGTCTGAGGAAATGCTTGTCGCGTGCGCAATGAAGAAAGGGGCGTTCGTCAGAACACCCCTTCCTGTTCATGCGGTTACGCGATCAGTAACGCCAGGAAATGCCCAGCGAAAGCTTGTTGTTGTCCACGCGGATGCCATTGGTATCCAGATCGCGGTTGAGGCCAGCGCTGCCATAATCTTCGATCAGATATTCAACGCGGATCGACGCCTGCGCGCCGACGCGCGTTTCCAGGCCTGCGCCGTAAACCAAGGCGTCCTGCATCGTCTTCGTGCCGTAGGTATCGACGCCGTCAAAAACCGTGGTCTTGAACTTGGTCGACTGCCAGCCGCCACGCGCATAAAGGGCGGTGCTGTCGGCGATCATTGCACCGAGGCGAGCGCTGAGGCCGAACGATTCGCGGGCCTTGACCTTGCCGCTGATGCTATCCGTGCCGTCGTCGAGTTCAGCCGAAATGCTGGCGCCCGAGAAATTGGCGTTAGCTTCCACGCCGAAGAAGACGTTGTTCGACAGGGCATAGTCATAGCCGACATACACGCCGCCGCCGATGCCGTTGCCGCTCAGACCGTCGAGGTCGAGCGTGCCGATGCCGATGTCGGTGCCTTCGGCCTTCACTTCATACGCGTCGCGGCTGATCTGCGCGCCGATGAATGGACCGGAAAAGGTTTCTGCATGGGCGGAAGTAGCTCCGGCGACGATCGCCAGAAGCGTCAAAGAAATTTTCTTCATAGTTCCCCTGAATTGGTTCGCGGTAATTGTTGTTTCGGTTGCGACCCGATGCGGCGGGTAGTCGAGCAAGCAGATCGGGTCAAGCGCACAGCGATAGTTTCGGCAAAACTGTTGTTTGATTACAACCGGTAAGCTTGCACGCGGCATGTGAGACTCACGCGATGTGCGCCCTCGAAATTCTAGATCGAAGGCGGCTCGCTGCTGAACAACGGCTGCGGAAAAAGTGACCCGGCCGGATGGCCGGGTCAGGTAAAGGAAACTAAAGTTCCCTTCGGGTCGCAGGGGACTGCTGGCTGAATTAAGCCATTTTGCCTATCCGGGTTTTTCCCGGTGCTGCTCGCCGGATGGATCGACCGCGGCTCGGTGCCTGGCGCAGCAGGTGCATTTGGCCGATGATTACAATGGCTTGATCTGCTCAATGTCTCCTCAGGGAATTTCCCTGCTTCACGACCTTCAACGAACTCGGCAAGGCAACCGCATGATGATCGCTTCAGGCCAGGCACGATATGATGGCACGCGGGCACCAATGGCTGATTTGTTACTGTTGCTGGCCTACGGCTTCGGATTCTGGCTGACACTCGGGCTGGCAGCCTATTGGGGCGGTAGAGGATTTTATTCCGTCTGGTTCCCGGCTGCGGGCCTCCGTCTCGCGCTGCTATGGCACGCCGGGCCGCGCCTTACGCCAGCAATCGCCGCCGTGGAAATCGTGGTCAATTTGATCATGGGGCGTTTCAATCCGGGTTCTCCCGACCTGGCAATGACGCTGTGGGGAATCTTGCGGCCGGTCCTAGCCTATGGTGGCGTGGTAGCTGTCATTCGATGGCTAGCCAGCGGCAGAAGAGCGGGCGTCTTGGCCCCTCCGATGCCCTTCAGTCTCGCTGCCGTTGCGGCACCTGGGATCGCAGCGTTCAGCGCCTTGCCCGAAGCACTGCTACGGCCAGACCGAACGGCCGTTGAAAGCGTTCAGGATATCATGATCTCGCTCACGGCCTTTGCTGTCGGCGACCTGCTGGGCGTGCTGATCATCGCGCCGCCGTTCCTCTGGCTGGCAGAGACGATCAGCCAGCGCCGAAATGGCATGATTGCGGCTCTCCGCGAATGCGTAATTCGCGGGAGCGCAACGCTGGAAGTTGGCCTCCTCCTAGCAGGCGGAATAGCCACGACCTGGCTGCTCAACCGCATTGGACTGGGTTCCCAGCCAATGCCCCTCATCCTGGCGGTCGCGTGGATCGGCTTGCGTTTTGGGCGCTTTCCTGTGTGGGCTGCTTTGACAATAGTTAGCCTTCTTATCCTGCCGGAGACAGCAGGCGCGTTCAGCACAATTGATCGGCTGCACCTGCATCTTGACCTCGCGACCGTCGTGGTGGTCGGCTATCTTGCGGGCAGCTATTGCGACGCCCAGAAGCAGGCCCGCACGGACATCGAGCGGCGCGACCGGCTGCTCTTCCAGGCCGAGCGACTAAAGACCCTGCGTTCGATGTCGGTCGCGGTCATACATGAGATCAGCCAGCCGCTGTCGACCCTGGCGATCGAGGCGAAACATCTTCACGAAATCACGGACGGGGCCGACAACGAGATCATGAGGAGCGCTGCACTGGTGGATCGCAAGGCCGCGACATTATCCAACCTTGTGCGCCGCCTGCGACGGTTCGGCGGGGCGGCGGTGGACGAGCCGAGCGCGCTGCCAGTTTCGGCGTTGATCGAAAGCGTGGCCGCGATTGCAACTCCGGAAGCCAGGGATCACGGTGCGTCGCTCAAGATCGGCCCGATCAACCCCGACCTTGTGGTGTTTGCGCAGGAGGTGGAACTGAGCCAGGCGCTGATGAACCTCCTGCGCAATGCCATCCACGCGGCGAATGACGGACAGGTCCAACTAACCGGCGAGAAGCAAGGAAAAAGTGTGCGGATCATGGTTACAAACCGCGTTGGAACCAGCCATCACGCCAAGGCAGGCATGGGGGTCGGCGCTCTGGTCGCGCAGGCCATAGTGGAAGCACATGGCGGGCATTTGGAGAAGGCTAAAATCCAAGACGGCATAGCGTCCGCTTCGATCATCCTACCGCTCGCCGGAGATGATATATGAACGCCAAAGAACCCAAGGTCTACGTGGTGGATGACGACGCCGATCTGGGCGCCACCGTGGCGCGGTTGCTCTGTCGGCATGGCTTTAGCGCGCAGTCTTTCCTAGACCCGGTCCGGCTTCTCGATATTTATGCACCGGCGCCTGCAGCCTGCATCGTCACCGACGTGATGATGGATGATCTCGATGGCTTCGGCTTTGCCGACCGGGTCCGAGTCACAGATCCGGCAGTCGCGATCATTTTCATGACGGCATGGCCGACGACCGCAAATGCCGTCGATTCGGTGCGTCGCCATGGAGGGATTGATTACCTTGAGAAGCCGCTTGATGAAGCGCGGCTGCTTGCCGCGGTCAGTGAAGGTGTGGATTGGTCGGTCCGGAAAAGACAGCAGCTCGCCCGCACCGCCACATTGTCTCCGCGCGAAAGAGAAGTGTTCGACCTGCTCGTGCAGGGTCATAGCAACAAGGTCATCGCTGCCATGCTGGAGCTCAGCCCTAAAACGGTTGAGGATCACCGGGCGTCGATCATTTCCAAAACGGGCGCTAACGGGTTGGCCCAACTGATCGCTCTGGCATCGCTGGACTGATTTTCATGGACCCACCCGCACGCTTCGGGCTTAGGCCGCGGACCTGGAGGGCCATTCTCATTAAAGCGCCGCTGGTGGAAGACGAGCTCATGCTAACCCTGAACCCACTTCTACAAAGCCGGACGCCAGCGTCATGACGACCGAAATCAAGGAGACGATATCGCGCGCCTCGTCGGGGCCTTTACTAGCGGGTCCGACAAAGATCCGGGGCTGGGACCGATCTTCGATGACCAAATTGGCGTTCACCGGTTAAGCCTTAAATGGCAGGTCCCGCCAGGACCTTCCGGCGGCATCCGACCAGACTCAGCCGTTCGCGCCTGATCCGATAAACGTCCGGTTCCGCCGGAAGCAATCGATCGCATCGACGAAGCGGACCATCGGCATCGCGCCACTTCTCGCGGTCCAACTGCTCGTTTCGGCTCTCAGCACAAGCTACTTGTTCAAGTTAGGCAGTCGGTTTGGCGATCGAAAAGCCGCCATGTCCGACAAGCCGCTTGCAAGTACAAGATCACGCGGTTCTGTCCTCCGCCGCGTCTGCGCTCGCGAGGACCTCCTCCTTGTCCTCGTGGAGGTAAAGGCGGCGCACGATTACGAGCACCACGATGGTCAGCGGCGTAGCCAGCAGAACCCCGGCGACTCCAAAGAGAATGCCGGCCGCAATGATCCCGAAAATCGTGATCGCTGGTGGCAGGTCCACCATCTTGTTCTGGACGAGCGGCATGATCAGGCTGCCTTGTACCTGCTGGACAGCCAGCAGCAGGCCCAGCGTCCACAGCCCGGTCGCGGTTCCCTGTCCGAACCCCAGCACCACGGCGGGAACCCCTGCGATTAGAACGCCAAGGTAGGGCACAAACTCGGCCAGACCCGCCACTAGGCCTATCGCCCAGGCGGCCGGCACGCCAACCAGCCACAGCGCCAAGCCCGTCGCAACGCCGACGAACAGCATGCCTAGGGCCTGTCCCTTCAACCAGTTTTTCAGCGAGATCGAGATCGCGTCGAGCGTTTCGGCCGACTGGCTTCTTGCACTGAGCGGGATGAGCCGAAGCAGGCCGGTGGAGTAAAGCGTCGGCTGAGCCGCAAGGTACACGCCGCCCACGAGAACGATCAGCAGCAACGACAGGGCTCCGCCAACCGCCGCTAGAGCTGTCCTCGCCGCGCTGACTATGGCCTCGCTGCTGGGCGCCAATCCTTGCGCTCGCTCTAAGATGGCCGCGCCGATGGGCAGGGCCGCAATACGGCCTTGCAGGCCTACCCATGCGGTCGGCAGCCGCTGGGCAAGCTCGCCGAACTCCGCCTGCATCGTGGCGCCGAAGAACGCGAAGGCCCCACCGATCACTGCGATGAACAGGATGACTGTGACTGCCAAGGCCATGCTGAGTGGCATCCGGACCCTCCCGCGCAGGGCATTGGTTCCGGTCAGCAGGATCAGCGAGACCAGGGTGCAAGCGAATAGGAGCAACAGCAGGTCCACGAGCATCCACAGCACGTAGGCCGCAGCGAGCGTTAGGATCACGACGGCTGTCGCCCGAAAGACCCGCCGTTCAAGACTGTCACGCGCCGGAGGTTGGGGTACTTCGGACTGGGTTACGAGCTCGGATTGTTCGACGAAGTTTGTCATCAAGCACGACCTTAGACTATCTTAGCGCGTTATCCAGTCTGGCAGGCGCTTTATCCCAGTAGCGACCATTCCGTTCCGGCCAAACTGCGGCCTTTCCTGCGACATCTCTTCGTGGCTACGTCACAGCGTCTCGGAGAAGCTGAACTTGGGAGCGATCTTAGCGGCTTAGGAATTGCCTAATGAGGGGCAAGAAGGCTACTAGGCCAGGCTCGCTTGCATGCACCTAAGCTGGCGTCAAAAGGCAGAAGGGCGGCCGACCATCAAGCCGCCATACGACTCAGTTTGGCACTCACGATCAATCCGCGACTCGCCTCGTAGTATTAGACGTATCGCCAAGCCATTGTTCCATGCTCCTCCGCACCAGCCTGATTCCAAACCCCGCAGATCGGCTTGCCTCGGGACGCCACGAATTCGGGATGCCATTCATTCACGAAAACGGGTTTAGGATCGCCACGTGGGACGTGGTATACTGGCGCATCCCGGCTTCGACTCCGTCCATGGCGGCCGTGACTGAGAGACTACTCAAACCGAAGTACGCAGGCTCAACAAGGCTTTCGACGACCTGGCGGCGCCGTAAAGACGCGGGGCAAGCCCCCTGGCTTGTTCAGTCCACAGAAGGAAACTGCGATTCCTGGAACTCGCTTTTAAATCGAAGCGCTCCTCAACCGGAGGTGAAAATATGTCTGATGCGCAAGGAGGGCGCAGGCGCTTTAGCGCCTTTCGATCGGCAGCTGAAGAAGTAGGGATGGCTGTCAAACGAAACGCGGCAGCAGAAGGCCGTTTAAAATACGTGCTTCAGCAGAAAGCCGCATCACCAACCGCTTCCCAGAAGCGTGAACAAAGGAATGTCTCAGCAATGAATATTGAAAACACTGATCTGGAACGCCGGGTACTGGCCCATGAACGCATTTTACGGGCCTTGATCCGTCATATCGCAGAAGAGCAGCCCGACATTCTGATGCGCCTCAAACAAACCTTCAGCAGAGGTCATGTCTTGGGGGAGGATGAACAGGATTATGTGTCCACGCAGCAGTATGGTGACCAATTCATCAGGGAGATTGAACTGGCGATAGCGCGACAGGCCGACACAGTATAAAGCCGCGAGAGCCTGCACTAAAAGCTCGCGCTTTACCGAACATACGGCGGTGCGGGCTCTTCGTTCCCCTACCTCGAAATGCCACCGCCCTCGTTCTCCCATTCGTCGAGAGCAGTGGCGAGTTCATCTCTCCTTCCCCTGCTCCACCAAGGCTGACCGCGCAACTCATTGTCAGCAGCCTTTGCCCGCGAACGCCCGTGGCGTTCGGCCAGCCAAATCCCGGCAGCGACGATTTTCTCATAGCCGAAGATCGATGCGGCACTGGCTATTCCAGCAGCAGCGCGGATGACATAATCTGCCCATTCGGCATGTCCCGCCTTGTTTTTAGTATCAATAATCATGATGCACTCCGGGTCAGCAAGCGGGAGCGCTCGAGTCTCTCAGTCACGGGATGCTTGCGACTAGAACCGGGTGATGTTTCACCTTATCACAATTGAGCGAACCCGAAGAGTCTTGTTTTACCCGCATTACGTAGAGAGCGGATGGACGTTCCCACCTGGTCGGAAATAGCCGGTTCAGGGCAAACGCGTAACTCGATATGGCCATCGTAAGACAGATCGCCTCTTCTGTAATAAGAATTCCAAAGAATTTTTTGGTAGCATGATATTAAAGTGAATAGCAAAAAAGTCGTTTCAGCTCCAAAGGTTAACGATATTTAAGGTCTATGATAGATTTAAAGCTATCTATTTCAGAAAAACGAGTTCACAACATTGGTGCGACCCAGAAGGATTTCAAAAGAATTCTTCTACTGACCCGGCCGTTTTAGGATGGCCGGGTCATTTTTAGCGGGCATGGCTCTATCCGCCTGCGGGACCCATCGCCCGGATCTTCCACATGCGGATCCCCTTGCTCATCGTAGCAGCGTAGACTCACGGAATATCCCATGGGTTGGGCCTTTACGATCCCGCCGCTCTGAGGCTCTATCGTGGGCCAAGCCCATTCCGTCCGTACCAGGCGTACCAATTCGCCAGCATGGGATGAGAGGCGATGGCTGTCACTCGAAATGGAACAACATTGATCAAGCGTCCTATACGCAAGTTCAATGATCATCGAAAAGCTTATTGGTCCAGCGCGGCGCTGGTGTCAGCCATTGTCGCGCCACGTTCACCCATCGGCTCTTCCGGCCCAGTAGTCGTGTCGCGCGAGGTCTGCCGCTCAACCTCGGCATTGACTAGAGCCCCAATCAGCACGGCGTATGCGGAAACATAGAGCCACATGAGAAGGACTACGACAGCGGCAAGCGAACCATAGGTTGCGTCGTAATCCCCAAGCCAGCTTGCATAGAGGCCAAAGCCGAGCGTCGTCAGAAGCCACAGCAGCGTTGCCAAGCCGGAGCCCAGACTAAGCCATTGCCAGCGTGCATCCGCTCGGTCTGGAGCAAAACGATACATCGCTCCGAGCGCTAAGCTGCACAGCGCGGCGGCTATGGTCCAGGTGATTGCCTGCAGGGCCACGGCACCAACGGTTCCGAGGCCTTCAACAAGCCCTTGGGCGAAATTGAGCATCGATGCAGCGACGATGCCGATCAAGCCCACGATAACGGCGCCAGCGGCAAGCGCAGCAGCAATCAGAGCTGTCCGGATCAAGGATCGACGGTCCTCCTGCTCATAGATGATGTTCAATGATCCGATCATTGCCCCTGAGGCACGGGACGCGCCGTAGATCGAGACCGCCAGTGCCAGAAGAAGGCCTATTCCTTTCTTTTCAGCTGCGCTTTGGGTGAGCTGCGTTAGCTGTTCGTATATCAGTCGTGCTGCATCGGCTGGCACAAGGTCGACGATAGCACGCATATGCTTGGCGACCGTAGCTGGATCAGCGACGAGACCGTAGGTCATGACGAGTGAACCGAGAAGAGGAACAAAGGAGAGGAAAGCGTAAAAGGCTACGCCGGCGGAGAGCAGGCTGAGATTATGCCGCCCGCTGTTCACCCACGCCCGCTGCAAAATGGGCTTCCAACCGGCCCAAGGGATCTGGCGCGGCGTTTCTGCAAGCGCGCCCTTTTCGGCAGCACCTACCTGTTCCCTGGGCCCTGACATCTGCCGATCCTTTCATTGCAGATAGCAGGACTGGCCGGAGCCAGATCAGTTCCTCGACTGTGCGAAAAGACGGAAGGTATGTCGGCCATCTCATTTTCTTTAGCGGCCAATCGCCTGCCGGCGACCAAGTGGGCAACGCGCCATCTACGGTCATTCAGGCTGCGAGGTGCGCGACCTGAAAGCTGTCGCGGTATTCGCGTCTCGAGCATGTGAGGTGCTGCTCGGCTGGCAAGCTTGTCAGCGTCCCAGGTAGGGCGCATATGAGGCTAATTGGCGCTCTCGCTTGGGGAGTCCCAACTCGCAGATGGTAGCGCTGGCTCCGGCTTGTGAAAGCGACAATATGATCGCGGACCAGCGACAGGAAAGTCGGGCTTAAGCCATGACAGCTAAAGACGTACAATTCTCCCAACAGGCCCGCGAGGGCATGGCACGGGGCGTCAACATCCTTGCCGACGCAGTGCGCGTTACACTTGGCCCCAAGGGCCGCAACGTTCTGATCAATAAAAGCTACGGAGCCCCCCGGATTACCAAGGATGGCGTGACCGTCGCCAAGGAAATCGAGCTTGCCAATAAGTTTGAAAACATGGGCGCGCAAATGATGCGCGCCGTAGCATCCCGAGCGCATGATCACGCTGGAGACGGGACCACCACCGCCACCGTACTCGCGCAGGCGATCGTTCGAGAGGGTATGAAGGCGGTATCCGCCGGCATCGACCCCATGGATCTCAAGCGCGGCATCGATCTCGCTGTCACCGCCGTGGTGACCGAACTCAAGGCGCGATCCAAGCCCGTTGCGAACAACCAGGAGATTGCTCAGGTGGGCATCGTCTCGGCCAATGGCGATGAGGTCGTCGGAAACAGGATCTCCGAGGCCATGGAAAAGGTGGGCAAGGAGGGCGTGATCACGATCGAGGAGGCCCCCGGGATTGAGTTCGCATTGGATGTGGTCGAAGGCATGCAGTTCGACCGGGGCTATCTGTCGCCCTATTTTGTCACTGACAGCGAGAAGATGTCGGTCGAGTTAGAGGATCCCTATATCCTGATCCATGAGAAGAAAATGGGGAACGTGCAGGCGATGCTTCCCGTCCTGGAGGCGGTAGCAAAGGCGCACCGATCGCTCCTTATCGTCGCCGAGGATGTTGAAGGCGATGCGCTCTCGACGTTGGTGGTCAACAAGTTGCGCGGCGGGCTCAAGGTCGCGGCGGTAAGGGCGCCGGGTTTCGGTGATCGTAGCAAGGCGATGCTCGAAGATCTTGCGATCTTGACGGCGAGTAACGTTGTGACCGAGGAACTTGGCGTCAAGCTGGAGAATGTCACGCTCGAAATGCTGGGCACCGCAAAGCGTGTGTCGATCTCGAAGGACACGACCATGATCGTCTACGGGGCCGGCAGGCCCGACGCCATTCAGGGCCGTGTTGAAACGATCCGACGGCAGATCGAGACTGCGACAAGCGACTATGACCGGGAAAAGCTGCAGGAGCGGCTCGCTAAGCTGGCCGGGGGCGTTGCCGTCATAAAAGTCGGCGGGGCATCCGAACTCGAAGTCAAGGAGCGGAAGGATCGGGTCGAGGACGCGCTGCACGCGACGCGGGCAGCGGTCGAAGAGGGTATATTGCCGGGCGGCGGCACCGCCCTGCTTTATGCGTCGAAGGCGCTGGACGCTATCTGTCTCGTCAATGATAATCAGCGGCGTGGCATCGAAATCGTCCGCCGGGCGCTGCAGGCGCCAGTTCGCCAGATCGCCGAGAATGCAGGTTTTGATGGCGGCGTGGTCGCCGGTAGACTCCTGGATGGGAAAGACGAGAATCTTGGCTTCAACGCGCAAAGCGACCAATATGAAAATCTTTTCCAATCCGGCATCATCGATCCTACCAAGGTTGTGCGAACCGCGTTGCAGGATGCCGCGTCAGTCGCCGGGCTGCTGATCACCACAGAAGCGGCAATTGCTGATCGCATGGAGGGCGGCAGCAGTGCCGATGGTGCGCATTCAGGCATAGGATTCTAGGGCAGCGGCATTTTCCCTCCGTGCTCCGACGAATAGATGCGAGTGATGGAGCGGCCTGTGATATAACAGACCATCACCCTGATCGTGCCGCAGGCATATCGTGACAGAGAGACCATCGTGCTCCCGCCTGCAACCGGGAGATATTCAGTGTCTGCTGCCCTAGACAGCGCTCTTCTCGATGAGGGAAAGCGATCATGACCATCCGCACGACACGCAAAACGGCAACGTTCACAGCGCCATTTCAACTGCCGGGGTTCGCAGAACCGTTGCCAGCAGGTTCCTACGAAGTGGAAACTGATGAAGAGATGCTGGAGGGCAACGGCCATACAGCCTATCATCGGGTCGCTACTACGCTGCGGGTCGAAAGAGGATCAGTCGTCGAGCATCATCCGATCGATCCGGCGCATCTCGCCGCGGCACTGGAACGCGATCAACGGGCGCGATCCACTGCACTGCCGTCCGCGGCCGTGACAGAGCAGGCCCCGACATCTGACACTGCACGACCTGGTCGCGCCCGTTGGGTTTCTCTGTGGGTCCGGAATGCTCCGCCGGGCGGAAGCCGGTAGGCCCGCCATGTCCAACAGCTCAGCCATGTGCAGACGAGAGGCGGCGCACCATCGACAGGTCGCTACCGCATCGCCTCTTGATAAGGTGCGTCAGAGAGCGCTGAAGGTCGCAAGCGCTTGGGAGACTGAGGCTGTTCAGGCTGAGGCCCGCGAGGCGGGAGCGCCTGTCGCCCTCAGCCCCGAAGACGCAGCGATTGCTCTGGAATTCCGGTTGGAAGAGGAGGATGAGGCTCGGAGCCGCGCTGGCGATGAGGGAGATAGCCTCCTCACCCCCGGCCGTGGCGAGGAGAAGTTCTGATGAACGGAGAGGTGGAGCAATTTGGCTGGTGGGTGGCCGCACAGCATGGGCGGCCTGCCTGATCGGCCCTGATCGACGAGTTGGCAGGCGCTTTTGAAGCACCCGCCCCCCCAAATCAGCTTTTCAAGGTAACGATGCCGAGCGCACCGGGTTTCTGCGACGGGTTGGAAGCATTCTGCTTTTTGGTTTTCTCCGCCTTTGGTTTGCGAACTTCACGGTTGGATCTTTTCTGGCTTTTGGCCATGATGTGTTCCTCTGCATTGGACGTCAGATGTAGGGGTTGTACTGCTTCGCTTATTCAGGTGCGTTTCGGGGAGGCACCCGGTGTCACATTGTTGCTCTTTCTCAAGGCCATGAGGTTGTCGAGCGCACCGTTCAATCGCTGCCTCTCGACCGTAGACAGCGCTTCTCCACGTGCTAGTGCGTCGCGGGCAGCATACAGGAGATTGTGAAGTTCCTGTAGCTTGTCGAGGCCTCCGCCTGGTCCGGGCATCGATCGAAACTCGGTACTCGCCAATCCTTTTTGTGTAGCATCCATTTTTCTGCCAATCGCTGTAAAGTTGGGTCAGCTCAATTGTTTAGCAATATGATGGCTACTGTTGCTGCTATCACCATGAGCAGGCCGTTGATTATGGCCGCACGCATCGTGGTATCGTCACGAAATAGATCAGCGCACCATTGCAGCTTAGTGAGCCGGAGAGGCTTGGGTCTCGATGACGTGGCAACGCCAATTGCCGTTCCACCCTCATTCTCCCAGCTGTCGATCGCCGACGTTAGCTGGCGCTTACGGTCACGCGAAATGGCAGCCGCGCTCCGCGATCGTTCTCGCGCGGCTCCAAGGGCGAGCCACCGTCGTTCGGCATTAGCCTGACTGCGGGCCTGGCGAAGTGATAATGATGGATTAGAGCTTTCATTTGCGGACATTGTGCACTCCTCGCCAAACGGGAGCGCCTGTGTCTCTCAGCCCCGGCCTGTCTGGATGAGTCGAACCGGGATACGTCACAATAGCACATCGACGTTGGGGACAAGAGTGCTTTCTGCTCGGCATCGGAGTGCAAACGGAACAGCTTGTCCGTTCCAGCCATCATCGCGAGGATTGACGTCGCGCCTGCCATTGATCGAGCAGCTGCAGGGACGGAGTCACGGTGATGCCATGTAGAACGATGGAAACGAGAATGACGAGGGCAGCGACGCTCCAGAGCCTCTCCGCCTCGGGGAAGTTGGCTTGATTGAGGGCGAAGGCGAGATAGTAGATCGTGCCCACACCCCGTATTCCGAAGAAGGAAATTACGAGCTTCTCCCGCCACGGAAGTTCCAATGCGGCAAGGCTGATGAGACCAGCGAATGGGCGAACGACGAGGATTGTCAGGGCGGTGAATAAGATCGTCCAAATATCCAGATGCGCGAATAGCCCTGCATGGGTAATCATGCCGCCGAACAGCACCAACACCAGCATCATCAACAGGCGTTCGGCTTCTTCGGCGAATGCATGCAGACGATGATGGTAGCTGTGGTCGCGGCTGGGAAACACCTGCGGTCCGGAAGATATCACTAAGCTTAAGGCTAAGGTTCTGCCACTTGTCGCGCGGGCGGCCGAGGACGCCAAGGCCTCTCCCCCACAGGTTCAGACTCTGGTGGATCATCAGGCGGAGGGCAGGGTTCTCCAAGCGTCCCTGAAGGCTGGCGCACTGCGGGCGGGGCTGAACCGGGCCGACGCCCTGATCAGACTCGTCAAGGAGCTAGAGGCTGGGGTCAGGGAGGAAATTGCGGAGCGGGCGCGCACGACCTTTGAAAGCATTTCCGGTGACGTGCAGCGGTATTGGAAAGTCCTCCAGCCCAATGACGTGATCACGGACGTGCGGCTCGTGGTACCTAAGGATAATGACAAAGCCGTGGAAGTCGCTCTCCGGTTTCACGGGAAAGCTCAAGATAGCCCGCGCCTTACCCTCTCGGAAGGTCAGCGCAACGCCCTCGGGCTGTGCATCTTTCTGGCAATGGCGCACAAGGCTGCGGATAAGGACTGTCCCATCATCCTCGACGATGTGGTCATCAGTTTCGACCGCGAACATCGCTCAAGGGTTGGGGCTTTGCTGCGGCAGGAATTTGCGGACCGGCAGGTCGTCCTGCTGACCCATGACCGAGAATGGTATTTCGAGCTTCAGCGAACTCTGCCTGGAACACACTGGGGGTTCCAGCGGCTTCGGCCGTTCACCACGCCGGTCTCCGGGATCACCTTCGCAGACCACGGCGTGGACATTATAGCGGCGAAGGCGCGGGCGAAAACGGAGCCTGAAGAAGCGTTGGGAAACGTCCGCCGGTTGATGGATGTGGCGCTTAGTGAGGTGGCGGAGAGGATCGGTCTAGCCGTCCCGCATATGCGGGGCGATGACAACGACCATCGCACCGCTGGTCAGTTCCTCGTGGCTCTGGAGCGCGCGGCCACCAAATCCTTCCGCAAGAAAGCGGGGGACGCTTACGTCCCTAACGCTGACGCTCTCGCTGCGATTAAGAAGACGAAGCCTGAGCTGGCAATCTGGGGAAACAGAGGGACCCATACCTTCAGCGGCAGCACGACCGAAGCGGAGGAGCTGATCGACGGATGCGAGGCCGTCCTCGGAGCTTTCATGTGTGATGGTTGTGGGACCCCGGTCGGCGTCTATGACTCGACAGGAGGCAAGGTCGAATGCCGGTGCGGGAACCTGCAATGGCGGCCGGGGTAGCTCCAAACGTCGAATATCGGTGAGCCCAGTTTCGGAAGAGACATGGATGGCCGCTATTGGCATAATTAGCCATCCCGCAGTGAGACCACGAATGACGGCTTCGTCCCAGACCCTGCCTACCGATTTCGACCCATTCGTGCCGCTCAGCTGACAATATCGTGCTCTTTCAAGCGGCCAGTCGCCTATGTTAACGCGCTCCAAGCTGCTGATCTTTGAAACTCTGATCGTACCCGGGGTTGAATGCCCTATTGAAGGCCGCAAGCGCATTGCGGGGGCCTGTACCATGAACAATTAAAAGGGCTTCACGCGCGTCCAGCCATTGGCGTTCTCGCTGATGCATTTCCGGCCAGACCGGCGCCTCCGTCGTAACTTCCATGGGGTAGACCTGCACGCGGAGTAACTCGCCGTCGTCGCGACTTTTCTTCTGACGCTCATAGTCGGCAATAGGATCGACTGATGTACGGCCGATGACGCCACCTTCTTCAAAGGCCTTCTTTGCTGCCGAAGAATGTGGTCCCATTCCCTGTCGTACATGGCCCTTGGGGAGGACCCAGCGCTTCTTCCTGCGTGAAGTGACCAACAGGATTTGGATCTGTCCGTCAGCGTCATATCTATAAGGAATGGCTGCGGATTGTATGGCCATCTCGATATCTCTGCCGGACTCGCTTCTTTATATGCTATTTAGCCACATCCGCAAAACGGGTCCTCGGGCAGCGGGGATGATCCAGCTGTTAACCGGCCAGAACCGAGCCGCAGGCTCAATTCGACTCGCGACCCTTTCCGACCGCTCAGCGCCCGAATTTCGCTTCCCACGTGCAGACCGTCCGCTAACCCGGCAGGTGTCGACCAACTCAAGACGTTCCTCGGCCGGTGCGTAAATGGCCGTAGATCGCCCCTTAGTCTCAGGGGTCATCGAGCATGCCTCACTAGGTCCTGCTGTAGGAATGCGGCGCCTTTAACGCCCAGTTCGATTAACGCGTCGGAAACCTCGACCACGATCTCGCGGTGGCTCTGCTCAAGCGTTCGCTCGGCAATTAGGTCTCGGAGAAGAAGGACCAACTTCTCGCCGTTCGATGCATACTCCCAGAATTTGAGGCTCGATTTCCTAGCCCGTACGACCCGGCCAACCCAGCCGAGGCCGGGATCGGGTAGCAGGCGGTCGGGCCTCGTGCGAAGGAGAGCGAGCATGGCGTTGAAAGCCGTCTTCTCGGCGCCGAAGGTGGTTGCCGCGCGGTCGAGCATCGGCATCACCGCGTCGAGGTTCGGCCACGTGGCATCGATCCCACAGACCATGCCGCCAGTAACGGCACAGAAGAACGAGGAAACGGCCAGTCCCCGCTCGTGCTCACCAGCATCGATGGGATCGCTCGCCCACACGGGCCGATCGACAATCCAACGGGTGAATAGATCCCAGCTCTCGATCGTCCCGGCGTCCAACGGCTCGGTCCGCAGCATACGATCGATCATGAAGCTGCGTACGGCCATGTCCATCACCTCGTCGCCGGCGCGGCGAACCGCAGCATCGACGCGCGCCATTACCAGCGTCCGGATTTCCGACGTAGGCAGCAGCGCGCACAGGCGTCCTAGCCAGCGGCCGAACTGGAACAGCCATTCGAACGGTGTGTCTCCGCGCCCGTCCTTCTCGCCCAGCGACGCGAGGGCCCAGTCGAGAGCGGATGCCGCATGGGCGACCAGGGCGTCGCGCGTGCCTGGCGTGAGCATCGGGGGGATCGGGAGGCGGAACGCGTTGGCGTGGAGGTCGGACCGGTAGTAGTCGCCGTTGAGCCACGAGCCAGCGGTCGCCGGCGCTGGATCGGGAATGGGTATCTCTCCGGCTGCCAAGGCGCGTTCGATCCCCTCAGACATTTCCAACTGCTGATGAGCCTCGCTCGGCGACCAGTGGAGGCCGTGGCTGCTATCGTGCGTGCGGGCCGCGCGCTGCGTCGCGAGGCAGAATAAAGCCCAGACCATCTCGCTCGACACATCCGCGAAGACCGGCGCTGCGTCGTACACAGCCTCGACGACCTTCTCGATCGGATCGACTGCCAGCTGAAGCAGCCCTTCTCGCCATACCGGATTGGACGGCTGCCGGCGGATTAGCGCGGCATAGGCGTGCGCCGCCATCGCCGGCGGGTGGGCCGTCACGTGTGCGCCGCGCGAAGACAGCTCGTCCTTGACCTCGGCCACAGTCGCTGCGCGCCGCGTTATCCCGACGACGGTCCCCTCCGAGCTCGCCCAGAGCTTGTCTTCGGCGTGTCGCGCGACCACGGCTGCGGTGGCCGCCACTGCCGACTGCGCATTATGGCGTTTCATGTCGGCGATGGGCGCGATCTCGTCGAACAGGTCCTCCTCATCCAACGCCACCATCTCGTCGAAGGCGTCGTCCAACGTGAATTCGTCGCCTGGAGCACCGCTCTCGATCGCAGCGCTCGCCCAGAGGTAAAGCCGCAGGACCCGATTGAGCGCCGCTTGACCGGCAAGCATCTCCTGATGAGCCTCACTTTCGGCGTAGGGCGGCTTTATCGAGACATACTGACGACCATCGATTACCTCGCGGACCAAGTTTGCCGGATCGGCCTGCTGACGAAGAGCCTCGAAAGAGGCTCGGCGCGCTTCCGCGCGCTCAGGGTCGTCGCGCTCCTCAGCGGTCGAATACGGGACCCGGTCGAGGAAGGTGGCGATCGAGCTCGCATAGGCGGCCTTGACCTCATCCGACGCCAAGCCCACGAGCAGCGGCGCAAGATCGCGCACAGTGCGTTGCCGGTGGGGCAGCCGGTTGAGAGTACGGAGGGCGCCGGCGAGAAAGGCCGAGCCGCCCCAGTAGCCGATCTCGTTCGAGTGCAATCCCATGTCGAGGACACTGCGACCGATATCCCATGTCCAAAGGGCGGGGTGCGTTCCGACCGCGAGCGCGACGGCGCTCGTCGCGGCGTTGGCCAAATCTGCCAACACCAGACCGGCGCAGATCCCGAGGACGGCGTTGCACTCGTTGCCCCGCGCGATGCGCCGGCAAAGTTCGTCAAGCGGGTCGCCGGCGGCGAGGCGCTCGTGCGCCCAGGCATCCAGCGCCAGGAATGCAGTGTCGAGGATGTGAACGTGGGATCGCCGTTCAGAACCACGAAGGAGCAGGAGCCGCTCACCTCGCCAGGTATGTGGGCGGGCACCGTGAAGCCCTCGCCGATCCCGTGAGTGCTGCCCGCTGCAAGGATGTTGCGATCCCTGCTCGACAGCGCGATCGTGCGACCTATGTGGGACCATCGAAAACCGCGGTTTGTTCGATGGCTCATCCGCCGCACCGGATCGATCGGCCCAAGCTCCTCCTCCTGATAGAGATCTGCCCAGTTTTCGGGGTAATTATGAATGAGGACAGGAATGGCGCCTGCCGTTCGGAGGTCTACATGATGGGCGAGAGCATAATAGTCGAAGCCCATCTCGGCTGCGGCCTGCTCCAGTTCACATTGCAGCCGCGACTGATCGTCGGCGCCTAGAAGAGCGCCAGCGAAACTTTCCACAAGTCGCAATCGACCCATGGCTTGCACCGTCTCTCGATCGCAAGGGCGTTCGCAACCCGCGGAACTCGCGTATCGCCTTCCTGTTTGCGCGCCCGATGCCACCAGTCCAAAGCAGCTCGCAACGCAGTTGCAGCGCAAATATGACAGAATTCCATCGCGTAGCAATCATCTCGGAATGGGGCGGTGGGTGCCCACTGGTTTAAGCTGATGAGAGGTTAAGTGTTGCTGCGACTTGTCCGCTATGCCTCCGCATCCATTCACACGCTTAGCGGGGACGAAAATCAGCATGCCTCACGCGCCTGAGTTCGATAGGCGACACACCTGGCGGTCCTCAGCCGGCCATTCCGATCGGCTGCTCGAAGAATGCGGTTTGCTGAGCGTCAGTCC
>NZ_OBMU01000002.1:71486-143617 GCF_900218065.1 Novosphingobium sp. Chol11 | reverse complement strand
ATCGAAGCGAGAACCAGTGGCGCTCACCGCGTCGGTGGAGTGGCATCTAGGCGCGTCCGATGAGTCGGTCAACAGGAAAAAACATGAGCGGCCGATTTTCTTCTGTCCGGGGCCCTGAACGGCCGGAACACAGGCGTTTCAGGCCTGTTCTTCCAGCTCGCCGGGCCATGTTTCAGTCCCCACCTGCGCTTGCGCCTGCGCATTATAGCGCCCGCCCGAAGCCGCGCCCGGCGGAAACAGCGTATCAGCCGCCGCCAATATAGCAGGGGGCAGATCAAGGTGAATCGCCGCCAGATCCTCATCCAGATGGGCGATGCTGGTGGTGCCGGGAATCGGCACGATAGTGTCGCCCTTGGCAAGCAGCCAGGCGAGGCACAGCTGCGCGCTGCTGCATCCGGCTTCATCGGCCAGCATACGCAGCCGGTCGTAAAGATCGAGATTGCGTCCAAGATGGGGTGGCTGGAACCGGGGCATGCCGGTCCGCAAATCCCCCTCCTCCACCCCTTCCCTGCCGATCCGCCCGGCCAGCAGCCCCCGTCCGACCGGCGAAAAGGCGACAAAGCCGATGCTCAGTTCAGCGCAAACATCCAGCACGGCGATTTCGGGATTGCGTGTCCAGGGCGAATATTCGGTCTGCACGGCGGCAATGGGATGGACGGCATGGGCACGCCTGATCGTCGACGCGGACATTTCGGACAAGCCGATCGCGCGGATCTTCCCCGCCTCCACGGCGCGTACCAGAGCGCCCATCGATTCTTCCACCGGCACCTTGGGATCAAGCCTGTGCATATAATAGAGGTCGATCTGCTCCACCCGCAAACGCCGCAGCGCCTGGTCCAGCACCTGGGCGATCGCTTGCGGAGACCCATCGAGCACGCGCCGTCCGTCGACTTCGCCAAGCACGCATTTGCTGGCCAGCGTGAACTCGCCGCGTCGGTGGATCAATGTGCGGCCGAGCAGTTCCTCATTCTGGCCAAAGCCGTAAATCGCTGCCGTGTCGAAGAAGGTGACCCCCGAATCGAGAGCGTGCAGCAACAATCGCTCCGCCTGCGCCGGGTCCGGCGGCGGCAGATAAGCATGGCTGAGGTTCATGCATCCAAGCCCTATCGCCGATACGGAAAGCGGGCCCAGATGGCGGACCGGCAACTTTGCGGGCATGTGCATCCCCTCTCATAGGCGCTTGCGCTGCTTAACGGGCCGGGGCTTCTTGCCACGGCCTTGATGACGCAATTTTGACAATCAGGACGGCCAGTTCAAGCGGCCGCATCATATTTCAGCAAAGATTGCGGATTTGAAGGATTTCTGCGATAGCATCTCCGATTGAGCTTCAACTTGGGCGTCGGGGTCGGAAATGAACGCAATAGTGAGTCAGATCGGCGATCTGGCCGAAGCCGGCGAAAAGATGGTCGAAAGGCTGCGCCGCAAGGCTTTTCTGCCTGACAGCCGAAAGGAACTCAACGTCCGGTTCGGCATCGCCGAAGCCGCGCAACTGCTCGGCTGCTCCACGAATCGGATTCGCATGGCGGAGGAAGATGGCCGCCTCCCCCCTGCCCCGCCGACCGAAAATGGCAGACGTCCCGGGTACAAGGTCGAGGAACTGCTGAACATGCGGCAGGTGCTGGGCGCTTCGCCCGAACGCGCCCCGCTCGACATTCCCGCGATCATCGCAGTGCAGAATTTCAAGGGCGGCGTCGGCAAATCGACCGTCACCACGCATCTCGCCCATTATTTCGCGGTCCAGGGCTATCGGGTGCTCGTCGTCGATTGCGACAGTCAGGCGACCACCACCACCCTGTTCGGCTTCAACCCGCATTTCAATATCCAGCGGGAAGAGACGCTCTATCCCTATCTTTCGATCGATCCGACGCAGGTCGATCTGCTCTATGCGGTGAAGCATACCGCCTGGCCCAATGTCGATCTGATCCCGTCCAATCTAGAGCTATTCGACGTGGAATATGAGCTGGCGGCGGCGGGCAGCGACGGCGGTTCCGTCCTCGCTGCGCGGTTTCGCAAGCTCAAGCAGGGCCTGATGGACCTCGCCCGCCACTATGATGTCGTGCTGCTCGATCCGCCGCCAGCTCTGGGCACGATCAGCCTTGCGGTGATGCAGGCGGCGAACGCCCTTTTGGTCCCGCTCGCCGCGACGACGCCCGACTTCTGCTCGACCGTCCAGTTCCTCTCGATGATGGATCAGGTCATCAACCAGCTGCAGACGGCGGGGATCGAAGTCGATTATCAGTTCGTCCGGCTGCTCTGCTCGAAATTCGACAGCAATGATCCCAGCCACTCGATGGTCCGCGCGATCATGGAACAGAGCTTCGGCCCTGCCCTGCTCCCCATTCCTATCCTCGACAGCGCGGAAATCAGCCATGCGGCGCTGCGCATGATGACCGTCTATGAGCTGGAAAAGCCGATCGGCACGCCGCGCACCCACAAGCGCTGCCGGGCCAATCTGGACGAAGCCATGGGGCAGATTGAAGCGCTCGTCCGCCAGGGCTGGGGCCGCGTCGCGCCTGCGCGGGAAGAGGATATCGTCAATGCGGCGTGAGGCTTTGTTCACGCGGAGACGCCGAGGCGCTGAGATATGGCGCTCCGCCGCAGGCGAAACTCTCTGCTCAACTGTTCGGTGCAGCGAAGCCCCCCGCATGAAAGGGGCAGCTGCGCCGCAGCCACAACTCCTCCGCTTTTCCGCGTCTCCGCGTGAACCAAAATCAACGCTGTCCTACACAGACATGTTCACCATATGTTCGCCGCGAATCGGAGGACAAGCCCATGGCGCGTAAGCAATCGGACTATCTGGCAGCGCTCTTATCGGACGAGGCGGAAAACCCCGCTCCCGCTCCAGCGACTGACAGCCCGCCTGTGGCCGAGGCCGAAACGTCGCCCCCCTCCCCTCCCCCGGCTCGCCCCGATCGCCCGCGCGGCGCGACGCTGCTCGGCCGGGAAACGGCTCTTGCCCGGCTCGCGTCGGGCGAGGTGCGGCAGGTCACGCAATTGCTCCTCGACCCCGCCCGCGTGCGCATATGGCGCGGCAATGCGCGGCTATATTCCCATCTTACCGAGGATAATTGCCGCGAGCTGATCGACTCCATCATCGCGGAGGGCGGACAGAAAGTGCCCGCGGTCGTGCGGCGAGTCGAGGGCGATCCGGCCCATGATTATGAAGTGATCGCCGGCACGCGTCGCCATTTCTCGATCAGCTGGCTCCGCGCGCACAGCTACCCGGACATGATGTTTGTGGCGCAGGTCGCCCAGTTGGACGACGAGGCTGCCTTCCGTCTTGCGGACCTCGAAAACCGCGCGCGCAAGGACGTCACCGATCTTGAGCGCGCGCGCAATTATGCAGAGGCGCTCGGTACGCATTATGGCAGCCATCTGACGCGCATGGCAGAGCGGCTGAAGCTGTCCAAGGGCTGGCTCAGCAAGATGATCAAGGTCGCGGGCATTCCCGACGACATCATCGAAGCTTTCCCCTCGCCCGCTGATGTCCAGCTGAAGCCCGCTTACCCGCTGGCTCAGGCTCTGGACGATCCGAACGCTGCTGCGGCTGTGCGCGCCGAAGCAGTCCGGCTCGCTACGACACAGGAGGAACGCCGCGTCGCCGGTGCTCCGCCCATCCCGGGGGCCGAAGTCCTCAAACGCCTGCTCGACGCCCCGCGCGTCGCCGTGTCGCAGCCGAAGGAGGATCCCTTTACCTGGACTACGCGCTACGGTCGGCCTGCCCTTACCGTGCAGTCGGTTAATCGGCAGGGCATCACCATCCGTTTTCACGCGGGGTCGGGCGCCGACATGGAAACATTGGCAATGGCGCTCCGCGACACGCTCGAACATCTCGAACGGCAAGGGATGGGCTTGCAGCAGTGACGCTCTCGGGGGGGCATAACGGCAGAACAGGAATGGAGCGGGGTTTAGCGCTCGCCTATCCCTCACGCCCTGTTTCCCCGGGGAAACAGCTTGCCCGTCCCGGGGAGGGCCTGCCCCTCCCCTCCTGCGGAATCCGTCTTTTCTCGCCAATTCATTCATTGTTTCCCCGGGGAAACACTGAGTTCGCTCTGCCTTTGCCAAGGAACTGCCCATGACCCGCACCGGCAAAGCAGAACTTACGGACCAGTTTGAACTGTTCCTCCCCTACATTGCGGACATGCCGCTGCGCGATCAGCGCGAGATGATGGAGCGCCCCTTCTTCAGCCTCGCCAAGTCGAAACGCGTCAAACCGATCGACTACACGTCTCCTGACGGCAAAGCCTGGGTCCATGTCTCCGCCAATCCCGATTATGGAATGGCCACCATCTGGGATGCAGACATTCTCATCTATTGCGCCTCCGTCCTCGCCGATATGGCGCGGCGCGGCGTCAACGACGTGCCGCGCAAACTGCATCTCATGCCTTATGATCTGCTGCGCGCAATCCACCGTCCGACGACTGGCCGCGCCTATGAATTGCTGGGCCAATCGCTGGATCGGCTCGTCTCCACGACGATCAAGACCAACATCCGCGCCGAAAATCGCCGGGAGGCGACCTTCAGCTGGCTAGATGGCTGGACCCAGCTTGTCGACGAACGCACCGAACGTTCGCGCGGCATGACGATCGAGCTCAGCAACTGGTTTTATGAAGGCGTGCTGATGCAGGGCGGTGTCTTGTCCATCGATCGCGCCTATTTCGACCTGACCGGCGGCCGGGAGCGCTGGCTCTACAAGGTAGCGCGCAAACATGCCGGTGGGGCAGGGGAGGGGGGCTTCTCCATTTCGATGCCCACCCTGTTCGAAAAGTCCGGCGCTGAAGGCGCCTATCGCCGCTTCAAGTTCGAGATCGCCAAGATCGCCGAACGCGACCCGCTGCCCGGTTATACCCTGCTCCTCGAACAACCGCAGGGCAAGCGCGAGCCTTCCCTCCGCATGAGCCGCCGCATAGTGGAAGCGGCCAAGGCGACGAGCAAATCCCCCGCTGCAAAGCCCACGGCTACCAAAACGACGTCGGTGAATGGAGCGCCATCGGCAGCCCGCTTATCGGCAAAAGGCGACGCCGAGCCCTTGTTCGACGCTTCCGACGTGATCCGCCGCACCGTCACTGGTCTTTCTTCCCGAGTGACGGCCGGTGAATTGACGGACGCCACATTGGCCACTTTGCGCGCCGATTGTCCGGGTTGGGACTATCAGTCGCTCCATCAGGATTTCCGCAACTGGCTCGACGCTGATCCCACGCGCACCCCAGTAAACTATCAGAAGGCCTTCATCGGCTTCGTGCGCCGCTTCCACGAAAAGAACCGGCACACCCTCTGACCGCCCGCCGCAGATAAGACGGGGCCTCTGTTATCACCGTGACATTTCGTAAGCCGTTCCCGAAGTGTCGGTAGCGGTCCCCGCTTGATCGATCACAATTTTGAACGCATCTCCGCGACCACATTTCATCCACAGCTTTTGAACGACATTTTGCAGCCATCTTGCGCAACTGATTCAATCCCGGTGGAGAGAGCAGTTCCAAAACGGCACCTTCGACACTCCGGGAACGGCACACGGTCCTTCAGGAACGATAGCCCGACACTTCAGGAACGCGTAACTCGACACTCCGGGAACGGATAGCCGACCTTTCGGGAACAGGCAGCTTGGTCCGACTCGTGCATCTTCAACGATTCGTGCGCGGCTCCGGCGGCCGTAACTCTCTAACTTTTCTTATAAACCCTGTAACTAACCCGAGATTTTCTGGTTGTTGGAGAGAAGAGAGGAGGCAAGCTGCGCGACCAACTTGGTCGCTCCCTGGTGCGAGATGCCGAGCAGGCGGGCGACCGCCATCTTGCTCAACCCGGGATAGGCCAGTTCCAGCCGCATCAGCAGGGGTGCCTTGCTCCGTTTGGTTACGGGAAGCTCGTCGGGCAGTTTCTTCAGCCTCGCCTCAAGCCGGTTCAATTCTGCCAACCCTTGCGCTGCCTGCCTTTGAATCATGCTGAACAGCTGGCCCGTCAGCGTCGGCGCATCAATGCCGGGAAAACGGGGAAGGTCGACGAATGAGGGCAACCGCCGCAACGTCAGCCCAGATGCCTCGAGGGCAGCTGGAACATGCGCCGCGATTACCCATCCAAGGTCTGGCTGGCGCGGGTCGATCTGCAACTGCCGCCCATCCGCGGTCGTCAGCAACTGACCACCGCTGGTGGGCGCCGCCAAGCCCTCCCGCGCAGCGATGAGCCGCTCCGCCACGGCCTGGACACTCGAAGCAGGGTAGGGCGCCTCCACCAAGGCTTGGACGGCCCGCCAGGCAGGACCGAAGCGCACCAGATCGTCCGGCGCCCATATTTCAGCTTCCTTGCGGTCGTCCAGAAGCTGGCGCGATATATTGAGTGTCGCGCGCGCAATGGGATCTCGTTGGCTTTCACTGGCCGAAAGGGCGAAATGGACAAGCGCCGCGATCGACAGCGGGTCGTTTAACCCCTCGCTATGCCGTGGGGGAGGTGTGCGGCCGCAAATCCAGTCCTCCAGATCCCGGACAGCGATCGGTACCGACGCAACGCTGGCAAGTGCCGCAGCGCCCTTCACCCGCGCCCGCGCGAGCCAGATGTCGGTCGCAGGATTGTTGGCAAGCCGCCCGTCCAGCCTTCCGAGCAATAATAGCGCCTGCTCTGCTAATGACGAAAAACCCAGCATTTCTCGGGCTTAGCAAGATAAGGCGTACAACCAAACAGATATGTTGGTTGCAGGTGCTTTTTGGTGCGTTATGGATGCAGCAGACCTGCGAGGCAGGGCTGACGGGAGCAGATCAAAAAGCGAAAGCGCGTCTGAAATTCCATCGCCATGAAAAGTAACCATAAAAATGAAATTTTTTCATCCTGCCACAGAACCAAGCTGCCACTTGAGCGTTACGGCTGAAGGATCGATCCCGACAAAGGCAAACCGATGGTGACATCGGGACGCAAAGTTTCCGGCCTTGCTTGCAAGGTAGCGGGGCCGCCGAAGGAGCCGAGGTTCAGGTTAAATCAGTGCAAGTCCGTCGTCACTTATAAATATAACAGGGCAGCGCATCTGCACGCCTCATGCCTATTCGACCCGTTCGCGTGGCCTCGTCTGCGTCAGCAAGCAATGCTGGATCAGATAGGAGAAGGTTTGTGGCACACGGACTACCCAGCGATCGACCGGCGCGGAAAAGCGCATTTGCAACCCTGGCCGCATGTTCCGGCCTCATACTGGTGCTGAGCGCCTGTGAAAGCAGCGGCGGCACGCGCATCGCGACTGTTGGAGCAAGTAACCCGGGTTCAGGCTCGGGCAGCGCCGGGAGTGGCGGCGGTACAGGCGGAGGATCGGGCACTGGAACGGACGGCGGTTCCGGAACAGGTGGCGGCACTGGCACCGGCGGTGGAACAGGCGGATCGGGAACGGGAGGCGGGAGTGGTTCGGGCTCTGGCGGAACAGGCAGCGGCGGCGCGACAAGCGCTGCTCTCGGCCAACTGTCTCCCGTGCTGGTGACCGCAGGCAATGCCGTGCTCGGCGTTTCGGACGGGCAGGGCAGTGTCACGACCCCGGTGGCGACCGCGCTACCCTTGTTGCAACCTGTTACCGGCACGATCACCCGCGTTCTCACCGATACCGGCACGGTGCTCGTGGATGCAGGCGAGGGCCGGACGCTGTTGCTTCAGGGCGCTCAAGGTGTCGTTGGCGATCTGGTCAGCATCGATGTCGGTGGCCGGACCGTCATAGAAGGGCTGAACGGCACGACAGGCGCGATCGGCGTCGGTGTGCTCGGCAGCACGCAGCCTGTCGGCACAGTGGCGACCGTGGGCGTGCTGAACGCGGGCAACACCGTGCTTGCCGACGTGAATGGCATAGCCGACGTCCGCGTCACCAATATCACCGCGCCCACCGGCGGCATTGCGTCCAATTTGCTTGATGTGGCGCTGGGCGGCAATCAATTGCTGGGTAACGGAAGCCCCGCCGTCGTCGAGGCGAACCTGTTGCCCGGCGGCTTGCCGGCGACCGGCAGCGGAAGCACTGGCGGACTGCTCGCGCCCGTCACATCGGTCGTCAATGGCGTGACCTCCACCACATCGGGCCTCACCTCGACCGTGCAACAAACCGCCGGGCAGGCTCTTGCGCCCATTGGGGTGGCAGCAGGCGCCACGACAGGTGGAGCCACTGCTGGAGCGGGCGCGACGGCATCTCCAGGCGGGCTGCTCGCGCCGGTGACGGGCACAGTGTCCGGCACGCTCAATAGTCTGACGGGCGGGCTGAACCTCACAAGGCCCTGACCATCCTTCCGGAGGCGCGCTGCTGATCGTGCCTCCGGACACTTCTTCCCAGGACATTCCCCTATGATGGCTGCGCTTATTTCGGCTGCGGCGCCCTGGCTGCTGGCTGCCCAGACTTCCCCGACCTTGCTTGCTCCCCCGCTGATCGAACAGGCGACGCAGCCCCGACCCGGGGAGGGGCAGGGTCAGCGAGTGCCGCCGCCCACGTCCGGCCGCATAGCCGTGCAGGCGGGCGACAATAGCACGATCATCCAGGCCATCGACTTTGTCGGCGTCGAGGCTCCCGAACGCGTTGCCCAGGCAGCAAAGGCCTATCTCGGCGAGCCAGCGTCGGCGGAAAATCTCAAGGCGCTCGCGGAGGCCCTGTCGAAAGCCTATAGCAAGAGCGACGTCGCGCTCTACACCATCGCCATTCCCCAGCAGGATTTGTCCAGCGGCCGGGTGAAGCTGTTGCTCGCCGAAGGCTTTGTCGAGGATATCACTTATCCCAAGGGCGCCAGTCCGCTCGTCCGCGCCTATGCCGAGCGGCTGCGCAAGGAAAAGCCGCTCAGCCGCCGGTCGTTGGAGCGCTATCTGTCCCTGATGCGCGACATTCCGGGCGCGAAGGTCGATGTGGGCCTCAATAGGGGGAGGGAAGCAGGCGCCGTTCAACTGTCCGTCACGCCGGAACGCAAATACAGCAATTTCAGCTTCGGCATCGACAATCGGACCCAGGCAGGCCTGGGCACCGGCCAACTCCGCGCGACGGGCCAGCTTTTCAGCCTGCTGCGGGATGGCGATCGCACCGATGTCACCTTGCTCGCGGCGACCGACCTCAAGCGCTATCGCTATGCCGGGCTCAGCCATCAAACACCGTTGGGTTCGGACGGCCTGAACTTCGGCCTTGCAGCTTCCCATCTGGACACAAGGCTGAAGGATTTTCCGATCACTGGCAAAGCCTGGACGCTCGGAGCCTCGCTCAGCTACCCGATAATTCGAGGCTACAAGCGCAATCTTACCGTCAGCGCTGGCTTGGACGGGTTGAACAGCGATGCTGCGCTACTGGGTTCGGTGCTGTCGTCAGATCACATTCGGGCAGCCCGCGCAGCGGTCGGCTACTCGGCTATCAACGAAAAAAGCGTTTTCAGCGCGTCGCTTAATCTAGGCCGCGGCCTCGATATACTGGACGCGCGCGGAACGCCCGGCTTTACCGATCCAGTCTTCACCAAGGTGACGGGCCGGGTGGGCTATGACCGGATGCTCGGCAAGCGGTTTGTCGGACGGCTGCGCCTCGCCGGACAATATAGCGCAGACCGGCTTTCAGGAAACGAGCGCTTCGCGATCGGCGGTCCCGAATTCGGCCGGGCGTTCGATACGGCGGTGCTCAGCGGCGATCGCGGTGCGGCGGGATCGCTGGAGCTGGCGTGGCGTCCCCACATCGCCGCCAAGCTCAAGGATAGCGAGGTCTACGGCTTCATCGATGGCGCGAAGATTCGCGTGCTCGAACGCGCGGCCTTGCCCGCCGCCGACTATGACCTTGCCTCGGCAGGCGGCGGGCTACGGATCGTCTACAATCCGCACGCGTCGCTCAGCCTGGAAGGCGCGCGGGTGATCGACCAGGCCTTTGCCGGCGGAGATCGCGGCTGGCGCCTCAACATCGGCTGGTATGTGAAGCTGCGACGTTAGGGCTAAAGCGCCGCCTTCCAATGATCGTTGAGCGTCCCGCCCGGTCCCTCGAGCGGATCGGAGGCAGGGAAGGGGAGGGTGGCCATGCGCTCCCGCGCCTCCGCATCAGGCGCCTCACGGCATATGTCCCAACGCTGCCCTTCCGGATAACCACCGACGACCAGGAAATCCTCGCTGCTCTTCAGCGCGCAATGACCCGTGCCGGTAGGCAGCAATAGGGCGTCCCCCGCGCTCACCTCGATCTCGCGCCCGCTAGGGCCGCCGATCATCAGCAGCGCCGTGCCCGCCGCGATGCCCAGCACCTCATGGGCGGTCGAATGATAATGATGATAGTCATAGATGCCGTCGCGCCACTGCGCGGGCCATCCATGCCGCGCAAAGGCCTCTTCAAACACACGCGCCGTCTCCTCGCACGATGCGGGAGCAATCGCGCGCCGGTAGAGGATGACCGGCAGGCGGCCATTGTTTGGCACCCAATCATGTTCCGCCAGCAAATAGGTTTCGACCTGCACGCGCGCCTCCTTGGTGATGGGGGTGAAAGCGCCGAACCGGCAATCGCGATCCATGGTTCCGCCGTCATTCTTCTCACGCTTGAAACGCGAGCCGTGCCGCGCCATCTGTCCGGCGGCCAAAATTCATTGGAGGGCATGAAAGAATCGCCATGACGAACCCGACCGACGTTGCTCCTGAAACCCGTTCCTTCGAAGCTGACGTAGCCAAATTGCTGCACCTGATGGTGCACTCGGTCTATTCGGACAAGGATGTGTTCCTGCGCGAACTCATCTCGAACGCCGCCGACGCCTGCGAGAAGCTGCGCTATGAGAGCCTCAGCGATCCTGCGCTCGCCGCTGGCGGCAGCCCGCAAGTGACGGTGACGCTTGATCCCGAAGCCCGCCAGATCATGATCGAGGATAATGGCATTGGCATGAGCGAGGCCGAACTGGTCGAGGCGCTCGGCACGATCGCGCGTTCGGGCACGAAGGCGTTCATGGAGCGTGTCGCCAGCGCCAAGGATGCGGAAGGCACACAGCTGATCGGCCAATTCGGCGTCGGCTTCTATTCCGCCTTCATGGTGGCCGATCGGGTCGATGTCCTCTCGCGCCGGGCAGGTTCCGATCAGGCGTCGCGCTGGTCGTCCGATGGCCTTGGCACCTACACTGTCCAGCCCGCCGATACAGCCGAAGCGCCGCAACATGGCACACGCGTCCTGCTGCATCTCAAGGAGGATGCCGCGTCCTACACTGAACGCTATCGCGTCCAGCAGATCATCAAGGATCAGTCCGGACATGTGCCGGTGCCGATATTCCTCAAGGAAAAGCCCGATGCGGAGGCCGAGCAGATTGCGGACGGCGCGGCGCTCTGGACCAAGCCCAAGAGCGAGATCAGCGCCGAAGAATATACCGACTTCTATCGCAGCGTCGCTGGTCAGTTCGACCAGCCCGCGCTGACGCTCCACTATAGAGCGGAGGGCCTGCATGAATATTCGGTGCTGGCCTTCATCCCCGAAATGAAGCCGTTCGACCTGTTCGATCCGGACCGCACCGGCCGCATGAAGCTGTATGTCCGCCGCGTCTTCATCACGGACGAGGCGGAGATATTGCCGCGCTACCTGCGCTTCATGCGTGGTCTGGTGGACTCGAGCGACCTGCCGCTCAACGTTTCGCGCGAGATGATCCAGCAGAGCCCCGTTCTCGCCGCGATCCAGAAAGGCGTCAGCAATCGCGTGCTCACCGAACTGGAGAAGCTCTCCGCCAATGATGGCGAGGGCTATATCAAATTCTGGGACAATTTCGGTGCGGTGCTGAAGGAGGGGCTGTACGAGGATTACGCCCGGCGCGAGCAGTTGCTCAGCCTGGCCCGCTTTAAATCCACGGCATCCGGCGAAGGCTGGCGTTCGCTCAAGGACTATGCTGCGGGCATGAAGGAGAACCAGACGGCGATCTACTACGCCACCGGTTCCGATCTCGACCGGCTCGCTTCCTCTCCGCAGCTGGAAGGTTTCCGCGCGCGCGGTATCGAGGTGCTGCTGCTGACGGATCAGGTAGACAGCTTCTGGGTCACCGCTGGCGTCGACTATGACGGCAAACCTTTCAAATCGGTGACGCAGGGCCTTGCCGACCTCAGCCTCATCCCTATGCCCGAGGGTGAAACGGAGGCGCCCGCTGCGTCGGAGGAAGTCAGCAGCTTCATCGATTTCGCGAAAGAGCTTTTGAAGGACCAGGTATCCGATGTCCGCGTGTCTGAACGGCTGACTGAAAGCCCCGTCTGCCTTGTGGCGGCCGAACATGGCATGGACCGGCAGCTGGAAAAGCTGCTGGCCGCTGCCGGTCGGGGCGGTGGCGCTTCGGCGCCTGTGCTGGAACTCAATCCGCGCCACAACCTCATCGTCGGGCTGAGCGGCCTCCAGAACGGCAGCAGCTTGCGCGAGGATGCCGCGTGGCTGCTGCTGGACGAGGCGCGGATTGCCGATGGCGAACTGCCCGCCGATCCGCGCGCCTTTGCCGAACGGCTCGGGCGGGTAATGGCGAAGGCATTGGGCTAGAGACGATTGGCTGGCCCAGCGTCATTGCCGGGCCAGCCAGCCTCAGGCGAGCGTCACGAAGATTTCGGCCTCTATCAGCCACTCGCCGCGAAGTTTGCGCCATTTCGCACTGTAGATGCCTGACGCAGCAGGCTCCTGTGAGTCTGCGGCCACGCCCTTCCATTCACCCTGTTCCATCGCGATCGGCTCAACCGGCGAGACGGTTATGCTGGTCGGCATCCGGACATAGACAATGCGGCCGGGTGAAGCGAATTCGCGCTTCCACGCCATCAACTGCGCCTTGCGGCCCGTGATGACCCCGCTGTCGCTGCCAGTCACAAGTATCGCTCCGGACGACAGCAGCGGCCCGATTGCGCTCAGGTCCATGTCTGCCAGAGCGCGGTTGAACGCCGCCCGCTGCATTCGGATCGCAAGGTCGCAGGATTGGGTCACGCATCACTCCGATCTGACTGGCCGCTGTCGCCCGCTATGACGGAGCGCCCGCTGTCCCGCAAGAACAGGGGCAGAAGCAAAACCGGCCGCCGTTCTTTCCCGTCGCTTTGGCGCTGCTCCGGTAGGTGGGCTCTGACGATGGGAACACGCGCCCCGCGAAGCCGTTAGCCCCAGCAGATACAGCATAGGAGGCCGACCATGGATGCCCGGCGGATCAGCCTTGGCCTGGGAATTTTCTCGATTGCTCTGGGCGTGGCCGAAACGGCCGCGACCCGCCGGATTGCCCGCGCCCTGGGCAATGATCATCGCGCCGGGCGCACCACCCTGCGCGTCTTCGGCGCGCGGGAGATGCTCGCCGGGGCAGGGTTGCTCGCGGCGCCAGCGCATTCGACGCTGGTGTGGAACCGGGTGGCAGGCGACGCTATGGACCTTGCCGCGCTCGGCCTCGCGGCTCGCAGGGCGCCGCGCCATCGTGGCGTCTGGGGAGCCGTCGCCTTCGTCGCGGGAGCCACCATCATCGACGCACTTGTGGCACGGGCTCTGGACAAGGAAACGGGCAAGGCCTTCCCCGCTCGCCGGGCTGGGCATCCGGTAGAGGACAGGCGGCATCTTGGCCGCCAGCTTCACGATCCTGATCATCATCCCACCACGATCGAGCCTGAGGACATGCCCTTCGTCCGTGCGCCCGAAGTGACCCACCACTGACGAGGATTTCGCTACCATGATCCGCAAGCTCGCCTTTCTCGCTGGTGCAGGCTTCATCGCCAAGAAGCTGTTCGACCGATCCCGCTCCGATGCGCAACCGACGCCCGGATCAAGCACGGCGAGGTCCCGCCCCAGTCAGGCGTCGACCGAGCCCTCGACCGGTCATGTTCCCGCCGATCTGCTGGGTGACAGCCATCCCGATGGCACCGTCAGGGCGGAGGAGCATTATCGCCCTGATCCCACCGCGCCCGTCTCGCCCGAGGACCGCGAAAGCTTGCGCCCCGTCACTGCGCCTGCTCCCCACGATCCGCCCGGCCGCTAAGCCAAAACAAAGATGCAACCGCCTGCATGAAAAGGCGTTAATGCCCGCATAAGTGGCGGCGCGGCACGTTCCTCGCTTTGGCGGGAGGCAATGGATTTTCTCACGTCGATCGATATGGTGGCGGCCGTGCTGAGGAGGCATGGCTGAATGACCGGAATTTTTGATCGCGTTTCCACCGGCAACGCTGGGCTGGACCTGGTGCTGGGCGGCGGCCTCCCTGCCCAGCGGCTGTATCTTGTCGAAGGTGCGCCTGGCTCGGGCAAGACCACCCTTGCGCTCCAGTTCCTGCTGGACGGTGTGAAGGCTGGCGAGCAGGTGTTATATGTCACCCTTTCCGAGACGAGCGAAGAATTATCGGTCGTGGCCGCCTCTCACGGCTGGAGCCTGAACGATGTCAATCTGTTCGAACTTGCTTCAGCCGATTCGGTGCTTGGCATAGGGCGCGATCAATCCATCCTTCACAGCTGGGAGATGGAGCTTGGCGGCACGATCGACCTGATCCGGGAAGAGGTACAGCGGATCAAGCCACAGCGCATCGTGTTCGACAGTCTTTCCGAATTGCGGCTGCTCGCACAGGACCCGCTTCGTTACCGGCGCCAGCTGCTGTTCCTGAAGCAGTTCTTCGCGCAGATCGACACGACTGTCCTGCTGGTGGACGACTTGACCGGCAGCGCTGGCGTCCGCGACAATCATCTGCACAGTCTGTGCCACGGCGTTATCACCCTTGAGCGGCTGACGCTGGATTTCGGCGCAGCCCGGCGGCGGATGCAGATCCAGAAGATGCGGGGCGTCGATTTCGTCGCGGGATACCATGACATGATCATCCGCAAAGGCGGCATCGACATCTTTCCGCGCCTTATCGCGTCCGATCATCATGCGCCGTTCGAAGGCGAACCAGTGCCGAGCAAGATCCCCGAACTGGACGCCATTTTGGGCGGTGGTCCCCAGCGCGGCACCAGCACGCTCATCACCGGCCCGGCTGGCGCGGGTAAGACGACACTGGCCTTGCAATATGTGATTGCCGCCTGCGAACGGGGCGAAAATGCGGTCATCTACGAATTTGACGAGCGGATCGGGACGCTGATCAGCCGCGCCAAATTGTTCGGCACCGATCTTCAGGCATTGATGGATGACGGCAGGCTCGTCATCCGCCAGATCGATCCGGCCGAGGTCGCGCCGGGCGAATTTGCCGCCATGGTCCGGCGCGAGGTTGAGGATCGGAATGCGCGCATCGTGCTTGTCGACAGCCTCAATGGCTATCTCGCGGCTATGCCGCAGGAACAGCAGCTCATCCTCCAATTGCATGAGCTGCTGTCCTATCTCAGCCATCGCGGCGTCGTGACTTTGCTTGTCAATCCGCAGCAGGGCTTCTTCGGATCGATGAGTGCCGACGAACTCAACGTGTCCTATATCGCCGACATTGTCATCCTGCTGCGCTTCTTTGAAGCGGAAGGCCGCATCCGCAAGGCGCTGTCTGTGATCAAGCATCGCAGTGGCGCGCATGAGGACTCGATCCGCGAATTCCGCATCGATTCTCACGGTGTTCGGGTAGGCGCACCCCTGTCCGACTTCCGGGGCGTGCTCACCGGCACGCCGCAATATCTGGGCGCTGCCTCACCGTTGATGGAGGACCGCCCCGGCCGTGCATAAGGCCGCATCCCCGTCCCTTCGGGTCCTTGTCAGCGCACCTTATGGCAGCGACGCCGAAAGCGTCACGCGCCTGCTTCAGGGCGAGGGACATCCCGTTCAAATATGCTCTACGTTGATTGACGTGGCGCACGCCATCGACGAGCAAACCGGGGTGGTGCTGGTCACCGAAGAAGCATTGTTGGCCAATCTCGAACCGCTGCGCCTCGCGCTGGAGGCGCAGCCTGCCTGGTCCGACGTGCCCTTCGTGCTTCTCGCAGGGCGGCAGGCGGGACGGTTTGCGTCCAGCGAAGCGGTCAGGCGGCGGCTGCCGGACAATGCACTGAGCGTCATCCTGCTGGAGCGGCCGGTCAGCGGAGAGTCGCTCATCAGCGCTATCGCGTCCGGTATCAGGGCACGGCAGAAGCAATTGCTGATCCGTGATCAGTTCGCGGCGATTGATGCCGAACGCAGCCGTCTGAACACGCTGCTGGAAAACCTTCCGGTGGGCGTCGCCTTCGTCAATGCCGATGGCAGCACGCTGCTGTCCAATCCTGCATTTCGCCGCTTCCTGCCCAGCGGCGAAATTCCCGCCCGGCTGCCCAATGCCGAGGAAGTGTGGGAAGGCTATGAAGAAGATGGCAGCCGGATCACGCGTGATCGCTTCGTCACCATGCGCGCGCTCAGGGGCGAGCTGGTGCGGGGCATCGAATTCCTCCACCACCCGCCAGACAGGCCGTCGGTATGGACGCGGGTAAGCGGCGTCCCGCTCCGCGACCCCAGCGGCTCGCGTGTCACCGGCTCCATTTCCGTAATCGTCGACATCGACGAACAGAAACGGGGCCAGCAGGCGCTCGCAGAGGCCGCTCAGCGGCTGGAGCAGGAAGTCGATGTTCGCACGCGTGAATTGCGCGATGCGCTCGCCCGGCTCGAAGCCGAAGCGGAAGAGCGGGCCCGTGCAGAGGAAGCCCTGCGGCAGGCGCAGAAGATGGAGGCGGTCGGCCAACTGACGGGCGGCATCGCGCATGATTTCAACAATATGCTGACCGGTATCATTGGAGCCATCGACATATTGAAGCGCCGGATCGCCAGCGGTCGGCTGGACGATCTCGAACGGTTCATGGATGCCGCAAGCACGTCGGCCCAGCGGGCGGCAGGGTTGACCGCGCGGCTGCTTGCCTTTTCACGGCGGCAGTCGCTCGACAGCCGGCCGACCGACGTGTGCAAGCTTATCCATTCGCTGGAGGATTTACTCCGCCGTACCATGAGTGAATCCATTGAGGTGGAGATACTCTCATCCTCGCCAACGCTACCTCCGGCGCTGGTGGACGCCAACCAGCTTGAAAGCGCGATCATTAATCTCGCCATCAACGCCCGCGATGCGATGCCGGATGGGGGCCGGCTGACGCTGTCCTGTGAAGAGGTGGAACTGGACGAAGAATGCTGCGCCCGCAATCCGGGTGTCGCACCGGGCCGCTACATCATGGTCGGGGTTTCCGACACCGGCGTCGGCATCGATGGCGATACGCTCGACAAGGTGTTCGACCCATTCTTCACCACCAAGCCGATCGGGCAAGGGACCGGCCTTGGCCTGTCGATGGTCTATGGTTTCGCCAAGCAGTCCAATGGACTTGTTCGCATCGATTCACAGGTGGGGGAGGGGACGATGGTCAAGCTATTCCTGCCCGTCGCCGATATGCAGCCCCATGAAGCGCCCCCCGAAAGCGCGGCCATCCATCATGGCGATGGTCAGTCCGTGCTGCTGGTCGAAGATGATGAATCCGTGCGCCTTCTTGTACGCGATGTGCTGGAGGAGCTTGGATACGAGGCGACCGAAGCCGCGGACGGGCAGCAGGCCGTGCGCATCCTGGAATCAGGCCGCCGCTTCGACCTCATGATTTCGGATGTCGGCCTCCCGGGGATGAACGGGCGGCAACTCGCCGAAATCGCGCGGGAGCATCTGACCGACCTGCCGATCCTGTTCGTGACCGGCTATGCAGAAGGGGCAGCGGTGCGCGGCGGCTTCCTGTCGGATAACATGCAGATGATTACAAAGCCGTTCCAGATTGAAATGCTCTCCGCCCGCATCCGCGAAATGCTGGAAAGCTGATCGACCGATCTCGCCCTATGCGACCAACGGGCCGCTGGGACGTTGATACGCTACAAGTGAGGAGCAGGACATGCCGGCGATCGGCTGGAAACTTGATGAGGCGGAGCGCTCTTCACTGCTCGATCGCTTTCCACCCCTCTGGCCGGACGTCATTGCGGATCACATCACGTTGGCGTCCGGCGTGCCCCAGGACGCTCCGCTGCCCGAGCCGCAGCAGGCGGAGATCGTCGGCAGCATCAGCGACGGCGAAGGACTTCAGGCGCTGATCGTCGTCGTAGGCGGGAACAGCGGGCGGCCTGACGGCGGCACCTTCCACATCACCTGGTCCCTCGACCGCAGCCGGGGCCGGGAAGCCGTGCAAAGCAACGACGTCATCGCAGACTTGGGCTGGAGGCGATTGCCCGAGCCGGTGCCGATCAGAACCATCCCCGCGCGCTTCTAGAGGATTTTGCAAAGCGGGAGATGTTACCTGCCGGCTCGGGACAAGCTCCAGAGCATTTCCTCAATAGTTTGACTGACCCTGATAATTGCCCGCGACATTGTTGCCGGCTTCCTGATTATCCTGCAATTCTTCCCCATGCCACACGTTACGGCCGATGAAGAGGATCGCGATGATCACGGCGATGACCAATATGATCAGCGCCGCCGCCCGTCCTGCTTTGGGTGGAGGCGGCGGGTCGACGCGGTTCATGGTCGGCTACCGATTACGGTCGATATAATCTGCCACCGCGTTGACGCTGTGGCCGACCTGTTCCACCGCTTCCTCCAGCTGTTGCCGGGAAGTCCGGAAACGTTGCGACCAATATTGCACCTCAAGGTCTTCCTTCAGCGACACATGCTTCAGGTCGCGAGGAACCGGAGGGCTCCTGTTCTCGGCTGTGGCTTGGACGTCCATCATGGGCATGGCGATCGATTTCCCGAAAGGATCAATGTGCGTGCATCGCCTTGCCGTCGAGCATCTCGATATGATGCTGAACGACGGGGACGATCTGCTTGGCGGCGGCTTTGAGAGGCGCGGCCGATCCGCTAGCGGCATAACTTTGATGCAGTTGCAGCGCGGCGCTATGGGCCGCCTTTTGCTGTTGCCAATATAGCTGGTCGCGCGCCGTGCCCGTCGCCTTGGTGAGGGACGCGACCTTGGCGCGTTGATCGGTGGTCAGTTGCGGCGGATCTGCCTTGACGCCCGACCTGGCTGCTGCCGCCTTCACCATGCCCGTGCTCTTGGCATGGTCCCGCACCATCATCGTGGCGAATGACCGCACCTTGGCATCCCGTGTGGTGCGAAGGACCAGCTTGCTCGATGTCTGCTCGAACAGGTCACTCGCTCCTGCTGCGGCCACATAGGCCGAAGGCGTCTGCGCAACGGCGGCGGCTGGCAGAGCTGCGAATAGTGAAGCGATCATCAGCGTGGTTCTTGATGTCATGGGCTACTCCTCTCGCGGGTTAGAGCGAGCGCCGGGGGATCATGTTCCAGAAGCGCAGGGGAAAGTTGCTAACCTGCATTATGCGGCGCGGAATTCGTCGCGGTCGTTCCGGAGGCAGCAGGAACAACGTGGCTCCTGGTGGGTCTGGGGCAGGGAGCGGGGAGGACCTTCCCCAAGCTGCAACCATCTGCATCAGGAGAGTGCCGCATGGCCCGGAAGATCGGTGAGGACAAGGGCGCCAAGAGCGCTGCGCGCGAATTCGAGACGAAGACAGGGGCAGGTGGTGAACTGCATCAGATTGCGGGATCGTCGGGTGATGTCCTGACGACGCAGCAGGGCGTTCCCGTGGCTGACGACCAGAACAGCCTCAGGGTAGGGGAGCGCGGCCCGACGCTTCTTGAGGATTTTCACTTCCGCGAAAAGATATTCCATTTCGATCATGAGCGCATTCCCGAGCGCGTCGTCCACGCACGCGGCTTCGGCGTCCACGGCACTTTCACGCTCAACGAAAGCCTGGAGGAGTTCACCTCTGCCAAGGTGCTGACCGAAGTCGGCGCGAAAACGCCGATGTTCGTCCGCTTTTCGACCGTGGTCGGCAACAAGGGCTCCTTCGACCTTGCCCGCGACGTGCGCGGTTTCGCCGCAAAATTCTATACCAAGGAAGGCAATTGGGACATCGTCGCCAACAATATCCCGGTCTTCTTCATCCAGGACGCGATCAAATTTCCTGACCTGGTCCATGCCGCCAAGCAGACGCCCGATCGGGGATTCCCGCAGGCGCAGACGGCGCACGACAATTTCTGGGACTTCATCACCCTGACGCCTGAATCGATGCACATGATCATGTGGACGATGTCGGACCGGGCCATTCCACGCTCCTTCCGCTTCATGGAAGGGTTCGGCGTCCACAGCTTCCGCCTGATCAATGCGGAAGGGAAGGGGACTTTCGTCAAGTTCCACTTCAAACCCAAGCAGGGCCTGCAATCGGTGCTGTGGAACGAAGCGTTGAAGATCAACGGCGCCGACCCGGATTTCCATCGCCGCGATCTGTGGGACGCGATCGACCTCGGCAATCCGCCTGAATGGGACTTGGGTGTCCAGATTTTCGATGATGATTTCGCCGAAGCGTTCGAGTTCGACGTGCTCGACGCGACGAAGATCATCCCCGAGGAACAGATCCCTGTCCGCCGCATCGGCAGCTTCGTCCTCGATGGACAAGTCGACAATTTCTTTGCGGAAACGGAACAGGTCGCCTTCTGCACGCAAAATGTCGTACCGGGGATCGGCTTTTCCAACGATCCGCTGCTTCAGGGACGCAATTTCTCCTATCTTGATACGCAATTGAAGCGGCTGGGTTCGCCCAACTTCACCCATATCCCGATCAATCAGCCGCGCGGCTGCCCCGTCCATAACTTCCAGCAGGACGGCCATATGGCGATGAACAATCCCAAGGGCCGGGTGAATTACGAGCCCAACAGCTGGGGCGGCCCGCGCGAGTCCCCCGATCGCGGCTACCGCCACTTCGCGGCCGGGGAGGCGGGGCCGAAGCTACAAATCCGCTCTCCCAGCTTCAACGATCATTACAGCCAGGCGCGCCAGTTCTTCATCAGCCAGACGCCCATCGAACAAAAGCATATCGGCGACGCGCTGGTGTTCGAGCTGTCTAAATGCGAACGCATCGACATCAGGCAGAGGATGGTCGCGCATCTGCGCAACATCGACGAGACGCTCGCAACCGTCGTAGCAAGCGGGCTTGGCCTTGCCGAACTGCCCGATCCCGCTCCTGCCGCCGCCGCGCCGCGTACGGATCTTCCACCGTCCGATGCGCTCAGCATCGTCAAGAATGGGCCGGAAAGCTTTGCCGGACGAAAGCTTGGCATATTGGTGAGCGATGGCGCTCCTGTCGAACTGGTCAAGGCGCTGACCAAAGAGATAAAGCGCCTTGGCGCGGTGTACGAAATCATCGCACCGAAAACAGCCGGTGCCTTGTTGGACGACGGCACCATCGCCGAAGCCAAGCAGAAGATCGATGGCGGGCCGTCCGTCCTCTACGACGCTGTAGCGCTCATCCTGTCAGCGGAGGGCGCTGCCCAGCTTAGCATGGACAAGGCGGGGAAGGACTTCGTCAGCGATGCCCATGCGCATTGCAAGTTCATTGCCTATGTCGATGATGCGCTGCCCCTCATCCAGCGTGCCGGGGTACTCGAGAGTGACATGGATGAAGGCTTTGTGAGGCTTGAGGGAGCCGATGACGTCGAGCCTTTCCTGGCGCTCTGCGGGCAGGTCCGGCTATGGGATCGCGAATTCAAGGTCGATCTCGACGCCGCCGGTTTTCTGGCAGCGCAGGCGGCTGACACGCCACCGTCACCGTGAAGCCGAACTTAATGGTGTGGACGGCTGATCGTTGCTCCACACCATTTCGTCGCAAGAACTTAATGACTCCAACATGGGTAAAGGGTGGCTGACCTATTTAGGCTATGGTTTCGGCGGGGGCTTCGACAGGGGAATCGCCCATGTTAGGCCAAGTTGCGGTTAACGAATCCCATTGCCATTTCCGCCCGCATCAGTTTCTCGCCCGGGAGGATGAGCAACCTGAATCGATTTTCCGTATCGATGAAGGGTGGGCTTGCCGTTACCGCTTGCTGCCTGATGGCCGCCGTCAAATCACCGGGCTCTATCTGCCCGGTGATATCTGCGAGCCGCATTGGGCGCTCGGCAAACGCCCCTCCCAGCCGATCGTCGCCCTCACCAATGTACGCGCGGCGCGGCTTTCCTCGACGCCTCAGGGCTCCTTTTCAGCCGAAACGCAGCAGGCTTGTTGGAAAAACCTGGCCGAAGTCATCGAGCGGCAAACCAACTGGCTTGTCACCCTCGGCCGCAAGACCGCGCTGGAACGCTTGGCGCATCTGCTGCTGGAACTGTTCGAACGCATGCGCGCGTCCGGCCTTGCTTATGGCCAGCAATGCGCGATGCCGCTTACGCAGATGGAGATCGCCGACCTTACCGGCCTCACGCCGGTTCACGTCAATCGGACGCTACAGACGATGCGGGCGCGTGGCTTGGTGGAATTGCAATCCAAATGGCTGCGTATTCCTGACCTTGCGTCATTGCGTGACGCTGCGGCGCTTACCCCCAACGAGATGCTGGTGTAGAGCGCGCTGCCTCAATCGGGCGGAGGTCGCGCGCTCTAGTTTTGTTGTCGCATCGTTTTAAGCGCAAAACCGGTTCCCAATTTTGCGCACGATGCTCTAGGCGCCGCGCGAAACCAGATCAGCGCTGCGCGCCTTCGTTGTCGGATCGGGTGCTGGTTTGTGGCTGCACCTTGTCCTGCTTCGTCACACGCGTGGGTTCGGGATCGCCGTCCCGTGCTGATTTTTCCTCATCGCGTGATCCGACATCCCTCGCCAGATCGCCGCCTGCCGCGCTGCCTTGGCCGGGGGCGGGTGGATCGTCATGCAGGTCCGCGTCGTCGCGGCCTTCACTGCGGTTTTGATTTTCGGTCATCATCATCCTGTCCTTGCTGAGCGGCTCCGCCAGAGACGGGGTCGCTGTCATAATCTTCCGGATTACCGCCACCTCCCGCCGCGGCGCCGCTTCCCTCGACCACGCCTGAACCTTCTCGGGCCCTGTGGCCGCGATTGTCCTCGCGCCCGGTGGAGAGGGGGAGGGGCTGTGCCGCCTTGATATTGGCGTCCTCATCCCCCTGGTAGATGGGTGGGAGGCCCGGCGAACGCTTGTCCCCGTCCTTCTGACCCTTATCCATCGGATCGGCGCGACTTTTCGCCTGCGCCCTCCTGTCCGGCACGGCTGTCCTGTTCCTCGCCGTGCCGCGTCATGGTTTCGGGATTATAGTTGGATGGGATGCTGCCCCCGCTCAGCGGGTCGCGCTCCGGTTCCCGGTCCAGCGTTGCGCTTGGCCGCCGCGCCGCGCCCGGAGGCTGGTTTTCCGTCGATATATTGGGATTGCGCGTCTGCTGCGTCGGCACATCGCGCTTGCTGCGTGTGGGGTCGTTCATCTGTTTTCTCTCCCGGACCAAGCTCAGGCGAGCTTCAGCCCTTCCTGGTTCATGCGGCGCGTCAGCGTGCCGCTTTCCTGTTCGCTCAACGCCTGCTTCAGGCGCGGGAACAGTTCCTGCTCCTCGCGCCGCATATGCTCTTCGATGTCACGGCGGAACTGGGCGAGCTTGGCCTGAAAGGCGGTGTGGTCGCGCGTCAGGTCGGTCAGCTCGTACAGATATTGCTTCACATAGCCATGGTCGCTGTTGAGCGCGTCGGCTTCTTCCCGCATGCCTGCCTGGCGCATCGCCGCGTAGATGGCGTTTTCCTCCTCCATCGCATGTTTGCCGAGCGCATGCTTGAGCTGGGTCAGCAACATGCTCCGTTTGCCCTTGGCTGCGGGACCTGTGTCACGCAGCTTGTCGAACAGCGCCAGCGTCATCTTGTGCTCAAGCGCCAGCGCCTTGTCCCAATCGCCTGCGAGCGCCGTCGGCGCCTGGACGGCGAGCTTGCGCCCGGCTGCGCCCAGCAGCGCTAGGCCAGCCCCAATTCCCGCGCCGAGCAGCGCTTCCCGGCCCGAACCATGGGTGAAACGGTGAAGGGGTGCATGCGCGCCCATGATGATCCTCCATCTGCCTGAATGGACGGACAACGGCCCTCGACACGCCCCGTTCCAACCGTGGAACGCCACAAAAGAAAGCGTCTAACGCAGGTTAGCGAGGCGCATATTTCAGGGGCTGGGAGGGAACGGCGCATGGCCCTGCTGGTTGGCGGGGGATCAGCAGACACCCGAAAATCGAAAGGAGCGCAGCATGGCAGACATGACGCCAGGCCAGCAGGACGACGCCCCGCCCCTGACCGCCAAGCACAAGGAAGAGCGCGCGGCCGCGACGGCTGGCTTGCCTGAAGCGACGGGGAGCGACGTCACGGGCAAGACGGTGACGATCAACCGCCCGCGGCAAGAGATTTACGATTTCTGGCGCGATTTTTCGAACCTGCCGCAGGTGATGGATAATGTGGTGTCGATCGAAAAGCTGGATGGCCGGCGGTCTCGCTGGACGGTAAAGGCGCCGGGCGGCGGCACGGTCGGCTGGACGTCGTTGGTCACGGATGACCGGCCCGGCGAACTCATCGCCTGGACGTCCGAAGAGGACGCCGATGTCCCCAATAGCGGGCGGATAGAGTTTCGCGATGCTCCCGGCCATCGCGGCACCTGGGTCACCGCGACCATCCTCTATGATCCGCCCGCAGGCATCATCGGCAAGGTGATCGCCAAGATGTTCCAGCGCGAACCGCATATCCAGGCGCGGCGCGACCTGCGGCGGCTGAAGCAGCTGATGGAAACCGGCGAGATCGCCACAGCGGCTCGAACCAAGGCACAATATGAGGAGGAGCAGAACTGATGCGCGCGCTCACCTGGCATGGCAAGCATGACGTCCGTGTGGAAAATGTCGCTGATCCAGAGATCATCAATCCGCGCGACGCCATCATCAAGATCACCTCGACCGCAATTTGCGGGTCCGACCTGCATCTATACGACGGCTATATCCCGACGATGCAGAAGGGCGATATCCTCGGTCATGAGTTCATGGGCGAGGTGGTGGAAACCGGCCCCAAATCGACCCTGCAAAAGGGACAGCACGTCGTCGTGCCCTTCACCATCAGTTGCGGCGGCTGCTTCCATTGCGAGAAGCATCAATATTCCGCCTGCGAGAACAGCCTGCCTGCCGAAAATCAGGAAATAGCGCAGACGCTCTACGGTCATCCGATGGCGGGGCTGTTCGGCTATAGCCACATGACCGGCGGTTATGCGGGCGGCCAGGCGGAATATGTCCGCGTGCCCTTTTCCGACGTCGGCCCGATCGTGATCCCGGATGGAGTCGACGACGACAAGGTATTGTTCCTCTCGGACATCCTGCCCACCGGCTGGATGGCTGCGGAAAACGCCGACATCGAGCCGGGCGACACGGTCGCGGTCTGGGGTTGCGGTCCGGTCGGCCTGTTCGCGGTGCAGTCCGCCTTTCTCATGGGTGCGGAGCGGGTGATCGCCATCGATCATTTCCCGCGCCGCCTGGAACTCGCGCGCAAGTTCGGGGCGGAAACGATCAATTATGAGGAAAGCAAGACCTACGAAGCGTTGATGGAGATGACCGGCGGCATCGGTCCCGATGCCTGCATCGATTCCGTTGGGCTGGAGGCGCACGGCCTCTTCGCCGACAATGTCATCGACCAGATCAAGGTGTCGACCTTCATGGGCACCGACCGCGCCCATTCCATTCGCCAGGCGATCATCGCCTGCCGCAAGGGCGGGCGCGTATCCATGCCTGCGGTCTATGGCGGCTTTGTCGACAAATTCCCGCTCGGCGCCTTCATGCAAAAGGGGCTGACGCTCAAGACCGGCCAGACCCACGTACAGCATTATATGCCCGCGCTGCTCAACGCGATCATGGAAGGCAAGGTCGATACGACCTTCCTCATCAGCCACCGCCTGCCGCTCGAACAGGCTGCGGAAGGATATCGCATGTTCCATGACAAGCAGAATGAAGTGACCAAGATCGTGCTGAAGCCCGGCATGGATCAGGTGGCGGCAGCATGAAGTGGAGTAAGCCCCATGTCCGCTCGTAAATTGGCGATCGTAACCGGCGCGTCGACCGGCATCGGCTTTGAACTGGCGCATGTCGCGGCGCAGGAGGGCTATGACCTCATCGTCGTAGCCGACGAACCCTTGATCGAGGCGGCGGCCAAGGACTTCAGCCGGCATGGCACGGATGTACAGGCGGTCGAGGCTGACCTTTCGACCATCGAAGGGGTCGACCGGCTGATCGCGGCTGCTGGCGGGCTTCAGATCGACATTGTGTGCGCCAACGCCGGAAGGGGCGTCGGCCACAGCTTTCTGGAACAGGAGCTGGCCGACTGGCGCAAGGTGATCGACACCAATATCGTCGGCACCATCTATCTGTTGCAGCAAGTGCTGAGGCAGATGGTCGCGCGCAATGAGGGCAAGATACTGGTTACCGGGTCGATCGCTGGTTTCATCCCGGGCGCGTTCCACGCCATCTACAATGGGACCAAGGCGTTCATCGACAATTTCGTCGAAGCGATCCGTAACGAGATAAAGGACAGCGATGGCGTGACCATCACCAATCTCATGCCCGGCGCGACGGACACGGAATTTTTCGAGCGCGCGGGGATGGAGGACACCAATGTCGGCGAAATGAAGAAGGACGATCCCGCCAAGGTCGCCCGGGATGGATGGGACGCCATGATCGCTGGCAAGGCACACATCGTTTCTGGCTGGAAGAACAAGATACAGGTCGCCGCCGCACATGTCGCGCCGCCAAGCCTGATGGCGCAGTTCCACCGCCATCTTGCGGAACCGGACAGCGAGAAGGGAAAAGAATAGCAGGCGCCCGACGCCTGTAATTTCCCATCCCTCTTTTACCTTGCGGCAAGCTGGGGCGGCGCTATGAAGGGCGCGCTGGGTCGCGCCATGGGGGGCTTGCACGGATAGATCCGGTGAGGCTGGGGGGAAAGCCTTGCGCGCTATTGGAAATTTGTGTCGGTTATTGGCCGGGCTGGGTGCTCTGGGCCTGTCTTCTGTGCTGGCCGCTCAGCCGGAGCTCGACCGGCCGCTGTTGCAGGACAGCTTTCGCATCGGCAGTGGCGGCGGCGCGCTCTGTCAGGCGCAAAGCGTCAATGACGATCCGGCAAACCGCACCATGTTCGATCGCGCCTGGGCCGTGGTATGCCGCGACGCCGCGCGTCCGGTAGGCCGCATCTACGCCCTGCGGCGGAAAGAGGCCGGCGATGAACAGGCGCTGCTTGAAAGGCTGGCGGCGTCGCGCCGTTCGTCTGTAAATTGCAGCGCGCCCGGCGGCATGACCCTGCCAGACATCGGCGCGGCGACGGTACGCAATTGCCCCAGCCAGTCGGGCACCTACCGCATCCTTTCGGCCGAGCGCGGCAAGACGCTATACGTGGCGCAGGGGTTCGCGCCCTATGACACCGTCCTTGACCTTGGCCTGCGCACCATCGTGCTGGGACGCACCGTGCCGGGGAAGATCGACATCGTCACCACAGGCGGCAGCAATGCAGCGGCCTTCGCCCGGATGCAGGCCGCCACCCTCGATCCGCAGACGGTGCTGGCAGAGGGGTATCGCCGAAACGCCTCGGGCAACTATGCCGAGGCCGCCGAATTTTTCGACAGCCTGACCGACCGGCTGGCCCGGGATCCGGAGGCGCAGGCATTGAGCCCTGTCGAACGGGCGAACCGGCGGCACGAATATCTCGTGAATCACGGGTTGCAATTGTCCAATCTTGGCCTGTTCGATCAGGCCGATGCCGCGTTCGCGCAGGCGCGCAGCATACCGACAGCCGATGCTGTCCAGCTCCGCCTGCGCCGCAATTTCGAAGCGGTGCATCATCTCAATCAGCAGGACCTTCAGAGCGCGCTTGCTTTGCTCGACCAGTCGCCGGGCGGCGGCACCGCGCTTGCCGCTGGGGCTGATGGCGCGGTGACCCTGCCGAGCGACGTCGCGGCGGAATTGAGCAGCGGCGCGCCTGAAACACGCGCGCTCGGCGTGCGTCAGGATACAGGGCTGACGCCGGGCGAACGGGCCGCCATACTCGATGCGCAAGCACAACAGCTGCGCGGCACGATCTTGCGCCTGTCCGGCAAGCCAGGGCAAGCGCGCACCGTCCTCGCCCAGGCGCTTGAAGACGCGCAGCGGGTCCGCGGCGGCCGGGTGACATCGATCACGCGCCTGCGCGCGCAGCTGCTGGGCGAGATCGCTCTCACATATGAGGCGGAACGCGATTATGGCGGGGCCGAGGCGCGGCTGAATCAAGCCGTCGGTCTGATCGCCGCCCAATATCCCGAGACGATGGCCCTCAACGGCGCGCGGGGCCGCTTGGGCGCGTTTCTCGTGCGGCGCGGGCGGACGGATGAGGCGCTGAAGACCTATCGCGCGATCATGACGTCCACCATGGCGAACCGTGGCACGTTGACGGCGATGGCAAATCAGTTGCAGCCCTATTTCACGCTGCTCACATCCGAAATGCCCCGCCGTCCGGAACTGGCGTCCGACCTGTTCGAAGCGTCGCAATTGCTGGTGCGTCCCGGCGCGGCCGAGACGCTGGAACTGCTCAGCCGGGAATTGTCGGCGGGCGATGGAGAGGCGGCACGCCTGTTCCGCCAATCTGTATCCCTCTCCCGCGACATTGAGCGTGGCCGCATCGCGCTCGCCCAATTGCGTGAAGCGGGAAGGGACGACAGCGCGACCCAAGATGAGGTCGCGCGGCGACAGGCAGAGATCGACGCGCTGGCGACGGATCAGGCTGCAACGCTGACGGCACTCGCCGCCTATCCGCAATATCGCGCCGTCAGTCCGCAAGCGCTGACCCTTGGCGACATGCGCGGAACGTTGAAAGCGGGCGAAGGCTATTACAAGCTCGCGCAGCTTGGCGACGCGCTTTATGCCCTGTGGATCGACGGGCAGGGGGCAACCGGCTTTCGCGTGCCCGTAAGCGCCAGCGAGGTAGCGCGCAAGGTAGCGGCTCTGCGCGAGACGATCTCGATTGATGTCGCCGGTGTGCAATCCACTTATGCGCTCGACCTGCCGGTGGCCCGCAGCCTCTATCTCGACCTGTTCGGCCCCATTGATGAGCGGCTGAAGGGCGTACGCCATCTGATCTTCGAGCCAGACGGCGCGATGCTGCAATTGCCCGTCAATCTGCTCGTCGCCAGCCAGCCAGGTGTCGAAGCCTATGCGGCCCGGCTGGCAAAGGGCGGGGACGAGTTCGACTTTCGTGGCGTCGACTGGCTGGGGCGTGACCATGCGGTAAGCACGGCCTTGTCGGCCCGTGCCTTCCGCGACGCCCGGCTGACATCGCCATCGGGTGCACGGCAAAGCTATATCGGCTTTGGCGACAATGCGCCGCTTGCCGGGCCAAGGCTTGCCGCGCTGACGCGTGGCGCGCTGCCGGGCCAGGGCGACGATTGCAGCTGGTCGCCCGCGCAATGGAACCACCCTATTCCCGCGGACGAGTTGCGTCAGGCGGTACAGTCGGTAGGGTCATCGGGCAGCGAACTTATGACCGGCGCGGCCTTCACGGATGAGGCCGTCAAGGCGCGCGGCGACCTCGACCATTTCCGTATCCTGCATTTCGCCACCCATGGTCTGGTCACGCCGCCACGCGCGGGATGTCCCGCGCGTCCGGCCTTGCTCACCAGCTTCGCGCCAAAGGCCGGGTCGGACGGCTTGCTGCAATTTGGCGAGATATTCGACCTGCGTTTGAATGCGGACATGGTCATCCTGTCGGCCTGCGACACGGCGGGTGCAGCGGGCGCGGAAACGACGCGTGCAGCGGGTCTTTCCGGCGGTGGCGGCGCGCTGGATGGATTGGTTCGCGCCTTTATCGGTGCGGGTAGCCGGTCCGTCATCGCCAGCCACTGGCCTGCTCCCGAAGAATATCGCGCGACCGAAAGGCTGATGGCCGGGCTGTTCGCCGCAGCCCCCGACGAACCGGTGGGTGAAGCGCTGCGCCACGCCCAGCTTCGCCTGATGGATGATGCAGAAACCTCCCACCCCTTCTACTGGTCGGGCTTTGCCATAATCGGCGATGGCGCGCGGCCTCTGATCGCCCGGCGCTGATCAGCATGGCGGCGCACGGCCTGTTGCACCGGGGTACGCGCGTGATGAGGGATGCGGGGCGGGGGCGGCTTGCCGGAACCGCGCTGCTGCTGTTGCTCGCGTTGTTCATCGCCGGGTGGGACTGGGACAAGCCGCTGGGTGGAGCTGGATCGCAGCGCGAAATCCCGACCGCCGATGCCGAACGCGGCCTATACGACTGGCGCGCGGCTGCCTTCGCTCCCCGGGTCGAGCAGGACAAGCGCGTGCTGATGGTCGTCTATGACGACCAGACATTGATTGCGACGCGTAAGCGATCGCCTTTGGATCGCGGCCTCCTCGCACGGGCACTTCGCAACCTGGACAGCATGGGCGCGAGATCGATCGGGATCGATATCCTTTTCGATCAGCCGCAGGATGAGGATGGACAGCTGCTGTCCGCCCTGCATGCCATGCGCACGCCTGTCTGGCTCGGCTACGCCAATTTCGGGGACAATCGCGAACAGATCATCTTCGAACAGCAACAATATCTCGACCGGTTCCTCGCTCAAGCGCGGACCGATCGGGTCAGGCCAGCCAGCATTCGCCTGGAAACGGACAGCGACAATGTCGCGCGCAGCTGGCCGGTGCCAGTGGCAGGACAGCCTCCGCTACTGTCGCTGGCGATGCAGCCGTCCCCGGCCTTTGCCCGATATAGGGGCGCCATTCAATACCGGATGCCACGCGCCCAGGCGGACGGATCGGAAGAGCCGGTGATCCCGAGCCTTCAGATCGACCTTATCGCCAACCCCTCAATGGCGGCTGCGCTGGCGCCGATGGTGCGTGGCCGTCATGTGCTGATCGGCGGCGACATCGTCGATATCGACCAGTTTGAAACGCCGCTGTCCGGGCGCCAGACGAAATCGACGATGATCGGGCTGGAAGTGCATGCAACCATGCTGGCGCAGTTGCTGGACGGCGCGCTGTTGCCCGCCGTGCCCGGCTGGGCCTTATGGCTTGCGGCGGCGCTAATCGTGCTGGCCGCAGCGCTGACCAGCCTTGCCGACTTGCGATGGTTCTGGCTGGTGCCCGCGCTTGGCTTTCAGGCTGGCGCGATAGTTGGCCTGCCGCTTTGGCTGCAGGCCAGCGGTTGGGATACCAAGGGTCTGCCTGCAGCGGGCTGGGCGCTCGGCTGGGTCATCGCGTTCGCGGCGGTGAGCGCGGCCGCAAGAGCGGTGAATTCGCAACAGCGCCGCTTCGCACAGGCCGCGCTTGGCAAATATCTTCCCCGCGACATTGCCGCGCAAATCCTGGCCGAGCCTGAAAAGCTGGCGCTGCATGGTGAAAAGCGGCCGATCTTCACCCTCTTCACGGACCTTGAGGGCTTTACCAAGCTAAGCCATGCGATCGCGCCGGAAATGGTCGCTCAATTGCTCAACCGCTATCTTGATATGTTGAGCGACGTGGTGCTGGCCCATGGGGGTACGATCGACAAGTTCGTGGGCGATGCGGTCGTCGCCTTTTGGGGCGCGCCGATCGCCCGGGCGGACGATGGGCGCAATGCGGCGCTTGCGGCCTATGCCATGTGGCAGGCGGGGGAGCGGTTCCGGCAGGATTTGCCGCCCGGCGTTCCCCCGATCGGGCGAACCCGGGTAGGGCTGCATCATGGCGATGCGATCGTCGGCAATTTCGGCGGCGAAGGCCGCATCCAATATACGGCGCTGGGTGACAGCATGAACACGGCCGCACGGCTGGAAGCGGCGAACAAGCCGCTGGAAACGTCCGTGCTGGTCTCGCGCGAGGCGGTGGAGCGATCGACCCTCGATTGGTGGCGTCCGATGGGCCGAGTCCGGCTGCGCGGGCGCGCGACGCCGGTCGACCTGTTCGAGCCGGTGCCGGACTTTCCGGTGGAAGATCGCGATCTGCTAAGGGCGGCGCTGGCCGCTTTCGATGACGAAGATGCGGACAAACGGACTGAGGCGCTGGCGGGTCTGAAAGCGGTTGCGCGGAAATATCCGGATGATGCGGGACTCGCCAATCTCGTGTATCGCTATGAATATATTGGGGACGGAGGAATTTATGGTCTGGGCTAAGGGGGCGGTCGCGCTTGGCATGGCGGCGGCTCTGGGGGCGGCCCCTGCATGGGCCGACAGCCTGGTGGTACGGTCGTCTGGACCCTCCGCCGGGAGCTATGCGCCGGGCAAGAAGCTGGGCGATGGGGGATCGCTGCTGCTGAAGGCGGGGGACGTGGTGACCCTGCTCGACGCGAAAGGTACGCGGACGCTGCGCGGGCCGGGCCGCTTCAGCGTGGCAGCGGCGGCGGCGACTCCTGCCACCAATGTGACCATGGCCGCGCTGCTCGATACCAAACGCGTGCGGCGGGCGAGGACAGGGGCCGTGAGAGGCGCCGTAGGTGAAGCCCCGGCGGCGACGAAGCGGCCCAATTTGTGGCTGGTCGATGTCGCGCAGCCTGGCGCGCTGTGCGTCACTGATCCTGCGGCCGTGCGTTTGTGGCGGGCCGATGCCGCAAAGCCGGCAACCGTCCGCATCAGCGGCGGCGGGGCGCAGGCGTCCGCCGATTTCGCGGCCAATGAAGCGATTGCCGCCTGGCCTGCAGCGCTGCCGGTCAAGGATGGCGCGGCCTATCGCATCGATGCTGGCGGACGTTCGACGGATATTCGCTTGGCGCTGCTGGGGGCGGCCGATGCGGGGATCGAGGGCATGGCGTCGGCGCTGATCGCGAAAGGCTGTCAGGCGCAGCTCGACCTGCTGATCGACACGGCGGCGCGCTAAGGACTTGATAAGCGGGCGGGCGGCGGGCACAGCGCCTGCACCCGGACGGTCGCAGCGGCAGGGATGACAGGCCATAAGGCCGCTTCCCTCCTACTTTGGGGGTTGATACGTCGATGGGGTTTCAGGGGGCAATATCCCGCACGGCGGGGCGTGCGCATTGGCGGGCGGTGCTGGCATTGACAGCGATGGTTCCGGCCGCCGCGCTGGCGCAGGTCGCGCCGCGCGCGCCGACTCGCGAGGAGCTGTCTCCGGGGCAGCAGGCTGCCGACGTGGCGGGCGAGGGAAGCCGCCTTCATGTCGAAGGCGGCGTTGAACGGGCGCCGTGCCCTTTGGCTGATCCCCGATTCGCCAACGTCACTGTGAACTTCGCCGATGTGCAGTTCGACGGCCTGCGCGGCGTCGATGCGAGCATATTGAAGGATAGCTGGAGCGACCTTGCCGGGAGAGATATCCCGATCGCAAGCCTGTGCGAAGTGCGCGACCGGGCAGCAACGGCGCTCCGCCAACTGGGCTATCTTGCGGCCGTGCAGGTCCCGCCGCAGCGGATCGAAAAGGGCGGCACTGTCCGCTTCGACATATTGATGGCCCGGCTGGTCACCATCGAAGTGCGGGGCGACGCCGGCAGGAGTGAACGGCTGATCGCCGCGCATATGGAGGCGCTGAAGGGTCAGCCGCTGTTCAATGTGCATCAGGCGGAACGGCATCTGCTGCTGGCCCGTGACTCGCCCGGCTATGATGTCCGCCTGGCATTGCGGCCCGCCGGGACGGCGCCGGGCGAGGTTGTTGGCGAGGTGCAGGTGATACGTCGCCGGGTCGAGCTGGACGTCAATGTCCAGAACCTTGGCAGCAATGCCGTCGGCCGCTTCGGCGGTCTGGCGCGGGTGCGCTTCAACGACCTGACCGGCATGGGCGACAGCACGCTACTCAGCATCTTCAACACCGTGCAGCCCGACGAACAGACGGTATTGCAGGCCGGGCACAGCATGGCGCTGCGCAGCGACGGGCTGCGGCTGTCGGGTGACCTGACATTTGCCTGGAGCAAGCCTGATATCGAGGGGCTCGACCTCAAGTCCGAAACGATGATCGCGACGGCGGCGCTGTCTTACCCGCTGGTGCGGCGGCAGGTGCATACCCTGCTGGCGAGCGGCGGGCTTGATGTCGTCAATCAGGATTTGCGCGTAGGCTCCTTGCCCTTGTCCCGCGATCGGCTGCGGGTGGTATTCCTGCGGCTGGAAGGCGAAGCGATCGATGCTGACAGTCTGGTTAGCACGACCGGCTATTCGGGCGTCGAACCCAAATGGCGGATCGGCGGAAATCTGGAGGTGCGTCAGGGCCTCGCCGGGCTTGGCGCGAGCGAGCCTTGTGGCGCGGCAGGGGCTTGTATCCCCACTGGCCAGCTGGACGGCGACGCTTCGGCCTTTCTGGTCAGGGCAGGCATGCAGGCGGAATATCGCCCCACGCCCAAGCTGGCCTTCGCCCTCTCGCCCCGCGCCCAATATAGCCCAGACGCCCTGCTCTCCTATGAGCAGATGAGCGCGGGCAATTATACGGTCGGCCGCGGCTATGATCCGGGCACCCTGACGGGGGACAGCGGCATCGGCTTCGGCGCGGAAATCCGCTATGGGCACATCCTGCCGCGCAGCCCGCGCGGCATCGCGCTTCAGCCCTTCCTGTTCTTCGACGGGGCCTGGATGTGGCGTCACAGCAGCGCCTTTGCCGGCAGTAATCCGCAGAAGCTCTTTTCGGCAGGTGGCGGCGTAAGGGCGACCTGGTCCAACCGAGCGCGGATCGACCTCACCTTGGCGACCCCCTTGCGCCGGGCAGGCGTTCAGACCGAGCGCGGCGACACCCGCCTGCTTCTATCTTTCACCACGCAAATTCTGCCGTGGAGGCGTTGATGTCCATGAAGCGTAGCACATACTGGCTCTGGACCCTGCTGGGCCGCTCCAGTGCCGTTGCATTGGCGGTCGGTTGCGGGGCTGGCATCGCGCAGGTCAACAAGGCGTTTCAGGGCAGCTATACGGTGCGATCGGGCGATGCCTTCGTCTCGCAGGGCTCATCGCCGGATACAGATGTAATTTCGCTCAACTCCTCCGAAGCGATCATCGACTGGGCGCCTGACGATACCGGCGGAACGGGGGCGATCGACTTCCTGCCTCAAAACAGCACCGTCGAGTTCAGGGGCTTTAGCGATTTTACGGTTCTCAACCGCATCTTGCCGGTGAACGGCAGCGGCATGTCCGTTTCGCGCATCGTGGAACTGAACGGCACGGTGCAAAGCCAAGTTGGCAGCGGTACAGGTGGCAAAGTGTGGTTCTACGCCCCCGGCGGCATCGTCGCCGGTCCGGGAGCCGTGTTCAACGTCGGCTCTCTCGTGCTGACCAGCAACGATATCGATACGACAGGCGGGCTTTACGGAAGCAATGGCGAAATCCGCTTCCGGGGGCCGAGCAACGTCCTATCCTCGGTCGAGCTGAAGCCTGGCGCGCAGATCAACGCTCTAACCAGCGGCAGCTATGTTGCGCTCGTAGCGCCGCGCGTGGTGCAGGGCGGAACGGTCAGGGTCGATGGCGCCGCAGCCTATGTAGGCGCGGAAGCGGCGGACATCCGGATCAACGGCGGCTTGTTCGACATCAGCATCAGCGCTGGCACCACCGACGCCAATGGCGTGGTACACACGGGCAGCACCGAACGTCCGGACTCCACGGCAAGCACTGCCGCGCAAAAAGTCTTCATGGTCGCGGTTCCGAAAAACAACGCGTTGACCATGCTGCTGTCGGGCAATGTCGGTTACGAAGCGGCGGCAAACGCGGTCCAGAGCGGCAGCGGCGTCATCCTGTCGGCAGGCTCCGACGTCACAAGCGGTGCAATTGGTCCGCGCAATGTGACCGGCACGGGGGAGGCGAGCATCAGCATCGGCGGCGGGACCTGGCAGCCCGATGTAGCGGCGCAAGCGTCGGGCAACATCATCGTCCAGCCAAGCGCAGATGCAAACTTCGCAAACGTCAACCTGACGGCGGATCGGGCGATCACGCTGCAATCCGGTGCTGCGGGAGGTATAGCGGCAAGCGGGGCCATCGATTTGAAAGCTGGCGAGGCGATCACCGTGCGCGCTGACCAGGGCGGCAGCATCAGCGCGGGTAGTATGAACCTGACTGCCGGGATCGGCGGCGTCGGCGGGGTGATCGACGTTCTGACCTATGGCGGCAGTGCGTTACCGGCTTCCAATGGTCAGATTGTCGTCACTGGCACGATGCAGCTGGACGCAGGCGCGGTTGGTCTTGGCGATTACAACCTTCCCGTGCTCAACGGCGGTGACGCGACGGGCGGCGACATCAATGTCATCGCTGCGGGCGGATCGATCCGCGCGGGCGATCTGTTCGCTTATGCCGACGCCAGGGCGGGGATCGGCAGCGAAAGTTCAGGCACTGCAACCGGCGGCGCCATCACCGTCTCGGCGCAAACTGCCGCTGGGCCGAGTGGCTCGCTGGCAGGCGAGATGGATTTCGGCGGCATGATGCTGAGTACATCGGCTGGGACGGCGAGCTATTCTTCGCAGCCTGTGACCGGCGGCAACGCAACCGGCGGCACGATCGATGTGTCGGCCAAGGGCGGCAACATCACCACCGCCTATCTGGACATATATGCCAATGCGTCGGGCGGCGATGCGAGCGGCGTCGCGGGAACCGGACGCGGTGGCAGCATCACCCTGTCGGCCAGCGCGGCAAGCGGCCTGCGTGGCAGCTTCACCGCTGACTGTAGTTTCTATTGCACGATCAGTGCGGATGGCCGTGGTGGCTATGGCGCGAATGGAGCGAACGGCACCGGTGGGTCGGTGCTCGTTCACGCCACTGACGCTGACTTCACAATGGGTAACAACCTGTATCTGCAAGCGAACGGCATTGGTGGCGGCACAGAATATAGCGACGGCGTCGCAGGTCGAGGCGGAGACGGCCTGGGCGGCAGCATAACGGTTGAGAGCCGCGCAGGCGCCGCCGGAAGCGCCGTGATGCGCTTTGGCAATGTCTCCGCTTCCGCCGACGGCGCGTCCACGGAAATGTCGGAAGTCTTCTTGGCAGCGTCGAGCCTTGGCGGATCGGACTTCAATCAGGGCGACGGCGGCAACGGCACCGGCGGAACAGTGAACTTCCTAGTCGCAGGCGGCAGCTTTGAAGCCACCACGCTCTCCGGCGGCGCCTATGGGCGTGGCGGATCGTCCTACGTCAATTGCCCGCAATGCGGCGACGGGGGCACGCAGTTCCGGGCGGGGACTGGGCAAGGCGGCTCCGTTCAGTTTCTGATGACCGGTGGCAATGCAATCATCGCAACGCTGGGATTGGGAGCGGGCGGCACCGGCGGCGAAGCGATGGCGGCCAGTGCGGCGGAAGAAGTGTCGAGCCTTGCAGGCGCAGGCATCGGCGGCACCGCTGTGCTGGAGTCGCGAGGCGGCGCGCTGAATGCGGACAGCATCATAGTCGAGGCCAACGGGGCGGGCGGCGGCAGCGACCCCTATTCCTACTATAATTATAACGGTCCTAACGGCGCGGATGGCGGCGCGGGCGTCGGCGGCACCGCCCGCCTGCTGATGGGAGCAGGCGGCACTGGCCAGATCATCGTGAGCGAAGACCTTAGCGTCATGGCGCAGGGCCATGGCGGTGCTGGCGGCGGCGCTGGGTCTGACGGGTCGGGCGGCTTTTACACAGCTGGCAAGGGCGGCAACGGAACGGGGGGCACGGCGGAACTGACGCTGGCAAGCGGCGCTCTAACTGCACCCTCATTGCTGGTGTCCGCGGCAGGCACAGGCGGCGCTGGCGGCAATAACAGTAGCGATGCAGCAGGCGGTGCGGCTGGTAACGGCACTGGCGGCACGGCACGCGTCGCTTATCTGAACGAAGGCCATGCGATCGGCGCATTGACCGTCACGGCCGCTGGCGAAGGCGGTCAGGCGGGCGTCAACGGTTATTATGATGGCCGCGACCCGATAACGAACGAACCCACCTACGTTTACGGCGCGGGACAGGGCGGCGGCGGTGGATCGGGCCAGGGCGGCACGGCGGACATGCTGATCGACGTCGATCCCAGCTTCGCCAGCCTGATCGTCAGCGCGGACGGCATCGGCAGCATGGGCGCGAACAGCGGTAGCAGCGGAGCGGGCGGCAATGGCGCAGGCGGCATCGCGACACTCAATATCGGCTTCGGCGCCACCAGCGTCAGCGGTAAGTTGCGCGTGTCGGCATCGGGCTTTGGCGGCGCTGGCGGAACAGCATCGAACGGCGCAGCAGGCCGGGGCGGCGACGCCTTCGGCGGCGCGGCGACGCTTGGCTTGACGGGCGCGTCGACGTCTCTTGATGCAGGTGACATCGGCGTGCTGGCGCAAGCCTTTGGCGGATCCGGCGGCGCTGGCAATTCACAGAGCGGCCTCGGCATTGCGGGCGCAAATGGCGGCAACGCGGTTGGGGGGACGGCGCTGCTTGCCGTCGATGCGGGGGCCAGCCTGCTCACCGGCGCGCAATTGATGCTCGGCGGCGATGCGACGGGCGGCGCAGGATCGGGAGGGCTAGACGGTCCCGCCGGCGGTGCTGGTGGAGCGGGCGGCAACGCGGTGGCGGGCGCCGCCACATTGCGGATCAACGGCGGAAAATGGCGAGTAAACAGCAGTTTTTCGTCGCTGCCCGCCTACAGCATCACCGCTGTCGGCCAAGGCGGCGCAGGAGCCGATGGCGGCACGGCGAGCGATCCGGCTCTGGCCAATGGCGCAGGCGGCAGTGGCGGGACCGGTGCTGGCGGCGTCGCTTCATTCGAGGCGAGCGACGCGGATTTCCTGATTGGTCCCCTATCCATCGTTGCGGATGGCGCCGCAGGGCTGGGCGGCGCGGGTGCGCTGGCCGGACTGACCAGCGGCGGCACGGCGCGTCTTACCAATGGTGGCGGTGCAGCGCTGGGCACGGGGGTGCAGCGGCAACTCGCATCGCTGATCATGACAGCCAATGGCGACACCGGCGGCCAGATCAGCTTCGCCGACAGCAGCACGGCAGCAGCGGGCGGCCTGGTCGTCAACGGACCAATGACGCTGCACGCTGCGGGAACGGCGGTGCCGGGCTTCACGGGCATCAGCTTTGCAGCATCGGGCAATATCGTGCGGGTCGGCGGGGCAGCCGATTTCCTGACTGAGGGTCCGCTCTCCTTCGCTTTCACCGGCGGTGGTGGGCTGGCGGTGGCTGGCGCGCTGACCGGCTATTCCGGAACAGGCGTAGCGTTCAGCCATGGAGCGCGCGCACAGGATGCCGACAGCCTTTCGGCGGCGAGCATCTACTTCAACACGCTCGGCGCCATCAGCGCGGCTGGGGCATCGCTGCGCTCAGTGGGGTTGCTGACTCTGCTAGCGCGCGGCGGCGACATCGCCCTGACCGGCGGCAGCGCTTTGACGGCGGGCGGCGATCTGCGCCTGTTCGCGCAGGGCAGCGTCGACGGCGCGGGTGGCGATGTCTTTTCCAGCGGGCGGGCAGCGATCGGCCTAGGCAGCAGCACGGGCAGCATCCGCCTCGGGAATTTGTCATCGGGTCTGCTCGACATGGCAGACGCGAGCGGTAATGCGCTGGGCGGCTCGGGCATGGCAATCGGCGGCGACTTTGCAGTCAGCGGCACGTTGGAGATCGGCGCGGGAAGCGGCACATTATCAGCTGCTCGCATCAACATCGGGACGCTCACGGCTGGCAGCCAGACACTCAGTGCGGCAAGCGGCGTCCAGATCGGCAATGCGGTGACCAGCGGCGACCTGATCGTCAATGGCAGCCTTCAACTTGGTGGCAGCGACATCGGCGGCTTGCTGCAGCAACGCGGCGCAGTGGCCCAATTTGGCGGTCAGCTACTCGTCGGCGCGATCGACATCGACGCGGGTAGCATCAGCGCCAATGCCATGACCGCGCGAAATGGCGGCCTGTTGCTGCGATCAGCGGGTGCTTTGAACATCGCCGATGCGCAAGCGGCGGGCGGCATTGTTATGACTGCTGCCGGTGCACTCACCCTCGGCAATGTCGCAGGTAGCAGCCTGGCGCTAACCGGCGTGGGCATCAGCGCGCAATCGCTGGCTTCGGGTAGCGCGGTGTCGCTGGACGCTGGCACTGGCGACCTTGTGGTGAACGACCTGTTGGCGCAGGGCTCCATCGCCGCGCTGGGCCGGAACATCAGCCTTGGGTCGAGCGGGGGCATGACGATCGCCAATGCGGTGGCCAGTGGCGACCTGATGTTGAACGCCGCCGGATTGATAGCGGTCGACGGCCAGGCGAGTGGGCAGGCCGTAACGATCGGCTCTGGCGACATCGTCATTTCGGCGAACGGGCGGGTGAGCGCCACGGGGCTGTTGCGCTTCAACGCCCTAGGCGCTCAAACAGCCATTGGTGGCGGCGATGCCACGGTAGGTTACAGCCTGTCGGCGGCGGAGCTGGCGCGTGTCTCGGCAGCCGACATCGCGATATTCGGCGCAGGCGATGTGGTCGTGCGCGATGTGACCATCGGCACGAACATCCTTCCGGGCAGCGGCCTTTTGAGCATCGGTGCGGCAGGCCTGCTGCGCGTGCAGGGAGCGGTCGCGATGACCGGACGCACCGGCACGGGCGGGCTGACCCTGACGGCAGGAGACGCGCTTGAGGTCATAGCGGGGCTTGGGTCGATTGCGGTCAGCGATGGTAATGGCGGGCTAGGTGGCGTGCTGACGCTTGAGGCGCCGTCCATCTACGCTGCCACCGCAGAGGCGATTGCCGACGTGCGCGCGGCGGATTCGCTCGCGGCGCGTGAATTGCGGCTGGCGCAGAATGACGGCCTGGCACTGGAAGCGGGCATGTTGCAGGCCGGGACCATCCGGCTCGCGGCGGCCGACGGCATCTTCATACAGAATAGCGGGCTTTCGACGAGCTTTGCGGACCGGCGCGGCTTCACCGCCAATAGCTTGATCATCAGCGGCGGAACTGGACGGCCGCAGATCGCGATCAACGGGCGGCTGGCGATGAGCGACGGAACCTTTGCCACCGGCTTGGACGTCATCCCTCTGGTGACGGTGAACGGGCGCTTCGCCGCCGGATCGAAGATCAACGGCTGCTTCATCTTCGGCGCGTGCGCAACCGTGAACGTGGATGGCCGTGAGACATTCGAGGGCTTGCTTGACCCCACAGTGGCGGTGTCGCGCACCTTCCCGACCGCGTTGATCGAATTGCGCGACGTGGTGACGGAGGGCTATCCGCCGCTCATTGACGAACCGGTGACGGGCGCGGGCAATGAGGACTTGTGGGATCGTCCCTGCGGCGGCCCAGGGGAACCGGCCTGCGATGCGCAATAAGCGGAAAGAGCAAGCAAAACGGGATTGAAAGGGCGGGGCGGACGCGGCAAGAGCGATCGCGCGCAAGGGGGCGTGTAATGGGGGGCTTCATGGGCCATGGATGGAGCAGGCGCGCGGCCGGCATGATGCTGGGCGCGGTGATGCTGCTCGTCCTGCTGCTGTGCGTGTTGCCCGGTGGCGATCGTGGTGCGGCTGACGCTGCTCCGGCGGCGCGCAGCTTCACCGGCGTTGCGTCCTGTGCGGGCTCCACCTGCCATGGGCGGATGGAAGGCGACGGCAAGGTCGTGCGTCAGGATGAACTGATGCGCTGGCAGGAGCCCTCGAGTCCAGGCGGGGCGCACGCCCGCGCCTTTGCCGTGCTGTCCGGCACGCGCGGGCGGCAGATCGCATCGACCTTGGGCCTCGGCGATCCTACAGCGGCGCCCGCTTGTCTCGGCTGCCATTCTACCCCGGCGGCGGCAACGGGCGCGCGGTTCCTGGCGAGCGATGGCGTCGGGTGCGAGGCGTGCCACGGCGCGGCAGGCGGCTGGATCGCGAGCCATTATGCCGTCGGCGCGACCCATGCGTCCAACGTCGCGGCGGGAATGATGCCGCTCGACCGACCGCAGGCGCGGGCCGCCGTTTGTCTCGACTGCCATTTCGGCAGCGATCGGCCGGGCCAGTTTGTCGACCATCGCATGATGGCGGCGGGGCATCCGCGCGTATCGTTCGAGCTTGATCTCTTTTCCTCGATGCAGGCGCATCATGACGAGGATGCCGATTATGTCCGGCGCAAGGGGCGGACGGACAGCCTGAAGCTTTGGGCCGTGGGACAGGCGGTGGCGGTGGAGCGGGCGCTCACCCTCTATGCCTCCGCCAAGGGAAGCGAAGGCGCGTTCCCCGAATTTTACTTTTTCGACTGCCAGAGCTGCCACCGCCGTATCTATGATCAGGCGGAGCGGAGCAAGACCTGGGAAGCGAACCCGGGACGACCGATCCCTGCAGGAATGCCGCCCTTCAATGACGAGAATATGATCATGCTGTCAGCGGCGGCAAAGGTGATCGCGCCGGGAGCGGCGGGCCGGTTCGACGCGGACAGCAAGGCTTTTCATGCCGCAATCGCGCGGGATCGGGGAGCAGCTGTCGCCGCAGCGGGCAAGCTGGCCGCGAGCGCTGGCGCGCTTGCGAACGGATTTGCGGGCGCAAGGACGAGCGGCGACATGGCGTTCGCCATTGTCAGCGAGATCGCAGGCGGGGCGATCAGCCCGCGCTTTACCGACTATGAAGGGTCGGTGCAGGCAGTGATGGCGATCGACACGCTGCTCAACTCCATGGTGAAGTCTGGGCGCGTGACGGTGGGCGCAGCTGCGGGCATCCGGGCGGACGTCAATCGCGCCTATGCAGCGGTCAAGGAACCCAACATCTATCAACCCGCCGCCTTCCGCAGTGCCTTGGGCAGCGCGGCGCGCAGTATCGGAGCATTGCGGTGAGAGGCTTCCGGCACAGGTTGAGCGCGTTCGCGGCGCTGGCGGCATTGATGCTGGCGTCTTGCGGCGGCGGCGGAAATGATGGCGCAAGCGGCGGGGGCAGCCCGACGCCGACGCCTACACCCACCGCCACACGCCTTTATGCCGATCCGGCACAGGAGGCGCTGACGGTCGCCGATGTGGAGAGTGTCGTCGCCCACGCCGCAGCTGAGGCGCAGGCGCGCAGCCTGCCCGCGGTCATCGCGGTGACGGACCGGGTGGGCAATGTGTTGGCCGTGTTCCGCATGAATGGCGCGCGGGCGACCGCCACCACCAGCGCCGCGCCCAATGGGCAGAATATCGATGCGCAAAATCTGACGGTTCCGGCCGAGGCGGGCGCGATCAGCAAGGCTATCACCGGGGCCTATCTGTCGAGCGGCGGCAATGCCTTTTCGACCCGCACGGCGAGCATGATCGTGCAGGAGCATTTCCCGCCCGCGCCGGGCACGGTGGGCCTCGAAAGCGGGCCGCTATTCGGCGTGCAGTTCAGTCAACTCCCCTGTTCGGACCTGTCGGCGCGCTACATCTCGTCGGGCGCCATGGCGATGATCGGGCCCAAGCGGTCGCCGCTGGGGTTGGCGGCTGATCCGGGCGGCTTTCCGCTCTATAAGAATGGCGTCGTGGTCGGCGGCATCGGCGTCATGGCCGATGGGGTCTATGGCTCCGATCCCGATGTCACCGACACGGACAATGATCCGGAAGAATATATCGCATTGGCCGGAACGCTGGGCTTTGAAGCGCCCGATAGTATCCGCGCAAACCGCATCTTTGTTGACGGCACGTCGCTGCGCTATTCGGACGCTGCCTATGCGGGGCTGACGGCGAGCGGCGTGGCCAGCTTCGCCGCGATCAACGGCAGCGCGGGAAGCCTGGTGGCGGTACGCGGCTATTATGGCGATCCCGCGCCGATGGTGCTGGCGGGCGTCGCCTATGGCAGCGAGCTTTCAGGCGTGCGGGCTTCGCGGGTGGCGGAGTTTTCCAATCGCGACGCCTTCGTGCTGACCGATGGGTCGGGGAATAACCGTTTCCCGATCCGAGCCGCGACCGACGCGGGTGATGTGACGCAGCCCCTGACCGCCGCCGAGGTGACGGCGGTGCTGGAGGAAGCCTTCACCATCATGAGCCGGGCGCGCGCGCAGATCAGGCAGCCGCTCGACAGCCGCGCGCAGGTGACGATCAGCGTGGTCGACACGCGCGGCGCGGCACTCGGCATCGTGCGATCGCCCGACGCGCCGATCTTCGGCACCGACGTCAGTTTGCAGAAGGCTCGGACGGCGGCTTTCTTCTCCAGCAGCCACGCCGCGCCGGACCTGCTGGCGAGCAGCAGCGCTGACGTCGCGGCTTTCGTGGGCAAGGCGCGGACCTTCCTCAACGATCCGGCGGCCTTGACCGGCACCCATGCCTTCACCGATCGTGCGAACGGCAATCTGTCACGCCCCTATTTTCCTGACGGCGAGGTGGGGCGGCCCAACGGGCCTTTCTCCCGCCTCATCGCGCAGTTCAATCCTTTCTCCACAGGCTTGCAATCCGCGCTGGTCGTGGGTGATCTCGCCGCCCATCTTGCCTATGTGACGGGCGCGAGTGCGACCGACACGCCGCAGCGTTGTTCGGCCGTCACCGGCGTCGGCGCGGGCAATCGCATCCAGAATGGCATCCAGATCTTCCCCGGTTCTGTCCCCATCTATCGCGGCAATGTGCTGGTTGGTGCGATCGGCGTTTCGGGTGACGGCATCGATCAGGATGACATGATCAGTTTCCTGGGCGCCCATAATGGCGGGCAACGCGGCGGCGGCATCGGCAATGCCCCTGCTGCCATTCGCGCGGATCGGATCGTTGTCGACCTGGGCAACGCGTCCGTGCGGCTGCGCTATGTGAGCTGTCCCTTTGCGCCCTTCCTCGACAGTTCGTCGCAAAATGTGTGTCAGGGCCTGTAGCGATGGGGCTTGCCGCCTTCCTGCCGCTCTTTGCGCTCGCGCAGCCGGGCGAGCCCGTTCCGCCGCCTCCACCGGACAATTGGGAAGAGATATTGAATGCGCCGGAGGTTGGCGCGGACGATCAGTCGATAGAAGGCCGCCGCAGGCCGGGCTATGAAGCCCCGCTGCCCGAAGCGGTGACGCAGGACAATCCGGGCGCAGTGCGTGCGCCGCCGCCCGAGGCTTTCCCCGTCGATCAGGTGCCGATCCCCGATCGCTGGCGGCTGATCGAATCTCTCGGCGTGGTCAAGGAGCGCTGGTTCGATCCCTACGGACAGAATACGCTTAAGGGCGACCGGCCGATCAACCGTGAAAAGGTGAAGTGGCTGCCGATCAAGGGCGATGACTGGTTCTTCGTCGCCAATGCGGTGAGCGACTCGGTGATAGAGCCGCGCACCTTTCCCATTCCCGTGGGCGTGCAGACGACCGAGCGGCCCGGCAGCATCGATGTGTTCGGCAAGGACGCAAGCTATGTGTTGAGCCAGACCTTCATCGGCGGCGTCGCGCTGATCAAGGGATCGACCGCCTTCAAGCCGCCGGAGATCGAATATCGGCTGACGCTGGCCTACAACATCAACCATGTGAATGTGCCCGAACGGCGGGTGTTGTTCGTCGAGCCGTCCAGGCCGTCGCACCGCACCGACCATTTCCTGGGCGTGCAGGAGCTGTTCGTCGATTATCACCTGGCGAACACATCGGATCGCTACGACTTCCGCTCGATCCGCGTCGGCATCCAGCCTTTTCAATCGGACTTTCGCGGCTTCCTGTTCAACGACCAGCAGCTTGGTATCCGGCTGTTCGGTAATCGGGACAATAACCGCTTCCAGTTCAATCTCGCTGCCTTCTGGCGGTTGGAAAAGGACACGAACAGCGGCCTTAACAGCGTCGTGCAGTCCCCCCGGCGCGATTGGGTATTCCTGGCGAACCTCTATCGACAGGATTTCCTGATCCCCGGCCTCACCAGCCAGATCACCGCCGTTTACAATATGAACCGCGAGGCGGGGCGGATCGAGGTTGATGACAATGGCTTTCCGGTGCGGCCCGCCCTGCTGGGCGATCTCCGCGGCCGGGATTATGATGTCGTCTATCTGGGCTACAACGCTGACGGGCGGATCGGGCGGATCAACCTGACGGCTTCGGTGTACGGGGCCTTGGGCGAGGATCGAAACAGCTTCTTTACGTCGAAGCCAGCTCAGATCAGGGCCTTTTTCGCCGCTGCCGAGGCGAGCATCGACAAGGATTGGATGCGCTTCCGTCTGTCGGGGCTCTATGCCAGCGGTGATGGTGATCCTTATGACGATCGCGAAAACGGCTTCGACGCGATTTTCGAGAACCCCATCTTCGCGGGCGCGGACACCAGCTATTGGATCAGGCAGACAATCCCCTTCGCCGGCGGCGGGCGGGCCATTGGCATCAACGGGCGCAACGGCATATTGAATTCGCTGCGATCTTCGAAGGAGCAGGGCCAGTCCAATTTCAACAATCCCGGCACGATGCTGCTGGGCGCTGGCGCGGATTTCGATATTCTGCCTGAACTGCGATTGTCGGCCAACGCCAACCATCTCTGGTTTCAGAATACGGCGACCCTGCAGGCTTTGCGCAATGAAGGAAGCATTCCCAAGACGATCGGCTGGGACCTCTCCACCGCCGCGATTTGGCGGCCGCATGCGACGCAGAACATCGTATTCCGCCTGTCGGGCGCGACCCTGCTGCCGGGCGCGGGCTTTCGCGACCTTTTCACCAATAGCGAGCGCAACCGGAACTATTATTCGGTGCTCGGCAACCTGATCCTGAGTTATTGATGCGGCCGATCTTTGCCTTCCTGTTGCTGATGCTCGCCGCGCTGACCGTGCCGGTCGTCGTGTTGCACGCGTCCGACGCGGAAAAGCCGGTCGAACGGGTCTATCCCAGGACGCCTCCCGCGCCGGTGAGCCAGACAGCCGATCAGGTCGCGGCCAAATCGGAAGGCTGCTACAGCTGCCATACCAAGACTGACGAACCGTCGATGCACGCGACGCCTGCGGTGATGCTGGGCTGCGTCGATTGCCATGGCGGCGATGCGACGGTGCGCGGCGATCCTGCCCATGGCTTCGACGATCCCGCCTATGTTGCGGCGCGGGACAAGGCGCATGTCCTGCCGCGCTATCCGGGTAGCTGGCACTATCCATCCTCGGCAAATCCCAAGCGGACTTACACGCTGCTGAACCGGGAAGCGCCCGAGTTCGTGCGCTTCGTCAATCCCAGCGACTATCGCGTAGCGCGCGAGGCTTGCGGGTCGTGCCACATGCAGACGATCGAGGCGGCAGAGCGCTCCCTGATGGCATCCGGCGCGATGCTGTGGGGCGGCGCGGCCTACAATAACGGCATCGTGCCATACAAGAATTACATCTTCGGCGAGGCTTATACCAAGGATGGAAAGCCCGCGAAGATCGTGTCGCCGGGCTCCCCTCCGGGTACGCTGACCGCCGAGCAGAAAGCGCGCGGCGCGCTGGCCGAACTCTATCCGCTCCCCAATTGGCAAGTGACGCCGCCGGGCGACGTGTTCCGCGTGTTCGAACGCGGCGGGCGCAATATCGCGACGCAATTCCCTGAAATCGGCCTGCCCAACCCGACCGGATCGATCCAGCGGCTGGAGGAGCCGGGCCGACCCGACCTCAAGCAGTCGAGCCGTGGGCCGGGCACCGGCCTGCGAGTGGCGATCCCCGTGCTCAACCTGCACAAGACGCGCCTCAACGATCCCTATATGTGGTTCATGGGCACCAACGACCAGCCCGGCGACTATCGCCATTCGGGCTGTTCGGGATGCCATGTCGTCTATGCCAACGACCGGGAACCGCGCCACAGCCTGATCTACGCGCAATATGGCCGCGACGGGCAGACGGCGACCATCGATCCGACCATCGCAAACAAAATGGCGCATGCACAGGACGCCGGGCATCAAAAGGGCGGACACGGTGCGCTAAAAGGCGCGCACGGCGAAGAGACGCCCGACCACCCCATCGCGGCCGTCAAGGAAAGCGGACACCCGATCCGCCACACCTTCACCCGCGCCATCCCGACCGCGCAGTGCATGAATTGCCACATGCACCAGCCCAATATCTTCCTGAACAGCTATCTGGGCTACACCATGTGGGACTATGAGTCCGACGCAGGCCTCATGTGGCCGGAAAAGCAGAAATATCCGACCGCCGCCGAAACGCACCAGACGCTGGAACGCAATCCCGAAGGCGCGGGCCCGCGCGGCAAATGGTCGGACCTCGACTTCCTGCGCAACGTCTATGACCTCAATGACAAGGCGAAGGATACGCAGTTCGCCGACTATCACGGCCATGGCTGGAATTTTCGCGGCGTATTCAAGCGCGATCGGGAGGGCAATCTGCTCGACGCCGACGGAAAGATCGTGCCGAACGACGATCCGGAGAAGTGGCGGAAGAAGGGCGAGGGCAAGTTCGTTCAGCCCGGCGTCAATCCCGGCAAGTCGGTCCACCTCATGGACATCCATGCCGAAAAGGGCCTGCAATGCGCCGATTGCCATTTCGCGCAGGACAGCCATGGCAACGGCTTCATCTATGGCGAAGTGGCGAACGCGATCGAGATCGGCTGCAAGGATTGCCACGGCACCGCCGACGCCTATCCGACGCTGCTGACATCCGGACCGGCCGCGCCGCCCAAGGGCACCAACCTGGCGCTGCTGCGCAATCCGGACGGCAAGCGCCGGTTCGAATGGTATTATGACGCGAGCGGGCGGCGCAAGTTGATCCAGCGGTCGATCGTCGATCCTACCCTGGAATGGGAAGTGTCGCTGGTGAAGGACAGCGTCGATTCCACCAATCCACATTTCAACGCCAAGGCGGCGCGCGCCAAGCTGATGAGCCGATCGGGCGCGGAAGATGGCAGCTTCGCCTTCGGCCCGGGCGTGGCTAAGGCGGACCGGGCGCATGGCGATGACAACATGGCCTGCTTCACCTGTCACTTGAGCTGGACCACCAGTTGCGGCGGCTGCCACTTGCCGATCGAGGCGAACTGGAAGACCTCGCTCCACCATTATGATGGCGAGGAGACGCGCAACTTCGCGACCTACAATCCCCAGGTCGCGCGCGACGAGATGTTCCAGCTCGGCAAGCATATGACGACCAAGGGGAATGAGACCGCGCCGGTGCGGTCGACGTCCGCGCTGGTGCTCTCATCAACCAACATCAACCGCGAACGCATCTATATCCAGCAGCCGCCCGTGTCGGGCATCGGCTTTTCAAGCCAGGCCTTCGCCCCGCATTTCCCCCATACGGTGCGCAAGACGGAGACGAAAACCTGTTCCGACTGCCACCTGTCGGCGAAGGACGACAACAACGCGATCATGTCGCAGCTGTTGTTGCTGGGCACGAACTTCGTGAACTTCGTCGGCCTCAATGCCTGGACGGGTCTGGAAGGCGGGTTCGAAGCGATCCGCGTTACCGAATGGGATGAGCCGCAGGCGGTGATCGGCAGCTATCTTCAGAAATATGCCTATCCCGATTATTGGAAGCTGCATGTCGAGCAGAATGGACGCGAGCTGAAGAATTGGGTTCGCGGCAAGTTCTTCGACAAGAAGGCTTCGGGCGAGAGCCAAGCCGTCGAGGAGTTCCGCAATGTCGTGAAGGGCACGCGCGATCGCGTCGGGTGCCTGCAATTGCGCGGCGAATATATGTATGTTGCGGAGGGCAAGGGCGGCTTCCGCGTCTATGACGTCGCATCGATCGCCAACAAGGGCTTTTCCGAACCGATCCTCAGCGGCCCCTTCTCGAAGCTCGGCCACAATACGGGCGTGGCATCGAAGAACGCGGCCTGCATGGCGCTGCCCACGAACCAGCCGATCAATCCGCTGCGCAGCACCAAGGAATTGCGCGAGATCAACCAGGAACAGCCGTTTCTTCCGATCTATAGCTATGCGGCCGTGACCGACAGCATCGAAGGGCTGATCATGGTCAATATCGAGACCATGGCCGACGGCGAGTTCCGCAACAATTTCCTGAAACGTGCCGTCACCTGGAACCCTGATGGCGTGTTGAACGGGGCGCGGCATATCCAGCTGGCGGGGCAGATCGCCTATATCACGGCGGATGCGGGGCTGGTGGTGGTGGACCTTGCCGATCCGCTGCATCCGCGCCTTGCTGCCGTCCGGCCGATGAAGGATGCGCGCGCGAGCGCCATTCAGTTCCGCTACCTGTGGGTGACGGATGCCGATGGACTGAAGCTGTTCGACGTGACGAAGCTGACGGACCCCGTGGCGGTGCCATCTGCCACCGTGCCGCTAAGGGACGCGCGCCGCATCTATCTGGCGCGTACCTATGCCTATGTGGCGGCGAAGGCCGAAGGGCTGGCCATCGTCAACATCACCAATCCGCTCCGGCCGAGCGTCTATGCCAAGGAGACATTCGGCGGGCAGATGACGGACGTGGAGGATGTGATCGTCGCTACCACCAACGCCTCCCTCTTCGCCTATGTCGCGGACGGGCGGAACGGCATGAAGGTGATCCAGCTGACCAGCCCGGCAAGCCAGCCCAATTTCTACGGATTCTCCCCCGCGCCCAGGCCCGAACTGATCGCCTGGGCACGGACGCCAACGCCCGCCGTCGCGCTATCCAAGGGCCTTGACCGCGACCGTGCGGTAGACGAAACCGGCGGGCAGATCGCGGTGTTTGGGCGGCTGGGCTCGCGGCCTTTCACCCGCAGCGAAATGGAACGGCTGTTCCTGACCTCGAAGGGCATACCCTACAAGGTCAGCGACGATGTCGATATGAAGGCGTGGCGGCCGCCATTGTTGCGGTGAGGGGCGTTTTCCGCTGATCTTGGTAAGACAGTTCCACGGAGCATTTCATGACCGACGCCTTTTTCCACGGCACTGTGCATGAAGCAGGTGAAGATTTGCAGGCGGCGTTACGGGCGGAGCCGGGGGTGCTGGCATTGTGGCAGGCGCTGACGCCGCTGGGCCGCAACGAGTTCATCTGCTGGATCGAAGACGCCAAACAGGCGAAGACGCGCGCGCGGCGTATTTATCGGACGCGCGAGGAATTGCTGGAGGGCAAGAAGCGGCCCTGTTGCTGGGCGGGCTGCGTCCATCGGACCGACAAGGCGCCCGGTAAATGGCAGCAGGCGGTGCTGATCGACAAGAAGAAGGGATAAGCCCCGCCTTAAGCGGGCCGCTCATCCATCAGGATCCGCACTAGCGGCTGCATCTTTTCATCAAACTTCGCCAGCGTCGCGCGTTCGCCAGCCGTTTCGAAATGGGTGACGAAGCCCGCTTCCGTCCATCGATGTAGGGCGTAGGCGGGAGCATCGGCGACGATCATGGGGCGATCATCAGGCTGCCCGGTGTCCATGGGGCGCAGGTCCAGCGCGAGTTGCGGCGCGGTCGAGGAGCAGATGGCGACGGTCGTGCCCTGCCACGGCGCGGCAATGGTGCGGTGGAGATGCCCGCAGAGGATGGCGGCGATGTTGGGGCGGCCCGCGATCGTTGCGGCGAAGCGCTGCACCCATGGCTCGTCGGGATGGGTGTTCATCCAATCGATGCCTGCCTCAATCGGCGGGTGGTGCATGACGATCAGGGTGGGGGTGTGTGCGTCTTCGTCGAGCCGGGCGGCCAGCCAGGCGGCGCGGACTTCGCAGAAAGCGCCACCATGGCGGCCGGGTTCGAGCGTGTCGAGAATGATGATGCGGCGGCCCTCGCTTGCCACCACAAAATGGACGAAGCCTTCGTCCTGCGGGATCTTGGGGAAATGCCGGGCGAAATTGGCGCGGTCGTCATGATTGCCCATCGCCGGCCACACGGGGAAGGGGCACTGACTGAACGCTTCCGCCAGGCGGCGATAGCTGTCGGCATCGCCATATTCGGTAAGGTCGCCGGTGGCGAGCAGCAGATCGGGGCGGTTGGGGCCGTCGATGAGCGCACGAAGCACCTGGTCAAGCCGCTGGCGATTGAATTCGCCCGGATTGTCGCGGTCGAAACCCAGATGGATGTCGGTAACCTGCGCGATCAGCATGGCTAGTCCTTCTCCCTCTTGGCCCGATCTTCCTTGATTGTGGTCCGGACAGGCGTCCATGGCGCGCCATCGCCGACATGATAGCTGTGGCACATGGCGCAGCTCGATGGCACGGGCGCTTTCGACTTTTCCCCGCCATGGCAGGTGCGGCAACTGTCGATGCCCGGCAGAAGCAGCTGGCGCGCGTCGTGACTCTTCGCCGCGGCGTGGCAGCTTTCGCAGGTCTCGGTGCTGTGGGCCTTATGATCGAACCAGCCGTTCATCATGTAGCGCATCGGCTGGTTGATCGGCGTGACGCTCCAGCTGGCACTGCCGTTCGCGCCGGGCGGGGTGACGATATGGCAGTCATAGCAGGCGCCGCCCTTTGAAAAGACGGCGCGGATCGCGTCGTCCGCGCGGGAAGGGCGCGCCGCCTGAGCGCCGAAATAGGCGTGATACACACGGCCCTGTGCATAGTCGCCGGGACGGCGGCGAGCCATGCCGCTCAAGCCGATCGGCTGGGTGGGCGCGGTCGAGCGGTAATAGGCGCGCAGATCCGCGATCACCTGATCGGGCTGCCCATGGCGCAGAGTCCGCACCGTGCCCCCGATCTTTTCGAAGGCAAGGCTGTGGCAGGATTGGCAATCGCGCTCCATGTCCACCGGCAGGAATCGCACGCCGTCTGCCGTTGGGCGATGGCAATCCTTGCAGGCGAGCGCGTCGCCATAGCCGCCCACCATGCGCGCCATGCGAGCGACGCCGCCGGTCTGCGACAGGTGAATGTCGTGCGGAAATTTGAGGCCGCTATCGTCCATCGGTTTGGCGTCGAGTGAGGCTTGGGTGAAGCTCGGCTTCTTGCCGGGATTATAATGGACCAGCGCCGTGAATTGCGGATGTGCGGTCCCGAAATCCCCTGCATCGGCGAGCTTCGTGTCCTTCAGCCGATCCTTCAGACTGCCATGGCAATCGGTGCAGAAAGCCTGGGGCGTCGGCTGCATGGGGCCAGCGCCTTCATGCTCGCGGTGACAATCGACGCAGGCACCCTCCGGGGGTTTGCCGAAGGTCGAGGCGACGAGGTTCAGAAACTTGCCGCCGATGCCGGGCTCCGTGCGCGCCATGGCGATGCGGGCGGCCGGAGCATGGTCATGCACCGATGTGTGGCATGTCTGACAGGCGGAATCCCGGACGGAAACGAACGCCTTTTGATGGCAGGTCTCGCATTTGCCTTCCAGCGCGTGGTGCGCCTGGCTCAAGGGTCCGGAGGACCAGGCCCCATCCCCCTTAATATTGTCGCCCTTCACGCTGTAGATGTTGCGCATGTCGTCGGCCGGGCGGGTGGCATAGCTGTAGATCGGAACGGCAAGGAAGCCGATCAGGATGGCGAGGACGAGGCCCCATGCGGTCAGCCGCTTCGGCGGGGCAAGCCGCGCGAGGGAGAAGACGCGAGCCTCCTCCTTTTCCTCTGAGGCTTCCGAAACGGCATCGACGCGGCGGATGGTGAGGACGGTTGCGCCATCTTCCTGCGACACAGTGATGCGATGCCCGCCGAAGCGCAATTCCGCGCCTTTGCTGACGTCGATGTCGGCGCTGCGGGTAGTGCGGCCCTCTATCTCGAAGCCGAGCGTGCCGGTTGCGCGCACTCGGATCGTGCGGGCGTCCAATTGTTCGATGCGCGCGTGATCGGGCTCCAGCGCCAGGTCGGGCAGGTGGATGTCGCCGGTCGATGCGCGGCCGAGCACCAGCTGCGGCTTGTCAAGCGTCGCGCTGCGGACGATCTCGCGCGCGTCTGCGGTCAGGCTGATCTGGCGGACTGTGAAGCTCATCTGCGCGCTCACCAGTAGAAGAAGACGCTGACGATATGCGCGGTCAGCGCGGCGAGCAGAGCGAAGGTCGCCGGGACATGGACATAGAGCCAGACCTCCAGCAGCGCCTTCAGCCGTAGGTGTCGGCGGAGACGCGCGAGCATCGCTTGCTTGCGTTCGAGCAGGGCGTCGATCCTTTCCAAAGGCTCCTCGCCGGTATCCGGATGATCTCCGGTCCAATGGCGCAATGCCGCCTGCGCGGCGGCAGTAGCGCAGCGCGGGTAGCGGCCGGAAAGCCGCGCGATCAGGCTGCCGCCGAACGGATCGTCATCCAGCGACAGGCGGACCAGACTGGCATGGGCCTGGGGCAGCGGTTGCGCGGCATCGTGCAGCTGCCGGTCGATGGCGCGGATCGCTTCGAGCATCTGCACCTGCGTCATTTCCGCGCGGTTGTTACTGAGCGCGGTGGGGAGCGTCGCATAGACGATGATGCCGAACAGGCCCGACAGGATCACCAGCATCATCAGGACATAGGCCAGCGTATGGACGTTCCAGCCCAGCTGAAAGCCCGTGTGCAGCGTGCCGATGACGATCAGGCTCAAACCCAGATAGACATGCGCGCTGGTCCAAGCCTTGAGCGACCAGCGGCCGCGTGTCATGGCCCTCTTGCGCAGGCCGAGCAGCGTCAGCCACAGGATCAGGCCGACGCCGATCGTCCCCAGCATGTAGCCGTACCAACTGCCGCCATTATGACGCGGCGTGATGTCGATCATCAGATAGCTGGCGATGACCAGCAGGCAGAGAAGGCCAGCGATCTTCAGCCAACGAAAATTGGCGTGACGCAGGAAGCCGTCATGCAGGGTTTCGCCCTTGGCGCGGCGAGGGGAGGGCGCGCGAGTGGCCATCAGTTCGCTTGCCCATCAAGCCGGGCAACGGTGAGGAAGTCCTCAGGCGATACGCGAATGGCAGCGCCAGTGGGACAGGCGCGGACGCAGGCGGGACCGCCGTCAATGCCGGAGCACATGTCGCATTTGATGGCTTTTTTCGGCTTTTCGACGCCCGGTTCGGCGTTCTTGTAGCGCCATTTCTTCGACGGCTCGCCCGGGCCGGGCCCTGCGCCGAAGAACATCCAGCTGAGCAGGCCCGGCTTCTTGGGCGGCACGCTGTCCATGCGGATCACGCCATAGGGGCAGTTGCGCTGGCAATTGCCGCAGCCGATGCAGGTCTCGTCGATGAAGACCTCCCCATCCGGGCCGCGATGGATGGCGTTGGGCGGGCAATCGGCCATGCAATGCGGATGCTCGCAATGGCGACAGCTGGTCGGCACATGGAGATGGGCGTAGGTGCGCCCGGCTTCCCGGTCGAGGCGGGACAGGCCCTCATGACTGTCCGCGCACGCCTTTTCGCAATTGTCGCAGCCCACGCACAGATGCTCGTCGATCAAAAGCACGTCGGTGGCTTCGCCGATGCCGTTGTCGACCAGGAATTTTGCCGTCTCCGAATACATGTCGACGACAGTGGAGAAGCTGTCCTTGCGGCTTTCGATGAAGGCGTTGACGTCCTGCCGCGCAGCCATGTCCTTGCGGGCTCGCTCCAGCAAGGCAGGCTTGGCGGCCATCAGCCGGGCAAAGGCGTCGCCGTTCAGCTTGATGACTTCGGACTTGACCGTGGCCTTGACCGTGGCGGTGCGGGGCCCGCCCGCGATCAGCGCCATTTCGCCGACATAGGACCCAGCGGGAAGGTAGGAGAGGAAGACTTGTCTGCCGCCGATCTTCTTCTCCACGATCATGGAGCCGACGCGGATCACATAGATGTCGTTGCCGAGATCGCCTTCGGTTAGGATCGCCTCGCCCGCCTTCACCGTCTGGATTTCGGCCGTGTCGAGCACGTCGGCGAGATCGGCGGGCGTCAGGCCAGCACCGAACATCTGGAGCAGCTGCCGCTCGGTCGAGATGCGGGTGATGGCGCGCTTGGCGGGCGGGTTGGACGACATGAGCTTCAGCGCCGCCGTCCGTGACACCTCCACCATGATCGAGTCCGTGCCTGCGCGCAAGGTGGAACCGCGGCGGCGGCCGGAGATGAGGCCGACCTCGCCAAAGATGCTGCCCGCCTCGATCGGTACATTGGTTCCGGGAGCGACCTCCACCAGCGCCTGACCCCCCGCGATGCCGAAAAGCGATGAGCCGGGGTCATGCTTTTCGAAGATCACCTCGCCAGCGCGGTAGGCGCGGACTTCGCTGTCCAGCATGAATTCGCGCATCTGCAGCGGCGACAAGCCTTCGAGGATGGACACGTTGGTGCGCAGAAACTCCAGCCATTCCGCGACCGAGCGCTTTTCCGGCAACCCGGCGAATTTCGCGGCGAGAATGGGTTCGTCGGCAGGCTTCAGGTCACGATTGCCGTTGATATATTCGACAACGTCATAGCCCTGGTTCATGCAGTGCTTGATCAGCGGATAGCCCGCCAGCGCGCCGATGACGAAGATGCCGGGCGCGGTGCTTTCGAACACCGGCGAGAGTTTGGGAAAAGCCAAGCGGTCGCTGCTGGCAAATTCGACGCCGCAGCTTTCCACGAACGCGCGCGGCGGGGCGGAGCCCATGCGGGCGATGATGCGGTCGCATGGCACCTTCACTTCGCCGTCGCGGCTGTCGAGCGTGATGAAGCCGGGCTCGATCTTCGCCGTGGTCGATTCCGTCATGATCGAAAGGCGTCCGGCTTCGGCGGCCGCCATCAGCGCCTTGACGTTGGCGGGCTTCGCGCTGGCAAACTCCGTTCCCCTGTTGAGGATGGTGACGACATTCCCCTGCGCCTCGTCGGCGGCGAGGCCCATGGCGTTTTCGATCCCCGCGTCCCCGGTGCCGACGACGAAAATATGTTCGTCATTATAATCGGCGGGGTCGTCCAGCTGATATTGCACATGCGGCAGGTCGGCGCCCGGAACCCGCATCAAATTGGGATTGCCCTGGGTGCCGATCGCCATGATCACCGCATCGGCGATGATTTCGCGCCCGTCCGTCAACGTCAGCCGGTAGGGCGGGGCGAGGCGCTGGATTTCCTTCGTGTCGGTCGTGCCGTCGCGCTTGCGCTCCACGATCTTCTGCACGCTGCCCGGGATCGGATCGCCGGTGCCGGTGATCGCCTTCACCTCGGCATTATAGGCGACGTTGATACCCTGCGCGGCGGCCTGCTCGTTCCAGCGGCCCAGGATCGCTTCCCGCTTGCCAGCGTCGAAGTCGAAATCGGAACGCAGCACGAGCTGGCTGGGCGTCGCCATCACATGCTTGCCCTTCTGATATTTGAAGATCGTGTCGGACAGATGGTCCGTCTTTTCGATCAGAAGATGCGGGATGCCCAGCTGCGCCGCGCGCGCGGCCGCGCTCATGCCCGCCGGTCCCGACCCGACGATCGCGATACGCACGCGGTCAGTCACTTATGTCCCCCCTCTTGCGAGATCACCCGCAGCCCCGGCCATGCCCCTGCCGGTTTATGATGCGCGGATCAAGTCTTTGGGCACTCTATCAATTCCGCTGCGTCACGCTAGAGAGCAGTTGGTGATTATCGGGGGTGGTTGAGTGGCGAAGCTGAGCGTGGGGCGAGTGGCTCTGATCGGGGCGGCCGGGCTGGCGATCGTGTCGGTCGGCTATAATGTCTGGCGCGACCGGCCGCAGGAAAAGGAAAGTGCCGTTTCCGCGCCCTTCGCTGCGGCGGGGCAGCAGCCTTCCGATCCGGAAAGCGTCATCCGTGGTCTTCAGGAGCGCGTTGGCGCCAATCCCAACGACGCGGAAGGCTGGCAGATGCTCGGCTGGGCCTATTTCGAGAGCAGCCGTCATGCTGACGCCGCCCGCGCTTATCGCCGCGCCGTCAAGCTGGCCCCGGATAATGCGACATTCTGGTCATCGCTCGGTGAAGCGGTGGTGATGGCGAGCGAACATGACCCGATGCCACGGGAAGCAGCGGACGCCTTCGGCAAGGCGGTGAAGCTCGATCCCAAGGAGCCGCGCGCCCGCTATTTCCTCGCTGTCCGCAAGGACCTTGCCAAGGATCATGAAGGCGCAATCCGCGACTGGCTGGCACTGCTTGCCGACACCCCTCCCGGCGCGCCGTGGGAAGCCGACTTGCGGCGGACGATCGAGCAGGTCGGCAAAATCAACGGCATCGACGTCAAGGACCGTCTGGCAGCGGTAAAGCCCACTGCGCCGCATCCGCCCATCGGATCGGTCGCCACAGCAGCGATCCCCGGGCCAAGCCGCGAGCAGATGCAGGCCGCCGCGCAACTCCCCAAGGGGCAGCAGGACGCGATGGTCGAAAACATGGTGTCGGGGCTGGAAGCCAAGCTCAAGGCCAATCCCGCCAATGTCGACGGCTGGATCATGCTGATGCGCAGCCGCATGACGCTGGGCGAAACGGCAAAGGCACAGGCGGCCTATCAGGCCGCGCGGAAGGCCAATCCCGCGCAGGCCGGAAGGCTGCGCGATGAGGCAAGGCTGCTTGCGGTGCCGGGGATTTAAGGAGGGATAACTCCCCCTCCCGCAAGCGGGAGGGGGCGGGGGGTGGGCCAGCGCAAGGTCGCTTTGAAGGCTCAGGCAAAAGCTCGCTTCGCTCACACCCACGCCTAACCCCTCGCGCCTGCGGGGGGGGGACTGTTTCAAATGCTAACCGGGATCATCCCGTCTCCTGTCGCGGAACACTCGCCCCCTTCGCCCGTTGCCTTCCTGAAATGACAGCAGACCCAGCGATCTTCGATCCGCCGCCCGATTCAGTGGCCTTCTACACCGAAAGCCTCCAGCATCTGGTGGAATCCGGCATTCCCTTCATGCTTTCGGGCACCTATGCCTTGGGCTGCCACACCGGCATTGTGCGGCCGACAAAGGACCTCGACGTCTTTTGCAAGGCAGGCGACGCTCCGCGCATCCTCTCCTATTTCAAGCACCTCGGACATGAAGTCGAGTTCGAGGATGAGCGCTGGATCGGCAAGGTCTGGCGCGGCAACAACTTCTTCGACGTGATCTACAATATTTCCTCGGCCAGTGTTCCGGTGACAGAGGAATGGTTTCGCGCCGAAGATCATGCCGAAGTTTATGGCACCACCGTCCGCATCACCCCGCCGACCGAGTTCATCCTGTCGAAGATCTTCATTCAGGACCGCTATCGCTATGATGGCGCCGATGTCGTCCATGTCATCCTGCGCCAGCATGAGCGGATCAACTGGCAATGGCTGCTCGACACGATGGAGCTGCACTGGGAATTGCTGCTGATCCATCTGCTCAACTTCCGCTTCATCTATCCCACGGAGCGGCATTGCATCCCGCTATGGCTGTTCGAGGAACTGTTGGGCCGCTTGCAGACGCGGGCGGAATTGCCGGTGCCCAATATCCGCGTATGCCGCGGGCGGCTTCTGTCCCCGCGCGACTATCTGATCGACATCACCGAATGGGGCTTCGCCGATGTGGTCGGCAAAGGCCTTGAGGAGAGCCATGACCGCAACAAATGAACCCAGCCGTCATGAAGGACTGACACTCGCCGCGATCGGCGACCTGCATGTCACCGACACGTCAGAGCATCGCTACCGGGCGATGTTCGAGGAGATTTCGGAAAAGGCCGACATATTGGCGCTCTGCGGCGACCTCACTAATTTCGGCAAGACGCGCGAGGCGGAAATATTGGCCGAGGATCTGCGCGCCTGCACCATCCCCACCGTCGCCGTTCTCGGCAATCACGATTATGAATGCGGCCAACCCGAAGAAGTCGCGCGCATCCTGCACGGCGCTGGCGTCACCGTGCTCGACGATCAGGCGGTGGAGATAAAGGGCGTCGGCTTTGCCGGGGTGAAAGGCTTTGTCGGCGGCTTTGGCCGTGGCGAACTGGGCGCGTTCGGGGAAAAGGGCATCAAAACCTTTGTCGAGGAAGCGATCAACGAGGCGCGTAAGCTCGAAAATGCCCTGCGCTCGCTGCGGACCGACCGCTGCGTGGCGGTTCTCCACTATGCGCCGGTCGTCGATACGGTGGAGGGAGAGCCGCCCGAAATCTTCCCTTTCCTCGGCTCTTCGCGGCTGGCGGAAGCGATCGACCGTTTCGACAATGTCCGTTTCGCCGTGCACGGCCACGCGCATCGCGGCGCGTTCGAAGGGCGCACCCCACGCGGCGTCCCGGTTTATAATTGCGCGCAATTTGTGGTGTCGGAGCGTTTCGACCGCCCCTACGCCCTGATCGCGCTGTGAACGCCGCCACGATCGCGCCGATCCGGTCGCATTTGACGCTTGCACCATTCTGGAATGGGCAAGAATGCACCAAATCGGTTATGGTTTGGGAGCAATTCGCAACGACATTGCCTTAGGCCTGACGCCTGACAAGCGTCGTCATCCACGGCGCAGGGCGGCGTGGGGCAGATGGATTTCAAAGGGGCTTTGGCTGGGCTGAAGGCGATCGCGGCGGCGGCAACGCTGCTCACAGCCTGCTTTCCCGCCGCCGCGCAGATGGCCGGTGCGGGGGACGGCGCGTCCGCTCCGCTGATCGACCGGGATCGGCAGGATCGCGTGCAGCCCAGCATCGCGCCCGCGCCTCCGGTCACGCTCGCCCCACCTGGGCCCGCCGTCGCGCCCGCCGCCAGCCCGGCCAGCAGCATCATGCTGACACGCGTCCATTATATGGGCGCATCGCTCCCCGTGCCGCATCTCGACAAGGCAGTCGCTCCCCTGATCGGGCGGCCGCTGACCCGAGAAACGCTTCAGGCCGTGGCGAAGGCGGTGGGCGACGCCTATGCGCGCAGCGGCATCGCCTTTTATTCCGTGTCCATCCCGGCACAGGTGCCCGCAGGCGGCCAACTGATCGTGAAGATCGTCGAGGGGCGGGTAAAGGAATATCGGCTGGCGGGCATGTCCCCCAGCATGCCGGTCCGCTTGATCGAAGCCCAGATGCGGCGGGTGAAGCACGACGCACCGCTGCGCAAAGCCACGTTGGAACGCGCCCTGGGCCTGCTGCGCGACATTCCCGGCCAGACCGTCGAAGCACGCGTCCGCCAGGGTGCGGGCGAGGGCGACCTGATCCTCGACCTCATCATAAAGCGCAAGCAACTCGAAATCGGCGTCCTTATCGACAACAGCGCGGTCAACAATGTCATCGACGGCGTTCAGGCGCAGTTGACCCTGACCGCCAACGGGATTCTGCGCGAAGGGGACAGCACGCGCATCTCGGGCTATCTGCCCTTCTATCCCGAACGCTATCAATTTTATTCGCTAAGCCACGCAACCCCGATCGGCAGCAACGGCACCACCCTGTCGGCCAATATCGCCCATATGAAAAGCCGCGTCCGCGACCGGCCGATCGAAGGCGAAGCGACGCTGGCTGGCGTCACGATCAGCCATGCGCTGGTCCGCTCCAACAGGACGAACCTCACCATCAATGCCTCGATCGACGGGATCGACAGCAGCAATTATTTCCTCGACGTCCGCTTCGGCGATTACCGTTCCCGTGCGGTGCGGCTCGGCGCATCCTGGTCGCATTCCGATCAGACGCAGGGGCAGGCGCTGTCCGCCGTCGCCAGCCGTGGCATCGGCCTGCTCGGCGCGCGCGCCTTCACTGGCTTTTCGGAAAAGATCTTCACCAAGGTCAATGTGCAGGCCGTGGTCGTGCGAAGCCTGTCCAAGCGTGTTGCCGTCAAACTCAACGCGAGGGCGCAATATTCGCGGGACCAGCTGCCCTCGACCGAACGCTTTTCGCTGGGCGGCACCGGCGCGGGCATGGCCTTCCCGATCGGCATCCGCGCGGCTGAAAAGGCGGTGGCGGGCTCCGCCGAGCTAAGCTGGACGCCCGTGCGCACCGGTATTTTGCAGAAGACGACGCTTTTCGCCTATGCCGATGGCACGGCGGCCCATGCGGTCGCGCGGCCCTTTTACCGTCTTCCTGCCGAAAATTTTTCGCTCGCATCCGCTGGCGGCGGAGTTCGGATCGGCATCGGCAATCAATGGCGGGCGAGCGTGGAATTGGCTGTGCCGGTAAAGCGCGTCGACAGCGCGGATTCCCGCCGCGCGCGCGTCTTCTTCGGGATCGGCCGCGCCTTCTGATCCCTTTTTGCGTGTACGCAAAGGAAAGATGAAAACATGAACAATGTGTGGGAAGTGTGGCCGTCCGCGCTGACGGCCGCGGAGTGCGACGCCATCGTCAAACGGGCGGACTTCTATGCCGACCAATCCGCCACTGTGGGTTTCGAGGACAGCAGCCGCAGCGATCATGCCTATCGCTCCTCCACTATCCGCTGGTTCGATCCATTGCGGGAAAAGGATATTGTCGACCGGCTGATGCAATTTGTCGGCGCATCCAACCGCACCAATTTCGGCGTCGACATCGTCGCTCCCTATGAAGTGCAGTTCACCGAATATCACGCCACCCAGCATGGCAAATATGACTGGCATCAGGATGTGTGGCTGGAATCTTCCCGCCCCTTCGACCGCAAATTGTCGGTGGTGGTGCAGCTGTCCGATCCAGAAGATTATGAAGGCGGGGCGTTCGAATTTTTCTGCGTGGCGCAACCCGCCGCCACCTTCGCCCCGCGCGGCAGCATGCTTATCTTTCCATCCTTCCTGCAACATCGCGTGCTGCCCGTGACGGCGGGGCTGCGCCGGAGCCTCGTGACTTGGATTGAAGGGCCACGCTGGCGTTAGTGCCGGTCATCGCTGCGCCTCTTGGTCGACGGAAAATCCCCTCTCCCCTTCAGGGGTCGGCCAGAGGCACGTGACTCTGGCCAAGGTGCCGAGCGCAGCGAAGGCGGCAGAGGGGACCGTAACAGGCGATCGTCGCTCCCCTCTCCCCAACCCTCTCCCCTAAAGGGGAGAGGGAGAAAGCCTTCCGACTGCCCATTATTTCTAGCCCCAAGTCCGAACACAAATCGAACCATAATGGACAAACCTCAAAAACACCCCGACCTCGCCATCTTGCGTATCAGAACACAGCCCAACCCCAATTTCCCCAACCTAATCAGCCGATCCCGACGCACAGACCGCAATCGCAAGCCCTTTGCGTATTCCTTCCCATGCTTCCCTGGCTGCTCCTTCGCACCTCCCCCCACCCAAAGCCCGATGTCACCAGATCGGTGATTTTAGAAGAAGCCGTAAGGGAATGCCGTGCTTAGCCTTGTGGCCTTGCGATGATGTTCGCATTGAACAGGGAGGTTCTAGCATGTCTTTGGTTGGGCCAGCGCGGTCAGGGCGGCGTCTGCTGCTTTGCGCCACGGCGATTCCGCTTTTCCTACTTGGCGCCTGCTCCGATGGTGTGGGCTTCAGCGTCCGTACGGCAGGAGGCAAGACGCCCTCCGGCCCGTCGGGTCCGACCAGCCCCAGCGGGCCCACTGGTCCAAGCGGCCCAGGTGGTCCGAGTGGTCCAAGTGGCCCTGATGGTCCTAGCGGTCCTGGTGGCCCGAGCGGACCAGGCGGTCCCGCTGGCCCGAATGGCCCCACTGGCCCGGGCGGCCCAGGCGGTCCAGATGGACCATCCGGCCCGAGCGGACCCACCGGACCGGGCGGCCCTACCGGCCCAACTGGCCCCACCGGTCCAGGAGGTCCAACCGGTCCCACCGGCCCCGGTGGCCCGACTGGAACCAGCGATGGCGCACTGATCGGCGTCAATCTGGGCGGCCAGCTGGTCGCCGGTCCCACCGGCCCCGGATCTCTCGTCGGCGTGAATGTGCTGACTGATCAGCCGAACGCCACCGGCAACCTCGCGACGGTCGGCCTGCTGAATGGCGATGGTACGGTCGTGGACGTGGCCCTGCCCACAACGGTCGGCGGCGTTCAGCAGGGACTGGCGCCCGTCGGCACGCTTGCCGGAACGCTGCTCGGCGATCAGGTGGGCGGCACCGTCACTCAAGTGACCGACAGTCTTGCGCCGGTGGTGGCGACGGTGACGTCTGCCGCTACTCAGGTGACGGCGCCGTTGCTCGACACGGTGAACGGCGCGCTTGCCCCGGTCACGGGGGCGCTCGTCGGCGATGGCGGTGCGCTCGCTCCCGTAACCGGCTTGGTCGAAACGGTCGCAGGCGGGCTGACGGGCGTGCTGGGGGGAGCAGGCGGAACGCCGGGCGGCCTGCTCGGCGGACCCCTGCTCGGGGCAAATGTCGGGGGTCGGGCCGTGCCCGGCCCGACCACCAGTGACACGCTGGTCGGCGTCAATCTGCTGCCGTCCGCGACCGCTCCGGCGCAGGGGCAGCTGCTGACCGCCGAAGTCCTGACGCAGGGGACGATCGTCGATGTGGCAGTGCCGACCACCGCCGCAGGGGTGGAGGCCGGACTTGCGCCGGTCGGCAATCTCGTCGGCGGCGTTCTGGGCGCTGAAGCGGGCGCCGCGGTCGATCAGGTCGTGACCGCTGCCGCGCCGGTCGTCGCCACCGTCACCTCGACCGTCGACAGCGTCGTCTCGCCAGTGCTCGACGCCGTCAACGGCCTTGCCCCGGCACTCCCCACCGGCAGCGGCAGCACGGGCGGCGGATCACTGCTTGCGCCAGTGACAGGCCTGCTCGGCGGCGTGGCCGCGCCGTCCACGGGCGGTCAGGGCCCCGCCGCTCCGGTAACGGGCCTGCTCGGCGGTCTGCTCGGCCGCTGACCCTTTGCCTCTCCCGCGCACCCACCGGCACGGGGGAGGGGGGTGAGGAGGCGGCAGGCCCGCCGCCTCCTCATCTTATCCTGTCTGGCACTTTGCAAGCTGGTCCCGCGAAAGGATTCGCCCTTGATGAAGCTCCATCAGGCCGAGCATCTGCTCATCATCTGCCTTAACAATTTTCATGCCATCGAAGCCGCCTACGGCCCGGATGCCGCTCGCGCCGCCATCGATCATCTTTGCCATCGAGCTCGCCAGCACCTGGGCCGCATCGGCCTGCGCAGCGCCGACGGCAGCCGGATCATGCTGACCGCCCGCTATCCGCTCATGCAGAGCCTGCCCGTCGAGCGGCTGGTTGAGAAGCTGTGCGAAGCGATCGATGGCGAACCCTTCCGGTACAATGGTTGCGACATATTGCTGTCGGTGTCGGCCGGGCAGGCCTTTGTCGGCGAACATCTGGGCCGTGCACAGGAAATGGAGGCGAGCGCCCGGCTCGCCGCCTCCACATTGCGGCAATTGCAGATCGTCGTCCGCCGGGGTGAAGGGGTCGCCCTCTACCGGCGCGACATGGAGCAGGCCGCCGCACTCCTGCGCTGGGTGCAGGATGGGGAGGCCGTCCTGAGCTGGCGCCCGGTATCCCGCCCGCGCGATGGCAGCACCATCCTCTATTATGAAGCGATGCTGCGCCGCGTCGGCGAAAATGGCGAGCAGATGGATTGCGCCGCCCACTACGCGGCGCTCGAACGCCTCGGCCTGCCCCATCTGCTCGATCGCTTGCTGGTACGCGACGTGATCCGTGAACTGGAGGCGGACCCGGTCGCCTGCTTGTCGGTCGCCGTCTCCCCGCACAGCCTGTCGAGCAACGTGCATGGCCAGGGTGCAGGCTGGACGGACCTGATCGACCGTTTGAGAGGGGATCCCAGCCTTGCACGCCGCTTGGTGATCGAGATTGGCGACAATAGCGGCATCGCCTGTTTTCGCGACGCGCTCGCCTTCGTCCGGACCTTGCGCGGTCTGGGCGTGCGGATTTCGGTCGCCCGCTTCGGCTCCGGCCAAGCTTCCATCGGGCAGTTGATGGCCCTTTCGCCCGATGTCGTGAAGCTGGACAGCCCCTTCATGCGCACGGCTTATGAATCGGAACGCAACCGGCTGCGCGTCGGCCATCTTCTCGGCCTGGCCCGCACCATGAGTTCCACCGTGATCGTCGATGGCGTGGACTCGCCATGGCACCTCCATATCGCCGCTGAAGAAGGGGCGGAGTGGGTGACCGGCTCGCACCTCGGCCGCCCAAGCGCACGGCGCGGCTGGACGAAGGGAGATCGCGTCACGTCGCTGAGCACTTTCACCAGCGCCCTGCATCATCGCCAGTTCAGCGAAAAACCGGCGCGCCACGTGGCGCAGAGTCTTCTTTGCGTGCACGCAACGCGCGCCACTTCCACCATTTCGGATTCGGTCTGATGAGCCAGGCAGCCGAAACGCCGCTAGACAATCGCCAGCAATGGAGGAAAGGCCGCATGGCGGGATTGATACGCGACATCATGGCGACGCTGTCCCGCGACAATGGTGCAGCCCGTCCGGCCGCCGAACTGGAAGCGCTCAGCCGCCTGGATGATCGCTTGACCAGCTTTGCCGGGGACAGGATAGACAGCCGCGCGCCGATGCTCATCCGCCCCGCCGACTGCGTGGTGTGGGATGGCAACCCCCGGGATCAGCCGGGCCTCAACCCCGACAGTTGCCGGTCGCTGATCGAATCGATCGCGGCCGAAGGCGGCAACCGCATCCCTGTGCTCGTGCGGCTGAACCCGCAGGCGTCGGAACAACCCTATCAGCTGCTGGTCGGCAGCAGGCGGCGCTTCGCCATTGATTGGCTGAACCATAATGGTCGCCCGGAACTGCGCCTCAACGCGCTGGTCGTCGAATTGTCGGACGAGGAAGCCTTCCGTCTCGCCGACATAGAAAATCGGGAACGCGCCGATATTTGCGAACTGGACCGGGCGCGCAGCTATCAGCAGGCGGTCGACCGCTTCTATGGCGGTGTCCAGTCGCGCATGGCCGAGGCGCTAGGCCTGTCGAACAGCCAGCTCAGCCGCCTTCTTGCCCTTGCCCAACTGCCCGAAGAGGTGATCCAGGCCTTCGCCACGAAGGAGGAGTTGAAGGTTCGCTATTCCGAACTGCTGACGCCGCTCTTGCGAAGGCATGAGCAAAGGGCCGACCTGATCGCCGAAGCGCGGATCATCGCGCAGGAGCAGCAGGCGCGCGCAGCTGGCAACGGGGCGATGTTGGCGTCCGCGACGGTCCTGTCCCGGCTGCGTCAGGCGGCGGCGCGGCGGCCCAGGGAAAGCAGCGACATGGAGATCATGGCTGGCGACGACCGCATAGGCCGGGCACGCGTAACCAAGGGCGGCGTCGTGCTGGATCTCACCATCGCCAGCGACGCCGATCTCGACCTCTTGTTCGCGCATGTGCGAGAAGCCATATTGGCCGCGCGCGCCTTGGCATGACCAAGGCGCCGGGCGGAGATTTGCGTGCACGCAAATCCCGGACGTGGACGCGCATGGGCTTGTTCATTGCGCAGCATTAAGGGCTGGTTCAAGCTTATTGGCGATAAGTAACTTGCACGGCCGAACGGCTTTGCGTAAATTATATGGCATCAGTTAAATCGGCTGGGTTGATCGCCATATGGTTCATATGGGCGACCGGCCCGTCCTGCTACGCCAGGTAGCGAGTGAGAGGATCAAGCAATGGCGACATCGTCGGACTATCGTCTGGGAGAATTCACCTTTCCACGTGGCTGGTTCATGGTGGGTGAAAGCGCCGAGGCGACGAGCAGCCCCAAGGCGATGCGCTATCTTGGCCAGGACATGGTGATGTACCGTGGCGAGAGCGGGCAGGTCTATGTGACGGAGGCTTATTGCCCGCACATGGGCGCGCATCTGGCGAAGAACACGACCAGCTACATCGTGCGCGACGGCGAGCAGGTGGTGGGCGATTCGATCCGCTGCCCCTTCCATGGCTGGCAGTTCGGCCCTGACGGCGCGTGCAAGAACATTCCCTATTCCGACTTCGTGCCCAAGGCGGCGAAGCTCAAGACCTTCCCTGTGGTGGAACGCGCGGGCACGATCTGGATCTGGCATGATCCCGAAGCGCTCGAACCCAATTTCGACCTGCCCGATTTCGGCGGCCATTATGATGCGCCCGGCTGGGTCAACTGGAAGATCGACTTCATGGGCGACCTCGACATCCACCCGATCGAGGTCGTGGATAACATGGCCGACTTCGGCCACTTCATCCCGATCCATGGCGCCAAGGACTTCGTCTACTTCGCCAATGAGTTCAAGGATCACATCGTCCATCAATATTATGCCGCCGGACACCGCACGCTGACGCTCAACCCGGAAGACGTGCTGACGCTCGACACCTGGTACACCGGTCCCTCGATCCTCCAGTCGGAGATGGAAGGGACGTTCGACAGCTTCATCCTCATCACCCACACGCCGATCGAGGATGGCAAGATCCGCGTCTGGCATGGCCTGATGGTGCAGGTGAATGACGGCTCCGCGCCCGTCACCGACGAGCTGCGCGCCGCAGCCCTCGAATATCAGGAAGGCAGCCGCCTTGCCTTTGCCCAGGATGTCGAGATCTGGCAGAACAAGAAAGCTTGTTTGAACCCGCTCGTCATCCCCAATGACGGCCCCTATGGCAAGGTGCGGACCTGGTACAAGCAGTTCTACAATCCCCGCGACAAGACCCCCGACCTGCACAAGCGCACCAACGGCATGCATGTCACACTCGACAAGCGCAGTTCCACGCAGGCGGCATAAGGTCGAAATATCCAGCGCCGCCGGAAAGGCTGGCCTATGGTCGGGCCGTTGATCATAACGGCCCGGTCCTTTTGATTTTACCGGGATAGCGGTTGCGTCAAGCGACCGGAGCAGGAGGCATGAACATGGCGACTTTGGCAGTAGATGCTCAGGATTACATGCGGTCGATGGGGCATGTCGCCCTATTCTATCCCAATAGCGAAGACGGCCCGGCAGCGGCCAAGCTGCTGAAGCTGGCAGGGTTCGTCGAAACGCAGATGCTGCCTTTCCCCCAGGGCAATTTCTATCGCTTCGTGGTCCATGACAGCAACCGCAGCCGGGGCGACGGCATCGTTTATCTTTCCGCTCTTCCCGCGGCGCAGGCGGCGGTGAACAAGGCTGCGCGCGAAGCGCTCGGCTATGGCACGGACAAGGAGCATGAGGCGGTCAAGGCCCTGCGCGCTGCTGTCGACGCTGATCCTGAATATACCTTCCACGTCGGGACGCTGGTGGACTCGTTCGAAGCGATCGAGAAGATGACGCTCGACTTCATGGATGCGAACGAAAATGATCCCGACCTAAAGGGCCGCCTGAAGGTCACCGTCAACCGTCCGCGCCAGGGCAATGAGCAGATCGACGCGCTTCTGGACGCGTCCCCCGCCTTCGGCAACGTCACCCGTTACGCCTATGGCCGCAACGGCCTGCAGCTGTTCGTCGAAACCGACCTGTTGTCGAGCGGTCAGATCGGCGACACGCTGATCCTCGAATTCGACTATGTGTGGCCCGGTTATGACAGCCACATCCTGTCGGTGGTCGAACTCTGACATAGCTTAAGGGGAGCAGGCCGCGCTTCGTCGCGGGCTGCTCCCTCCAGAGCGTGATCGTCTTACACGAACGCACCGCAGAGGCTCCTTTCGGTCACCCCGGGCTTGACCCGGGGTCCCGCTGTTTCAGCAGCCTCAGGCAAGAAGCGAGACCCCGGATCAGATCCGGGGTGACGATCAATCAAACCTCGTCGTGCCCTATCCCACCATGATCAGCGTCAGATTGTCACGGCCGCCTGATGCAAGCGCGGCGGCCATGATCGCGTTCATGATCTCGCCCCGCTCTTCGCCCATATATCCGGCGATCTGCGCATCATCGAGCTCCGCCGTGATGCCATCGGAACAGAGCAGGAAGCGGTCGTCCTCGGCAAGGTCCACAGTGCAGAAATCGATCTCGACCTGATGATCGACGCCCAGCGCGCGGGTGATCACATTGGCCTGCGGATGATGCGCCGCTTGGTTTGAGCTCAGCACGCCTGCGTCCAGCAACTGCTGCACCACGCTATGATCGTGGCTCAGCCGCTGGAGTTGCTGCGCACGGAAACGATAGACCCGGCTGTCGCCCGCCCAGAAGACATGGGCTTGATCCTGATCGAGCCACAGCCCCGCGACAGTACATCCGCCCCGCTGTCCTCGCTCGGTCAAATGCGCATGGATCGCCCCGTTGGTCGCCTGCAATGTCCGGGCGATGGCAGGGGCGTCGATCGGTGCCGCATCCTCGCACAGGGCCGCGAGAGCGCGCACGGTCATGGTCGCCGCCACATCACCGGCATCATGCCCGCCCATGCCGTCCGCCACTGCCCAGAGCCTATGTTCGGGCGCTTCCAGATAGCGGTCTTCGTTCAGCAACCGGACCTTGCCGACATGCGTACGGGCGGCGGAGCAATGGGGCGCGCCATCCGCCGGATCATCGCAAGCGATGCGCAGCGCGCTCATCGGCCTTCCTCTTCCTGCTGGGCGCTGACCTCGCCATAGGCCGTAACGAAGGCGTCGTTGAGCGTCCCTGCCTCGCCCTCCAGCTCCGCTGCCAGCGCCGCGTGGCGCCTGGACGCTTCCTCCCAACAGACCGCCGCCCGGCTCTTGAGCAGCGATCCCTGCCCCTCCGTAGCGGCGGCGATCGCTTGTGGATCGAAGCTGTCGACGGCAGCGGCGAGGCTCTGTTGAAAGCCGTGGAATGTCGCCACCAGATGCTTCTTTATGTCCCGGAACGACGCGTTCAGAGCGTCCGGACCGGACAGGAAGCTCCCTTCGCTCGCCAGCAGCAGGTCGATGGCGAGCCGCTGGGTCGGCGCCCATTTGAACGGGTTGTTGTCCGCGCTGGTGATGATCGTCTGGGCCAGCTGATATTGTCCCCGCACCCGGTCCCGCTCGGCCAGAAGGTCGCCGACACCCAGAACCATCTGGCGATAGACCGCGCCTGCGCGCCGCAGGATTTCCGCCGGGTCCTCCGCACCGAACTGCGCCGCGTCGATCCCTGCCCCTTCGCAAAAGGCATCGAACATCGTGCCGGCGGTGATCGGCGGGACGCTGGGTCCATCCGTCCAGTCGCTCGGCACATCGATACGGTGGCCAAGCGGTGGCATCATGAGCAGCGTGCCATTTTCCGGCGATCCGCCCGCCGACGCCTGTGGCGCATGATCGGCCGCCAGGCGGTAGCGGCCAAGCAGGATGGATTGGGGAAGGTTCAGCGCAATATCCTCGCCGATCGGCAGCCGTTCCTCCGTCGCTGCGTCGAAAACCCCGTTTGCGCCGGTACAATGGAGCAGCAACTGCCCATTTTCGACCCGCATGCTGAGGTGCGACCGGGAAATCTCCCGATCCGGATCGATCATCACCCAATCCGACGCAGGATCGCGTCCCACGGTCAGCACCCCCTCCGCCAGGAAGCGGGCATCGACCGGCGTCAACGCATCATCCTTGTTGAACAGGCGGAATATGTACATCAGGCGGCTCCCTTGCGTGGCGCTGCATCGGCCGACGCCGCAGGATCGATCCGCGTCATCAACATCGCCCGTTCCGCGTCCGCCAGGGCCGTGGCGACATATTCCTGCCGGTCGGCCATGGATGCGACCATGCGGTTCATGGTGTCGAACAGGTCGCCTATCTCATCCTTGCGCCGGTGCGAAATGCGGAAGGAGAGGTTGCCTGCCGTCACATCTTCCATCGCCCGTTTCAGGCGGCGGAGCGGGCGGCTCCATATGCGCACGCTCGCGGCGGTGCATAGGCCAAGTACCAGCGTCACGAAGATCGCAAACCCCGCGAAGAGCAGGCTGGCGGTGCGTTGCGCCCGGTCCAGCTGCCCGCGCTCCATCACCACATCGACCTTGCCGAACGGCACGCCTGCATAGCGGACCGGCTGCACGAAGCGCATGCCGCCGTCTGTCAGCGTGACCGCCGATCCTGCGGTTCGGGGGAGGGGCATTTCGTCCGCCGCTGCTCCCGGCCGGTATCGGGTGCCGAGCAGCCGCGGGTTGCTGGCCGCGCGGATGATGTCATGCTCGTCCGCGATGACGAGCTTGCGCAGGCTCGGATCACTCGCGGCGGCGACTGCAAAGGCTTGCAACGGCGCCCAATCCTGTTCGGTCGCCGGGCGGCCCGCATTCTCCGCCACATGCAGCGCCGCATTGCGGGCGACGAAGGATGCGATGGAGGAACCGGAAGCCAGCGCCATGTCCTGCATGACCGCCTTTTCCCGCTGCACCACGAAGTTGATCCCGCTGCCGAGCGCCAGCAGCACCGATGCGGCCAGCAGCAACGGCATCCGGTAGCGCTGGACCCATCCTTCCTGCCGCTGGTCCATCTCGCCTGTCGCCGCGTCATATTCGCGGCGCAGGGCGTCTGCCACCTCTCCGGCATCGGCGAAGCGCTGGTCGGGCTTCTTCGCCAGCAATTTGGTGATGAGGAACCGCAGCCCCTTCGGGCAATCGGGCACGTGCCGCGCGATTTCCAGCGGCTGTTCCTGCGCGATCTGGATGGCGAGGGTGGCAAGCCCGGCGCCCGTGAAGGCGACCCTGCCCGTCACCATTTCATACAGGACGACGCCCAGCGAAAACAGGTCGGATCGCGCGTCGACCGGCATGCCCAGCGCCTGTTCCGGACTCATGTAGCGCGGCGTGCCCAGCACGGCCCCCGCCTGGGTGCGCGCGGCCTGCCTTTGGGCCGACGATGTGTCGCGGCCGTCGATCCGGGCGATGCCGAAGTCGAGCAGCTTGGCGGTTCGGCCACTGCCGCAGACCAGGATATTGGACGGCTTGATGTCGCGATGAACCACGCCCTGGGCATGGGCATAGGCAAGCGCGCTCGCGATCTGCGCGCCCAGCAGGGCGGCCTTGTCCGCCGTCATCCGCCCCTGCGCCGCGAGCATTTCATCGAGCGGGCAGCCGTCGATATATTCCATCGCGATATAGGGCGTGCCATCGGCCTCGCCCACATCGTAGATGGTGACGATATTGGCGTGGCTCAGCATCCCGGCGGCGCGGGATTCGCTCAGGAACCGGCGCGTAATCTCGCTGTCCGCGCGAAATTCCGGCTTCAGCAGCTTGATCGCGATGGGCCGGTCGATACTCGGGTCATGCGCGCGATGGACATGCGCCATCGCTCCCTCGCCGATCAGCTCATCGATCCGGTAGCGTCCAACCCAGGTCATCGCCGTGCCTTTACCGTTGCCTGCAGCCGCCGCGCGCGATCTAGGTCACGCTTGATCAGCGCATTGCCGGGGTCCAGGCGCAGCGCCTGGTTCAGCAGTCCGACCGCAGTGCCGATCTGCCCCTTGTTCAGCGCGGTGAGCCCTGCCGATCGCAACTGGGCGGCGCGGCGCGGGTCGGCTGTGCGCGGCGTAGCGGCAGGCGCCGGCGGAGCGGGCGC
>NZ_OBMU01000002.1:51100-71461 GCF_900218065.1 Novosphingobium sp. Chol11 | reverse complement strand
GGCGGAGCGGGCGCGGCCTTGGCGGCAGGGGCAGGAGCGGCACGCGGACGGGCGGGCGCCGGGGCAGGCGTTTCCTTCGGCCGTATCCCCGGCACCCTGATCAACTGACCCGGCTTCAGTGAAGCGGGCACCGCCAGATCGTTGTAGCGGCTAAGCAGGTAGAATTTCCTGGCGTCGCCCAGGAACCGCTGCGCAATGCCCTGCATCGTGTCGCCAGCCTCGACGCGGTAGGAGAATGCGGTGCTGCCCAATGCCGCGACCGGATCGGCCGTGATGCTTTCCATCAGCCTGGCGGAGGCCGTGTCCGCAGGATCGCGCTTCAGCATGGCGTCCAGCTTCTTGCGCGCGGCTTTCTCATCGCCATTGTTCAGCAGGGACACGACATCCTCCACCTCCTGCGCGTTGCTGACCTGCTGCACCATGGGCGCGCGCACGCTCTCGCCACCCGGCTTCGCGGCGCATCCGGCAAGGCCGGCCGCCACGATGGCAAGCAGCAATTTAGGCGCATTAATCCTCATTCAGGCGGTCCTTGCGTAGCTATTGGGTTCGGCCGGGGAGGGCCGGGCGTGGGTGGTGAACAGGCTTGTGATGGTCTGGCCGCTGCGCGCGAAGGCCAGGAAATCGGCCTCCGGCATGGGCCGCGCGAAGTAGAAGCCTTGGAACAGGTTGCAGCCATGACGGCGCAGCCACAGCATCTCCTCCGGCCTCTCTACGCCCTCGGCAAGCACGCTGATGCCAAGGCCGCGCGCCAAGGCGATGATCGACTGGCAGATCGCCTGGCAATCGCGGCGGCTGTCGACGTCCGTTACGAACTCGCGGTCGATCTTCAGCTTGTCGAAGGACAGCTTCTTCAAAGAGCTGAGACTGGAGAAGCCGGTGCCGAAATCGTCGATCGAAATCGCAGCCCCCGACGCGCGGATGCGTTCGAACAGCTGGGCAGCCGTGCGGGAATCGGCCATGGCGATACTCTCTGTCAGCTCCAGTTCCAGCAGGCGGGCGGACAGGCCATGACGGCCCAGCGTGCGCTCCACCAGATTGTCGAAGCCCTCGCGTTCCAGCTGATGGCCCGACACGTTGACGGCGACCTTGACGCCCGGCAGCCCCATCGCGGTCCAGTTCCCCGCCGCGCGGCAGGCGGCGTCCAGCACCCATGTGCCAAGCTCCGCCGCCAGGCCCGCAGCTTCGGCCAAGGGGATGAACTCGGCCGGGCCAACCAGCCCCCGAACCGGGTGCCGCCAGCGGATCAGCGCCTCGGCGCCGCAAACCGATTGGGTCCGCGCGTCCAGGAAGGGCTGGAACCATGTTTCGAATTCGCCAGCCGTGATGGCGCGACGCAGATCCTGTTCCAGCGCGAAATCGCAGCTGACGGCCTTCGACGCCTGATCGACAGGACCAGACGCCATGCCATGACGGCTCGCCAGCAGGGAAAAAGCGCGGGAAATCAACTTCGCCGCTGGGGCGATGTCCGGATCGCATGCCACATGGCCCAGGCGTATGACCGGCAGCAGCTCCTCGCCATCGATCAGCATCCGGTCCTGCAACGCGTAGGCGATCGCCTGCAACGCCGGGGCCGCCTCGTCTTCGCTGCTGCCCGCGAACCAGAGCGCGAAATGCGCCCGGTCCACATGGGCGGCCATGCGTGACGGTCCGGCCATGCGGCTGATGCGCCTCGCGATTTCGGCGAGAACATGGTCCGCCCTTTCCGGATCGATGGCGCTCAGCCGGTCGAAGTCGGCAAATTCGATCATGCCCAGCACGCCCGGCCCCTCGGCCATCGCCTGGATCAGCTTTTCGCGGGTGGGAAGGCCCGATACGCCATGACGCTGCACGAAACGCTGCGCCATGGAACGGTTTGCCTCGATGAGCTTCAGCGCTTCTGCATATATGCCGCGGGCAAGCGGATAGCTGCCCTTGATGCCGAACGCCTTGCGCAGGCGCATCAGCCAATATGTCTCCGCGCTCGCATGCAGCAGCGTGATGGCGAGCAGCAGCGGAAGAAGAAGGGCGGCTGCGGCTGGATGGATCAGGATGCCCACGCCGATTGCGATGGATGCAGCGGCCAACAGCCATAACCATGGCCGTCCCTTTCCACCCAGCATCCTGTGACCAATGCGCGGCATGCTCACCCTTTCGGGTCGAGGATTTAAGGCAAATTGTGAAACAGATGATTAAGGGAAGGGCGCGAATTCCGGCCGCTTGCCTAACCTGCATTAGTCTTCAAAGGTTAAGGACATATCTATCGGCGGATGGCTGCTCGTCTTCTTCCACCCGGTAGGACAGGCATCGCAGCCCCATTCCCGCGATAGACGTCGCCATGCCGATGACTAAGCATAGCGACAGCAGCGGGTCCCGGCTGGCGCTGCGCCATGATACGAAGCCCAGCAGAAGGACGCTGATGGTAGATATCGCATATCCGGCGGCTTTTATCGCAGCGCTTTTGATCATTTCGCCTGGTTGAATGTTTCTAATTGTTACTGGTTCCCAACGACCAGAGGCAACAGCGTAGAGAAACATATGGACCGCATCTTCACCGCCTTGGCGACCCGGATCGCCTCCGCCGCCGGACAGCCGCTCAGCTTCGTCCTCGCCTTTGGACTTATCCTGGTCTGGGGCGTGTCCGGGCCGCTGTTCGGCTATTCCGATACCTGGCAACTGGTGATCAACACCGGCACGACCATCGTCACCTTCCTCATGGTCTTCCTGATCCAGAACAGCCAGAACCGCGACGCCGCCGCCATGCAGGCGAAGCTCGATGAAGTGATCCGCGCCCTCGATTCCGCGCGCGAACAATTTATCGGCATAGAGCATCGCAGCGCGGGGGAGGTGGAACAGATCCGCGCTGCACTGGAAAAGGAAGTCGGCTGCGACGAAGGCAAGGCGGGAACGGCGGACGACAGCGTCGAGCATGTCCTGCGGCGGACCTGAAGCAGGACATTCTCTTCACCCGTTCGGGCTGAGCTTGTCGAAGCCCTCCATTTTTCTGAGGGAAATAGAGCGGTTGGCTTCGCCGCTCCGATCGTCCCCTATCCAAACTGCTTGATAAGTGAAGAAGTGGCGCTGTCGCTATTGGCATCCGCAACGATGGCATAAGCAGCGCGCGCGATGACTTCCGCTTGGCTCAGCGCAGCCGGCATGACGCTGGCGGCGACCTGCTCGACGGCGGCACTGCCGGACCTGTCCGCCGCTGCGCTGCGCGAAAAGAAGCCCGCATCCGACAGCAGGCTATCCAGCGACCGCGATGATACAGGCGCCTGGCCGATCTCGGTACGCGCGGGTGGCGAATAGACTAAAGCTGGTTCAACCGATGCCGTTATGATCGGTGACGGCGATGACGGCGCTACGCTGCTGCTGGCCGGTTCGCTCGGCGCCGGAGTTGCAGACGGCTCCGTAGCGGTTGTCGAGCCTGAAGTGCTCGTCGTGCCGGTGGAATTCTTGCTGTTCCAGTTGGCAATGGCGTTGGCGTTTGAATTGATGCTGACCACGCAAATCTCCGATGTCCCATCCTGCGGCTATCGGATCATCTCTTCCAGACCATGAAGGGGCATCGTCAGCGGGGCGTTAAGCATGATGAGCGCCCGTTTAGCTTGGCCTCATATCGTCACCATCCCTGGAACCGTTCGCCCTGAGCCTGTCGGCCGGAAAAGCGGTGTAGCCAACGGCTCTACTTCTCATTCTCTGGTAGATTGAAGGTGCAGCCCGAACGGGCCGCGATCCAGACCTAAGCGTAGCCCGATCGGAGGAGAGACCGGAAAGCCTCTCCCCCTCCAATCGCGTCAGACCCCAAAACCACCCGACACCGAAATCACCTGACCCGTCACATAACGAGCCCGTTCGGACGCAAAGAATACCGCCGCCTGGCCGATATCCTCCGACTGGCCCCAACGCTTCAGGCACAGCAGCTTCTTGGTTTCGGCGACCCAATAATCATCGAACACGCCCTGCGCGGTGAGTTCATGGAACATGCCCGCGTCGATGACGCCCACCAGCACCGAATTGGCGCGGATCTCATGCTTGCCTTCTTCCTTGGCAATGCCCTTGATCAGCGCTTCGTTGGCTGCCTTGGGCGCGACCGACAGGCCATCCAGCTTGGGCCACCAGTCATGTCCCGCCGATCCCAGATGGACGAATGATCCGCCGCCCTTTTCGCGCATGTGCGGGATGAAGGAACGGGCGGCATTGTAGAAGCCGAACACCTCGACCTCCATCGCCTGGCGGAACTGTTCGTCGCTCCATTCGGCGATCGCGACCTGCGGCACCAGCGGACCCGCGCCCCAGACGACGCTATGGACGCGGCCATGCGCGGCGGTGGCCGAAGCGACGACCGCGTCTACCGAAGCGCGATCCCGCACATCGACCTGATGCAGGCTGGCCTTGACGCCCAGCGCCTCGATGGCCTGCGCCGTCGCCTCCGCCACGTCCTTCTTGCTGCGATAGCAGATGGCGACGTCCGTGCCCGACTTGGCGAACTCGACCGCCACGCCCTTGCCGATCCCGCCGCTGCCGCCAAAGATGATCGCTGCGCCTTCCGGGAAATCCCTGTTCATTCCTGTTCTATCCTCTTCTGTTTGAATGTCATTCGGCCGCTGCGGCGGTCGGCGCCTGATCCAGCCCCTTGGTGGCATGGTCGCCATTGGCGCGGCCCTGATGGCCCGCCGCCTGCGCGCGCGGATTGTAAAATTGCCGATACCATGCGCGATTGCGGTGGAACGGCCCATCGGTCGGCAGTCGCAATATCTGCAGCGCTGGTGCCTTCGTCCGCCAAATCTCGAAATCCTGCGAGAATGCGGAAAGGCCCAGCTGCTGATATTGGCGATGCAGTTCGACATCCTCTGCGGATGGCGGCACCTGCCGTCCCCGCGTAATGATGCCATGCCACACATGGGTCACGCCATCCTCGACCGGCGTATGCAGCACGATCTGCACCGCGTCCGTCTCGCCCGAAAAGCGGGCGATCAGTATGCCGGGCCCAGTATAATAAGCGTCAACGTCCAGCACCCCGCCCTCGCTGGTCATCGTCTCATGACCCCCGCCGGACAACTGCCGTCCGGTGACGCCGTCGAAGCGCGAGTTGAAATAGGCCAGCCGCTGCCCATGCACCGGGCCGAAATGCCGCGCATCGACCAGATTGTCGATAATCTCCTGCGGGTGGACCGGGATCTGCCCCAGATCGTCATAGATGCACCGTACCCAGGCGGCATCCTCCCATTCCGGCAGGTCCGGCAATGGATAGTCGGGCTCCATCTGCTCGGGATCATGCCAGGCGAACAGGCATCCGAACCGCTCCTCCACCGGAAAGGCGCGCACCCGCGCCGCCGGGGGCAGCGGCCCGTCGAAATAGGGCACATTGTTGCAAATGCCGTCCGGTCCGAAGCGCCAGGCATGATAGGGGCAGCGGATCGAGTCTCCCTCGATACGCCGCGCGCCCGCGCCTGAACTTTGCTCGGCGGCCAGATGCGCGCCCATATGCGGGCAATAGGCATCGAGCAGGGCCGCCCGGCCACTTTCGCCGCGATACAGCACCAGGTCGCGCCCGAACATGCGCAGCGCCGTCGGCGCTGATACCGCATCCTCCGCTCGCGCGATCATGAACCAGCCACGGGGAAAAGTGAATTCGCCGAGGCCATAGTCGGCCGTGGTCGCCATCCGTCCATCCTCTCTCTTGTTCTGCGCGCATAGTGAAATAAGGACGCCCCCAGATCAATTTGCGCTTGCGATATCCGATCATATTGTAATCTTCGACGATCATTAAATGATCGGGACCGATATATGCCTCAAAAGGAAAGCCCCGGCGTCGCCGCCATATTGGCGCAGCTCCGCCACGAACTGCGTGTGCAGGGCATAAGGGTAGCGGACCTCGCTGCCCGCTTGGAAATCGCGGAGCCGACCCTGTGGCGCTGGCTGCGGGGTAGGGGGCTGACGCTCGACAATCTCGACCGTCTCTGCCTCGCCATCGGCATCGACGTGCGCGACCTGCTTGCCCGGTCGGCGGATGGCGGCGCGGACCGCTTCACGCTGGCGCAGGAACGGGTTCTGGCCGCCGACCGCAGCCTGGCGCTGCTCTTCTTCCTGGTGCTGAACGGCGCGCAGCGGGCGGAGTGCCAGGCGACGCTCGGCATCGATGAAGCGGCCCTGAACGAAGCAATCGAGCGGCTCCGGCGGCTCGGCCTCGTCGACAGCCTGCCCGGCGGCCGCCTGCGCCCTCTCACCAGCCGCGCCGTCCGCTGGCGACCCGACGGCCCGCTCGACCAGGCCTTCAACCGCGTGGTGAAGCATTTCTTCCTCGGCCCCTCGCTCCTGGAAGGGGACGCGCGCTATGTCTCCGACATGCTCTGGCTTGGCCCCAACGGCCGCGATCGGGTGCAGGCCCTGTTCGAGCGGCTGCGCGACGACGTCTATCTGATCGCCCGGCAGGAGCGCGAAGCCGCCGCGGACACAGGCGATTGGTGCGCCCTATTCCTGCTCGTCCGCCCGCTGCAAATGGCGCGCGTCACCGAAGATCTCTGAGGCCTCAAGCCCCGAGCCACCACAGCATCCCGATCAGCGTGATCGACGCCATCGTCGTCGTCAGCATGACCGCCCAAGCGCTCAATTCCATCGCCCATCGCCCCGCCTTGCCCGCCAGCACGAAGCTCGACGCGCCGCACGGCATCGCTGCCATCAGGATCGCGACCTTCGCCCAGAGCGGCGGGATCGGCGGCAGCATCCACAGCAGCCCGGCCGTGATCAGCGGCTGGGCCAGCAGCTTCAGCGCGACGACACGGCCGATCGGTCCGGGCGTGGCGCTTTGCCGGGGCAGCGCGATGAAGATGCCGATCGCCGTCAGCGCACAGGGCGCTGTCGCCAGCGCCAGCGTCTGCATCAATATGTCGGCTGGCCCGGTCAGCGGCAGGCGCAGGACCGACCAGACGCACCCCAGCACCGCCATGAAGATCAATGGATTGCGCACCGTCGACCGCGCCGCCAGCTTCAATCCGGTGCCCACCCCATGGCCATGGCTCGCGGTTACTTCGCTCATGACCAGCCCGACGGTGAACACGATCGCCGAATAGATCAGCATCGTCACGGACACCGGCGCCACCGCTTCCGGCCCCCAGGCCAGCGTCGCCACCGGCAGGCCGATGAAGCCCGTATTGCTGAAACAGGCGCACAAAGCCGCGATATTCGCGTTCGCCCCCGACCGCCCGAACCGCCGGGCAATGGCAAAGGCCAGCGCATAGGTGATCAGCGCGCCCAGCGTGACCGCGATGAACATGCCCGGCACCGCCAGGTTGCGCGGGTCCATATGCGCGATCGAACGAAAGGTGAGGATCGGCAGGGTGATGGCGATGACGAAGCGGTTCAGCACTTCGAACGCGCGGTCGCCCAATATGTCATAGCGCCCGCACACATAGCCGATCAGGATCAGCCCGAAGACCGGGACCAGAGCGCCCAAGATCGTCACAGCCATGAAAAGCGCCACCTCATGCTCGACGGCTTCGTCCCGTCTCATCCGCTCCTATGACAGGGTGGATGCGACGGAAATGCCTTTCTGTGCAATCGTGGATGCGCGCAGAACAATCAGCGGCTAGAACTGCGCCGCGCTGCTCTCGAAACTGCGCAGGGCGGCTTGGCGCAGCGGCAGCTGGCGGAAATCGTCCGACAGGATTTCCACGCCATAGGGCCCATCATAGCCTGCCCGGCTCATCGCGCGGATGAAGCCCGGTACGTCGAACTCTCCCTCGCCGCACAGCTTGCGATGGCGCATCGTGTCTTCGGTGATCTCGCCCTGCATCGCAGTCATTGCGTCGCACAGTTCAGCCGCGATGACGAAGCGTGGCGGAAGCTGCGCCACCTCTTCCATCGTGCCGCCCGACCGCATCACATGCCAGATATCGACCAGCAGCCCGCCATTGCGCGCATCCGCCGCGGCGACCATCTCCAGCGCGGAAGCAAGGTTCGGCAGCATTGAAAAGGGCAGCATCTCCAGCCCGATCAGCAGCCCATGCTCCTCCGCCTGCGCACAAAGCGCGGCGAACTCGCCCGCCAGATCATCCCCCGCCGGATCGCCCGGCAGGAAAGGCGGCATCACCTTGATATGACGCGCGCCCAAAGCATCGGCGGCGCGGAACAGCTCCGCCCGAGCCGCGTCCGACCGGCTCCGCCGCTCCCCTGTCGCGAACCAGTCGGCCAGAAACTCCAGCTCGACGATCCGCTGCCCCGCATCGTCCAGCAGGCGCTTCAGCGAGCCATAATCCCGCCCACTCTCTTCCCAGGCGAGGAGGTCGCCCAGCCAGAACCCTGTTCCCGCATAGCCCGCTCGCGCCGCCGCCTCGATCCGCTGATCCAGCGGAAAGCGGCCCAGATTGTCCGGCCGGTCGGGCCGGACATCGCCTGCCGTCGTCCAGCAGGTGGCGATCAGTTGCGGCGCGCCCATGGCTTGCCGGGTCAATCCATGCGTGGGGTTTCAACGCCTGCATTGCGGCAGGCATAGTCGAGCAGTGCCGAATAGTCCTTGGTCGCATAGTCAGTCGCCCGCGCCCCGCCGAACACGGCATGGGCCGCCGCACCCATGGGCAGGCCGAGGCGATTTTCCGCCGCTGCATTCATTGCCAGCGAAAGATCCTTGAAGGCCAGGTCGATGGTGAAGCCCGGTTCCACATCGCCCTTCAGCACCTTGTTCACCATCAGCACATGGAACTGGCCGTTGCGCGCGGTGGTGTTGCCCGTAACATCGTGCATCGTCTGGATATCAAGACCCAGCTTCGTGCCCAGCGCCAGCGATTCCGCGACGATCTGCGCGGTGGACAGCAGCATGAAATTGTTGATCACCTTCATGCGGCTGCCCATGCCAGGTTCGCCACAGCGGAAAATGTCGGTGCCCATCGCCTTCAGGGCGGGTTCGACGCGGGCGAAATCCTCGTCGCTCGCGCCGACCATGAACAGGGATTCGCCCCGCTGTGCGTGGAGCGCCAGACGGCCGATCGGCGCATCGACAAAGCCGATGCCCTGCGCGGCGCAGGCGGCGGCGACCCGGTCAGTGCCCTTGGCATCAATGGTAGACAGGTCCATCAGCAGCGCGCCCGCGTCGATGTTGGCCAATACGCCATCCTCGCCCAGCACGACTGCCTCCACATGCTGCGTGGCGGGCAGCACGGTAATGACGATGTCCTGTCCCCGGCTGGCTTCGGCGACATTGGCCGCTTTCTTCGCGCCCAGTCCCGCCACCTCATTCATCTTCGCATCGTCAATGTCATAGACGGTGACGTCAAAGCCCTTGCGCTGAAGGTTCGATGACATGGGCAGGCCCATGGCGCCCAGTCCGATGAAGCCGATCTTGGTGGTCATTCTAAGTTCCTCTCGACATTTGGCCCCTTGGCTTGGCCATGATGAATCTCGATTTTACTCACGCGGAGACGCAGAGACGCGAAGGGATGATAAAGGCGCCGCAGGCGCTCTCAATCTTCGGCATCAGGGGGGAAGCCTGCCTGATATAAGCTTCGCTTCCTCGATTTCCCCTCCGCGCCTCCGCGTGAAAAAACTTAATGCAGCTTTTCGGCGATAACCCCCGCTTCCACAAGCGCCGCGATCTGCCCTTCGGACAATCCCAGCACATCGCTCAGCACATCGCGCGTGTCCTCGCCCGAACGGGGCGGGGCGCGGCGGTAATCGGCGGGCGTCTTTGAAAACTGGCCCGGATAGCCCAGCACCTTGACCGGCGTGCCGTCCGACCGGACCATGTCCTTGATGACGCCACGCGCGGCGATATGCTCGTCCGCCAATATGTCGGGGATTTCGTTGACGCGCCCGCCGGGCAGCTTCGCGGCTTCCATCGCGGCGATCAGGTCGTCCGATTTCCACTTGGCGATGGCCGGTCCCATCTCATCCTGCAATGCCTTTCGATTGGGCGACCGGTTGCCATTGTCGACGAAACGCGGGTCATCGGGCAGGTCCGGGCGGCCGATCAGTTCGCAGAAGCTGCGGAACTGCCGGTCATTGCCCAGCGCAACCAATATGTCCCCGTCGGAGCAGGAAAAATCCTGATAGGGCACGGTATTGGGATGCTCATTGCCCAGCCGCCGGGGGATCATCCCCCCGTTCATATAGTTGGACGCCTGATTGGCGAGCAGCGCCACCTGCGTGTCGAGCAGCGCTATGTCGATATGCTGCCCTTCGCCCGTACGGTCGCGATGGGCGAGCGCGGCGAGGATCGAGATCGCTGAATAAAGACCGGTCACAAGGTCGCTGATCGGGATGCCGACCTTCATCGGCCCGCCGCCTGCCTCGTCATCGGGACGGCCGGTGATCGACATCAGGCCGCTCATCCCCTGGATCAGGAAGTCGTAACCGCCGCGATCCTTGTACGGCCCGTCCTGACCAAATCCGGTGATCGAACAATAGATGAGCTTCGGGTTGATGGCCGACAGCGACGCATAATCCAGCCCATATTTGGTGAGCCCGCCGACGCGGAAATTCTCGACGACGATGTCGGCGCCCAGTGCGATCTGCCGGATCAGGTCCGCGCCGCGCGGATCGGCCAGGTTGATGGCGACCGACTGCTTGTTGCGGTTCGCGCAGAGATAATAGGCCGCGTCCTTCGATCCATCGTCCAGGAATGGAGGGCCCCAGCGCCTTGTATCGTCACCCTGGCCGGGCTGTTCGATCTTGATCACGTCCGCGCCCAGATCGCCCAATATCTGCGTGGTCCAGGGCCCCGCCAGCACGCGCGAAAGGTCCAGGACCTTCATCCCCGCCAGGGGGCCAGTGGCTGTCTTTTGCTCGGTCACTTGTTCTTGAACTCCGGCGCGCGCTTGCCAAGGAAGGCGGCGATCGCTTCATGATGGTCTTCGGTATAATGAGCCAGCGACTGATAGCCCGCCGCCATTTCCAGCAGCGTCGGCAGCTTCATGTCCGCGCCTTCGCGCATCAGCCGCTTTGCCATGCGCGTCGCATGACCCGGATTGGCGGCGATCTTGCCCGCCAGTTCCAGCGCGCGATCCATCAACTTGTCGGCGGGCAGGACTTCGGCGACCAGCCCATATTCCAGCGCCGTTGCCGCATTGATCGCGTCGCCGGTCAGCGTCATCAGGTTGGCGCGCTGCGGCCCGATCAGGCGCGGCAACAGCCAGCCGCCGCCGCCGCCCGGAATGATGCCCAGCTTCACATAGCTTTCCGCCACCACGGCGCTGTCGGCCATCAGGCGAATGTCGCACATGCACGCCATGTCGAGGCCCAGGCCGATTGCGGGCCCGTTGATCGCCGCGATGATAGGCACTTCCAGCTCATGGATCGCCGGTCCGATCATCTGCACGCTGGTGCGATAGGCGTTGCGGATTTCATAAGGCGTGCCGCCGAACATGCCGGATCGCTCGGCCATATATTTGACATTGCCGCCCGCGCTGAATGCCTTGCCATTGCCGGTAAGGACGATCGCGCGCACTGACGTGTCGCGCACCATGCTGCGGCAGAAATCGACGATCTCCTCGCTCTGCTCGACCTCGGTGATCGTGTTGCGTTCATCGGGGCGGTTGAAGCGGGCGACGACTACGGGGCCGTCGCGCTCGACGAGAAGGAACGGATCCAAGCGGGACTCTCCCAATCCAGATATGAAAAGTTCGCGGCGACGCTAGGCGCTCGCTTACTCTCAAGCTAATATTGATTTTCGACCGTTCGATATATGAAAGCTATCATGGAACTGCGCCAGCTCCGCTATTTCGTCATGCTTGCCGAAACCGGCAATTTTCACCGCGCGGCGGAGCGGCTCAACATGTCGCAGCCGCCGCTGACCGTCGCCATCCGCAAGCTGGAGGAGGAATTGGGCGCGGCCCTGTTCGTGCGCAGCGCGCGTGGCGTCTCCTTGACGGCGGCGGGCCGCGCCTCGCTCGACATGGCGCGGGCGACGCTGGCGCAGGCGGATCGTTTCCGGGAGGCGGCGCGTGAAGGCGCGGCCGGGGAGCGGGGGCGGTTGCGCGTCGGCTTCGTCGGGTCGGCGACCTTCGAACTGCTCCCCCGCCTCATCGCCGAATATCGCCGTCGCTATCCCGCCGTCGAACTGGTGCTGGAGGAAGCGACCAGCGCCGAAATCGCGCGAAAGCTTGCCGCCGCCGAGCTGGACGTCGGCCTTGTGCGCTTGCCGCTGCTTCAGATCGCGGCTGTCGACACGCAGGTCATCGACCCCGACGAACTGCACGCCGCCTTGCCGGAGGGCAGTCCCTTTGCCGGTACGCAAAGCGTGGAGCTTGGCGACTTGGCGGAGCAGCCCTTCATCCTCCAAAGCCGCATCAGCGTGCTGCATTCTATCACGCTGACCGCCTGTCAAAAGGCCGGATTCATGCCCATCGTCGCGCAGGAAGCCGCGCAATTGAGCGCCGTCCTTGCCCTCGTCCGCTCCGGCCTTGGCGTAGCGCTGGTCCCGTCGCGCGCCGCGGGCTCGGTCCCGCAAGGCGTCCGCCTCGTCCGCTTGGCGACAAAGGTGCCTGTCCTCACCGGCGTTGCGCTCCCCCGCGATGCAGCTAGCCCGCTCGCTAAAAATTTCGCCGCGATTGCTTCCGATAGTCATTGAATATCGAATAACCCCAATTCGATATTGGACTATCATTTTACAAAACGCGATTTAATCGCCAATTCCTTCACGGTTTCAAGAGGCCGGCTTGTTCGAAACACTGACCCTTTCCGCCCTCCCGCCCGAGGATGAGGCAATCCGCCCAGCCCTCCGCGCGCTCATTCAGGAAGCGATCGCCGAACTGCCGGTTCACCGCCGCGCCCGATCCTGGCAGGGCTTCGACGCCGCCTTCAGCCGCAAGCTGGGGCAGGCCGGTTATCTCGGCCTTTCGCTGCCCAAGGAATATGGCGGCGTCGGCCGCGGTCCCTTCACCCGCTTCGTCGTGGTGGAAGAACTGCTTTCCGCAGGCGCCCCGGTCGCCGGGCACTGGATCGCCGACCGCCAGAGCGGCCCGCTGATCCTGCACTATGGCACGGAGGCGCAGCGCCGCTTCTACCTCCCCCGCATCTCGAAGGGCGAAGCGCTTTTCTGCATCGGCATGAGCGAACCGGGCTCGGGCTCCGACCTCGCCAGCGTCCGCAGCCGCGCCGAGCAGCAGGCCGACGGCGGCTGGCTGCTCAATGGCCAGAAGATCTGGACCACGAACGCGATGCACAGCGATTACATGATCGCTCTGGTCCGCACATCGGGCACCAGCGCCGACCGGCAGCAGGGCCTGTCGCAGCTGATCGTCGACCTGAAGGCGCCGGGCGTCAGCATCCGTCCGATCGTCGATCTCACCGGCGACGCCCATTTCGCCGAAGTCTTCTTCGAGGACGTCCGCCTCGCTCCCGACGCGCTGATCGGCGCGGAAGGGCAGGGGTGGAAGCAGGTCACCGCCGAACTTGCCTTCGAACGCAGCGGGCCAGAGCGCATCTATTCGTCGGTCGTGCTGATCGACGCCTGGGTCCGCCATCTCGAAGCGGTCGGTCGCAAGGACAGCGCCACGCTGCGCCTCGTCGGCTCACTGATGGCGCAGCAGGCGGTTCTGCGTGAAATGTCGCTGGCCGTGACCGCGCGGCTGGTCGCGGGTGAAAGCCCGGTGGTCGAAGCGTCGCTGATGAAGGATCTCGGCACCAGCTTCGAACAGGCCGTGCCGCAGCTGATCGGCGATGATCTGGCGGCCAACCCCGACGAGCCGGTCGATCCCGAACTCTACCGCACTTTGCTTTACGTCACCCATATCGCGCCCAGTTTCTCGCTGCGCGGTGGCACGCGCGAAATTCTGCGCGGCATCATCGCCCGCGGCCTTGGCCTGCGCTGAAGGGAGCCACTTCATGGACATGTCCGAACTGATTGATCCCTTCGCCCGCCTGATCGAGGATGTCTGCACTCCTGCCGCGATCCGTGAGATCGAGCAGGGCGGCGACAGCAGCGCGATGTGGAATGCCTTTGTCGAATCCGGCTTTCTCGACGCGCTCGTCGCCGAAGAGTCTGGCGGGGCAGGGCTTTCATTGAACGACGCCGCGCCCTTGATCGCCCTGCTTGGCCGTCATGCCGTGCCGTTGCCGGTGGGCGATACCATGATCGCCCGCGCGCTGCTCGCCGCCGCTGGCGTTGAAGCGCCCGAAGGTCCGATCGCGATCGCTACCGGTGCGGGGGCAGTCCCCTTTGCCGCCGTCGCCTCGCACATCCTTTCCGGCACAGCAGACGCGCCGGTGCTCATCGCGGCAAAGATCGAAGCGACTGGCGTCCCCCATGACGTCGACGCTCATGTGGCCGGGCTCAACGGCGCGGCATTGCGTCCCATTGCGGCGGTGCTGCGGGCGCAGCTCATATCCGGCGCGGCTGGCCGGGTCATGGAAATGACCGTCGCCTATGCCAATGAGCGGGTGCAGTTTGGCAAGCCAATCGGCAAGCAGCAGGCGGTGCAGCAGCAACTGTCCGTTCTGGCCGAACAGGCCGTCGCCGCCCGCATCGCCGCCGCGATCGGCGCGCGCTCGGGACTTCAGCCGAAGCCTGCCGACGCCGCGATCGCCAAGCATGGCGCCAGCCTGGCAGCGGGGCAGGTTGCCGCAATTGCGCATGCCGTTCATGGCGCAATCGGCATCAGCGAGGAATATGACTTGCAACTGCTCACCCGCCGCCTGCATGGCTGGCGTCTGGCTGACGGGTCGGAAAGCTATTGGGCGGGCTTGTTGGGTGAATTGAGGCTGGCTGCCGCCGCATCGCCGACCGCTGATTTCATTCGGGGCGCCTGAACCGCGCCGTTCACTGGCGGCCGGGCCTTTCCCCTGCTGATCAGGAAGGGTAAGAGGCCGCCAACCCATGCGCCGCTGATCGTCAAGGCATGAGCTTTGCGGCGCATCCAAGAGCTGGAGGACCCTGCGCATGACCAATTCAACGCCCCGCCCCATCATCGATGGTCAGGAACGCAGCCAGGGGTCCCTCGGCACGATACAATTGGTCAACCCGGCCACCGAAGAACTGATCGCGACACTGCCATCCTGCGGCGCTGAGGAAGCGGCAGAGGCGGCGCGGCTGTCGGTGGACGGCTTTGCCCAATGGTCAGCCATCTCCCCCTTCGAACGCAGCAAGGTCCTGCGCCGCGCCGCTGACCTGATGCGCGGCGAGGCCGATGAGGCCGCTGCTGAAATGACACGTGAAGGCGGCAAACCGCTGGCGCAGGCGCGCGGTGAATGGCTGGCGTCCGCAGACCTGCTTGATTGGTATGCGGAAGAAGGCCGCCGCGCCTATGGACGTCTGATCCCGACCCGCGCCAGCGACATGCGCTGGGCGGTGGAGCGCCGTCCTGTGGGGCCTGTTGCTGCCTTTACGCCCTGGAATTTCCCGGCCTGGACGGTGATGCAGAAGGTCGCGCCCGCGCTGGCGGCGGGATGTTCCGTCGTGCTCAAATGCGCCGAGGAAACGCCGGGCTCAGGCTGGCGGATCGGCCGGGCGCTGTTGGCAGCGGGTCTTCCGCCGCGGGCCATCAGCGTGATCTGGGGTGATCCTGCCGCGATCTCGTCCACGCTCTGTGCGGCTCCGGAAATTCACAAGGTGACGCTTACGGGATCGACCCGCGTCGGCCGCCTGCTGGCGAGCGCGGCCGGACAGCATCTTAAGAAGGTCACGATGGAACTGGGCGGGCACAATCCCGTCATCGTCGCGCGGGACGCGGACCTTTCGACGGTCGTTCCCCTCGCTACCGAATTCAAGTTCCGCAACGCCGGGCAAGTATGCGTGTCGCCGACCCGGTTCCTGGTGGAAAAGCCGCTCTACGCCGATTTCGTCGCAGGCGTGACCGAAGCCGCTGGCAAGCTGCGCGTTGGCGATGGCCTGGACGCGGACACGCAGATGGGCCCGCTCACGACCGCAGGCCAGCTCTCGAAGATCGAGGCACTGGCGGCAGACGCGGTGCAGCGCGGTGCCAGAATCGAAACGGGTGGGTCGCGCATCGGTAATCGCGGCTATTTCTTCCAGCCCACCGTCCTGTCGGGCATGACTCCTGAAATGGACGCCATGAATGAGGAGCCCTTCGGCCCTCTCATGCTGGTGATGCCAGTCGACGACATCGACGCCGCGTTGACCGAAGCGAACCGCCTTCCTTATGGCTTGGCCTCTTACGCCTTCACCAACAGCATCAGCACTGAGCGCAAGATCTCTCAGAACATCCATGCTGGCATGCTGGGCCTCAATCACTTCGCGATGGCCATGCCGGAAACGCCCTTCGGCGGCGTTGGTGACAGCGGCATGGGTTCCGAAGGCGGCAGCGAAGGGATGGAAGCCTATCTCCGGCCCTTCCTGGTCTCCGCCAAAATCGGCTGATCCCACACTCCCTCAACGATGAAGATGCTGCCCTGCGCTGATGAAGCGCGGGGCAGTTTTTGTTCGTGTCCAATTGACGAAATCCTCTCAGCTCCTTGACTCGGAAACTGGTTGGTTTACCAAATCAGTGCAACGAGAAGTAGGAGAGGACCTAATGAGCGAGTCCAATGGGCCGGGCTTAAGCCTGGGCCAGCAATATGCCGCAACCATGCCCTTGGCGCGCATACATGGCGTGGGCGACATGCGCGTGGATCAGGTTCCCGTCCCCGAAGTCGGCCCTCGCGACGTGCTAGTGCGCATCAGCGCGACGGGCGTATGCGGCAGTGATCTGGGATATGTCGCGGCGGGTGGCCTGGGCGGGGGCGCGCCGCTCATCGAACCACTGCCGATCGGGCATGAGTTTGCAGGCATTGTCGAGAAGGTGGGGGAGCAGGTCAGCGGTATCCGGCCCGGACAGCGCTGCGCCGTCAATCCGGACGCCGGACTCATAGGCGGCGGCGGGTCGGCCGGGGCCTTCGCGCCGTTCATCCTCATTCCGGATGCGCGTGCCGGAGCCGACATCTGCCCCATCCCCGATAGCTTGCCGCTTGAAAAGGCCGCCTTGGCAGAGCCCCTGTCGGTCGGTCTGCATGGTGTGAACATCGGCCGGGTGCAGCCGGGCGACAAGGTGGTGATACTCGGCGCAGGTCCGATCGGCCTATGCACCATCATCTGCCTTCGCCATCGCGGCGTGGAAGACATTCTCGTCGCTGATCTGTCCGACGCCCGACTGGAACGAGCTCGTCAGCTCGGTGCTGCCGTCATGGTAAACCCCTCGCGCGAGCCGCTGGTTGAAGCCGTCGGGAAGGCGCATGGCACAGGCGAAAGGTTCGGCATGCCATATGTCGGCAGCGATGTGATCATCGACGCGGCAGGAGCGCAACCGCCGCTGGCCGAACTGCTGGACGTGGCGAAATTCCGGGCGAGGATCGTGATCGTCGCCCTCCATAAAAAGCCGATGCCGATCAATTTGTGGAAGATGATGGCCAATGAGTTCAGCATTTCCGGATCGATCGCGACCGACCGGGAGGACGAATTCAACGAATGCCTCCAGATGCTGGCAGGCAGGGATATCGACGTCGACCCGCTGATCAGCCATCGGGTAGAGTTCGCCCAACTGGATGAGGCGTTCCGCATCGCTGCGGACACGGATGCCTCCGCGAAAGTCATCGTCACTTTTCCCCAGACTGCATGAAGCTGGCTCCAGCCACGCAATGAAGGATCAACAATGAACGAAACCACGCTGCCGGAGCCGCAGGAAATCCATATCAACGATATGGCGAACCCGGTCATCACGCCGATGTTGGACGCAGCCCGCCAAGGTCCTGCAGACCGCCCGGCGCACATGACGGTCGATGAAGTTCTGGCCCAGGCCATTGCGGATTCAGGTGGCCTCGATGATTTCGGTGAGGATCAAAGTTTTCGCGAACGCATGGCGGTGACGCTTCAGGCGTGGGATGAGGATGAAGGCCTGACTCGTGGAGGCCGCATCACCTTGCTCGACCATCTTGTCCGGGTGATGGTGAACCGCCTGCGCATCGAGGATATCGTCAAGCGGCATCCGGAAATTCTCGACATAGAGATTGACCGTCCGCTCTTCATCGCGGGATTGCCGCGCTCGGGCACGACCCATCTGGTGAACTGGCTCGCACGTGACGAGCGGCTGCGCTCACTGACGCTCTGGGAGGCCGAGGAGCCTGTGCAGCTGCGCGATCTTGCGCCCGGCGAGGTGGACCCGCGCATCACCCGCAGCGCAGAACTTTGGAGCGCATTCGAAGCAGTCCTGCCGCATATGGCGGCGATGCACGGCATGGATGCGGCATCGATCCATGAAGACAATGAACTGCTCTACATGGATTTGAACTGCTACAGCTGGGAGTTCCAGTCCCGCATCCCTCGTTGGATCGACTATTATTTCGCCCATGACCGCACGCCCAGCTACGCTTATGAGAAGAAGGTGCTGCAGGTCCTAACCTGGCATCGCGGCCCCAATCGCTGGCTGCTGAAATCGCCGCAACACATGGAAAATCTGGCGGCGATCAAGTCCGTGTTTCCCGACGCGACGATGGTTATCACCCATCGTGATCCCATCGCCGTTTTGCGATCGCTGACCACCATGCTCGGCTATAGCGACCGCATCCGGCGCGACCCGATCGATCCGCCTGCGCTGGCCCGGCTCTGGATGGAGCGGATCGAACGGCTGCTGCGCGCTTGTGTCGATCAGCGGGATGCATGGGCCCCTGATCAGTCTGCCGATATTCTCTTCCACGAATATATGGCTGACCAGGAACAGGTGATGCGCCAGGTTTATGATCTGTCGGGGCTGGATTTGACCCCAGAGGTCGAGGCCCAACTGCTCGGCTATCTTAACGAAAATCCGCGCAACAAGCATGGGAAGGTGATCTACGACCTTGAAGGCGTGTTCGGCCTGAATGAAGCCGCTGCGCGCGAACGCTTCAGCTTTTATTATGATCGTTTCCCCGTCCGGCATGAAGGCTGAGGCTGGTTGATGGCGGCACCGGAAGCAAAGCTTGCCTTGGCAGATTCAGCTCCGGCCCCTGCGCGGATGGGCCGGGCGGATCAGACCCTCGCAAAGAAGCGCCGCTTGCTGCAGATCGCTCGAGAGGAATTTATCCGCCAGGGCTACCGCGCCCTCACCATGGATGCGATCGCCCAGGCGGCGGGTGTTTCGAAGCGGACGCTTTATCTTTGGCATGAGGACAAGGCGGCGCTGTTTCGTGCCTGCCTCGCTGCCGGGGTGGAGCGTTTCCCCCTGCCGCAATTGAATGACCCGGCGGAGCCGGAGGCCGATCTGCGCGCGTTCGGCGTCGCCTTGCTCCTCGAATTCACCCGGCCGTCCACGGTAGGCATGGCACGTTTGCTCTTGCGTGAAGCGCATGAGTTCGCCGAATTTGGCCCGATGATACGCCAAAGCCAGGATGACTATCTGGTCGCTCCCTTGGCCGCGCATCTGGCGCGTGCCGGTATCGCCAAGGACAGCCCTGCGGCAGCAGCGAAGATATTGCTGTCGATGCTCCTGATGCCTGTTCACAATTACCTGCTGATCGACGCCGAGCTTCCGGGTGAAGTGGAGATCGAAGCTCATGTTCAGATGGTGGTCGGCACATTCCTCGGCGGCGCACGAGGGAGGCAACGCCCAACTTGACTTCGGAATTGTCCTTCAATATCCATAAGTGAGTAAACACTTACATCTTGAGTCGGAGAGGTTCTAAAGATGGTCGAACATGCAGAAGCCGCGGTAATAGCGAGAGATTGGCACGACCGCAGCTTGCCGCTGCCTGACAGCGATGAGCTGCGGGAAGCGCTGGATAGCGCGAATATCCACACGTTGCTGATGGTCTATGTGCATCTCACGCACGATGCGGTGATGCTGGATATCTTCGGCAACTATATCAAGCCGCCATTCGCGGTTCCCGGGACCGAGATACCGGACGAATATGCGCAGGAATTGCGGTCGAAGCTGCTGCATGTCCTGACGACGCCGGGGGCCGCGCGGGAAGATGATCCTTCCGAACAGCTGATGCAGCGGATGATGAGCGTCGGCGTGGGTGAGGAAGTCGCCGACGAATTCCTGCCGCTGCTCTTCGACCAGATCGGTTTCAAGCTGCCCAAGCCTCGCAAGGAAATCGAAGGCCGTACGCCGCCGCAGGCAGGCTTCAAGGTGCTGGTCATCGGCGCGGGCATGACGGGCCTCGCGGCTTCGCTCAAGCTGGAAGAGGCGGGCTACGAGCATATCGTCATCGAGAAGAATCCCGAGGTCGGCGGTACATGGTATGAAAACCGCTATCCCGGCGTCGGCGTCGACACGCCGAGCCACTTCTATTCCTACTCCTTCGAAATCACGCCGGAATGGACGCACTATCATCCCAAGGGCGTGGACATGCAGAAATATCTGCTGCACGTCGCCGACAAATACGACCTGCGCCGCAACATCCGTTTCAACACCGAAGTGGTCGCCCTGCGCTATGACGATGCCGAAGCAGTCTGGAATGTGACGGTGCGCGGCAAGGATGGCG
>NZ_OBMU01000002.1:0-50220 GCF_900218065.1 Novosphingobium sp. Chol11 | reverse complement strand
CGGTGGAAGACCAGATGAAGAACATGATCTGGACCCATCCAAGGGCGAGCAGCTACTATAATAACTCGAAGGGCCGCGTATTCCTGTCCTGGCCGTGGCGGCTTGTGGACCTCTGGAATCAGACACGCGGGCCGGTCAAAGAGAATTTCGAGCTGCACTAAGCAGTTCGGACGTAAAAAAGGAGCCGGCCTGCAAAGACCGGCTCCTTTCATATCGGATGCCTATAATCAGCCCGCGACGGTATATCCCCCGTCGACGGCCAAGGTCTGGCCCGTGATCCACGCAGCGCCGGGGCTCGACAGGAACAGGATCGCATTGGCGATGTCTTCAGGTTCGCCCGGGCGGCCCAGCGGCGTTCTCGCAAGCGTCGGCGCCATCCACTCATCCTGCGCGAACGTGCCCTCCGTCATGCGGCTGCGGGTCAGCCCTGCCGCGACGGCATTGACGCGGATGCCGCGCTCGCCCCACTTCACCGCCAGCGTTCGGGTAAGGCCAAGCAGGCCCGTCTTCGCCGCCCCATAGCCCGGCACGATCGGGATGCCGAAATAACTGCTCATGGATGCGATGCTGACGACGCTCGCACCTCCTGCAATTTTGCTTTGTGCCAGCAGGTCAGCGCTTTGCCGGGCCATGCGGAAAGCGCCGACCAGCAGCATATTGACGGATCGCGCGAAAACATCTGGCTCATATTCGTCAAGGCCCAGGCTTGGCAGCGCCATCCCGGCATTGTTCACCAATATGTCCAGTCGGTCGAGGCTGGCGGCAACGGCGTCGATGCTCTCGCCACTCTCAATGTCCATCTGCAGATAGCGATAGCCGGACAGGTCGGCATCATATTCGCTGGCGCTCCCGCGCGTGCCTGTGATGGTCACGTCCGCACCGGCTTCGCGATAGGCCCCCGCTGCCGCAGCGCCAATGCCGCTGGTGCCGCCGGTGACGAGGACATGCGCGCCGGAAAAATCATAGGATGGGTTCGTCATACTGCCTCCACTTCGACCCAACGGCCTTCCGCGGCGGACAGGCGAGAGGCGTCCAGCACCGCCTGCCCCGCCGCTGCGTCCTGAAAATCACCCGCCGGATCAGGCAGCGGAGGCGCACGCCCTTCGATCCTGGCCTTCATCTGGCGGAACAGCTTGGCATAGGGCGCGACATCGAAGCCTTGCGTATGCCAACGATCCATTTCGGTCTGGATCAGTTCCTTGACAGCAAAGGGCTCGGGCGCCGGGTTGACCAGTTCGTCCGGCATCGGCACCTGACGAGCCCCGTCCGCGTCCTTGATCCAGACTTCTTCGGGATCGCCAAAGGCGCTGCCCGATTGGATCCACGCGGCACCCTTCGTTCCCGCGACCTTCGTCGCCATGACGAACGGGCCGGGGAAGTTCATCGCCGCCTCGATCACACCCATGCAGCCGTTCGCCGTGCGGAATTGCACATTATAATAATCGTCCGACGTCATCGTGGGACGGCTGGTCGTAAGCTTGCGCAATATCGCATTGACCGCGACGATCTCACCCACGGTCGAACGAACCTGATCAATCATGTGCGTGCCGAACGCCCCCAGGAATCCGCCGCCCTGGGCTGCGTCCGTCCACCAATCCGCAAGCGGCTCGTCCTCGCCCGTGCCGGGTTGCTGATAGATGCGGCTGAACATCAGCGGATCACCGATGAGGCCGTCCTGCACCACACGCCGCAACAGTGATTGCGCGCTGTCGAACCGGAACTCCGCGCCCAGAGCATGGACGATCCCTGCCCTGTTCGCCGCGTGGAGCATCTCGCGCGCCTGCGTCAGATCACGCGCGAAAGGCTTTTCGCACATCACATGGCGACCGGCGGCGATCGCCTGCATGACCGGCGTATAGTGGGCGTGCGGCGGCGTTGCGACTGTCACAAGGCGGATCGCCGGATCATCGGCGAGTACCTGTTCCAGATTGTCCGACGCCAGCGGGACGCCGAGTGGCGCAGCGCGTTCTGCGGTGCGTTCCCTGTTGCGCCCGATGATCGCGCGAACCTCGAAACCCGCGTTGCGCAACGCCCTCACATGCGTGAACAAGCCAAAGCCCGTGCCCACGACCACCGCGCCGATTGGCGCCTCCTCTCCATTCATTGTATCTCTCTTGCCTTTCTGATGATGCCGTGGGCGGCTGGCGCCCAGGATTTTATCGCTTCGGCCACCGGCGCCGACCGGGTCGAGGCCGAAAAGATCTCGACGGAAATCGGTGCTTCGGTCCCCGTCCGATCCAGTGTTCGAATGAAGCGCGGGAGGTCGAAACTGCCTTGCCCAGGGATCAGGCGGGCACTCATCGTTTCCTGCAGCAGGTCGGGTTCAGCCTTTGTCGGGGCATCATTGATCTGGATGGTGTGGATGCGCGATCCGGGAATTTGCTCCAGCAGCTCAAAGCTCGAACCACTGCGGAAGAAGTGCCAGCTGTCCATCGTCAGGCCGCCATTGATCCGTCCTGCCGCCTGAACAATCGCCCATGCGCTCGCCAAATCGGGAATCCCGCCAAAGGGCAGGAACTCGATATGCACCTTCAAACCATGTTCAGCGGCAAGATCGCACAGATTTGCGAAGGCTTCCGCCGCTTCATCGAGCGAGGTCGTAACGCCCATCATCTCCACGGCAGTGACGGAGGGCGATCCGATCCGCGCTGCGGCTTCGATCACGCGATCTGGTGTCAAGGATCGCAGGAGCGCAGCCATGGGAACATCGTCACCCGCAGTCCGCTGGCTCGGCAACCAGCAGGCCGTGCAATCCATTTCCATGACGGCGAGGCCATGGTCTGCTATCCGCTGGCCGATCTCGACTGCGCTCATCCCGGCGGCTTCCAGCGACCAGATGTCGCCGGGCATCAACGATATGGCGGAAAAGCCTGCTTCCCGCGCGGGTGCCAGGCGATCGAGCAGCGGCAGATGCCCAAAGGGTGGGCCCGACAGGACCAGCATCGGATCGGCCGTCATGCCTGCTCCAAACGGAAGTTGAGTTCCAGGATGATCCCGTTCCGCTCTTCCACGAACAGCTGGACGAGATTGGCAGGCGGATAATCTTTCCGCACGACGCTCACGCCTGCTGTCGTCAGACGGCTCAGCATCACCGGCAGATCATCGCACTCCAACGCGACATGATGCACCGCGCCACTTCCCCATGCGGGGTGGAAGGGAAATGCGTCGTCACTTGGATAGCGCGCCTCTATCGGACCGATGTGGATGATCGGCCGGTCATCGGGATCGTGGATCCAGCAACCCTTGGCGATGGATTCCGCGCCCGGCGCAGTGTCGGCGCGAAGGCCCAGCACATCCTTGAAGAAGGCGGCAGTGCCCGGCACGTCCGCCGTGCGGATGTTTACATGGTCAAGCGTGCGCACAGCCATGGCATCAATCCACAAATTGTCCGGTCAGGATCGCTGCGTCGGGACTGAGCGCTGCTTCGCCCTCTGCCTCCAATCGGGCGAGCGGCAAGCGCCACAGATTGACCTCTGCGGTGCTCTCCGTTCGCACGAGCCGCAATCCCCAGATGCCCCTTTCATGACCGAAGGAATTCACCCAATTCCCGCCAAGGCCTGGATCATGTTCGGCGATGATGATGCGCACGCGGCCGTCAGGCTCGGCAACGAAGCGGTAGTTGTTTACCCACCCATTGCCATCCTCAAACGTGTCGAGATTTTCCTGCCACATGTTGCAGATCTGGAAGTTCCAATATTCGCATTCAGGCGGCACGAACTCCAGCACCAGTGCTTCTTCCAGCTTCTTTTCCCAGCCGCCAAAGGCAACGTGGCGGTCGGGCACCCCTCCATTCGACAGATATTGTGCGCGGCTATAGTCGAGCCGGTTCAGCTTCGCGGCGAAGTTGCCTTGCGTGCCGTTCCACCAGTTGCGCACCAGCTCCGCATAGCCAAGCACGGCCTGCCCGGCCCACGCCAGATTATTGGCCATCAGCGCGGGGGTGAGTGGTTCGGGCGCCGCTTCATCCATCCGCTCGATCCGCATGTCAGGCGCAATTTCCCTGTCCCGGTCGCTCCAGACGAGCCGGATAAGGATGCAATTGCTGTCGGGCTGCAGTTTCAGCCAGTTCTTGCCTTCGCCCGGATCATTTTGCGACAGGATGATCTCGAACGTCCCGTCATCCTCGACATGAAGCTGCTGGCTGCCCAGGAACCCGGTCGTCTTCAGATTGGAGGGGTCGAATTCCTTCAGGCCGTTCAGGCCAAGTTGAGCCCAATCGCGCGCCCCGACATCTTCCGGCGCGGGGGCGGTCAAAATGGCAAGAACGAAATAGGGTATGGTGCCGCGCGTGCCGATGATCCGGTAATCACGGGCTTCATCGAACTGGCACATCAGATGGTCCTGATCGACCGTTTGCACGTTGATCGACTGCCTCCACACCATGTCCCGCAGGCGCGGGCGCGTGGGCTCGGCATTTTCGATCAGTCGTTCGAAGCTTGACCGCGCAACGCGCGTCAGGAACCGATACCATTCGGCCCTGTCCAGATCGGACGGGTCATCACCGAACCGGTCGATCATCCCGCCCGCAACCTTCAGGACATCGCAAAAATCTTCCCAGGACTGGCCAGAGAGCAGCCGCTCTGCCGCGCGCGCTTCCATATCGCGCTTGTCGTTCGATCCGTCCAACGCGTCAGCCATTGCGCCCTGTCCTCTCCTATCTTGTTGTGGGGAAGGTGCCACCGTCGCGCTTGTGGGGCCAGCCATTCTTCTGTCGATCCCGTGCCATTATCCTTCTTGTGTGACGCAAAATGGCCGGGCGGTGGGTATGAGCATCCACTCACCAAAGAGGATTGACGAAAAAGTTATAGATCGATAACTTTGTTCTATTGATGGCGAATGGGACGATTCGCCTGGCTGTTTGGAGAGGAGTTCGAGAGCCATGTTGAGCAATGAGCAGAAGCGGCATTTGTCCGACCTCCTGCAGCCTGTTTCGCCGCCGCGCGAACTGAGCAATGTGTATACCGAGGATCAGCGTAGGCGGCTGCTGGACGTGGTCCATAGCGGAGCGTGGAAGCTCATCATTGCCCAGCATTTCCCGACGCCTGAGTCCCTTATCGCGACTTTCGCTGGCGGATTTCCGGAAGGGTTCGAACCGTCGCTGGACATGTTCCTGACGCCCACCTTCCGGGGCTTCTATGCCAATTATTCGACCTGCATGTATCCGGAAATCCAGGACACCTTCTACAATCCTACCTTCCTGGAATATGCCAAGTCCTACTGGAACGCGGAATATGCCAAGCCGCAGATGATGCTGTTCAACGTGAACGGCCCCTGCGGCAACACTGATCCGGGCCATCTGGACTCGCCGAGCTTCCGTGGCGTGCGTTATGAGAACTCGCCCACTTGGCTCTGTTCGATCATGGGCCGCTCGGGCCTGTTCCAGGACTATCTGATCAAGATGGCACAGGTGATCACCTGGTTCAGCCATGACCCGGAAAGCGGCTTCACCTATTGGCCCAAGGGCCCGCTGGAAAAGCCCGCCCGCTTGCAGCCGCCTGTCTATAATCGGGGCGTGCTCGTCCAGAACGAGATGCTCGTCCATCGCGGCGAAGCCAACGGCCCGATCGAGCGCCGCAAGCCGAAGGGTCTGGGCTTCGACTCCTTGTTCAGCGGCGAACCGGGCAACCCTGATGGTTGGCTGGTAAAGACCGGTGACGAAGTCATCGAGCGTTATCATACCGATGAACTACGCTTCCTCGTCCACTGGTCGGCCGAAGTGTTCGAAGATTATGCCGAGCTCAAGAAGAACATGGATGGCTCGGACAACCTCACCTATGATCAGGTATTCGACACGCTGATCAAGGATGTCCGTTCGCGCGGCTTCCAGATCGAGACGCCGACTGATCCGCTGAATGATCCGGCTTTCATCAAGGCGCTGAATGCCGCTTATGACTATGGTGGCCCTGCCGAATATCCGGCCGAAGCGCCGCGTGAGCTGGTCGGCGCATAAGCGCCAGCGCGCTACGCGACAGGAAGAAGGGGCGCCCGGTCAGGTGCCCCTTTTTCGTTAGGAAACCGGCTCCATGTCGTCCGGTCCCCAATAAGCTTTTAGACTGGTGATGCGTCCTTCCGCATCAAAGCTGCACACGTCGAGCGACCTGATCAGCAGGCGAGGGCCTTCGGGCGGCTGGAACGTCACGTCGAAGACCAGCGCGGCGGCATTGGCGTGAGATCCCCTGATGGGCGCAACCGGCTGGATGTGCGTGTCGAAGGCGATCGTGTCGGCAAACCAACTATCGATATCTGCGCCGGTCTTGGGCGGAGATCCGAGCGGATCTTCGATGACCGCGCCCGGGGCGAACAGCGCAAGGACGCCGTCCTTGTCGCCAGCATTGATGCGATCGACATAGGCTTGAAGCGCCTGCCGCATGAGATCCTGGCCCGGAGCGGGAAGGCCAGGCGGAGAGGGTTCCGACATATTCTGCTTACCTCATAATCATGATGGCTTCAAAACGCGCATTTAACATATGAACTTGCTTTCTGGATCGTGTTTTGCGTAGAAAGAGGGAGATTTCAAGGCAGGCGATGGGCGAGGCTGTGACTCGCTGCATTAGCTGCTATTTTGCCGCGCGCAGTGAGAGGATCAAGCAATGGCGACATCGTCGGACTATCGTCTGGGAGAATTCACCTTTCCACGTGGCTGGTTCATGGTGGGTGAGAGCGACGAGGCGACGAGCAGCCCCAAGGCGATGCGCTATCTTGGCCAGGACATGGTGATGTACCGTGGCGAGAGCGGGCAGGTCTATGTGACGGAGGCTTATTGCCCGCACATGGGCGCGCATCTGGCGAAGAACACGACCAGCTACATCGTGCGCGACGGCGAGCAGGTGGTGGGCGATTCGATCCGCTGCCCCTTCCATGGCTGGCAGTTCGGCCCTGACGGCGCGTGCAAGAACATTCCCTATTCCGACTTCGTGCCCAAGGCGGCCAAGCTCAAGACCTTCCCGGTGGTGGAACGCGCGGGCACGATCTGGATCTGGCATGATCCCGAAGCGCTCGAACCCAATTTCGACCTGCCCGATTTCGGCGGCCATTATGATGCGCCCGGCTGGGTCAACTGGAAGATCGACTTCATGGGCGATCTCGACATCCACCCGATCGAGGTCGTGGACAATATGGCCGACTTCGGCCACTTCATTCCGATCCATGGCGCAAAGGACTTTGTCTACTTCGCCAATGAGTTCAAGGATCATATCGTCCACCAATATTATGCCGCCGGTCACCGCACGCTGGTGCAGAACCCGGAGGACGTGCTGACGCTCGACACCTGGTACACCGGCCCCTCTATCCTCCAGTCGGAGATGGAAGGGACGTTCGACAGCTTCATCATCATCACCCACACGCCGATCGAGGATGGCAAGATCCGCGTCTGGCATGGCCTGATGGTGCAGGTGAATGACGGCTCCGCGCCCGTCACCGACGAGCTGCGCGCCGCCGCGCTCGAATATCAGGAAGGCAGCCGCCTTGCCTTTGCCCAGGACGTGGAGATCTGGCAGAACAAGAAAGCTTGTTTGAACCCGCTCGTCATCCCCAATGACGGCCCCTATGGCAAGGTGCGGACCTGGTACAAGCAGTTCTACAATCCCCGCGACAAGACCCCCGACCTGCACAAGCGCACCAACGGCATGCATGTCACACTCGACAAGCGTAGTTCCACGCAGGCGGCATAAGGAGAACAGAAAATGGAGAGAAGTGAACGTCCGGTCGCGATCGTAACAGGCGCGAGCAGAGGTGCAGGCCGGGGTATCGCCGCCGCGCTGGGAGAAAAAGGCTATCGCGTCTATGTGACGGGCCGCTCGGTTCGCGAAGGCGATGCGGAACTGCCCGGCACCATCGGCGCCACCGCGGCGCAGGTAGACGCAGCCGGTGGCGAGGGCCGCGCGGTGCAGGTCGATCATGCCGACGACGGCGCGATCGCTGCGCTGTTCGAGCGCGTTCGCGATGAAAGCGGCCGCCTCGACATATTGGTCAACAATGTCGCCGCCCTGAACGACGATCTGGTGAAGCCCGGTCCCTTCTGGGAAAAATCCACTGGCCTCGTCGACATATTGAATGTCGGACTGCGGTCGCATTATCTGGCGAGCTGGCATGCCGCGCGCATGATGGTTCCGGCAGGCAATGGCCTCATTGCCTTCACCTCCTCCTTCGGCTCCGTTTGCTACATGCACGGCGCGGCCTATGGGGCGCAGAAGGCTGGTGTGGACAAGTTCGCTGCCGACATGGGCGTGGACTTCCGGGGCACCGGGGTTGCCGCCATCTCGCTCTGGATGGGGCCGCTGCTCACCGAACGCAGTGCCCGCACGCTTTCGGAACATCCCGAACAATATGAAAAGTTCATGGCAGACGCGGAAACGCCCGAATTCAACGGTCGGGTGATCGCCGCCATCCATGATGATCCGAACCGCGACGAACTGAACGGCCAGACCCTGATCACGGCTGAAATCGCGCAGCGATACGGCATCACCGAAGCGGGCGGCCGGACGCCGCCTTCCTACCGCGCGATGCTGGGCGATCCGCGCATCCCGCACCCCGCCATCGTGGCATAAAGGAGCAGGCCATGAACTTCGGACGCCGATTTGCAGGCAAGTCGATCATCGTCACTGGCGCTGCGTCCGGCATCGGGCGTGCGACCGCGATCCGCCTTGCCGCAGAGGGCGGCCGGGTGCTGGCGGTCGACCTGGATGAAAAAGGGCTGGAAACGCTAAGGCAGGAACAACCCGGCATTGCGGTCCGTGCGGGATCGGTAGCAGACGAGCCTACTGCCCGCTCGATCGTCGCGCAGTGGGTGGAAGAAGCCGGGCAGCTCGACGTCCTCATCAACATGGCTGGCATCATCCGGTCGAGCCATGCAGCGACCACCGACTATGAAGCCTTCATGTCGATCATCGCGGTCAACATGGGCAGCACATTCCTGATGTGCCGCGAAGCATTACCGCATCTGGAAAAGACGAAGGGCAATATCGTCAACGCCGCTTCGACCTCTAGTCATTTCGGTCATCCCTTCCTGACCGGCTACGCCGCCAGCAAGGGCGCGGTCGCCGCCTATACCCAGAGTCTCGCCTGGGAATATGTGAAGCGCGGGGTGCGCGTAAATGCCGTGGCTCCGGGCGGCATTGAAACGCCCCTCGCCAACAGCGTCCAAACCAGTATGGTGGAAGGAGCCGACTGGGAGTTGTATAATCATCTCGGCCCGATCAATGGATTTGCGACTCCTGACAAGATAGCGGGCGTCATCGCCATGCTGGCGAGCGAGGATGGAGGGCATATGAATGGGGCGATCGTGCGCGTTGATGGAGGCGTTCACGCCTGACCGGCCGGGTGATGCAGGAGGGCGGCTGTCATGACCGTCCCTTCGAACGGATTTTGCCTGGACCATCTTTCGCTCGTCAATCTTGACGCGCTGACCGTGATAGAGGCGGCGGCGAGCGCGGGCTTCACCGCTGTCAGCCTGTTCGTCACCCCGATCCCGATCAGCCCGACGCCTGACCTCTTGGCGGACAAGGCTGCGCGCAGGGCTGTCGCGTCCGCCTTGCGCGACACGGGGCTGCGTGCCGGTATCATCGAACCCTTCATGCTTGATGCGGAGCCTGACTGGGACCTGCTTGAAAGCAGCGCGGACCTCACCGCCGAGTTGGGCGGCACCGTCAACATATTGGGTCTGGACCCCGATCATGCGCGGCTGCGGGAATCCCTCGCGCGCATGGTTGAGATTTGCCGTCGGGCGGCTGTTCCCGCCATCATCGAACCCTATCCGCTCTCTTCGATCCGGTCGCCGTCACAGGCGCTGGAGATCGCTCATTCGCTGGGGGCGGAAGTGGGCTTGTGCATCGACACGCTTCACGTCATCCGTAGCGGCGGAAGCTGGGACGATGTGGCGTGCCTGCCCGCTGATCGCATCCGTCATGTCCAGTTTAACGACGGCCCGATCGAGCCGCCCCATGACCGGGTCAATGAAGCCGTGTTCGACCGCCTGCTCCCCGGCGATGGGGAGTTCGGCCTCCGCGCGTTGCTCCCGCTGCTGCCCCACCACGCCACCATAGCGGTGGAAGCGCCATCCCGTGCTTTGGCCGAGGGCAACCCGCACGAGCGCGCGGTGCGGTTGATGGAGGCGATGAAGGCTTTGTACGCGCCGGAATAACGCGTCATCCTAAATTCACCAGATCTCACCTCCTTCGCGCTGAGCCTGTCGGAGCCCTTCTTTCCTAAGAGAAGCCCTTCGACAAGCTCAGGGCGAACGGAAGGCAGCTAGCGCAGTCGAGTTTCGGGCGGAGCGCGCTACCCCGCCCGCAAGACCCCTCACTCCGCCGCCAGTGTCGCCTGCTCGCGGAAATAAGGGATCACCTTCTCACCGATATTGCGGATCGTCTCCATGATCACGTCATGGGGAATGCCGCCCATCTGGAACATGAAAAGGATTTCGTCGGCGCCCGCATCCTGCAGTCGCTTGATCTGGCGGATGCAGTCCTCCGGCGTGCCATAGGCGTCATCGACCACTTCGAAGCTCTCGGTATGATGTCCGCCAACAGTGATCTTTTCGTCCGACAGCCAGGCCACCGTCTCTTCCTTGTGACGCTGCAGCGCGGCTAGGCTTTCGCTGGCGTCGAGATCCTCGACATCGGGCGCGGGACCGCCCGAATACCAGTGGCCGAGCGACTCAACGAAGAAACGCTGCCCGCGCAGGCCGATACGCCGGGCTTTCTCGCGGTCCTCCAGCACAACAGCAGGGCAGAGCGCGGCAAGATGCTGGGTCGGACGGTAGCCGACCTGATCCTCAGCTTTGCGGTTGGCGAAAGCCTCACGATAGATGGCGTTCTTCTTCGCGATATCCTCAGGCCCGGCAAAGCCCAGAACCAGCGCACCGATGCCGCGCGAACCGGCGGTGACCAGCGTATCGGCGCGGGTGCAGGCCATGTAGATCGGCGGATGCGGGTCCTGCATCGGGCTCGGGTGGATCGGGCGGAAGGGGATCTTCACGAACTGGCCGTCATGCTCGATCTCGCCATGCTTCAGGATCTTGGGGATCAGATACATGCTCTCGTCGATCATCGGCGGCAGGTCTTCGAGATTATAGCCGAAGGTGCCCGCTTCCTGCTGCGTCCCGCCCTTGCCCATGCCGAAATGGACGCGGCCACCCGACAGGATGTCGAGCGTCGCGATGCGCTCCGCGACCTTCACCGGATGGTTCATCGCGGGCGGCAGGCAGACAACGCCATGGCCAATGCCGATGCGCGAGGTACGCCCGGCCAGATAGGCAAGGAAAGTTTCCGGAGCGGACATATGCGCATATTGCGTCAGCGCGGTATGTTCGACGGCCCAGATCGTGTCGAAGCCCATTTCCTCGGCGTAGATGGACTGTTCCACGATGTCGCGGAACACCTGCTGCTCATTCTGGCGCGACGTGTCGGCCATCTGCGCTTCGTAAATGATCGAGAACTTCATCATCTTCTCCACAAAACTTTTCGTATCGTGGATGCAGGCTATGCTTCGGCCCGTGCCGCTGCATCATCCAAATGGATCAGATTTCGGGTTCGCTGGCGATCGTGCGCAACAGCGTGATCAGTTCGACCTGCCGATGTGTGTTGGTCTTGGCGAATATCGCGCGCAGATGGGAACGCGTGGTATTGTAGGCGATGCCCAGAGCGTCCGCCGCGTCCGCCAGCGTGGCGCCCTGCGCAAGATGCAGGGCCAGGCCCGATTCGGCGCGGGTGAGGTGAAAGCGATCCCGCAGTATCTCTTCCGACGGACCTACCGGGCGGCTGGGGTCTGCGATGAACAGCGCCAGCCACGCGCCATCCGCATAAGCGGAGGACGGCACGGCGCGGGCTCGCGCATGCAGGGGGGTGCCGCCGGTCGCGATTTCGAACAGGATCTCCTCGCCCTGCGGCGGTGGCGATGAAAGGATGCGGTTGATTGTGGCCGCGCTGGAGCCTGTCCTGACTTCAAAACTGCCATGCTGCTCCGCGATGATGCTTCCCTCTTCCAGCATCTGCGTGGCGAGCGCATTGCGGCGCAGGATGCGGCCCTCGCGGTCGAGGATCAGCGTCGCGACCGCGAGACCCGCCATGGCGCTGCTGAACAGCTGGCTTTCCGCCTGGGTGATCGTCAGCCGCGCGTGAAGGTCGAGCGCAATGCGCAGATGTGGGATCAGCCGTTCGAGCAACGCGCGTTCGGCGTCGCCAAATTGCGTCTGACTGTCTTCGCGCGTGAGGCGCAGCCGCACGGCGACATCGGGCGGCCGGTGCAGGTCGACGCCCAGAATTTCGCTGCTGCGCGCCACGTCCAACCAGTCGCGGAAGCGCGCCGGGACATGGTGGACGAAATCGCGAAAGGAAACGACCTGTCCCTCCGGCAATCCGACAAAGGGGTCGGCCTGCGAGATGCGCTGATATTCCTGCGTGCGCTCCGGGTCCGCTCCCGGGGTGACATGGGCATCGATCCGCGCATGACCCCGGCCGATCAGCAGTGTGGCGAAGGTCGTGTTGGTGATCGCCGCCAGTGCCCGCAGGAAATCCTCCCACGGCGGCGACCGCGTCAATCCGCCGTAAAGCGTCTGCAACAGGTCGGCAAAGGCGGTGTCATCGCTCATGTTCAGATCGGCCGCCAACGGCCCCGGCGATGGTTTGCACCGCCGGGACCATGTTCCGGCTCAGCGCCGCAGCGCCAGCGTGATGCTGTAGCGGCGCGGCGGTGAGTAATAGGCTTCCGTAAAGCCAAAGCTGGTCGATGCATCATAACCCGCCGTGATGATGCGCCGGTCCGTGATATTGTCAACGCCGACGCGCACCGACAGGCCGCTGTCCGCAAAGCGCAGCTCCGCGCTGGCGTTGAGGATCGCGTGGTCGGGTTGCCGCAACAACGGCGTGTTTTCCGCATCGACAAAGACTTGGCTCTTATAGGCTGCGTCCAACCGAAGCACGCCTTCCACATTGTCGCTGAGCGGCGCCTGGTAAACCGCGCTCGCATTGGCGGTAATATCGGGCGCCTGCTTCAGTTCGCGGTTGCTGACATCGGTCGGCACACCGTTAATGACGGACACATATTCCAGATATTTGGCGTCCAGCAGGCCGAGTGCGCCGGTCACGGTAAAGCGCGGCGACACCTTGAACGCGCCTTCCAGTTCGATGCCCTGGATGCGGGAGCGACCCGCATTCTCATTGCGGACAATGATCAGTCCAGTGGCCGGGCTGACGGTGGACACTAAGATCTGCTGATCGCGATATTCGTTGCGGAACACGGCGAGGTTGATCGTCGCGATCCCGCCGAAACCGGCTTTGACGCCCGCCTCGTAGGAGGTCAGATATTCCGGATCATAGGACCCGATTTCCTCGACCGAGGTGGGCCGCCCATTAAACCCGCCAGACCGGAAGCCCCGCGAATAGGACGCATAGGCCATCAGGTTCGGCCGGAACTTGTAGGAAAGCGACGCGCGCGGCGTAAAGGCGTCCCAGCTCTTTTCCAGCGTGTAGCTCGGCGTTCCAGCCAGCAGCGGCTCGCCTGAATAAATGCGCGTTGCCGACTGGAAGAACTTCTTCTTCTCCCAAGTATAGCGTGCGCCCAATTCCAGCGACAGCCCGTCGATCAGTTCATAATTGCCGTTTGCGAACAGCGCAAGATTGTCGGTGCGCTGCCGGTTGCGGAAATCGATATTGAAGTCGAGCGACGACGCCGGAACGGCAAATGGAGGGAAAGGAACTGGGAAGGGGTCAAGCCCCGCCGCAACCAGCGCCGGAAAGAGCCCGTCGGCGACGATCAGCCGGGTATTGTCGCGCGTCTTTTCGCGATAGGCGAAGGCTCCCAGCAACAAAGTGCCACGGCCGCCAAGGTCCAGCGAGAGCTGCAATTCCTGGCTGATCTGCCGCGCCCGCTCGTCATGAATGTCACCGGCATAATTGACCGCCGACGACGCATCGCCATCGCGGCCGAACAGCGCATCGACATAGCGATAGGCGGTGATCGACTTCAACGTCGCGCCGCCCAGATCCTTGGTCAGGGTCAACGATGCGTTCACCGCATCGGTGTGATCCTTGTTCAGCTCCGAATTGCTGTCGGTGCGGTCGATGTCGCCCGGCACGGTACAGCAGGGCGAGATGAAGGTCGATTGCAGGATGGAAAAGAAGGTGGGCGTGAAGGCGATCATGCTGTGCGGCGCGCTGTGCTGCCGCCGGTGGAGCCCGTCGACCTGCAACACAGCGTCCAAGCCTTCGCCGTCATAATGCAGCGCCAGCTTGCCAGCCATCACCTTGCGGTTGCCGAGATTGTCTCCGGATGGGATCTTCTGCCACCCCTCGCCAAACTCGCCCAGTGCGGCGACGCCAAGCGACCAGCTGTCCGACAGCGGCGTTTCGGCATAGACCCGCCCGCGCACCGTGTTGAACGATCCATATCGCAGATCGGCTTCGAGCCTTTGCTCCCGGCCCGGTATCGCCGACACGATGTTGATCGCGCCGCCGACTGTGTTCTTGCCAAACAGAGTACCCTGCGGCCCGCGCAACACTTCGATCCGGTCGATGCCCAGCAATTCGGTGGTCGCGCCGAAGGTGCGTGCGACATATACCCCATCGATATAGACGCCAACGGCGGGGTCGGACGTGATGATGAAGTCGTTCTCGCCCACGCCCCGGATAAAGGGCGCGATGCCGCCGCTGTTGCCACCCTGGCCAGGCGTGAACTGAATGTTGGGCGCGATCTGGCTGATCTGCGTGACATTGTCGAGCCCACGACTATCAAGAGCCGAAGCATCGACGGCGCTCACCGCGATCGGCACATCCTGCAACCGTTCTTCGCGGCGGCGAGCCGTGACGACAATGTCACTACCGCTCGCCGCGCCAGCTCCCAGCGCGTCTGTTTGAGCAAAGGCAGTCCACGGCGCTGCCAGTGCGATGAGTGAAACGATCGGATATAGCGTCTTGCGCATGCTTTCCTCCCCAAAAAAGCCCGGTTTTATTCTGACGGGTTATCGTTTCCCCGCGCTTCCATTCTCCATCCACAGCCGGGAAATGGCCCGGCCGTGGCGGAAGAGCATCACCTTTAGGTCAAGCCGCTTCCCATTCGATCAAATGGCTGATGTCGCTGCGCTGCTCTGGCTTGCGGCCTGCGGTCGCGAGATGGTGCGAGGTGATCTGCGCATCCGCAGCCAGCGGGCGGATCATTTCGAACACGCGATCATATTCGGTACGCGCGATCTTCCAAAGGCCATCTTCACGCCGGTAAGCGTCACGGTAAATGGCGCTGCCGATGGTGTGATCTTTGCGCTCCACGTCGATGAAGATATCTTCGAGATACCAAATCCCGTCGGCGCTGTCCTCGCCCGTCAGCGTGATTTCGGGCATATGGCCGTGATGCATGGCGACGGCGCCGGAATGGAAGCTGTTCGCCAGGAACTCCAGCATGTTGTCGCGGCCTTCCAACCGGACGCGATAGGTGCCGCCCCGGTAATCGACGGTCAGGTCTTCTGTGAAAAGGGTGCCGAGCAGCGCCAGATCAGCCGTGTCGATGCCCCGGAAATAACGATGCTTGAGGGTCCGGATATCTTCCAGGTCGCTCAACTGCTGCAGGGTATAAGCCATCAATCCTCTCCACTTCTGACGCGATATGCGCTTCTGATGCGATCCTATACCTGATCTGCGTAACAATCTGCAATGACCACTGCATTATCACTGGCGAAAGATGCCGCGGATTGACTATGGAGCCGTTCAAATGGATGTGCTGACTGCGCATTATTCAGAAGAGGAAGGACAAGGCTGTGGGCGAGACGGGTGTAGGCAAGGTCGCGATCGTCACCGGCGGAACGCGCGGCATCGGCGCAGCGATCGTGCGGCGTTTGCTGGCGGAAGGCTATGCCGTGGCAACATGCGGGCGCACCGCGCCTGACGAACCGATCGGCGTCGATGGCAAAACGGCCGAGTTCGCTGCATGCGATATTCGCGAACCGTCGGCCGTAAACGCGTGGATTGCGGACCTGGTGGCGCGGCACGGCCGGATCGATCTGGTTGTCAATAATGCGGGCGGATCGCCGCAGGCCGATGCCGCCACTGCCAGCCCGCGCTTTTCGGAACGCATCCTGCAACTGAACCTGTTGGCCCCCCTGCATGTATCGCAGGCCGCCTATTCCCATCTGAAGGCAGTGGGCGGATCGATCGTCAACATCGCCAGCGTTTCCGGCGCACGTCCGTCGCCCGACACAGCGATCTACGGCGCGGCAAAGGCGGGCCTGCTCAGCCTGACCACCAGCCTGGCGCAGGAATGGGGACCGGAAGTTCGCGTCAACGCCATCATCGTCGGCCTGATCGAAACGGAAACGGCGGAAATGACCTATGGCTCGCAAGCCGCGCAGGATCGGATCGCTTCTTCCCTGCCGCTAGGCCGTATGGGCCGGGGTAGCGACATCGCCGAAGCCGTGGTGTTCCTGGGTTCGCCGTCCGCCGCCTATGTCAGCGGCGCGCGGCTGGAAGTGCATGGCGGTGGTGAACGGCCGCTCTTCCTGGAAATCGTCAAGCAGGAAGCTGCAAAGGCCTGACGAAAAAAAGGGCCGGGCGAGGTTCAACCCGCCCGGCCGCTTTTTCAGATGCCCAGCAGCGCCCGCTGCTGTTCGCCCAGTTCCGGATTGCTCTGTTCCTGGAAGAAGGCGATACGACCGGCGAGCGACTGTTCCGTCATCTCCGGCTGGCTCGAAATCCAGAATTTCCGCGCAGCGATGCCTTCGACGAAAATGCGGCAGCCTTCGTCCAGGTCCATGCCGTAATTGGCCATCATATGGGCCATGGTCGCGCGATGCCCTGCCGCGCTTTCCGGCTCGCCAACGCCAGCATCGGCGTCGAAGATGCTGGTCTTCAGCATGCCCGGGATGATCGAGCAGACATTGATCGGCGCCTTCGCGACCTGCATCTCCAGATAGAGGCATTCGCTGAAGGACTGGATGGCGTGCTTGCTCATGATATAGGCGGTCTGCGTCGGCATCTGACCGAATGAACCAATCGAAGCCAGGTTCGCGATCCATGCTTCCTGACCGACGCGCAGCATGTGCGGCACGAATGCGCGCACGCCATGGACGACGCCATGGATGTTGACGTTCAGCGTCGTTTCCCAGCGCGCGGTCGGGATTTCCCAGACATTGCCGATGGTTTCGATGCCCGCATTGTTGATCAGCAGGCGGACGGCTCCGTGCCGGTCGAACACATCCTGGGCCAGCGCGTCGAGCGCTTCGGGCTTCGAAACGTCTAGCTGGATCGCTTCCGCCTTGCCGCCTGCCGCCACGATTTCGGCGGCGACCTTGTCGGCGCGGCCCTTGTCGATGTCGGTGACGACGACCGTCATGCCGATCTGGCCGCAGCGGCGGGCAAGGCCCATACCGATGCCAGCGCCCGCGCCGGTGATGACGGCCACGCCGCCCGAAAAGACCTTTTCTTCTTCAGTCATGTTCATGCTTCTCCGAAAGGGAAGGGATTAGATCGATGTCAGCGGTGCCGGCGCGGCGGGCAGATAATGGTGGTAATAGCCGGCCGCCCAGCCGCCATCGACCGCCAGTTCAGCGCCGCAGATGTAGCTGGCTTCGTCCGAGCAGAGGAACAGGCTGGCGGCGGCGATTTCCTCCGGCTCGCCGATCCGCTGCAACGGCACGCGTTCATAGCCGTAGTTCTTCGCGTCGCCTTCCAGCGACTGTGGGTTGCCCATCGCCGTGTTGACGCCGCCCGGATGCACCGAATTGACGCGCACGCCCTGATGGCCAAACTCCATCGCCGCGCTCTTGGTGAAGCCGCGCACCGCCCATTTGGAGCTGCTGTAGAGCGACACCGAATTAACGCCGCGAAGACCGTCCACCGACGAAATGTTGACGATGGCGCCGCGTCCGGCGGCGCACATCTTCGCCCCGACATGCTTCATCCCCAGCATCGTGCCCTTGACGTTGATGCCAAGAACGCGGTCGATGTCTTCGACGCTAAGGGCGGTGATGGGGCCGAAGGCCACGACGGCCGCGTTGTTGACCAACGCATCGATACGGCCATGGCGGGCGATGACCGCATCGACCAGCGCGGTCCAGCTGCCCTCGTCCGATACGTCCAGCCGCTGGAACATCGCGGCATCGCCAATGTCGGCGGCCAGTGCCTGGCCCTCAGCCTCCAGCACATCGGCGATGACCACCTTCGCGCCTTCGCGCGCGAACAGGCGGACGGTAGCTTCGCCCATGCCACGTGCACCGCCAGTGACGATGGCGACCTTGTCTTGCAACCTGCCAGTCATGATTCCTGCTCTTTCTTGCTGATCAACTACTGAATATAGGCCTTGAACGCGTCCCAGGGCACGTCCGAGGTATAGAGGGCGGCTTCATCCATCGATCCTGCGGGGATGTGGAAGCCGTTCGTGTCCATCACTGCGTCAAATTGTGCAAGCGCCGTTTCAGGGGTCCAGTCCTTGTCCGTCGCGCGGTAGCCCCGCGTGACACCTGCGAACACCCGCGTATAGCCGCCGCCCCCTGCGGTGAACATCTCGCCATTGCAGGGCGCGCTGTCATGAGCCAGCATCGCTACCACCGGCGCAACCGCGCGCGCGGGGAAGTCGCGCTCCATCAGGCCGTGTATCTCAGGGCCCATCAGCTGCGTCATCCGGCTGCCCGCGATCGGCATGATCGCATTGATCTTGACGTCCTTGCCCTGCGCCTGGGTCGCCGCGGCCAGCCCGCGCGTCATCGCCCACACCGCACCCTTGGCGGCGGGATAGGGCACCGCGCTCCCCATGCCGAACCAGGAGCCTGACGAGATGTTGACGATCCGCCCGAAATTCCGCTCCAGCATGCCGTCCCAGACCGCGCGGCACAGGTAAAAGGTGCCGCTGGCCGACACCGCCATGTCCTTGTCCCACTGTTCATCTGTGACGTCGGAAAGGGTGCCTGACGCGCTGACGATGCCAGCGTTATTGACCAGAATGTCGACGCGGCCCCATCGCGTCAGCGCGTCCTGCACGATCGCCTGCGCGCCAGCCGATGTCGCGACGCTGTCGCCATTGGCCTCTGCAATCCCGCCAGCATCGCGGATTTCCTGGGCTGCTGCGTCCGCATAGCCCTGATCCTTGCCCTCACCCTGGAAATTGCCGCCCAGGTCGTTGACCAGCACCTTGGCTCCACGGGCAGCGAGCAGGGCAGCATAGGCTTTGCCCAACCCGCCTCCCGCACCCGTGACGATTGCCACCTTATCGTCGAAACGCAGTTCAGACATCGGCCTCTCCTTTATGTTCCCGATCGCAACAGCGTCAGGCTTTCAAGATCATGTCCGCCGCCTTTTCGGCCACCATCATCGTGGGGACGTTGGTGTTGCCGCCCGGCACGCGTGGCATGACGGATGCATCGACCACCCGAAGCCCATCGATGCCGCGCAACCGCAGCTGCGGATCGACGACCGCCATCGGGTCATGCCCCATGCGGCAGGTGCCCACCGCGTGAATATCGGAAATCGCCGTCTCGCGCAGATAGGCGTCCAGCTCGTCATCCGACTGGATGCTTGCGCCGGGCGCCAGTTCCTCTCCCCGGAAGGGATCGAAGGGGGTTTGCGCGAAGATGTTGCGCACCGCACGGATCGCTGCGCGGCCCATCGCCATGTCATTGGGGGTCGAAAGTATGTTGGGATCGATCGACAGCGGCGCGGATGCGTCGGGACCGGTCAGCTTGATTTCGCCCACGCTCTCCGGGTTCAAGAGGTCAATATGCGCGAAATAGCCATGTTCCATGATCAGCTTGCGCCCCATCGCTTCGTAAAGCGCCATGGCGAAATGCACCTTCACATCGGGATATTCCGCGCCTGGCATGGTCTTGAGATAGGCGCCGATCTCCGCCGGAGGACTCGCCAAGGGCCCCTTGCGGAACAGCAGGAAGTTTGCGACGGCCTTGGCCGCCACGACCGGATGGAAAACGTTGAAGAGCGACACGGGCTGCGTGCAATATTGCTTCACGCTGACCGCCACATGATCGCGGTAGTTCTGGCCGACGCCGGGCAGGTCATGCACCACCGGCACCCCGGTCTGGCGCAGATGGTCCGCTGGTCCAATCCCCGAGAGCATCAGGATCCAGGGCGAATGGATGGAGCCTGCCGACAGGACCACCTCGCGCGTCGCATTCGCCTCTTCCAGCTGCCCCTCGCGCCGCCACGCAACGCCAGTCGCGCGGCCGTCCTTGACGATCACCCGCTCCACATTCGCGCCCGTGATCACGCGAAGGTTGGGCCGCCTCCGCGCAGGCGTCAGATAGGCGCGCGCCGCGCTCCATCGCCGCCCGGCCGACGCGGTGACATCGGCGGGCACCACGCCCTCGCGCTGCGATCCGCTGGGATCGTCATTATAGGGAACGCCCGCCGCGACCGCAGCATCGCGAAACGCCTTGGCCAGCGGATTGTTGATGCCGGGCCGCGTGACCAGCACTGGCCCGCCCTGGCCATGATAGCCTTCTTCGCCGCCCGGCTGAAAATCCTCCAGCTTCTTGAAATAGGGCAGCACATCGTCATAGCTCCACCCTTCATTCCCCAACTGACGCCAGCCGTCATAGTCCGCCGCCGCGCCCCGGTCATAAACCATGCCGTTGATGGAGGATGAACCGCCCAGCACCTTGCCGCGCGGCGTATACATCTGCCGCCCGCCTGCATTGGCCTGCGGCACGCTGACATGCATCCACTGGAACATGCCGCGATACATGATGGGCAGCAGTCCGCCCGGCGCGTGGATGAAGACGCTGTTGTCCCTGCCGCCCGCCTCCAGCAGCAGCACGCGATTACGCGGATCTTCAGACAGGCGCCCAGCGAGCACGCATCCTGCCGATCCGCCGCCAGCGATGATGAAGTCGTAACTGTCGGCCATGATCTCTCCCGCGCGAATTCCAACGTCCATTATCTTCTACGATGCTACGGCGCCGGGACTCGGCAGAAGTACCGGTGCAGGCTGGATCGCGGATGACGTGTTGCGCGCTGAATTGGTCAATATGATACGCAGGTCAAGCCGGATTTACCCCGCGCGCCGCCATTGACCGGCAGAAGCTGCCTGTTATTGTCTACGCAAACAAGCGCGACACGTAGCGGAACCTGCGATATTCGCGTTGCCAAACAGAGGCGGCACGCCTGCCGGTTCGCCCTTATCGAGGAGAAGAGGATGTCCACGCAAACCCTGACTGCTGATCGTTTCGATCCGTTCAAAGTTTATGATCCCGAGACGCTGGTCGCGTCCGACCCCGTCGAAATCGACGCGCCTGCGATGGTCGTTTGGAAAATCCTGACCGACATGCCCCGCTATGGGGAATGGAACCCCTTCTGCGTCTGGGCGGAATCGACGCTGGAAATGGGTGCGCCGGTCTATATGCGGCTCAACAATTACGCCAATCCCGGTTCGCTTGCGCCCAACTGCGAATATGTCTGCGCCTTCGAGCCCGGCCGTCTTCTGTCCTGGGAGCTGCCCGACAATGAAGCATGGCCCTATCCCGCTCGCCGCGATCAGATCATCGAGGAACTTGGGCCCGAAAAGTGCCGCTATCAATCAACTGACGCCTTTACCGGCCCCAACGGCATCCACGTCATGCGCTTCTGCGGACCCTGGGTTACGCGCGCCTTCAACGACACGGCCAAGGCTTTGAAAGCCCGTGCCGAAGCCATGCACCGGGGCGAGATCAGCTGATCGCCGCCACCGGCAAGTGAGGATAACATTACGCCAGATCGCGGTATTCGAAGCCGTCGCCCGCACCGGCAGCGTGGCGGGCGCGGCTGACGAGATCGGGCTCAGCCCCTCGGCGGCGAGCATGTCGCTCAAGGACCTTGAAACCCATCTGGGCGTGCAGCTGTTCGCCCGGTCGGGCCGCCGCATGCTGCTGACTGACCGGGGTCGCCCGATCCTTGAAATGGCGCGCGGCATATTGGTGCAGGTCGCGGACCTTGAATCCCTTTCCCTGCCTGAAGAAGTGCGCGGGCGGCTGCGCATAGGGGCGGCGGTTCCCGTCGGCGACTATGTGCTGCCCGGCCTCTGCGCCGCCTTCATGCGCCTGCACTCCGGCGTCCGGGTGGAAATGCGCATCATGCCATCCCATGAGGTGATGGAGGGCGTGCGCAACATGGCGCTAGACGTCGGCTTCGTCGGTGCACCGGTCAACAGCAGCTATCTGGAGGCCGAGCCATGGCTGCGCGATCGGCTGGTTGTGTGCGCCGCGCCGGACCATCCCCTCGCCGGACGTAAGGCGGTGCCGCTCGCGGACCTTGGCGACCAGCCATGGGCGCTGGAAAAAACCCTGTCGAGCGAACGCATCTCCTTCACGGTCGAAACGCTCAAGTCGATGAACTCGCTCAACATCATGTTCGAAGGCGAAAGCGTGGAAGCGATCAAGCGCATCGTCCGCGACGGCGCGGTGCTCGCCTGCCTATCCAGCCTGACCGTCGCCGATGAACTGGCGCGCGGCGAGCTGGTCGAACTGGCTGTGCCGGAACTGCACTTCACTCGCATCGTGAGCTTGGTTAGCCGCCGCGATACCCAGCAGCCCCAGGCCTGCCGCGCCTTTCACGAATTCGCCCGGCAATGGGGCAGGCAAATTGGCGGATCAGGAAAATAGCTTCTTGCGCTGCCTATCCATCAGTTTTTCTGATGTCATGCGTCGGAAATACGAAATGGTAGCATCGCTTCCAAAGGCCTAATCAGGTCATGCATGCCCAGTAGGTGTGTTCAAGGAGAGTGATGTGAAAGCCATGATCTGCAGCGCATTCGCGCCGGTCGAAGAGTTGCACCATGGCGATTTCCCCGAGCCACAAGCAGGGCCGGGGGAAGTGGTGATCGACGTGGCAGCCGCCGGGGTGAATTATCCCGACGTGCTGATCGTGCAGGGCAAATATCAGACAAAGCCAGCCCTGCCGTTCGTTCCCGGTAGTGAAGCAGCGGGGCGCATCGCCGCCGTTGGACCTGACGTAAAGGGTTTCACTATCGGGGACCGCGTCATCGCCTTCACCGGCAGCGGCGCCTTTGCCGAGCAGGTGCGGGTGCCCGCGACGCAGGTCTGGCCGGTGCCCGACGGCGTCGACCTGGAAGTCGCCGCGGGCATCTCCATTACTTATGGCACCTCCTATCATGCGCTGAAGGACCGCGCGCAGTTGAAGCCCGGCGAATCGCTGCTCGTGCTGGGCGCGGGCGGTGGCGTTGGCCTTACTGCCGTGGAACTTGGCAAGCATATGGGCGCGCGCGTGATCGCTGCCGCGTCCAGCGCGGAAAAGCTCGCGCTCGCCAAGGCTCAGGGGGCGGATGACCTCATCGACTATGCGCAGGAGGATCTGCGCGAACGCATCAAGCAGCTGACCGACGGAAAGGGCGTCGATGTCGTCTATGATCCTGTCGGCGGCCCCATGAACCTGACGGCGGTGAAAAGCCTCGCATGGGGCGGCCGGCTGCTCGTCATCGGTTTTGCGGGTGGGGACATCCCGTCAATTCCGGCCAACCTTTTGTTGCTCAAAAGCGCGTCGGCGGTCGGCGTCCTTTGGGGCAACAGCGTCCGCGCCGATCCGGTCGCGCAGGGCGAAAACATGCGCCAGCTGCTCGCCTGGCTGGCGGACGGCTCGCTCAAACCCGTCATCGACACGCGCTTTGCTCTGCCTGACGCAGTGGCCGCGCTCCAACATCTCGAAAAGCGCAAGGTGAAGGGGAAGGTGCTCCTGACCCTCCAGCCTGCGTCCTGAACAGGAAATTCCTCATGTCCGAAACAGTCAGCTTCCACATCCATGGCGCGATTGCCGAAGCGGTGATCGATAATCCGCCGGTCAACGCCACCTCCGCCAGCGTGCGGCAGGGGCTTTCCGAAGCCATTCGCCAGCTGGAATCCGATCCCGCCCTCCAAGCGCTCGTCATCCGTTGCGAAGGCAAGACCTTCATCGCTGGCGCCGACATCAAGGAATTCGGCAAGCCCATGGCTGATCCCGGCCTGCCGCTGGTCATGGAAATGATGGACCATTCGACAAAGCCGATCATCGCCGCCGTCCATGGCACGGTGCTGGGAGGCGGCCTCGAAGTCGCTCTCGCCTGCCACTATCGCATCGCCGCGCCGGGCACGAAATTCGGCTTTCCTGAAGTGAAGCTCGGCCTCATGCCCGGCGGCGGCGGCACGCAGCGCACGCCGCGCCTTGCTGGCCTTGCCACCGCAATCAAGCTGGTGACGGAAGGCAATCAGATCGGCACGGATGAGGCGCTGAAGTCCAACCTTATCGACGCCGTCGCGACGGGCGGCGACCTTGCGACCGAAGCACGCAACTTCGCGGAAAAGCTGGTGGCGGAAGGGAAGGGGCCGCGCAGTTCCTCCACCCTGCCCATGCCCGCCGATGATCCGGCGCTATTCGAAGAAGCGCGCAAGACCGTCGCCAAGAAGATGCGCGGCCAAACCGCACCCCTGCGCGCGTTGGAAGCCATGCGCCTCGGCTATGAACTGCCCTTCGATGAGGCGGTGAAAAAGGAACTCGCGATCTTTCGCGAATGCATGAACGGGTCGCAGTCAAAGGCGCTGCGCCACCTGTTTGCCGCCGAACGCGAAGTCGCGCGCATCCCCGGCCTCGCACCCGATACCCAGACCCGCAACATCGAGCGCGTCGGCGTCATCGGCCTGGGCGTCATGGGACGCGGCATCGTCATGGCGGTCGTCAGCGTCGGCATCCCCGTCATCGCGGTCGGCCTTGATCAACCGAACATCGACGCCGCGATGAAGGCCATCACCAAAATGTGGTCGTCCTCCGTCGCGAAGGGCAGCATGTCGCAGGAGACGATGGACAAGCGCCTCGCGCTCATCACCACCAGCGACGACCCCCGCGACCTGTCGCCGACGCAATTGGTGATCGAGGCAGTGACCGAAGATCTGGACATCAAAAAGGCCGTCTTCGCCAAGCTCGGCGAGGTTACGCCCGCCGGAACCATCCTTGCCTCCAACACCAGCTTCCTCAACATCGACACGCTGGCTGAAGCGTCCGGGCGGCCTGAAGATGTGTGCGGCATGCACTTCTTCAATCCCGCCCATGTCATGCGCCTGCTGGAAAATGTCCGCGCGGCCAAGACCGATCCCGAAGTGGTCGCGACGATCATGGCGATCGGCAAACGCATCGGCAAGCTGCCCGTTCTGTCGGGCGTATGCGACGGCTTCATCGTCAACCGCATGCTCTCCAAGCGCTCCCGCGAGGGCTTCTTCCTAGTGGAGGAGGGCGCAAAGCCCGCCGCGATCGACAAGGTGCTGCTGTCGTACGGCTTCCCCATGGGGCCGTTCGCGCTTGGCGACCTCGCAGGGCTCGACGTGCAGGCCGCCGCCCGCAAGGCCCGCGCCGCCAGCGCGACGGAACGCGAACTGCGCGCCGACTTCCCGGAACAGATGGTCGCCGCCGGACGCCTCGGGCAAAAGACCGGCTCCGGCTGGTACAGCTATGACGAAAACCGCAAAGCCAGCGCCAACCCGCTGACCGACGAGATGATCGCCGCCCATGCGCAGCGCCACGGCCTTACCCTGCGCGAAATCGGCGAGGATGAAATCCGCGAACGCCTGCTCTACGCGATGGTGAATGAAGGTGCGAAGCTGCTCAGCGAAGGCATCGTGCCGCGCCCGCATGAGATCGACGTCGCGCTGGTGAATGGCCTCGGCTGGCCCAGCTACACGGGCGGCCCGATGCATTGGGCCGACCAGATAGGCCTCGACAAGGTGCTGGCCACCATCGAGAAATTCCGCGCCGAACAGGGCGACGCCTATTGGACGCCCGCGCCGCTTCTGGAGCAATATGCGTGCGAGGGCAGGGGCTTCTACGCATGAGCTACGAACCCAATGCGAAGACCGCCGACCTGCTCGCCCGCCTGCGCGCTTTCATGGACGCGCACATCTATCCCAATGAGAAGCGCTATTATGAGGAGGTCGCTACCGGCGACCGCTGGGCGCATGTCACGCTCATCGATGACCTCAAGCCGCTGGCGAAGGACGCGGGTCTCTGGAACCTGTTCCTCCCCGAAAGCACCCATGGCGCGGGGCTCACTAACCTCGAATATGCGCCGCTCTGCGAGGAAATGGGCCGCGTTCACTGGTGCCCCGCCGTCTTCAACTGCGCCGCGCCCGACACCGGCAACATGGAAACGCTCGAACGCTTCGGCACGGACGAGCATAAGGAACGCTGGCTGAAACCCATGCTGGCGGGCGAAATGCGCTCCGCCTTCGCCATGACGGAGCCGCAGGTGGCTTCGTCCGACGCCACCAATATCGAAAGCTCAATCGTGCGCGACGGCGATGACTATGTCATCAACGGCCGCAAATGGTGGATTTCGGGCATGGGCGAGGCGGACTGCGCGCTCATGATCTTCATGGGCAAGACCGATCCGACTGCGCCCAAGCACAAGCAGCAGTCGATGATCCTGGTCCCCCGCGACACACCCGGCATCACCGTGCTGCGGCCCATGACCGTGCTCGGCTATGACGACGCGCCGCACGGCCACATGGAAATCCTGTTCGAAAATGTCCGCGTGCCTGCCTCCAACATGCTGCTGGGCGAGGGCCGCGGCTTCGAAATCGCACAAGCCCGCCTTGGCCCCGGCCGTATCCATCACTGCATGCGCATGATCGGCATGGCCGAACGCGCGCTCGAAGCCATGTGCCGCCGGGTGAAGAGCCGCGTCGCCTTTGGCAAGCCGCTCGCCGAACAGGGGGTCATCATCGAACGCATCGCCAACAGCCGCATCATGATCGATCAGGCGCGGCTGCTCACCCTCCATGCCGCGCACCGCATGGACACGGTCGGCAACAAGGTGGCGAAGGCGGACATCGCGATGATCAAGGTCGCAGCGCCCAACATGGCCTGCCAGGTTATTGACTGGGCGATGCAGGCGCATGGCGCGGCGGGCATCAGCCAGGATTTTTTCCTTGCCAGCTACTATGCCCACGCCCGCAAGATCCGCTTCGCCGATGGCCCCGACGAGGTGCACCGTCACCAGCTCGGCCGCCTCGAACTCGCCAAATATGACTGACGTCCGCACGCTCGACACCAACCGCCTCGGCCCATGGCTTCAGGCCCATGTGCCGGGCGCGGACGGGGAAATCAGCGCAGAGAAATTCGCGGGCGGCCAGTCCAACCCCACCTATTTGCTGTCGGTGGACGGGCGGCCCCGCTTCGTCCTGCGCCGCAAGCCCGATGGCGTGCTGCTCCCCTCCGCCCATGCGATAGAGCGGGAATATCGCGTCACCGATGCGCTCAAGGACAGCGCCGTCCCCGTCGCCCGCCCGCTCGCCCTGTGCGAAGATGCGAGCATCGTCGGCACGCCCTTCTTCATAATGACCTATGCGCAGGGCCGCAATTTCTGGGACGCACGCCTGCCCGATCTTACGCCCGCCGACCGCGCCGCCATCTATGATGAAATGAACCGCGTCCTTGCTGCGCTCCACGCCATCGACCCCGCCGAAGTTGGCCTCCTAGACTATGGCAAGCCCGGCAACTATTTCGCCCGGCAGGTCGCCCGCTGGACCAGGCAATATCGCGCCACCCAGACGCAGCAGATCCACGCGATGGAGTCCCTGATCGACTGGCTCCCCGCCAACGATCCCGGCCTCGAAGCAAGCCGCATCGTCCATGGCGACTATCGCAACGACAATATGATCTTCGCGCCCACGGAGCCGCGCGTCATCGCGGTCCTCGACTGGGAACTCTCGACGCTCGGCCATCCCCTCGCTGACCTCGCCCAGCATCTCATGGCCTGGCGCGTGCCCAAGGAAGGCTATCGCGGCCTGTCCGACGCAGACTTGCCCACGCTCGGCATCCCGTCCGAAGCGGATTATCTGCAAGGCTATGCACAGCGTAGCGGCGCAGGCCCCATCGACCCCAGCCATTGGCGCTACGCCCTTGCCTTCGCCATGTTCCGCAACGCCGCCATCCGCCAAGGCGTCTATCACCGCGCGATCAGCGGCAATGCATCAAGCGAAGCCGCCGCCATCCACGGCGCGCGTGCCGGAGAAATAGCAGGCCTCGCGTGGCGCATCGCCCGCGGGGAAGAGGATGCCCATCTATGACAGAAAAACTTATCAACGCAGGCGACTACCGGCTCCGCGCTGTGGAGCAGGGGGAGGGGCCGCTCGTCCTCATGATCCACGGATTTCCCGGCCTCGCCTGGTCATGGCGGCACCAGATGGAGCCGCTCGCAGCGGCAGGTTTCCGCGCCGTCGCCATCGACAGCCTCGGCTATGGCGGCAGCGACCGTCCCACCGATCCCGCCGCCTATGATGCCGACCGGATGCAGGCCAACCTCATCGCCCTGCTCGATCATTATGAAGCGGACAAGGCGGTCATTGTCGGCCAGGATTTCGGCGCGCAATATGCCTGGAACCTCGCCGTTCGCGCGCCGGATCGGGTGGCGGGCCTCATCGCCACCATCCCCTATGATTATGACATGGCCGGACGCGCCATGCTCGGCAGCGCGCCGCGCCTTTCCCCCGACGAGCCCGCGCGACCGGAAGCATCCTCCCCCGACCGGCTCCCCAGCGAACGCTTCGCCGCCATGGCCGCCGAGCATTTCGTCCACTTCCACTATTTCATGGAGGTGGGCCCCGCCGAGCGCGAACTGGCCGACCGCGCGCCTGAATTCCTCGCCCGCCTCTTCTACGCCCTTTCCTCAAAGGGCGACCTGTGGAGTTGGAAAACGGTCTCATCAGTCGGCAGCGGCTATCTAGACGTCCTGCCCCCCGCCCCTCCGCTCCCCTGGCCCTGGCTTTCCCAAGCAGAGTTCGACCGCTTCGTCAGCGAATATATCGATGCCGACCCGCTGCTGCGTTTCATCGGGGGCCTCAACAGCTATCGCACCGCTGACGTGAACTGGCGCATTGGCGAAAAATGGGCTGACCATGATGTCGAAACGCCTACCCTGTTCCTCTATGGCGAAAAGGACCCGTCCTTCGGCTTCTTCACCGATTGGGAAGCGCGGTTACGCAAGCGCGTGCCCGGCCTGCGCGACATCATCGCCATCCCCGAAGCAGGCCATTTCGTGCAGCAGGAACAACCCGCCGCCTTCAACAAGGCGTTGCTGGACTTCGCTCGATCGATGACGCAATGACCGCCCGCTGGCCCATCGGCGGTCATCTGGGCCTTAGTTCGCCCGACCAACCGATGCTTGCGCATCTCGCCCGGTCCACCAGCCCGCTCGACCAGATCGACGCGCTTGCCGATCATGGCTTTCGCGGCGTGCAGGACCTGTTCCTGATGCTGCGGCCCGAGGCTGAGCAAGTCGCGATGGCCGATCGGATGTCGAGCCGCGGTCTTGTCCTGTCCAGCTTCAGCGACCTTAAATATTGGAACCAGCCGGTCTGGAGCGCCGAGGATGAAGCAGGCCTCGAACATCTGCGCAGCAGCGTGGACCTCAGCGCCGAGATCGCCGCTCGCTTCAACGGCGGCAGCGTCGTCTGCGTAGCAGGCCTCGACAATCAGCGCCCGCGTGACGTGCAACTCCGTGCGATGACGGAAAATCTGAAGCGCTACGCCGAACAGGCCGTCCGCAGCGGATTGACCCTACTCGTCGAACCCATCGCCGCCAGCCGCATCCCCGGCCTCCTGCTCGATCGGCTGGAGAATGCGGTAGAGATGGTGCGCGCTGTTGCCATGCCGTCGGTCCGCCTGCTGTTCGACACCGGCCACGTCGCAATGATGGGCCACGATGTGCCCTCATCCTTCGCCGCCTGCGCGCAGCAGACCGGCCTTGTCCAGTTCGCCGACATACCCAATCGCGTCGATCCCGGCCTGGGTGAACTGGATTGGCCCGCCATCCTGAAGGCGATAGAGGATCATGGCTATCGCGGCATGATAGAGCTCGAATTTGAGCCAACCAACCCGACCGCAATCGGTGAAACCCAGATGCTCGACCGACTAAAAGCGTTTGGCATCTTCTGACCGGCAGCCAGCGCCAATGTCCTGATCTGCTCCTTATGACGCATTTTGCTCCGTCGCGACAATAGGCCCCCGATCACCGCTTTGGTAAAAGGCGGCAACACATGATCAGGAGAGTCTGGCCCGATGAGAGTGGTTGCCAATCTTGCCCAATGTCAGGGGCACGCCCGATGCGAAGACCTGTGCCCGGAGGTGTTTTCCACCGACGCGATCGAGGGAAAGGTCGTCATAGAACAGCCCGAATTCCCCCCGGAGCTTGAGGAAAAGGTGCGGCTCGCCGTGCGCAATTGCCCGGAAGGGGCTCTCCGCATCGCGAAGGGAGCGGTGGCATGACCGTCACCTATTATCCCGCCGCGCCAACCCATGTGCCTGAAGACTTGATCCTGGATTTCGACTTTTTCGACATGCCTGCCGACGTGTCCGATCCGGTGCAGATATGGCACGGCCTTATCCAAAAAGGTGCGCCGCCCATTTTCTACACGCCGCGCAATGGCGGCCATTGGGTGTTCCTTCGCTACGCCGACATCGCCGAAGCCTATCGCAATCACGAGATTTTCTCGACGCACAAGGCGCAGATTCCCCCGCTCGAACCCTATCCGGTTCTTCAGCCCAATGGCGTCGATCCGCCACAGCATGACGTGTTCCGCAAATTGCTTGCGCCCATGTTCACGCCGCTCGCCGTCCGCCGCATGACCGATGGCTTGCAAAGCCGCGCCGAACGCCTCATCTCCGGTTTCGCCGGGAACGGCGGGTGCGACTTCGTGCACGACTATGCCGCCAAATTCCCGACCGGCACGTTCCTCGAACTGTTTGGCCTGCCTGAAGAGCGCCTGCCAGAATTCCTGCGCATCTCCGACACCTTCTTCCGCAGCACCGACCCGGACGTACGTGCCGCAAACCTGCTCGAAATCTATGAAGTGCTGGAGGAATTGTTCCGCGAGAAGGAGCGCAATCCCGGCACCGACATAGCCTCCACCGTGGTGCAATCGCGCGACGCGGATGGCAATCCCTTCCCTTGGACCGACATCATCAACTGCGGCTTCCTGCTGTTCGTCGCTGGGCTGGATACGGTCACGAACACCATGACCTATGTCTGGCGCTACCTCGCGACATCGGCCGACGCGCGGCAGAAGTTCCGCGACCGGCTGGATGATCCATCCGCATTCCTCCTCGCCATCGAGGAGCTTATGCGCATCAACGCGGTCTCCAACATCTATCGCCGCGTCACCCATGATTGTGAGTTCAAAGGCGTGCAGTTCCGCCGCAATGATCGCGTCGTCCTGCCCAATACGGTAGCGAACCGCGACCCGCGCACGTTCAGCGACCCGCAGACGATCGACCTCGATCGCAAGGTCAACAATCACGTCACCTTCGGCCTCGGCCCGCACCGTTGCATCGGGTCGCACCTCGCCAAACGGGAGATCATGATCTCGCTACAAGAATGGCTGCGGCAAATTCCCGAATTTGAACTGGACCCCGATCAGGACGCGGAGTCCGTCTTCGGCGGCCCGGTCATGGGCTTCACCTCGCTCAAACTGCGCTGGTGAGAAGGGTGCGGAGGTTGCGCGAGAAGCCCTCCGCGCTCTCACTCCATCAAAGCCGCCGACCGCTGCCGATATTCGCGCGGAGACAAACCCGTCGCCCGGCGAAAGGCACGGGCAAAGCTGTTGCCGTGCGAAAATCCCGCTTGCTCCGCCACCTGCTTCATCGGCACATCGCCGCGCGCCAGCAGAAGCTTCGACTGCTCGATGCGGTAGGTTTCGATATAGTCTGAAATGGTCTTGCCGGTCAGCGCCAGGAACTGCCGATGCAGATGCCGCGTGCTGATCCCGCACAGGGCAGCCAGTTCAGAGACGCCAGGCATAGGCGCGCCTGCCTCTATCCGCTCGCGAATACGGCGGAACTGCCAGGGCGCGAGGCGGCTGGCCGTCGCCGCGCCCGCAGCCTGATGGAACACCCGGCCCAGCTCCACCCGCACCAGCTGAAACAGCGCCTCCATGGCCTCGCTCGACCGATCGAGCGGATTGATCAATTCACGATGGGCCAGCCGCATCAGGCTGCGCAGCGCGTCGTTCCGAATATTCAGCAGCCCTTGCAGAAATGGCAGCGAAGGCGCGCCCGTGCCAATGATCGCCGCCCCATGCTGCTCGTCGAAAAGGCATCGGATCACGCGGATCTGCCTGCCTTCCGATCGCCCGCCAATCGCGACGCCCGGATGGCGGACGAACAGCGCGCCCATGAAGCAGCGCCGTTCCGGGTCGATATCCGGGAAATAGGCCGATGCGTCGGCCGCCATCGGGGGCAGCGACATTTCCAGCATCAGCTGCTGCTGCGTCTGCTCGAAGCTCACCATGTCGGGCCAATGCCATTCCACCAGCTCGAACCGCCCGCCCGACACAGTGCAGGATGCGATGACCGTGGCGGTGAAGTCGATATCGTCCATGTTCGCCGCCATCCCTATCGCATCAACGCCCGCCAGGCACCCGGCGGCCGCCCCGTCTCGCGCCGAAACGCAGCCGTAAAGGATGGAGCCCCAGCATAGCCCAACGCCCGCGCGATCTCCTCAATCGACCCCTGATCCTCGGTCAGCATCGCCTTGGCCCGATCGATACGCCGCCGCCGGATCGCCGCGCCGGGACTAATCCCCGTCGAGTGGTGGAAACAGCGGATGAAATGATCCCGGCTGATCCCACACCGTTCCGCCATTGCATCGATCGAGGGTGCATCACCAGGCGCGTCAATCATCGCCAGCGCAATGCGCAGCGCCCGTGCGGACAGTCCACCCCGCCGCCGCCCGGCGCGCTCCGCCGCCTGGGTCAGGAACCGCCGCAGGTCGAGCAGGATCAGCCGCACCAAAGCCTCACCGACATCGGCGCTGTCGTCGCCCGGGTTCTCCACCTCGGCCGCCAGCCGCAGCATCGCTTCCTCGATCGGCGGCGAATGCATGTCGAAACAGGCGCTGAGCGTCGCATCGTCGAAACTGATTCCCGTCAGCGCCGGGGCAATCCGCTCATCCTCAAAGCGGATGCGGATGGTGTCGAACGCGCCTTGCGCCACATGAAACTCCATCGGCACGCCAGCCGGGCGCAGGGCCAGCGCGCCCATGCGCGCGAACGGACGGCGCGGATCACCCGCCTTCCGCCCCTCCGACCCGGTCAGCAGTCGTGACAGCCCAAGCATCAGGACTGACTGCGGCTCGACCATCTGCACCGTCTCTTCCCGCACTTCGGGGTAGGCGCAAATTTCGACCACCGCGCCATCCAGCCCGACCGACCGCCGCACGATGTCGGCGCTCTCCCGCGCCAGCCGGATCGAAATCGCATCCATGGGCGCCGCTTATCACATCGCGCGATATATTACGAGATCATGTGACAATCATGCGCACTCGCTCCGGCGAAGCTTGAGCGCGCCCTCGGCCGCTGCATAGCATTACGGCCAAGGAGAGTGCCCCCCATGAATCGCCCGACCGGACCCATCACGCCTGCCACAGACCCGATCGCTCGGGAAGAAGCGCGCTGGCAGCAGGAAACGCGCGGCCCCGCCATGGGCGACCGCCCCGAGCGCCGCGACCCGTTCGTGACGCAGGCGCTCAAATGGCCGATCAAGCCGCTCTACACGCCCGCAGATCTCGACGCGATAGGCTTCGATTACAGCGCAGATCTCGGCTTCCCCGGCGAATATCCCTACACCCGTTCGACCCGCCCCAACGGCCACCGCACCGATTTCTGGACAATGACCCAGGTCACCGGCTTCGGCAAGGGTGAGGATTGGGCGAAGCGCGCCCGCTACATGCTGGACCAAGGCCTCTCCGGCCTGATCCTCGAATATGATCTCGCCACCACCAATGGCTATGACAGTGACGATCCCATCGTGGAGGGCGAAGTCGGCCGGGCAGGGATGGCGCTCGATAGCCTGGAAGATCTGGAAAAGGCCTTTGACCTCCCCTTCGACAAGCTCAGATATCTGATGAGCGTCTGCAACGCGCCGCAGCCGGTCAACCTAGCCATGATCATCGCCGCGCTGGAAAAGAAGGGCGTGGACCCCAAGGATTTCGTCCTCCACATCGTGAACGGTATCTTGATCGAATATACCTGCGTCGGCCGCTACATATATCCGCCCGAACATGGATTGCGCATCGCGACGGACTGCATCGAATATATCATCCGCAACCATCCCAATTGGGCGCCGATCTCGATCATTTCCGCCCAGCTTCAGCCCGCCAAGGCAAACCCGGTGCAGGAGATTGCCTATTCGCTCGCCATCGCCTGCGCCTATATCGACGCGGTGCTGGAACGCGGGCTCGATATCGACACGGTCGCGCCGTACATCAATCACTTCGTCGTCAATGTGGACATGGATTTCTTCGAAGGTGTCTGCAAGCTGCGCGCCTTCCGCAAATGCTGGGCGCGGCTGATGAAGGAGCGTTACGGCGCGTCGAAGCCCGAAGCGCTCAAGATCCGCATGATGACGTCGCCGACCACCATCGCGCTCACCCTTCAGCAGCCGCTGAACAACATCGCCCGCCTCGGCATCATGGCGACCGCCTGCGCGCTCGGCGGGGCAGGGGAGGCTATGACGACGCCGCTTTATGACGAGGCCCACGCCCTGCCAGCCGAAAACGCAATCCGCGTTGGCGCCGCGATCCAGCATATCGTCGCCCATGAAACCGGCGTCGCCGAGACGATCGATCCACTCGCAGGCTCCTATTATGTCGAGACGTTGACCAAGCAGATGGAAGACGCCGCCTTCGCGGAGATGGAGAAGGTCTTCGCCATGGGCGGCGCGCTGAAAGCAATCGAGACCGGCTATATCCAGCGCGCGCTCGGCCGCGAACAATATGAGCGCAACAAGGATATTGAGGAAGGCCGCCGCAAATGGGTCGGCGTCAACCACCTCACCCGCGAGGATGAGGCGCGCGAGATCGAAATCTTCCGCCTCGACGAAGCGATGGAGGAGGAGCAGATCCGCAAGGTTCGCGATCTGCGCGCCCGCCGCGACCAGCCCGCCGTCGATGCCGCGTTGGAAAAGGTGCGCGACGCCGCCCGCACCGGCGCGAACATGGTCCCGCCCTGCCTCGAAGCCGTCAAACTCTACGCGACGCACGGCGAAATCTGCAACGCGATGCGCGACGTCTTCGGCGTCCACAGCGCCGACAGCCAGTTGATGGGAATCTGACCAGCATGACCACATTCAAGCGCCCCTTGCGCGTCCTGCTCGCCAAGCTTGGCATGGACACGCACACCGTCGGCGTCACCGTCATCGGCCACGCCTTGCGAGAAGCGGGGATGGAAGTGATCTTCACCGGCCTCAAGCAAACCCCGGAAATGGTCTGCGCCGCCGCGGTGCAGGAGGATGTGGATGTCGTCGGCATCTCCACCCTGTCCGCCGGTCATACCCGCAGCCTGCCCAAGCTCGCCCGCCTGCTCCGCGAAGCGGGCGCGGGTGACAAGCTGCTCGTTGCGGGCGGCGTTATCCCCGAAGAGGACAAGCCGATCCTCGAACAGGCGGGCGTTGATCGCATCTTCACCATGGGTTCGGACACGCGCGACATCGTCGCCTATCTCGAAAGCTGGTGGGCGCAGCGGCTGGCGGAGGATGCCGCCTGATGATGCAGCGCGCGGCGGATGTCGCGAACCGCCTTCTTGCCGGGGAAGTCGCGGCAGGCGCGCGCGCCATCCGCTGGCTCGATGATCGCGACCCGCGCGGGCCGGAGGTGCTTGCTGCCGTCTATCCGCAAACGGGCCGAGCGCAGGTGGTGGGCGTCACCGGGCCGCCCGGCGCTGGCAAGTCCACTCTCACCGATACGCTCGTCACTGAATGGCGCAAACGTGGCCAGCGCGTCGCCGTCATCGCCGTCGATCCCTCCAGTCCCTTTACCGGGGGCGCCATCCTGGGCGACCGCGTCCGCATGAGCCGTCACGCGCTTGATCCGGGCGTCTTCATCCGCTCGCTCGGCACGCGGGGTCAGGCGGGCGGCCTGTCCCGCTCCACCCATGACGCCTGCCTCGTCTTCGATGCCATGGGCTATGACATCATCCTCGTCGAAACCGTTGGCGTGGGTCAGGATGAGATTGATGTCGTGAACCTCGCCCACACGACCGTCATCATCGCGGTGCCTGGCCTTGGCGACGAGATCCAGGCGGTGAAGGCGGGCCTTATGGAGGCAGGCGACATTTTCGTCGTCAATAAAGCCGACCGGGACGGCTATGACGCGACCCACCGCCAGATGGAATTGATGCTCCACCTTCGCGCGCAAACGGTCACGGATCAGCGCTGGCACGTGCCCCTGCTGCGCGCCGTGGCCGCAAAGGGTGAGGGGGCGGATGCCATCGTTGACGCCATCGCCGCTCACCGCGCCTGGCTGGACGGCCATGGCGACTTCATAAGCCGCAGCCGCATGCGCGCCCGCGAGCAAGTTCTTTCGCTGGTGCGCGACGCGCTTGCCGACCGCGCCGTCAGCATAAGCGGCGACGCCATCATGCACCGTGTCGAAACGCGGCAGCTTGATCCCTACGCGGCGGCAGAGCAGATTGTCGCCACCCTATCTGGAAAGAGTGCAGCAGCATGACCAAATCCATCTGCGCCCTGGCGCACAAGCCCGGCAGCACCCGTGAAGATTTCCAGCTTTATTATGAGGATCATCATGTTCCTCTGGCGATCGGCTACTTCCCCTTTTCGGCCTACGCGCGCAACCATGTCATCGGGACGCAGGCCTTCGGCTGGGACACCATCAGCGAATTCTGGTCTGACGATATAGAAGCCGCCGCCGCGCTGATGGCGGGGCCAGTGGGCGAAATCATGGCCGCCGACGAAGAACGTTTCATGGACCGATCCGTGATCGCCCCCGCTGGCGTGGAGGAAGTAATCCTGTCCTCCGGACCGCGCGCGGCGACTGACGGCCTGCGCACAGCCTTGCTGGTTCAGGACAGTGCCGGACATGTCGACTTGCGCTCCGCAGTCACTGATTGGGCGCGCAGCCTCGCCAAGGACATGGCAGGCGTATCCATCGACTTCACAACCAATTGGACCGAAAGGGCTTTCCCTGCGAAGGCAGTGCTGTGGCTGCCCGGATCGCAGGACCCCAGCATCCCGCAGGGTCTTTCCGTTCAAAAGCTGCTCGTCCGCCACGCGGAAACCCCCGCATCACGACTGCTGGGCTCGCCTTCCTGAGTAGCCACTCACTGTTGGGATTATGCAACAGCGTAGACATAAACGTTATATGTTACGCAGATTGCAACTAGCGGGTTGATGTAAGCGATAATTGCGACTAACGGAACCGCATCGGACATGTTTCTTCATGTTCGGGCTCAACAGGCGCTTTTTCCGGTGTAAAGCGCGCCGACAACGATAAATGCCGCACTGTTGACGAAGAACAACTGTGTTTGGGAGGATATATGAAATCCATGTTGCTTGCGGGCGTCACCGCAATTCTCGTTCCTTTTTCCGTATCCGCAAACGCGCAGGAACAGTCTTCCGCCGCGCAGGAGCCTTCGACGAGCCTGGGCGACATTGTCGTGACCGCGCGCCGTTCCGCTGAAACGCTGCAGGACGTTCCCGTAGCTGTGACCGCGCTCAGCGGCGACTTCATCGAACGGCAGAATATCTCCGATCCGACGGACGTGCCGAACTTCGCGCCGAACATCACGATCGAACAGCAGCCGTCCAGCCTTTCGGCCGCGACCATCTACATTCGCGGCATCGGCAACAACGAGCCTTCCGCCGTGTCGGAACAGGGCGTTGGCGTCTATCTCGACGGCGTCTACCTCGCTCGCGCGGCTGGTGCCGTGTTCGACCTTATCGACCTTGAGCGCATCGAAGTTCTGCGCGGTCCGCAGGGCACGCTGTTCGGCCGCAACACCATCGGCGGCGCGCTGCAGCTGATCACCAAGAAGCCCGCCAATGACATGGCCGTCACGGCCAAGGCTGGCTACGGCCGCTTCAACGAATGGTACGCGCGCGCGCGCCTCGACACCGGCTATATCCTCGGTGACGTGCTGAAGGCGTCTATCGCCTACCAGCATCGTGAAGGTGACGGCTACGTGGACAATATCCTGACGCCCGCCCGGCAGGACCCCGGCTCGCTCAACGCGGACTCGCTCGCCATCGGCCTGCAGGCGGACCTCGGCGACGTCACGGTCAACTACAGCTTCGACTATGACAACCGGAAGGGCACGCCTGCCTTCTTCCAGATCGTCGCGGCGACGCCACAGGCGCAGGATTATTATTCGCAGTCGCCCAGCTTCGGCGGCGCGCCGTTCCTCGTCAGCCCGGATCGTCAGGGCACGGTCCAGCAGGCGGGCTTCACCGACCGCAATGGCGATTTCCGTTACGGCAGCAAGACCCGCGTTCATGGTCATGCACTGACCATCAACTATGACGCCATTCCGGAACTGACACTGAAGTCGATTACCGGATACCGCAAGTTCTTCCAGGACACGATCCTGAACCTGTCGGGTAACGGTGTACTGCGTGGTCCAGTCGTGGACTTCACCTCGCCGACGCTGGTTTCCGTCCAGGATGTCGTTCCCTACACCGGGAACAATGCACCGCAGAAACAGTGGCAGTTCAGCCAGGAATTCCAGGCGCTCGGTAAGGTCGGCGACTTCAACTACCTGCTCGGCATGTATTATTTCTACGAAAAATCGTCGGAATATAACCAGCAGGCATTGACGATTTTGGCGCCGCCTGCTGCCCTTGATTTCTACGGCTTCCCCGTCGGCACGGGTGCCGCAGTAGCGGCGGCCAACCCCGGCCTCGCAACGGTCGGCATCAATGCGACGCCCGTTCAGGCCTTCGGCGGCACGTCGCAGTCGATGGCGCTCTTCGGTCAGGTGAGCTGGAAGCCTGCCTCGCTGGACGAGAAGCTCGAAGTGACCCTCGGTGGCCGCCATACCGCTGACGACAAGACCATCTATCTCGCGGGGGATGTTTTCCCCGTGCAGCGTGGCCGCCGCAGCTTCGACAATTTCTCCTGGCTGGCGTCGGTGTCCTATGAGGTCATGGATGACGTGATGCTCTATGGCCGCGTTTCGACCGGCTATCGTTCGGGCGGCATCAACCCGCGCGGCGGCACCATCAACGGCTTCGATCCGGAAAAAGCCACCTCTTACGAGGCCGGTATCAAGTCGCAGTGGTTCGACAACCGCCTGCGCCTGAACCTCGCTGGTTACATGACGGACTATGATGATCTTCAGGTCCAGCAGTTCGCCGCGGGCAGCGGCGGCGCCACCTCGTTGATCGTGAACGCGGGTAAGGTGCGCCTGTCGGGCTTCGAAGCGGAACTGACCGCAGCGCCGTTCCAGGGTTTCCAGATCGACGGTTCGGTCGGCTATGTGAAGCATAACTACAAGACGTTCCTCTTCCGCGATCCGGGCACCAACACGGTTCTCGATGTCGCTGACGAGGCACGACCGCTCTACACGCCAAAGTGGAACGTCCATGTCGGCGCTGAATATTCGCACCCGATCGGCGGCGGCGACACGCTAGTCCGTCTGCGTGGCGACTATTCCTACCGCTCGAAGATCTACTTCAACGCGCTCGACAACACCGCGCCGTTCAACGAACAGATCGTCTCGCCCAGCCAGACCAACGTCAAGGCACGCCTGTCTGTGGAAGGCATCGACCTTGGCAGCGGCAAGCTCGACGTAGGCGTCTGGGGCGACAATCTGCTGAACCAGCAGCGTCTGGTCTACGGCATCGACTTCGGTGCCCTGGGTTTTGCCGGTGCGACGTTCAACAAGCCGATCTCCTACGGCATCGACGCCAAGATCGCCTTCTGATCACCCCCAACATTCCCCTTCCGCAGGCGGGAGGGGTTAGGGGTGAGCGCGAGCGAAGCGAGCTTCGACGCAAGCCTTTGAAGAACAAGTCCGAGGTGGCGCTAACCCACCCCCTGACCCCCTCCCGCCTGCGGGAGGGGGAATGGCATCTACCGGAGTCGACGTCTAATTAACCGTCGATCCCCCATCCACGGCAATGCACTGGCCGCTGATCCACTCGCCATCCTGGCTCACAAGCAACGCCACCATCGCCGCGATATCCTCCACTTCGCCCAGACGCGGAGACCGGCCCCTTGCCAGCACCTCCTGCTGGAAATCGGTCGGCATCGTCTGGCGAAGCTCTGGCGTGATGATCAGGCCCGGCATGATCGCATTGGCCCGGATGCCCTGCTGGCCCCAGCCGCTTGCGACATGACGCACCAGCGCGTTGATCCCGGCCTTTGCCATAGCATAGCAGGGACGTACCGGCTCCGCCGCGATGGCCGCTGCTGACGAGGTATAGATCATCGCGCCGCCTCCGCGTTCCAGAAGCTTGGGCACGGCATGGCGCGTGATCCGCAGCATGCCCTTCAAATTGACGTCCAGCGTGCGCTCCATCACCTCTTCGGTCACGGTGAGCGCATCGCTGTCCGACATCAGCACGCGCAGGTCAGCAAAATTGGCATGGACCGCGTCGATGCCGCCAAAGCTGCTCGCCGCGCCGTCGATCAACGCCGCGACCGACGCGTCATCCGTGGCATCGAATGCATAGCCAACAGCCCGACTGCCCATCGCGTTGATCTCCTCGACCAGGCTGTCGATCTTTGCCTTTTCACCCGCCGGCGCGGCCACGGCGACGGTCGCGCCCTCCGCCGCCAGCCGCAAGGCCGTGCCCCGGCCAATGCCGGTGGAGGCGCCCGCCACCACGACGGCCTTGCCTTCCAGGCGACGGCAACCCCGCGCATAATTCGCGTTCATCCATACTCTCCTATTTCGTTTCTTATTCGCAACTATTTAGAAGGTTCAGCGGTGCCCACCCCCTGCCAACCGAGCCCCAAAGCTTTTTCAACACTGATAAAGCTGCTGGTCAACGCCGCCGCCGTCTGGACCCGCGCCTGCGAAGCGTTCAAAAGCGAACGGCGGCTTTCCAGATAATTAATGCGTGAAATCGTCCCCGCCTCGCTCCGCTGCCGCGCAAGTTCGGCCGCCGCTTTCCCCTGTTGCTCCGCCCGCACTAGATCCGCCAGGCTCTCGCGCTGCCGCTGGAACCGCGCCAGCGATCCCTCCGCATCCTGCAACGCTCCCAGCACGGCCGCCCGGTAATCCGCCGCCGCCTCGTCCCGCTGCGCCTCCGCCGCATTGATCCGCGCCCGCGCTTTGCCAAAGTCGAGGAAAGACCAGCTGATCCGCGGCACCGCCGCCACCGTGAACTTGTCCAGGTCGACCAAATCTTCCGGCGATGATCCACCGAGGCCGATCAGCCCGAGGAAACTGATGTGCGGAAAGCGCGCCGCGTCCGCCACGCCGATCCGCGCGGTCTGCGCCGCCAGCTTGCGTTCCGCTGCCCTGATGTCGGGGCGACGCTGCAACAGCGCAGCTGGATCACCGACCGCGACTTGCGCAGGCGGCAAAGGTAGGGGCATCGGCGCATCCAACATGCCGTCGAGTGAACCCGGAGCGCCGCCGGTTAGCACCGCCAGCTTGTCTTTCAGCGAATCGATTTCTGCCCGCATCGGCGCCAATCTCGCCCGCGCTCCGTCCCTGTCGGATTCCCGTTGCAGCAAGTCGCCGCGCGCAATCGTCCCGCGCTCAAACCGCTGCCGGGTGAGGGCGACTTCCTCATCCTGCAAGGCCAGGGCCTCTGCGCCCAGCGCAAGCCGCTGCTGCCGGTCCCGCAGATCGACATAGCTTTGCGCCACTTCCGCCGACAGGCTGACGCGCGCGTCTTCCAGGCTTGCCTCGCTTGCCGCCACATCGGCCCGGCTAGCCTCGACCGCGCGGCGGGAGCCGCCGAAGAGATCCAGCTCCCAGCTCGCGTCGAAACCCAGATTGTAAAGGTCTAATGTGGTGGCGCCCCCGTCCTCGGACTGCCCGGGTAAACGCGCCTTTGCATAAATGGCTGATCCGTTGATCGTCGGCAATTCATCCGCCCGCCTTTGCCGAAGCGTGGCGCGCGCCTGCCGGATACGGGCGGCAGCAGCGTCCAGACGCGGATTGCCGCTCAGCGCGCGGTCGATCAACTGGTTGAGAACCGGATCGCCCAGGCTCGTCCACCAAGGGCTGGCACCGTCAACGGATGTGCTGTCCGCACTGCCCCTGACGAAGTTTGGCGGCGGGGGAGGGGCTGCCTCTTGTGGCCCCCGATAGTCGGGGCCAGCGGTACAGGCCGTGGCCAGCAGGAGGATGAAGGCAATGGCGGATCGGTTACGCATTGGCGATCTCAATGGGCGCCCACGGGCGCGGCATGCTGTGGCAAGGGGCGAAGGAAGAAGACGAGCGGCGCGGTGCAGAGGATGGCGATGATCAGCATCCAGAACAGGTCGATATAGGTCATGGTCAGCGCCTGCGTATAAATGCCTTGCTCGATCATGCGGTAGGCTGCCTCATGCCCGCCAAGCGCCTGCGCCTGCATGTCCACATAATTTTGCAGGCCAAGCCCGTTGGCGGCGAGGTTTTCCTCCATCCTGCGGCTGTGGAGCCACAAGCGCTGATCCTGCATGACCGCGATTCCCGCCAGCGCGAACGAACCGCCCAGATTGCGCGCTGCGTTGTACAGGCCTGACGCGTCGGCGGCCAGCGACGTGGGCACCGACCGGATGGCAGCCTGATTCAGGAACATCATGACGCAAATGGTGCCGACCCCGCGCATCAGCTGGGAATCGACGAAGTCGGCGCCAGTCGACGCCGATGTCAGCGACGTTTCGATATAGGTGCTGAGGATCAGCAGGGCCAGTCCAACCAGCACCGACAGATGGATCGGCACGGTCCGGATCGCCCATGGCATGAACGGCATCATCAGCACCATCGGTATCCCGGAAAGCAGGACGATCTGCCCCGATTGCAGCGCGTTATAATGCGCGATCGCCGTCAGGAACTGCGGGATGACATAGGATGTGCCGTAGATCACCATGCCGATCATCATCGCCATGATGAACACCGCGCCGAACTGCCGGTCGAGCAGCAGCCGCAGCCGGATCACTGGCCGCTCCGAACGCATCTGCCCCGCCAGCAGCATGGCAAAGCCCGCGACCGCCGTGATGGTGAGCCAGATGATCGTCGAGGATTCGAACCACTGTTCCCGCTCGCCTTCCTCCAGCACGACGGTAAGGCCGCCGAGCCCCAGGATCAGGCCGAACACGCCCAGCCAGTCCGCCTCGCCGATCAGGTCCAGCCGCGCCCGCTCATGCGGCAGCGCGACGAACAGCAAAAGCAGCAGCGCAACGCCGACCGGAAGATTGAGGAAGAAGGCATAGTGCCAGCTCCAATTCTCGGTCAGCCAGCCGCCCAGCACCGGCCCCATGATAGGCCCCAGGATGGCGGTCGCGCCAAAGAGCGAGTTGCCGACAGGTTGCTGGTGGCGGGGCAGCCGCGTCGCGATGATGGTCATCGCCGTCGGGATCAGCGCGCCGCCCGTGATGCCCTGGCCGATCCGCCCGCCGATCATCACCGGCAATGTCTGCGCCATGCCGCAGATCATCGAAAAGAGGACAAAGCCGATCGTCGCGATGATGAGGAAATTGCGCAGCCCCAACAGCCGCTGCAACCAGCCTGCCAGGGGGATGATGACGATTTCGGCAACGATGAACGACGTCGCGATCCACGTGCCTTCCGTCCCGCTGGCGCCGATTTCGCCCTGGATGATCGGCAAGGCCGAATTGACGATGGAGATGTCGAGCATCGCCATCATCGCGCCCAGCGTGCCTGCCGCAACCGCGAGCCAGTCCGCCGCGCTCGCGCGCTGCGCTGTCTCAGGCTGGGCTGCGTTCACTTGGCGGCTTCCCGCCGGACCTGCTGGTTACTCTTGAGCCGCTCCAGCTCTTCGCGAGCCGAGCGCGTGTCCACAGATACGCCGACGGACATGCCGGGCAGCAACAGCTTCTTGATCGACGGATCAGCATCGATCGCGATCCGCACCGGCACCCGCTGAACGATCTTGGTGAAGTTGCCGGTCGCGTTCTGCGGCGGCAGCAGCGAGAATTGCGCGCCGGTGCCGGGCGCAAGGCTTGCGACATGGCCATGCAGCGTCATGCCCGGCAGAGCGTCGACCTCGATCTCCGCTGGCTGCCCCTGCCGCATCAGGCCGAGCTGCGTTTCCTTGAAATTCGCTTCCAGATACAGCTGTTCGACCGGCACGACGGACATGAGGCGCAGGCCCGGCTGCACGAACTGCCCTACCCGTGCGGAAAGGTCGCCCACCCGCCCGGCGACGCTCGCGCGGATCACCATGTCGCGGACATTGCGCTGCGCCGCCTCAAGCTGGGCGCGCGCGCTCTGGCCCTGCGCCTTCGCCTGGGCGATCTGCGCTTGCAGGCTGGCGATGCGCCGTTCCGCGCCCTCCGTCGTCGCGCGCTGTGCCGCGACATCCTGCGCCGCCTGCGCCGCCTGGGTGCGAAGCGTTGCCAGCTTTTCCCGTGGCTCCGCTCCACTCGCGGCGAGCGGGGTGTAGCGCGCCACCTCGGCTGCGGCAAAGCGCGCCTTGGTCTGCGCCGCCGCCAGCATGGCGCGGGCTTGCGCGATGGCGGCTTCCTGTTCGCCGATCAGCGCTTGCGCATTCTCGGCATTGGCCGCTGCCAGATTGATCTGCGCCTGCCCCTGTGCCGCCTGAGCCGGGTAATCCGGCGCTTCGATCCGCAGCAGCGGTTGACCAGGCTTCACATCCTGATTCTCATGCACCAGCACTTCGCTGATATAGCCCGAAACGCGGGCGGACACGGTGACGCTGTCGGCCTGCAGATAGGCGTCTTCGGTGCTCTGCTGATATTTGCCATATGTCTGGTGGCGTATGAACCAGATCGCCCCGATGATCAGCACGATCACAGCAGCCGTGCCCAGGATCAGGCCCAGCTTGCGCCGCTTCGGATTGCTCGCGCTGTCATGAACGTCTTCGTGGGGAAGGGTCCCTGCCTCGGCCCTGTCGGTCGACGGCCCCTTAGCTTCGGTCATATCATTCCTACCGTCTCGGCTTTACGGCGACGGCTTAGGGTTTGCCGCAGGCGGAAGGCAAGTATTTTTCCGATCCCGGATCGGAAATGTTGTCAGGTCAGCAGGAGGATCACGCTCAACCCTATAAGCGCCGATGTACCGCTAGCCAGGCACAGCAATCGAAAGGGACATAACAAGAATATGGTACTGTCAGGTTCCATCCTCTTCCCCATTTTTAACGTCGGGGTTACCAGAATTATAAACGATCTCCGTGATAACTCCAAATCCCTTTGCGCAGATCCGGCTGCTACGAAAAGCAGCGGTTCGGCTCTTTTTGCGCTTCCCCTATGCGCAGGATAGCCGCTATTCGACATCGTGGAACGATAACAATCCGGCCTCGCGACCGGAATGGAGAGAAATATGTCGCAGTCATTGCTCGACCGGATTGCGCTGCACGATCTGGTGATGCGCTACTGTCGCGGATGTGATCGCCGCGACTTCGCTCTCGTGCGAACCCTCTATCATGATGATGCGATCGACGACCATGGAGCGATGTTTCAAGGCAGTCCCGATGCATTCGTTGCCTGGCTACCTGAAGTGACCGCGCATTGGAGCCTGACCCGCCACAGCATCAGCAACAGCCTGTTCGTCGTCGACGGCGATCATGCCGAAGGTGAACATTATGTAGAGGCCTGGCATCGTACCCATGGCCCTGACGCCAAGCTCTTCATCGCCCTCGGCCGCTATCTCGACCGCTATGAAAGGCGGGATGGCGAATGGAAATTCACCTATCGCAGCCTCGTCTTCGATCATGGTTCGATCGTGCCGGTTGATGAAGGAGCCTTTGAACGGATGAGCAAGGATGCACCCAATGGCCGCGCGGATCGTGATGATCCGTCCTTCCGCTATCCCCTGCTGGCGGGGTTGAGCGCATGAGGGCCGCGCTTTGGGATGGACAGTCGCTCTTCGTCAGTGACGCCGTGACGCTTCGCCCCATCGGGCCGGGCGAGGTTCGTGTCCGCGTTCTGCGGTCCGGCATCTGCCACAGCGACATAGCGATGCTGACGCCGCACCTGCCCAACCTCCCGGTCGTGCTGGGGCATGAGGCCGCCGGTGAGATCGCGGAACTCGGCCCAGGCGTAGAGGGCTGGTCGGTGGGCGACCATGTCTGCGTGGGTACGCAAACACCGTGCGGAGAATGCCGGGAGTGCCAGCGCGGGGAGCCGCATAATTGCGACATCAATTGGGGCATGGCGCCCGGCTTTCCCTTCACCCTTGATGGAAAGCCGGTTGCCTCTTTCGCCAACGTCTCCTCCTTTGCCAGCGAAATCGTGGTGAAGGCGTCGCAATTGTTCGCGATCGATGACCTGCCCCTGGATCAAGGTGCGCTGATCGGGTGCGCCGTCTCGACGGGCGTCTGCGCCTCGCGCGTTCTCGGCCGAGTGCGCGCCGGGGACACCGTCGCCGTTTTCGGGGTGGGCGGCATCGGCGTCAACGCCATTCAGGGCGCGGCGCGGAATGGCGCGAATGTGATCGCCGTCGATGCCAATCCTGCAAAGGAAGCGACGGCGCGGCAATTTGGCGCCACCGCCTTTGTGCTGGCAGACCCCGCACAGGACAGCGATGCCGCAGCGGCCGCTTTGGCTGCCGAGCATGGCCCCATTGATGTGGTGGTGGAATGCAGCGGCGCGGTGGGCGCCATCAACACCGCCTTGCGCTGCACGAAGCGCGGGGGCCGTGTCGTGCTGATCGGCATGTCGCGCCCCGGTGCGGAAGCGGCGCTGCCGCTCGGCAGCTTCGTCATGGGTGGTGAGGTGATCGCGACCATGAACGGTGGCGCGTTGCCGCAGCGCGATTATCCCGAACTCATCGCGCAGGCGCGGGACGGTCGGCTGAACATCGCCGACCAGATCAGCGGCATCTGGCCGCTCGACCGGATCAATGAGGCGATCGCCGCGCTGAAGGCGGGGGAGGTCACCCGCGCAGTCATCGATCACGAACTGTGATGGAGAGCATGATCTTTCACGCAAGCGTCCGCTACTCTACGTCACCCCGGGCTTGACCCGGGGTCCCGCTGGCTGCGCAGCGTTAGATTACGGGGCGAGGCCCGGATCACATCCGGGCTTGGGCTCACTCTGACCCGATCATGCTCTAGGCGCTCATGGTCTGCAACAACTCGACCCTGTGGCCCTGCGGATCGATGATATAGGCAGCACGCAAGCCATGTTCGGGTATGTCGGTCGCGGGGACCTCGATCGTTGCACCGGCAGCACTCGCCTTTTCCAGCGTCGCGTCCAGATCATCTACGACGAAGCCCGTCGTCGCCTCTCCTGTGGCAGGGGGCGTCCGGTTGGGATAGCTGACCAGGATGAAGTTGGGCGCGGGCGGCTGAGCGCCAGCGGTCTTGAGGATCACTTCGTTCATCAACTCTTCGCCTTCGCCAAGATTGAGATAACCCACCACCTCTAGGCCAAAGAGTTCTGTGTAGAAACGTTCGGCAGCGGCAAGATCCCCGACGATGATCTTGGTGAAACTGAAGGCTAGTGCGGTCATCCTCAACCCCTTTCGCGTTACGCATTTATGTGAGACAATCTCTGTCTTAGCGCCTGAAAATGGCGTAAGCCAGATCAGCTGATACGCATGTTGGAGAGAATGATGGCCGAAAAGGCAGCAGGTGACATTCGGTTGTCGGCAGTTTGGCGGAATTTCTGCGATCAACTGGCGCAGGCTGGGGAAGTTCTGGATCGTTCCACTGCGCCGGGAACGGCGATCGATCAGGCGGAAGGACTGCGGTATCTTTCCCGACTGACCCGCACGGCGCTCAACATGCTGGTCGATTCCAGCGATCCGGATTTCCCCCGCATCTTCCTGTTGACTGACGACGCGATCAAGATCGGCGCCGACAATCCGGACAATCTCTATCAGCAGATCGTCGTTCGGGGTGATCGCGAATATCGCATCACTGGCAAGCGGAACAGCGTTCCCTATTTTTCGATCGGGTCGAAGGCGAATCGCTATGCGATCGACGGCACCATGGCCTCGACCGGCGAGATCGAGCTTGCCGACATGCAGTTCGGGCCGGACGGCAGCTTCGAAATCATCGTCAGCAAGGCGCAAAAGCCCGGCAATTGGCTTCCGATGGCGGATGACACGACCCTGCTCATCATTCGCCAGACCTTCAATGACAAGAGGACGGAAGTCGCAGCGGATGTGCGCATCGAACGGATCAGCGAAGGGCCCACCGTGCCCGCGATTCTGGCGCCGGAAGCGATCGAAGCGCAGTTGAACGGTGCTGCCGCCTGGGTGCGCGGCACGGCCAACACCTTCGCCGACTGGTCGCAATGGTTCATGGAACAGCCCAACCGCTTTTATGAGGGCAAGGAACAGTCGGTCTATCAGCGTGCCGGTGGCGATCCGAAAATCTGGTATGGGCACATCTATTATGATCTCGCCCCTGACGAGGCGCTGGTCATCACCGCAAAGCCGCCCCAATGCCGCTTCTGGAACTTCCAGATCGACAATTGGTGGATGGAATCCATGGACCATGTGAACCGCAAGGTGTGGGTCAATGGCGCGCAGGCTAAATATGAAGAAGATGGCAGCGTCATCCTGGTCTGCGCCGACAAGGATCCGGGCTATGGCAACTGGATCGACCTGTCCGGCCATCGCAAGGGCACCGGCCTCTGGCGCTGGATAGAGGCTGACGAGCATCCGGTGCCGCAATGCAAGGTGGTAAAGCTCTGAGCGCGCCTGCCGATCTCACTGCGCGTATCGCCGTCCTTGAAGATCGGGAAGCGATACGCGGCTTGATCGCCAGCTATGGCCCATTGGCCGACGCTGGCGACTGCGCGGGCGCTGCTGCCCTTTGGACGGAGGATGGCGTTTATGAAGTCGGCGGGTTCGGCAGCTACACGGGCCGCGCCGCGATCCAGGCCTTGCTGGAAGGGGAAAGCCACCAATCGCTGATCCATGGCGGCGCAGCCCATGTCCTTAGCCCGCCGGTCATCGACCTCGACGGTGACAAGGCGACCGCCCGGACCTATTCGGTCGTCTTCCGCAAGTCCGGCGATAGCTGGGAGGCCCATCGCGCCTCCGCCAATAGCTGGCATCTCATACGCATGGGCAAGGAATGGAAGGTGGCGCGTCGCGTAAATCGCTTGCTTGACGGATCAGCCGACGCCCGCGCGCTGATCGGCGGCCAGTAGCGGCCGGGGCCAAGAGCCGCCGCGGACTGCTCAGACTGTGATCGTCTTACGGACGCATCCGGCCCTTTCCGTCACCCCGGACTTGATCCGGGGTCCCGCTACATCGTCAGCGTCAGATAAGAAACGGGCGCCGGATCAAGTCCGGCATGGCGATCACTTGAATATGATCATCCTTGGCCGAAGGGCGGCTCCAGCCTCGCGGCGCCGCCCTTCGCCTCATATGGTTCACGCAGTCTGGCGCGCGGCGGCGAACTGCTTCTTGGCAAAAGCGCATGCGTCGGCCATCGCTTCCTGCGCGCCCGGCAAGAACCCCAGCCATGAAACAAAACCGTGGACCATGCCCGGATAGCGCTTCACTTCGACTTCCACCCCGGCCTTTTCCAGCACCGGGCCATAGGCTTCCACCGCGTCTCGAATGGGATCGCACTCGGCGGCGGCGATAAAGGCTGGCGCGAGGCCCTTGTGGCTCTCGGCCTTCATCGGACTGGCGCGAAAATCATCATAATCGCTTTCGTCCTTGATGTGCAGTTCCCAGAAATAATGGGCATCTTCCAGGCGAAGCACGGGGCCGTTCGCGAATTCAAGGGCTGAACCTTCTTCCGGAATCGGATGGATGCCGGGGCCATACCAGTTGATCTGCGCGGCGATGCGCGGCGCGCCGGCGTCGCGTGCCAGGAGGGCGCAGGCGCTGGCCAGCACGCCGCCCGCGCTGTCTCCCGCAACGGCGATCAGGGCAGGGTCGCCGCCCAGTTCGGCCGCATTCGCCGCCGCCCACTGGGTCGCGGCCCAGCAATCCTCGAACGCCGCCGGAAACTTGTGCTCGGGCGCCAGGCGATAGTCCACGGACACCACGATGGTCTCCGCGCCCGCCGCCAGTCCGCGCGCGATCATGTCCTGCGTGTCGAGATCGCCGACGACGAACCCGCCGCCATGGAAATAGGCAGTGACCGGGAAAGGCCCTTTCCCCTCTGGCGTATAGATGCGCACCGGTATTTCACCGTTCGGTCCCGGGATCGTGCGGTCGGAAACCGACGCCAACGACACCTGCGGCGGCGGCAACTGGATCGAACTCGACCGCACCGATTCCCGCAATACGGGTACGGGAATGTTCCGTATCGGCGGCCATTCCGGCTGATTGGCGAACATGGCCTCAAGCTGCGGATCGAGCGGCATCTCTATTCTCCTCGTTTCAATTCTGCAGTTTCTTCATTAATTCACACAATCGCGTCGCCGGATTTATCC
>NZ_OBMU01000006.1 GCF_900218065.1 Novosphingobium sp. Chol11 | reverse complement strand
GTCACCCTCTTGGTTCTCGTGGCATAGCTAATCCGCGTTCAGCGATGATGTTGCGCTGGATTTGGTCTGTGCCTGCGTAGATGGTGTCGGATCGTGCCATGAGGTACATGGTAGTGAGGCTGTCGAACCGTTCTTCGTTGATGCCTGTTTCGCCCTGTTGTCCCATGACCTCCATGGCGAGTTCGCCCAAGGATTTGTGCCATTGGGACCAGTAGAGCTTGTAGGTATAGGCGGCGCCGGTGAGGTCGGGGTTGTTTTCGCCGCCTGAGAGCATGCGCAAGGCGTTGTAGCGCATGATCTTGAGCCCGGCATGGGCCTTGGCGATCTTCTGGCGGGTGAGCGGGTCTTGTGCCGAGCCATTGGCCTTGGCGATGGCGATGATGTCGTCGAGTTCGTTCCTGAACTGCATCTGCTGGGCGAGGGTGGAGACCCCGCGTTCAAAGCCCAGGAGCGCCATGGCGACCTTCCAGCCTTCGCCTTCCTCTCCGATGCGGTCGATGGCAAGCGCTTCTGCGCCGTCGAAGAACACCTCGGCAAATTCGGCCTCGCCGGTCATCTGGCGGATCGGGCGGGCGTCGACCCCGGGCTGGTCCATGGGGACCATGAGAAACGAGAGGCCCTTGTTGCCGACGCTGCCGGGCTCGGTGCGGGCGACCACGAAGCACCAGTCGGCGATCGTGCCCATCGAGGTCCAGATCTTCTGGCCGTCGATGATGTACTTGTCACCCTCAAGCCGGGCTCTCGTCTTCACATTGGCAAGGTCGGAGCCTGCGCCGGGTTCGGAATAGCCCTGGCACCAGATCGCCTTGCCGGTGGCGATGTCGGGGAGGAACCTTGCCTTCTGTTCCTCGCTGCCCATGGCGATCAGCGTCGGCCCGAGCAGCTCGACCCCTAGGTGCCCGGCGCGGGGCGGACCCTTGGCCCGGGCATATTCCTCGGCGAAGATGATCTGCTGCGCGATCGAGGCACCCCGCCCGCCCCATTGCTCGGGCCAGCCAATGACGCTCCAGCGCGCCTCGCCCAGCGCTGCTTCCCAGGCGCGGCGTTCCTCGACATTGTCGACCTGGTTGGTCTGGCCGCGGATGGCCTTGAACGGGCCGCCAAGCTGTTCATTGAGCCAGCTGGCGGCCTCCTCGCGGAAGGCCTTGAGTTCAGGGGCGAAGGCGAGTTGCATGGATCAGGCGACCTCGAACAGACCGGCCGCGCCCATGCCGCCAGCGACGCACATGGAGACGACCACATATTTGACGCCGCGGCGCTTGCCTTCGATCAGCGCATGGCCGACGAGGCGGCTGCCGGTCATGGCGAAGGGATGGCCGATGGCGATGCCGCCGCCATTGACGTTGAGCTTTTCCGGATCGATGCCGAGCGTGCGCTGGCAGTAGATCGCCTGGTTGGCAAAGGCTTCGTTCAATTCCCAGAGGCCAATGTCGTCGATCTTAAGACCGGTGCGCTCAAGCAGCTTGGGGATGGCGAACACAGGGCCAATGCCCATTTCGTCCGCGCCGCAGCCTGCGACCTGGAACCCGCGATAAATGCCGAGGATAGGGAGGTTTTCCTTCTGCGCGGTGGCAAGGTCCATGACCACCTGCGCCGATGCGCCGTCGGAGAGCTGGCTGGCGTTACCGGCGGTGACATGCTTGCCTTCCTTGATGACCGTGCCGTTCTTGAACACGGGCTTTAGTTCAGCGAGCTTTTCATAGGTGGTGCCTGCGCGGATGCCCTCGTCCTTGGTGAGCGTCAGCTCTTCCTTGCCGGTCTCATTGCCTTCCTTGTCGAAAAGGGCCTTGGTGACCGTGATCGGCACGATCTCGTCATCGAACTTGCCCGCTTCCTGGGCAGCGGCGGCGCGCTGCTGCGACTGGGCGGCGAACCGGTCCTGATCCTCGCGGCTGATGCCATAGCGTTCCGCGACGATCTCGGCGGTCTCGATCATCACCATGTAAGCGTTGGGATCGCGCGCCTTGATGAACTCGGAGCGGTTGCGGAAGGCGGGATAATGTTTGTCGATGGTGAGCGAGACATTCTCGACCCCACCCGAGACGGCGCAGTCGATCTCGTTGGCGATGATGCCGCGCGCGGCGAAGGCGAGGGCGTTGAGGCCCGAGGAGCATTTGCGGTCCATCGAGAAGCCGCTGGTGGTGTCGGGGAGGACCGAGCCGTGGACGGTCAGGCGCCCGACATTGTAGCTCTGGGTATTCCACTGGTTGGCGACGCCGAGATAGACATCGTCGACGCGGGCGGGATCGATGCCTGCGCGGGCGATGGCGGCGTCGACCACATGGGAGGACATGAACGGCGCTTCGGTGTCGTTGAACGCGCCGCGATAGGCTTTGCCGACGCCCGTGCGGGCGGTCGAGATGATGGCTGCTTCACGCATCGAATGGTCCTTTACTTAAAAGCCGTGCATGTTGGTGGGGCCCCAGAAGGCGCGCATTTCGACGACCTCGTTCGCCTCGTTGAAGCGGAAGGTGTCGATGACGTCGATGCGCTTGTGGCCGCCGTCATAATTGAGGTTCACCGAGAAGGGGAAGACGGCATAGTCGCCCGCGACCCGGACCGGGCCTTCAAGCTTCAGCTTCGCGCCGGTCTTCATCGATTCAGCGTAGAAGGCGCGGATCGCCTCGCGGCCCTTGTGGATGGGCGAGCCGATGGGGTCTTCGACCGTGGCGTCGGCGGCATAGAGGGCGGCGACCTGGTCGGCGCTGCCTGCTTCGAACGCGGCGACATAGGCGTTGACGGCGGCTTCCATCTTAATGGGATCGGGCATGGTCTTGGCTCCAACGGGACTGGTGGCGAGCAGGCTCAATGTGAGGGCGAGGAGGGGGTGAACCAAGCCTTCTATTCCGGAAAATAGCGGTTGATGGTGTCGACCACGCAGGCGGGCTTGTCTTTTCCTTCGATCTCGACGGTGACGCGGATCACCGCCTGGATGGCGCCGCCTTTCACTTCTTGCGCCGAGACGATTTCGCCTGTGCCGCGAATGCGCGAGCCGACGATCACGGGATTGAGGAAGCGGGTCTTGTCCATGCCGACATTGACCCCTGCGGAAAAGCGCCGGACCTCGACGATCTGGGGCATGAACAGGTTGACGAGGCTGAGGGTGAGATAACCATGCGCGATGGTCGCGCCGAACGGGCCGTCCTTGGCGCGGACCGGATCGACATGGATCCACTGATGGTCGCCGGTGCAGTCGGCAAAGGCGTCGATGCGCGACTGCTCGATGGTGAGCCAGTCGGAGGTGTCGAGGCGGGTGCCCTCCTTGCCGAGGAGATCGCGCGGATTTTCGAAGATGGTGGCCATGGTTACGCCCGCTGGCTCGAGACCGCGACGATTTCGCCGGTCATGTAGGAGGAGAGATCGGAGGCGAGGAACATCATGACATTGGCGATTTCCCAGACCTCGGCGGGGCGCTTGAAGGCTTCCTTCTCGACCAGCTTGTCCAAGGCTTCCTGCGTCGTCACCTTGGCGAGGAAGGGGTGCATGGCAAGGGAGGGCGAGACCGCATTGATGCGCACGCCATGCTCGGCCGCCTCGATCGCGGCGCAACGGGTGAAGGCCATGACCCCTGCTTTTGCGGCGGCATAATGGGCCTGGCCCTTTTGCGCGCGCCAGCCAAGGACCGAGGCATTGTTGACCATGACGCCCGACTTGTTGGCGTACATCGAGGGGAGGAACGCGCGGGTCATGCGGAAGAGCGAGGTCAGCGTCACGTCGAACACGCGCGCCCACTGCTCGTCGGTCATGTCGACGATATCGGCCTCGCCGCCAAGTCCTGCATTGTTGATGAGGACATCGACCTTGCCGAGCGCGGCCAGGGAGGCGTCGCGCAGGGCCTGCACGGCCTCTTCGCTGGTGACGTCGCAGACGAACACAGCGGGCCGCTCGCAGCCGACTTCCTGCGCGATGCGGTCGGCCGCTTCATTGAGGCGGCGTTCATGGAAGTCGCTGATGAGGAGCTTTGCGCCCTCTTCGGCGGCGCGCTTGGCGGCGGCAAAGCCGATGCCGGTGCCGGCCGCCGCGGTCACGACCACGGTCTTGCCTTTGAGCATCCCCAAAGGCGTCGGATAGGGCGGCACGGGCGAGGTCGGGGTCATGCGGGGTCCTTCATGGTTGCTGCGGTCTTTGCCGTCAGATGATCGTCTGTGACAAGTATGATCTTGCCGCGCACATGGCCCTCGCGCACGCGCGCCATGGCGGCGGCGGCTTCGCTTGAAGAGAGGGTTTCAAGCGGCGGGGGCGTCATGCGGCCTTGCGCGGTGGCGGCGACGAGCGCGGCGAGATGCTCGGGCGCGCTTTCGTAACTGGCCGAGGCACGGATGGCGGCTATGCCCTTGGCGGCGAAGCGCTCCGCATCGGGCAGCGCCTCGTGCGGCAGCATGGTTTCGATCGCGACATAGCGGCCGCCCGGACGGATGAGCGCGGCAGGATCGGCGATGCTGCCCTGGCCGACGGTGTCGAGGAGGAGGTCGACCCCTTCGGGCGCCCATTGAGCGACCTTGTGCGCCACATTTTCATGGCGGTAATCGATCGGGCAGTGGACGCCGAGGCTGGCGAGCAGGTCCTGGTTGACGGGGCCTGCGGTCGCGGCGATCTGGGCGCCAAGCTCCCGCGCGATCTGGATCGCCCAGAGGCCGGTGCCGCCCGATCCGCCATTGACGAGCACGCGCTCGCCGGGCGCCAGCTTGCCCTGGACAAGCAGGGCTTCGCGCGCGGAGATGCCGGGCACCGGGATGGTGGCGGCCTCGGCAAAGGAGAGATTGTCGGGCAGGGGCACGGCCTGCGCGGCCAGGCAGATGGCATAGTCGCCCCAGGTCCCGCCGCGCCCCAGCGGCAGGCTGGAGAGGAAGGCGACGCGCTCGCCCACTTGCAGCGCGCTCACCCCTTCGCCGAGCGCCACGACCGTGCCGGTGCCGTCAAAGCCGGGCACCAGCGGCAGGAAGCTGTCGGGCAGGAAGGGGAGGAAGCCCGCGCAGGCTTTCCAGTCGGCCGGGTTGACCCCCACCGCCGCGATCCGGATCAGCGCTTCGCCTGGGCCGGGCGCAGGGGTAGGCAGGTCGCGGGCGCGGATCGCCTGCGGCCCTGTAAAGCCGTCCATCGCCATGGCCTGCATGGTGGAGGGGAGGGCGGGCGCGCCCGTCATGCGGCGATCTTGTCTCCATCGATCAGCAGGGCGGCGAGCGCTTCGCGATGCTGTTCGGGGGTGCCGAGCCAGCTCGCGCAAGCTCTAGCGCGCTTGAAATAGAGATGGGCGTGATGTTCCCAGGTGAAGCCGATGCCGCCATGGAGCTGGATGGCATCGCCCGTGACCGAGCAATAGGCGTCGGACACATAGGCGCGCGCGGCGTGGGCGGCTTCGGCCAGCTCTTCGCCGTTCTCGTCGATTGCGGCGGCGGCATAATAGGCGGCCGAGCGTGAGGCTTCGACCAGCAGCATCATGTCGGCGAGCATATGCTTGTAGGCCTGGAAGGAGCCGATGAGGCGGCCGAACTGGACGCGTTGCTTGGCATAGTCGACCGTGGCGTCGAGGCTGTATTGCATGCCGCCGGTCTGTTCAGCCGCGAGCAGGCCAGCGCCGATGGTCAGCGTGCGGTCGATCGCGGCTTTCGCGCTGCCGGGCGCGCCCAGGATCATGTCCGGGGTGACGGCGCAGTCGAAGGTCAGGGTTGCAAAGCGGCGGGTGCGGTCGAGCGCGGGCAGCGCCTCGATGGCAAGGCCGGGGGTATCCGCTTCGAGGACGACGAGGCTGTCGTCGGCGGTGGCGACGATGATGAGCTCTGCGACATGGCCGAAGGTCACGAACTTGGCCTGGCCGGTCAAGCGGCCGTTGACAAGGGTCGGGCGGCTTGCGGTGCCAGCGAAACAGGCGCGCGTGCCCGAGGCGAGACGGGGGAGCAGCGCCGCCTTCTGCTCCTCGCTGCCTGCCGCGAGTATGGCTTGCACCGCGAGCACGGCGGTTTCGAAGAAGGGAACAGGCGCAAGGACGCGGCCGGTTTCTTCCAGGACCAGCGCCATTTCGACCGCGCCAAGGCCAAGCCCGCCTTGGGCCTCGGGTATCATGAGCCCGGCAAAGCCCATTTCGCCAAGGCTGTTCCACAGGCTTTCATCAAAGCCTGTGGTGCCTTCAACGGCGGCGCGGATGACGTCCGGGTTGGCGGCGTCGGTCAGGAAGTCGCGGGCGGCTTCCTGGATCGCGCGCTGATCGTCGCTGAGCGCGAAATCCATCAGGCGGCTCCGTAGACGGGCTTTGCAGGCTCGCGGGTCTCAAGAAGCTTGCGCACGATCGCGTCCATCTCGCTGGCTTCGAGGCGCGCGCCCTTGTCGAAGGCGGGGCTGTCGGTCCAGCCTTGCGAGAGGAAGACCTGCCCGCCCTTCAGCTCGAACACCTGGCCGGTGACGCCCTTCGACTGTTCCGAGACGAGATAGGCGACGAGCGGGGCCATGTTTTCCGGCGCAAACAGGTCGAACTCGCCTTCTTTCGCCTCCATGTCGAACGCGCCGGTGTTGGTCATGCGGGTGCGGGCGTTGGGCGCGAGCGCGTTGGCGGTGATGCCGAGGCGGCCAAGCTCTGCGGCCTGCACCAGGGTGAGCGTCGCGATGCCGCCCTTGGCGGTCGAATAGGCCGACTGGCCGACCGAGCCCTGCAGGCCTGCGCCCGAGGTCGTGTTGATGATGCGCGCGTCGACCGGATTGCCCGCCTTGCTCTGCGCGCGCCAATATTCAGCGGCGTGGCGCGAAGTGCAGAAATGGCCGCGCAGATGGACGCGGATCACCGCATCCCATTCTTCAGGGGAGCAGGTGAAGAACATGCGGTCGCGCACGAAGCCGGCATTGTTGACCACGGCATGCAAGCCGCCGAAGCTGTCGAGCGCCTGTTCGACCATGCGCTTGCCGGATTCCCATTCAGCGACGTCGTCGGTGTTGGCGACGGCTTGCCCGCCCATCGCCTTGATCTCGTCCACCACCTGTTCGGCCGCACCCTTGGTCGCGCCTTCTTCGCCATGGGTGCCAACGCCAAGATCATTGACCACAAGCCTGCAGCCTTGCGCCGCGAGGCCCAGCGCATAGGCCTTGCCCAGACCATTGCCGGCCCCGGTCACGATCGCAACACGTCCTTCGCAGATACCCACGTCTTCTTACTCCTTGGCTATTTCTGTTTGCGCGGCGCGTTCCTCGCGCAGCTGTGCGGTTGCGCCCGAGAGGCGCACGGCGACCGCTTCCGATTGACTGCGCTGGCTAAGCCGCTCGGGGCTGGCCTGCCGCAGCGGCTGCGCTTCGACGAGGTCGGTCAAGGCTGCGCGGGCGAGTTTTTGATACTCCCCCTCGCCATTGTTGCGCCAGGTGACCTGGTGCGGCTCGAACGTCTTGACCACCTTGGCGGGGTTGCCCGCGACCAGGCTGCGTGGCGGCGTGACCGTATCGGACTTCACAAGGGCGAGCGCCGCGACGAGATTTTCATCCCCGATGACGGCATTGTCGAGGATGACCGCGTTCATGCCGATGAGCGCATTTTCGCCGATCTCGCAGCCATGGATGATCGACCCATGGGCGATGGTCGCTCCGCGCTTGATCACCGTGTCGCGCAGCTGGTTGGCATGCACCGTCACGCTGTCCTGGATCGAGCTGTCGCCCTCGACGATGATCCTTCCGAAATCGCCGCGCAGGGAAGCGCCGGGCGCGATGAAGCAGCCCGGCCCGACGATTACGTCGCCGATCAGCGAGGCGAGCGGATGGATGTAGCTCGATGGATCGACGACAGGCGTGATCCCCTGATAGGCGTAGGCGGGCATGGGCGCGCCTCTTACAATCGCTCGATGATGGTGACGTTGGCCTGGCCGCCGCCTTCGCACATGGTCTGGAGGCCATAGCGGCCGCCGGTGCGTTCCAGCGCATTCAAAAGCGTCGTCATGAGCCGCGCGCCGGTCGCGCCGATCGGGTGGCCGAGCGCGATCGCGCCGCCCTGCACATTGACCTTCTCATGGGGGATGTCGAGTTCCTTCATCCAGGCCATGGTGACGCTGGCGAAGGCCTCGTTGCATTCGAAAAGGTCGATGTCATTGAGGCTCATGCCCGCCTTCTTGAGCGCATATTGAGTGGCGGGGATCGGGCCGGTCAGCATCCAGACCGGGTTGGCGGCGCGGACCGAGAGGTGGTGGATGCGGGCGCGGGGCTTGAGGCCATGCTCCTTGACCGCCTTTTCACTGGCGATGAGGAGGGCTGCTGCGCCATCGCAATTCTGGCTGGCGACGCCTGCGGTGATGACACCGCCTTCATTGACGGGCTTCAAGGACGCGAGGCCCTCGAGCGAGGTGGTGGGACGGATGGTCTCGTCACGGCCAAGGCCCTCGAGCGGAGCCACTTCGGAATCGAACCAGCCATTGTCCCAGGCGGCCTGCGCGCGCTGGTGGGAGGCGAGGGCGAATTCTTCCATCGCCTGACGGCTGATGCCCCATTTGTCGGCGATCATCTCGGCCGAGCGGATCTGGTTCACCTCTTCGGTGCCGTAGCGCTCGACCCAGCCCTTGGAGCCGAAAAAGGGGCTGTCGAAGCCATATTGCGCGCCTGCGATCATGGCGGCCATGATCGGGATCTGGTTCATCGCCTGGCTGCCGCCTGCGACCACCAGGTCCTGGGTGCCGCTCATCACGCCTTGCGCGGCGAAGTGGACGGCCTGTTGGCTGGAGCCGCACTGGCGATCGACGGTGACGCCGGGGATTTCTTCCGGCAGGCCAGCGACCAGCCATGCGGTGCGGCCGATATCGCCCGCCTGGCCGCCGATCGTTTCGGTGCAGCCCCACACCACGTCATCGACCCCTGACGGATCGATGCCGGTGCGGGTCACCAGTTCCTTGATCGGGTGCGCGCCAAGATCGGCCGGATGGACATGGGCAAGGCTGCCCTTCTTGCGGCCGATGGGGGTGCGAACGGCGTCGATGATATAGGCTTCAGGCATTGGTCTTTTCCCGGGCGAAGGTCTGGTCCGGCCCCATGGGCTGGGTGAAGATGCGCGTGGCGATGCGCGCGCGGTGGTGGGCGGGCGTGCCCCATGTCTGGGTGAGCGCAACCGTGCGCTTCAAGAACAGGTGGACGTCCACCTCCCAGCTGTAGCCCATGGCGCCATGCACCTGGATCGATGCGCGGGCGGCCTTGTCGGCGGCTTCCAATGCAACGAGCTTGGCATGGCTGACGCGGGCGCGGGCCTGGGTGTCGCGCGCGCCGATCTCGGCGGCCGCCGCAGCGACTACGGGCTTGGCGAACTCGATTGCGACCTGGGCGGAGGCGAGATGATGCTTGACCGCCTGGTAGCTGCCGATGGGCTTTCCGAACTGCTGGCGTTCCTTGGCATAGTCGACGGCGAGGTCGACCGCGCGCTGGGCAAGGCCAAGGCCAAAGGCCGCGTTGAAGAGCGCTGCGCGGTCGAAGGCGAGGTCCCAGTCGGCCCCATTTTGGTTATTTGGCCCAAGCGGCGTTGCCTTATCCTTGCTCCATTCGACCGAGAACAAACGGCGGAAGGGATCGATGCTGGGTTGGGCGGTCAGCGTCACCTGGTCGGGGGTGGCGAGGAAAGCCTCGCCATCGGCATGCAGGATGATGCCGCCTGCGCTGTCCGCGTTCGCCACATAGGGGTTGGCGGGATGCGCAATCGCGATCGTCGCGCTGGGCTCGCTGAGCAGCGCATGATCGGGCGCAAGGGCGGCGAGCAAGGGGGCTGCGACGCCTGCGCTTTCGATGAGCGGTTCGGGAAGGGCGACATAGCCAGCTTCCTGCGCGATGAGGGCGAAGTCGGTTTCGGCAAGGCCGATGCCGCCTGCTTCTTCGGGCAGCAGCACGAGGGTGAGGCCGGTTTCGACGATCGAGGCCCAGCGCGTGGGATCGATCGCTTCATTCGCTTCCATCATGCGGCGCCAATGGTCGGGCGTGCAGCTGTCGGCGAACAGCGAGCGCGCGGTCTCGGCGAACATCAGCTGTTCTTCGCTTAAGGTGAAGTCCATCTCAATTCCCCTTAGCGCGGCAGGCCGAGCATGCGCTCGGCGATGATGTTGCGCTGGATTTCGTTGGAGCCTGCATAGATGGGTCCGGCGAGCGCGAAGATATAGTCGTCGATCCAGTCGACGGCGTTCGCGTCCGGGGCCTCGTGCGTCAGTTCCGCCTGGGGCCCAAGGATGTTGAGCGCGGTTTGCGTCAGATGAATGTCGAGTTCGGACCAGAAGATCTTGTTGGTCGAGGCTTCAGGCCCGATCTTCGCGCCCGCCATCAGCCGCGAGGCGGTCTGGTAGATGTTGAGCGCATAGGCGTCGGCATTCATGTGCGCGCGCACCACATCGGCCTCGAGGCCAGGATCAGCGCTTTCCTTGTTGGCGGCCCAAAGTTCGGCCAGCTTCTTGGCCGCCACCTGATAGCGGGCGGGCGAGCGCAGCATGAGGCCGCGTTCAAAGCCTGCGGTCGCCATGCAGATGTGCCAGCCCTGGCCCTCTTCCCCTAAGCGATTGAAGGCGGGGACGCGGACATTTTCAAGGAAGATCTCGGCAAAGCCGACATGGCCGTTGATCTTCTTGATCGCATTGACCGTCACGCCCGGCGCATTCAAGGGGAAGAAGATGAGGCTCATTCCCTTGTGGCGCTCGGACCCCGGCTCGCGGAACAGGCCGAACGCCCAGTCGGCGAACACCGCGCGGCTCGACCAGATCTTGTGGCCGTTCAAAATATACTCGTCGCCCTCACGAACCGCCGTGGCGCGCACGCCCGCCAGGTCGGAGCCCGCCATCGGTTCGGACCAGGCCTGCGCCCAGATTTCCTCGCCTGACGCCATCTTGGGCAGGAAGCGCTGCTTCTGCTCATGGGTGCCGAACTCGATGAGCGTCGGCCCCAGCAGGAAGATGCCATTCTGGTTGACGCGGCCGGGCGCACCGGCGCGATAATATTCTTCCTCGAAGATCAGCCACTGGATGAGGTCGAGGCCGCGCCCGCCATATTCGCGTGGCCAGGTGACCATGCCCCAGTCGCCGGACTTGAGCGTCTTTTCCCATTGCCGGTGCGCCTCGAAACCCTCGCGCGTCGCGTCGAAATGCTCGAGCGGATGCTCAGGCACATGGGCGTCGAGCCAGGCGCGCACTTCGGCGCGGAACGCCTGCTGCTCGGGAGTATAAGTCAGGTCCATCAGAATTTCGCCGCGCCCTTGTTTTCCACGAAGGCGTCGCGCGCCTTCTGGCTGTCTTCATGCATGTACATTTCGAGCGTGAAGCCCTGCTCGATCCGGTAATGGGCCGAGGGGTCGGTGGGCTCGATCAGGTTCAGCGCCTGCTTGGCGATGATGAGGGCGGCGCGGCTCTTGGACGCGATCACCTCGCAGAAGGCATAGGCCTCCTCTTTCAGCTGCTCGAGCGGCACGACCTTGTGCACCGATCCATGGCGGTAGGCGTCTTCCACCGGAATGCGGCCGCCGGTGAAGAAATTGGCGCGCACCATCTGGACAGGGAGCATGCGGCTCATGAAGGCAGCGCCCCCCATCGCGCCGCGATCGATCTCGGGCAGCGAGAAATAGGCGCCTTCAGCGGCAATCAGCGCGTCGCAGGCGCCCGCGATATTGACGCCGCCGCCGATGACGAAGCCATGGAGCGCGCCGACCACCGGAATCGCGCACTCACGGATCGCCTTGAAGGTGAGGTAATTATCCTTGTTGAGCTTGGCGATGCGCTCGGGGTGCGCCTGCATCTCCTTGATGTCGACGCCGCCGCAGAAACCGCGGCCCTCGGCGCGGATCAGGATGACCTTCACATCCTCGTTGGCCGCTGCCTCGTACACCATGGCGGGGATCGACTCCCAGCCCTTGGTGTCGAAGGCGTTGACCGGGGGATGGTCGAACAGGATTTCGGCGATGGCGCCGTTGATGCTGAGCGTGATCGGCATGGGTTTTGTCCTTCTTTCTCAGGCGGCGCTGGCGGTTTGCCGGCCCATCGCGGCGAGCGCTGCAAGGCGCTCATGCGCTTCGGCGACGATGCGGTCGACCAGCTCCTGGCAGGTCGGGATCTCGCCGATCCGCCCGCCGACGACGCCGGTCGCCATCACGCCATGTTCGATGTCGCCCTCGACCACCGCCTTCTGGATCAGCATCGGCATGGTTGCGGCCATCATCGCCTGTTTCAAGGGCATTGCGCCATGGGCGGTCATGCCGCGCGCCGACTTGATGAAGTCCATCCAGCTTGCGCCGGTCTGCTTCTTCATCGCCATGCCCGCCTCGATCGCGCGCAGCCACATGCCCAAAGAGCCGGACTTCTCGATCCGGTCCATGAGGCGGGTGCGCACCATCCGCTGGGGGATGCCGTCGAGCTTGGTGGTGACGACGATGCGGTCGGTCGAGGCTTTCAAGTATTCCGCCTTGGCGCTGTCGGGCACCGGGCTTTCCTTGGTGAGCAGGAAGCGCGTGCCCATCGCGATGCCGACCGCGCCATAGGCAAGGGCAGCTGCAAGGCCGCGTCCATCGGCAAAGCCGCCGCTGGCGATCACCGGCACCTTGACCGCATCGAGCACCTGGGGGAGCAGCACGGTGGTGGGGACAGAGCCTGTATGCCCGCCGCCTTCGCCGCCCTGGACATTGACCATGTCGACGCCGAGTTCCACCATCTTCTGCGCATGCTTGACCGCGCCGACGGTGGGGACGCAGAGAATCCCTGCATCCTTGAAGCGGCCGATCATCTTGGCATTGGGACCACGGCCGAAGCTGACCGCGCGGACCTGATCCTTGTTGGCGAGGATCAGCTCGACAATCTGGTCAGCGCCGGGCTGAAAGCTGTGGAAATTGACGCCAAAGGGCTTGTCGGTGCCGTTGCGGACGGCGAGGATCTTCTCGCGCGCTTCGTCCGGGGTCATGACGGCGGCGCCCAGGAAGCCGAAGGCGCCTGCATTGCTGGAGCCAATGACCAGCGAAGGCTCGGCAACCCAGCCCATCGCGGTCTGGATGATCGGCCAGCGGCAGCCAAGCCGCTCGGTCATGATCGTGTGCAGCGGGTCGCCCATCATTCGCTCGCCTGTTTCTTATTGGCCTCAGCCATCTTCTTGGCGTCGAGCCCCGCAATCGAGCTGCCTTGGACGAGGTCATTCTGGGCATGGGCGAAATGGTGCATATGATATTGCGCCTCCATCGCGTTCCTTTTGCCCATCAGCTCCTCGACATGGTTGATCGCCTGCTTGGTCAGCCAGTTGCCAAGGCGGGGCTGGGCGACGAGCTTGGCCGCCATGGCTGCGACGGTTTCGCGCAGCGCTTCGCGCGACACGATCTTGTTGACCATCCCGAACTGCTCGGCCCTCTGCGCGCTCATCCGCTCGCCCAGCAGCAGGAATTCCTTGGCGACGCGCGGGGGGAGTTCATAGGCATGGGCGAAATATTCGACGCCCGGGATGCCCATGCGGTTGACCGGGTCCTGGAAGAAGGCATCGTCGGTGGCGACGATCAAATCGCACACCCAGGCAAGCATGAGCCCGCCCGCGACACAGGCCCCCTGCACCATGGCGATGGTGGGCTTTGGCGCGTCGCGCCAGCGTCGGCACATGCCGACATATTGCTCCTTCTCGCGGGTGTAGAGCAGTTCGGCCGCAGGCTTGTTGACATGGCCCGGCACCAGCAGCCGGTTCTCGAAATGCTGGTGCACGTCGCGGCCCGGCGTGCCGATGTCGTGGCCTGCCGAAAAATGCTTGCCGTTACCGCCCAGCACGATCGCGCGCACATCGTCATCGTTCACGGCGCGCACGAACGCGTCGTCAAGCGCATAGGTCATCTGGCCGTTCTGGGCGTTGTTGAAGCCCGGGCGGTTCATCATGATCCATGCGACATGATCGATCACCTCATAGGTGACCGGCTCATCGGTTTCGTAAACAATGTCGACCTGCTGCGGTTCGACCAGGCGGTCGGTCTCGTTCATCTCAGGCTGCCCTTCTGTCTCCGGCCGGATTGTCCTTGAACACGGTGGCCCGGACATTGTTGGGGTCGATCTTGGCGATCAGCTCCAGCTGCTCGGCCGTCGGCGCAGGCGTCACCGGGATTTCGCCCTCGACCTTCGCCAGCGGGAAGCCCGTATTGTCCTGCACTTCCTCGAAGGTGACGCCCGGATGCAGCGAGATCACGCGGATCTGGTGATCGGGGCCGCCGAAATCCATCACGCACAAATTGGTGATGATGCGGCGCAGGTCCAGGCCCTGGGGCGGAGCGCCATTGCGGTAGCGCGCCGGGTTGTAGCCCGCCATGCAGACGAAATCGACTTCGCCTTCCACGAACGCACGCTTGTTGTGGTTCGCAAAGAAGAAGCTGTTGGGGTGGCTGATCGAGTTGCCCGGGAAACCGCGCGCGCCGAGCATCGCGGCCTTGGGCTTCTTGTGGTCGCCGATCACCGAGATGTTCGCCTGACCGAAGCGGTCGATCTGCACCGGGCCGACCAGCGCATGGCGGCGGCCGCTCCACAGCGCGGAGAAGACGCGGTCATAATTGGCGATGCCTTCGAACTCGGGCTCGGCGGCGCGCTTGCCCGGGCCGACGGGCTCGCTCGTATACCAGGCCTCGCCATCGGTGGTCTGGATCGCGGGCGCGAAGGAGAGCTTGGCAAGGCCAGCGCCGATGCGGGGGAGGGGGCCGATGCCGGTCGCCATCACCTCGCCATCATCGCGCCAGACTTCGGCGCAGGCGACGATGACGAGTTCAGCGAGCGAATAGCTATTCTGGGTCATGTTCGGTCTCGCTCTTAGTAAATGGGGACGGGAAGCTGCTTGACGGCTTCTTCGCCGCCGATCGCTGCCTGATAGTCCGCTTCGGACACGTCGATATATTTCGCCTTGTAGTCGGCCCAGGCTTCGGGCGAGGCGGCGCTTTCGACATAGGTCTTGATGTGCTTCAAATCGAGCTGATAGTCGGGATCAGCGCTGGTGGGGTGCGCGCCGAGCGGCGCTTCAGCGACGCCGGTGATCATCGCCCGCTCGACAAGGTTGTAGCGGCTGTTCTTCTTCATATCGAGCTCTGCGGTCGGCACGATCTTCTCGACCGTCACATAGCTCTTGCCTGCAGCGCGCACGAGCAGTTCATCGAAGATCGGATCGACCGAGAGGGTGAGGATGTTGCCGCGCTCGTCGGAACGGTGGGCGTGGATCAGCGCGATGTCGGGGACGAGCGCTGGCATGGCGACGAATTCCTCGCCATCTGCATAGGGGCTCTTCACGAATTTGAAGTCGAAGCCCGACTGGTTGATGATGTCGGTGCCGATGCCGACGCGGGTCGGCAGGAAGGGCAGCTTCATGGCGCCTGCGCGCAGGCCCCAATGATACATGCCCTCGTCCAGTTCCAGCACCTCGAAGGCGCCGGCCTGGCGGGCGTTGCGGAAATGGGGTTCGAGCGGATAATGGTCGAGGCTTGCAAAGGCGAAGACGAGCTTACGGATCTTGCCGGTGGCGGCGAGCAGGCCGATGTCCATGCCGCCATAGCCCGCCATGAGGGTCAGGTCCTTCAGGTTCGACCGGGCGATGGCGCGAATGAGCGCCATGGGCTTGCGGCGCGTTGCCCACCCGCCGATGCCGATGGTCATCCCGTCGGAAATCTGGTCGACGATGTCGTCCACCGTCATGCGCTTGTCGAGCATAGTCTCAGTCATCCTTTTACGTCAGTCTCGTCCGGTCCCGTGCGCAGTCCTGCCAGTCAGTCCTGTTCATGGGCCCATTTATGGCCCCAGTCGCTTACCGCGAGGCTGGTGGTGGGGACCCATGTGTCGGGGTCTATTACCAGGCCGTTCCAGCCATATTCGATGTCGAAACCGCCTGGTGTCTGCATGTAGAAAGAGGTCATCTTGTCGTTGACATGACGGCCAAGGCTCGCCGACAGGGGAACTTTGCCCTTGCTCTTCAAGACCCGGTCATAGGCGCGGCCGACATCCTCGAGGGAGCCGACCTCCAGCATCATGTGCACAGCGCCATTGGGGCTTTCGGGCAATTGCCCCAGCGCCAGGCTGTGGTGGCGCGGGTTGCAGTGCATGAAGGCAAAGCCCACGCCCGGATCATCCTCGCCCCCGCCCTGGAGGTAGAAGCGGCCAAGGTCGGTGTCGCCAAAGCCCATGACGTCCCTGTAGAAGTCGTGGGTTTCCTCGAAATTGGGGGCGGTGAGCACGACATGGCCCATCCCCATGTCGCCGTCCGCGCCGCCCGGGCTGCCGGTCACGAAGCGGCTGACGCCTGCGGGCGAGGTGAAGGGGGCATAGTCGACGAAGCGGCCGTAGAAGAGCTCCATCGGGTTGCCCGCAGGGTCCGACGAGCGGGCAAGCTCATAGACCTGGCGCGCGCGCGCTTCCATGACGCCCGCGCGCGTCACCGGGCGGCCTGCCGCCTCGAGGCGGGCCAGCACCGATTCGAACGCCTCGCGATTCGCGCATTCCCAGCCCGGCGCCACGAAACGGTCGGCCGCGCCCTTTTCCACCCACAGGCGGTAGGGCCGGTCGTCCATGCGAAAGAGCGCCACATCCTCGCTGGGCGAAGGCGCTGCCATCAGCCCTGCGATATTGCAGGCAAAATCCTGCCAGCGCCCAAGGTCCTGCGCCTCGATCACCACATAGCCCAGGGATATCACTGCCATTTTAAGCACCTCGCCCTATCTTCCCGTACCAAGGGGTCTTCCCGTCTTTTACGGGCCTTTCCCATGTTTCCGGCCATCATCTCTGCCCAAGCGTTGCAAAATGGCCTTCCCCATATGCACAGGGCCCATACGCATGAGGCAGGCGCTGCTGCCCTTGTTCTGCGCCTGGGCCTGGGGAGGCGCGTTAAGCGCGCTCAACGAGCTTATGGCAATTCGTTCCCGATCCGCCTATAAGCAACGGCCCAAATGCGCAAGCCCTGTTTGCCTTGACAGTTTGCGTAACGGGTATTTATATAAACTACGCATATAGCAAATCTGAAGCAGAGTCGCCTACAATGGAGAAGATGATGACTGGGGCAGTAGCAAGCCGACCCATTGACGAGGCGAATGCAGGAATAGCTTCGCCCGAAAGCCTGATCGCCAAAGCCAAGGCGATGATCCCGGTGCTGCGGGAACGCGCCCGGGCCTGCACCATCGCTCATGACGTGCCTCCCGAGACCGTCGCCGAGATGAAGGCGGCAGGCTTCTTCCGCGTGCTCCAGCCCAAGCGCTATGGCGGCTATGAGATGCACCCCAATGTCTTCTTCGAAATCCAGAAGGCGCTCGCTGAAGGTTGCATGTCGACAGGCTGGATCTACGGCGTCCTTGGCTGCCACCCCTATGAACTCGCCCTCTTCCATGACGAGGCGCAGAAGGAAGTGTGGGGCGAGGACCCCGACATGCTCGTCTCCTCCACCTATCAGCCGGTCGGCAAGGTGGAAAAGGTCGATGGCGGCTTCTACCTCTCGGGCCGCTGGGGCTTTTCGTCGGGCTCCTCCCACTGCGGTTGGGTGCTGCTTGGCGCGATCAATTTCGACACCGATGGTGGCCCGCCCGACATGCGCACCTTCCTGCTGCCGCGCTCCGACTATCAGGTGATCGAAGGCACCTGGGACACGTTCGGCCTCCAGGGCACCGGCAGCTTCGACATCGTGGTCGAGCGCGTCTTCGTGCCCGAACACCGCACCCACAAGGCGAGCGACGGCTTTGCCGGCACCAATCCGGGCCAGGAAACCAACACAGCGCCGCTCTACCGCATCCCCTGGGCGCAGCTCTTCATCCGCTCGGTCTCCAGCGCCGCCTTCGGCGGCATCCGCGCCGCGACCTCGGCCGCGATGGAGATCATGGGCAGCCGCGTCTCGACCAACACCGGCAAGGCGTCCAAGGCCGACCCCAATCTCCACGCCGCCATCGCCCGCGCGATCGCCGAGACCAACGAGATGGAGCTCACCCACCGCACGACCTTCAACGAGTTGATGGGTTATGCCGAGCGTAACGAGCCCGTCCCAATGGAAAAGCGCGCGCTCTTTGCCTACCAGTCCGCCAGCGTCGTGCGCCGCATGGCCGAGCTTGCCGATGGCATGGTCAAGCTTTTGGGCGGCCGGGCGATCTACATGTCGAGCCCGATCCTCCAGCCCTGGCTCGACCTCCACGCCGCGCGCGCCCATGTCGCCAACGACCCGGCCAACCGCACCAGCGACGTCATCGGCACGATGAATGGTGAACCGCCCGCCTTCACCTTTATCTGATCGCGCATATGGCATCTGGCACAGGCAAAAAGAGGATTGCCCATGGGCAGTGAATTGATCCGCAAGACCTATAGCGTTGCGGGCGGATATGAGATTTCGATCGCGGAAATCGCAGGGGCGCCGACCGATGCCCCGACCGTCATCTTCATCCATGGCAGTGGTCCCGGCGCATCGGGCGCGTCCAACTTCCGCAACAATGCGCAAGTCTTCGCTGACGCGGGCTATCGCGTCATCCTGCCCGACCTCATCGGCTATGGTGCCTCGTCGAAGCCCGAAGCCGACTATCCGCTCGAACTGTTTACGCAGACCCTGCTCGATGCCCTTGCCCAGCATGGGATCACAGGCGGCCACCTCATCGGCAACTCGCTGGGCGGCGGCATCGCCCTCCAGATCGCGCTCGACCATCCCGACTTCTCCATCGGCAAGCTCATCCTGATGGCGCCCGGCTGCGTGGCGGAACAGGCGAGCTATTTCACCATGCCCGGCATCGCCAAGATGCGCTCGGGCTTTGGCAGCCCGGAATTCAATATCGAGGAACAGCGCCGCCTCATCGGCAACCTCATGCACCCTTCTTCGGCCCATCATGTGACCGACGCGCTGGTCGAGGAACGTTTCGCCGTCGCGCGCACCCAGCCCAAGGATGTGCTCGCCCGGGTGAAGACCCCCAACCTTGGCCCGCGCCTTGGCGAGGTTGCGCAGCCGATCTTCGTCCTCTGGGGTCTCAATGACGAATTCTGCCCCGAAAGCCATGCGCGGCTCTTCCTCGACGCTTGTCCCGACGTGCGCTGCCTCACCTTCTCGCAGACCGGCCATTGGGTGCAGGTCGAGCGGGCTCAGGAGTTCAACCGCTATTCGCTGGACTTCCTGAATGGCTGACCCCGCGCCTGCGCCATCCGTGCCGGTTCCAGAACCCGTGGACGTCACTGTGGGCCTCAAGGGCGCGATGCGCCGCCTGCCCTCGGGCGTGGCGATCGTCACCGCGCTGGGCGAAGGCAAGGCGCCGGTCGGCATGGCCGCGACCTCGATCACCTCGCTCACCATGGACCCGCCCGCAGTGCTCGTCTGCGTCAACCAGACAGCCGGCATCCACGCCCATCTCTCGCCCGGCTGCCCGGTCAGCATCAACCTCCTCTCGCGCCACCAGCGCGAGGTGTCGGCAGCGTTCGGCGGCGCGGTCGCGCGCGAGGCGCGCTTTGGCGTGGGGCAATGGACCGCCGATCCCCATGGCCTGCCGATCCTCGAAGAAGCGCAGGCCAACCTCTCCTGCACGATCGAGAGCATGACCCCCTTTGGCACCCACAGCATCGTCATCGCACGGGTCAAGGCGGTGCGCCTCAGCGACGCGGTCGATCCCCTCATCTTCCAGGACGGAGCCTATCTGTGAGCGACCTTAATGACCGGCTTGCAGAGGAGCTCTACCAGGCGCTGCGGGACAAGCGCACCGTGCCGCCGCTGATGGCGCGCTACCCTGAGCTCACCATCGATGACGCCTATGCCATCTCGCTGGGCGCGCTCGAACGCCGCAAGGCCGATGGCGAGAAGGTCATCGGCAAGAAGATCGGCGTCACCTCAAAAGCCGTGCAGGACATGCTGGGCGTGCACCAGCCCGACTTCGGGTTCCTCACCGACCGCATGTATATCGAGGGCGACATCGATGTCGCGGCAAACGGCCTCATCGCCCCGCGCGCCGAGGCCGAGATCGGCTTCATCCTGAAAGACAGCCTCAAGGGGCCGGGCGTGACGGCGGACGATGTGATCGCCGCGACGGACAGCATTGTCCCCTGTTTCGAGATCGTCGACAGCCGCATCCAGGACTGGAAGATCGGCATCGTCGATACCGTCGCCGACAATGCGTCCTGCGGCGTCTATGTGCTGGGCGAGGCGCGTGTGAACCCGCGCGACCACGATCTTCCCAATCTCCATGTCACGGTCACCAAGAATGGCGCGCCGCTCAGCGAAGGCTATGGCCATGCGGTGCAGGGCTCGCCCGCGCAAGCGGTCGCCTGGCTTGCCAATACGCTGGGCGCCTATGGCGTTACCCTGGAGGCTGGCGATGTGATATTGTCAGGCAGCCTGGTGCCACTCGAACCGGCAGCGCCAGGCGATGTGTTCGAGATGCAGCTCCACGGGGTCGGCAGCTGCACCGCGCGCTTTATCTGAATATGGAAAGTGGGCATCGCCCGGTCGCGATGCCGTGAGGAGTGAAGAATGACGGGCAAGGTCAAGGCGGCGATCATCGGGTCGGGCAATATCGGCACCGACCTCATGATCAAGATGATCAAATATCCCCAGAATATGGAACTGGTGGCCGTGGTCGGCATCGACGAAAAGTCCGAAGGGCTCGCCATGGCGCGCGAGCGCGGCGTCGCCACCACCCATGAGGGCCTTGAAGGCCTCATGAAGATGGACGTTTACCCTGAGATCGGCATCGTGTTCGACGCGACCTCCGCCTATGCTCACAAGGTGCATGACGAAGCGCTGCGCAAGGACGGCAAGCAGGTAGTGGACCTCACTCCCGCCGCGATCGGCCCCTACACCATCCCCACGGTTAACGGCGAAGCCAATCTCGATGCGGGCAATGTCAACATGGTGACCTGCGGCGGACAGGCAACGATCCCGATGGTCGCTGCGGTCTCTGAGGTCGCGACCGTCCATTATGCCGAGATCGTGGCATCGGTCTCCTCGCGCTCGGCGGGGCCTGGCACCCGCGCCAATATCGACGAGTTCACCCGCACCACCGCTGGCGCCATCGAAAAGGTCGGCGGCGCAGCGCAGGGCAAGGCGATCATCATCCTCAATCCCGCCGAACCGCCGATGATCATGCGCGACACGGTGTTCACCCTGTCCGAAGGCGCCGACGAAGAGACCATCCGCGCCTCGGTCGAGGCGATGGTGAAGAAGGTCCAGGCCTATGTGCCGGGCTATCGCCTCAAGCAGGAAGTGCAGTTCGAACGCTTTGGCGACAATAACAAGCTCACCATCCCGGGCCGTGGCGAGTTCACCGGCATCAAGACCATGATCCTGCTCGAGGTCGAAGGCGCTGGCGATTATCTGCCGAGCTATTCGGGCAATCTCGACATCATGACCGCCGCCGCCAAGGCGACCGGCGAGCTGCTCGCGCAGCGCATCGCAGAAGGAAAGAAGGTGGCGGCATGACCAGCACATTCAACGTGGAAGCGGGCGACAAGCTCTACATCCAGGACGTGACGCTGCGCGATGGCATGCACGCCATCCGCCACATGTATGGCATCGACCATGTGAAATCGATCGCCAAGGCATTGGATGACGCAGGGGTCGACGCGATCGAGGTCGCCCATGGCGACGGCCTCAATGGCGCAAGCTTCAACTATGGCTTTGGCGCGCATACCGATTGGGAATGGCTCGAAGCGGTTGCCTCGGTGCTGACCCGGTCGGTGCTCACCACGCTCATCCTGCCCGGCGTCGGCACCGTCGAGGAACTGCGCCGCGCCTATGACATCGGCGTGCGCTCGGTGCGCGTTGCGACCCACTGCACCGAAGCCGACGTCTCGAAACAGCATATCGGCATCGCCCGCGACCTTGGCATGGACGTCTCAGGGTTCCTGATGATGAGCCATATGATCGATGCGGAGAAGCTCGCTGAACAGGCCCTCCTCATGGAAAGCTATGGCGCGCAGTGCGTCTATGTAACCGACAGCGGCGGCGCGCTCGACATGGATGGGGTGAAGGCCCGCCTCGAAGCCTATGACCGGGTCTTGAAACCCGAGACCCAGCGCGGCATCCACGCCCACCATAATCTCTCGCTTGGCGTCGCCAACTCGATCGTCGCCGCGCAATGCGGCGCGGTGCGCATCGACGCCAGCCTCACCGGCATGGGCGCTGGCGCTGGCAATGCGCCCTTGGAAGTGTTCATCGCCGCTGCCGACCGCAAGGGCTGGAACCATGGCTGCGATGTCAATGCGCTCATGGACGCGGCCGAGGACCTCGTGCGCCCCTTGCAGGACCGCCCGGTCCGGGTCGACCGCGAAACCTTGGCGCTCGGCTATGCCGGGGTCTATTCCTCCTTCCTGCGCCATGCGGAAAAGGCCGCCGAAACCTACGGCCTCGACACCCGCACCATCCTCGTGGAACTTGGCCGTCGCAAGATGGTCGGTGGGCAAGAGGACATGATCGTCGATGTCGCATTGGACATGCTGAAAGAACGCGCAACAGCGGCCTGACATGCCGCCGGGCGCGTTCATTCGCG
>NZ_OBMU01000010.1 GCF_900218065.1 Novosphingobium sp. Chol11 | reverse complement strand
GTAAGCGTGGGCTGGAGGCCGCAGATCAGGCGGCTTCGGCGATCGGTTGCTGATCTGGCCGCCAGTTCCACGGCATGAGTTCATCCCAGCGAGCAGCAGGCCAGTCGCCAGCGATCTTGGCGATGACGTCGGCGATATAGGCCTGGGGTTCAAGGCCATTGAGTTTGGCGCTCTCGATAACGGAATAGACGGCAGCGGCGCGATCACCGCCTGCCTTTGATCCGGCGAACAGCCAGTTTTTACGGCCCAAGGCCACGCAGCGCATGGCGCGCTCCGCAATGTTGTTGTCGATCTCCAAGCGCCCATCGTCGAGGAAGCGCGTCAGCGCGACCCAGCGCTTGCGGCCATAGGCGATCGCCTTGGCCATCTCGGACTTGGGCGAGAGCCGGCGCAGGGCATCGTCGAGTGCCTGGCGCAGCTCGTCGATCAATGGCTGGGTGCGGCCCTGCCGGCTTCGTCGTCGGATCTCGGGTTGCTGGCCTTTAACCTCTGCCTCGATCTCATAGAGCTGGCCGATACGTTCCAGCAGATCAGTGGTAAGCGGCGTCGGCTTGGTGGCGTGGATGTCGAATATCTTGCGCCGGAAATGCGCCCAGCAGGCGACCTCGGTGACACGGTTGGTGTCGTAGAGCTTGTCGTATCCCGCATAGCCATCGGCCTGGAGGTAGCCGCTGAAGCTGGCCAACTGCCGCTGGGGATGGGCACCTGTGCGATCGGTGGTGAACTCATACCAGACCAGCGAGGGGGTCGTGGCGCCGGAGCCGCGATCATCGACGGCGTAAGCCCAAAGCCTGCCGGTGGCCGTTTTGCCGCGGCCCGGATCAAGCATGGGAACCGGTGTATCGTCGGTATGGATCTTCGAGGCGGTCAGGCCGACCTCCCGAATGCGACTGACGATCGGATCGAGCAGCACGGATGCCTGCCCGACCCAGCCTGCCAGCGTTGAGCGATCGATCTCGATGCCCTGCGCCGCCATGATCTCGGCCTGACGGTAAAGCGGCAGATGATGGTCGAACTTGGAAACAACGACATGGGCCAGCGTGCCAAAGGTCGCTTTGCCCCGGGCAATGGCTTTTACCGGCGCGGGCGCCTGCACGATCTTCTCGCAAGCCCTGCAGCTATACTTGGGCCGGATGGTCCGAACGACGCGCCATTGCACCGGCACGGCATCGAGCATCTCGTCGCTATCCTCTCCCAGAGGCCGCAACGTTCCACCGCAGCCGGGACAGGTGCAGGCGCCTTGCTCGGGCTCGATCCGCTGTTCCTCCCGCGGCAGATGGGCCGGCAGCGCGCGAACAGGCGCTGACCGAACGCCATCTGCCGGATCGGCCCGACGCGCGGCAGCAACGATGGCCTCTCCTTCAAGCTCTTCGAGAGCCAGCTCAAGCTGCGCGATCTGGGTGTCGAGCTTCTCGGACGACTTGCCGAACTGCATCCGCTTGAGGCGTGCGATCTGCACGCGCAGCGTGTCGATCAGGATGTCGCGAGCAGAAATATCGGCGTGGGCGGCCGCCAAAGCAGCTTCGAGCTCGGCGATCCGAGCGTCTTTGTCAGCGGTGGAAAGGCCTGCGTCCGACACCGCTATCCTATAGCGAAACAGCGGTCGTAATGCTAGGAAAAGCGCCGGAATATGGGCGTTTTATCCCGCGAGTGACGGGGTAAAAGTGCGCTCCGGCCGCCGCCAGTCGATGCCTTCCAATAGCATGGAAAGCTGGGCCGCCGTCATCACCACCGACCCCGTCTTGGTCGACGGCCACACGAACCGGCCCCGGTCCATCCGCTTGGAAAACAGGCACATCCCTTGGCCGTCATACCAGAGCAGCTTCACCAGATCGCCGCGCTTCCCCCGAAAGGCGAATAGCGCGCCGGAATGCGGGCTTTGCTCCAGAACCTGCTGCGTCATCACGGCAAGGCCGTCAAAACCCTTGCGCATGTCCGTCGCGCCGCAAGCCAGGAATATCCGCGTTGAGGGCGGCAGCGGGATCATCGCGTCAGGATACCGATCACCCGCGACAGCGCATCGCCATCGACCGTGGCGTCCACGCTCACCCTGATACCCGACGGTAGCTCGATCCCGATCACGCCGTCGCTGCGCGCGGCAACCGCAGGGGCAGGCAACGCCAACTGCTCGCTGATCTGCACCTCCGCAAATGCAGGCTCGGTCGGCTTGCGTACCCCGGTCAGCTCGCCAGACATCGCCTGTCGCCGCCATGTGTAGATCGATCCGCTGCCGACATCATGGCGTTCACAGGCAGCGCGCACGCTGCCCTCCGGGCCGAATGCATCCCGCAGCACGGCCAGCTTCTGCTCCACCGTCCAGCGCCGCCGGCCCGACACCCGGCTAACGACCTCTATCCGACTACTCATACGACCGCTCGTATGAGTAGTCCCTGCACCGCTCGCTGAATCCTCAATCTCGACAGCCACCGGCCACTCCGCTCAAAGAGCGGCAATCATCCCGGCGAATGGGCACCGTGCAAGGCGGCCGTCAGACCTCGCTTAC
>NZ_OBMU01000003.1:369750-380199 GCF_900218065.1 Novosphingobium sp. Chol11 | reverse complement strand
TCCGGCATCGCTCGCACGCAAAGCCAAAAGAGGAGAGGATATGGCCGACAAGCGCCTGTCGCTCGACCATATCACCGTCACCGACACCACCCCCTGGCAGCTGGCGCAGATCGCCGCAGAGGTGGGGTGTGAAGGCATCTGCCCGTTCCTCCATTCCATGGAGGTGCTGCCCGCCATGCCCAGCTATGACCTGGTGCGCGATCCCCAGGCGCTGCGCCAGACCCGCGACGCGCTCGCCGCCACCGGGGTCAAGGTCGACCTCATCTACCCCTTCACCATGGCAGGGCGCACCAACGTTGCTGACTTCGCCCCCGCGCTTGAAACCGGCGCAGCATTGGGCGCGCCACTTGCCAATGTCCTGTGCTACGACCGCGATCCTCTCCGCCGCACCGAAAAACTTATCGAACTCGCCGAACTCGCCGCCCCGTTCGGCATCGCCCTGTCACTCGAATTTTATCCCCCCTCCCAGGTCCGGACCCTCAGCGCCGCCCTCGAAGAAATAGCCCGCGCCGGCCGCCCCGACATCAAGGTCACAGCCGACCTCCTCCACATCATGCGTGGCGGCGAAGCAGACACCAGCATGGCGCTCCTCCGTCACCCCGCCATCGCCATCGCCCAAATCTCCGACGGGCCCGCAACCATCGATCCATCCCAGATCGAACATGAAGCCGGCATCCAGCGCCTCCTCCCCGGACAAGGCAGCTTCAATATCACAGCGTTCGAACAAACCCTAAACCCCAACACTCCACTCAGCGTCGAAATACCACAGCAAAAACAAATAGACGCAGGAACAACACCACAACAACGCGCACAAAATGCGGTGGATTGCGTGAAGGCATTGCTGGACCAGTGAGGCTGCGGAGGGCCATCGAGATTGGGCGGTAGATAGCGGATTTTTTTCGCATAGCTGAACCACCCGTTTCATACGCATCGTCATGATGGATGATCGTTGCCATCAAAACATGCGGCGTGACGGTGCGCAGAACTGTGCATTGTTGAAGACCGGGCGGCCACGGCCAGTCATCCGCTCCCGGCCGTCAGGTGGCACTCTGAATTCCTGCACGCTATAACCCGCGCATCTACGGGAGGCATGGGGAATGCAGATACGGAATGGGCGGATGGCAGCGCCGCCCGCACTGGATGCACTGGATAATAGCATCATCGAAATCCTGCGGACCAATGGGCGGGCAACCAACCAGGACATTGCGCAGCAACTGTCGGTGACCGCCGCTACCGTTTCGGCACGGTTGCAGAAGATGGAGGATGCGCGGGCGATGCGTGTCGTCGCCGTGACCGACTTCGCGGCGAGAGGGTATAATGTCATCATTGCCGTCGGCGTCAGGGTGCAGGGGCGTGGCATCCAGGAAGTGGGACGCGACCTTGCCAAATTCCCCGAAGTGCTGAGCGTCAATGCCATGAACGGCGGTTATGATCTGGAGCTGATGGTGGCGCTCCATGATTTTTCCGAGGTTCAGGAATTTCTCTACGACCATATCTCCGGCATCGAGGGTGTGGCGCAGATTGATTCCGGCGTCGCGGTGGACATCGTCAAATATGAGTTCAACGTCGTGCCGCTGGGGCCGACATGAGCGCGCCGCTGCTGGATCCGCTGGACCGGAGGATCGTGGACAAGCTGTCCTTCGATGCGCGCATTTCGAACCGGGCGATTGCTGCTGAACTGGGCGTCACCGAAGGGACGATCCGGGCGCGGATAAAGCGGTTGCAGAATGAGGGGCTGATCCATTTCACGGTGGTGACGGATTTCCGCCTCGCGGGGTCGCCCAACCTTTGCATGATGGGGATCAACGCCGATCCGTCGCAGGTGACGGCGATCGCGGAGCAATTGAGGCGGATGCCGGAGATCAATTGCGTCGTGCTGCTGCTGGGGCGGTTCAATTTGCTGGCGATGGGCCTTTTCACGAATATCGAGCAGCTGAATGACCTGGTTTCGGCCAAGATTCGTACCCTGCCTGGAGTGCAGCGGGTGGAGACGGGGATTTCCGTGCATAATCTGAAATATGAGGCGGGAGTGGCGCGGATTACGCAAATGCCAAAAGGAAATAGCGAAATAAACGCGGTTTCTAAAAAGAATGTCGTTGCGATGGCGTAACGATGCAGGCGGCGGCGATGTCGTTGGTGACGTTGCCGACGGTGCGGAAGAGGTCGGGGATCGCCTCTATCGCCAGGAGTAGTGGGAGCGCCGTTACGGGCACGCCAGCGGCGATGCAGACGGGGGCGATCGTCGCGAAGAAGGAGACTTGCGCGGGAAGGCCGACCGCGCCGAGGCTGACGGGCACGGCGACGAGGGCAATCAGCGCCAGGGTGGCGATGCCGATCGCTACGCCATGCATGTGGCCGAGATAGATGGCGACAGCGACGTTCGCGGCGACGCTGGAGGCGCGGAACAGCGACACGGCCATCGGCAGGACGATGGCAGCGGTTTCTTCCGGAACGTCGAGGTCGCGGGCAGCGTCCACCATGACGGGCAGCGTTGCGAGCGAGGATTGCGTGCCGAGAGCCACGGCCTGAGCCGGGAGGGCCGATCGGGCGAAGCGGAGGGGAGAGCGGCGCCCCGCCAGCGCTGCCCAGAGATAAGCGAGCAGCGTCGCGGCAAGGCAGCAGGCAGCGACGACCGCGATATATTGGGCAAAGGCACCCACCGCGCCGACGCCGAGCTTCGCCCCCGCGCCGAAGGCCAAGGCCGCGATGCCGATGGGCGCGACGGCCAGCACCCAACCGACGATGACCAGCATGGTTTCGACAAGGCCGGTCAGGAGCTTGAGCAAGGCGTCGGCCAGATCCCGAGTGATGCGCGCGATGGCGAAGCCGAAGAAGATCGCGAAGACGACCAGCGGCACCATGGCCGTTTCAGCGGCGGCCTTGATCGGGTTTGCGGGGATGATGCCGCTGTACCATGCGCTCTGCGGCGGAGGGGGTGGCGGGGCCCCGACCGGCGCGAAACCCTGCGCGACTGGCCAGAGGCGCAACAGCCCCTCCGCCAGAAACGCCGCGCAGACCGAAGCTGCCGTCAGCATCAGCGCGAAGAGGATGAGGGCGCGGCCCGCGATGCTGCCAGAGGCGGCGTTGCGAGAGGCAGAAGCGATGCCGGTGACGAGCAAGCCGAAGACCAGCGGCACGACCGTCATGGTCAGCGCGTCCAGCCAGAGGCTGCCGACCGGCTGAAGAATGGTCCCAAGGGTCTGCTGCAGCGGCCCACTGATAATGATGCCCGCCGCCAAGCCGAGGACAAGGCCAGCCAGCAAGTGCAGGGGTCGCGCCTTTACGGAGATCAATTCGAGGCCGCCCGGCGTTCGATCACCGCGGTGATCAGCGCGATGCGCTCGACATCGGCATAGGCGGGGTTTTCCAGTTCCTCCCCGAACACGTCCGGATCGATTTCGGCATAGCGGAGCAGGCAGTCATGCTCTTGCGCAAGGCTGGAAAGGCGCACCTTCAGTTCGTCGTTGCCGCCGACGATGGCGCTGCCGGTATAAAGGATGAAGCGGCCGTCATCAGCCAGCCGGGGCACGGCCTGCCGCGCCATCGTCAGTGATATTTCAGCCCCGTGCATGCCGCCGCCATCGCGATAGGCGCGGCCTGCGGAGTCGACGATATAGGGCGGGTTGGCGAGGAGCAGATCGAACGTTCCGCCGATCGGCGACAGATCCCCAGCCTCGCAGAAGCGCGCATCGACACCAGCCGCCTGCGCGTTGATCCGGGCGAGGCGGAGCGCAGCGGGATTGACGTCGGTCATGATGATTTCGACGCGCGGGCAATGATGCGCGGCGACGATGCCGCCGACGCCCGCGCCGGTGCCCATATCGACAAGCCGTGCGCCGTCGCGCTGCGGGCATCGGGACAGTTCATCGCTGATCAGGCGGGCGAAGCGGTAACTGTCTGGTCCGAAGAAGATCGCGTCCTGATCATCGGTCGGATAGGCGGAATGCAGCAGCAGATCAGGGCCGAGCGACGACACGCGAAAACGGCTTTTGAGGCCGTCGCCATGCTGTTCGAGCGCGCTCGCTCGGTCGAGAATATGGAGCAGTTCGGGCTCAAGCAGATTGGCGTCGAATGGCAGCGACCAGCCGAACACGTCGCGCAGGTCGTGGGCGCGGCGCAGTGGCGCGCGTTCGATCAGGCGTGCATGTGTCGCGGGGGTGGGGGTGATGAAATGATAGCCGCGCGCCTTGAGCAGGGCGAGCAGGTCCAGCAGGGCGGCCGCTCTGCCGTCAGTATCAGCGACAGACGGGCTCCAGCCCTGTTCCTGCGACGGATCGTCGTCAAATAGCGCCCCCGATGCCATTTGCTCCATGCATCATTCTCCCTTCCGGCTAGAGAACGCCGGGAACGGCCTATCGGGTCCGGGGCGGGCTCCAAGGGCGTTCAGGAGCACCTGGACTTGCTATCTGGCGCTGCGGAGGCAGCGGGACCCCGGGTCAAGCCCGGGGTGACGGAGAAGGAGCCTTCAAAGGCCCGCGTCATTGCCGCGAAGGCTGGGGGCGATGCCGTTCAGGAAGAGTTGGGTCACAAATCGCGCGTGCGCGGCCATTTCTTCGGGGGTCAGGGGAGGACCACCGAACAACAGGCGGCGTTGCCATTCGCCAAAGGCCATGGCGACGAACTGCTTGGCGAAGTTGCGGCTATCCGCTTCCGCGACACCTTCCTTTTCCAGCAGTTCCGCGACCGGGCTGACCTGATGCCGTTCGAACTGGTGGCGGGCGATCTGGCGCAGTTCGTCAAATTCGCCGCCCTCCCGATAGATGAGGCGCGCGATGCGGGTGCTGCGCGTGGATGAAAGCTGGCGCTGCATCTCTGTCGCGTAGGTGACGAGCCGGGTGTGCAGGTCGCCTTCGAGGTCGGGCAGGTCAGGCATCAGCTGCGCGCCCGAATGTTCCAGGCTGGCTTCGAAAAGAGCCAGCTTGTCGGGAAAGTGATTGTAGAGCGTTCGGCTCGACACCTCAGCCTTTTCCGCGATGTCGCGCAGGGATGCGGCGTGGAAGCCGGAGCGCGCAAATTCCTCAAGCGCGACGAGGATCAGGTTCAGGCGCTTTTGTTCGGCCACCTCCGCCTTCGGGCGGCCCGCACGCCTCTTGATACGCACTTCATTCATCTTTTGCCTCGTCGCGCAGCCGGAGAAGAATGGCAAGCATAGTAATGATTGACTAATTACACGATAATGTGAAAATTCCCTGATCGATTCCGGCGGGGAGCCGGAAAGGTGAAGAGCGGAAATCAACCCGGGAGAGAATGATGGAACTGCCTTTTGGTGCGGAACAGGATATCGACTTCATGTTCCTGAAGTTGGTCGTTCATGACATCGGGAAGTCCGAAGCCTTCTACAAGTCCGTGTTCGGGCTGGTGGAAATGAACCGGATGGACGCGAAGATCACTGGGCGCGATGTCGTCGAAATCGTTTATCAGCCGACCTACAAGGGCGGTCCGCTGTTCATCCTGGCGAGCTTTCCCGAGGACACGCAGCCTGCGAATAATGAATCCATCATCGGCTTTGCGAGCGGAGACCTTAGCGCCTGTTTGCAGCGCGTCGAGAAGGCGGGGGGCACGGTGGTGGAAGACCGGGAGGTTCCCGGCTTTGGGCGCCATGCCTTCGTGAAGGACCCTGAAGGGCATCTCCTTCAGATCAGCCAGCGGCAGGGCTGAGCGGGTCGTGCTTGAAGGCGCGGGCCGCAACCGGGGCGCGACGTCGCGTCCCGGAATGGGGCCCGATTACCGACACGGTCCGGGGCACCAGAGACTTTGCTTGTGATGCCAAATCAAACCGACATAAGGAGAGGTCGAGTTTAGGTTTTTGGACAGAGCATGCCGCGCACCGGAAAAGGGATAGAAAAGGCTGACACTGGCGAGGCGAAAGCGGCCGGACAGCATGCCCCCGCGCGCCGGACGGGGAGGCCGCCGAACAAGAAGGCGGGCCAGATTGATGAAGCCATCCTGACGGCGGCGCGGGACCTGTTCCTGTCGACGGGGTATGAAGCGACGTCGATGGAGGCGGTGGCCCAGGCTGCGGCGGTGTCGAAACGGACGCTCTATGCGCGCCATCCGACCAAGGAAGCGCTGATGAAAGCGGTGGTCGAGGACCGGGTTCAGCGATGGTCGAGCGATGCCAGCGCGGGCAATGCGGATCTGCCGGAGCCATTTCCCGACCGGCTGAAGCGCCACGCGCAGATTTTGATGGAGTCGCTGGGCAATCCCGAAGTGGCGCAGTTCGACCGGTTGATCCTGACGACCGCGTCACGCTTTCCGGAGATCGCGCAGAGCTTTTATCAGATCGGCTATCGCTATGAGCTTCAGTTCCTGACCAGCGAGATCGTTGCAGGGACGAAGGACGACTTGGCGCCGCCGGTCGATCCCGAGCGCGTGGCGCGGCAGTTGCTCAGCATGATACAGGGTTGGCGCCGGACGGAAGAAACGATCCGGGAGGTGAGCCGGGAAGAGGCCGCGCGCTTTGCCGCCGATGCGGTAGACGTCCTGCTGCGCGGACGGGAAAGCTGGTGATGGGGCTGGCCGGGATGAACCACCCCGGCCAAAAAGCGGTGATTATTTCTTGGCGGGGAGCTTCGCGAGGTCCGCGTCGATGGCGGCAAGAACCTTGTCCGTGATGTCATCGGGCGAATATTGCTGAATGTCCTTGAGCGTCATGGCGCGGGCCATGTCGACCTGATCGTTGGTGGTCATGCCGGGGACGTGCTTTTCCAGGACAGCCTTGGCCGCCGGGTCGTCGAGCAGCGTGCCGAGTTCGGTCGTGGCGGTGGAATAGGCGGTCTGCGCGAAGGCGGGCATCGGCGACATCGCAATCAGGGCCGCCGCGATCATCCAGTTTTTCATCATGGTCTCCGTTCAACTGTGGCGAGAAACTATTGCAGCATTGCGGACAACGCAACGCACATGTTTACTTCTGCCCGAATATCCGGATATGCCTTTCGCGCTGCTGAACGTAGCCGGGTTTCGGGACGGTGCTTCTGAAGGCAGGGCGCTGACAAGCATGAAGGGGGATGACGGGATGGCGAAGCGTAGAAGCAAGGCGTGGCGCGTCATCAAATGGGTGGCGATCATCGTCCTGCTGGCGGTAGCCATCCTGGTGGCGATGACGGTGCGGGCGATTGGTCCGGGCAATTTTGGACGCATCGTGCTGGGTGTGGGCGTAAGTTATGACGAGACGCCGCCTGTCCTGCCTGCGCTGTCGGACAAGGCGATCCTCATCTTTTCCAAGACCAATGGCTTTCGCGACGATGAGCAGATCGTGGCGGCGAACCGGGCGATTGCGGAGATCGCGAAGCAGCGGGGGTGGAGCAGCTACACGACCGAAAATGCGGCGGTGTTCAATCCCGCGCAGCTGAAGCGCTTCAAGGCGGTGGTGTGGAGCAGCGTCAGCGGCGACGTGCTGACGTCGGCGCAGCGTGACGCTTTCCGTGACTGGCTGGAAAAGGGCGGCGGCTTTGTCGGGCTGCACGGCGCTGGTGGCGATCCGCAATATGCGTGGCGCTGGTATGTCGACAATCTGATCGGCGCGCAGTTCATCGGCCATATCATGGGTCCGCAGTTTCAGCAGGCGACGCTGAACGTCGAGGATCGCGATCATCCCGCGACCCGAGAGTTGCCCAAGACGTGGCGGCGGACCGATGAGTGGTACAGCTTTGACGCGAGCCCGCGCGCCAAGGGCTACCGCATTCTCGTCACTATCGATGAGAAAAGCTACAGTCCGCTGCAGAAGCTGACATCCTTCACCAAGGCGAAGGACATCCGCATGGGCGCGGATCATCCGATGGTGTGGACGCATTGCGTGGGCGATGGCCGCGCTTTCTATTCGGCGCTGGGCCATGCCGCGTCGACCTATGGCGAGCCGCTGCATCGCAAGATGATCGGCGGGGCGATCGCCTGGGCGGCGGGGCTGGAGGGGTCGCGCTGTGCTGGCGGCAAGGAGGTTCTGCCCGCGCGCTGAACCACTTTCCTGATCGTCGGGATGATGCATAAGGACCGCCAGGCTCCTATATCGAGCCAGACGATGGCCGGGGCGCTGCACCGCCCCTGCCGACAGGTAAAGGAAAATGCCATGCAGGATGATCCTGTTGTGATTGCTGGCTATGCCCGGACGCCCATGGGTGGGTTTCAGGGAGTGCTTTCGCCGCTGAAGGCCACTGATTTGGGCGCTGCGGCGGTGAAGGCTGCGATGGAGCGCGCAAGGGCCCCGGTGGATGCGATCGACCGTATCTATATGGGCTGCGTCTTGCCTGCGGGGCTGGGTCAGGCGCCCGCGCGGCAGGCGGCTTTGGGTGCGGGGCTCGGCCTCAATACGGAGGCCACCACCGTCAACAAGATGTGTGGTTCGGGCATGCAGGCAGCGATCATGGCGCAGGAGGCGCTGATGGCGGGGGCGGCCGATCTGGTCGTCGCGGGCGGGATGGAAAGCATGACCAACGCCCCTTATGCGCTGCCAAAGCACCGGTCGGGCGCGCGGATCGGCCATGACCGGATCATCGACACGATGATGATGGACGGGCTGGAAGATGCCTATGAGCCCGGCAAGGCGATGGGCGTCTTTGCCGAGGACGCGGTGCGCGACTATCAGTTCACCCGCGCCGAGCAGGATGCCTATGCGGTGCGATCGCTGGAACGGGCGCAGGCGGCGATCGCGAGCGGCGCTTTCCGGCGGGAGATTGCCGCGGTGACGGTGCCCGGACGTGGCGGCGATACCGTTGTCGACACGGACGAGCAGCCGGGGAAGGCGCGGCCGGACAAGATCCCATCGCTCAAGCCCGCTTTCGTTGCCGATGGCACGATCACGGCGGCGAACAGCTCCTCCATTTCCGATGGGGCGGCGGCGCTGGTGATGACGCGGCGGAGCGTGGCGGAGCGGCTGGGGCTGCCGGTGATCGCAACGGTCGTCGCAAGCGCTGCCCATGCGCATGAACCGTCGCGCTTTACGACGGCGCCGGTCCCGGCAATGCGCAAGCTGCTGGAAAAGGCGGGCTGGCAGGTGGAGGATGTCGATCTGTTCGAGGTGAACGAAGCCTTTGCCGTGGTGGCGATGATCGCGGCAAAGGAGCTTGGCATTCCGGCCGACAAGCTGAACGTGAATGGCGGCGCCACCGCGCTGGGGCATCCGATCGGCGCGTCGGGCGCGCGCATCGTGGCGACGCTGCTGGCCGCATTGCAGGAGCGCGGGCTTAAGCGCGGGGTGGCGAGCCTGTGCATTGGTGGCGGGGAAGCGACGGCGATGGCGCTGGAACTGGCCTGACATAGCGGGCGGCTTTCCTTTTCGCCGGAAGCCGGTAAGCGGGTGGCGGATGATCGGCTTTTGGGGAGCAGGCTGGGCATGAAGGCGGTGGGTTTCAGGCAGGGCGGCCCGATCGATCGGGAGGATGCGCTGATCGACATCGAGGTCGCCGATCCGTCGCCCGGCCCGCGCGACCTGATCGTCCGTGTCCATGCCGTGTCGGTGAACCCGGTCGATACGAAGCTGCGTGGCGGCGCCAAGCCTGCGGACGAGCCGATGGTGCTGGGTTATGATGCGGCGGGCGTGGTGGAAGCCGTTGGCTCGGAGGTGACGTTGTTCGCGCCGGGCGACGAGGTCTTCCATGCGGGCACGGTGAAGCGGCCGGGCACCAATGCTGAATTGCATGCGGTTGACGAACGCCTGGTTGGCCGCAAGCCACGCTCGATCGACTTTGCCCAAGCGGCGGCGCTGCCCCTGACGGGCCTGACGGCTTGGGAACTGCTGTTCGACCGGCTGCGCGTCCCGCGCGGAGGGGGTGAGGGGCAGTCGATCCTGATCGTCAATGGCGCGGGCGGCGTCGGTTCGATGCTGGTGCAGCTGGCCCGGCGGCTGACGAAGCTACGCGTCATTGCGACGGCCTCGCGCGCCGAGAGCATCGCATGGGTGAGGCAGATGGGCGCGCATGATGTGATCGACCATCGCGCCCCGCTGCATGACGGGCTGAGCGGGATCGGTGTAAAGTCGGTCGATTTCATCGCCAGCCTGGCCGCCAGCGACCGGCATCTGCCCGCCTATGCCCGCATCATCGCGCCGCAGGGCAGGCTGGCCCTTATCGATGACGTGAAGAGCTTCGACATCGTGCCGCTGCGGCAGAAGTCGGTCACGGTGGCATGGGAAGGCGTGTTCACGCGCTCCATCTACGGAACGTCCGACATGGTCGAGCAGCATCATGCCTTGTGCGAGATCGCGCGGCTGGTGGACGAGGGCGTGTTGCAGGGAACGATGACACGCGATCTGGGACCGATGAGCGCGGCGGCGCTGAGGCAGGCGCATGCGCTGGTGGAAACCGGCACGGCCATCGGCAAGCTGGTTCTTCGGGGCATCCCGAAGAGCTGAATCCAGAGCAGATTCCGATCCGATGGCATCGGTTCGGCTGCTCTAAAATTTTGCTTTTTGCCGCGTTTTCCGGGCCAGCAGATGATTCCATCTGCCTGGAAAAC
>NZ_OBMU01000003.1:152548-369623 GCF_900218065.1 Novosphingobium sp. Chol11 | reverse complement strand
GTCGCCCCTGACGATGCAGCGGAAGCCGATATGGCTGGTGGAGCTGTCGATCGCCTGCGCGTGGCGGGCGGCGGGGCGGTAGCGCTGGCAATAGTTGGCGGCGCAAAGATGCGATCCGCCCTTCAGCACCTTTCGCGGGATCGGCGTGTGCGGCATGGCCGGGTCCAGGCTTTCCCGCTTCGTGCCGCCCCTTGGGTTGGCGGGGACGCAGCAGCTTCCCTTCGCCTTGCGCTCGATGCGCGGCTGGGCGTACCAGTCGGTCGTCCATTCCCAGACATTGCCGATCATGTCGTAGAGATCGAAGCCGTTCGCCGGATAGCTTTTGACGGGCGAGGTCCGTTCATAGCCGTCCTCAAGCGTGTTGCCATAGGGGAAGGCGCCCTGCCAATAATTGGCCAGCATCTTGCCACCGGGCGCGAGCTCGTCACCCCAGGCATATTCGCTGTTATCGAGGCCGCCCCTGGCCGCAAATTCCCATTCCGCCTCGGTCGGCAAAAGCTTCCCCGCCCATTTGGCGTAGGCTTCCGCATCGGGGAAGGCGACGTGCACGACCGGATGGTCCTCCAACCCCGCTATGCTTGTGTCCGGCCCGTGGGGATGACGCCAATCGGTGCCGAAGCTGAACGTCCACCACTGGCTGTAATCCACGAGGTCGACCGGACCCCGCGTCCGTTGGAACAGCAAGGAGCCTGCATTGGCCATGGCGGGGTCCATGCCGGGATAGTCACGGGGATCGGGCGCTATCTCAGCCAGCGTGCGATATCCGGTCGCTTCGACAAAGCGCGCGAAATCGGCGTTGGTGACAGGCGTTTCATCGATCCAGAAAGGATCGACGCGCACCTGGCGCGAGGGCGCTTCCTCGGGATAGAAATTGTCCGATCCCATGCGGAAAGTCCCGCCGGGAACGTGGCGCATGCCCGCCCTCATCGTGCCGCTTGATCCTCTGCCAGAAACGATAGCCTGCCATTCATGGCTTTCGAGGGAGCCCCATAGCATAGGGTTGCGCGTGGCTTAAAGCGGTGATGATCGCACCCCGTTGAGGAAAATCGCCACGGCGCTGTCGGCCCAACGTTCCAGATCTTGCGGGCTCCACTTTCTGATCCCGAGTGCGGTGGAGCGGAGGGGGGCGGCGAGGACCATGTCCTGGAACATCAGCATGGCGCTTGCGGGATCATCGCAGCAAATCTCTCCGCGTTCCAAAGCTCGCTCGATGATGTGCAGGACGAGCAGGCGGGCGGGGAAGGATTGGTTGTCATCGGCGGCGTGGGCGAGTTCCGGGAAGCGGTGGGCTTCGGCCGTGATGATGGTGTACATCCGCACCATCTTCGGGTCGAGCATGGCTGCCAATATCTGGCGCGCCGCTGTGCCGAGCCGGGCGGCGAGGCTGGCGTCGCCCGAGGGCTGTACCGGGAATTTGGGTTTGAGCAGTCTTTCGCTGACAGCCAGGAACAGTTTTTCCTTGCTGCCGAACCGCGCATAGATGGTCTGCTTGCTCGTGCCAGCCGCAGTGGCGATCGCTTCGATGCTGGCTCCGGTAAATCCCTGGGCGAGGAAAGTCCGTTCGGCGGCGTCCAGGATCGCGTGGCTCAGGCGTAACGCGGTGGCGGTGTCCGGTCGTCCGCCTTTTTCCCTCGCTTGCCTGACCGTTCCCATCTGCAATTTTCCTTTCCGGCCGGAGGTTGATGTCTTTCGCTCCAGCTTAACTTGACGGATAGACAAGTTATCGTCAACTTCATGTCAAATTGAATCAGAGCTGGCGGGCGACTCTCGCCTGGGGGAGAGATGAATGTCCGACGTCGCAATGGCTGCCCTGGATCATGACCCGCGCAAGAAGCCGGATCACGCACCCGTTCCGCCTGGTGGGAAGGCGATAAAGGATTGGGGCCTCGCGATCGAAGCGCCGCTGCATGTCGCTGATCCGGACGCTCATTCGTGGGACGAGGAAGCGGATATGGTGGTCGTGGGCCTTGGCGGCGCGGGGATCGCGGCTGCCTTGCACGGACTGGAAGAGGGCCTGAGCGTCATTGCCGTCGATCAATATGATGGCGGGGGATCGTCGGCGGCCAATGGCGGCGTCTATTATGCCGGTGGCGGCACGTCGATCCAGCACGAAGCGGGGATCACGGATGATCCGGAGCGCATGTTCGCCTATCTGAAGATGGAGACGGGCGGCATCGTTTCCGACGAGACGCTGCGCGATTTCTGCGAGAGCAGCGCAGGCACGTTCGAATGGCTGCGCAGCCACGGCGCGCCGTTCCAGGCAAGCTATCATCCCGGCAAGACCTCTTATCCGCCCATCGACAAATTCCTCTATCATCCTGACAGCAGCCTGGCGGGGCCTTATCGCGACCTGACGCAGCCCGCCGCGCGTGGCCACCGGGTTCATTTCCGCAATGGCAACAAGCCCTGGGGCGTGGGTGCGGGCATGTACAATGCCTTGCGGGCGAGCGCCCTCGCCAAGGGCATGATGTTCCGATCCGGGGCGGAAGCCCGGCAACTGGCGCTGGACAGCGAAGGCCGCGTCATCGGCGTGCGGATCGAGGAGTTTGCCGAGCCCGAGACGCGGCGCAAACATTCGCGCTACATCGCCCTTGCCGGCAAATGGATGTCGATGCTGCCCGGCACTTTTCCGGGATCACGCATCACCATTGCCGTAGGCTATCGCTATCTCGCCAAGGCGCGGAGCCTGGAGAGCAGCGTGCGCAAGAGCAGCTGGATCCGGGCGCGCAAGGGATTGGTGCTGAGCGCTGGAGGCTTCATCTGCAATCCGCCGATGGTCCAACATTTCGCACCCGAATATGCGCCCGGACTGCCCAATGGCACGCTGGGCGACAATGGCAGCGGGATCATGCTGGGCGTGACGGCTGGCGCCGCGACCGAGTTGATGGGGCGCGTGTCCGCATGGCGCTTCCTCTCTCCGCCCGAAGCATGGGGGCAGGGGATGCTGGTCAATGGCCGTGGCGAACGCTTCGTCAACGAGACCTGGTATGGCGCGCGGATCGGCGACGAGATGGTCGAACGCAATGGCGGGCGGGGCTACATCATATTGGACCGCAGATTGTTCCGGAAAGCGCTGCGCGATGCTTTCCGCCGTGGCACATTGGGCTTTCAGCGGGACATCACGATCGTCAACTGCTTCTTCGCCGCCAAGAAGGGACGGACGCCCGAAGATCTGGCGCGGAAGATGGGTTTCGATCCCGCGACATTCGCGGCGGAGGTCGCTGCTTACAACCGCGCGGCAAAAGGAGAAGCCAAGGACCGGTTCCACAAGGCGGCGGATGAGATGCTGCCGTTGGAGCAGGGCCCCTATTATGCCATCGATGCATCGGTCGATGCGCAGCTTTTTCCCATCGCCTGCATGACGGTGGGCGGCCTGGCGGTTGACGAGCGGACGGGGCAGGTGCGCCGCGATGGCGGCTTGGTTCCGGGGCTATACGCCGCCGGGCGCAACGCGGTCGGCATCTGTTCCAACCTGTATGTCAGCGGCCTTTCCTATGCCGACTGCATCTATTCCGGCCGACGCGCTGCTCGCGCGATTGCGGGCCGCGCCGGTTCGGAATAGTCGCAGGCTCTATCCTCAGGACCTGTTGCCGCCCGCTTCGCTGAAAACGTCATTGACAAGAGTGGCGCGGCTGTCGTCGTTCAGGTCGATCGATACGAGGATCGGCGTTTCCAGCGGTGCGTCGTCCCGTTCTTCTTCCAGAGGAGCGGCGGCGTCGCTTCCGCTGATCTCCTCGCCGACACTGTTGTTCGATCCCTTGGGTTCGATGAAGATGTCGGTGCGTTCGAACCCATGTTCCTGCACCAGATGCTCCACCGCCAGTTCAGCCTCGCGGCGGGTCGAAAAACTATATTCTATCTTCGTGCTCATTGCATTCTCCTGGAACCGCCATGGATATGACCGGTAGCACCGGGCACAAGTCCATTGTTGTTCGTAGAAATGCGCGGAAAGGATATTGGTTCTAGGGGTGCATTTAATTTAGCATGATTGCCGGATCGCCGCACTTTCACTGCATGATCTCTGTTCATCCTGGGTTTAGACACGACAGGGCGACAGAAAAGCTGCGGCAAGTCGTTGAACTAATTCACTCCCCTTGCGCTGTGCACTGACCTCATGCGCTGCATCAGGACAATCATGGAAGGAGAGCATTATGCGCAACGGAATGATTATCGCTACTCTGGCCGCCGCGGGCCTGCTTGGAACGAGCGCGATCGCTCAAACGACGGCAGGCGGTGGCGTATCGGCGTCCACTCCTGAAGGTTCGGTGGCTGGCGGGGCGACCGCAGGCAGCAACGACCGCGCCCACGGCAAGCACAAGGCAAAGCGCCATGACCGTGAGAGCCGCCGCGACGGCGCGACATCCAATTCGGCGTCCACCTATGGTTCGGGCACCATCTATACCGATCGTGATCGCGCGACGGGCGGTGTGACGGCTGGCGGTTCGGCCAGCGGTACGGGATCGCAGAGCACTTCGACGTCGATCGACGCCTATGGATCGACGGATCGCAATGGCTCGACCGGCGAGGTCTATGGTGATTCCACGGCGAATTCCACCAACCCGTCTCGCTGATTTTACTCCCACCTTTTGGGGACAAGCATGCTTGTCCCCAAGAAAGGTGTCACCATGGGACCCATCATCATGATGATCGCGGCGGCGGCAGGCGTTCAGTCGCCGGACGGAACGTGCCGTCGCACCCATATTTTCGCTGATGGCCGTGTCGAAACGTCTGTCATAGCGGATGAAGGACAAGGCGCTTCGGCTGCGTCGAGCAGTTCGCATGGCGCGCATGCTTCGTCGCATGTCAGTGCCTCTTCCTCATCGGCAGGCGGGTCCAGGGCATCGTCCAGTGCGTCCAGCTCGTCCGATGGTTCCGGGCGATCCATGACAGTGACGCGGGGGCCGGAAGGATGCCGGATCATCATCGACGAGCGACCGGAAAGGAACGAATGATGAAGCGAGCAATAGCTATAATCCTGGCGTCGGCCTGTCTGGCTGGCGCGGGCGGTGTTTCCGCGCAGACCAACAGCGCGGCTTCCCAATCCTCCACCCCGACGACCGGCGACGTGTCCGCTGGCACCTATGGTTCCGGCACCACGGACGCGAACAGCGTCGGCGTATCGGGTGGCGGCACCGCCACGGCCGCGGATGGCGGCACGGCGACCACGGACTCGCGTGCCAAGTTCAATGACAATATGGCTCGGCAGCGTTCCGTCGCCACCGCGCGCGATGATGACGAGCGGGCGCGGTCAATGACCAACACCCATGTGCGCAAGGATGGGCAGGTTCGATCCCGCTCCATGTCGATCTACAAGGAACGTGGCGAAAAGCCCGTGATCGATCGTCAGACGACGACGTCCAAATAGCTGGCCATGGCTGCACAGGGCGAGCCCTTTCGATGGGCCGCCCTGCGCAGGGTCGGTTACCGGGTGCGGATGGTCACCTTGTCGACCTTCGCGCCGCTGATGGGGTAGCCGAGCGGAGCATCGGACGAATAGCTGCCCACGGGCGCTCCCGTGTCGAGGCCCACGCCGAACGTTTCGTGGATGCTGAAGAAGACGGGGTTGGCCGGGATGGTATCGGAAGCGATCGGCTGATCGTCCACCGTCATCTTCAACGTGCCGCCCTTGCCAAAGCCGCCGCCCGCATAGTCGAAATCCACCTGGATGCTGTGCTTGCCCGATGACAGGGGAGCAGGGGCGAGCAGATCGACGGTCTTCACATCGTAGAGACGATAGGTGAATTTGGGCCGTCCTTCGCCATCGAGATAGAGCGCCATGCCGGAGTCCGTTCCGCCCAGCGCCGCAACTACGCCCCGCGCGCCTGGCGTCGCATCGATGGTGGCTCGCATGGTCCAGGAACGGCTGAACAGGCGAGGCAGCGATACCTCTGGAACGCCGATGTCGCCCTGGCGGTAGTCCGCAGAGCGGCGGCCGCCGGTTGGATCGGGAAGCTTGCTCTTGTCGAGCACCTGGCCGCCCAGCGGCAGGAGCTGATTGGCCGCAGCTACCGTCATGAAGAGCGCCTTCAACTCTTCCAGCTTCTTAGGGTTCTTCGCGGCAAGATCATTGGATTGGGAGAAGTCGGTGCGAAGGTCGTACAGTTCCCACTTGTCTTCTTCCAGCGGGCGCTCCCTGGGGGCATAGGCCATCCAGGGATAGCGGCCATGGAAGGCCGAGGCCATCCAGCCATCATGATAGATGGAGCGATTGCCGAAGACTTCGAAATATTGGGTTGTGTGCCGCTCGCGCGCCTTGGGATCGTTGAAGCTGTAGGCGAGGCTGACGCCGTTCATCGGCTTTTGCCGTACACCATCGACTTCGGCTGGTGTCGGGATGCCGGTGACTTCCAATATGGTGGGGACGATGTCGTTCACATGGCCGAACTGGCTGCGGATGCCGCCCTTCTGCTCGATCCGGTTGGGCCAGCTGAGCACCATGGCGTTACGCGTTCCGCCAAGATGGGAGGCGACCGTCTTCGTCCATTGGAAGGGCGTGTCCGACGCCCAGGCCCAGGCGGAGTTGACATGGGCATAGGTCGAAGGGCCGCCGATTTCATCGATGCGGGCGAATGACTTTGCGTCAGGCGAGGGCGACACGCCGGTCAGCCTGCCCATATAATCGAGGCTGCCTTCCAGCCCGCCTTCCGCGCTCGCGCCATTGTCGCCGACGACATAGATGAAGAGCGTGTTGTCGAACTGGCCGTTCGCCTTGAGTTCGTCCACCAGCTTGCCGACTTGCGCGTCCGTGTGCGCGAGAAAAGCGGCGTAGCTTTCCATCAGGCGCGAGGAGAAGCGCTTCTGTTCGGGGGTCAGGCTGTCCCAGGCGGGCATTTCCGCCGGGCGCGGCGTCAATTTGGTGTTCGCGGGGATCACGCCCAGCTTCTTTTGACGCGCGAAAATCTCTTCGCGCATCTTGTCCCAGCCCTGGTCGAACTTGCCGCGATATTTGTCGATCCATTCCTTGGGCACCTGAATCGGCGCATGGATGCCGCCCGGCGCAAAATAGAGGAAGAAGGGTCGGCCGGGCGCTGAGGAGCCGATGGTGTGAACCCAATCCGCCGCGCGGGCAGCGAGATCTTCCGTCAGGTGATAATTGTCGCCCGCTGGCCGCATGACTGGCGTGGTGCCCTGATAGAGTGTCGGGTTGAACTGATCGGTCTCTCCACCCTGAAAGCCGTAGAAGGTGTCGAAGCCCTCTCCCGTAGGCCAGCGGTCGAACGGGCCCGCCTGGCTCAGTTCCCAATCGGGCGTCTGGTGCCATTTGCCAAAGGCCCCGGTCGCATAGCCATTCTCACGCAGGATACGGGCGATCGTTGCGGTATCCTTGCCCTGGAACCCGCTATAGCCCGGCCGTCCGTCGGCTGAATTCATGACGGAGCCGATCCCGGTGGCATGCGGATTACGGCCCGTCAGCAGGGATGCGCGCGTCGGCGAGCAGATCGCGGTCGTGTGGAAACGATTGTAGCGCAGCCCATCGCGGGCCAGCCGGTCGAGCGTCGTCGTTTGCGCCGGGCCGCCGAACGTCGAGGTGGCGCCAAAGCCGACATCATCGAGCAGCACGAGAACGATGTTGGGTGCTCCCTTCGGCGCTTGGCGCACATATCGAGGTGACGAAGGGGCGGCCGTGGGGGCTGAGGTCGTGGCGGGAGGCTGGGCTTGGGCCATTGCGGTCACTCCAGCCGCTGAGAGAGCCAGGGTTCTTAAAAGCCGCCGCACATTCTTCATCTCGCCAACCTCCTCCATCATCTATGTACGATACTATATAGTACAGATGGCCATGGCAATGATTTAGCGTCACGCCTAAGTGCGTCGATGTCCAAGCTTGACCTTTCCCCCCTAAAATCTGCAGAGACGCACGACAATTCAGGGCGGAATCAAAAGCCGTGGCGCGAGGGGATGAGCGAGTGAGCAGGGAAGAATCTGTCGAAGCCGGCGGCAGGACCAGTTTGCGGCGGGCCCATGTCGCGCTTGGCATATTCCTTCTTGCCTACATATTGTCCTTCGTCGACCGACAGATTTTGAGCCTGATGGTCGAGCCGATCAAACAGGATCTGGGCCTCAGCGATTTGCAGGTCGGCTTGTTGCAGGGGCTGGCCTTCGCCATGCTGTACGCGGTCGTTGGGATCCCCATCGGCATGCTGGCCGACAGGATCAGCCGCCGCCGGATCATCGCGGTGGGCGTATTATTCTGGAGCGCCTGCACGGCCCTTTGCGGCTTTGCGGGAAGCTATGCCCATCTGTTCGCCGCGCGGATGGGCGTGGGATTGGGCGAAGCGTCGCTTTCTCCATCCGCCCATAGCTGGCTGAGCGATGCCTATCCGCCCGCGCAGCTTTCACGGGCGATGGCGATCTACAATCTCGGCATCACGATCGGCGGCGGACTGGCGTTGCTGGTGGGGGGCGCTGTGGTTGACATGGTCGCCGAGCAGGGGGCCTTGATGGTTCCCGGAGTCGGGCCGATGCCGACATGGCGCGCGGCCTTCATTCTGGTGGCGCTGCCCGGCCTGGTGGTGACGGCGCTTGTTTTCCTCGCGCGTGAACCGGCGCGCCGGGCGGGATGGGTAAGCGCGGGCATGCCGTTGCGCGCCGCGCTGTCGCATCTGCGCGCGCACTGGCGGACGTTCGCCGCGATCTACGGCAATTCCACATTGCTGGGGATCATGGGTTATGGTCTGATGGCCTGGTATCCGACGCTGCTGATCCGCACATTTGGCATGACAGCGGGTCAGGCGTCCCTCCGTCTCGGCTTGATCTATCTCGTCCTCGGGAGCCTCGGGTCGCTGGCTGGCGGGTTCGCGGCGGAGAGGCTGTCGCTGAAGGGCGTTCGCGATGCCAATTTGCGGATGACGATGATCCTCGCCTTCCTGTGCCTGGTCCCGGCCGCCCTTGCGCCGATCATGCCGTCGGCGACGCTGTTGCTGCTGTTCTTTTCCCTGCTGACCTTTTGCTTCAACGGCTATTTCGGCTGCTCGCTGGCCGCGATCCAGCTTGCAACGCCGCCGAGCATGCGGGCGACGGGCGCTGCGCTGTTCCTGCTTGCCAACAGTCTGGTGGGATTGTCGCTCGGGACCGCCATCGTGCCGCTGATCGACAGCGCCTTGTTTGGCGGGCAGGGGCAGATCGGCCCGGCGCTGGCGACGGTGGGCTTCTGTGCTTCGCTCTTCGCTGCTCTGGCCGCATGGTCCGGGCTGCGCAGCTATGCGGTGACGAGCGAGGCGGTGGCGCGCGGCTGAGTGGCCCGATTTCGTGCCCTGGCCGGGTGATATTGTTGATTATAGCCTTGGTTATAGCTGGCGCGAAAGGCCCCTGTTTCCGGGACGTTTCAACATATTAACCATCGATGCGGTGATGTTGCCTTCACTTCGACCTCGGAACCCGAGGGCCGAGATGCTGGTTGGCTGCCCGCAGGTTATCCTGCAGTGCGACCCAAACTGCCCTGCCTTCTGATCAGGAGGTGGGGCTCTTTGTGTCTGGAACAGCTCAGGCCACTGGCCGCAGATGGTCAGGCAGATCGTCGGCCGTATAATCGCGGCACTCGATCCGGGGCGAAGCGCTATAGGTGCTGAAATGTTCAAGCGGCATGGCAGAGCCGCAAAAAGTGCATTCGGCAGTCATCCGCCCGATGATCCATTGTTGCCGGTCACATCCGGGACAATGGTTTGGCTCATCTTCCCGATAGAGGGGTGAATAGCTATATGTTGCCGACCAGCCTGTCGCGCTTTCCATCCGCATTGATTTGCCTCATTTTTTTGACGACCTATCAATGTAACGGAAGGCGCGACGTTCAGTTGCATGGGCCTTGCTGCAGATCATGCAGCTAAGCAGCCTGTATGTTGATCCGGCTTAGGACAGCAATTTGATGATCGAGGAGAAATCCTGACCCGCTTCCCCCTTGTTCGCGAGCAACTGGTAGAGGCTTTCCGCCTGCGCCCCCATGGGCACGCTGGCGTTGACCGATGCTGCCGCTTCTAGTGCGAGTTTGAGGTCCTTCAGCATAAGGGCGACGGCAAAACCGCCGCTATAGCCATTGTCGGCGGGTGATTGGGGGCCGACGCCGGGGACGGGGCAGTAGCTGGTCATGGACCAGCTTTGCCCTGACGAGACGCTGGAGATATCGTAGAAGGTCTGCGCGTCGAGCCCGATCTTCTCCGCCATGGCGAAGGCTTCGCAGGTCGCCACCATGGTCGCGCCGAGCAGCATGTTGTTGCAGATTTTCGCCGCTTGGCCATTGCCGTCGCTGCCGGCGTGGATCACCGCCTTGCCCATGGCGGACAGGATGGGCTTTGCCTTGGCGAAAGTGTCATCGTCGCCGCCGACCATGAAGGTGAGCGACCCGGCACTGGCCGCCGCGATGCCGCCGGAAACGGGTGCGTCGGCCATCTGGAAGCCCTTCGCCTTCGCGGCTGCGATGACGCGACGGGCGGTTGCCACGTCGATGGTCGAGCAATCGAGGAATAGCGCACCGGGCTTGGCTGCGCCGAACACTTCGCCGGTATAGACGGCTTCCACATGCTTGCCCGCCGGAAGCATGGTGACGACGGCATCCGCGCCGGTGACTGCTTCGGCAGCGCTGCCCGTGCGGATCGCGCCTGCTGCCTCCGCCTTGGCAAGCGCGTCGTCGGACAGGTCGAAGGCGCGGACGGTGAAGCCGTTCCTGGCAAGATTGGCGGCCATTCCGCCGCCCATATTGCCCAGGCCAATGAAGGCGATCGTTTCAGTCATCCTGCTTCGTCCTTATCTTGATGCACAGCGTCATCACCGTTGCGTTTCGGGCAGCGGCGTCCATTCCTTGTCAGCGGGCAGGGGCGCGAAAAAGCTGTCGATCACGGCGTCATCCACCTCTTGCGCCGTGGCCGGATTCCACTTGGGCGCATTGTCCTTATCGACGATCACCGCGCGCACACCCTCGATGAAGTCGGGGCGGCGGATGACCCGGCAGGCGATGCGATATTCGTTGCGCATATTGTCGGCGAAATCGGTGAAGGCCGCGCCCTCGCGCAGTTGGCGCAGGGCGACCTTCACGGTTTGCGGCGACTTGGTGGCGATCGTTGCCAGCTGCTGTTGCGCCCAGTCGGACCCATCGTCGCGCAGGGCGGCCATGATGTCTTCGATCCTGTCGGCGGCGAAGAGGCGATCGATGTCGGCCCGTTGCTCCGTCAGCGAGGATGCGGGCGCGGTCTCGTTCGCTTGGTCGAGAATGGCGGCCAGATCATCTGGACGGTCGAGGATGGCTTCCTTGATGGCATCCAGCTTGTCCGAAGCGATATATTGGGTGGCGATGCCAATCGCGGTGCAGTCCGCTCCATTGATCCGCGCGCCTGTGACGGCGAGCCATGTGCCGATCCGGCCGGGAAGGCGGGGGAGGAACCATCCGCCGCCCACGTCAGGGAAAAGGCCGATGCCGGTTTCGGGCATGGCGAAGGTCGTCCGCTCGGTCGCGACGCGATAGCGGCAGGGGAGCGACAGGCCGACGCCCCCACCCATCACGATGCCGTCGATGAAGGCGACGATCGGCTTTTCATAGGTGAACAGCAGATGGTTCATCCGATATTCGTGACGGAAGAAATGCTCCGCTTCGACCCCGTCAGCCTTGGCGCTGCTGGCGATGAGGGCGATGTCGCCGCCGGCGCAGAAGCCGCGCCCCTCGGCATGGTCGATCATCACCGCCTTGATGGCCGGATCGCTGCGCCATTCGAGAAGCGCGGCATTGATCGCATCGCACATCTCCAGCGTCAGCGCATGGAGGGCTCGGGGGCGATTGAGGCGGATGCGCCCGACTCCGTTGCTTGCCGATATCAGCAGTTGGTCAGTCATGGTCGGCCCCTTCACTGACGCAGCAGATCGCGCGCGACGATCATGCGCATCACTTGGTTCGTGCCTTCCAGGATCGAATGCACCCGCAGGTCGCGCCAGAAGCGTTCGACCGGATAGTCCATCAGATAGCCGTAGCCGCCATGCAGTTGCAGCGCGCGGTCGGCGATGGCGGACCCGGCGTCGGTGGCGAGACGCTTGGCCATGGCGGCGAAGCGGGTCTTGTCGGGCGCGTTTTCCGTCACCTTGACCGCCGCCATGTAGAGCAGCGCGCGCGCGGCTTGAAGCTCCGTCTCCATGTCGGCCAGGGTGAATTGCGTGTTCTGGAAGTCGGCGATGGCCTGCCCGAACTGCTTGCGGTCCTTGGTGTAGGCGATGGCTTCGTCCAGGCAGCGCTGCGCCCCGCCCAGCGAGCAGGCGCCGATGTTGAGCCGCCCGCCATCAAGCCCCATCATCGCGATCCGGAAACCTTCCCCTTCGGCGCCGACGAGATTTTCAGCAGGCACGCGGACATTGTCGAAATTGACCTGCGCGGTAGGCTGCGAATGCCAGCCAAGCTTGCGCTCCTGCGCGCCGAAGCTGACGCCCGGCATGTCCTTTTCGATGACGAGGCAACTGATGCCCTTGGGCCCGTCCTCGCCCGTGCGGACCATGGTGACATAGATGTCGTTTTCACCGCCGCCGGAAATGAATTGCTTGGAACCGGTGACGAGATAGTCGCTGCCGTCCTTCACGGCGCGCGTCTTGAGCGCCGCCGCGTCCGAACCTGATCCCGCTTCGGTCAGGCAATAGCTGCCCATCCGATCCATCGGCACCATAGAGGGCAGATATTTGTCTTTGACCGGCTGCGCGCCGAAGCGGTCGATCATCCAGGCGGCCATGTTGTGGATCGATATGAACGCGCTGGTCGATGGACAGCCATAGGCCATGGCTTCCATGATGAGCGCGGATTCCAGCCGCCCAAGGCCAATGCCGCCGGATTCTTCCGACACATAGATGCCGCCGAAGCCAAGCTCTGCCGCCGCGCGGATCGTGTCGCGCGGGAAGATATGGCTTTCATCCCATTCAGCCGCATGGGGCGTGATCGCGTCGGCGGTGAAGCGCCGCGCCATGTCCTGGATCTGGCGTTGGTCGTCGGTAAGGTCGAACTGGGTCATCATGCATCCTGTGGAGTGATGGGAGAGCATGCGCTCTCCCCTCGCGGCTGTCACCCCATGGTGGGGATGACGAAGGCGCTGTCGCCGGACGCGCCGCCATCGGGCCAACGCTGGGTGATGGTCTTCACCTTGGTCCAGAATTTGACGCCTTCCATGCCATGCTGGTTGGTGTCGCCAAAGGCCGACCGCTTCCAGCCGCCGAATGTGTGGTAGGCGACCGGCACCGGGATCGGCACGTTGATGCCGACCATGCCGACATTCACCCGCGCGGCGAATTCGCGCGCGGCATGGCCGTTGCGGGTGAAGATGGCGACGCCATTGCCATATTGATGCTGGCTGGGCAGGGCGAGCGCGTCCTCGAAGCTTTCGGCGCGCACCATTTGCAGCACGGGGCCGAAGATTTCTTCTTGGTAGGTGCGCATCGTGGGCTTTACTTGGTCGAACAGCGTCGGGCCGACGAAGAAGCCCTGCTCATGCCCCTGCAGCGTGAAGCCACGGCCATCGACGACCAGTTCAGCCCCTTCATCGACGCCCATCTGGATATAGTCTTCGATCTTCGCCTTGTGCGCGGCGTTGATCACCGGACCATAATGGGCTTCGGGATCGGTCGAAACGCCGACGCGCAGCGCCTGGATCGCGGGGATCAGCTTTTCGCGCAGGGCAAGCGCGGTCTTTTCACCCACCGGCACGACGACGGGCAGCGCCATGCAGCGTTCGCCAGCCGAACCAAAGGCCGCACCGGACAGATCGTTGACGACCTGGTCGAGATCGGCGTCCGGCATGACGATGCCGTGGTTCTTCGCGCCGCCCATTGCCTGCACGCGCTTGCCGTTGTCGACGCCGCGCTTGTAGACATAGTGGGCGATGTCGGACGATCCGACGAAGCTGATCGCGCCGATATCCGGGTGGTCAAGGATGGCGTCGACCATTTCCTTGTCCCCCTGGATGACCTGGAAAATGCCCTCGGGCAGGCCAGCTTCCAGAAAGAGTTCGCCAAGGCGCACGGGGACGGACGGATCGCGCTCGGATGGCTTCAGGATGAAGGCGTTGCCGGTGGCGATCGCGACGCCCGACATCCACAGCGGGATCATCGCCGGGAAGTTGAACGGCGTGATGCCAGCGCCGATGCCGATCGGCTGGCGCATGGAATAGACATCGATGCCGGGGCCCGCGCCCTGGGTATATTCGCCCTTCAGCGCATGGGGGATGCCGCAGCAAAATTCGATGACTTCCAGGCCGCGCTGAATGTCGCCCCTGGAATCGGCGATCACCTTGCCATGTTCGGACGAGAGCAGATGGGCGAGTTCGTCCATGTTCTTTTCGACCAGCGCCTTGAAGTTGAACATGACGCGGGCGCGCCGCTGCGGATTGACCGCTGCCCAGGCAGGCTGCGCCGCCTTCGCCGCTTCGACCGCCCGGTCGAGCAGCGCACGGTCGCCCAGGGCGACGCGGGCCTGAACCTGCCCGTCATTGGGATTGAACACATCACTGTAACGCGCAGCTTCGCCGTCATGGGCAAAGGCGAGCTTGTGGGAAATATCGCGCATGGCATCCTCTCGATGAGATTTGCCTTATCATGCCGAAAGGCGATAATGCATTCAATTCCCCTTTATTGCAGAGTTGATCTGCATTTTTGCATGGGTGCGGTTGATGTTCGATTGGGACGATTTGCGGATATTCCTGACGGTCGCGCGGTTGAAGCGAGTGGCTCCGGCGGCGCGGATGCTCGGCATTGATGCGACGACGATTTCCCGCCGATTGTCGCGCCTGTCACAGGCGCTCGATGCGCAATTGTTCGAGCAGACGGGGGCGGAAAGGGCGCTGACGGAGCATGGTGCGGCCTTGCTCCGCCATGCAGAAAGCATCGAGAGCGCGGCAATGTCGGCCATCGTCGATGTGAAGGGGGAACGGCACAGTCTGAACGGACAGGTGCGCTTGTCCGTGGCGGAAGGCTTTGGCCGATGGATATTGGCGCCTGCGATTCCCGGCTTTCATGCGCGTCATCCCGGCATCCGGCTGGACGTCATCACCGCTTCCGGTTTCCTTAATCCGTCAAAGCGGGAGGCGGACATGGCGGTGATGCTGGCGCGGCCGCAGCGCGGGCATCTGGCGGTGCGCAAGCTCGCTGATTACACGCTGCATCTCTATGCCTCGCCCGCCTATCTCGCGGCGCGCGGCGCTCCGGCAGCCCGGGAACAGCTGCATGAGCATATGCTGATCGGCTATGTCCCCGAGTTCCTCTATTCGCCGGAACTGGATTATCTGGACGAGGTGCAAGCGGGGTTGGAAGCCTCGCTAAGGTCCAGCAGCATCGGCATGCAGCGCCAACTGATCCTGGACGGCGCAGGCATCGGCGTGCTGCCGGATTTCATCGTGGCCGATGATGAGACGCTGGTGCGCCTTTTCCCGGAGGAGGTGGAGATTGCACGCTCCTTCTGGCTGGTGACGCACCCGGAAATGGCGAAGCTCGCCCGCATCTTGGCGGTGTCCGACATGCTGCGAGAACGATCGGAAGCACTGCTGGGCCGGGGCGCTTCAGTCAGTTGAAGCACCCCGGCGGAGGTAGCGAGGTCAGGCGACCAGACGCGGTTCGACCGGGTCCTGCGGTACGCCCTTGGGCTTGCCGACATCATAGACGCGGGTCAGCAGGCCGATGAAATTGGTGTCATGCAGCGGATCGCTCGGCATCTCGAAGATTTCGCCGCGCGCCCGAAGGTCCTTCACGAAAATCTCGAACGCCATGTCTGTCGTGATGTCGTCTGTATGGTCGCGCGAAATCCGCAGGTCGTTAAGGTCAGTGTAAACCTGGGCGTTCCAGTGAAGGAGCAGGCGGAACTCCTGCTCCGGGATCTTCGCCACCACATCGTCGCCGGTCATGATCCGCCAGCCGCCAGCCACATCAGGATCAGCCGACATGGTCGAATTGATCGCGAGGCCCGCCGGTTTGCGCTGATCCACCGGGCCGCAGCCCTGCGCGGTGTGGAACATCATCTCATTTTCCACGACGACGCCGCGTCCCCACATCGGCGCTTCCAGGCAGGCAGGGTCATTTTGCGGCCCGTTCGGCCAATAGTGGAATCCGCCGCCGATCGAACCCTGATAATACCAGGCGATGACCTGCGCCTTCTTCGCCTGCCAGCGTTTGAAGAGGCCGGACTTCGCCATGATGTTCAGCAGCCAGATCGGGCAGTTGACTTCGTACAGGCCGCGAAACTGCGTGCCATCGACATGCGGTGAACCGCCTGCCGAGCTTGGACCCTGAATGTTGAACATCAGCTGGTCGCATTCGACATAGGGCGTGTTCCAATAGCTGCGCGCCATGTCCAGGAACTTCTTGTTGTAGAAGCAGTCGTCGAGTTCGGGAAAGCGATTGACGCCGTTGTCGGCGATGTAGCCGCGAAACACCGGGTTCATGAACATGTCCCAGGTCGGCGTGAACCCTTCCGGAATGGAGCCGGTGGAGGTCGCGATCACTTCTTCGGGCGAAGAGAAATATTGCGCGAGAATGAGGGACCAGGGGCCTTCGCGGCGAATGACATCCAAGACTCGCTGATGCTGGTCTTCGGTGTAGAGATCGTCGACGATCCTGGGCGGCGCGACGGGCAGGAAAGTGGAAGCGACATCGGCAGGCATATGCTCTCTCCAGCGATCGATTTCCCCACGTGAACGGCAGGGTCGAAGGTGGGAATATCCCATCGTCGCCCAGCCTGCAATAATTTCCGAAAAGATGTTCGACTATTCGCCGCGTCGCGCCGCCACTCCGTCGAGCACCAGTGCCAATGTGGTGCGCCAGCGGGGGAGGGCAGTGTCGGCATAACGGTCAGGATGCGCGGCGATGACCGGCACATCTTCCGCCGAACGCTGATCGATCGAAGCGCGCACGGCGTCGCGATATTCCGCTTCGCCGCCTGCCACCGCGCGGGCGTAGGAAGAGAGGAACGCGCCGCCCAGCACGATCAGGTCGATGGAGCGTAACAGGTCGAGCGCTTCCGGCAGGTCGAACCCGCGCGCCAGCATGACTTGCAGCCATTGTTCCGAACTGTCGATTTCGACCGCAGGCCCCAGATTGCCGCTGACGAGGGTGGAGACAAGCTGCCCCTCCTCCACCAGCTTGTGGAGCGCTTGTGCATATTGGGTGGCATATTCGCGCCAGGATTGGCCTTCGTCCTCAGGGAAGGTGGCGGCCCCCGAAGCGCGCTGCGCCGCGAGCCGGACCAGTTCCTTTCGCCCGGTGACATAGGTGTAGAGCACCGCCGGGCGGACGCCGAGCCGATCGGCGAGCGCCGCGATCCTCAGGCCATCCAGCCCCATCTCGATCGCGGCGTCCAGAATCTGCGCCAAGGTCAATCGCCGCGGCCGTCCGACAGAGCGGGCAGCAGGTGGCGGCCCTTCCGCCTCGACAGGGGAAGATTCAAGATTTTCGCTGCTCATCGGCCGACCCATAACGATGGAAGCATCAGGCGTCGATCCGATGCGATGGGTCAAGGAAGCTGGCGAAGGATGATCGATCCGGACGATTATGCGCGCTTCGCGACATAAATTGGGGCTGATGACGCGCCAGAGCATGCGGTAGGCATCGGCGGCCGAGAGCGGGCATGGTATAAGGCTGTTGGAGAGGCAGGGGAGAAAATCCGGTGGGGACAAGCCTGGTCCATCTCATTGGAGTGGCGAGCCGGCATGCGCTGACGGAAAGCGGGCAGGACCTCGATGCGATCCTGGCGACGATGGAGGGCGAGCCGACCTACCAATATTTTCCTGTCGGCCGAAGCTTTACGGGATACGAAAAGACGCGCCGCCTCTACCGCCATTTCATCGATGACGTGCAGCCGCGTATCGCGAACTACCATGTGATCAGTGAGTCCGTTGGCCCGCAGGGCGTAGTGCAGGAATATGATATCCAGATCAGGTTGATCGGGGAAACAGAGCTCAGCTGGCATCGCATCATGGCGATCCTGGTCTTTGGAGAACAGGGGCTGACCGGAGAGCGGATGTATTCGGACGAAGCGCTGTTCCGGACGCTGACCGGCCCCATCTGGGATGAGATGGAGCCGATCTCGCCCGATCCTCAACAGATATGAACGACGTACATTAGGACTTTCTCCAGACAGGCGACGACTTCAATGGCTTCCAATTCTTTGCAACATCTTCTTTCCCCCGGCCGGATCGGCGGCATGGAATTGCGCAACCGGATCGCCGTGACGGCCATGGGGGCGAGCCTTGCCGAAGCCGATGGCCACTGCGGCGAGCGGATCATTCGTTATCATGAGGAGCAGGCGAAGGGCGGCGTCGGGCTCATCATAACGGGCGTTGCCGGTGTGGCGTGGCCGGTCGGAGGCAATCAGGTCAACCAGATCGCGATTTCCGACGATCGCTTCCTGCCGGGCCTGACGGCGCTCGTGGAAGCGGTCCACAAGCATGGCGCGAAGATCGCGCCGCAAATCCATCATGGCGGCCTTGTCGCGATGGAGGATATGCTGGGTGGCCGACCGGTCTGGTGCCCGTCGCTGCCTGAAGCACCCGAAGGCGACTTTACAGAGGCGTTCCTGCTCGAAGAACTCGCCGTCGCGCCGTTCAGCAAGATCCAGGCTGTCAGCTTCAAGGAAATGACGCTTGAAGACATCCAGACGGTCGTCGGCCAGTTCGCCGCCGCCGCAGACCGGGCGAAGCGCGCCGGGTTCGATGGCGTGGAAATTCATGGTGGGCATGGATATCTCCTGTCGTCCTTCATCTCGCCGAAATCGAACCGGCGGACGGATGGCTATGGCGGGCCGCTGGAGAACCGCGTCCGCATCCTGGTCGATGTCATTCAGGCCGTTCGGCAGGCTGTAGGTCCTGACTTCCCCGTCTGGTGCAAGCTGGACTCTCGCGAGGTCGGGAAAAAGGGCGGCCTGACGATCGAAGACGCCGCGCAGGTCGCCCGCATGGCGGAAGCCGCAGGCGCCGACGCGATCACGGTGACCGCCTATCACGACACGGCGCAGGGAAAGCTGCACTCAGGATCGCACACGCCCCACGAACCCGCCGTGAACCTTCCCTATGCGGCGCAGATCAAGGCTGCGGTCACCATTCCCGTCATCGCATCCGGCCGGATCGAGCCCGAGGTCGGCGACAAGGCGATTGCCAGCCGTCAGATCGACTTTGTTTCAATGGGCCGCAAGTTGCTGGCTGATCCGCACTTGCCGCGCAAGCTGACGGAAGGCCGGGCGGCAGATGTCTTGCCCTGCATCTATTGCTATACCTGCATCAGCGCCATCTATGTCTGCGATCCGCTGCGCTGCGCGGTCAATCCGGAAACGGGATTTGAATATCTGCGTTCGGACGCGCCATCATCCGCGCCCAAACGGATAGTGGTCATTGGCGGCGGGCCGGGCGGCATGGAAGCCGCGCGCAGGCTGGATGGCCTGGGGCATCAGGTCATCCTGCTTGAACAGGGCGAATATCTGGGCGGCACGTTGCGCTTCGCGGCCCTTGCCTATCCGGCAAATGAGCGGTTGCTTGACTGGCTGCAACGGCAGATCGCGTCTTCGCAGGTCGATGTGCGGCTGCGCACCCCCGCGACGCCAGAGCTTCTGCGTACGCTTCAGCCTGACGCGGTCGTGGTCGCGACGGGCGCGGTGCGCGGGATGCCGGACATACCGGGCAATGATATGCCCCATGTGTTCTCGGGCGATGACATGCGCCGAATGGTGCTTGGCCAAAGTTCCGACGAACTCAAGCGCAAGACCGGGCTGCTGACGCGGGCCGCGACGAAGCTCGGCTCCATGACGGGCATAACCGCCAACCTCGATTTCGTGCGCAAGGCGACGCACCAATGGATGCCGCTGGGCAAGCGGATAGTCATTATCGGTGGAGAACTGGTCGGCCTTGAACTGGCAGAGTTCCTGAATGAACGTGGCCGCGAGGTGGTCGTGGTCGATGATGCCCCGCGCCTTGGCGCCGGTCTGACGATCGTCCGCCGGATGCGGTTGCTCGCGGAACTGAAGGAGCATGGCGTTGATCTCCATCCCGGATCGAGCGCAATCCGGATCGAGCGGGATGCCGTCCGCTTCATGGACAAGGATGGGGTGGAGCAGTCGGCCGCTGCCGATCATGTGATTGTCGCGAAGGGCGCAACGGGGGACCTGACGCTCGCCAACCAATTGCAGGGACAGGGCTTTGCCGTTCACGTCGTCGGCGATGCCAAGGGGGTTGGTTATATCGAAGGGGCGATGCGCGGCGCGGCGGAGGCGGTGGACGCAATAGCCGGGTGAATGCCCGGCCCATATTCATGCGGAACCAGCGGGGGAATGTGCGCTGCGGTCCGGAAATGTCGATGATCGAGGCCATATGAACCGGACTGATACACGCCTTTCCTTTCAGGATGTGGAGCCTGCGGCGGCGGGCGGCGGCAATGGGACGCGGGGGAAGAAGGGCCGCCGTGGCTGGCGCCGCGCTGTCCTGATCGGTGCTGGCGCCATTGCCGTCCTGGGCGGCGCATATTGGGCCTATAGTGAGAACCTGTTCCGGCCGACTCCCGCGATCGACTATAGCGGGCCGACGGCGGGCTGGAGCTATTATGGCGGGGATGCGGGCGGGACGCGCTATTCACCGCTGACCCAGATTACGCCTGAAAATGTCTGGGCGCTGAAGCCTGCATGGACCTATCATATCGGGATGGTGACGGCCCCTGAGCCGCTTTCCCCGACATTCCAGGCGACGCCGATCATCGCGGAAAACCGGCTGTATCTCTGCTCGGGTAACGGCCGCATCGCTGCGGTGGACCCGGAGACGGGCAAGGAAATCTGGGCCAAGCAGCCAAGCTCGGACAATTTCAGCACCTATCTGCTGAACTGCCGTGGCGTCACCTATGCCCGTGACGAAAGCGTGCCAGCCGGTGCGGAATGCGCGGGGCGGATCTTCGCCGGGACGCTGGACGGGCGGCTGGTGGCGCTCGATTCCGCCACGGGCCGCGAGTGCCGCTCCTTCGGCCGCAACGCCGTGGTCGATCTGAAACCGGGCCTTGGCAAGATGGAGCGGGGCGACCTGTCCATCTCTTCGCCGCCCGTCGTCATCGGCAATGCCATTGTTGTGAATGGCCGACTTACCGACAATATGCGGGTCGACATGCCCGCGGGTGCAATCCGTGCCTTCGACATCCATTCCGGCAAGCCCTTATGGTCATGGAACGGCCTGCCGCCGGGGATGAGCGATGCCAAGGATGCGCCCGAGGGTGAGCAGTTCGTCCGGCGCACGCCCAATAGCTGGGCACCGATGGCGGTCGATCCGAAGCTGAACCTCGTCTATGTGCCGATGGGCAACGCACCGCCCGACCATTATGCCGCCAACCGGCGTGGCCTGGACTATTATGCAAGTTCGGTCGTGGCGCTTGACGGAACGACCGGCGAAGTCAAATGGCGGTTCCAGACGGTCCATAACGATGTGTGGGACTATGATCTTCCCGCGCAGCCGGTGCTGTTCGACTTGCCCACGCGCAAGGGGTCCATCCCCGCGCTCGCGCAGACCACGAAGGTCGGGCATATCTTCATTCTCGACCGGCGCACCGGCAAGCCGATCTTCCCCGTGGTCGAACGGCCCGTCCCGCAAGAGGGCAAGGTGCCGGGCGAAAAGCTGTCGGCCACCCAGCCATTCCCCGCCAATCCCGCGTTCATCATTCGTGACCCGGATTTGCGCGAAGAGGATATGTGGGGCTTCACCCCCTATGACAAATATAAGTGCCGGGAACTGTTCCGATCGGTGAACTATAAGGGCGTCTTCACGCCTCCCTCGACAAGAGGGTGGCTGCAGTGGCCAAGCTTCGAGGGCGCTTCCAACTGGGGCGGGGTGACGATCGATCCGCAGCGCGGTATCCTGATCGCCAATACGACGCAAGTCGGCGCGATCATGAAGCTGATCCCGCAGGCAGAGATCGCGTCCCGCACCGCCGCCGGCGAGCCCATCCTTCCCACCAAGGGTGCGCCCTACGGTCTGCAGATGAAGCCGATGCTGTCGCCATTCGGTGCGCCATGCAACCGGCCGCCCTGGGGCCGCCTGACCGCGATCGATTTGAAAGCAGGCAAGACGCTCTGGAATGTACCGCTCGGCACCACGCGCGACCAGGCGCCGCCGCCCATGTGGTTGAAGCTTGGCGTGCCGAACCTTGGCGGCAGTATCGCCACGGCTTCGGGGCTGGTCTTCCTTGGCGCGACTACGGACAATTATCTGCGGGCCTATGACATTGCCTCAGGCAAGGTCGTCTGGCGCGTTCGCCTTCCTGCCGGGGGACAGGCTACGCCCATGACCTACCGCCTGAAAAAGGATGGCCGCCAATATGTGGTGATCGCTGCGGGCGGGCACAAATTCCTTGGCACCAAGCTTGGGGACTCAGTGGTCGCCTACGCCTTGCCCAAATGACCTGCCCGGCGGCGGCTGATCAATCTTGTCGCCGCCGCCGCGTCTTTCCAATAAGAGAGGGGAAAGACTCAGCCCGCATAAGGCGCGGCGGATGGAGAGCGCGGCAGTGCACGATTATGTCAGCTGGACGGAGGAACGGCTTGCGACATCGCGCCTTCCCGGTGTGCTCGTCCGGCTCAACCTTCCTCATGGCGGGCATCTGCCGCACCATTTGGCCGGGCGCGTAGCAACTCATCAGGTGGGGCTTTGGACGTCGAGCATCCACCGGCCACGCGGGCGTTTCCGTTACGCCAACCAGCGCGATTATCATGAAATGAAGCAGGCGACGTTCGTCCCTGCCGAAATCGACTGGGTCGCCGAAGTCGAGGAGTCAGGGCCGCTAAAGCCCGCGATCTTCTGCGACTTTGAAAATGACTATATTCACGAGACCACCGGCATAGATCCACATCATTGCACTGAGCAGTTGATGGCGTGCGAAAATGGCGATGTGTCTCAACAGGCTTTGAGGTTGCTGGCGGATGAGCTTCGCACGCCGGGCTTTTCCCATGCCGTGAAGGTGGATTCCTTGTGCCGGTTGATCCTGGTGGAACTGGCGCGGCAACTCGACAGCGCGGGTCCCGATGCAGGCGGAGGCGGAAAGGGCAAGCTTGCCGCATGGCAACTGCGCCGCATCCGCGATCTTGTCGAAACCGTCGAGGGCCGTCCACTGACCGTGTGCCGACTGGCCGAGGAATGCGGCATCAGCGCCCCCCATCTGCGCCGCCTGTTCAGGGCAACTATGGGGACGTCCGTCAGCACCTATGTCGAAGGCATTCGGCTGGAACGCGCAAAGGCGATGCTTGCCGACCGGACGCTGCCGCTGAAGGGGATTGCTCACCGTCTGGGCTTTGCCAACGCAAGCGCCTTTTCCGCCGCGTTCAGGCGTGAGGCGGGGACCAGCCCCAACAAATACCGGCAACAGATTATCGCCTGACACTCCCGTGCTGGCGGCGCACCGGCGATCTGCCTGCTCATGTGCGAGCAAGTCCAAGGAACGGCTTCATCAAAGGCGCGTTTGCGGTCTTGAAATACAGGGAGATGAAAAATGCGCATCACATTGATGATCGTCGGCGCCGGGCTCACGCTCGCGGCCTGTAATCAGGCGAGTGAACAACGCACCGCCGACGCATTGGACTCCGCTTCGAATACAGCAGAGCGCGCGGGCGATCGTATTGAAAATGTGGCCGACAATGCGCTTAACTCCTTGAAACCAGCGCCGAACGCGCAGGAATTCGTGAACCTTGCCGCCAAGAGCGATGCGTTCGAAATCGCCGCTGCGAAACTGGCTGCGACCAATGCCGCGTCGCCCGAGGTCAAGGCGTTCGCGCAGCAGATGATCAAGGCGCATTCGGACTCTACCGCGAAGATCAAGGCTGCTGCTGGCAAGTCACGCCCGACCGTGACGCCCGACCCGGCGCTGACGGCTGATCAGAAAGAAGAGCTGGACGAGCTGCGGCAAAAGAAGGGCGCGGCCTTCGACGAGGAATATGTCGATGGGCAGGTGGATGCGCATGAGGATGCGCTGGCGCTGATGCGATCCTACGCATCCGGCGGCACGCATGCTGCGTTGAAGGCGGTAGCGGGCGAGATCGCGCCGGTTGTTGAAGGCCATTTGAAGATGGCGCGTGATCTGGAGGCGAAGACCGATAAATAACGGTCCGGCAGCGGCAGCCTGCACGGAGCCGCTGTTCCGGTCTCTGCCTTGTCCTGAACGCATAAAATGAACCTGTTCGACCTCGACCTTGCTCTGCCAATCCTTGGCGCTATCGTCGCCGGTGGTATCGTTGGCGCCGAGCGGGAATATCGCGCCAGCCCTGCCGGTTTTCGCACGCATATTCTGGTCAGCCTGTCCTGCGCGTTGCTGATGCTGGCGGCTGTGCACCAGGTTCGGTGGCTCAGCGACACGCCGGACGATATCATCCGGATCGATCCCGTGCGGATGGCGCATGGCGTGCTGACCGGTATCGGCTTTCTGTGTGGCGGCGTGATATTTCGCGAAGGGTTCAACGTCCGGGGCCTCACCACCGCTGCATCGCTATGGTCGACATCCTCGCTAGGCGTGCTGTTCGGCGTCGGCTTTTACAGCCTCGCCATCGGGGGAACAGTGGCGACTTTGCTCGTCCTGACGGCGGTGACCATATCCGACCGCTTCCTGCCGCAGCGCCGCCATGCCCTCGTCAAGGTGCGCTATGATCGTGGTTCGCCGGTTTCGCAGACGGCGTTCCGCTCTCTTCTCGCCGACGCTCATCTGCATCCCAGTTCGATACGGCAGCAGCTGAAGGATGATTATCTGGAATTCAGCACGACGGTCGCGGGTGATAATGAGGAGAAGATGGAGCTCCTGACCAGCGCGCTGAGGCGAGATGCGCATGTCGTGGGCTTCGACTATGTGCCCCATGGGACATAATCCAATGGTTATCGATCCTGTCAGCTAGACTGGAGCGGCGGGCAAAGGGGCTCTCCCCAGGATCATGTCGGAAGCCTTCTCGGCAATCATGATCGTCGGCGCATTGGTGTTGCCGGAAACCACCTGAGGCATGATGGAAGCGTCCACGACGCGCAGTTTCTCGGTCCCGTGCACCCGCAGGGTGGCGTCCACGACCGCGTCATCCCCGCTGCCCATCTTGCACGTTCCGGCAGCATGATGATCGTTGGTCAGGGTCGCGCGGATATAAGCGTCGAGCGCCGTATCATCGTCCAAGTCGCGAACGGGAATGTCTGCTTTCACGCCAAATTCCTGGAAGGCTGGCTGGCGGTAAATCTCGATCGCCGTACGCAAGGCCGCACGCAAACGCTTCCTGTCCCCTTTTTCCCCCAGATAATTTGCGTCCAGGATCGGCAAGGCCGACGGATCTGTGGAGGCGAGGCGCAACTCGCCCCGGCTTTCCGGCACGGTAAGCTCCATCCGGTTGACCATGCCATGTTCGGGCAAAGGATCGCCCGTCATATGATCGAGCCTGATGGGGACGAACTGATATTTGATGTCCGGCACCGCCTGTTCCGGCAGCGATCGGATCATGCCAACCGCCTCAATCGAACATTCCGCCATGAACCCTCGTCGCCCAAAGACCCCGCGCATCAACTCTTTTCCGGCATAAAGCGGGCTCAGCAGCCTAGCTTGCGACAAGGGCGCGGTGCAGGTCGCGTGGGCAGTGATGCTGGCATGATCGTGCAGATTGCGGCCCACGCCCTTCAGGTCCGCATGAGCGGGAATGCCGTGGGAGGCCAGTTGGTTGCCATCGCCGATGCCGGAAAGCAGAAGCAGATGTGGAGACTGGAACGCACCGGCGGACAGGATCACTTCGCCCGCCGCGAAGCGATGCCGGTTCCTGCCTTGCCGCAGTTCGATGCCGGTGGCCCTTTGCTTCTCCAATATGATGCGGGTGACGTGCGCACCCGTCATCACCGTCAGGTTCGGCCGATGGCGGGCAGGACGGAGATAGGCCGACGCCGTACTCCAGCGCCGCCCCCGCCAGATCGTGGACTCGGCAGGCCCGAAGCCTTCCCTGCGCGCCCCGTTTATATCTTCATTATAGGGATAGCCCGCCTGTACCCCCGCCTGAATGAAGGCCTTTGCCAGCGGATTGTTCACTGGCGACCGCTGCACATGCAGAGGTCCTCCCGTGCCATGATAGGCGTCCTCCCCGCATGCATGATCTTCCGCGCGCTTGAAGTAGGGCAGCACCTCCCGATAGCTCCAGCCATCATTCCCCATCGCGGCCCAACCATCATAGTCCTGCGCCGCGCCACGGCAGTAAAGCATGCCGTTGGTGGAGCTTGACCCGCCCAGCACCTTGCCGCGCACATCGCGCATGACCCGGCCATCGACATGGGCCTGCGGGGCGGTGGGATAGACCCAGGCGAACTTGCCGGGCCGGTACATGGCGGTGAAGAAGCCGGGCATATGGATCAGGGGGCTGCGATCGACAGGGCCAGCCTCCAGCAGCAGCACGTGCAATCCCGTGCCATCCGTCAGGCGATTGGCCAAAACGCAACCGGCTGACCCGGCGCCGACGATGATGATGTCAAAATGCTTTCGCGCCACTGGCCACGTCTCTCCCGCCGGGCATTGATGCAGCGGAGGAGCGTCTCTTCCTCTCGATGCTCATGCCTCTTGTGGAGGAGTGGTACTCAACTGTTCGGTTGCCGTAAAGGAGGATGCATGCCCTCTTAGACGACGCCATTTCCTAACCTGAGATGGCGGCTGTTTCGATCGGCGGAACCCGGCCCCCATGAAAGGAGTCGCTTGTAGACCTGGCGCATCATGCGCGCTGGCAAGGAGGTTCTCATGGCTCAAAAAGGTGCAGGCGGTAATCCAGGGGCGATCACGAAGAAGGGCGGCGATGGCGCCAGCGGAAGCACGGGCACGGGACGCGGCGGCGGCAACAACGCGCGCGGATCGCAGTCCGCTTCGAAGGGCAAGGACAAGCAGATGCAAGCGCAGGAGAATGCCGCTCAAAAGCGCAAGGACGAAGGCGGCTACCAATAACCGCCAGGATTTGGGCCGTTCATCCCGGCAAGGAAGGCGCGAGACTGACGCCCAGAAAGTCCTTCAGCGCCTTCCATGACAGGATATGCGCGGCGCGATCATAGCGCATGCGGGGGTCGCCGAGCGAATCGACATCTTCATTGGTGAAGCTGTGGAAGGCTGGGCCGTAGTTCGTCAGCTGCCAGTCCGCCTCCGCATGCCGCATCTCTTCCTCGAAAGCGGCCACATCTTCCGGCGGCACGAGCGGGTCACGATCACCGGTGAATACAGCTATCCGCGCCATCTTCTGATCAGGGCGTGCCGGTGCGTTCGTCGTCAAGAGGCCGTGGAAGCTGCCGACAGCGGCGACCGGCGCACCCGACCGCGCCAGTTCCAGCACGGTAAATCCGCCAAAGCAGAAGCCGATCGCCGCGCATTGCGTAGCATCCACGCCGGAGATCGCGAGCAGCTCGTCAAACCCCGACCGCACTCGTTGCCGCAGCAGCGGAGGATCGTCCTTGAACCGCTGAAGAGCCGCGAACATCGCCTCGCCTTGCAGCACATGGCCGCCGCCATGCATGTCCGCCGCCAGCACGAAATAGCCGTCCTCTGCGAGCATGGCGCAATGACGCCGGACATTGCCGCCGATTCCATCTGCTTCATGGACGACCAGCATCGCCCTGCCATTAGGCTGACCCGAAGGGCAGTAGATTTCGCCGATCAATTCGACATCGCCGTCGCGATAGACATGCGGTTGGCCAGCGGCGATCGAGTTCATGCGCGTCTCCCAAGCGGTTTGCAGGCTCAACCTTGTGGGTAGGAAATCGATCCCGCCTCAATGCAGCCCAATGGCGTGTAATGCGGCCTTCAGGCCTTGGCCCGCGCATGTTCCAGATGGAAGTCGATCAACGCCGCGCAGGTGTCTTCCAGCGCCTGTGCCGGACCCTGGCTGCCGAAGACATGATGCGTCGCCATCGCGCCCTCGATGACGAGGATCAGCCCGTCAGCCAGCTTCTCCGGCTCGGCCACGCCCAGATCCCGGCTAAGGTCGCAAAACAGCGCACGGAAATCGGACTTGCAGCTTTCCACGATCAGGCGGCCCGGATGACCGGGCTCGGGCAGTTCGACCGCGACATTGCTGATCAGGCAGCCGCGAAAATCGGCCCGGCGCATCTTTTCCGCCTTGTGCCGGATAACGGCGTCCAACCGATCGCGCGGGTCCGGACCGGCCGCGTCCAGCGCCGCGTAAATACTCGCCCGGCCCGCCTCCACATCTTCCCGCAGGCAGGCGGCGACAAGTTCGTCCTTTGACCGGTATGCGCGGTACAGGCTGGGTTTGGTGACGCCTGCCTCGCAGACGATCTCATCCACCCCCACGGCCCTGATTCCGCGCCTGTAGAAGAGGTCCTTGGCGGTCTCGAATATCTTCGAAGCTGCTGTTTTCTTTGGCGTTCCTTCCGCGCAGCCGCAATCGGAACCAAATGTCAGGCCCATAAACAAAAATTCCGCATCCTCTCGCTTGACGGCCATGTAACAGATCGGTACGTACCGCGCAAGAGACGTACCGGTCAGTAACATAACCGTAAGATAAGTGTGGGGCAGACGATGTATCTTTCCAAAGTCAAAGCCGACTCGGAAATCCAACAGGATGCGCCTGAAGGACGGCGTTGGAAGCCTGCCTACCTTCTGCTTCCGGCGGCGGGGGTGCTCGCCATATGGGCGGGCATGAGCTGGTGGAACGGCACGCCCGCACCCGCCGCACCGCCTCCGGCGGTGGTCACCGTGGCCACGCCTCTGTCCCGGATGGTCGTCGATTGGGACGATTATGTCGGCCGGTTCGAGGCAAGCAAGGCAGTGGAGGTCCGCCCGCGCGTCTCAGGCCAGCTTGTCGGCATTCACTTTCGCGATGGCGATGTGGTGAAGAAGGGGCAGCTGCTCTTCACCATTGACCCGCGACCCTTCACAGCCGCGTTGCAGGAATCGCAGGCACAGGTCGCCAGTGCATCGACCGCATTGGGGCTTGCCCGGGCTGAGCTTGGCCGTGCCACGCGGCTGATCGCTGACGAAGCCGTCAGCGCGGAGGAAGTCGATTCCCTTCGCGCCCGGGTGCGATCGGCGCAGGCGCAGCTTGCCGCCGCCCAGGCCGGCGTACGGGCGCGCCGCCTCAATGTCGAGTTCGCCTATATTCGCGCGCCGATCACCGGGCGGATTTCCGACCGGCAGGTGGATGTCGGCAATCTGGTGGCGGGTGATACGGCCGCTGGCGCAACGGTGCTGACGACGATCAACGCGCTCGACCCGATCTACTTCTCCTTTAATGGTTCCGAAGCGCTCTACCTGAAGCATCGCCGCCAGGCGGATGCGAGCCAGCAGGTGGAGATCCGGCTCCAGGACGAAACCGGCTACAAATGGAAGGGCAGGGTCGACTTCACCGACAATGCGATCGATCGCGGATCGGGCACCATCCGGGGCAGGGCGGTCGTTTCCAATCCTGAATCCTTCCTGGTGCCCGGCATGTTCGGCAATATGCGCCTGGGCTCTGGCGCGCCGCATCGCGCGTTGCTGGTCCCGGATGGGGCCGTCATGACCGATCAGGCGCGCAAGCTGGTATATGTCGTCAACAAGGATGGCAGCACCACGGCCAAGCCGGTCCAAATCGGCGCGCTCGCCAATGGCCTGCGGGTCATCCGGTCGGGCCTGTCGCCATCCGATCAGGTAGTCATCCAAGGCAGCCAGTTCATCCAGCCCGGCGCGAAGGTCAAACCCGTCGCGGGGCGTATCGAAGCAGCACCGTCATCGACCAGCGAACCGGTTTCCGCGCCGGTCGCGTCGCAGGCCACGCTGGCCGACTGACCATAGGGCCGGCATGGGAGCCGCAGCGCCTTAACGGCGCCACGGCGGCCCCTGCCCGGGAAAGGGAATAAGGGAAGAGATCATGCGTCTCAGCCACGTCTTCATCAAACGGCCGATCTTCGCTGGCGTCATCGCGGTGATCATCACCATCGTCGGCGCGCTTGCCTATTTCGGCTTGCCCGTCGCGCAATATCCCGACGTCGTGCCCCCCACGGTCACGGTCAGCGCCAACTATCCCGGCGCGTCGTCGGAAACGATCGCCGACACCGTGGCCGCGCCGCTGGAGCAGGAAATCAATGGCGTCGACGACATGCTCTACATGTCGAGCCAATCGACCGGCGACGGACGGCTGACCATCACCGTCACCTTCAAGCAGGGCACCGACCTGGATGAAGCGCAGGTGCTGGTGCAGAACCGGGTGGCGCTCGCCGAACCCCGGCTGCCCGAGGATGTGCGGCGGCAGGGCGTCGTGACACGCAAGACGACGCCGGACTTCCTGCTGGTCGCCAACCTGGTCTCGCCCGGCAACACGCTCGATCGCGCTTACCTCTCCAACTATGCGCTGACCCAGATGAAGGACCGCCTGGCGCGCATCGACGGCGTGGGTGAGGTTCGCATCTTCGGCGCGCGCGACTATGCGATGCGCGTGTGGATCGATCCCGGCCGGGCGGCCGCGCGCAACATGACGGCGGGCGAGATTGTCGAGGCGCTTCGGTCCCAGAATGTGCAGGTCGCCGCCGGCGCCATCGGCAAGCCGCCGGAAAGCAGCGCGCCCGCCTATGAGGTGAACCTGGAAACGCAGGGCCGCTTCACCGCGCCCGATCAGTTCGCCAACATCGTCATCAAGAGCGATGGCGAAGGCCGCCTGACCCGTCTGTCCGACGTTGCCCGCGTGGAGCTTGGCGCGGAGGATTACGGCATCAACACCTATTTGTCCGGCCAGCCTTCGGTCGGCATCGGCATCTTCCAGCGTCCGGGCAGCAATGCCCTGGCCTCGGCGGACGCCGTACTTGCCGAGCTGAAGACGATGTCCGCCAAATTCCCTGCGGGCATGGAATATCGCGTCATCTACAATCCCACCGACTTCATCCGGGAATCGGTGAGCGCGGTTCAGCACACGCTGCTGGAGGCGGTGGTGCTGGTCGTCATCGTCATCCTCGTCTTCCTGCAAAGCTGGCGCGCTGCGATCATTCCCGTGCTTGCCATCCCAGTGTCGCTGGTCGGCACCTTCGCGGTGCTGGCGGGACTTGGCTATTCGCTCAACAACCTGTCGCTGTTCGGGCTGGTGCTCGCCATCGGCATCGTCGTCGACGACGCCATCGTCGTGGTCGAAAATGTCGAGCGCAATCTGGAACATGGCATGACCCCGCGCGAGGCGTCGCATCGGTCGATGGACGAAGTGTCGACCGCGCTGGTCGCGATCGTGCTGGTGCTGTGCGCGGTGTTCATCCCGACGATGTTCCTGACGGGCCTGACGGGTGAATTCTACCGCCAGTTCGCCGTCACCATCTCGGCGGCGACGATCATCTCGCTCATCCTGTCGCTGACCTTGTCGCCCGCGCTCGCCGCCTTGCTGCTGCGTCCGAAGGCGGAGGATGAGCCCGAAGGCCGGTGGAAGCGCATGGCCTATCGCGGGGGCAAGCGGTTCAACGCCGCCTTCGATCGCCTAAGCCATTGGTATGCCGCCGTCACCCGCGCGATGCTGGGGCGGTTGAAGCTGGTGCTGCTCATCTATGTCGGGCTGGTCGGCCTGACCGCGCTGGTGTTCATGTCCACCCCGGCAGGGTTCGTGCCCGCGCAGGACCAGGGCTACGCCGTGACGGCGGTGTTCACGCCGTCCGGCACGTCGCTCGCCCAGACCGACAAGGTGCTGCGCGAAACAGCGGCCAAGATGGGCAAGATCCCCGGCGTCAAGGGAACCGTCATGCTGACCGGCTATCATGCGCCGAGCGGCACCGTCGCCCCCAACGCCGCAGCGGCCTTCCTCGTCTTCGACAGCTTTGAAGAGCGCGGCAAGCATGGCTGGACAGAACAGTCCATCATGGCCGAGGCGCGCAAGATCGCGGCGCAAGTCAATGAAGGCCGGGTATTCGTCATCCCGCCGCCGCTGATCCGCGGCATCAGCACCGGCGGCGGCTTCAAGATGATGATCCAGGACCGTTCCGGGCGCGGCTATGCGGAACTGAACAAGATCATCGGCGGGCTGCTCGCCGAAGCGAACAAGGACCCCAACCTCTTCTTCGTGCATACGAAGTTCGAGGCGTCGGCTCCCCGCATCTTCGCCGATGTCGATCGTGCCAAGGCGGACATGATCGGCGTGTCGCCCGCCCGCGTGTTCGAAGCGATGCAGGTCTATCTGGGCTCGGCTTATGTGAACGACTTCAACCTGCTCGGCCGCACCTATCGCGTGATCGCGCAGGCCGACCTGCCGTTCCGGGATGATGCGGGCGACGTCGCGCAGCTGAAGACGCGCTCGGCCTCGGGCGAGATGGTGCCGGTGGGCGCCGTCGCCACCCTGCATGACAAGACGGGCCCCTATCGCGCCGTTCGCTACAATCTCTATCCCGCGATCGATGTGGAGGGCGATGTCGCGCCCGGCCATTCCTCGGGTCAGGCGATGGCGGCGATGGAGCGTCTGGCGGCCAAGCTTCCGACCGGGGTCACCACCGAATGGACGGAGGTCGCCTATCTTCAGAAGGTGGCGGGCAATGCGGCGATACTGGTGTTCGCCGCGGCAACGCTCTTCGTCTTCCTGGTGCTGGCGGCGCAGTTTGAAAGCCTGATGCTGCCGCTGGCGATCATCCTGATCGTGCCGATGACGCTGCTCGCTGCCATGATCGGGGTCAATCTGCGCGGCATGGACAATAATATCCTGACGCAGATCGGGCTTGTCGTGTTGATCGGCCTCGCCGCCAAAAATGCGATCCTGATCGTCGAGTTCGCCAAGCAGGCGGAAGAAGAAGGCATGGGTCCGATCGACGCCGTGGTTCGCGCGGCGCAAAACCGGCTGCGGCCGATCCTGATGACCAGCTTCGCCTTCATCCTTGGCGTTGTGCCGCTCGTCATCGCAAGCGGTCCCGGTGCGGAGTTGCGGCAGGCGCTGGGAACGGCGGTCTTCTCCGGCATGCTCGGCGTCACCTTCTTCGGCCTTGTCTTCACACCAGCCTTCTACGTGGTCACCCGCGCGCTGTCGGAACGGATGCAGCGTTGGCGGGAGCGGAAGGGGCCACGTCATGCGGTGCCCGTGCTGGGCCCAGCGGAATGAGAAAAATGATGACGACACGATATCTGCTGATCGGCGCAGCCTCCCTGACGCTCGCCGCCTGTGCTGCGGGGCCAGACTATGTCCGTCCGCAGCCGGGGGCCAGCGCGCAGGGCCAGTTCGTCGCCGCACGCCCCGCGATCACCACGCCTGATGCGCCGCAGGACGGCTGGTGGCGCCTGTATCAGGACCCGGTGCTTGACGGCCTCGTCGGCAACGCCCTGGCCGCCAATACCGACCTGCGGGTAGCGATCGCCAATCTGGAACGAGCGCAGGCGTCGCTGCGGGAAAGCCGCACGCAATTGCTGCCCCAGACCACCGTTTCGGCACAGCCTACCTATGGCCGCACCTCCGCGCTCCAGCGGGCGCCCGGCTTGCCAGCGGAAGACTGGCGCATCGATGCGGGCCTGAACGTCAATTATGAGGTCGATCTGTTCGGCCGCGTTCGCCGCGCGCTCGAAGCGTCACGCGCCGATGTGGGTGCCGCTGTCGCCGCCGCCGATGCCGTGCGCGTCACCGTGGTTGCCGAGACGGTCAGGGCCTATGCCGACGCATCGTCGGCGGCCGAGCGGATCGCGGTGGCAGAGCGCACGCTGGACCTGCTCGATCGCACCGTCGATCTCAGCGCCAAGCGCTTCGCCGCCGGGCGCACCAGCCGCCTCGACGTCGCGCGCGTGACTGCGCTGCGGAGCCAGCAGCAGGCGACCATTCCACCCCTTCGCGCCCAGCGCGACGCAGCGCTGTTCCGGTTGGCCCTCCTCACCGGAAGAGCGCCGGCTGACCTCCCCCCCGAGGTCGGCCAGCGCGCGGTCACCCTCAGACTGGATCGCCCCATTCCGGTCGGGGATGGCCGCGCGCTACTTGCCCGGCGGCCGGACGTGCGGGAGGCGGAGCGCAGACTTGCGGCTGAGACCGCCCGGATCGGCGTGGCAACGGCTGATCTGTATCCGCGCATCACCCTGGGCGGGTCGATCGGATCGACCAGCAACACGATAAGCGACATGTTCGGGGCCGGACCGCTGCGCTGGCTTGCCGGGCCACTGCTCAGCTGGGCCTTCCCCAATATGGAAGGAGGCCGCGCGCGCGTGGCGCAGGCGGAAGCGGCCACCCGATCGGCGCTCGCGACTTTCGACGGGGCGGTGTTGAAGGCGCTTCAGGAAACGGAAACGGCGCTGTCTGCCTATGCGCACAGGCTGGAACAGCGGCAGGCACTGCAATCTGCGGTAGAGCAGGCGCGCGTTGCGGCGCGGATCAGCCGGGCGCAGCTTCGCGAAGGACGGGCGGACTCGCTCACCGTCCTCGATGCGGAGCGGACTCTGGCCGGAGCGGAGGCTGACCTTGCCAATGCCGATGCGCAGGTTGCCGCCAGCCAGATCGACCTGTTCCGGGCGCTGGGCGGCGGTTGGCAGACGGATGCGGCTCAGGTGGCTCAAGCGGCCAGCAGCGTCCAGTGATGAGGGGGTGGGCCGCAGCCCACCCCGCACATCTTATAGGCCGTCCAGACCCTTGCTGACCAGAATGTTCACCGCAACGCGGCGATTCTGGGCCTTGCCTTCAGGCGTATCGTTGCTCGCGACCGGATCGGCTTCGGACATGCCGGTCGGCGTCAGCATGCGGTAGGGCTTCCACTTGCAGGCCTGCTGCAGATAGTTGACGACCCGGCCAGCACGCTTCTCGCTAAGCTCCTGGTTATATTCCTCGTCACCCACGGAATCGGTGTAGCCAACGACCAGCAGCAGGGCATTGTTCATGCCCTCGGCGGTACTCGCCGCTGCGCACAGGTCATTCTTCGCCTGCGGCGACAGCACGGCCTTGCCAGTGTCGAAATTCACGTTGGTCGTGGCTTTGACATTATACTGGTCGATCTCGCTCATGCGTCCGCGCAGCGCATCGGTGGCTGCGGTCTGCTCGGCGAAGCGCTGGTCCGTGCCGTTGTAGATCATCGACGCGGTCTTCAGATCCTTGTTCTGAAGCTTGATCGCGCTCGCCACCAGGCCATCGCCCGACTGAAGCGTCTGGACGGTCACCGGCACGCCGTTCAGCAGCGAGGTTGCAGCCAGCCGCGCGCGACCAAGGCCCAGGAAGCCCTTGACGGCGCTGATCTTCGTCGCGTCGTTGATGGTGATCACCGACTTGGTGCCGTCTTCCGCCGTCACCTGCATCCTGTCACCGCTGCGCGCGGAGATGATTCCCTTGACCTCGGGGCCCTTGACGGCCTCGGCCGAAGGAACATAGGCGGTCGCCGAGACATCCGCCGCAGGCTGTTCCTGGGTCTGCGCCAGGCTGGCCGAAGACACCCCGCCAAGCAGGGTCAGCATTAAGAGACAATTATATCCCTTTGAAAAGACAGTCATCACGCTACTCCTTTTAAGATCCGGACAGTCGGGCCTGCTTCATTGCAGCTTTTCGTCCGACCGCCGATCGCGTGATGGCGTATTCAGCTGTCAGAACCCCCTCCATTACTTCACAAGATATGCCGCATGGCGCCAGAAATAGCGCCACGTGCGCCTTGCCTGTTCTTGCCAACCTTTCTCTTACATGAACAGCCTATTCTTGCCCTTACATGTTCGGCCATTGGAGCGTCTCGTGCGCCGGATGGATGCGCGTCGACATGCGCTTGATGCGTTCAGGGCGTTCGCGCACTCATCATGTCGGGCTTAGTCCATTTGTGGGTGGTCGCCACGAAGCTGGCAGGGAATAATGCCGCTCGCCACCCGCATAAGTGGGGGTATGGGCCCTCTCAACGGCCGTTAAGGAGAGACGATGACCGCCGACGATTATTTCGCCATTCAGAATGTGCTGTTCAGCTATCCCTTTGCGCTCGATGCCGGTGATTTCGATGCGGTGGGTGAATTGCTGGGCGATGCCGTGGTGCGCAGTGGTGGCGCGATCATGGCGGACCGCGATGCCGCAGCGGTGGCAAAGTCATTTCGCGACTGGGTGCTGACCTATGCCGACGGATCGCCGCGTACGCGCCACATGCTGGCCAATGTGATGATCGTGCTTGAAGGCGAGGGGAGGGCGAAAGTCAGTTCCTACGTCATGGTCTTCCAACAGGCGGATGGCGGCCCGCTTCAGCCGGTCATCGGCGGCGACTATCTCGACCGGCTGGAAAAGATCGACGGGCGGTGGCGCATTGTCGAACGGACCATGGGCAATGACCTGATCGGCGACCTGTCCCGTCACGGACGCGACTTCGGCATCATCCAGCCGACGCGCGCAAATGGCGCGCGGCCGCTGTCAGAATAGCGCAGCGCCGCCTTCACTCCCCAAGGAGAACAGCCAACCTCGCGGCTTGTGCTCTGACTGTGCTTAAAGATGCCACGGGCATGTCGGCTACATTCATCCTGGCTCTCCTTCTGTATTGCGTGGGAGAGAGTGCGGCCACGGCGAGCATCCGGGACACCTACAAATTGACTAGATGCAGCAGAAACTCTTGGCCAACCTCCCATCTGGGAAGCGGTAGCGCCAAGGCGGCTGCTAGAATCGTCGCCATAAAAAGGAGAGACATGATGAGCGACGATCCGGTGACAAACGGCCATGCGTGGCGCGCCTTTTGCAACGAACTGGCGGACCTGGGGGACCTTGTCCTCGATCCCTGCAATCCCGCCTCGCCGCTCGACCGGGCGGAGGGCTACCGCTACCTCACACGCCTCCTGCGCCTAGGGCTGGAGCAGCATGTGGAGGCGCGCGATACCAGCTTTCCCTTCTTCTACCAGCTCAGCCATACGACCGGGAAAATTGGCGCGGACAATCCCGACAATGTCTATTGGAATGCCCGGATCGACGGCCGGTTCGACTATCGGCTGACGGTGAAGCGCGGCACGATGGCTTACCTTTCGATCGTCGCCAACGCCTTCCGCTATCATGAGGATGGCACGAACAAGGCGACGGGCGCGCTCGTCGACAGCGAGATCATATGGGATGAGAATGGCGTCGCCGAGATCATCGCCAGCACGACGCCCCAGCCGAAGAACTGGCTGCGACTGGAGCCCGATGCGAGCATGATCATCGTCCGGCAAAGCTATCTGGACCGTACCAGGGAGAAACCCGGCGAATTCAGGATCGAACGCATCGATGGCCCCGCGACGCCCGCACCGCTCGACGCTACTGCGCTGGGCGCGGGGCTGAAGGAAACGACCGCGTTCATCCGTGGCATCGTCAGCACCTTCATCGACTGGTCGAAGCTGTTCCGCGAGACGCCTAATCAGTTTCCCGACATCGACCAATCGATGTTCCAGAAGGGCGGCGGGGCCAAGGATATCTTTTATGCTCATGCCTATTGGAAACTCGCACCCGATGAAGCCTGGGTGATCGAAGTCACGCCGCCGGACTGCTATTACTGGAATTTCCAGATCGACAATTGGTGGATGGAATCGCTCGACTATCGTTTCCTCAAAGTCACGGTGAACCAGAGCAGCGCGCGTCTGGAGCCGAACGGACGCCTCATCATGGTCGTCGCTGCGCAGGATCCGGGCTTTGGCAACTGGCTCGACACTGCCGGGCATGAGGAAGGAACGGCACTGCTTCGCTGGGCGGGAGCGACCAATCATCCCTTGCCGACGGCAAAGGTCGTGAAGCTGAGCGACCTCAGGCGATAAGTTCATGACCAAGGCATCGCCCCGTCGGCAAAGACGGGGTGATGTGTTGCTTCAATCTTCGCGCGTGAAGTTGTCCGGCCCCCAATAGGCGACCATTTCCGTGATCAGTCCCGCGTCGTCAAAGGTCATGACGTCGAGCGTTTCGACACGGTACACAGGGCGGCTGCGAAGGGTGCGGACGATGAAGGCCGCCGCTGCCTGATTGCCCGTGATGCGCACGGCGCCTTCCAGCTTCATGTCATTCGCGCCGCCCGATGCGGCAAAGCCGGCCTCGAAGAAGGACCGCAATGCAGCCTTGCCGTGATGGGAAGGCGCATTGGCCGGATCGCGCACCACCGCCTCCTCCGCGAACAGCGCAAGGATGCCCTCGACATCGCCCGCGCTTTGCCGTTCCGCATAAGCTGCGAAAACGGACCTTATATGGTCGGCAGGCGGCCCTTTGCTCTCCTGCGGGGCCATGTCACTCGCGATGCCGGGCAGCTCTGCCATCATGTTCTCCGTCGTATCAGGCGGATAGCCAAAGCAGGATGGGATCCATGCCGCCTCCCCCATTTGGACTAATCGCGGATCGGTGCGGCAGCGAAGGCATCTGCGCCAGGCGCTGGAACTCTATCAGCGGCTCGAACAATCAAGGCCGGAACGGGCCGTGAAGATCGAGGCTGTCGAGCAGTTCGCCGTCGGCACGATCCTGCTCGATTCCCCGTTCGCATCTACGCTCGATCTTCTCCAAGCTCGGGATAAACCGGCAGTTGCAGCTGGTTCACCTGATCCACACCAGCTTCCCCGAAACCTTGTAATTCAGCCCGATACCGGCCGCATCAGCTCGATCCGCACGCCATCGGGGTCGGCGCCATGCAGCAATTCGATCTGCGGCGTCTTCACATGCGCCTCTTTGACGAAATAGCCGCCCCGCTCGCTGAGCGCTGCTGATGTCTTTTCCGGCTCATCATCCCAGAAGGCCAGATGCGTCAGGCCAAAGCGATTGAGCGGCTGGCGCTCACGCGATCCGAAGCTGTCCGGTTCGAACACTTTCAAAAGCTCGACCGTGTTCCCCATTGAATCACGGACCATCTGCGCGCGCAGCTTGATGCCGGGCACCTCGTTGATCACGCCCAGCCAATCAAGTCCCTGATCCAGAACATAATTCTCCGCCGCCGTGAAGCCCAGCGCCTCATAATAGCGGAGCGACACGTCGATATCCTGCACGCAGATGCCGCTGTGCGAGAAGCGTTCCGCCTCGCCCGGTGCTTTCATCAACTCGACACGCACCCCATCGGGGTCGGTGCAATAAAGCATCGTCGTGTCGTTCCCGGCGAAATAGGCGCGCGTTTCTTCATAAACCTTGCCTCCCGCCTCACGGATCCGCGCGGCCCAGGCATCGATGTCGTCCACGTAAAAGGAAATGTGCACCAGCCCATATTGCAGCGTCGACCGCTTTTCCCGCGGGCCGGTCGCTGCAGGTGCCAGAAACTGGAGCAGTTCGATCACCGGCCCGTCGGCCCGCTTCAGCATCACCGCCCGCAACCGCACGCCCGGCAACTGCATGGTCTTTTCCATGTCGGGGCCTTCGATGACGCCATGGTCCTGATAGGGTTCGAAACCAAGCGCATCCTGATAGAAGCGCGCAGAGGTTTCGATGTCGCTCACGCAAATGCCGCGATGTGATAATGTGACCATAGCTCTCTCCTGGATAGAGGCCGCAGTCTGGGTGCCCCAGCCCGGTCCTTCTTTCGAAAATTCGCTTATGAATCACTCGTAGACGAGCAAGGTCGATGCGGCCACAAAGAATTACGCAGATGCACTCTTTTTGCCTGGCTTATCCCTGAAGATAGGTCGACCTAAGCGCTTCCATCTCCGCATCTCCCAAGCCCAGCCCCTCGCGAACATAAGCGTCAAAGCTACCATAACGCTTCGCCACTTCATCGAACGCGGCCTCCAGATAGCTGGCGCGCACAGTCATCACCGGGTCCAGATGGGCAGGATCGATCGGGCTGTTCGACTTGGCCAGCATCTCCTTCGCCCGCTCATTCTTCGCCTGGAGATAGACATTGCTCGCCAGATAATCCGCCATAACCGTTTCGCGCGGCACGCCAAGCAGCGTCAATATGACCGCGCTTGCCCAGCCGGTCCTGTCCTTCCCCGCTGTGCAGTGGTAGAGGATAGGCGCGCCATTCAGCTCATCCAGCAAGCCGGCATAGGCCCGCCGCGCGCTTCCCAGCGACACGAAATCGCGGTTCGCCGCCGTCAGCAGCTCCGCGCCCTTGCCCGCCGCGATCGCAGCCATCGCCTTGCGCATGTCACCGCCCAGCGATCCCTCGCTGTCCCCTGCAACATCCAGGATCAGGGGCTGGCTTCCGCGCGGCAGCCGGTCGGGCTCCCTCGTCCTCTCGCTCTGGGTCCGCAGGTCCGCGACCAGCCGCAGCCTCAGCTCTTCCATGGCCTTGAGGTCGGCATCGCTCACCCGATCGAGTTGGTCCGACCGAAACAGCAGCCCCATCTTCACCCACCGTCCATCGGTGGTGCGATAGCCGCCAATATCCCGCAGATTGGCGATGCTCGGCAAATGCAGCGCCCGATCCGCGATGACGAGCGGTGCGCCACGGTCTGGCACCAAAGTGAAATAAGGCCGCGCGCCCACCGCTGGCATGCTGACCGTGATGCTGTCCTTCCCGCGCCCACGGGCCACTGGCTCGCCTGTCAGCACGGGGGAGGGCGTTGACCCCGCATAAATGACGACATGGTCCACCCCCGCTGCGTCCCACGCGATCTGATAGTCGTCGCTCGTCCCAACCTTCGCCGCCGTCGCGGTCAGGAACGGTATCGGCCCGCTGCGCGCTTCGGAAGCAGGGGTGGCGCAACCCGCCAATCCGGCAACAGAAACGGCCAGAGCAGCAGTGACGAAGGCACGGCGGTCGAGCAGCAAAGCGGTCATCCTGCGATCACCCTCTCTGGGAAGAAATATTGCCGCCATCTACGACGATTTCCGACGCGGTGATATAGCTTGCCTCATCGGACAGGAGGAAGCGCACGACCCGTCCCACTTCTTCCGGCTCGCCCAGGCGGCCAAGCAGGATGCGCTTTTCGAAATAGCCTTCGGGCATGGCCTCGACCGCCGGGCGCATCATGGGTGTCAGGATCTGGCCGGGCGATACCGAATTGATGCGGATGCCATCTGCCGACAGCCGGTCGGCCATTGACCGGACCAGCGACAATATCCCGCCCTTGGCGGCGCTGTAGATCGGATTGAGCGCATTGCCGAGCGTTGCATTGATCGACGCGATCGCGACGATGGCCGAACCCGGCTGCGCGGCGAGGTCCTGCCGGATCGCCTGCACGATGAAGGCAAGCGAACGGAGATGGATCGCGATCCCGCTGTCCCAGCTTTCGGCCGTCAGCCCGTCGATCGACGCCGTATCCACGACGCCTGCGGCATGGACCAGCCCACCCGGCGCGCCGATCGCCTCGCGCGTTGCCGCAAGCGCCGCTTCGATGCCGCCCAGGTCTCGCAGGTCGATAGCTATGTTAGTCGCCGTCGTGCCATGCTCCGCCGTGATGGCGCGGGCCGCTTCAGCGCCCTTGCTGTCATCGATGTCCCATAGGGCGACCGGGCGTCCCACGGCGGCCAGCGCATGGGCGGACGCCAGGCCTATGCCAGATGCACCCCCGGTTATGATGACGGGCGAAGACGGCGATGCAAGAGCAGGGTTGAGCGACATGGGAAACTGTTCCTTCACTTGGGCGATGGGCCTTGTTTGTCGAAAAAGCCGTCGAGGCGGATGTTGCTGATCTGCGGTGCGCCATCTGCCAGTGACACCCACATGATATGATCCAGAGCTGCTGGATCGTCCGCCTTGGCTCCGGGCATTCCGCCGGTGACGCCCAGCTGGATATAATCCTGCTCCTTCCGGCGCTCATAGGCATATTTGTGAAAATGCCCGGCCAGCATGGTATAGGGACGGCCTTTCAGCATCGCCTCTATGCGTTCGAAGGCGGGCGACGCGACCTTCCACGCGGGCCGGTGCATCAACACGAATGTCCAACGCGGGCGCGGGTTGTCCGCCAGCGCCTTTCGCACCATTTCGATCTGTGTCGTGCTGATCGCGACACTTTCGGACGCGCGCAGCTTGGTGGCGAGTTCGCCTAGCCTGGGCTCGCGGGCAAACAGCGCCTCGGCCTGTGCAGCATCGCCCTGTAACGCGCCCATCACTTTGCCCATCGCCTCAGCGCCATAGGCTTCCAGCAATTTCTTGCGCGCTATCTTGGGCTGTGGTGGATCCTCGGTGTTGAGGATGATGAACAACGCGCCCTTGTAGCGGAAATGGTAATAGTCCGCGCCCAGCTTCGCGCGCCAGATCTGCCGCTGCACGTCGTTGGTCAGATCGTGATTGCCCGGCACATAGAAGAATGGGGTGTGGAGCTGGTCGATCGCACCGTTCACCTCCTTCCACTCCGTTTCGATCTGCGCCCGGTCTTCCGTATTCCCCTCGATCAGGTCGCCGATATTGATGACGAAGTCGGGGTGAAGCCGATCCACCTGCGCCAGCGCTTTCTCGAATATGCCGGGCCGGTGCTGTCCCGTCCGATCGCCGATGACGACGAAGCGCAGGCTGTCCGCCCCGGCAAAGGGGCGCGCTGTCCGCGCGACATCCTTCACTCCCGGCTGATAATCTCCGGCAGCGACACCCGCCGCCGAACAGGCAAGCGCCAGGACGGGCAGAGCAAGGCGGATCAGCTTCACTGTCCCTCCCCCCCTTAAAATTCGACGTTCAGGTCGATGCCATAGGTGCGCGGTTCCCCGAACAATGCGCCGGGGCGGCCGACATTGAACTGCATGATGTAATAATTCTTGTCCGTCAGATTGCGGCCCCACAGGCTCGCGCGGACGCCCTTCACGCCGGGAATGTCGCCCAGCGTCAGGCGGGCGTTCAGCAGGCCATAGTCGCCGATGATATATTTGCCGCTGCTGATCGTGCTGTTGGTGAACTTGTCGCTTTGCGCGGTGTAGTTGACGTTGGCGCTCAGCTGACCGATCGGCAGGCGGGGCAGGTCATAGGTCAGGTCCAGCGCGATTGTGTGCTTGGGCGCGTTGGTGAAGCGGTAATTGTCCGCGATATTCGTGCCGGTCGCGTCCAGGATCTCGTCATAGCGCGCGTCCAGATACCCATAGTTCACCGACAGGCGCAGGTTGCGCACCGGCGCCAGGGTCAGGTCGACCTCCACGCCCTTCACGGTCGCCTTGCCCGCATTCAGCACGTCGGTCAGGCGGATATTGGTCGGGTCCGACTGAACATTGACCTGAATGTCCGAATATTTTGAAATGAACGCCGCCGCATTGAAGCGCAGCCGGTTGTCCAGCCACTGGCTCTTGATGCCTGCTTCGTAGGACCAGAGCGTCTCTGGCCCGAAGCCTTCGTTGAACCGCCCGATGGAACTGGCGCGGACGTTGAAGCCGCCGCTCTTGTAGCCCTTCACCGCCTTGGCATAGACATTGACGTCCTCCGACGCGTCGAATGCGACGACGAAGCTGGGGCTGAAATCCTTGAACGTCTGGCTGCCATCGCCAAAGCCCGGCACCGTCGTGATCGGGCCGCCATTGACCTGCGTCTGGCGCGACAGCGTCGCTTCGCGCTTGTCCCAGCTTTGCCGCAGCCCGACAGTCAGGTGCAGCCGGTTGTCCAGCCATTGCGGCGTATAGGTCGCCTGGCCGAACAGCGCGTAGGAACGGTTTTCGATGGTCGCGGTGGTGAAGCTGCGCGTCAGTGTCGGCGGGCTGTAGCTGTTGCTGAAATTGTCGCCGCTTTCGGTGAAGTAATAGAAGCCCGCGACATATTGCAGTCCGCCGTCCAGCGCGTCGCCGATCAGCTGCACTTCCTCGCTCCACTGCTCCTGCTTTGCGCGGCTGCTGTTCTTTTGCAGCGGATTGGGGCCAAGGGCGCCTGTCAGATAATCCTGGTTCTGGAAATTATCGAGCTTGCGATAGCCGGTGATCGACCGCAGAGTCAGCGCGTCGCTGGCTTCCCATTCCGCCGTCAGGCTGTGGCCTTGCGCGGTGATGTCGTTGGGCAGGACGTCGCGCACCAGCGGGCTTCCCGCTTCGGGCCGTTCGAGCACCCGCGGATGAAGCGGCGAGAGCGCGACATAATAGGGCGTGTCGCCGATCTCCGTGCGATCATAACTGTAGCGCAGGCTGAACTGGTCCGAAGGCTGCCACAGCAGGTCAGCGCGCATCGCTTCCCGATCCTTGTCGCCCCACCGTTCGATGCCCGTGCCAGGATTGCGGATGAAGCCATCCTGCCGCTGGTTCACATAGGACAGCCGGGCCGCGAAGGTCTCGCCCAGCGGGATGTTGACCGCCGCCTTGAAGCGCCGGTTGTCATAATTGCCGATCGTCACCTGACCCTTGAAGCCGAAGTCGCCAAGGTCGGGCTTGCGGGTGATGAAGTTGATCGCGCCGCCGGTCGCATTGCGGCCATAAAGCGTGCCTTGCGGGCCGCGCAGCACTTCGATGCGCTCCAGATCCGCGACTTCCATCGCCAGGCCCTGGCTGCGCGCGACATAGACGCCGTCCATATAGACCGCGACGCCGCCATCCTGGGTGATCTGGTCATCGGACAGGCCCACGCCGCGCATGAAGATCTGCGTCGTCGCGGCATTGTTGGGGAAGGGGGTCAGCTGAAGGTTGGGGACTTGGGCGCGCAGGTCTGTCAGCCCGCTTATGCCCTTATTTTCCAGGTCCTGCGCGCTGAATGCGGCGATCGAAATCGGCGTATCCTGCAGTGATTCCTCGCGCTTTTGCGCGGTGACGACGATCTCCTCGATCGCGTTGCCTGCCTGATCCTGTGCCAGTGCGGGCAGGGCGGTCGAACTCATGAGCAGCGTGACGACGGAACGGGCAATCAGGTGATTCGGCATATATCCTCCCCGGGAAACTCCATGCTTCGGTGGGCCATCCGGCCGCATTCTCATCGAGCATGTGCGAATCTACCTACTAGTTCGTAGATAGTTGTGCAACTCCATTCTTGTCGCTACTTCATTCATGCAATCCGCGTTGCCACCGTCCCGCTCCACCGCATAAGAACATGATCATGACAGCAACCAGACAGACAGTCCGCCAGGCCAAGGGCGACGCCACCCGGCAACAGATACTCGACGCCGCCGAACGTATTTTCGCCGAAATCGGCTTCGCCGCCGCACGCCTCGATCATGTCGCGGAAAGCGTCGGCATCCGCCGCCCGTCGATCCTCTATTATTTCCCCGGCAAGCAGCAGCTTTACGACGAAGTCGAAGCGGACATCTTCGCGTCGATGCACGCCTTCGTCCTCAACCGGACCGAAGACGTCACCGAACCGATGGAGCGACTGCTCGCCCTGCTGGACGCCTGGCTGGATTTCCTCGTCAGCCGCCCCACCGCCGCGCGGATAATCCAGCGCCTCATCGCGGACTCGGCGGCCTACGGCAACAATCCGGTGCGCTTCTCGGAATCCGCGCTTCAGGATCTGGAGGATGTCGTCGCGGCAGGCGTCGCCAGCGGGCAGTTCCACCCTGTCTCGGCGATGGTTCTACTCAACACCGTCGCGGGCAGCGCATTGCATTATGTCTGCAACGCGCATCAGCTTGGTCCCTCACGTTCCTATGACCCGGCGGATCCCGCCCAACTGGCGCAGTTCCGCTCGATGATGCACCGCCTCGCCCGGGTGGCAGTGGCTCCGCAGGACTGACGGCGGCGTCTCGCGTCACTCCCGATCCGCCACCTCGCGTAAACGACCGCTGTCGGTAAGTTCGATCCAGCCATAACCAAGCCGGATCAGCCCGGCTCGTTCAAATGCGGTAAGGTGCAGGTTCACGGTCTTGCGGCTGAAGCCGATCATTTCCGCGAATGTCTGTTGGCTCAGACTGACGATCAGCCCGCGCTCCGACGAAGTAGCCGAAGCCAGTAGGCGTGCAGCGATCCTTTGTCGGGGCGGCAGGGCCATCAGTTCCGCCAGCATGTGCAGGGTTCTGCGCATGTTCGTGTAGGCAAAGTCGGCAATGGCTCGCCATATTTCCGGCCGGTTCTCGGCAATCAGTTCCAGCGCCGCCTCGCTGATCTCCAGCAGGATACTCGGCCGCACCGATATGGCCGTCACCAATCGGGGACCGCCGCTGAACTTCGTTGCGTGGCCCAGGACCGATCCAGGACCGGAAAGCCCGATCATCACCTGCCTGTCGCCCGGCGCGGTGCAGTAGGAATGGAACAGGCCGTCGATCACGATGAAAAGCCCGCCCCGCTCATCCCCCTGCGTCTGCGCCCATTGGCCCGTTCCAAGATGGATCAGCCGCCCGTGCGCAAGGAGTTCTTCCGCCAGCGCGGCGGGATAATCCCGCAGCCAGTCCGTGCTGCGCAAGAGACGCAGCGCCGATGTGCGCTCACTGATTTTCACCCGGCCGAATGTAACAGGGGTGACATTCTTCCGCCAAAAACTTCTCTAGCCTCTGCGGCAAAAATATGGAGAGAGTGCCATGACCGCCGCAACAGGGAAGGTCGTGAGGATCGGTGGGGCTACCGCATCCTTTTCCGACACGGCATTGTCGGTGCCGCAGCTGCTGGACGGCGGCAGGCTTGACTATCTTGTCTTCGATTATCTGGCCGAAGGATCCATGGGCCTTTTCGGGCGGATGCAAGCCGCTGATCCATCAGCGGGATATGGCACCGATTTTCTGGCCGTCCATGTCGGACCTCATCTGCGCCAGATCGCGGCCCAAGGCGTGAAGGTCGTCGCCAATGCCGGGGGCGTCAATCCGGCAGGACTGGCGGCCGCGCTCGACCGCATGATCGCGGAGGCAGGGCTCTCTCTTACCGTCGCTTATGTCGAGGGCGACGATCTGCGCTCGCAAGTCGAGCAGCTGAGGGCCGCTGGCCACCGCGACATGTTCACGGGCGCGGCTTTCCCTGACAATGTCATTAGCGCCAACGCCTATCTCGGCGCCTTTCCCATTGCGGTGGCGCTGGAGAAGGGCGCCGACATCGTCGTCACCGGGCGGGTGGTGGATAGCGCCATCGTCCTGGGGCCGCTGATCCACGAATTTGGCTGGGGCGAAGGGGATTTCGACTTGCTGGCGGCGGGGACGCTGGCGGGACACTTGCTGGAGTGCGGCGCTCAGGTCACGGGCGGCACCTTCACCGACTGGCGCGATGTGCTGGATTGGGCAAATATCGGTTTTCCGATCGGGGAATGTCATGCGGACGGGACCATGATCCTGACCAAGCCCGAAGGGACGGGTGGCCTCGTTTCGATCGGCACTGTTGCCGAGCAGCTGCTCTACGAAGTCAGCGATCCGGCGGACTATATCGTCGCCGACGTCTGCTGCGACTTCAGTGAGGTCAGGCTGGAGCAGCAAGGCAAGGACCGGGTGAGGGTTTCCGGCGCGAAGGGCCGCCCGCCGACCGAAAGCTACAAGGTTTGCGTCACCTCGGACGGCGGATGGCGCGCCGTCGCCTACCAGCCGATCATCGGTGAGCAGGCCGCAGAAAAAGCGAGGCGGCAGTCCGAAGCGCTCTATGCGCGCAGCCGGGCGCTGCTGCGCGCCCATAATCTGGCCGACTTCACCGAAACCGACACCGTCATCATTGGTGAAGATGCAAGCTTTGGACCGCATGGCGGCGGGGCGGGCGCACGGGAAGTCATCTGCAAGATGGTCGTGGATCATCCCGACCGCCGGGGAGCGGATCTATTTGCCCGCGAACAATGGGCGGGCATCAGCGGCATGGCGGTCGGCACCACGATCAACCTCGCCACCACGGTGCTGCCCAAGACCGAGATATTCCTGTTCCTGGTCAGCAAGAGCGGCATCGTGCCACAGGTGACCGTTCTTGGTGAAACCTGGCCGGTGCCAGTGCCTGTGGGCCAGCCTGCATCTGTCCTGCCGAGGGCACCGCAACCAGTTCCCGATACGCCACCCGGAGCGGTCGCCGTCGACCTGATCCGGCTCGCATGGGCGCGCAGCGGCGACAAGGGGCACTTGTTCAACGTCGCCGTCATCGCGCGTCACCCGCAATATCTGCCTTGGCTCCGCCTGTCTCTAACCCCTCAAGCGGTGGCGGACTGGTATCGTCATTTGGCGTCGGGCGACGACCTTCCTCGGGTCGATCGCTATGAAGCGCCGGGGCTGCACGCTCTCAATTTGGTGGTCTGCGACGCCCTTGCTGGCGGCATCAATGCCAGTACCCGGCTCGACCCCGCCGCCAAGGGGATGGCGCAAATGCTGCTTCGCTTTCCAGTCCTTGTTCCTCCCGATCTGGCTGCCACGATCGGCGGGCATGACTTCGCTAACGGAGATCGTTGAGATGGCCGATTATTCCTATCTGATGAGGGGCATCAAGACGGTGGAAACCGACAGCAGCGTGCTCGTCAGTTCCTCCCGCTATCTGAATAACGCACGCGTCCGGAATTGGGTGGCGACTCATTTGCTCCGGCGAAACGGACCTGACGTGCCCACCCCTTCGGATTCGATCCAGCTCGTGCAGATACTTCGCGAGGTTCAGGACATCGATCATATCAACGCCCTGTTTGCCGCGGAACGGCAGAAGAATCCGGCACTCGATGCATGGTTTAGCGAAGGTTTCGTCTCGACCTTCGGACGCGATGACCTCAAACATTATGGCCCGGACACGGTTGGGGGCATCTTCTATGCGCAGTTGACCGGCAATGATCTTCAGGTCGATATTGTCCCGCCATTCACACCGCGCAACGACTTCGAATATTTCCAGCTGCGCGCCGGGCAGACGCACGATCTTGAACATATTCTGGGCGGCGGCGGCTTTGACTTCATCGGCGAACTGGTGCCCTATTATATGCGGCTCACCAATTTATTCGTGCATATGAGCCCGGAACTGGCGGGGGAGCTTTCCGCCTTCTCCATTCTCGGCTCCACGCGCATCATTACCCGCGCGGTTCTCCATTACCCCCAGACCTGGCTGGTGGTTCAGGACGCGGTGGAAAGGGGCGCGAAGGTCGGCCGGGAATCCGACCCGCTTTACATGATGCGCTACGAAGACGTGTTCGATCTGACGCCGGATCAAGCCCGCGAACAGCTGGGGGTGAGGGGCGTACGAATGGCCGATACCGCCACCGCATCGGCGCAGTGGTGCTGATCACCATTATATGTCCAAAAGGCGGTCCAATTCCTCGATGTAGAGCTGATAGGCGGGCCCAATCTCCCCATGGCTCGCGATGTGTTGGTCCACTTGCGCGGCGGCTTCGCCCAGGTTGCTGAAGCCCAAGGTGCCCGCCAGGCCCGCAATCTTGTGGGCGGCCGCTCCTATCCGTTCGAGATCGCTTTCGCGCACGCTCTCAGGGGCCGGAAGCTGCGCGCGTTCCTCGCGGCAGCGGGCCACGAACTTGTCCCGCACCGCCATCATTCGCGCGCCTGCGTCCGTCGTCACGGCAGATAGTCCCGAACCGTGGCGCTGAGCGCCATCGAATCGAACGGCTTCGCGATCACGCCCGCCGCGCCCAACGAGATCAGATGGTCCACGTCCGCGCGCGCGCTCCGGGCGGTGACGAATACCACGGGAATATTGGCGGTCTCGGGGTCCTCCCGCAACCGCGCCAAGGTGGCTGGCCCGTCCATGCCCGGCATCATGAAGTCGAGCAGGATGAGCGCGGGCCGCCAGCTTGCCGCCGCTTCCAAGGCGGCCTGACCGCCGTCGCACAGCCGTACCTCCAGCTCAGGGTCGAGGCTCAGCGCTATATCCACGACTTCGCGGATATCCTCTTCATCATCCACATAAAGGATGCGGACCATGGTCACTTCCCTCCTTCGGGGCTGGTCTGCCGCCACAAACGCTCGACCGTCGCCACCAGATGATCGATCGACGTCCGCGATTTGGTGAGGAAGGCCTGCACGCTGGCCGCAGCCTCATTGTCGGCATCCTGTGCGGAAAAGATGATGACCGGTATCTGTCCCGCCGCCTTCAGGTCGGGAAGCAGGAGCGATCCCGGCCCATCCGTCAGGCCCAGGTCCAATATCGCGAGGTCGAATGGCTGGCGGCCAAGCGCCGCTCGCGCCTCGCGCAGTGTCGCAACCGATGTCAGTTCGACCTGATCCTCCAGCGCCGTGGCGATCAGGCGGAGTACGTCCGGATCATCATCGACATGCAGGATGCGCGGCTTCCCGTCGCGCTGCCCGCCGAACAGCGTGTGCTTGACCGCATCCAGCATCTGGTCCGTAGGCAAGGGCTTTTGCAGCCAATCGATGATCGGCAGCGCCTCTGCTTCTACAGAGCCCGCCCGGCTGTCGGCGGAGATCATCAGGATCGGCGGGTGGGACCCGTCCTCCAACGCCCGCAGCGAACGGACGAGCGAGATGCCGCCGCCCTCCGGCAGGTCGGAGTCGATGAGGATCAGGCGGTAGCTGCGCGCGCGCGCCGCCGCCAATGCAGCGGACCCGTCATGCACCACGTCGCAGGGGAATCCGGCATTCGCCAATATCTCCTGCATGTCGGCGGAGGTCTGCCGATCCCCTTCGCAGATGAGGATACGGCCTTCTTCCTCCGCCTTGTCCGGCGCCGTCGCTGGCAGGTCGATGTGGAAGCGGGTGCCGACGCCCGTCTCCGTGTCGAAGCTGACGCTGCCGCCGAGCCGGGTCACCATCTCCCGAACGATGCTGAGCCCCAGCCCGGTGCCGCCCTTGGCCCGACTGTCTGAACTGTCGGCCTGCGCGAAACGGCTGAAAACCCGTTCCCGGAAATCTTCGTCGATGCCGGGGCCATGATCGCAGATGCTGATCCTGTGCGCCGCGCCTGAAGGTTGCAGAACGACCTCTACCGCCGCGCCCGCCGGAGAGAATTTGACCGCGTTTGAAATCAGGTTGGTGATGATCTGCATCAGCCGGTCCGGATCAGCCCACACATAGGCGCGCGGTCCGTCGATTTGCAGTTCCAGGCTGATCTGATACCGGTCGGCAAAGCCGCGATTGGCCTCGATCGCCTGTTGCAGAAAATCCGAAAGGTCGATCAGCTGGTTCTTGAAGACCATCCGCCCGCTGTCGATCTTCTCCAGGTCCAATATGTCATTGATCAGGCGGACGAGCCGCTCGGCGTTGCTATGCGCGATCGTGATCAGCCGCTGTGCGCGGTCCCCCAGCTCCCCGCCCGCGCCCCCGGCCAGAAGGCTGAGGGACCCTGCGATGGATGTGAGCGGCGTCCGCAATTCATGGCTGACGCTTGCGACGAATTCCGACTTGATCCGCTCGACCCGCTTGCGCTCGCTGATGTCGCGAACCACCGCCACATAATGAGTGCCGTCATTCAGTTCGACAGCGGTTATCGCAACGTCGGAAGGGAAAACCGTGCCGTCCTTGCGGCGGCCAGGTATCTCCTGAATATGCCCCGGATGCCCTTCGCTCAGATTCATGCTGCGCAGATAGGCTGCGACCTGTCCTCGCGGAGGCTGGTTGGCGAACAGCATGCCGACGTCCCGCCGCAGCATGTCGCTATCTTCATAGCCGAAAATCCTCGCACCCGCCCGGTTCACGCCCTCGATGCTGCCGCTCGGATTGAGGATGAGGATGCCGTCCATCGCCGCGTCGAGAATGGCTTTGCGGCGACGGGACACATCGTCCAGGCGCGCGAGGGCGGCCCCCCTGGCTTTCAGCGTCCGGAGAATGACGATTCCTGCCGCACAGAGCAGGATGGCCAGAAAGCTGAGGAGGGAAAAGGCACGGCCACGCAGCTGCTTCTGCGCCTTGTCTGCCAGTGCGGATGTGTGCGCCAGCTGCTTGGCCTCGACCGCTTGCTGCCGACCAATCTCGGCGCGAAGGCGATCCATCAGCAGCTTGCCGCGCCCGCTGACCACCATGGCCAGCGCCCGATCCCTGCCGCCACGGGCGTTGGAGGATATCGCCTCCTGCACGAAGGCCAGCTTTTCACGCGACAGCGTGCGGAGCGTGTCGAGGCCCTTCTGCTGCTCCGCCGACACCGAAAGCGCCTGCATCCGATTGAAGCTGTCCGGAATTGCGTGGAGAGCGGCTTCGTAGGGCTCGAGAAACTCACGCCGATTGGTCATCAGATAGCCGCGCTGCCCTGTCTCCGCATCCTGATGCTCGGACAGCATGTCCTGCATCAGCGACCGGCGGTCATAGGAGCGGATGACCTCAAGGCGCAGCTGGGCCGCATTGTCCGCCTGCGCCACAAGGATGAGGCCGACAGCCAATATGATGACCGGAATGGCGACCGCCACCACCCACAGCATGGTTTGTCGAAGACCAGGCATGGTCATCGGCGGCGTTCTCCGGCAAACAGCGCTTAAAAGACCTGGCTGAGCCCTATGGATAGATAAGGCCGCGCATTGCGGCCCTTCTGTTCGGTCGCGCCGGCTGAAAGCTGCCCCGTCCAGCCGCCGCCGATCGCGGTCGAAATATAGGCGCCCAGACCGCCGCGCTTATAGGTGGGATCGCCCTGCAAAGTCGCTTCCAAGCCCAGCCGCGTATCGCTCTGCCGGTTGACCGCTTGGGTGAGGCGGAGCTGCGCCATGTAGCTTTCATTGCGGATGCCCCAGCTTCCGAACCAGCCGAGGCGCAGGCGATCACCCAACACGCCATCCGTCTGGACGCCCACGTCCCATCGTGAACCCTGCAGCTTATTGCCCGGATCATTGGGGTCGAGATCGGTTTTCGTGAAGCGCGGCCCCGCACCGATATTCGCCCAGCCCCAGGACCCGGACGTCTGATAGACGAGGGCGGCTTCCGCGCCGATATAGGTGGCCTCGATCCGTTCGGTGGTGCGATAGCGATACGTCCCGCCATTTACCCCGGCGCGGACGGCAAGGCCGTGGCCGAGCGAGTTGCCGGGAAGAGAGATCAACCCGCCGCCATATCCTCCCGCGCCGTCGCCGACAGAACCGCCCGCGTAGATCACGCCCCGGTCCTGCGCCAGCGCCGCCTGCCCCGAAAGCGCTGAAACGGCGAGGAGGGCCAGAAAGCGAAGTGAAATCATTCGATTGTTTCCCGACGGCGGATTGTTGCCGCTGCATAACGTGCGATGGGGTGGAAGGGACAGCCCAAAAACGGCGTTAACGCTCGATTTACCGTATTTTCGGAAAATCTTTGCCATTCAAAGCCTTCCTGTCCGGCGGCTTGGCCGTTAGATGGGGAGGGTGGGGCAGGCTTGTTTTTGGAGAAACGCAGGAATCTCATGACCGCGGAGCCGCTCCCCATTACCAGCCTCAACATACTCATCGTCGACGACGATGACCTGTTTCTTGAGGTGCTGGCGCTGGAGATGGAGGCGCTCGGCTGCTCGGTGCAGGTCGCAGGCGATGGGGCGGCCGCTCTTGCGCATGTGCAATTGGCGCCGGTCGATGTCCTCATCACCGATTGGCAGATGCCGGGCATGGATGGCCTTGAGCTCGTGCGGCAGGTGAGGGCGGCGGCGGTGCAGAACCGCTTTCTCCACATCGTCATGATGACCGCGCGCGGCGACAACAACACGATCCGGGCCGCCACGCTTGCGGGCGTCGACGATTTCCTGTTCAAGCCGCTCGATCCGCTGCAACTGGAACTGACGGTCGCCTCGGCCCGGCGCAATGTGCGCCTGCATCGCAGCCTGGAGCGGCGGAACCGCCATTTGGCGCAGGCGCATGATCGTATCCGGGCGGCCTATCGCCATGTGCGGGCTGACCTCGATGCGGCGGCTGCGCTGCATCACAAGCTGTTGCCCAATGACAAGGAAATGAACGGCGTGCGCATCGCGTGGGCGCATCAGCCAGCGATGAACATGAGCGGCGATACGCTGGGCGTGTCGCGGCAGGACGACAAGATTCTCTTTTTCCTCGCCGATGTTCAGGGGCATGGCGTGCCCGCCGCGCTCGCATCCTTTCACCTGCATCACCGGCTGGTCCAGCTTGCACCCGGCGATCCGGCGGCGCTGGCGTCCGCGATCGAGCAGCTCAATCGGGAGATCGAGGGGCAGCCCAATGAAAATTATGCGACGCTGATCTGCGGCCTGCTCTCGCCGCATGAAGGGCGCGCCTGGATCATCCGTGCTGGCCATCCAGATCCGCTGATCGTCGGGTCAGGCGGCGTGTCCACCCTGCGCCTGGACGGTGGTTTTCCGCTCGGCTGGTTCAGTGATGCTACGTTCATCCCTGAAGAAGTCACGTTGGAACCCCGGACGCGGCTGATACTCTTTTCCGACGGCGTCACCGAATGCGCCGACCGCGAAGGCACGCAATTGGAGGTCGCGGGGCTCAGCGAGTTGCTGCGCGAGGGGGCCGACGAGCCGCTGGAACTGATGGTCGAACGGGTGAAGGCCGCCGTCGCGATGCGGCGGGGCACGCGCGGTTTTGACGATGATATCTCGCTTCTCGCGATTGAAATGGCATAGATAGACAAGGGTGAAGGAATGACGGCGATCATCACTATGGATGGGGATGTGGCCCTGGTAGAGGTGCAGGCGACGCGGTTCGATGCCGCCGAAGCCCCGGCATTCAAGGCGGACCTCGCCAAGGGCATCGATGGTGGTCCGCGCAAGGTCGTGCTGGACCTCACGCGCGTCGCTTTCATGGACAGCACGGCGCTCGGCGCGCTGGTGTCGCTCCTCAAGATGCTGGGCAAGGACGGCTCGCTCGCCATCGCGGGGGCGCAGCCTGCGGTGCGCCGCCTGTTCGAACTGACGCGCCTCGACGCTGTGTTCCGGCTTGCCGAGACGGTCCCGGATGCAAGAGCGCTCGTGCGTGGCTGAGGAGGGCGCTGTCCGCCTGTACCCCGCCCGGCTGGAAGAGGTCGGTCAGTTGAGCGAGCATGTCCGCGCCCTCTGCGAAGCCGCCGCTGTTCCACCCGAAGCGATGATCGACATCGAGTTGGCGCTTGCAGAGGCCGCCAACAACATCATCATCCATGGCTATCGCGGCCGGAGCGACGGCATGATCGGCGTGGACGTGCAGATCGTGCCCGGCTCCGTATCGCTCGAACTCCGGGATCAGGGCGAAGCGGTTCCCGAAGGACTGTTTTCCAGATGCCGCACCATCTCCGCTGATGCGGAGAGCGGCCGCGGTGTCGGGATCATCCAGTCGTGCATCGACCAGATCGATTATCGGAGCGAAGGCGGCACGAACCGGCTGCGTCTCACAAAGCGCCTCAGCCGCTGACCGGCGCGCCATCCTCTAACACCGCTCGCCCTGAGCTTTTCGAAGCGCTCCCGCGGCAATCGCCCGCCGTCACTTCAAACTGGCAGGCAACTTGTCCGTGATGGATTGAGGCGGAGCCTTCCCGGTCTCCTGGCGAAGCGCATCATCCTCCATCCTGACGACGATGCTTCCGGCGATGGCCAGAATGGCTGCCATCAGCAAATGGCTCCGCCCTCTTCTAAAACCTTCTTTCCAGTTCATCCTGCCTCTTCCTCGGTGGGTCGCCACAGGGCCGCACGGACCATGATCGACATGCCCAGAATGTTGTTGAGACCCCACAGGCCGTTGGCGATCAGGCCGCCGAGCGTGTAATTGCCAAAGCCCAGCCATAGCGCTGTCGCCGCCCAGCAGAATGCGGCAAAGGTTCCGATCATTAAAGCCAGCTGCGGCCAGACCAGGTGCAGATAATGGCCGTCCTGCCGATCCTTGGGCGTGACCGGGAACTTGATCTTCTGCTTTCGCACCACCGCCCAGAGCGCCTGGAGCGAGATCGGGAAGGACGCCATATAGCTGACCTTCCCCTTATAGCCCGAAATGCCCCAGGTCCCGAACATGATGGCAAGCTCGGTCACGATCAGGAACGGCAGCGCCCGATCGAAAAAGTCGCCCGTATAGGCGGAAACCGGCGCGACCGACGTCATTAGATAGACGATCGGCGCCAGCAGGAACACAAGGTTCCAGAGCGCGCCCATATAGGACCAGAATGTCGTCAAATACATGAGCCGCTGGCCGAGCGACAAACCCTTGGCCGTCACGGGATTGTCGTGGAAGAAAATGTCCAGGCTCCCGCCTGCATATTTGAACCGCTGGATGCTCCAGCTGAGCAGGTCCTGCGGCGAGAGCATCTTCGATTCCACATGCGGGTGAAGCACGGATTTCCACCGCCGTTCGCGGTCCTGATGCAGCACGATCGTGGTGTAGATGTCTTCCGACACATGGAATTTATAGGGCGTCAGCTCCTCGGCCTGCGCGGCTTGCCAGCGGGCGAGCGCTTGCGCCGCCGGATCGGCGCGGCGGCGGACGAGCTTGGCGATGCGCGATTTCGCATCGCCCGTAGCGTGGGCGATGGCATCGGCATAGGCACGCAGCGCGACGAACATTACGGCCTCGCGCCGGTGGATCGATCCCGCCCCGCAGCAGAAGGCGGCGTTATAGGCGTTGCGGCGGCGCTGGATCACGTCGAAGAATAGCTGTGGGTCATTGACGAACGGGTCCTCGCCGATGCGTATCTCGCCAAAGATCCGTTCGACCGCTCCGCCGACCGCGCTGCCCACCCCTCCAAATTTGCGGCCCATCCAGTCCTTCAGCCGCTCGCCTTCGGGCAGATCATAAAACCAGTGCGGCGTCTGCACGAAAGCTACGTCAGGATCGCGGAAATAGCCGAGCGTCCGCTCCAGCATCGTCGGAAATGGCCGCGTGTCAGCATCGCAGATCACGATGAAGTCGCCGCTCGTCTGCTCCATGGCGTTGCGCAGATTGCCCGCCTTGAAGCCGACATTATTGTCGCGGCTGATATAGTTGACGCCTTCCTCCTCCGCGACAGCCCGCATCGTGTCGCGGCGTCCATCGTCGAGAATATGCACCTTCACGTCGATGGGATGAGGGTAGCGCACGGCCTTGGCGTCGCGGATGCTCAGCCGCACCAATTCCTCATCCTCATTATAGGTGGCGATGAAGATATCGACCGAGATGGGCCGATCATCCTCGCTGCCCGCCGATCCCACGCATTCGCTGGTCCGCGCTGGGGGTGCGCGCAGCGGATAGTCCTTCACCTTCCACAGGTTGAGCGTGAAGAGAATGAGCCCGAAATAGGCGCAAGTCTCCGCGATCACCAAAGGGATAGCGAACCACAACGCGTCCCAGTTCAGCGAATCTGTCCAGCGCCACAACAGATAGCGCGCGCCCAGCAACAGCATCATCAGCGCCAATGTCTGCCAGATCAACTCGATCAATCGCGAATGAGGCAGCGGCTCTGGCGGTCGTCGATCCTCAAAGCGATTGAAATAGAAATCCACGGGCGTCCTTCCGGCTTCTCGGGTCGATTCCAACGCCCCCTTGCTGGCCGCAATGGAGCGGGAGGAAGGCTAGGTCTTCAAGATTAATCTTGCAACACAAGAGGTTGGCGCTAGCGCCTCCTCATAGGGCAACTAACTGCGCCCGTCCGTCCGCAGACCTTCTAGAAACAGGAGCGCACATTCCCGGGCGTAAATCTGGCGATCCTTCTCCGCAGGCGGCGTGCTCGCCGTGAAGAAACGGACCGCGAATGTCGCGAGGGTGTAGAAGATGCGCGTCGCCATATGGCTCGGGCGTGGCAGCCCCAAGGCATGAAGCTGCGTCTCCAGCGCATCGCCCAGCCGCCGCACGCGGCCTTCATAAAATAGCTGAGCGAGATCGGGAAGGAAATCAGCCTCCACCACCAACAGCCGGTGCATGCGCAAGTTCGCCGGTTCAAGATGCCGGTCCAACGCCTCCCGCGCGAGCGCGGCAAGCGCCGCTTCGGGCTCGTCACTCACGGGGATCTGCGTAAACGGGCGCTGGCTCGCCTCGAAAATGTCGCGCTGCACGATATAGCGCAGCAGATTTTCCTTGTTGCCGAACTGCCGGTAGATCGTAGCCTTGCTCACCCGCACCGCAGCGGCGATCCGGTCGATGCTGGCCCGGCGATAGCCATGTTCCAGAAATTCGCTCGTCGCCGCATCCAGCAGCGCCAGCAGCTTGTCGGCAGAAAGGCGCATCGCCGGACCACCCTCGCGTGCAGGCGGCTCGATCGCGGGAGCAGGGACAGCGTCGCGCGTAACATCCGTCACGCTGCGATAGCCGTCCAGGAACAGATGCACCGCACAATCCACGATGCGTTTCTGCGCGGCCTTGCCGGGCAGTTCGGTGCCCAGAAAATAGCGCGCGCCTTCCACCGCCATGCCGCCAAAGCGGATGGCCATGGCCATCGTGTCGCAGGCTATGATGACGCCATCGGCGATAAGCTGGTCGAGATGATCGGCGAGTGGCTGCGACGATGCCAGACGCTTCTCGTGCAGCTCCGCGGCCAATTCCGGAACATGGTTAGCAGCCGCGATATTGGCGCGGAACAGGCCGAAATTCACGGGCTCGGCAAAACCCTCGAACAGCCGCATGGCATAGCGCGTCAGCGTGTCTTCCGCATTTGCCCCGCGATCGATGGCCCTGAGGTTGAGCCACGCACCGTTCAATTTGCTGCGGACGGCGGCCTCGAACAAAGCGAGCTTGCTTGGATAAAGCTCGTAGATGCTCTGCTTGCTCATATGGGCGACGGCGGCGATCCGATCGACGCTCGTTCGCTCAAAGCCATCGGCCAGGAATACTTGGCCCGCGGCGTTCAGGATCTGGGTCCGGTTATCGCGCTCGGCATGCACGGGTTGAGAAGTGATTTCGACCATCTGGGCCTATCTTAACCGCCGGACGGGGCGCGCCGTCAACGGGCAAAGCCGAAAAGCGTCTCCTGATGCCTGCGGCGCATGTCCGCAGGCGTCAGGATTGTTCCGTTCAGGGCGCTTTGCCGGGCGCCCCCGGCTTACCCACCGAAATGTCGACTTTCTCAATCCCACCAGGGAAGTGACCGCCATCCCTATAGTCGGACGTGACCGGCGTATCGGCGTCGAAACCGATGTCCAGCGTGTCGCTCATTTCCGGCAGTTTAGATATGGTCCGCGCGATGCGGCCCTGTGCCAACTTGGTGCCGTTGGCGCTGATGATCATGTCACCCCCGGCATTCACGCCGCCATCATAGTGAAAGTCAAAGACCAGCCTGTTCTTCCCCGCTGGGAGAGGCTGGGCCGCCGCCACCTGTGACTGGTCGCCCGCCAGTTGCGATGCAGCGATCATCGCAACAGGTCGTCCATCCTCCAGATAGAAGCTCCAGCCCCCGAACTTGCTGCCCAGCGCGACGAGCGCGCCGGTCGCGGGCTCCTTCGGCATGTCGACATCAGCGGTGATGCGGAAACTGCGCGCCAGCAGTGGCGCGGCACTGACCGACGGTATGCTGATCCCTCCGCCCCAATAGCTGTAGGTCGAACGATGGGGCCGTTGCCCTTCGGCCGCACGGAACCGGGCAAGCGTCAGGCGGTCGTCCAGCGGCAGCACCTGGTTCCGCTCGGCCTCCTTGCGGAAAAGGGCCTGCATCTCCTTCAGCTTCGCGCCTTGGCTGGCGGCCAGGTCGCGCGACTGGGAAAAGTCCTTGCGCAGGTCATATAGCTCCCACTTATACTGATTGGGCAGGATGGAGCCGTCGCCACGCTTCCATGGCAGGTTGACTGGCGTGGTGCTTGCCAGCCAGCCTTGATGATAAATGGCGTGATTGCCCATCATCTCGAAATATTGGGTGTCGTGCCGCTCTGGCGCGCGGGGCGCGGCAAAGCTGTAGGCGAAGCTGACGCCGTCCATTCGCTGCTGTGCGACGCCATTGACGCTGTCGGGCGCTGGCAGGCCCGCAGCCTCCAATATGGTCGGCATCACATCGACCACATGGGTAAATTGTGACCGGATGCCGCGTTCCTTGATATGATCCGGCCAGGATACAACCAGCCCGTTGCGCGTCCCGCCCAGGTGAGAGGCATATTGCTTGAACCAGGGAAAGGGCGCGTTGGTCGCCCATGCCCAGCCATAGCCCCAATTGCCCACCGCATCGGGCCCGCCGATCTTGTCAAGATTGGCGAGCAGCATCCTGTCATCCTCCTGCATCGCATTGGCGAAGGATGACATGGGGTTCGAACTGCCATTCTCTCCGCCCTCGGCCGCCGCGCCATTGTCCCCTTCGATGAACATGATCAACGTGTTGCCGCTCTCGCCCATACGGTCGAGTTCGTCGAGGACACGGCCGATCTGTGCGTCCTGATAGGCGAGCATGGCTGCATAGACTTCCATGAAGCGCGCATTGATCCGGCGCTGATCGGGGGTGAGCGCGCTCCAGGCAGTCAAGCCTTCGGGCCGTGCTGAGTCATTGGTGGCAGAAGGAATGATGCCCAGCCGCTTCTGCCGCTTCACCGTGTCGGCGCGAACAGCGTCCCATCCCTTGTCGAACTGGCCCTTGAACTTGGCGATCCAGTCTGCGGGCGCCTGCAGCGGGGCATGCGCCGATCCGGTCGCATAATAGAGGAAGAAGGGTTTGTCGGGCGCAGCTGCTTTCTGATTGTGGATCCACTGGATGGCCTCGTCGGCCAGCGCCTTGTCCAGCACTCCTTCCTTGAGGGTCGGAATGGCGGTGGTGCCGCGATAGAGGGCGGGGGTGAACTGGTTGGTTTCGGCCGCCATGAAGCCGTAGAAATGTTCGAAACCCAGTCCGGTCGGCCACATGTCGAATGGACCGGCCGGCGATACATCGGCTTCGGGCGCATTATGATGCTTGCCCACCATCGCCGTATTGTAGCCGCTCTGGCGCAACACTTCCGCTACCGTCGCCGCGCTCTTGGGCAGGATATTGGTATAGCCGGGAAAGCCCGTGGACAGGTTCGCGACGATGCCGTTGCCGACCGCATGATGATTTCGCCCGGTCAGCAGAGAGGCGCGGGTCGGCGAACACATAGCCGTCGTGTGGAAACGGTTGTAGACCAGCCCGCGCGCTGCCAGCCGGTCCAGATTGGGCGTGGGTATCGGACCGCCGAACGTAGACGCCGCGCCGAAACCGACGTCGTCCGTCAGGATCAGCAGCACATTGGGTGCGCCAGCAGGGGCGGTGACCGCTTTGGGAAAGGCCGGGGCCGAATCGGCATAGGTTTCGCCGATCTTGCCCCGAAAGGGTTCTGGCGCTCGCGGGAGCACATTCTGTGCCGTGAGCGGCGCCGCGCCCCCCATCATAAGTGCCAGAAATCCAGCTTTATAGTTCAGTCCTGACCGCTTTCTCATCCTTCATCCACTCCCTATGCTTTGGCATCTTGTACGGATGCGTTTCGTACAGTACAAGCAGCCATAACGAACAAATATATCTGTGTAGGAGAGAATATGACCGTGGAGGTCCTTGACCGCGGCGCGCGTCGGCGCGTCGCTCGCAGGCTGCATTTGATGGGTGGCGCAGCTCTCATGCGCGGGCTCTCGGCGCTCATGCTAGCGGGCATGGCCGCACCGGTGATCGCTCATGCGCCGGATCTCACTGTGCCCTTTTCCGCTCCATCCAACTATACCGCCCATGCCCGGCTGTTCCAGGAACGCGTCACCCGCGTAGGAAAGACGCCGGTCTGGCAAATCGAATTTCAGGGCATGAACCTCGTCGTGGTAGAGGGTAGCGATGGGCTCGTCCTGCTCGATACCGGCATGAATCGCGATGTTGCGACTGCCGCTCTGGCCAAGATCAGGGCGCAGATTTCCACCAAGCCGATCAAGGCCATCATCTACACCCACCATCATCCTGATCATGTGAACGGGGCGGGGGTGTTCGTACCGCCAGCCGACGTCGCCAGCGGAAAGGTGCCGATCTTTGCGGCCTCGAATTTCCTGAAGGAGCTTTCCGACGAAGGAGTCGCCACGCTGCCCATCGTCGCCGCGCGCTCGGCCTACATGTTCGGCTTCAGCCTTGCAGGAAAGGAAGCAGAGGATTTTCACGTCGGCTGCTGCGGCGCTTTGGGTAAGGCGGGGAAGAATGAGTCCGCCTACATCCCGCCCACTCAGTTCGTCGATGTGGATGGCGGGCGCGACATTGAAATCGCCGGGGTGAAGCTGCACCTGTTCCACACCGGGGGAGAGGCCGCGTCGCACATCGCGGCATGGCTTCCCGACTATCAGGTGCTGATTTCGGGCGATGAGGTGCAGGGACCGACATTCCCCAATCTCCATTCGATGCGCGGCACGAAGATGCGCGACGCCAACCGCTGGATCGAGGCGTTGCGCAGGATGGAACGCTATGGCGCGGCCTGGATGGTGCCGATGCACGGCCCGGTCGTGGAAGGTGCGCCGCAGATCAAGGCGCTCCTGACCCGTTATGAAGATGCGATCCAATATACCCATGACCAGACGATCCGTCTGATCAACAAAGGCATGACGCAGGACGACTTGCCTGATGCTCTCGGGCCGTTGCCCGACTGGCTGCGCTCGGAGCCCTATACCACCGAATATTATGGCACTGCCGCCGATGCGGCGCGCAGTTATTATGTCGGCTATATCAGTTGGTTCTCCGGCGATGCGACCGACCTTGCGCCCACGCCACGTGTGGAGCGGGCCCGGCGGGAGGTGACGTTAATGGGTGGGCGGACACCCGTGCTCGCCGCCGCCAACCGCGCTTTCGAACAGGGGGACGCGCAATGGGCGGCGGAGCTTGCGACGCTGCTGATCGCCATTGATCATCAGGATATGGAGGCACGACGGCTGAAGGCAGCCGCCTTTCGCAAACTCGGCTACGCTACCTATAATAGCAACCGGCGCGGCTTCTACCTGATGGGCGCACTGGAACTGGAAGGAAAGCTGCAACAGGCAGGCCTGACCGCGCGCTACATGAACCCGGATAATATCCGCAAGATGCCAGTCGCGCTGATGCTTGAGCAAATCCGCTACAAAGTTGATCCCAAGCGCGCCGGAGCTGCCGCTCATACCGTCGCCCTGACCATCGCCGGGGAAAGCGACCCATGGCTGCTTGAACTGCGCAACAGCACACTGAAATTCCGCCGCGGTAAGGCGGACGGCGCGCCGGTCGTCCGGCTCGATCGGAATGCGTTGGGGGAACTGGTTTCCGGCAATCAGACGGTGGACGCACTGGTGAAAGCAGGCGCAATCACGGGCCCAGGCTTGGCAGCGCTGAAGCAGATTTTCAGCGCTCTCGACCTGACCCTCCAACCGATCAATCTCGTCATACGCTAGATAGTACGAAACAACTTCGTACAAATACGCGCTTTTACGCGTTAAAGGGGAGTAATTAACATGAACAGCTTCATCTCACGCGGCGCTTTGGCAATGTGCCTCGCCGCAGCCACGTCACCCGCCTTCGCGCAGGACGATGCCTCCGTCCAAAGCGGGGGTATCGAGGAGATCGTCGTTACTGCACAGAAACGATCTGAATCCCTCCAGAAAACGCCCATCTCGATGATGGCAATGACCGGCGCCGACATTGAAAAGAAGGGCATTGCCGACATCACCGACCTGCGGACCCTTGTCCCCAGCCTTGCCGTCACCCCCCATCCGAACAGCGCGACAACGGCTCGCGTATTCATTCGCGGGATCGGCAACAATGACGACCAGATCACCGTCGATCCCAGCGTCGCCGTCTATCTCGACGGCATCTACATCGCCCGCAACCAGGGACTGTCCGCAGAAGTCGCCGAGGTCGAAAGGATCGAAGTGCTGCGCGGACCGCAAGGCTCGCTCTATGGACGCAACGCGACAGGCGGCGCCATCAATTATATCACGCGCGCGCCCGAGCTGGGGGAGTTCTCTGCAAAGCAGACTCTTGCCATCGGCAATTACGACCAGTTCCGATCCCGCACACGCGTCAATATTCCCGTCGGAGAAACGCTTGCGGTGGAGCTGGGCTATCTGCACAGCCAGAAAAACGGCTTCGTCGACAACCCCGGCACTGGCGTCGACCGCTGGGGTGATCAGCGCCGCGACGCATATCGCGCGGCCGTGCTGTGGCAACCGACAGACGCCCTGCAATTGCGGTACACCTATGATCGTTCCGACATCAACGACACGCCCGTCTTCATGGTTGCCGCGCCCTTCTACCCCCGCATGGCGGATCGGCCGACAGCAGGGTCGCCGCTCGTCCGAAACCTCATGCCCAATGATGCCACCTCGCAGGGGCATAATCTGACCATCAGCTGGGAAGTCGCTGACGATGTAACGCTCAGGTCGCTGACCGGCTACCGGAAGCTCGCCAGCATCACCAATCAGAATTATCTGACCGGGGTGGCGGGTCCATTTCCCTTGATCCTGACTGGTTTTGACCAGAAGCAGGATCAGTGGAGCGAGGAACTGCAACTTGTCGGCTCCGCCTTTGACCGCCGCCTGGACTATGTCCTCGGCGCCTATTATTTCGATGAGGACGGCGAAAGCTCGGATTATTCCGCAATCACCGGGCGTCCCCGCATGGATCGGGTCGCAACGATCCACAACCGGGCTTATGCGCTGTACGGCCAGGCTACATTGCGTCCGGCCTTCATGGAGGGGCTGTATCTGACTGGCGGCCTGCGTTGGTCTCGTGACGAACGCAAGGCGACGCTCGACCAGACTATCGTCCCTGCGACGGGTTCACCCACCGTGCTGCCTCGCGGAGCAGGCGACAATCATTTCTCGAACATCAGCCCCAGCCTCGTCATCGGCTACAACGCCAATGCAAACCTCAATATCTACGCCAAATATGCGCGAGGATATAAGACGGGCGGCTACAATATCCGCGCAAGCAGCATCGCACGCTTCAACGAAGGATTCGGCCCTGAAACACTCGATTCCTTCGAGCTGGGTATCAAATCAAGCTGGCTCGACAATCACTTGCAGGCCAACCTTGCCCTGTTCCGGTCGAACTACAAGGATATTCAAACGAATATCCAGTCGGACCCGACGAACGTCGCAATCACCGATGTCTTCAATGCGGGCAAGGCGCGCATCCAAGGCTTTGAACTGGATTTGATCGCCCAGCCGATCGATGCACTCACCCTTTCGGTCAACTATGCCTATCTGGACGCCAAGTTCCAGCAAATCCTCGATCAAGCTGGCAATGACATCACGTCGCGCTACACCTTCGTGGAGGCTCCAAAACATACGCTGACCACATCTCTTGAATATCGCTTCCCTGACACGCCAATTGGCGTGCTCACCGCCAACATCGACTATTTCCTCAAGAGCAAGGTGTCGACGTCAACCGCCGATCCCCGCTATGTCATCGGCGACTATGGCCTGCTTAATGCCCGGCTTACATTGTCGGACATACCGGTTGGCTTCGGTAGCTGGCGCCTGTCGGCTTTCGGCAAAAACCTGACCGACAAGGAATATTATATCGCCCATTTCAATGGAGGGCTGCCAAGCGCGATCTTTGGCGACCCCCGCACCTATGGTCTTGAACTGACATTTGAATATTAAACCAAGCTTCTAATCGAAAATATGCGCCAGATGGCGTATAGGGTCTTTTGACCGCCTATGTTCATCAAGGGCAGGCGAAGCTTTGTTGACTTAAGGGGAGGCAAGCATGCGTTTCTGGCTCTCGATAATGGCGGTGCCTGAGCTTGATCAGATGATCGCACTGGCGCAACACGCGGAAAGTTGCGGATTTCACGGTGTTACCTATGCCGATCATCTGATCATGCCAGCCTCGATCAAGACGCCATATCCTTATACCGAGTCCGGTGAGATCTTCTGGCCCATGGATGCGCCATGGCCCGACCCCTGGATCACGCTGACGCTGCTGGGGGCTGAAACGCGCGAGTTGAGGCTGGCGACGAACATCTACCTGGCCGCTTTACGAGACCCGTTCACGGTCGCCCGTGCGGTCGCCACCGCGTCCGCCTACACGTCCGGCCGCGTGATCTGCGGCGTATCCGCCGGCTGGCTGAAGGAAGAATATGACGCCGCGGGTGTCGACTTCAAATCGCGTGGTCGGCGCCTGGACGAAATACTGGCAATTTGCCGCAGGCTTTGGGTGGGCGAAACGGTCAGCCATGACGGCGAATTCTTCCGGTTCGACGCTGTGCTGCTCCGCCCCTTGCCTCCCGGCCCGGTGCCTATCTGGGTCGGAGGAAAGTCGGCACCCGCACTGCGGCGAGCGGCGGCCAATGACGGTTGGCTGGGATTGCCCGCCACGGTGGACGACACGATCGCCATTGTACAACATCTCCAGGCGCTTCGGACAGAGATGGGATTGCCGGCATCCGGCTTTTCGCCTGTCATATCCCTCATCGAACCACTGCTGGAAAGTAGCGAAGAGCGTCTCGCCGGGCATGGGATCAACGATATGGTCGTGATCCCGTGGATGCCGACGCCGTGGGAAATGGAGAGCTATGTCGCGGAAGGATCGGACATCAGCCAGCTTTCCGTGAAAAAGGACGCGATCAGCCGCTTTGCCGACCGCGTTATCCACAGACGACACTGAAGAGATCAGATTGGCCTAGTTGTCACACCCAGGGAAATAATCGGCATCACCCACGAAGATAGTTGACGAAAACCGCATTTGGTACGAATCTGCAACCATAATCAGACATGGCCTGCCAATGTGCAGGGCAAAAAAGCTATAAAATAGCGTGTCATGACAGGGAGGATGAGGAAATGGGCGGTATCAATCGATCATTTGTATCCGGCGTGCTGGCGATGGTGCTGGCTTCACCGGCTCTTGCCCAGGAAACGGCAGTTCCTGGTAATCAGGGCGCGGAAGCCCAGGCGCAGCCAAATGGGACCGGGCTTTCCGACATCATCGTTACGGCGCGTCGCACCCAGGAAAGACTGCAAACGGTCCCGGTTTCGGTTACGGCTCTATCCGGCGAATTCTTGGAGCAGCAGAATGTGCTCGACGTCACAAGCGTCCCGCGCTTCACGCCCAACCTTTCGCTTCTGCAACAATCAACCAGCCTGACGGCCGTTTCTTTGTTCATCCGTGGCGTCGGCAATCAGCAGCCTGATGCGGCGACCGACCAGGCGGTGGGCGTCTATCTGGACGGCGTCTACATTGCGCGCGCCGCGGGCGCGATCTTCGACCTTGTCGATCTGGAGCGGATCGAAGTGTTGCGCGGCCCTCAGGGCACATTGTTCGGCCGCAACACCATCGGCGGTGCTATCCAGCTTGTCACCAAAAAGCCAACAGATGAGATGCATCTGGAAGCAAAGGCCGGCTATGCGAGCTATGACGACTGGTTTGTCCGTGGCCGTGTCGATACCGGCTTCATCGGCGGGTCGCCGATCAAGATTTCGCTCGCGGCCATGCATCGTGAACGTGACGGTTATATCGACAATCTTTACACCCCGGACAGCCGTGATCCCGGCGCACTGCGCAGCGATGCTATATATGCAGGCGTCGAAGCCGATCTCGGCAATGTGACGGTTAATTACAATTTCGACTTCAACTACCGGTCCGGCACCGCGCCCTATTTCCAGTTGCTGGCCGCGACGCCCAATGTCTTCAACTATTTCAGCCAGTCCCCCAATTTCGGAGGCGATCCATTTCTCATCAGCCCGGACCGGATCAATCCGGGGCTGCAGGACGGCTTCGTCGATCGCTTTGGCAATTTGCGCTATGGTGCCAAGTCGCGCATTTACGGCCATTCGCTTACCATAGCCTATGAGCCGATCGACGAACTGACGCTGAAGTCGATCACCGGCTACCGCCGCTTCTGGCAGGACACCATCCTGACGCTTGATGGCAACGGCTATCTGCGCGGGCCGGTCGTTGATTTCGATCCGGCTTCGCCCACTGGCGTGACCGTGGCCGATGTCGGCCTCTACAACGGCAACAACGCGCCGCAGAAACAATGGCAGTTCAGCCAGGAATTTCAGGCGCTCGGCTCATCGGGCGACCTGAATTATGTGGCAGGCGTCTATTATTTCTACGAAAAGGCGTCGCAGAACAACCGCCAGGCACTGACGCTTGTCGCGCCGACGGCCTTCCTGGAAGCCTTCGGTGTTCCTGCGACGACGGCTGCCAACATCCTGGCCAACCCGCAACTCACGCCCGGCGGCCTCATCGGCATCAACCTGACGCCCACCCTGGGCTTCCGGGCGACGTCGGAGTCCGCCGCCATATTCGGCCAGGCGAGCTGGAAACCCTCGGCGCTCGACGGCAAGCTAGAAATCACGGGTGGCGCACGCTACACGCAGGATCGCAAGACGTTGCAGCGCACGGACCTGCCGACGTTGACCGCGGCCACTGTGGTCAACAACGACAATATTTCCTGGCTGGGTTCGGTCAACTATCGCTTCACGCCGGACATCATGGCTTATGCGCGCGTATCGACAGGGTATCGTTCAGGCGGCATCGATCCGCAAAACCCTCAAGGACAGTTGACGACCTACAAGCCGGAAAAGGTGACGGCCTACGAACTTGGCCTGAAGTCGGAACTGTTCGACCGTCATCTCAGACTCAACCTGTCCGTCTACCAGACCGACTATTCCAACCTGCAAATCCAGCAGTTCCAGAGCGGAAGCGGTGGCGCCACGTCGGTCGTTTCAAATGCTGGTTCAGCGCGGTTCCGCGGGTTCGAGGCGGAAGCGACGGCCATTCCCTTCGCCGGGCTGCAAATCGACGGTTCGGTCGGCTATGTCCACCCGGATTTCAAGGAATATCTGTACCGCGATCCGGACTTCACATCCCCGACGTTCAACCAGCTGATCAACGTGGGGGATGAAGCGCACTTGTCGCAAACGCCCAAGTGGAACGCGCGCATCGGCGGCCAATATTCGGTAGATGTGGGCATCGGCACGTTGATGCTGCGCAGCGACCTTGCCTATCGCAGCCGCATCTATTTCTTTGCGCTCGACCGGGTCAATCCCTTCAACCGCGAAGTCAGCTCGCGGCCCGACTATGATCTGAGCGCTCGCATCTCGCTGTCTGATATTCAGGCCGGAAACGCCAAAATCGATGTTGGTCTCTGGGGCGCAAACCTGACCAATCAACGCAACCTTGATTTCGGCATCGATTTCGGCGGGCTCGGCTTCGGCGCGGGCTCCTACAAGAAGCCGCGCACGTTTGGCGGTGACGTCAAGGTCAGCTTCTGATCATGGCCATGGGCGGCCCGGTGAATTTCACCGGGCCGCCCTGCATATGCAAGCTGTTCAGAGGGCATAATCCAGCTGTGCCCAGAACTTCCTGGTGTCAGCATCACCGGCAAAGCTGCTGATCCCCTTCCTCTGATAATCTGCATATTTGACGAGTGCGCTGAGATGCTTGTCGATCTTCAACGCAAGCTGGGCATTATATTCGTCGCCATAATGGATCGAAAACCGGTCACTGCTGAAATGATGATAGATGAAGGACGCGACCAGCGGTCCTGATGTCCCGATCTTCGGCACGGTATAGGCGATCCCGCCATAATAATCCTGAATGCCGCTTCCCGGAGTGGTCAGGAATTTATCGGCCCATCCGTTGAACTTGTGCAGGGTCGCAAAGGGCGTCTGAAAGGCAAAGCCGCCCGCTACTCCCTTTGCCCCGCCGTCGGCACCCAGCAGTTCATATCCGCCGGTCAGCCGCAATGAAGCGACGTCCACCGCCATTTCTGCCGCGAAATAATCGGCCTTATAGTCTATCGGGTTCTTGCTATAATCGCTCTGCCGCGCGTAGCTGGCTAAATAGTTGAGCTTCACCTTCGGTGCGATGGGCACCGCTCCTGTAAAGCGCGCGCCATAGGTCTGGCTGCTGTTGCGCAGCAGCGCCGCCACGGGCTCATCTTCATCGATAAGATAGGCGAACCCGGTCAGCGTTCCGAACTTCGTTTTGTAGGAGACGTTCAGGAAGACATCGTCGCCCTCAATTTCGGTAGGCCGGTTGACCGCCCCGAACTTGCCGCCGTCGATGCCCCAGATGGTTCTCGCGGCTATGGCATAGGTCATGTCGACCTTCAGGTTCTTTATCCCCATATATTCGACACGCAGGGCATCGAATGTCTGCTCATTCTGGCGCCATGCGACAGAGCCTACGAAGCGCTGGTCATCGAGGTTGATGCGCTGGCGGCCAAGCGTCACGACCAACGGCTTGGTGCGATATTGCAGTTGCAGCCGGTTCAACTCGACGGTCTGGGGGTCGGGCACCAGCGGGTAGAGTGTCTTGCCGTTCACCCCGCTGTTATAATGCTCGTCAATCGCCAGCGTCCCTTCGCCTTCAGCCAGAAAGGCGAAGGGCCCCCTGGACAATTCCCCGCCAGCCCGCAAGCGCATGGTGACGGCATCAGCGTCCCGGCTGCTGGTCAACGGCAGTGGGCCGTCCTGATCAACCGTCTCGTAACGCAACCGCGCTTCGACGATCGGCTTGAGCACCATATCCTGCGCCAGGGCTGGCGCTCCACCCGCCGCCAACGCGGACGCCCCGAGCAAAATCTTCAATCCACCCATTCTTCCCCCTCTGTAGCTTGCCTGACTCCGGAAGCTCGCAGCGTGCCTTCGCGTCCGCGTCAGAAACAAAAAAAGCCGCCTGAGCTGGCCTGTTGACCAGTTCGGGCGGCGTCCTTGCCGATATCGATCCTGCTGGATCTTGGCTGGTCCCTACCATCATTGGCGGTCCGGCCTTCGTGTTGAAGCGTCCCTGCTCCGACTGGGATGAAGCTGTCATCGATCATCCCAGGCTGCAAGCAAAATTTTTGCGCTGCACAAATCGGCCCTTCACCTGTCTGGCCCTGCTTTGGGTTAACCCGTCGATTATGCCGCGACGGGCGGGAGCCAATCCTCTTCCCCATTGTTTCCCTTCTGCTCACGCATAGCTTAAGGCACTATCCGTGTTTCTCGTTCGGGGAGGAAAGGCGGCGGGCACTATTGGAGGTCAGCGGCATGCGGACCGGCATTTCCGAAAGACGCGCTCATCCGTTGCAGGCGGAAAGCGGCCTGCCCGGGCCTTTGCCGCGCATCTGCGGCGCTGACTCTTCGCCAAGGCGCGATATTCCTTGGCTTGTTAACATGGATGATAGTGCCGATCCCATTCTCGACCTTAGATGGCGGGAACGGGGAATACCGGCAGTTCCGGTCAGACCAGCGCTAGAAGGGTTCGGACGGGAATTGATCGAGGAAGCTTTGCCCCGCCAGCTCGGGGGCCCCACCAGCACGCAATTGATAAACGGCAGCATTTGCTGCCGCATCACCATGCCGCTCGTCATCCATGACGATGACAGCGGCTCCAACATCCTGGCAGGGGAGGACGGCCGATGACCCAAAATCTCGCTGGCAAACGCATCCTTGTCATCGAGGATGAATATTTGATCGCTGCCGATCTCAAGCGCGCGCTTACTGATGTGGGAGCGATCGTCGTCGGCCCGGCGGGCACGCTGGAAGCCGCGCAGATGCTGGTCGAGGAAGATTTCGATCTTGCCCTGCTGGACGTCAATCTGGACGGCGAACACAGCTATCCGCTGGCAAACAGGCTGCGCGATCGCTCGGTGCCCTTCGCCTTTCTGACCGGCTATGACGAATGGGCTCTCCCGCCCGCCTATCGGGAAGTGCCCCGGCTCGGGAAGCCGTTTGCAATGGCGCAGTTGATCAATGAATTGACGGCCCTCAGTCCGGCCGATCAGACATGACCGCCTTCTCCCGCCTTGCCGACCCAGCGCATCCGGCGATCCGCAGGCTGGCCGCGCTGGCTCCACTCGATCCGTCCGCGCGAGCTGCCCTTGCCGATGCCGCCCTGCGCAGCCGCGCGCTCAGGCCTGCGCGCGAACTGCTCGCCGAAGGTGCGCCGATCGCCAATCCGCTGCTGATCCTTAGCGGTTGGGCCGCGCGCGTCCGCTTCCTCACCGACGGGCGGCGGCAGATCATGAGCCTCCTGCTGCCCGGAGACCTCATCGGCAATTGCCGCCACAGCCGCCCCTTGTCGGTATCGACCATCGTGGCGCTGAGCCCGCTGACCGTTTGCGCGGCGCCGTCCCCGGGCTCCCCGTCGCTCGAAGAAGCCTATCATGTCAGCCACGCGCTCGACGAGGCCTATCTGCTGGCACAGATCACGCGCCTCGGCCGCTTCAGCGCGGAAGAGCGGGTGGTCGATCTCATGCTGGAACTGCGTGACCGTCTGACGCTGTGCGGTCTTGTGAGCGACGGCGGCTTCGCATGGCCCCTGACGCAAAGCGCCCTTGCCGACACGCTCGGCCTCACCCCGGTCCATGTCAACCGCACGCTTCAGCAATTACGCCGCCGTGGTGAGGTCGTCCTGCGCGCGGGTCGGCTCCAGTTGACCGATCCCGCCGAACTGATCCATCGCGTCGGCCATATCACCGCGCACGTTACCGCTACGCAGAGTTAAGTCCCGGAAAAGCAGATCAGGACTGCGGCATTAGCTGCGATCATAGGTCTTCAAGCCAAGAGAATAATTGTCGGCATCACGATCGTCGCGGACAAATCACTTGAACTGGGTTGAGTTCAGCCAAAGGCCTAAGTTCCTTCAGCAATAAATTGCACTGCTCAATATTTATCATGATGTTCAATTATACGAGCAACATGAATGACGGCAGAGCACCTCACTTCTCCTCTCCCCTTCAGGGGAGAGGATAGGAAGCCTTGCTGCGCCAGCAGCTAGGCGAACTTGGAGAGGGGGGAGCGAAGAAGAGAGGATATGCGGCTCCTTCCCCCTCATCCAACTCCACCTAAGCGGCTCCGCCGCCAAGGCTCCATATCCTTCTTCCCAGAGGGGAGAAGGGGCACGTGCAAACGCTCTAATGCCAGTTCCTCGCCGCGCCTGCCGAGCCCGTCGCTACCAAAATTCGAACAACGCTGACCCACCACCATCGATAGCCAAGAAAAAAGGCGCGATGCTCATCAGCACCGCGCCTCATATCCATTTCTTTCAACCTCCCGGCAGCACCTTAAAAGGCACATGCCGGAAGATTTGAACGACGCTATCTCAGCTGTTGGTTTCGGCCGGAGCCGGAGCTGCCTTGGCACGTGCCTTGCGCGGCGCCTTGGCGGCCTTGGGCTCTGCGCCACCGGCCGCGTCGGCAGCCTTAGCGGGCGAAGCCTTGGCGGCGGGCTTTGCCGCTGCCTTTGCGGGCTTGGCAGGCTTGCGCGCGGGAGCCTTGTCGCCAGCGTCTGCGGCTGCAGCCTTGGGAGCGGCCTTTGCGGCGTCTGCCTGCTTGGGTGCTGCGGCCTTCTCTCCACCGTTGGCGGCGGCAGGCTTGCGGCCAAGGCCCAGACGCGTGGCAACCGCGCGGCGGGCTTCGGAATAGCTCGGCGCGACCAGCGGGTAGGATTTGGGCAGGTTATAGCGCTCGCGATATTCATCGGGCGACAGGCCATGCGTCGCCAGATGACGCTTCAGCGTCTTGTAAGGCTTGCCATCGATCATGCTCAGGATGTGATCAGGCGAAGACAGGCTTTTGCGGACGGAAACCGCGGGCGTGTAAGTCGCCGCCTGCGCTTCGTTAGCATCCGCCGCCGGATCTTCAGTCAAGGCGATCCGCGTCGTACGGATAAGCTCGGCCAGCCCTTCGCTCGTAACCGAATTGTTGGAGACAAACGCACTCAAAAGCTGAACTGTGAGCGTCGTGATGTCGGGCTGCGATTCTTCAGACATTGGTACGCTTCTCCACACCGAATAACTGGGGCGACCTTCTGCGCGCTTTCAATTCAAATGTAAATAAGCTTTGCTCTTTTAGTCTCACGATATCTGTCCCTATGATGGACGATTCAGATGTTTTGCGCCCATGGCCGCCTCACAAGACTGCTCATCTTGCCCGCCGAATTGTTGACGCGGCAAGCAAGCATAGTGATTGAACATGCTTCAGCTTAGAATTGGGCCTGTAATCATCCTATGCATTGCTGCACGGGAAGCGCCTCTGATTTCCGGCTGCGCGGAATGGTTTACGGCCTGCAATAACTTGGGCGAGCATCCCCCAGGATCGAACAGCGGAAGCATTACGCGGTGCCGTTCGGTCTATCGCGGCTAAACCCTATTGGCGGGACAATGATCCCGCTTTTCCCGAAGACGGCAAAAAAAAGGGCCGATCCCGAAGGACCGGCCTAATGAGTTTTTAGGAGAGGATGCCTGAAAGGCAGGGCGGCATTTGCCGCCGCGGCCCCCTCCTGACAATTGTTTAGATCGGCAGTTCGATTGCAAGTCATGCAATCGTAACATATCCGGCACGCATCCTGTCCGGACGAGTGCCTGGCCTATTAGCCGTTCAGCTGATCCTTGACCGCCTTGGCGGGGGTGAAGGTCAGCTTCTTCGACGCTGCGATCTGGATGGTCGCGCCAGTCGAAGGATTGCGGCCTTCACGAGCCGGCTGGTCCTTGACCTTGAACTTCCCAAAGCCGCTCAGCGAAACTTCGTCACCCTTGGCAGCGGCGCCAGCGATAGCGGCAAACACGCCGTCCACATATTTGCGGGCGTCGGCCTTGGTCAGGCCATGCTCGGCTGCAACTGCTTCGGCGAGTTCGGTATTGTTCATCGATCGTCTCCCTTTCGTGGACGACGGGTCTTAACCTGTCTTATCGCCCGCAACTAGAGGGGTTTTTGCCGATTAACCGACATTTTCATGCCGGATTCGACCTAATCCGGGGGTTAAAGAGCGCTCCTGGCCCGTTCGGACCTTCCGATCCTCTCTCCGCCACGGTGATTCCCGGGCGTCCCGGACGACTCCTGATCGCCTCAAGCCGCGTCAAATGCTCCGCCGCTGCCACAGCCGGCCACCCAGCGCCTTGTCCTTCAGCACGGCGCGCGCCGCATTATGTCCCGGCGCGCCGCTCACGCCTCCGCCCGGATGCGTGCCCGCGCCGCACATGTAAAGACCCTCGACAGGTCCGCGATATGCGCCCTGGCCCAGCACGGGCCTTGCCGCCCACAACTGGTCCAGCGTCATGGCGCCGTGCATGATGTCGCCGCCGACCATGCCGAACTTCCGCTCAAGGTCGAGCGGCGACAATATGTCTCGCGCGATCACCGACGCGGCAAAGCCCGGCGCATAATCATCGATCGTGGCGATGACATCGTCCGCCGCTGCTTGCCCAGCATCGTCCCAGCTTCGTCCATAGGGCAATTGCGGCGCAAATTGCTGGCAGAACAGGCTTGCGACATGGCATCCCGGCGGGGCAAGGTTGTCGTCGATGATCGACGGGATCAGCATTTCGACGATCGGCGCGCGAGACCATCCGTCTGTCTTCGCGTCCGAAAAGGCGCGGTCCATATAGTCCATGTCCGGCGCGATGATGATCCCGGCTTCCAGATGTTCGCCCTTGCCGGGCAGGCAGGAAAAATCGGGCAGTGCCGACAGGGCGACATTCATGCGGAAACTGCCCGACCCCACTTTAAAGTTGCGCATGCGCTTGCGGAAGTCTTGCGGCAGGTCGGCGGGATTCATCATCTGTTCGTACAACAGCTTGGGTCCGACATTGGCGATCACCGCCGCGCCCATGACCTCTTCGCCGCTTTCCAGGCGCACGCCCACGGCGCGCCCGCCGTCCACCAGCACATGCTCGACCGGCGCTTCCAGGCTGATCTCGACGCCCATCGCTCTTACGACCCGCGCCATCGCCTGCGTGATCGCGCCCATGCCGCCGACGCTATGGCCCCACGCACCCTTCTTGCCGTTCACCTGTCCCATGACATGGTGCAGCAGGACATAGGCACTGCCGGGCGTGTCGGGGGACGCGTAGTTGCCGACCACGGCGTCGAAGGCGAAGACCGCCTTGACCGGATCGCTTTCGAACCAGCCATCCAGGAACGCGCGGGCGGATTTCAGGAACAGGTCCAGCAGGTCGCGCCGTGCCTCCAGCGGCAGTGCCGCCACCCGCTTGCCCTGCGACAGGGCCGCGATCAGCATCGGCAGCCCGTCGCCCGCATTGGGCGGCGTCTCCAGCATCAGCCCGCGCAGCACGTCCGCGATCCTCTCCAGCGTTGCCTGGTAATGGGGAAGGGCGGCCGCATCCTTCTTGCTGAACTTGGCGAACTCTCCTTGCGTCCTTTCCAGCCCGCCGCCCACTTTCAGATAGCGTCCGTCGGGCAGCGGCAGGAAATTGGCGATCGGCCGCTCGATCACGCGATAGCCGTGATCGGCGAGCGCCATGTCCTTGATCACCTTGGGATGCAGCAAGCTGACGGTGTAGCTCGCGACGGAATTGCGGAAGCCGGGGTGGAACTCTTCCGTCACCGCAGCGCCGCCGATTATGCCGCGCCGCTCCAGTATCCGCACCTTGTACCCCGCCCGCGCCAGGTAGAATGCGCAGACCAGCCCGTTATGCCCACCCCCGATAATGACCGCGTCATATTTATACATATGTACAACAACTCGGTTGGCGGGGGGAGGGTTCTCCTCAAAACTCTTTTAATTCACTACTTCCTTCACGACTTCCATACCGCCGCGCCAATCCCGCGCAAACCATCAACTGAATCTGATGGAACAGCATGACCGGCAATAATATCGGTCCCACCGCACTTGCCGGAAAAAGAACCCCCGCAATTGGCACCCCCGTCGCCAGACTCTTCTTCGACCCGCAAAACTGCAACACCACCGCATCTTCCCGCGACAGTCCCAGCAGTTTTCCCAGTCCCCAGGTAAACAGCAGCACCACTGCCAGAATAGCGATCGACAACAGCGCCATCAGCATCAATTCACCACGCGAAACCTTGTGCCACAGTCCCTCGACCACGGCCGCGCTGAATGCGGAGTAGACGATCAGCAGGATCGATCCCCGATCCACCCGTCCCAGCATAGCCTTGTGCCGCGACACGAAGCCGCCAATCCACGGCCGCGCCAGATGACCGAGCAGGAAGGGCAGGAGCAATTGCAGCACGATCCCCTCGATCGCCGACAGGGAAATCAGACTGCCTGCGCCTCCCGCCGCCTTCTGCATCAACAGCGCCACCAGCAACGGCGTCAGCACGATGCCCAAAAGGTTGGAAAAGGACGCACTCACCACCGCCGCCGCGACATTCCCGCGGGCAATCGCCGTGAAAGCGATCGACGACTGCACCGTCGATGGCAGCAGCGTCAGGAACAGCAATCCCGCCCGCATCTGAACTGGGATCGCCTCCACCTGCTGCGTCGCCAGCCCGATCAGCGGGAACAGCGCAAATGTCGTTCCCAGCGTCGCCAGATGCAGCTTCCACGCCTTCGCGCCGTTCCAGATCGCGTCACGTGACAGCTTCGCGCCGTGCAGGAAGAACAGGAGTACGATACCCGCGTCCGCAAATATCCCGACGACATGCGCGCCCTCTCCCCGCGCGGGCATGAAGGAGGCAAGCGCCACCATCGCAATCAGCAGCATGAGGAATGGGTCGGCAATTTCCCGAAGACGGCTCATCCCTGTGGCTGTAGGCAGTCTGGCGGGAAAAGAATAGACGCCGGGCCAATTCGCCGATTAGTGGACAGTCTGGAAATGGAGACTGACATGAGCGACGAGATCGGTATCATCGAACGGGACGGCGTCCTGGAAATCCATATCGATCGCCCGGACAAGAAGAATGCGCTGACCGCGGCCATGTACAACAGCATGACAGCCGCCCTTGCCGATGCGTCGGCGCGGAAGGATATCGGCGCGGTCCTGATCGCGGGAAAGGGAGACGCCTTCTGCGCGGGCAATGACCTTAAAGACTTCACGCAAGGCCCGCAGGGCGGCGCCGCGGCATTCGCCTTCATCCGCGCGATCGCAAGCTTCGACAAGCCGCTGGTCGCCGCCGTCCAGGGACTGGCGGTGGGCGTGGGCACGACGATGCTGTTCCACTGCGACCTTGTCTATGCAGCGCCCGACGCTCGTTTCATCATGCCTTTCGTCAATCTCGGCATCGTGCCGGAAGCAGGCTCAAGCCTGCTCGCGCCTGCCACCCTGGGCTATGCGAAGGCGGCGGCGATGTTGTTGTTGGGCGAACCGATGGACGCCGAAACGGCAGATCGCGCGGGCTTGGTAACGGCTGTCATAAACGGCAGCGAACTGGTCGAGCATGCTCGCGCAAAGGCATCCGCTCTCATGCAAAAGCCGCCTTTGGCCTTGGCCGCCACTCGGCGTCTGTTGAAGGGTGATCAGGCGCTGTTGCTTGATCGCATCGACGAGGAAGCGCGGCTTTTCGAGCAGATGCTGGAGTCGGAAGAAGCTCAGGAAGCCTTCGCCGCTTTCTTCGAAAAACGCCCACCCAAGTTCCGCCGGACCTGATAGCGAAGATGCAGGACGCGCGCCGCGCTAGAAAAGTCCAGGACGGTCAGCGCGATTTCGTTCAAGCAGCCATGCGAACCGGGTTCAGCACAGGAAACGGGAATAGGGATGAGCGACAAGGCCGGAACCATGGCTGATACAGTGCCAACCCCGGCAGGGCGCTTCACCCTGCTGGAACCACTGCGGCAGCGGACCTATCGCACCATCTGGATCGCCAGCCTCTTTTCGAATTTCGGCCAGTTGATCCAAGGCGTCGGTGCTGCCTGGCTGATGACGCGGCTCAGTGCATCGCCACAGATGGTGGCGCTGGTGCAGACCGCCCTCATGCTGCCCCTGATGCTGGTGGCGCTCCCCGCTGGGGCGATCGCGGATATGTTCGACCGGCGCAAGGTGGCGCTGGCCGGGCTCATATTCGCGTCCTTGATGGCCGTGGGACTGACGCTGCTTGCGGGCGCCGGGTTGCTCTCTCCTTGGACATTGCTGCTCTTCTGTTTTCTGATCGGGGCAGGGGTCGCTCTGTTCGGGCCTGCATGGCAGGCATCGATCGGCGAGCAGGTGAGCGGCGAACATCTTCCTGCAGCCATTGCCCTGGGAACGATCAGCTACAATGTTGCCCGCAGCTTCGGTCCGGCGATCGGCGGCATCATCGTGGCTGCCTTTGGAGCGATGGCCGCCTTCGCGGCCAATGCCGTCTTCTACCTCCCCTTGATCATCGCCTTCCTGCTTTGGCAGCGAGAGCATAAGCCTTCGCGCTTGCCGCCGGAGCGGATCGACCGGGCGATCATATCGGGCGTCCGCTACGCACTTCACGCACCATCCATCCGCGTGGTGCTCATCCGCACCCATGTCGTAGGGCTTGCCGGGGCATCCGTGTCGGCTCTGACGCCGCTCATCGCAAAGGACCTGCTGCAGGGCACGGCGAGCACCTATGGACTGCTGCTGGGCGCCTATGGCGTAGGCGCTGTGTTGGGGGCTGCCGGACTTGATTTTGTCCGTCAAAGATTGCGGCCGGAAAAGGCTGCCCGGTCTCTGTCCCTGCTGCTCGGCGCCATGATCCTCCTCGCGGGAGTCAGCGGCAATACGCTTCTCACCTGCACTGCATTGATGATCGCCGGAGCAGCCTGGATGATCCTGGTCGCGCAGTTCAACGTCGCGGTTCAAATGTCTGCACCTCGCTGGGTCACGGCGCGCGCGCTTGCCTGCTACGGCTCGGCATTGACGGGCGGGCTCGCGCTGGGGGCGTGGATTTGGGGATCGGTCGCCAGTGCATTCGGCACTGGTGAAGCGATGATGTTGTCGGGAGCGGCTATGATGTTGAGCGCGCTGCTGGGCCTCATCATTCCACTTGCCCCATCGCTGCCTGACGGCCTGGAAGAAAGCATCCTCACCCATCAACCGCAGGTCGGGTTGGCGCTGACGCCGCGAAGTGGGCCGATCATCGTGGAGATCGATTACAGGGTCGATATTGACAAGGCTCGCGATTTCTACGCGGCCGTGCAGAAGCTGCGCAGTGCTCGCCTGCGTAGCGGTGCCTTTGGCTGGTCAGTGGCGCGCGACATCGCCGATCCTGCGCTTTGGACGGAACATTATCACTGTCCGACTTGGGGCGACTATCTGCGCCAGCGCGACCGCATGACCATTAGCGACCGGCAGGTGGAAGACGCGGTCAACATATTTCATGAGGGCAGCAATGAAGGTCGGGTGCGGCGGCGGCTTGAACGGCCGACCGGTTCTGTGCGATGGCGTGCAGACACGCCAGACCGGCGGGATGAAGCAATCGATATAATCTATCCTTAGATCAACCGGTTCGGTCTGGGCCGACGGGAAGCGTTGTCAATATCGGCAGGAGCGTTAGAATCGCTCTGAAATGGAGTTGGAGAGCGGCATGCCTAGGCAGTCGAAACGGACGGTAGGGCGTCCCCGAAGACTGACGCTGGAAGCGATTGTCGATGCCGCTTGCGAAGTGGGCATCGCCAAGCTGGAAATGAGTCTGGTCGCCGAAAAGCTGAATACCGGCGTCGCAACATTATATGGCTATGTCCGTGGCCGCGAGCATCTGCTTGAACTCGTGGCGCAGCGCCTTGTCGGGCAGGCACTGATCAAGGATGAAGGGCAGAGTTGGCAAGAAATATTGCGCGAGCATGCCACGATTACCTATCGGCTGTTTCAATCCCTGCCTCAACTCATCACCAATTTGATGGCCAAAGAACCTGAGCAGCATTCGTTCGACTATTCTGCAAGGGTGCTCATGATGCTGGAAAACAGAGGCCTTCCTGCGAATTTGGCAGTTAACGCATATATCGAAGTCAACCAGGTCGTGATTGGCGCTGCAATCAGCATGATGCGGAGAGAAGGACTCGCTCAACTGATCGCCGAAGACGAGAATGAATGGGATCCGCTGCCAGCGATCCTCGGTGATTACCGGGTTACATTGGAACGTATCATTTCGGGCTACGAGGCGGATCTGCAATCCCTGGGGCCAAAAGCGCGCCGGGCCTGACTTTTGCGAGAGAAAATGAAGCTCTCCCATTTGGGAGGTTTGATGATTCGCACCTTCTGTCATCTGGATCGGCGAAAGGCTGGAAAAGACGATGACAGACAATAACACGCTCACCCACCTGGCGCGCCTGGAAGCGGAGAGCATTCATATTTTGAGAGAGGTTGTGGCTGAGGCTGAAAAGCCGGTCATGCTATATTCCGTGGGCAAGGACAGCGCCGTGATGCTGCATCTCGCCCGCAAGGCATTTTATCCTTCGCCGCCGCCATTTCCCTTGCTCCACGTCGACACGACCTGGAAGTTCAAGGCGATGTACGACCTGCGCGACCGCATGGCGCGGGAGAGCGGCATGGAACTGCTGGTCTATCAAAATCCTGAGGCGAAGGAGCGGGGGATCAACCCGTTCGACCACGGCCCGCTGCACACCGACATGTGGAAGACCGAAGGTCTGAAGCAGGCGCTCGACCTCTATGGCTTCGACGCAGCTTTCGGCGGCGCGCGCCGCGACGAGGAAAAGAGCCGCGCCAAGGAGCGCATCTTCTCCTTCCGCACTGCTTCGCACGGCTGGGACCCGAAGAACCAGCGTCCTGAACTGTGGAACCTCTACAACGCCAAGAAGAACAAGGGTGAGAGCATCCGCGTCTTCCCGATCAGCAACTGGACCGAGCTGGATATCTGGCAATATATCCACCTCAACAATGTGCCGATCGTGCCGCTTTACTTCGCGCAGGAACGGCCCACGGTCGAGCGTGACGGCATGCTGCTGATGGTGGACGACGAGCGCTTCCCGCTGAAGCCGGGCGAAGAGCCGGTGATGCGCTCGATCCGCTTCCGGACGCTCGGCTGCTATCCGCTGACCGGCGCGGTGGAGAGCAACGCGCAGACGCTGCCGGAAGTCATTCAGGAAACGCTGCTGACCACCACATCCGAACGCCAGGGCCGCGCCATCGACAAGGACGCGGGTGGCGCGGGCATGGAGAAGAAGAAGCAGGAAGGCTACTTCTGATGGCGGCGGTGCGCCCATCTTTGCTCACGCGGAGACGCGAAGACGCGGAGGGGCTGCATCAAGCCGCAGGCGTTTTCCTTTTGACCATGGTGCGGCCTGATGCTGCGACTTGTCCGGCAATGCGGCTTCGCCGCGTGCGCGGCCTCTCTGCGTCTCTGCGGCTCCGCGTGAACCCTCTTAACCAGATCAACGAGATCCCAGCTTGCACTGGGATGACGGGACAGATGACATGACCGACACTCTCGACGAACCCATTTACAAGACCGACGCCCTCATTGCCGAGGATATCGACGAATATCTGAAGGTGCATGAGCACAAGACGATGCTGCGTTTCATCACCTGCGGATCGGTGGACGATGGCAAGTCCACGCTGATCGGCCGTCTGCTTTATGACAGCAAGATGATCTTCGAGGATCAGCTGGCAGCGCTGGAGGCGGACAGCAAGCGCGTAGGCACGCAGGGGCAGGAGATCGACTTCGCCCTTCTCGTCGACGGCCTCGCCGCCGAGCGTGAACAGGGCATCACGATCGACGTCGCCTATCGCTTCTTCGCCACCGAAAAGCGCAAGTTCATCGTCGCCGACACCCCTGGCCATGAACAATATACGCGCAACATGGTCACCGGCGCTTCGACCGCTGATCTCGCCGTCATCCTGATCGACGCGCGCAAGGGCGTGCTGACGCAGACCAAGCGTCACAGCTATCTGGCGCACCTGATCGGCATCCGGAATATCGTGCTGGCGGTGAACAAGATGGATCTGGTCGATTATGACCAGGCGGTCTTCGACGGCATCGTCAAGGACTATACCGAATTCGCGCGCTCCATCGGCATCCAGCATTTCGTGCCCATGCCGATTTCTGGCTTCAAGGGCGACAATATCACTGGCCCCTCGGAAAACACGCCCTGGTACAAAGGTCCGTCGCTCATCACGCATCTGGAGACCGTTGAGGTCAACAGCGCGACCGACGCGGAAAAGCCATTCCGCATGCCGGTGCAGTGGGTGAACCGCCCGAACCTCGACTTCCGCGGCTTTTCCGGCCTGATCGCGACCGGCACGGTGAAGCCGGGCGACGCCGTGCGCGTGCTGCCTTCGGGCAAGACCAGCACCGTCACCCGCATCGTCACGCTGGATGGCGATCTGGAGCAGGCCGTCGCGGGTCAGTCCGTCACCATCTGCTTCGCCGATGAGATCGACTGCTCGCGCGGCGACGTCATCGCGCTCGCCGACAATCCGCCCCAGGCCGCCGACCAGTTCGAAGCGACCATCGTCTGGATGGCGGACGAGGAAATGCTGCCCGGCCGTCCCTATTGGCTGAAGGTGGGGACGCAGACCGTCACCGCGACGGTGCAGCAACCCAAATATCAGGTGAACGTCAACACGATGGAGCATCTGGCGGCCAAGACGCTGGACCTGAACGCCATCGGTGTCGCGAACCTGTCGACCGACAAGCAGATCGTGTTCGAGCCTTATGAGCAGAACCGCACGCTCGGCGGCTTCATCCTGATCGACAAGATCACCAACGCCACCGTGGCTGCCGGCATGCTGCACTTCTCGCTGCGGCGGGCGCAGAATGTCCACTGGCAGGCGACCGATGTGACCCGCGAATTCCATGCGGGCCTCAAGAACCAGAAGCCTGCGGTGCTGTGGTTCACGGGCCTGTCTGGCGCGGGCAAGTCGACCATCGCCAACCTTGTCGAAAAGAAGCTGGCGCGGATGAACCGCCACACCTTCCTGCTCGACGGGGACAATGTCCGCCATGGCCTCAACAAGGACCTGGGCTTCACCGATGCCGACCGTGTGGAAAATATCCGCCGCGTTGGCGAGGTTGCGAAGCTCATGACCGACGCGGGTCTGATCGTCATCACCGCCTTCATCTCGCCCTTCCGTTCGGAACGCGAAATGGTGCGCCAGATGATGCAGCCGGGCGAGTTTGTCGAAGTGCATATCGACACGCCACTCGCCGAAGCAGAGGCGCGCGACGTCAAGGGTCTCTACAAGAAGGCGCGGTCGGGTGAACTCAAGAACTTCACCGGCATCGACAGCCCCTATGAGCCGCCAGAGGATCCGGAAATCCGCATCGACACCACGTCGCTGACGGCGGACGAGGCGGCCGACCTCATCATCGCGAGGCTGATCCCATGAGCGAGGCGATGAGCGATGGCGATCTTGCCGCGCACCTCGCCGAGGTCGCGGGCCGGATCCTGATCAACGTGCGGGCTTCGGGGCTGTTCAGCCCCAAGGCGCTGGGCAAGGCGGGCGATCAGACCGCCAACCAGTTCCTCGTCCACGCCCTGCGGGAGGTCCGTCCCGAAGACGGCCTCCTGTCGGAGGAGGAAAAGGACAATCCCGAACGGCTCGCCAAGAGCCGCGTCTGGATCGTCGATCCGGTCGATGGCACCCGCGAATATGGCGAAGAGCGGTCCGACTGGGCGGTTCATGTCGGCATGGCTGTCGACGGCGAGGCCGTGCTGGGCGCGGTCGCGCTGCCGGGCCTCGACCTCACCGGCGCCGGTGGCGGCACCGTGTTGCGGTCCGATCAGCCGCGCCCGCTGCCGCCCGCGCCCGAAAAGCTGCGCATGGTCGTGTCGCGCACCCGCCCCGCGAAGGAAGCGGTGGCGGTCGCCGAACGGCTCGACGCTGAGCTGGTGCCGATGGGATCGGCAGGCGCCAAGGCGATGGCCGTGATCCTGGGTCAGGCGGACATCTACCTCCATTCCGGCGGCCAATATGAATGGGACAGCATGGCCCCGGTCGCGGTGGCGCAGGCGCACGGCCTGCACTGCTCGCGCATCGACGGCAGTCCGCTGATCTATAATCAGGAAGATGTGTATTTGCCCGACCTGCTGATCTGCCGGAAGGAACATGCCGAGCAGGTGCTGACCCTGATAAGCGAAGTACAGGTCAGCGCCTGATATCTGCATGAACTGAATTGAGCCACGCCGCGAGCGCGCAGCGTGGCTCAAACTTCATCTGGTTAAGGCGAACTGGACCGAGACGGTCGCACCCAAAGTCAATTCGCCAGGCGCTACAGGACTGGGTGGAGGCGGGGGAGGAGGCGCTCCTGCCATGCGACCCGTCACCATGATGGGTTGAACCGGATAGTAGCCGCCGCCCTCGCTGATGGAGATGGTTCGCGAAATCCTGAGGCCTGCCGCGCGGGCGTACAGCTCGCCGCGAGCGCGAGCATCCTTGACAGCGGCGACCCGTGCTTCGTCCAATGCGGCCTTTGGATCGTTCAGCGTGAAGGAAGGACCATCCACCTGGTTGGCGCCTGCCGATACCAGCGTGTCGATGATGCGCCCCATCTCGCCCAGTTTGCGCACACGCACCTGAACATTGTTGCGCGCTTCATAGCCGATTATGCGCGGAGCCTCTGGCTGAACGGGCGCGACATAGGGTTCCCGCGCCATTCGCGCCCTCAGCTGCGCCTCCTGTTCAGGATTGGAATATTGCGGCTGAAGCGAGAGCGCCGAGGTTTGAATATCCCTGTCTCCGATACCCGCACGTTTGAGCGCTTTGATCACCTCATCCATCCGCGTGGCATTGGCCGCCAGAGCCTCGCCTCCAGTCTTTCCCTGCGTGACCACGCCTGCCGAAAAAACGGCAAGATCGGGCACCTGCCGGCTCTGCCCTTCGCCGCTTACGACGAGTAGCGTTTCATCCGGTGTAAGAACCGGCGTTGCCGCTGGAAGTTGAGCCTGCACCACCGAAGCTCCTCCCGCCACGGCGATCAGAAAGGCAAGGTATTTCATCGGCATCTCCTGATCCGTTGCTTTAGCGCAACGTATGTTCGAGCATCCGGTTGCATGATCGATGTCATGAACGCAGCAACTTCGGCGGCTCCCCTGCGTTGCGGCGGAAGGAGATGCTGATGAAAATGATGAGAGAAGATCCCGCTGACTGGCTGACCATGTTGGCGCGGCTTGGCTTTGCCGCGCGCGGTATTGTGTATCTGTTGATCGGCGTGTTCGCCATGGACGCTGCGCTCAATGGAGGTCGTCCCAGCGACAATCAGGGGGTGATGGGCACGATCGCGGAAGCGCCGATGGGACGACTTCTCCTTGTTCTTTGCGCCCTGGGCTTTGCTGGCTATGCTATCTGGCGGCTTACAGAGGCTGCCTTGGACCCCGAACATAGGGGCGAGAACATGAAAGGCCGGTTTGAGCGCGCGGGCTATGCCGTGAGCGGGATCATCCATGTCGGGCTGGCTGCCGCAGCTGCAAAGCTTGCCATGCGACAGGCCGCGCCTGCGAGCGGAAGCCCCGGCGACCAGGCAGCGCAAAGCTGGTCCGCCTGGCTGCTCGAACAGCCCGCCGGGCCGGTTTTGCTGGCTCTGGTGGCGATAGCATTCTTCGCGACAGCGGCCGCTCAGGCGCTCAAGGCCTATAAGGCAAGCTTCGATGACTTGGCAGGCGACGTACCAGCCCCGGTGCAAGTGCGCTGGCTCGGCCGGGTCGGATATGCTGCGCGCGCATTGGTCTTTGCGATGATCGGGTGGTTTCTGATCAATGTCGTGCTTCATCGCAATCCTGATGAGGCTGGCGGACTAGGCGCGGCGCTCAGGCAAGTGCGCGAACAGGATCAGGGTCCGATCCTGCTGCTGATCGTGGCCGCCGGACTCGCGCTATTTGGGTTGTTCAGTTTGGTGGAAGCCCGATACCGGCGGCTGCGTGTCGTCACCCCGCGAAGGCCTTAGCAGCATAAGCCGTCCCAACGATCTAAGGCATCCGGCGCCGCGATTACCGCGCGCTCTTGTCCTGACGCTCCGCACCAGACTGGGCGAGCCAAAGCGCCACGATCCATCCCGCGACGGCAGAGCCGCCGAACCAGATCAACCACATCGCGGCATCGCCCGTGTAGGCGATGACCACTCCGGGCACGACAGCGCCAACTACATAGAGATGGCGCATTGGCTGACCATGGCCACCGTGCAATCCCGCAGCCCGCCTCCGCTTGGGATCACCAAGGCCCAGCATGGTCAGCAGGCCAACGGAAAATGCCGTTGCGGCGAGGACAAGCCAGATCATCATTCGGCCGCCTGAAGTGTAAGTTCGCCTGAACGCGGGGCGCGCTGCGGGAAATGGCGGGCAAGCATCCAGAGGCCTGCGATCAGAAGTGCGATATCGACCGCGGCTATAATGGGCTGACCTGCTTTCATGGCGATGACCCATCCCGGACCGCCCATGAACAGGCGGAGGGAAGGCAGGATGAGCATCAATATGCCCATGCCGCATTCAAGAAGGATACTGAGCTTTATCCGGTCCCTGATGAATGCTCCGCCTATGATTACCAGAGCGGACGCCATCAGGAAACCAGCCGGTGTCCAGAAAAGGGCGCTTCCGGACGAGGTGGTGCACAGGAATGCGACAGCGGTACAAAGCAGTGCAAAGGGCAACCCGAGACCGACGATCGTAACCATCCGATCGAGCCAGCCCAATGACCTAGTCTCGTTTGCGCGGCGAACGACCCAAAGGCGCAGGCCGGTCAAGGTCACATAGCACATCGCAAAGCCAAGCCCGAACCAGACCGCTTTCGACAATATGCCAGCAAAATTGCCAAAGTGCAGTGGCGACATGATCCCTGCCAGGGCGCCACCGGCTGACGGCTTTGTCCCAATCAGCGGCTTCACCTGTTCGAAACGGCCGTCCGCACCGTCATATAGCAGGCTGATGGGCAGGACGCCGCCTTTCTCCGGCGGGTGAAAAGTCGTGACCTTGGCATCTGCGCGGCCGAAATTCTCTATCGTCACGAAGGTGGGGATTTCGCCGGTCCGCTGGATGGCGTCGCGCGTGATCCTATCAATGCCGCTGGTGGGGGCCGGGCGGGGGTCCGCTTGCCCCGGATTGCCGAATACGCTGCTGTTGAGAGCCTGAACGTCGCCGCCAAACGCTGCCATGGCGACGATCGGAACGCCTACCGTGCCAAAGAAGGAGAAGAAGCTTCCCGTGAAAGCGAGGATGAAGGCGAAGGGCAAGCTCCATGTGCCTGCGACACTGTGCCGGTCGCGATTGAAAAGCACCGGATTTGCCTTTCGCCGCAGGGTGAATATGTCCTTGAACAGGTGGCGGTGTATCATCAGGCCAGACACCGCCGCCACCAGCATCGCCAGTCCGAGTATGCCGGTCAGCAGCAGGCCCCAAGGATTGGGCAAATGTAAACGGACATGGGTGTCGACCAGAAAATGGCTGAGCGCATCGTCGTTGCGTGGACCAAATACTTCCTCGCTGGTGCCGGCTTGACGATCGATGACTTGGCCATTGCTGTTGACCCTGTAGAAGATGCCCCTGCTTACCAGTTCACCGTCCGGGTCAATCTCATGCCGGTGGAAGAAGGCGCCAAGATCATGGTCGCCAACCTCAAAGAGATCGACGCCTTCATGATATTTGGTTGGGGTCTGGCTTCCTAGTGCCTGGACATTCTGCCCGACTGGCCGCTCGAACGCTGATGTGCTGGACATATGGCCCGAAGACCAAATGCCAATTTCCTCCGCGAACACGGCAGCCGTGCCAGTCAGGACCACGGCATAGAGGACAAGGCCGAGCAATATTCCCGACCAGCCATGAACGGCCACCATCAGCTTGGTTTCATTCTTCGGGAGATGGATCATCTGCCTCCCTCCTTGGCTGTGGATGGCCAATTGGCCCATTTATGCGCGAGCAGCCCGCCATGTGTCAGCAGCAGCGCTAGCGCAATGAGTGCGACACGGCCGACGCTGCGATCAAGGCATGCGTGAAAGAAAAGCACAGCCCAGATCAATGGCGCGAGCACAAGCGGCAAGACCAGATTGTCGATCCCCGCCCGTCCTCCGGGCAACCACAAGGTCATGCCCGCCATCACAATGACGGTGACGCAGATCGCTCCGGGGCCTGCCAAGAGGATACGGCTCCAGCGCTTCGGAGCAGGGGGTCCAGCCTTCGCTTTCATGCCCCCTTCATACTGCGATGGAGGTATGATGCAAGTCATTAGCAATTAAGTGACTTCAGCTTTTAGGCCGGAGGCAGACTATCAATAACCCTAAAAATCGGCCCCGATCACGCGATAGAGGGTGATCCGGTTTTGCAGCAGTTCAAGATCCGTGGCGATCGCGCTTCGCCGCGCCGAATAGAGCGATCGCTGATTGACGAGCGTCGTCAGGAACGGGTCGATGCCCGCGCGATATCGCTGCTCGGATAGAGCATAGGCGTTCTCATTGGAAACAACCAAGGCCCGCTGGGCCCGCTGTTGTTCACCTATGGTGCCAGCGCGGGCCAAGGCATCGGCTACTTCGCGAAAAGCGCTCTGGATGGCATTTTCATAATTGGCGACCGCTGCCCGCTGCTGCGCCTTGCTGAACTCGACATTGGCCCTGACGCCGCCACCGAATATGGGAAGGCTGGCGGAGGGCGCTGCTGACCAGGTGAAGGCATTGCCTGTAAAAAGAGACGATAGGGCAGAACTCGCCACGCCGATTGCTGAGGTCAGGCTGATCCGGGGGAACATCGCGGCGCGCGCCGCGCCGATGTCGGCATTGGCAGCTTGCAGTTGGTGCTCAGCCTGGAGCACATCCGGCCGTCGCAGCAGGACTTCCGATGAAGTCCCTGCGGGCACCTGCGCGGTCGTTCCGATCAATGACGAGAGGGAGAGGGGCAGGAGTGCTTCTTCGACCGGGGCTCCGGCGAGCAAGTCCAGTGCATTGCGGTCCTGCGCCACCTGCGTGACAGCGGCCGCGACATCGGAACGCGACTGCTCGACAACGGTCTCGGCCTGGTGAACGTCGAGCTTACCGGAAAGGCCTACGCCGTTGAGCGATCTGGTGAGCGCCAGCGTTCGTTCTGCACTGGCAAGGGTGTCGCGCGCGACAGCAAGCAATTGTTGATCAGCAGCGAGCACCGCATAGGCACTGGCCGTTTCCGCGACGAGTGCGATGCGGGCCGCCCTCGCTCCCTCTTCGGTCGCCAGATAGGATTGGAGCGCGGATTCACTCAAGTTGCGCAATCGGCCGAACAGATCGATTTCGAAAGCGCTGAACCCGATGTCGGCGCTGTAGCTATCCTGCCGTTGATCATTGCGGCGCGAGAAGGTAGCGCCTGCATCCGCCGTAACCGTGGGCAGCTGCGTCGCTCTCTGGATGCGATATTGCGCTCTTGCGGCGAGTAGATTTGCTAGCGTGATGCGCAGATCGCGGTTGTTCGCGAGCGCTCGCCCGATGATGGTTCGCAGCCGCTGATCGCCCAGCAGCGCCGTCCATGGCAGCCCTGCTGCTTCCGTGGATATCGCCGCAGGATAGGCTGCTCCAGCAGGCCAGGTTGGCGAGACGGGCGCGGCAGGCCGCTCATAGGTTGGCGCGAGATTGCAGGCAGTCAGGGCAGCGGTAATGCCAAGGAGGACGACGCGCTTCATGCTGGCACCTCCGAACCGGTCGCAGGCGAGGCACGCTTGCGGGTGAACAGGCGCACGATGGTGAAGAAGAACAAAGGCACATAGAAGATGGCCAGCACCGTGCCGGTCAGCATGCCCCCCGCCACTGCCGTGCCGATAGCGACCCGGCTCTGTGCGCCAGCGCCATGGGCAAGCGCCAACGGGAGAACGCCCGCGATGAACGCAAGTGACGTCATGATGATCGGGCGGAAACGAAGCTTGGCGGCCTCGATCGCGGCGCTCATGGCGTCCTTGCCCCCCCGATAGGCGAATTCGGCGAACTCGACGATCAGGATCGCATTTTTCGCGGCGAGCCCCATGGTGGTGAGCAGCCCAACCTGGAAAAACACATTATTCTCCAGACCGCGCGCCCATACCGCAACGACTGCACCGATGAGACCCAGCGGGATAACGAACAGCACGGCGAGCGGCACTGACCAGCTTTCGTACAGCGCGGCGAGGCAGAGAAACACGACGAGCACCGAAAGGGAATAGAGCAATGGCGCCTGCCCACCCGACAATTGTTCCTGATAGGAAAGGCCGCTCCACGCGTAGCTCGTGCCGGCGGGCAGTTGCTTTTGCAACCTCACCATTTCGTCCATGGCTTCGCCGGAACTTGCGCCAGGCGCGGCCTGACCCTGTATTTCATAAGAGGACTGACCATTGAAGCGAGCCACGGTCGTGGGACCCATCTCCCAATGCGTTGTCGCGAAGGCTGAGAAAGGAACCATTTCTCCTGTCGCCGCCGAACGGACCTGCCAGTTGTCGATGTCGGTCGGCAAAGCTCTGTATGGCGCATCAGCCTGCATGTAGACCCGCTTCACACGGCCGCGATCGATAAAGTCGTTGATATAGGTGCTTCCCCAGGCAGAACTCAGCACGTCATCGACATCACTCTGCGTAAGTCCGAGTACCGCAAGCTTCTCACTATCGATATCGACCTTGAGTTGTGGCGTGTCCTCCAGCGTTGCTGCGCGGACACCGGCAAGAAGGGAGCTTTCCTCAGCCGCAGCAAGCAATTGATTCCTCAAGGCCAGGAACTCGTCGCGGCTGAGACCGCCCGTGTTGAGCAACTCGAAGGTGAAGCCATTTGATTGCCCCAGGCCGCGGATGGCAGGCGGCGTCATCGCGAGGATTTTTGCGTCACGCACCGCTGCCAGTTGCTTAGTGGCGCGGCTCGCAATCTCGCTCGCACTGTTCGCCTTGCCCGATCGATCTTCCCAAGGCTTCAGATTGATGAAGCCTTGTGCGGTATTCTCGCCTTGCCCAGCGAAACTGAAACCTTGTGCGATGAAGACGCTCCCGACATTTTCGCTTTCCTCGCTTTGAAAATAGTTGCGGACGCTGTCGATCGCCTGCCTTGTCCGGGTTGACTTAGCGCCTGCGGGAAGCGTCATCTGCACCATGACCTGTCCCTGGTCCTCGACAGGCAGGAAGCTGGTCGGAAGGCGAACGAACAACAGGGCAAGGATGCCAAGGATCAGCACATAAACACCCCAGAAGAGGGCACGCCGATGCATGACCTTTTCCAACCGGCGCATGTAGCCGCCGGTTACACGTTCGAACCAGCGGTTGAATTTGCCAGCCCAGCCCTGCTGGCGGCGCTCCTCGCTCGTCGGTTTCAATAGCGTGGCGCACAGGGCAGGCGAAAGAATGAGCGCCACGACCACGGACAAGAGCATGGAAGAGACGATGGTGATGGAGAATTGCCGGTAGATCACGCCGGTCGATCCGCCAAAGAACGCCATCGGCAACAGGACGGCCGACAGGACGAGCGCAATGCCGACCAGGGCGCTGCCAATCTCTTCCATCGACTTGATCGTCGCGGATCGCGCGTCCAGCCCCTCGTCGTGCATCAAGCGTTCGACATTTTCGACGACGACGATGGCATCATCGACCAACAGGCCGATCGACAGCACCATTCCGAACAGGGTGAGCGTGTTTATGGAATAGCCGAAGAGCGCAAGCACACCGAAGGTCCCGAGCAGGACCACGGGCACTGCGACTGCGGGGATGAGGGTCGCGCGCCAGCTTTGCAGAAAGACGAACATGACGACGACGACCAGCCCGACCGCTTCGATGAGCGTCTTGATGACCTCGTTCACCGAAAGCCGGATGAAAGGTGTCGTGTCGCGGGGAAATGCGATGCTGTAGCCATAGGGCAGTCCGGCGGACAATTCTTCCACCTTGGCCTTTACAAGTTCGGCAGTTTTCAGCGCATCCGCGCCGGGGGCGAGCTGCAGCGCGATGCCTGAACCCGGATGCCCATTCAGCGTCGCGGAAGACGTGTAGCTTTCATTGCCAAGTTCAACCCGGGCGACATCGGAGAGATGAACGACCGAACCGTCATTCTGCGTCTTGACGATGATGTTGCGAAATTGCTCTGGTGTCTGGAGGCGGGAACGGGCCCGCACGGTAGCATTGAGCTGCTGCCCGGCAGGCGCTGGATCAGCGCCGATCTGCCCAGCGGAGACCTCGATATTCTGCGACCGGATGGCGCTTTCCACGTCCGACGGCATCAATTTGACGGTGGCGAGCTTATAGGGGTCCAGCCATATGCGCATGGCATATTGCGAACCAAAGATCTGAACGTCGCCAATGCCTTCCAGGCGGGAAATGGGATCCTGGAAATTATTGACGAGGTAATCCGAAATGTCGGCCTGAGTGGATCGATCAGTGCGGTCGTACAGCGCGACCAGCATCAGGAAGTCGGTTTGCGACTTGGTGACCGTCAGGCCTTGCTGTTGAACCGCATTCGGCAAGCGGCTTAGCGCCTGCTGCACCTTGTTCTGAACTTGCACCTGCGCGGTGTCGGGGTCCATTCCCTTGTTGAAGGTGACGTTGATGCGCGACTGGCCGTTGGCCGTGGAGGTCGAGGAGAAATACATCAGGCCATCGATGCCGGTCAGCTGCTGCTCGATAACCTGGGTAACGCTGGTCTCGACAGTATCCGCCGAAGCGCCCGGGTAATTCGCTCGGATATTGACGGCGGGCGGGGCAATGTCGGGATATTGTGCGATCGGCAGTGACAGCATGGCGCCCAGACCGGCGAGCATGATGCCGATGGCGATAACCCATGCGAAAATCGGGCGATCGATGAAGAAGCGGCTGATCATTTCGAGGTCCTAGCGCCCCTGGTTGATCGTGGCGGCGCGGACTGTGTCGCCCGGCTTTACCTTGTCGGTCCCCTCGACGATCAGCCGCTCACCAGCCTTGAGGCCTGAGGTGATCAGCCACTTGTCGCCTATGGCTTGAGTCGCGGTGACTGTCCGGCGCTCGACCTTGTTCGCGCGGGTCACGATCAATGCCGTGGCATTCCCCTTCGGATCACGGCTGATGCCTTGCTGGGGCGCAAGTATGCCTCCCGGGATAACGGCTTGAGGCGCCACGACGCGCACGAACATGCCGGGAAGAAGAAGGCTGTCGGGATTGGGGAAGCGCGCGCGCAGGGTGATCGTGCCGCTGTTCGGGTCCACGATGGGCTCTGCAAATTCGACGCGCCCTTCGAGCGGGTATTCGCTGCCATCGTCCAGCTTCAGACGGATGGTCGCGCTCGCCGGAAGGGTCTTGCCGGCAGCCAAGCTACGCCGCAGCGCGAGCAGTTGAGCGCTGGATTGCGTGATGTCGACGAAAATGGGGTCGAGTTGCTGGATGGTGGCGAGCGGGCTCGCCTGGCTGGCAGTCACTAGCGCGCCTGGCGTGAACAAGGATCGGCCGATCCGACCGCTGATCGGCGCCCTGACTTCCGTGAAACGCAAGTTGATGTTTGCGGTCTGAAGCGAAGCACGGGCCTGCTGGATCGCCGCTCCCGCTTGCCGGGCAGCGGCGACCACATCGTCACGTTCCTGAGCGCTTACAGCCTCGGTTTTCCCGAGAGCCTGATAGCGGCGCGCTTTGGCTTGAGCCGCAACCGCCGTAGCCTGTGCGTTGGCGAGGGCGGCCTGCGCCTCGTCGCGGGACGCGCGATAGAGCGACGGATCGATCTGATAGAGCGGCTGACCGGCGCGGACGTATGAGCCTTCGGTGAAAAGGCGCTTTTGGACGACACCTGCCACCTGTGGGCGTACTTCCGACATCATCGTTGAAACTGTGCGGCCGGGAAGTTCGGTTGATACGGTCACATCCTGAGCGCGGAGCGTGACCACGCCGACCTCGACCTGTTTCTTCTCCGGCGGCTTGTTCTGGCTGCAGGCGGCCGCGAGCATGCATAGTGCTAGGCTCAATTGAACGCCGGGGAATGATGAGGGAGCGAAGCGCAGCGGCATGGCGGCGGGCAAATCCAATAAGGAAATCAACAATTGCGAGAACTTCACCCGGCGCAGGGGGAGGGGGGAGCGCCGGGTGAAGGACGGGCCGACCTTGATGACGAGCGTCACGGGCCATGCTCCGACGCTTCCTATTCGCTCTTCGGCAGGTCCATTAAAAGGCCGATGATGTTCCATTGTGCATCGCAATATGTCGGAATGTATCAGCACGTATCAGCCCCTTTGAGATGGGCAGACTTTTCCTGCCTAAAGCCTTAGAAGGCGGCCATGCCTGACCAGATGAACAGCCGCCCAGCACGCCTGATCGTTGTTGATGATGACCCTGATATTCGCGACCTGATCGTCCGGCAGCTTCAGCAGGAACATTATGATGTCGTGCCTGCCGGTAGCCTGGCGGAGCTTCAGGACGCGCTTGCCGTGCACTCTGCCGACCTTATCGTGCTGGACCTCAACCTGCCCGATGGAGATGGCCTGAACCTGTGCCGGGAATTACGTGCACAGGGCAGCGACGTTCGCATCATCATGGTGTCGGCGCGCGGCAGCGCGATCGATCGGGTGCTTGGGCTTGAACTGGGGGCCGATGACTATCTCACCAAACCGTTCGAGCCGCGCGAATTGCTGGTGAGGATACGCAACCTGCTTCGCCGCGCCCAAATCGACGATCCGGAACGGCAGCGCGACAAGAGCGCGCGAACGGCCAGCTTCGGGCCTTGGCGGCTTGATCTGTTTCAGCGCAGGTTGATCGCGGAGGATGGCCGCCTCGTCATGCTGTCGTCCGCTGAATTCCGTCTTCTGTCGCGCTTCATCGATGAACCCAATGTCGTGCTCTCCCGCGAGAACCTCGTCCCCGAGCGCCGCGCCACGGCCGCCTTCGATCGGTCCATCGATCTTCAGGTCAGCCGGTTGAGGCAGAAGCTCGCGGCGATGCCGGGGGGCGAAGAGCTCATCCTGACGGTGCGGGGTGAAGGCTATGTGCTTGCCCGTCCGGTATCCTTCGAATGATCCGGCCGCTGTGGCATCGCGTCCGGAGCTTTTTGCGGTCGCTGACCGGGCGCATATTCCTGTTGTTGACGATCGGCATGTCCCTGGCCGCGATGCTCGCCTTGCTGGTCGCCGAACATAGCCGCAGCCGGGATTTTCAAAGCTGGCGCATCCAGCGCGTCGTCGCGAGCGCCGAGGACATCGCGCATCGCCTGCAACGCGATCCCAAAAGGGTGGAGGCCATGCTGGCGTCCCAGCAGATCATGGGTGCAGCTCTGGCGCCCGAAGGGATCGCCGTAGCCGAACCGGACGCGGCGCTGGCCAAAGCGCTCAGGGTAAGGTTTGGACGCGGATCTAACCCGGAGGCCAGTCAGGTCCCCGCGGGCCTTTGCTTCCCCCGCCAACGCTATGATCCTTCGGTAGGTGCGGCAGGCGTCGTGGACGCGCCACGCCCTTCCTGCTGGATCGTGCGCTTCACCGACAGGACAGGTGCGCGAAGGTCCATGGCGCTCAACCTGCCGCGAATGGAGCGGCCAGCCAGCATGATGGCCAACCCGCTCTACATGCTGCTGATCGTCATCGCCTCTGCTGGCCTCGCCATCATCGTGGCGCGGATCGTGGCCGAGCCCTTGCGCCGGCTCAAACATGCAGCCGAGTCCTTTTCATTGTCGCTCGATCCTGAGGAAATTCCCGAAAGCGGTCCCGAGGAAGTGCGGGCGGCGCTATCGACATTCAATGTCATGCAAAGGCGCGCCCGCGCCGGTTTTGCCGAGCGTACGCAGTTGCTGGCGGCGATCAGCCATGATCTGCAGACGCCGCTTACCCGGTTGAGGCTGCGGCTCGAACTTGTCGAGAATGACGACCTTCGCGCGCGGCTGTTGCAGGACCATCAGGCGATGCAGACGCTGGTCAAGGAAGGGCTGGACCTGGCTGCCAGCACGGAAGCACAGGAGGAATGGTCAGTCGTCGATATCGACTCCCTGCTGGAGAGCATGGTTGAGGATGCGCAGGATCTGGGCGCTCCCTTGCGGTTCTCAGGCGGATGCGGGGGCACCATTCGTGTGAAGCCCAATGCCCTGAGCCGGTGCATCAGCAATCTGGTCAGCAACGCCATCAAATATGGCGGCGAGGCAGAGGTCGGCTGTTCCCGGCAAGGCGGGCGCGTCCTTATCCACATCAGGGACAAGGGCCCCGGCATTCCGCCGGATCAACTCGACCAGATGTTCGAACCTTTCACCCGTGGTGCTTCAGGACAACCGGGGGGGCGGCCGGGAACGGGCATTGGCCTCACCATCGCCCGGTCGCTGGCTATGACTTTCGATGCGTCGGTTCGGCTGATGAATGCCGAAGGTGGGGGCTTGATCGCGACTATCGAGATGAAGGCATAAGCTCGATCTTCCGCGTCGCCAACCGGTCCGCCTCCGCTGGATTATGCGTGACATAGACGATCGGGAGCACAAGCTCGTCGCGAATGCGCAGGATGACGTCCATGATGCCTTCCCGGCGGGCGGGGTCGATCGACGCCAGGGGCTCGTCCATGAGGAGGGCCCTGGCACCGGACAGAAGCGCCCGGCCGATGGCTACCCGCTGCACCTCGCCGCCCGACAGGGTGCCAGGCCAGCGACCGAGCAGATGTTCGATGCCGAGGAAGTCGATGACCGCCTGCAATGACATCCACCGGTTTTCCGGAGCCGCGAGGCGATGGCCATAGAGCAGGTTCGCGCGCACCCGAAGATGGGGGAAAAGACGTCCGTCCTGAAAGACATAGCCGATGCGGCGGCGATGGGGAAGAAGGTTTATGGCGGCGCTGTCATCGAACAGCATCTGTCCATCGATGCTGACATGGCCTTGATCGGGGCGCATCAAGCCCGCGATCATGTTCAGGACCGACGTTTTCCCGACGCCAGATGGACCCCAGAGCAGCGTGATGCCGTCGGACGCCACGAAGCGCGCGGTCACGACATGATCGCCAAGGGCTTTACGGACATCGACGTCAAAGGACATGGCGCGTTCCCGTTGCGCTCGTCCGTCGGGCCAGAGCTTCCGAGAGGAGAAGCGCGCCCAAGGAAAGGCCGATCGAAATCAGCGCCAATCGCCAGACGGCCTCGTCCGCGCCCGGCACCTGAAGGGCGCTATAGATGGCGAGAGACAGGGTGCGCGTTTCCCCCGGGATGTTGGAGACGAAGGTGATGGTCGCGCCAAATTCCCCCAGCGATCGGGCAAAGCCGAGGATGAAGGCAGCTGCGACGCCTGGCAGCGACAGAGGCAGGAGGATCGTGAAAAAGCACCGGGCAGGACTGGCGCCGAGGGTCTGGGCCGCTTCTTCCAACCGGTGATCGACGGCTTCGATCGAAAGCCGGATCGCGCGCACCATCAGGGGGAGCGCCATGATCCCGGCAGCGATGGCAGCGCCCGTCCAGCGGAACATGACGGACAGGCCGAGCCAGCGCTCCAACATGCCGCCCACTGGACCGGCTGGCCCGAAGGTCAGGAGCAACATCCATCCGATGACTACGGGAGGCAGTACCAGCGGCAGATGCACGGCCGCATCCAGCAGAAGCTTGCCGGGAAAGCGCCAACGCGCGAGAACCCAGGCGAGGGCGAAGGCGAGGGGCAGGGTTATGAGCATGGCCGCAAGGCTGACCTTCAGGGAGAGCATCACGATCTCCCATTCTTCCGGGCCGAGCGCTGCTGCCGTCACCGCGCGCCGAAGCCATAGCGGCGGAAGATCGCCTTGCCGCGCGCGGAAAGAAGGAAGCGATGAAATCCTGCCGCTTCCCTGTGGGTCGATCGGCTGAGCAACGCTAAGGGATAGGTGATCGGCGGGTGACTGGCCGCAGAAAAAACGCCGACGATCCTCACCGCCTTGCTGGCGCGCGCATCGGTTGCGTAGACGATGCCCAAGGGCACCTGCCGCCGCTCCACCATTGCGAGCGCCGCCCGCACATTTTCCGCCGCAGCGATCTTCGCGGCTACCGCAGGCCAGAGGCCGAGTGCGGTGAGCGATGCCTTGCCATATTTGCCAGCGGGAACGCTGCCGGGGTCGGCCATTGCCAAACGGCCATTGCCGAGCGCGCGGGCGAGCGGGAAGCCGCGCCGGATCGGCATCGCTTTCATGGTCTCCGCGGGTGCGATCAGGACGAGCTTGTTGGTGAGAAGAGTGGCACGTGTCCCTCGGCGTAGTAGCCCCTTTTTGGCGACTGCATCCATCCAGGGTTCGTCGGCTGACAGAAACAGGTCGGCGGGCGCTCCTGCTTCGATTTGCCGGGCCAAGGCCGAAGACGCGGCGAAGGACAGAATTGGCCTCTCATGCCCCTGTGCGGTCCATGCGTCGGCCGCAGCGGTCAAGGAATCCTGAAGGCTGGCCGCAGCCAGAACAAGAGGGCCGCGCTCACGGGCTTCAGCGGATCGGCCTGCAAAAACCGACAGAATGAGAAGGAAAAAGAGGAGGCGACGCATATGCTGTCCAAAGCCGGAGATATATATGCCGCTATACAGCGCTTCCCAGCCATGGCGATGGGGAAATTGGAGTTGTACGTGCCTGGAGTCGGATCAGCGGGGCAGGGGAAGCCGGTTGCGCTGCGCTTCGAGTGCGTCGCCCGTCAGCGGCCGCCGTTCGCTGGCGACCTTGCCCTTGCGCAAGCGCTTGCGATCTTTCTCGCTCGGATCGACCAGGCGCACGCGCACGGCGCTTTGGCCCGCAGCGCGTATCCCCAGTGCTTGGGCCGCCCCGCGAGACAGGTCGATGATCCGCCCCCGTGAGAAAGGCCCGCGATCATTGACGCGGACCAGCAGGGTGCGTCCACTGCCAAGCTCCGTCACTTCGACATAGGAGGGCAGCGGCAATGTGGCGTGAGCAGCGCTGATCCCCTTGGCCCGGAATTTCTCTCCCCGCGCGGTCCGGTTGCCGGATTCATTGCCATACCAGCTGGCATAGCCGACCTCGTCATAGCCTGGCTGCGGAGCCGGGACGTAGGTGACGCCGCGCACCGTGTAGGGTGGTCCGATGCGGACCGGGGTGTCGGATACGGGTTGGTAGGATGCGCAACCGGTCAGGAGCAGAGGCAGCACTGCTATGGCACGATGAAGAGATAACATTTTATCGTCATAATGCCACTGCGGAGGCGATCTCAAGCGCGGCGGCTATCCGGATAGCTAGTCACGATTCCATGGGGATAGCGCGGCTCCTGTTCAATTCTCCTAAAGGAGACGCGGCTTCGTCCCTAATCGTCGGCCGGGCAGCATTAAGCGTCAGTGCCTGCGGGTCTTCTCAACGGTACAATGCCCTCAGTCGCTGGTGCTCGGGGAGCCTGCGGCGTCCGCAAGATACCCCCAAGCTTGCGGAACCGGGCCCGGCTGCCCCGACCATGATGAAGGTCGACGATTTACAGCCGGGCCCAATTCGGCCGCGATGTGATCATGAGATGCTGGTGACCGATCAGGGTTTTGAACGCTGCTCCCGCTCGCGATCCGCTTCGTCGATCGCCTTGATCAAATCCTCGAACGCGCCATCGCGCGGTAGCGGAAAGAGGCGGGAAAAACTGTCACCGAGCCGCTGAATATCATTCTGCGTCAAAAGGCCTATTGCGACAATGTCGTCACGGGTGTCCATTCAAGACCCCTCCTGACTGTCGATAACGATGCAAAGCGGATCTGGTGCCAAGCTATTGTGCCGGAATGGCAAAAATCCGTCACATCCCACTGAAAGATGACTGGTCATGAGGCGCGCCAGCGTTCGAGGGCTGCATCATATTTGCGGCGTTCGGCGGCGGCGCGGCGTTCGAGCTGGTCATTCGCTTTCTGCTGCCTTTTACGCAGGCTTTCGATCTGCGCGCGCAGGCGGGCCTGTTCCTCCTCGAGCGGTTTCAGTTCGGCCTTGGCCTCGGCCGCCTGCCGGGCGAGCGCCTCTTCTGCTGCGTTCAGGGCGTCGCGACTGGGCCGAGGGCGAGGGGGAGGGGTGCGCTTCTGCGCTTGCTGCCTGGTTTGGGCGGGCGTCTTGCTGCGGGGCGCCTTGCGTCCTTGCGCCTGCTGAGATTTGGAAAGGGAGGCGAGATGTTCCGCTTCGCTACCCCGTGGCCGTTTGATGACGGTGCCGGGGTGCGCCATCGGCTCCCGGATCAGGTCCGGCTGGGTGACCTGTTCTGCTGACCCTCGAGCGAAAAGATTGGCGTCGGTGCCCCAGGCTTCGAGCGCGGCCTTTTGGCTGGGGGCCGCGACATAGGCGTCATGGAACCCGATCGGAGTGCGATAAACCTTTAGCGCGCGTGCCATTGGAGCTGAACGCTCCTGATGGCCGGGGGTGCCATGTCGACGGGCTCATCCATGTTAGCGGTAGGCTCGACGCAGGGAAACCTGCGGCCACGGCAGCGTTGGACCAAGATAGCAACAGAGGAAATTTTCATGCAGCAGGACAGGCAACGCGGCCAATCGCCAGATGAACCGGCAGAGGGCAGCAACGACATCCCGCCGCCCGAACGGGGATCGCCCGAGGACGGCAGCGATCAGCAAAGCGGCGAGGCTGAGGAAAAGATCGAGAAAGGCGAGGTCGATGACGCCAATCCGCTCGCGCCACCGGTGAATACGCAAGCTGGAAGCTGAGGCAGGACTTCGCTCGAAACGGGCCAAGCTTAGCTGCTGAGCGTAGGATGCCTCATCCGCAGGTCGTCCATCAGACCTTCGATTACCGAGATTTCGTGACTGGTGCCGGTGGGAGTGATCGTCCAGTTGCAATGGGGGTGGGTGTGGCGGCTGTAAAGGCGGACCGCGCCCAGCACCTTGCGCCAGTGATGCTTGCTGCGGCCATGGTCGCGGACCAGTCGGGCGACCAGCAGGTCGATGATCTTGTCAGACGTCATCTTCGGCTTTTTCTCCGCCGATCCAGCGGCCTGGCAGTTCGATATAGGCTTCTAGCTCGCGCCAGTGGCGGTCCCAGCCTGGGCCGCGGCGATGCTCGGGCACATAGGCCTCGACCATGCGGCGGGCGCGGGCGACGGGGTTGTCAAGCGGCGTGCGCAGGCGATCGAGAATGTGGCGGATATCCTCGCTCATGGCGGACTGATAGCCTGTCACCGCGTAGCGCGCCAGTCGCCTCGCGAGCGGCGCAGACGGCGATCGCGGAGAATTATGTGGGACTGCCCTTGTGACGCGGGGTTGGCTTGGACAGAATATCCCCATCGAAAGATCAGCGGCTCTGCTGAGCGCTGACGTTGGACAAGGGGACAGGAATGAGCCAGAAATCGACCATTGCCGTCATCGGCGCGACCGGTAAGACGGGCCGCCGCGTGGCGGATCGGCTGACGGGGCTGGGTCATGAGGTCCGCATCGGATCGCGGCAGGCGGAGCCGCCTTTCGTCTGGGAGGAAGAGGCCAGCTGGCAACCCCTGCTGGACGGTGTGGATGGCGTCTATATCGCCCATCCCGACAACACGCATCCTGACGCGGGCGCGCAGATCGGCCGGTTGGCGAAGGTGGCGCGGGATGGCGGTGCGAAGCGGCAGGTGCTGCTGTCCGGGCGCGCCGATGTAGGCTTCATGGATACGGTCGAGGCTGGGTTCAGGGCCAGCGGGGCTGACTGGACCATCCTGCGCCCGGCCTGGTTCATGCAGAATTTTTCCGAGATGTTCTTTGTCGACGGCGTGTTGGCGGGCGAACTGGTTTTGCCCGTGGGGGACGCGACGGAGCCGTTCATCGATGTCGAAGATGTCGCCGCCGTGGCGGTGGCGGCTTTGTTGGACGGGCGGCATGCCGGGCAGATTTATGAGCTGACCGGCCCTGAGCTGCTGGGCTTTGAGGAGGCTGCGAGGGCGCTTTCAGAAGCAACGGGGCGGAAGATCAGCTTTGTCCCGATCAGCCTGGATGCCTATCGCGAGGGCATAGTGGCGAGCGGGTTGCCCGAGGAATATGCCTATACCTACTCCGGGATCGCGGATGGCAAGCTTGCCTATTTGACCGATGACGTCGAACGGGTGCTGGGACGAAAGCCGCGGCGGTTCGTTGATTATGCGCGGGATGCAGCGGCAAGTGGGGTTTGGGCGGTTTGATTAAGCTCGCCGCTCTGGTCCTTCAGACGAGTTACGTGCCTTGTTTGAACGTTTGCGAGGGAGATGAAGGCGGTCCCCTCTCCCGCCTTCGCTGCGCTCGGCACCTCGGCCAGAGTCACGCGCCTCTGGCCGACCCCTGAAGGGGAGAGGGAATGTAGTGCGAAATCGAGGCGCCTATCTTCATCGGTTTGGATCAATGCGTTGGCGTCGCGGAGGATTTCAGCCAGCCATGCATGCGCATCCAGTCGGCGAACTGGGGCAGCAGCCCGGTTGTGGTGGTGCCGGGGCGTCCCGCACCGAAGCCGTGCTCGCCGCGTTCATAAGCGTGCAGTTCGACAGGGCGGCGGGCGTTGCGCCATGCGTCGGCAATGGCGAAGCCCTGCTTCTTGAAAAGGCTGTCATCCATGGCGATGGCGGCGAACATCGGCGGGGCGTCGGCGGGAACGGTGACGGCGGTCATGGGGCCGTAGATATAGCCGATGAAGGCGGGACGCGCGTCCCCTTGGCCCTCCAGCGCGGCGCTGAGCGCCGTCATGGCTCCGGCGGAAAATCCGATCATGCCGAGGCGGGCGGGATCGACGCGAAATTCGTTGGCGCGGTTGCGGATCATTGCGAGCGCCGTCAATGCGTCCTGCGTCGCGCGGGGCTCCTTGATCTTGTCGACGGCGCCCGGCTGGGTCGCCTGTGCCATGCGCTGGCCCATGAATTTGCTGTACGCCTTCGCATCGCGCGGCGATTCATTCAGGCGATATTTGAGGACGAAGGCGGCGATGCCCTGGCTGGCGAGCCAGCGAGCGATCTCTTCGCCTTCGCTGACCATGGAAAGCTGAAGGAAGGCGCCGCCGGGCGCCACCACGACGCCCGCGCCTGTCGCCTTTGCCGGATCGGGGAGATAGGGCGTGATCGTCGGCCGCGTGACATTGCGGACAATGTCATTTTCCATGTTCAGCTGACCATAATGGATGCTGTAATGCTCCCATTGTTCGTTGTCCGCGTCCTTTGAGGCTGGATAGAGCGGGATTTCGGCGAGCTTCGGCTTGGCGATCGGCGTGATCTGCATCTGGGCAGCGGCGGGGGCGGCAATCGCCAGGGCCAGGGTGATCAGGGCAAGACGCTTCATCGAATGGGTCTCCTCTCCATCTATTTTGTATCAATCGCATGGACGCGTGCGATTGCACCTTAGACGCCCGTATTCAGTTCGGGAAGCGGCGTCCACTCCCTGTCCGCAGGCAGGGGCGCAAAGAGGCTGTCGAGGAGTGTATCCGTGACCTCTTCGGGCGTTGCTGGGTTCCATCGCGGGGCATTGTCCTTGTCGAATATGACGGCGCGGACACCTTCGATGAAATCGGGGCGGCGGACGACATGGCAGGCGATGCGATATTCATTGCGCATGTTCGCTGCAAAGTCCGTGAAGCCAGCGCCCTCGGCCATTTGCCGCAGGGCGACCTTGATCGTCTGCGGCGATTTGGTTGCGAGCACCGCCAGTTGCTCGGCCGCCCATTGCGATCCGTCCGCGCGCAAGGCGGCGAGGATGTCTTCATAGCGGCTGGCGGCAAAGAGCCGGTCTATGTCGGGGCGCTGTGCTTCCCAGGGGGAGGGGGGCGGCGGGTCGCTCATTTCATCCAAAATCTCGCCAATGCCATCAGGGTCGGCGATGATCCGCGCCTTGACGGCGTCGAGCTTTTCCGAGGCCATATAATGGGTGGCGATGCCGATCGCCACGCAATCGGCTCCATTGATGCGCGCTCCGGTGGTGGCGAGCCAGGTGCCGGTTCGGCCCGGCATGCGCGGCAGGAACCAGCCGCCGCCTACATCGGGGAAAAGGCCGATGCCCGTTTCGGGCATGGCATAGATGGTGCGTTCCGTGGCGACGCGGAAACGCGCGGGATCGGATATGCCGACGCCGCCGCCCATCACTATGCCGTCGATGAACGCTATGACGGGCTTTTCATATATGAAGAGCAGATGGTTCAGCCGATATTCGGTGTGGAAGAAGCGTTCGGCCTCCGAACAGTCGCCCTTCGCGCTATTGGCCATCATGGCGATGTCGCCGCCTGCGCAGAAGCCCCGCGATAATTTGGGATCGCCATCGGGGGAAACGGCATGGTCGAGCATGACAGCGAACACGTCGTCATCGTGACGCCAGGCGAGCAGCGCATCGATCATGGCAGCGCACATTTCGGTCGTCAGCGCATGGAGAGCCCTTGGCCGGTTAAGGCGGATGCGGCCGACGCCATTTTGCACGAAGATGATCAATTGATCAGTCATTTCTCATCCTGCCTGCCGTCCGAGCTTCTTATCTAGATTATCCGAACAGCTGTTATCGGTTCAGATCGTTCCGGGGAAGGGGCCCGGCAGGGAACGGCGGCGCCGCCCGTGTCGTTGAAAAAGCGAATGTCCATTAGAGGGAGGAAAGGATGAACGGCGATCCGAATGGCGGCGGGCCTGCTGAAACCCTGTCCCCTGCTCTGCCGAACGCGACGGAAGAGGCCGCCGAAGCCTTGCTGAAACTCTGTTGCGACGCCGACCTGAAAATCGCGACGGCGGAGAGTTGCACGGGCGGGCTGCTGGCGTCGCTGCTGACCGATGTGGAAGGCGCGAGCCATGCGTTCGAGCGCGGGTTCGTCGTGTATAGCGAGGATGCCAAGTGCGAACTGCTGGGCATAGCGCGGGAGAAGATCGATTCGTGCGGCGCGGTGAGCCGCGATGTCGCGATCGCGATGGCGGAAGGCGCGATAGCGAAGTCCAGTGCGGACATTGCCTTGGCGGTGACGGGCTATGCGGGCTCTGCGCCGCCGGGAGATGAGCCGGGCTTGGTGCACTTCGGGTGCGCCCGGCGCGGCGGCGAAACACGGCATCGGGAGGAGCATTTCGGTGACCTGGGACGCGGGCCGATCCGGTTGAAAACAATCGCGGTCGCCTTGGACATGATGAGGGAGGCGGTGCATGGGGGCTGAACGGTTCGAGGCGATTGAAACCCATGGGCTGGTGCGGCTGGCTGCCGCGACCCCCGAAGCGAGCGTTGCCGATGTGGGCGCCAATGCAGCGGCGATCTTGCGTTTGGCGCGTGAGGCGGCTGGCAACGGGGCGGACATCATCCTGTTTCCGGAACTGTCCCTGTCCTCCTACGCCATCGATGACCTGCATCTGCAGGACGCGCTGCTCGATCGGGTGGAGGCGGAGATCGGGCGGCTGGTCGAGGAGAGCGCTGATCTGCCGGTGCTGCTCGTGGGCGCGCCGGTTCGACGGGCGGGGCGGCTTTACAATGCCGCATTGGTGATTGCGGGGGGGAAACTGCTGGGCGTCGTTCCCAAAAGCTACCTGCCCAATTACCGGGAATATTATGAAAAACGCTGGTTCGCGCCGGGAGCTGGGTTGGCCGGGCTGGACATCGACCTCGCAGGGCATCGGGCGCCGTTCGGGCCGGACCTGATCTTTGAGGCAGAGGGACGCGGCGACTTCATATTCCATGTCGAGATCTGCGAGGATTATTGGGCGCCGCTGCCGCCGTCCACCTTTGGCGCGCTGGCGGGCGCGCTGATCCTGTGCAACCTGTCGGCGTCGAACATCATCGTGGGCAAGGCGCGGGACCGCGACCTTTTGTCGGCGGCGCAATCCATGCGGTGCATCGCTGCCTATGCCTATTCGGCGGCGGGCTATGGCGAGAGCACGACGGACATGGCCTGGGACGGGCAGGCGATGGTGCATGAGATGGGCGACCTGCTGGCGGAATCAGCACGCTTCGGCGATGCGCCGGAGATCATCTATGCCGATATCGATGCGCAAAGGCTGCGGCTGGAGCGGATGCGCAACGGCACGTTCAACGATACGGCCGAGGCGATGGGGCATCCCGAGCAGCGGTTCCGGAAAGTGGCGTTCGAGGCTGTGGCCGCTGGGAAGCGGGAAGGGCTCTACCGGCCCGTGCGCCGCTTCCCCTTCGTCCCGGCTGATCCGGCGCGGCTGGATGCGGACTGTTATGAGGCGTTCAACATTCAGGTGGAGGGGCTGGTCACCCGTTTCCGCGCGACGTCTGGCAAGCATCTGGTGATCGGCGTGTCGGGCGGTCTGGATTCTACCCATGCGCTGATCGTCGCGGCGAAGGCTTGCGACCGGCTGGGGCTGCCGCGATCGGCGATCCTTGGCTACACGATGCCCGGCTTTGCCACGGGTGAGACGACCAAGGCCAATGCCTGGGCGCTGATGAAGGCGCTGGGCGTGACCGGCGAAGCGATCGATATCCGTCCGGCGGCGCGGCAGATGCTGGCCGACATGAACCATCCCTTTGCGCGGGGTGAGGCGGTGTATGATGTAACGTTCGAGAATGTCCAGGCGGGGTTAAGGACCGATTATCTGTTCCGCCTAGCCAACCGGCATGGCGGTTTCGTCGTCGGGACGGGCGACCTTTCCGAACTGGCGCTCGGCTGGTGCACCTATGGCGTCGGCGACCAGATGAGCCATTATGCGGTCAACAGCGGCGTGCCCAAGACGCTGATCCAATATCTGATCCGCTGGTGCATCGCGACGAACCAGTTCGATGCGGAGACGGACGGGATATTGCAGGCGATCGTCGATCAGGAAATCTCGCCCGAACTGGTGCCCGCCGATGCGTCGGGTGCGATGCAGAGCACGGAGAGCAGGGTCGGGCCATATGCGCTCAACGACTTTTTCCTGCACCATATCGTGCGCTGGGGACAGCCGCCGTCCAAGGTGGCCTTCCTTGCCTGGCATGCGTGGCGCGACATGAAGGAGGGCAGCTGGCCGCCCGGTTATCCCGACAGTGCAAAGCAGGCCTATGACTTGCCCACGATCCGGCACTGGCTCGACAATTTTCTCTACCGCTTCTTCACGATCAGCCAGTTCAAGCGATCCGCGCTGCCGAACGGGCCAAAAGTTTCAGGAGGCGGCGCGCTGTCGCCGCGGGGGGATTGGCGAGCGCCTTCAGACGGTACGGCGACGCTATGGCTTGAGGAATTGGAGCGGCGCATCGGGCCTGCCGATGAGCGGTGAACAAATACAGGTGGATCGATGGCATAGTTTCCACGACGCATCTTTTTTCCGCCACAAATCATTGACCCGAGGGCATAATTGGGTTAAGCAATTGCTAAGGCAGAAAAGCGCGCGATAGCGAGTGATCTGACCGAAAAGGCAAACTGCCGGTGACGGCAAGACGCAAAGCTTCCGGTCTCATGATTGAGACAGCGGGGTTACCGAAGCAGGACATGACGCAATGCAGTCGCTTAGCCTCTTTTCTTCATTCATGATCTTCGGGCCGCCTGGGCGCGCAATATGGCGTCGGCCTTAAACTCGCTATTCGTTCTGGATGGCGCGGGCCTTGATCAGGCCAGCTCGCCACCAGCCAGATTGCAGCATTTCTTGGCCGGTTCTGCCGGGCACTATCTCCTTTAACTCCCTCGGGTCGCACTATGGGAGAGAAGCACAGCGTCCCAAAGACCCATCTCCCCACCCGGGACGCTGTGCTTCATTTTTTACCGGCGAAGGCGTAAGAACTTCGTCATGATCGCTGCAAATCCTGACGGATGAAGCAGACCGGCGGCTTGATCGCGCGGCCAAATTGAACCACTGCTGGTGCAGCCCCACATTCGAGATGAGGAACGCTGCATGAAGACCCGCGCCGCCGTCGCATTTGAAGCGAAGAAGCCCCTGGAGATCGTAGAGGTCGATCTGGAAGGCCCGAAGGCAGGCGAGGTCCTGGTCGAGATCATGGCGACCGGCATCTGCCATACCGATGCCTACACGCTCGACGGGTTCGACAGCGAGGGCATATTCCCGTCGATCCTTGGCCATGAGGGCGCAGGTGTCGTGCGTGAGGTTGGGCCGGGCGTGACTTCGGTCAAGGCGGGCGATCATGTGATCCCGCTCTACACGCCCGAATGCCGCCAGTGCAAAAGCTGCCTGTCGGGCAAGACCAACCTGTGCACGGCGATCCGCGCGACCCAGGGCCAGGGGCTGATGCCGGATGGGACGAGCCGGTTCAGCTACAAGGGGCAGACGATCTTCCATTATATGGGCTGCTCGACCTTTTCGAACTTCACGGTGCTGCCCGAGATCGCCGTGGCGAAGATCCGGGAAGACGCGCCTTTCGACAAGAGTTGCTATGTCGGCTGCGGCGTGACGACCGGCATCGGGGCGGTCATCAATACGGCGAAGGTGACGCCCGGCAGCAATGTCATCGTCTTCGGCCTGGGCGGTATCGGCCTCAATGTCCTGCAGGCGGCGCGCATGGTGGGGGCGGACCGAATCATCGGTGTCGATGTGAATGACGGCAAGGCCGAGTGGGGCAAGCGCTTCGGCATGACCCATTTCTACAACCCCAGGGGGAAGAGCACGGCGGAAGTGGTTGCTGATCTGGTCGCATTGACCGACGGCGGGGCGGATTACACGTTCGATTGCACCGGCAATACGGAAGTGATGCGGCAGGCGCTGGAAGCATGCCATCGGGGATGGGGCGTTTCGACCGTGATCGGCGTGGCGGAAGCGGGCAAGGAAATTTCTACCCGGCCTTTCCAGCTGGTTACTGGCCGAGTGTGGCAGGGAAGCGCTTTCGGCGGCGCAAAGGGCCGCACGGACGTTCCCAAGATCGTCGATTGGTACATGAACGGCAAGATCGAGATCGATCCGATGATCACCCACGTGCTGACGCTGGAGGAGATCAACAAGGGTTTCGACCTGATGCATGCGGGCGAGAGCATCCGCAGCGTTGTCGTGTTTTGAGCAGCGGCATGGAACAGGTCAGCGCCAACAAGGCCTTTGGCGGCGTGCAGGGCGTCTATCGCCATGCCTCCGCTGAAACCGCGACGGACATGAGCTTTTCGGTCTATGTGCCGCCGCATGAAGAGGGCGCGAAGCTGCCCGTGGTCTGGTATTTGTCGGGCCTGACCTGTACGCATGCGAATGTGACGGAAAAGGGCGAGTTCAGAAAAGCCTGTGCGGAATTGGGGCTGATCTTCGTCGCACCGGACACGTCGCCGCGCGGGGAGGGTGTGCCCGATGATCCTGCGGGCGCCTATGATTTCGGTCTTGGCGCCGGCTTTTACGTCGATGCCACTCAGGCGCCCTTCAATCGCAATTATCGGATGTGGTCTTATGTGACGGAGGAACTGCCCGCCCTGATCGCGGAGCATTTTCCGGCCGACATGAGCCGCCAGTCGATCATGGGACATTCGATGGGCGGCCATGGCGCGCTGACCATCGGCTTGCGTCATCCGGGCCGGTTCAAGGCGGTGTCTGCTTTCGCGCCGATCGTCGCGCCCAGTCAGGTGGCCTGGGGCGAGAAGGCGTTGGGCGGCTATTTGGGGGACGACCCGGCCGCGTGGCGCAAGCATGACGCCGTCGCCCTGATCGAGGATGGCGCGCGCGTGCCCGAATTATTGGTGGATCAGGGGACGGCCGACCAGTTTCTGGAGCAGCAGTTGCGCTCGGAATTGTTGCAGACGGCTTGCGATGCGGCGGGGATCGGGCTGACGCTCAACATGCGCGAGGGCTATGACCATAGCTATTATTTCATATCGAGCTTTATGACGGATCATCTGCGCTGGCATGCGGCGCGGCTTGGCGCGGAGTGATTTTAAGCGGCACCTTTGCGTGAACCGTTCGCCCTGAGGCTGTCGGGGCGAGCGGGCAGGCTTCGACAGGCTCAGCCCGAACGGATGGGGGGTGGGCACTGGATTCCGGATGGCGCACTACCGCCGCTCCTCTGAGAGCTGGAGGCGGCGGGGTTGCTTCAGTTTGACGAAGGTGCCGAGTTCCCGGCGGAGCATGGCCAGCATCCAGCTGCGGTGGTTCGCGATGAATTCGGGAAAGCCCCTGGCGCTGGATGGATCGAAGACCGGCACCTGCCAGTCCGATGGCTGTTCCTCGTAATTCGCTTCGATCCGGGCTGATCCGTCGTCCGGGGCATCGACATGGCTGCCGAAATAGCTGTTGCCTTTGAACCGGAAAGACTCCGCCGGGTCGAAGCCAGCCTTGATCAGATAGTCTGGGCCCTTCCGTCCAATCTCGCTGCCGTAACGGGCAGTGCCCGCGACCTTGAAGACATTGTCGCGAAATCGGATGTCGCGCGCCCATCCGTCCCACTGGGTCGCGACGACCATCTGAACGTCCATCGCCTTGCCGACATGGACGACATTCCTTTCGACCAAAGCTCCTGTCACATTGCCTGCGATCTGGAATATGCGCGTGCCGTCATTGCGGCTGACGTTGAAGCGGGCGACCGTTCCATGATTGCCGATATTGCCGCTGTCATCATGCCGGGGCGAGCAGATGAGCAGAAAGCCACCGGCATTGTCATGGCTGTAATTGTAGAGGAATGTCGTACGGCGGGAGTTGAAGTCTGAATCGAAGCCCTGGCCATCATAGCGGGTGCGGGTATAGGCAGCTTCGTTGAGCTGGATGAGGCTGTTGTCGGTGCTCCATTGCCAGATGCCCGCATTATAGCCGGGCGCGCGGCTGCCTGCATAGCGAACGATATTATGTTCGATGAGCGCTCCATCGGTTCCGCGCGGCACGATGCCGTCGCCGCCCACATCCTCCACATAATTGTCGCGGATGACGACCTTCTCGCTCGGGAACCAGTTGGCGGACGTTACCTGGTCGCTGATGCCTGCAATGCCCGAACGGTCCACGTTCCAGACGATGTTCCGTTCGATGATGAGGTCTTCAAACTTCGTCGGTGTCTTCTGCCCTGCTACGCGGAAGACTAGGCCGCCATTGTCCTTGCGATCGTTCGTCCCGCGCACATCATGGATATACATGTCGCGTATGCGGATGCCGCGCGTGATGCCCCGATCTTCGGCCGATACGAGGACGCCGGTGCGGGCGGCGGGCGTCATGCTGTCGTTCGTGACTTCCAGGCCGCTGACCGTCACATAATCGGCGTTCACGATCGCGACGCCGTAGGGAGAGATGCCGCCTGCGTCGATGCGCGGAAGGGATCCTATGCCTTCGGCCGTGACGAGGATCGGTGCATTTTCGCTGCCTGATCGGGTGAGAGTGAGCGGTTCGCGCCACAACGATCCGGCCATCAGCTTGACTTCATCACCGGGTTGCAAAGGGAAGGCGGCTACGCGGGAGAGCGACGCCCATGGCTGTGTGGGGGACGTACCTGTGGAACGGTCATCGCCAATTGTCGAGCTGACATAATAGGTTTCGGCATGGGCGACGGTAGCCGCCAATGACAGGGCAAGAAGCGAAGCAGCACCCAATGATTTCAGCAACTTTACCCTCTCACTTTGCTATTAACCTCAGGCAGTTTTTAGCGCCGCCGGGCTGAATGCGAAGTGAAATGGGCGGCCGGAGCAGCAAAAAAAGCCCCGCCTCCAAAAAGGAGACGGGGCATGGGGAGGGAGGCAAGAATGCCCCGAAAGCTTGTTAGAGCGCGCTGCGTTTAATCGGACGCAGGTCGCGCGCTCTAGTTGTTCGTCGTCGCGTCGTTACAAGCGCAAAACCGGTTCCCACTTTTGCGCACGATGCTTTAGAATTTGACGCCCACGGTCATGCCGTAGGTGCGCGGTTCGGCATAATAGCCGCCTGCAAAGCCGAGCTGACCATAGTCGATGCCGCGGACGAAATCCTTCGCATTGGTGAGGTTCTTGACCCACAGGCGGACTTCGCCTTCGCCCGAGCCAAGCGCGAAGCCGTCGATGCCGATCTGGGCATCGATCAGGTCGATATCGTCGCCCTTGATCTGCTCATTGAACGGCGATCCCAGCGGACTGCTGAAATTATATTTGCCGTCTTCATGCGTGTAGCCGATCCGTGCGCGCAGGGTGGCGTTGCGCCAGTTCAACGGGAACTGCGCGTTTAGCGCCACATTGGCGGTGAGCGGAGACGTGTAGCCGGGCGTGGCGATCGACGCGATGTTGACCGGCGGTTCCCCGGCTACGGGCGACTGGCCTGCGAGGAACTCCTTATATTTTATGTCGATATAGCCAATGCTGCCGTCGAGCGAGAAATTGTCCGAAAGGACAGCCTGCGCCTCTGCTTCAACGCCGTTGTAAACCACCTTGCCCGCATTGATGATGCGCGTGGCGAACGTCCCGACGGGGGCGTTGGTGACGGGGCCGATGACGGCAAGATTGTCGTAGATATTGTGGTAGGCTGCAAGGTTCAGGCGCAGGCGGCGATCGAGAAGCTCGGTCTTCACGCCCACTTCATAGGAGGTCACCTTTTCCGGTTCGAAGCTGCCGAGCTGGCTCGTGCCAGTGATTGCCGGATCTTGGGAATTGAAGCCGCCCGAGCGATAGCCGGTGGCCGCGCGGGCATACAGGTTGATGCCGTCGGCGACATCATAGCCCGCCATCAGGTTCCAGGTGAACTTGCTGAACTTGGCTTTGCCATATTCCGGCACGGCGGGTGCGACTGCGCCGTTCTGGAGGCGGAGCATCTTCTTTTCGTCCCAGGTGTAGCGGCCGCCTGCGGTCAGGCGGATGCCACTGTCACGGCCACCCGGATAGAAGGTAAACTGGCCATAAACTGCGGTGCTTTCGCTCCATGCCGTGTATCTCAGGCGGGCGAGCGTCTGGACAAGGCGGTAGCGCGCCGGATTTGCAGCAACAAAGCTGGGGCCAAGCGGGCCGAAGTTTCCGAGGAAAACGGAATTGGTGTCGAGAATGAAGCCGCTGTTCTGACGGCCATTTTCCGTGCCCTTTTCCCAGAAGTAGAAGCCGCCAACGACCCAGTCCAGTGAACTGCTGTCACCGGAGATTTCGACTTCCTGGCTGAACTGCTTGTGCCGCCGGCTATTCTCAACGGAGAATAGATCCTGCGTGATTGTCGGCACTGGCGCAGCGGAGATGAACGGAATGGCCGCTGCCGGGATGGTTGGAATGAACTGCAACAGCGACGCGGGCATGCCGTTGAACAGGGTCGCGTTGGAGAAGGCCGGGCCGCTGAACGCGCCGAGGCCGTCCAGGTCGGTCACATTGTCACTGTTCCAGAACCGGTAGCCGGTGGTCGACTTGACCTTGAAGCCGCCAAAATCATTCTGAACCTGCAGATTGTGACCCCAGGTCTTGTCGACGGCGCGGCTGAGGATGTTGTTGCAGACTTCATGGCGGTATCTGCGCTCCGGCGTTGCGAGCGCTGCGCATTCCGGATCGGCGAAGGTCGCGCCCGCCAGATACTGGGCGACCGGGGCCTGCTGCGTGACCAAGGCCTGGCGGCCGTCGACGGTGATCGGCGCGTTGGGCGTGCCGTCCGAGACATTGGTCAGGATGAAGGGAAGGGGCGTGCCCTTGATCCGGTTCCAGTCGAAAATATACTGGATGCTGCCGGTTCCGCCGAGATCGATGCGGGCAGCGCCGCGGAACGCGTCGGACGTGCGGGCGCCCGGATCGCGAGAGTCGCGTGGTTGGAGGATGTTGTCGATGACGCCGTCGCGTTCGCTGTGGCTGTAGGAGAAGCTGGTTGATATGCCCGCAATCTCACCCGGATCGATCGACAGCTTGCCGTTCCAGGCATTGAAATTGCCATAGCCAGCCTCGGCCTTCAGCCGGAAGGTGGATGAAGGCGCGCGGGTGATGAAATGGATCGCGCCGCCAGTCGTGTTGCGGCCGAACAAGGTGCCCTGCGGCCCGCGCAGCACTTCGACGCGTTCGATGTCCGTGACGCCAAGGCCCAGGGCGCCACCGCGAGCAATATACACGCCGTCCACATACAGGCCGTTGGCAGCGTCGATGCCGAAGCTTTCGCTGCCACCGTTGGAGATGCCGCGAATGGAGAAGACGGCGGCGGCGTTGCTGGTCGTCCCCTGGGTCACGACGACGTTGGGGGCAAGGCCGCTCAAGTCACGGCTGTCGCGGATGCCGAGCTGCTCCACCTTTTCAGAACTGATCGCGCTGATGGCGATGGGAACGTCCTGAAGATTCTGGGCGCGCTTCTGGGCGGTGACGACGATTTCCTCGAGACCAGACGTTGCCGGTTCGGCGTCGGTCTGTGCCATCGACTGACTGGCAAGTGCGAGGCCGCTGACCCCCATGATCAGTTGTAGCGCAGCATATCTATATGTCTTGGCCATGAATATCTCTCCCTTGGATATTATGAAGTTGGTGATGAGGATGAACGTGGGCGCACGAAATCTTCGCGCATGCGCCGATCAGGCAGTGTTGATCTGATCCTGGAAGGTATCAGCCGGGCATATACAGTTGAGCGGCCTTTCCGCCGTCTACAGGCAATGCCGTTCCCGTGATGTAACTTGCAGCGTCGGAAAGCATGAAGACGATGGCGCGCGCCAGTTCTTCAGGCTGCCCGCCACGCTGCATCGGTATGGCGGCCGTCGTGCGAGCGGCGGTGTCGGACGCGCGCGCGGAGAACAGTTCCGTGGGGGCTGTCTGAACCTGCCCCGGAATGATGGCATTGATCCGGATGCCAAGGGGTGCGGCCTCCATCGCCGCGGCCGCCGTGAAATGCACCAGCGCGGCCTTCGAAGCGGAGTAGCTCGCCATGTTCACGGTCGCGCGGATGCCGCAGGTCGAGGCGATATTGACGATCGATCCCTTCCCCGCCGCAGTCATCACTTTCAGCGCGGCCTTGGTGCTGACGAATGCGGCGTCGCTGTTGACGGCGAAATCCTTGCGCCAATGTTCGAGCGTCAACTTGCTGATCGGCGCATAATGGGTCGACATGGCGTTGTTCACCAGCATGTCGAGCCGGCCATATTTCTGGGCTACGCCCTCGATCATGGCCGTCAGCGCGTCGGTGTCGGCGACGTCCAACTGGATCGCCTCGATCAGGCCGCCTTGCGCCGAAATGCTGTCGCGCGCGCTGTCCAGCAGCGCCTGCCTGCGCCCGCAGATGACAACCTGCGCGCCGCGCTGCGCCAGCAAGCTGGCAGTGGCGAGGCCGATGCCATCGCTGCCGCCCGTGATGATGGCGACGCGGCCTTGAAAATCCTCGCTCATGTCGACGTCCAGAACCTCACCTAACAGAATCGCACTCTGCTCCGAGTGTCGGTGCGATGCGACTCAAGATTCCCAAAAATACGGAATTTGTAAATCGATAAATTCCGAACTTGAATGTTCTGGAGGTGGCATGGAAGGGGCCTAACAGGCGAATGAGCCATTTATAGATCGTGATATGGGCGGCTCCCGGCTTAGAGAAAGTCTAGTAAATACAGGGGCAATCACGTTGTTGGCCCAGAAAATGCCGGCATCAATCAAGTGCACTGATCATGCGGAAAAAAAATGTTGTTGAATTACGCGGGCGGCGGAATAGAGTCGTGTTCAAGCAGAACGGCGATGAGTCGAGGATAGAGGATGCCGGAATCGAACCGAGGCCAAGGCTCCGGCGCAATTCCCCATCGGACGATCCCTGCGGCGGTGAGGTGATCCCCAAGGATAGCATGAGCAAGATCGATCCCATTTTCGCGGCCGTCACCGCCCCCGGCACGCCTTTCGAAATCGGCGAGCAGGATGGCCTCCGCTTCTTCGTGAACGCGCCTTCGGACCTCAACCAGTTGATCGAAGGGGCGCGGCGCTTCGGCGACCAGACATGCATCGTCGATTTCGACGGCGCAGAGGGCGAGCGGCGGGTGAGCTTCACCCAGTTGTTCGCCTGGCGCGACGATTTGGCGGCTCGGCTCGGCATCACGCGGGGGCAGAGGGTTGCGATTTGCATGCGCAACCGTGCCGAATGGATGGTCGCTTTTCTCGCCGTGGTGAAGCAGGGTGGCGTTGCGGCGCTGCTCAATAGCCGGGGATCGCCCGCAGAGCTGAACGCGATGGTCAAAGAGGTGACGCCGGAGCTTGTGCTGGCGGATACCGACAGAGCCGCGCTTCTGCGCGATGGCGGTTATGCGGGCCGGTTGATCGATGTAACGCACCCTCTGGAGGGTGCGCCCACTGCCGTAGAACCCGATAAGACCGCAGCGCCGAATGATCCCTGCGCCATTCTGTTTACATCAGGCACGACGGGACGGGTGAAGGGCGCGGTTCTGTCCCATCGCAGCCTGATCACCGGGCTGCTGGGCACGCAGCTGACCGGAACGATGGTGCTGCATAACATGGCCCAACAATATGGGGTTTCGGTGGACGCCATTGCGTCGCAGGTGCCGCCCCTGGCCATTTTGCTCGTCTATCCGCTTTTCCATATTTCCGGGTTGGGCTCCGGTTTCCTCGCGCCATTCCTGTCAGGCGGCAAGATCGTCATCATGCGCCGCTGGGATGCGGAAGAGGCTGTCCGGCTGATCGAGCGGGAGCGGGTTACGCAGCTTTCGACCGTGCCGACCATGCTGTGGGACATGGTGCATCGGGCGCGCACCAAGGATGCTGACCTGAGTTCGGTGCGGAACATCGGATCGGGCGGCCAGGCGCTGCCGCTCAACCTGCTGGAGGAGGTGCAGAAGCTGTGCCCCCATTCGATGATCGGGACCGGCTATGGCATGACCGAGACATCGGGCGCGATCGCCCAGGCTGTGGGAGCGGACTTCCTGGCAGCCCGGGCTTCGGCGGGACGGGTGCTGCCGTTGGTCGACCTGCGGATCGAGCGGGAGGACGGCACGGTCTGCGGTCCCAACGAAACCGGCGAGATCATCGTGCGCAGCGCCATGACCATGAGCGGATATTGGAACCGGCCGGAGGATACGGCGAAGACCTTCACGCCTGACGGTTGGCTGCGTACCGGCGACATCGGCTATCAGGATAAGGACGGGTACATCTTCATCGTCGATCGCGCCAAGGACATGGTCATTTCAGGCGGCGAGAATATCTATTGCGCCGAAGTCGAGCGCGTCCTGAGCGAAATGCCGCAGATCGCTGAATGCGCGACATTCGGGATAGCGGATGAGCGATTGGGCGAGGCGCTGGTAGCGGTGGTTCAGGCGGATGGCCTGGACGAACGCAGCGTCATCGATTGGGTGGCGGGCAGGCTTGCGCCCTACAAGGCGCCGGTGCGCGTCGCCTTTTCCGCCGAGCCCCTGCCGCGCAACCAATCGCAGAAAATCAACAAGATCGCGCTTCGTGCGCTGTGGCCTGAACTGGCCGGCAACAACTGAACAGGAGAGTTCCGCATGGGCATGCCCAAGGACATAAAGATAATCGACTGCATGCTGGGCATTCCCGAGGCGGAAGACCGCTCCGCATGGTTCGATCCCTTTCGTCCGCTGATCAAGGACCAGCAGACGCTTCAGCAATTCGCGATGCCCGCGCAATATATGTTCAAGGACATTCCGCAGACCGGCAAGGTTGATGACTTCGTATCATGGACCGTCGAGCAGATGGACCAATATGGTATCGACAAGGCGCTGGTCGGATGGAACGACAATGCGACATCCTACCGCGCCAAGGAAATGTATGGCGACCGCTTCTTCTTCGACCTGCCCTGTGATCCCAACCGGGGCATGGAGGAAGTAAAGCGGATCAAGCGCATCCATGCGGAAGTCGGACTGTCGGCGATCAGCGTCTTTCCGGCGGGCACGCTGCCGCAGGTGGCGATCAATCACAAATATATGTTCCCACTCTATACCTGTGCGGCGGAACTGGGGCTGCCGGTGTTGCTGAATGCGGGCATTCCGGGTCCGCGTATCCCGATGGAAACGCAGAAGGTCGAACATCTGGACGAGGTCTGCTGGTTCTTCCCGGACTTGAAGGTCGTCATGCGTCATGGCGCGGAGCCGTGGGAGGCTTTGGCGGTCAAGCTGATGCTGAAATGGCCGAACCTCTATTATTCGACCAGCGCCTTTGCGCCCAAGCACTATCCCAAGGCGATCATCGACTACGCCAATACGCGCGGCGCGGACAAGATCATCTATGCGGGCTACTTCCCCATGGGCCTCAGCCTGGAGCGGATCTTCAGCGACATGCAGAACGTCCCCTTCAAGGACGAGGTATGGCCGAAGTTCCTGCGTGAAAACGCCATCAAGGTCTTTGACCTCAAATAATCTGACGGAGCCTTTTCCATGTCTAACCCCGAAATCGCATCCGCATCCGATGCGCGCACGCCGCCGGTTGCCGTATGGCAGATCCTTGAGAAGCTCAAAGGGCAGGACTTGCTCGACTGGCGGCTGGCCGAAGTGAAGGACCGCGCTTCGATCAAGGAGCGCAACCTCGATATCGGCATTCCTTTTGGCTGGTATCCGATCCTCCTGTCTTCGGAACTGCAGGTCGGAGAAGTGAAGCCACTGCGCTATTTCTCGAAGGATCTGGCGATCTGGCGCGGCGAGGACGGCAAGGTCCGCATGCTCGACGCCTATTGCAAGCATCTGGGTGCGCATATGGGACATGGCGGCAAGGTGCACGGCAATCTGCTGGAGTGCCCCTTCCATGCCTGGCGCTATGATGGCGACGAGGCGGTGGTCAAGGACGTGCCCTATGCCCGGAATATCCCGCCGCAGGTGAAGCGCAAGTGCACGCGCAACTGGCACATTACCGAAGCCAATCGTTTCATCTGGGCCTGGTATCACCCGCAGGATGAAGCGCCGCTGTTCGAAGTCGCGGTGCTGCCCGAGGCGAGCGATCCTGAATGGACCGACTATGAGGTTCACGAATGGAATGTCTGGGGATCGCTCCAGAATATGGCGGAAAATGGCGTCGACGTCGCGCATTTCCGTTTCATCCATGGCACCGCCAATGTGCCGCTGGGCGAACTGCGGTGGGGAGACTGGGGCCGCGGCGCTGACGTGAAGGCGAAAATGGGCACGCCATGGGGCGAGGTGGATGGCTGCATCAGCTATGACACGATGGGGCCGGGACAAAGCTGGACGCGCTTTACCGGCATTTCGGAGACGCTGCTGGTCGCCTGTCTCGCTCCGGTAGAGCTGGACCATGTCCATGTGCGCTTCTGCTTCACGCAGCCCAAGGCGCAGGCCGAGGGCGAGCGAGCGGGCGTTGCGCGGGCGATCATTCGCGACATTTGCAAGCAGTTCGACCAGGACAAGGTGGTGTGGGACCGGCAGAAGTTCGAGCCCAACCCGATCATCTGCGATGGCGACGGGCCGATCCCGCAGTTCCGCAAATATTATGCGCGCTACTATGCGGATCAGAGCGTGGCGGCCGCGGAATAAAGCGGATTACGAGCAGCTGCACCGCCACCCCCGTCCTGGCTAAGCCCTTCGACAAGCTCAGGGCGAGCGGGGCGGGGGATAGATGATCCCCTATGGCTGTCACGCCAAAAGAAGCTCTTGGAGAGATAGGAATGGACATGACACGCCGGGAAACGATGGCGGGCGGTGCGGCGCTTGTGGGGCTGGCGGGCACTGCCAAGGCGGCGACGCCGCGTTCCACTCCGCTCGACACGCACGACGCGCTCGGGCTGGCCGAACTGGTCGCCAAGCGCAAGGTTTCGCCAAGCGAATTGCTGGAAGCGGCGATCGGCAAGGCGGAGGCGCTGAACCCGCGGTTCAACTTTCTTGCGCAGAAACATTATGACTATGGCCGCGCGGCGATCGCCAAGGGGTTGCCGCAGGGGCCATTCAGCGGCGTTCCATGGCTGCTGAAGGATCTGAACACCTATATCGCGGGCCTGCCGACCGAGAATGGCAGCCGTTTCTACAAGGGCTACAGGCCTGAGGTAACCTCCGAGCTGGTCCGGCGCATCGAGAAGGCTGGCTTTGTCATCTTCGGCAAGACGACAGTGCCCGAACTGGGCCTGACCGGCACGACTGAAAACAAGCTGACCGGCGACACGCGCAACCCGTGGGACAGGAGCCGGATCACAGGCGGATCGTCAGGCGGCGCTGCAGCGGCAGTGGCGGCGGGCGTGCTCCCCGCCGCGCACGCTACCGACGGTGGCGGGTCGATCCGCATTCCGGCGTCCTGCTGCGGGCTCTTCGGCTTGAAGCCGAGCCGGGGGCGCGTGCCGATGGGGCCGCCGCGCACCGAAGGGTGGGGCGGATTGTCGGTGCATCATGCCGTCACCCGCAGCGTGAGGGACTCCGCCGCGATATTGGATGCAACGCAGGGGCCGGAGCCCGGCGCCCGCTATGCCGCGCCGACGCCGGGCGAGACTTTCCTGTCGCAAGTCGGCAAGGCTCCGGGCCGGTTGCGGATAGCATTGATGCTGAATGCGCCTGCGGGATCGCCCGTCGACCCCGAATGCGTCGAAGCGGCGCGCAAGGCGGCACGGCTGTGCGAGAGCCTGGGTCATCATGTCGAGGAAGCTGCGCCGAAGCTGGACGTCGCGGCGATGGGCGCGGCGAGTTTCGTGCTGATCGGTTCATCGGTTGCAGCGGACATGACGGATCGCGCGAAGGCGACCGGCATGGCGATAGGGCCGGACGTGCTGGAACCGATCACGCTGGGTTTCGTCGGCTATGGGCAGAAGGCGACCGGCATGGACTTCGCCCGTGCGAACAACACGCTTCAGACTGCGGCTATCAGCATGGCGCAGTTCATGGCGAATTATGATGTGATCCTGTCGCCGACACTGGCCGCTCCGCCGTTGAAGCTGGGTCAGATCAACCTCACTCCCGACGTCGATTTTGCGGCATGGGGACAGCGGGCGGCGGTCTTCTCGCCCTTTACGCAGGTCGCGAACATGACCGGCCAGCCCGCCATGTCTGTGCCGCTCGCCATGTCGTCGGCAGGTCTGCCGATCGGCGTGATGTTCACGGGCCGTTATGGCGACGAGGCGACGCTGTTCCGCTTAGCCGGTCAGCTGGAAAGCGCTGCGCCCTGGAAGAACAGGCGTCCGGCGGTTTAAGATATTGGAGAGAATGATGCGCGGATTGGAAGGCAAGGCAGGGATCGTCGCGGGCGGCGGGCGCGGTATCGGCGCGGCCACGGCGCGGCGGCTGGTCGCCGAAGGCGCATCGGTCGTAATCGGCGACATCGTTGGCGACTGGGCCGAGGAAACGGCGCGCGCAATCCGTGAGGAAGGCGGGCGGGCGATCGGCGTCGTACTCGATGGGACCAAGGCAGCGTCGCAGGGCGCGATCGTGGAGGCGGCCTTGTCCGAGTTCGGGCGGCTCGACTTCTACCACAGCAATCTGGCGGGTGGGACCGAAGGCGACATCGACGTGCTGAACTGCACGGAAGAGGTGCTGGACCGTTCGTTCGCGATCAATGCCAAGAGTCATTTCCTGGCGACGCAGGCCGCTCTTCCAGTGCTGCTGGAGCGGGGCGGCGGGGCGATGATCTACACCTCCTCTGGCGCGGCGATTTCAGGGAACCCGTTGCAGGTTGCCTATCCGATGACCAAGAATGCGCTGCATGCCCTTGTCCGCCACGTCGCGCGAAAATTCGGGAAGCAGGGCATTCGCGCCAACGGCATCTGCCCTGGCGTGGTACTGACAGAAGCGGTCGCCCAGCATCTGACGCAGGACTATGTGGACAGGATGCTGGAAAATCTGCCTCACCGCCGCCTCGGCAAGCCGGACGATATTGCAGGCGCGGTCGCTTTCCTGGCCTCCGACGATGGTGAATGGGTCAACGGGCAACTCTGGCACGTCAATGGCGGCTCGCTTTTGCGAGATTGAAAGACATGCGCCCTGCTTCCAACCCCTGGGTCGTGCTGGCGATGCTGCTGGCGATCTACATCGTCAACTATGCCGACCGCTACCTGATCACCGGATTGATCGGCCCGATCAAGGCCGAGTTCGGCATCGGCGATGCGATGATGGGCATGTTGATGGGTCCCGCCTTCGTGCTGCTATATGTGGTGCTCGGTGTGCCGTTCGCGCGGTTGGCGGATCGCACGTCGCGCGTGCGGATCATCGCGGCTGGCTGCATCCTCTGGAGCGCGGCGACGGTCGCGACCGGTCTTGCGAGCGGCCCGGTCAGCCTGACCCTCGCCCGGGTTGGCGTGGGCGTAGGGGAAGCGGCCTTCGTAGCGCCGGCCTATTCGCTGCTGTCCGACTATTTCCGGCCGGAGAGGCGTGGGCTCGCCTTTGCGGTATTGGGGCTGGCAGCCTATGTCGGCCAGATTGCGGGACAAGCGGGAGGCCCAGCGATTGCGGCTGCGCATGATTGGCGCATGGCCTTTCACAGCATGGGCCTTGTCGGGGTCCTTCTGGGCCTTGGCGCGCTCCTGCTGATCCGCGAGCCGCGGCGTAGCGGTACGGGTGGAGAGCAGACGGGAGCGCTGCCGCTTGGTAAGCTGGTCGGATGCCTCGCCCGCAGTCCAGCCTATCTGCTGATGATGTTCGCCTTTGGCTTTGGTGTTTTGTCCGGCGTGTCCTTCGGCTTTTGGGGGCCGGAACTCTTCACCCGGGCTTATGGGCTTGATCCGGTGGCGGCCAAGTCGGCCTTCGCGATCAACTTCGGTCTGTCTGGGCTGATCGGCATGCTGTTGTTCGGCGCGCTGTCCGACCGGCTCGCCAAGCGCAGCATGATCTGGCCGTCGCGCCTTTCCGCATTGGCGCTGGGCGCCGCCACCTGCGCGATCTTGATGTCCAGCTGGGCTGGCAGCTTCGATATGGCGAAGCTGGCGGCCATCCCTGCCGGGCTGCTGGGCGGAGGCTGGTCCGTCGGCTTTATCGCGACACTGCAATATATGCTGCCTGCGCGCATCAGGGCGGCGTCGACGGCTCTGTTTCTGGCGGTCACGACGCTGCTGGGCTTCTTCGTCGGGCCATGGGCGACCGGAGCGATCAGCCAGATGCTGGGCCATGACGCGGCATCGCTCCGCATGGCGCTGACCCTCATCATTCCCTTCGGCTTTCTGTCGGCGCTGCTCGGTTGGGCGGCGGCGAGCCGGGTGGAGCATGACCGTGCGCGACTGAATGATGCTCTTTCGATTCGACCTTCTGACCCTTTGCTGGCAAGAGTGGCGGCAGAAAGAGGTTGAGCGAGTATATGAGTGAGACTTTTGCGTTCGATGAGACGGACCGGAAGATTGTCGAACAGCTGCGGCAAAATGGCCGAGCCACCAATCAACAGATCGCGGAATCCCTCAACCTGATTGCTTCCACCGTTTCGACGCGCATCCGGCGGATGGAGGATGCGGGGATGCTGCGCGTCGTGGCAGTGTCCGATTTCGCGGTGCACGGATATCATGTCCTCATTCACCTGGCGGTGCAGGTGAGTGGCCGGTCGGCATTGGACGTAGCGGAAGAACTCGCTGTATTTCCTGAAGTCTTCGCCGCGCATCTGGTGACGGGTAGTTATGAGATCAGCCTGCTTCTGACGCTCCATGACATTGACGAGCTTCCCTCTTTGATAACGGATCGTTTATCGAAGGTGCCGGGAATAAGATCGATGATACCCGCGATCGGGCTCGATATCGTCCGCTATGGCTTGGACACCGCTCCGATCGATCGCAGGAGGCTTGCATGAGGAGGCCGGACCTGGACGAGCTGGACCACCAGCTGATCGCCATCTTGGCGCAGGATGCGCGCGTTTCCAACCGCAAGATCGCAGCGGATCTTGGCGTGAATGAAGGCACCGTCAGGGGCCGCATCAAGCGGCTGCAGCAGGAAAAGCTGATCGCCTTCACGGCGCTGACAGGGTTGAAGCTTGAGAAGGCAACCAATGTGGCCTTCATCGCGGTACAGGCCGATGTCAGTCATGTCCGGCATATCGCACGTGACATCGCGCATATCCCACTGGTCAAGGCCGTGATGATCACATTGGGGCCGTGCAACATCATGGCGACATGCCTTTATGATGACCTCGACAATCTTCACAGGATGGCGTCGGGACAGATCCTGGCGATGGAGGGGGTTAATCATGTCGAAACCTCGCTGGCGGTCAGGACTGTCAAGTTCAGCAATCGGGTGGTGCGGATCACGGACGCGCAAACCGTCAGCAGCTTGTGAGGCTAGGTCGAACAAATAAATTCGGAATTTAAATATTTCAAAATTCCGCATATGAGTGCTTGAAAAGAAAATTAAGCTCATATAGCACTATCTGAACGGCGCTTGCGGCATATTGCCGTCGACCGCCGATGGCAGGAGAGAGCGGCCGGTCTACCGGGCGGCTGACGTGCGACCCCGACGAGTGCCGGGGCGAGAAGCTCCGCCAACATATTTAAAGGCGGTCGAGATGGAATTCGCATTTACCGACGAACAACAGATGATCGCGGAGACGGCGCGCAGCTTCTTCGCGGAGAATGCCACAAGCGAGCGCACGCGCAAGGCTATGGCGGGCGACGGCGTTGACCGGGCGCTTTGGCAGGCTTTCTGCCAGGAGCTGGGCCTGTCCGGCATCGGGCTTCCGGAAAGCGCTGGCGGCGCGGGTCTGGGCATGGTGGAACTGGCGATCATCGCGGAAGCGGCAGGCGCTCAGGTGGCGGCATTGCCCATGCTCAGCAGTCTTGTGCAAGCGGCTCAGGCGATTGCGGCGGGCGGCGATGCCGAGCAGCAGGATCAATGGCTGCCGCGCCTGATCTCTGGCGAGGTGATCGGCGGTTATTTCTATGGTGCGGACATCCAGTCGGATGGCGATCGGCTGACGGGCGGATCACGTTTCGTTGCCCATGGTGCCTCTGCCGACATGTTCGTGGTTACCGACATGCGGCAGGTCTGGATTGTCTCCGCGAATGCGCCGGGCGTTAGTGTGACGAGCCAGACGAGCATGGACCAGACCCGTCCCTTGGCTCATGTGCAGCTGGACAATGTGACGGGGGAGCGGCTTGGCGATCCGGCGGCGGCTCTGGCCGCTGTTCATCGCGCGGCCTTTATCGCTACGGCCGCAGAAGCGTTGGGCGGCGCGCAGGCTTGCCTGGATCGGACCGTCGATTATTCCAAGGAGCGCATCCAGTTCGGTCGGCCGATCGGGTCTTTCCAGGCCTATAAGCACAGGCTGGCCGACATGATGATCGAGATCGAACAGGCCCGGTCAGCGGTATATTGGGCTGCCTGCGCCGTGGACGAGGGGGCGGAAGAGGCCGAGATGGCCATTCACGCCGCCAAATCCTTTGCCACCGACACATTTTTCCGCTGCGCCGGTGACATGATCCAGCTGCACGGCGGCATCGGCTTCACGTGGGAGCATGACGCGCATCTGTATTTCAAGCGCGCCCGTGCGCTTCAGACGATGCTTGGCACCAATGTTTGGCATCGTGAAAAGATTGCCACGATGATCCTGGGAGAAGCGGCATGAAACTCGGATTTTCCCCGGAAGAGGAACTGTTCCGGCAGGAGTGCGCGGACTGGTTGAACGGCCAGATGGCGGGCGAATTTCGCGACATCAAGGGCATCACCAAGCTGACCGGCAGTCCCGAACGGCGCAAGGAGTGGGAGCAGCAGCTCGCCGAGCACCGCTGGTCCTGCATCGGTTGGCCGTCACAATGGGGAGGGCGCGACGCGACATTGGCGCAGCAGGTGATCTTTGCCGAGGAATATGCCCGCGCTGGCGTTCCAGGGCGGGTGAACCATATCGGCATCGAGCTTGCCGGTCCTACGATCCTGACATTCGGCACCGAGGAGCAAAAGCAGCGCTTCCTGCCGGGGATCGCAGGCGGCAAGACCATTTTCTGCCAGGGCTTTTCCGAACCCAATGCCGGTTCGGACCTGGCGAGCGTGCGGACGAAAGCGCGGCTTGAAGGCGGCGAATGGGTCGTGAACGGCCAGAAGATCTGGACCAGCCTTGCCCATATCTCCGACTGGATTTTCGTCGTGACTCGCACGGAGGAGGGGTCGCAGGGGCCAAAGGGCCTGACCTTCCTGATGATGCCGATCGACCAGCCCGGAATCGAGATACGCGGTATCCGCCAGATCAACGGCGACGCGGAGTTCAACGAAACCTTCTTCACCGATGCGCGGTGCCCGGCTGACAGCCTGATCGGCGCAGTAGGCGATGGGTGGCGCATCGCCATGGGCCTGCTGGCATTCGAACGCGGCGTGTCGACGCTGGGCCAGCAGATGGGTTTCCGCAATGAACTGGATGAGATCATCGCGGCGGCCAAGGCCAATGGCGCGGCGAATGACCCGCTGGTCCGCCAGCGCCTCGCCAAGGCCGAAGTGGGCCTGCGCCTGATGCGGTATGGGGCCTTGCGCATGCTGTCGCAAACGGATCATGCCAAGATCGATGGCGCTGCCCTGACCTACAAGATCCAGTGGGCGAGCTGGCGCCGCAGCCTTGGGGAACTGGCCATGGACGTATTGGGCCAGGGCGGCGAGATCAGCGATCATGCCGAATATGAATGGGATACGCTGCCCAACCTGTTCCTCTTCTCTCGCGCTGACACGATTTACGGCGGCACCAACCAGATCCAGCGCAACCTGATCGCGGAGCGGGGACTGGGCCTGCCGCGAGAGCCGCGCGGGAACGCCTGAACGGTGGACGAGGAAGATGCCTTTGAGCGATTGAAGAACCTGCCGCCGCGGGGGCATCATGCGTTGCTAGGCATCTACAATGTCGATCACGGACCGGATTGGGCGGAACTGGCTTGTCCTTTCGCTCCCGGATTTCTGATGGATGCGGACGCGGGCCTGGTATCTTCCGGGCCGATCATATCGCTGGTCGATGCGGCGGCCGGTTCCGCCATCATCGCGCGCACGCGCCAGTGGCGGCCCATGGCCACGCTCGACCTGCATATCGACTATTTGCGGCCCGCAAGGGCAGGGCACAGCCTGCATGCGCGTGCTCATTGCCATCATATCACGCGCAAGGTCGCGTTCACCCGTTGCGATGTGCATGATGGCGACCCGCAGGCGCCGATCGCGACGGCAACCGCCAGCTTCTTCTTCACGGACGAGTCATGATCGTTCGCACCCCCTATGCGCAGATGCTGGGCATCCGGAGCGTTGGGCTGGATGGCGACACCGACGTCCTGATGATGCCGGCTGCCGCGTCGCTCGAAGGACGGTCGGGTTTCCTTTATGGCGGTGTCATTGCCAGCCTTCTGGAACTCGCATGTCTTGAGGCTGTCGCCCAGGATCGAGGGGAGCCCTGGCCCAAGCCGATCAACATGTCGTTCGATTTCCTGCGCGGCGGCAAGATGATCGATAGCTATGCTCAGGCGCGGCTCGTTCGCGTGGGGCGCCGGGTCGTGAACGCCGATGCGATTTGCTGGCAGGCGGATCGGGACAAGCCGATCGCCACGGGTCGGATGCATCTGCTGCTGGACTGAGAACGAAAAGGAAGAGAGCCATGGCGCTGTTGGATGGACGGGTCGCGATCATCACCGGTGCCAGCCGGGGGATCGGCGCCGCCATTGCACGACGCTTCGCCGCTGAGGGAGCGAGGGTCGCCATTGTCGCACGGACGGTAGAGGCTGGAGGCAGCAGCCTGCCGGGTTCATTAGCCGAAACAGCCGCGCTGATCCGCGCAGCCGGAGGCGAGTGCCTCTCCATCGGCGCCAATCTTGTCGATGCGGATGATCGGTCCCGTATCGTCGCTGAAACCGTGGGGCACTTCGGCAGGTTGGACATTTTGGTGAACAATGCCGCCTGGTCCCGTTTCGTGCCGATCTGGGAGGCTCAGCCCAAGCATTTTCAGCTGGCGTTCCAGATGAATGTCCATGCGCCGCAGGAGCTATCGCAGCAGGCGCTGCCTCATTTTCGCGATCGGGGCCAAGGATGGATCCTGAACATTTCCAGCGCAACTGCAGACGTGCCGCCGCCTGCACCCTATGATCCGGAAGATCGGTACATTAAATTCAATCGCGATGGTCACGCCACGCTCTACGGCACGACCAAGGCTGCGCTCGACCGATTGACTGCAGGATGGGCGGTGGAGCTGTCGCGCGAGAATATCGCCGTCAATTCGCTTGCCCCTGTCGGGGCAGTCGCGAGCGAGGGGGCCTTGTCGGTCGGTGGATGGGATGAACGCGATCATCTGGAACCAGTCGAGGCGATGGCGGAAGCCGCGCTTCAGCTTTGCCATCGGCCCGCGAGTGAACTCAGCGGCAATATCGTCCGCAGCCTCCGCCTCCTTGAGCGGCTGAACGTGCCCGTGCGAGCGCTGGACGGGACGGCTTTTGCGTGACCGCGATGGTTTGAGGAGAGGTCGCGGGATCGGTAGGCGATAATCAACTCCCACCAATCACTGGATCAGTCTCGCCCCTCAGTTGTTTGCTCCCCAACACAGGAGGGAGTTAAGATGTCAGATACCGATAGCGCTCGAGGCCGAACGGCGACGAGCCCACGGGAAATGCCCAAGGCCGCTTGGCGGGACATTCTGATCCGGACATGGAATGAAAGTGGCAGCGACAATATCGGACTGATCTCCGCAGGGGTGGCGTTTTACGGCTTCCTCGCCTTTGTCCCTACCTTGGCAGCGCTGGTATTATGCTATGGCCTGTTCGCTGACCCGGCGGCGATCGCCGGACATCTGCAATCCCTGTTCCGGCTGCTCCCGGAAGAAGCTGCTCGGCTGATCGGGGAGCAGCTTCTGTCGGTGGTCAACACGGGCAACGGAAAGAAGGGGTTTGGGCTCGTTCTTTCGCTGGCGCTTTCCATCTACGGTGCGATGAACGGCGCGAGCGCGATCGTCACGGCGGTGAACATTGCCTATGATGAGGAAGAGACCCGCAGCTTCATCAGGCTGACGGCCCTGGCCTGTCTGATGACGCTCGGACTGTTATTGGCAGGGATCATCGCCATTTTTGCGATCGCTGCGCTCGCTTTCCTGGAGCAACTGATGCCTGGCGCACCTGCGATCCTCATCACGGCGATACGCATTGGCTTCTGGATATTGGCCGCGCTGGCCGCGAGCATGTTGCTCAGCACCATTTACCGCTTCGCTCCGGATCGTAAGCGGGCGCGCTGGCGCTGGCTGACGCCCGGGTCCCTGCTGGCGACCGTGGGCTGGCTGGCGGTGAGCCTGGGCTTTGGCCTCTATGCGTCCAACTTCGGGAATTACGGCGCTACTTACGGTGCGCTGAGCGCGGTGGTGGTGACGTTGATGTGGCTGTATCTGTCCGCCTATATCCTGATCCTGGGCGCTGAACTGAATAGCGAGATAGAACATCAGACGGCGGAGGACACGACAGTCGGCCGCCCGAAGCCGATGGGCGAGCGGGACGCCTATGTCGCCGACACGGTTGGAAAGGTGCCTTGATCAGCGATTATTACAGGAGAGGCAACTTTTTCGCCGCTCATGACTTAGCGTGATCATGGACCCGCGAGCGATCAGCAAGGGAGAATTTCATGGCGCGGACTCGTGAGCAACGTGGCGAACAGGAGACGAAGGCGGCCGTCGCCAAGGTGAAGAAGACCGGCAAGGCGACGGGCGGCGCGCGTGGCGGCATTACGGCTCCGGTCACGCCGTCGCCGGAACTCGCGGACATCATCGGCGACAAGAAGATCCCGCGTAGTGAGGTGGTCAAGAAGATCTGGGACTATATCAAGGCCAATGATCTTCAAAACCCGAAGGACAAGCGGGAAATATTGGCGGACGACAAGCTGGAGAAAATCTTCGGCGGCAAGAAGGCCAGCATGTTCGAGATGAACAAGCACCTGGCGAAGCATCTCAAAGCCTGACCGGCCGGTCATGCGTAGAAAAAACCTCTCCTCGCATATGCGGGGAGAGGTTTTTTAATGTCCTTCAAAAGATTTGGCCCGGCCTCAGGCCCGGCCGAACTGAGCGATAAGCCACCATGTCCCACCCGCGACCAGCAGGAAGAGGACGAGCGCTGTCCAGGATGACGCGAAATGCAGGGTGGGATGGTCTCCCGTCCATTTTCGCCGTCCGCTGATCATCGGACCGACCAGATTGTCCCGCCTGTGAAGCAGGTAGAAGAGGATCGCGACGACGTGCAAGGCCGTCAAGGCAAGGATGATGTTGAAGATGAAGGCGTGCCACTCCGCGGCAACCCTGCCTGTTTCGAAATCGACCAGATAGGAGAAGGGGCCGGATTCCATGCCGTCGATGTCGACGGAAAAGAAGCCGAGGCCCACCTGAACCGCCAATATGGCGATCATCGCGATCACACTCCATCCACCCACGGGATTGTGCCCCGGCGCTGGAGCGGCCGACCGGTTGAACATATGGCCGCGGATATAATGGAATAGCCTGGAGGGGCCGCCCACGAAATTGGCGAAGCGAGCCGTGCTGCTGCCCGCGACGCCCCAGATGATGCGGAACAGCAGCAGGGTGAAGATACTGTAGCCAGCCAGCCGGTGCCAGTCGAGCATGCGCTCTTCAGCAGTCCACCAGGCGAAGGCCAGCAGCGGCACAAGCGTCCAGTGGAAGAGGCGGGTCGGCAAATCCCAGATGCGCAGGCGCACAGCCCCGCTGCTCGCGTCCGCCTTCACCATCAAAGCTCCGCGCGGAAGCGGTCGTGGCAGCTTTTGCAGGTGCCGCCCAAGCTGTTGCGGGCCGCAGTAAGGCCCGCGACATTGCCGCTGGCGGCGGCCGCATCAAGCGCCTTTGCAGCGGTGATCATGTCGCCCTGAAGCTTCACGAAGGCGGCATTGTCCTTCCAGATCTCAGCCTTGGCGCGGGTCTTCACGCCCGATTCCGGGCCGCTGCCCTTCGGGAAATATTTGGGCAGCAGCGCTGCGCGCGTGGCGAGATCGCGCGCGAGCGGGCGGACGCTGTTCATGTCCGGCGATCCGGACTTGATTTCGTCATTGACGCTTTTGAACGCTCCGCCGATTTCCTTGTAGCTGGCCTGACGCGCCTTGATCGCGTTGGTGACTGCGGGCGTGGCGGCATAAGCAGCGTAGCTTGCGGCCAAACCGGCGGTCGCCAAGGCCAGGGAGTAGGGGAGCTTCATCATCTGCCTCATTCTTTCTGTGATCGTCACGCCAATATTTCGCTGATGGGCCGTTTGGTGTTCATCGCATCGATACCCCAGCTATCGACCGAAATTCCCATGACTTGTTGAAGAGTCAAGCCGACGCGGCTGATCGTTTCACCATTGCCCTGGATATGCAGGCCGGTCTTCACCTTTCCGCCAGCGCGCCCGGCGAGCATCACCGGGATACCCAGTACATCATGGTTCTTCGCATAGGAAACGTCGGAATGAGCGAAAACCAGCGTATTGTCGAGCAGGGTGCCGTCGCCTTCCTTAATGGCCGCGAGTGCCGACACGAAATCGGCCCATGCCTCCATGTTGCGGATGGCGAAGAAATCGACCGTCGGTTGATAGCCGATGGAGCGGTCGATCAGCTCTTCATGCGTGTTCTGGTGGTATCCGGTTGTCTGCCCCGCTTGGCGCAGATCGGACGCTGCCGTCGAGAAACTCATGTTGAATACGCGGGTCTGATTGCAGGCGAGCGCCATAGCCAGCATCTGCGCCATCAACCGGTGATTGGTCTTGCGCTGCTCCACATCGGTCGTGTCTCCGGATACGGCAGGAGCGTCCGCTGGCACGACGCAAGCTTCGGCCGGGGGCGGCTTTTGCAGTTGCAGGGCCAGCTTTCCTTCCATCTCGCGGACGGAGGTGAAATATTGATCGAGACGCGCCTTGTCGGTCGCGCCGAGGCTGCTTTCCAAGGCGCGCCGCTGCTCCGTCACGCCGGAGAGGACGCTGCGCCGAACCATGATGCGGGGGTCCGGCTTGAAGTCAGCCTTGTTGGGATCGTTGAAGTCGGGGCCGAAAATCTTGCGATAGAATTCGACAGCGTTGGGCGTCGCCGAATTCATGCTCCGGCCGTCGCGGAAGGAATAGCTGGTACGAGGATTGCCATCCGCCGACAGTTCGAGCGAGCGGAAGAAGGAGCCGCCGCCGATCGCGTCGGCGATCAGCACATCGATCGTGGGCGCGCGGATCGCGAGCCAGTCGTCGGTGGGAGCGCCCGTGCGCACGCCGGTATTTCCCGTCAGGTGCGGCAGATTGCCTTTGCCGTCCAGCACCACGTCGAAGCCGGTCAGGACACTGACATGCTGCTTCACATTGGCGATCGGCGCGAGTTGCGGCGGCAGGTCGTAATCCGCCCCGGTCTTTTTCGGTTGCCAGCGATCCGGGATCATCCCGCATCCCCAGAACCATGTGCCGAAGCGGACGGGCAGGCGCCCTCCGCCAAGCGTCGCGGCAAAGGCGGTGCCGTTATTGTCGAGAAATGCGTCGAGCAGGGGCAGGCCAAGCGTCACCGCGCCGCCGCCCATAATGCCGCGCAGCAGGAAACCGCGCCGCGTCGTTCCATGCATCAGCATCAGCCAGTCTCCTTCATTCTGCGAACAGTAGCCACGCGGCGCTCCGGCCCAAGGCGCGGCATCGTGTAAAAGGCGGGATCAAGAGCGATGGCGCGCATCAGCGACGGAAAGCGATGTCCGCCTGCCGCAAAGCTCTGGTCCAGCTTGGCGATTTCCGCCCCATCCGTGCCGGACGGATTGCGGCCATTGGCGTAGCGCCATGCGGACTGAACGAGGCAGCTGCTGACGCGCGGATTGTTGCGGAACAGCTGACCGAGGGCTGCTGCACCATTGAACGCCTGCTTTTCGAAATTGCCGCTGACGTCGATCACCTCGTCATGTTCGACCTTGCGGAACTGTCCTGCACCGTCAAATTGTTCGAGCCCCAGACCAATAGGATCAGTCCGCCGGTGACAGCTTGCGCATTCCTCGTCATCCAGATGTGCCTGCAGCCGTGCCCGTGTGGTCTTTAGCGTCGGGTTATCGACATTCTGCACGACCGCAAAATTCACGTTCGCTGGGGGAGCAGGGATTTTCTCGCACAGGAATATCTCGCGCAGCGCTACCCCGCGCAGCGTGGGCGATGTACGGCCTGGGTGGGAATGTTGCGCCAACATGCTGGCGTGGGTGAGCAGCCCGCTGCGGGGATCACCCTGCGGGAATTCATACATGAACCAGTCGGCCTTGCTGACCGGTATATCGTAGATCGGGCCGAGCGAGCGATTCATGGCGATCGATCGGGCCGTGAACAGATCGCGATAGTCGCCCTTGCGCTCCACCAGAAACCAGCTGATGGTGCGCAGCGTCTGTTCGCGCAGCGACGTGCTGATCGCCTGCGAAAAGGCGGGATAGATGAGCGAGTCCTTTGCCAGCTCGTCCATTCCGTCGAGGCGGAGATAATCGGTGAAGAAGGCGCGGACGCCCTGTTCGAAACGCGGAGAGGCGATCAGGCGATCGACTGCTTTCGTGAGCCCCGCCTGCGTATCGAGCGCTCCGCTGCGCGCTTCGTCAAGCAGCGTCTGGTCAGGCATGCTGTTCCAGAACAGGAAGGATAGGCGACTGGCTTTCGACCAGGCATCGATATTGCGACGCGAGGGTGCGGGCCGATCGATGCGGAACAGGAATTCGGGGCTGGTCAGCATGCCGCTGAGCGTCGCAGCAAGCCCCGCATGGAAGTCGCCGAGCGTCGTTGTCGCGTCAGTCGTGGCTTTCGTGAGAGCCGCGACCTCCGCATCGCTCAGTGGCCGCCTGTAGAGTTGCAAGCCCACGCTTTGGAAGAACTGGCGAGCACAGGCAACACCATTCCGATCGGCGGGGGTGGGCGCGCAACCGACCAGTTTCGCGCGATGCTGTTCGTCCGTCACCTGTGCCGAAATGCTGCGCGCCAGATTTTCATATTGTTCAAGTCCAGCGGCAGTTACCGAAACGGCGCTGGTCCCGACCGCCTGAAGTCCATCTATCCGCAGATCGGGTTCGAACCGGCCGACAATCTTGATGTCCGGGCCGAAAACATCCGCGATGACGTTGCGATATTGGCTTTCGGTCAGGCGGCGGATCTGGCTGGGCGGCGTATCGGCGTGGCTTTCGTCGGCTCGCGCCCCACTGAAAGCGATACTGATGCCTAGGGTCAGGCAAGCGCCTGCAAGTGCCAGCGACGGCAGTGCCCTGATCTTCATGGCAATGTCTCTCTTTGCGCGACCTGATCGGGTTTGGCGAGGAACGCCCTGACGCCGACGAAGTCATAAGCGGATGATATGGCGGTGAACCGGCCGGTGCGGGGATCGCGATAGCCGTCCGCGAAATGATCGATGGCTCTTCGAATGCCGGGGCAGGACACGTGCGACAGGTTGGCGCCATTCTGCGTCATCTGTTCGATCGAGTCATAGAAGCTGTCGAGCGTGTAATAGCCGAATATGCTGCCGTCGATGGAGCCATCGGCACCAAACTTCGCCTTTATCCGCGCGCCCCGGATATGGCGCGGCGTGTCCAATATCTGTTCCTTGTAATTCAGCGTCAGATCGACGGGATCGGTCGTCAGCACCCCGCCTGTGATGCGCCCTTTCACCGATGCGCGAAGCTGCGGGTTGGGATCGGGCGTGAAGGTTACGCGGGCGAGAGGCTCACCGCGGCCGTCGCGGGTCAGCGGTTCGTTGACGGCCAGAACAGTCACAGTCACATCAGGATCATCCTGAAGACTATCGACGCCCCTCAACTCTACCACGGTAGGCGCCCGCATGGACATCATCGTCTTGCGCGCAAGCTCTTCCTTGCTGCTCTCGCGAAATGCAGAAACGCACCCGACAGCGCGCCACAGCCGATTGTCGATTCCCTTTTCACCATTTGGCCCGTCAAAGTCGGATTTCCCGACTTTGCCGTCGAGGTTCATGCCTGCCGCGATCTTGCCTTCGTAGGTCTTGAAGCCTTTCCCCAACATCGGGAAGTCAGCGGGGTTCGAGCAGGCGCTATAGACCACCTCGCGCTTCTGGAACGCGAGGCGGCCGGCGCCTTTGGGCAAGCCATTCAGCGCGCCGATCGCTGCCGCAAGTTCCTGTGTCGGTTCTGCCTTAGGATCATAGTTCGGCGGGAATTTCACGGAAGAGGCGCGTTCGCCCCGGATGAATATACGGCGGAACTTGAAATATTCATTCATCCGCTCTTCAAGTGCTTGCCGTTTTTCCTTGCCCGCATATTTGGCCTGCTCCGCGGGCGAGAGCATGGCGTAGAAACGATCAAGATCACCGATGTCGGGGCTGGGACAGCTGTCCTTTTCACCCCCCTGCGCAAGATAGACATTGCTGAGGACAAAGGCGTGCACGCCCTCTTCGCCGCCTGTCGGCGCGTCGGCGCCAACCAGGGATGCAGCGATCAGGGGTAAGGCCCAATATGCCTTGGCCGGCATATGGCCGGTTAAGTCCTCTCTGCCCTTCATGTCGTCCTTTCATGCCGCTTCAACGGGCATTGCTATTTTCATGACTCTTCCCGCAACTGGCCACCACCCCAAAAACGATCATCCGACGCGGCAATTTCGCGCATGGGAAGCTGAGCGGTGTAGGAAAGCGAAAGATTTATCTTGCACGCGTCATATAATAGACTGATCGAAAATAACGGGAGGCAGTGATGCGGTCAGCACAGGCGGAATCAAGCAAATGGCACTTGGCCGAAAGCGTCGCCGAACGTGTTTTCGCGATCTATTCTGAAGCTTTTGGATCGATTGAACCCCTCTTCGAACATGTGGGGCAGAGGCCTGACGGCCGACGTACGCTGAGCAGCCTGCCCGTGGCAGATCTTGCCCGCATGACCAGCTTCGCCATCAATCAACTGGCTCGTCGCGACGCGGTGATGGCGGGCCGCCAAGGTTTACGCGGATGCGACTGGCGCGTGGTGATGTACAGCCTGACGAGTGCACGCACTCTGCGTGAAGCAATCGTGCGATGTTGCGAGTGCTTCGAAGCCATCGACTGGCGATGCGGCAAGATGACACTGCGCACGCATGGCGACACGGCTCAGCTTGAACTTGAAGCGGTACGGGCGGGCGGATCTACACTAGGAGGCTGCTTGATTGACCTGTTTGGCATGACCGAGGTTCACGGCCTGCTTGGCTGGCTAATCGATCATCCCATAGCGGTTCGCGATGCATGGCTGAATCATGCCCCGGAAATATTCGAAGGGCTTGATTTGCCTGACCTGCCATTTCTTCTCCGTCTCGATGAGGGTTGGAACGGCTTTCAATTTCACGCGTCGCTTCTCGACTATCCAGTGATGCGCAGTTGGGAAGACCAGCAGCAGCGTCCGCTCAGCAATCTGTTGTTCGTTTCAAGCGCAAGGGACACGGATCGTATGCCGGTTGAAACCCGCGTGCGTGGCATTGCCATGGCAGCGCTCAAGAATGAAGGGCGGCTTCCCGCCTTCGGAGAACTCGTCAGCGCCTTGGGAGGCAGTGAGGCTACGTTGCGGCGCCAATTGGCGCGCGAGGGTACCAGTTATCGGCAAGTGCGCGAAAGCTGCCGCCGTGAATTGGCGCTGCACCTTTTACGTCGGACATATATTTCGATCGAAGATATCGCTGGTCAGCTTGACTATTGTGACTCGGACGCTTTTCGCCAGGCTTTTCGAGCGTGGACCGGGTATTCACCGACAGCTTATCGTGATGGTCATGGCGTAGGCGGACGGAGATAAAAAACCCTGCCTCCGCAATCCGGAAGCAGGGTTTAAGTTCGAACATTATTGAACGCTTACTGCTCAAAAAGCTTTAGTTTCACCATTTGAAGTTCAGCGTCGCTCCAAATTCCCGCGGGTTCGTCACGTTCACAGTACGATAGCCGGAATCCAACACCGCGCCAGGCGTCTGTGTCGGGGTGACCGCATTCCCTAGCGAGATATTGGTTATCCGCTTTTGGTTCAGAAGGTTGCGCGCGAAGGCAGTGATTTCCCACTTGCTGTCTGGTCCGCGCAAGCCGACGAACAGGTTCAGCAGTTCGCGATCCTGATATCTAAAGTTCACACGCTCAGAGGTGAAGCCCGGGCGATAGTTGAACAATGCGCGGACAAACGGCGTATAGTCGCCGACGGGGAAGCGCAGCTCCGTGTTAGCAGTAAGGGAGAAATCGGGAGTCTCAGCGAGACGGCCGTTGGACGCGCAATAGCTGACATTTCCATTGCCAGTAATGACTGGTGTTCCATTCTGATTCGGAACGCCTGAGCCGTCAAAGTCATTACAGGGCAGCAAGGCATTGCTGTAGCGCGCCCGGGTATAAGCAGCCGCGATTCCTAGATCCCAGGTGTCGATGAAGCGGGCGTCGATCGTGGCTTCTATGCCCTTAACCTTGGCGTCGCCATTGTAGTTAAAGTCAAAAGCGCCATTGGTGGATTCGCCCGGCTGGATCGGCGGGCCGAAAGCAGTGCAAGCGCCAGATAGTTCAGGGCAGTTGTATTGGATGCTGGTGAAACGGCTGAGGAAGCCGTCAAACTTCTGATAAAAAGCCGCAACGCTGTAGTTCACACGCTTGTCCATCAGCGCGCCCTTCAGGCCAACCTCGAATGAATCCGTCTTTTCACCACGGGTCGAAATGAGATCGTCGCTGATGCCTGCGGGCACCGAAACGCCGGTACTGCCGCTTCGGAAAGCCCGACCGTAGGCAGCATAGACATTCAAGTCGTCGCTGATGGCGTAATTGATGGTCAGGCCACCGGTAAGCGGCTTATCGGTACGTCTTTGCAAATCCGCGGGGATGATTTCCGTGGGCCCGAGGACCGGCGGCAATGTTGCAAGGAGTGGATGGGCTCCGAAGAACAGCGTCTGCTGCGTAGTCTGGTTGCCCTTTATAATTGAATAACGGATGCCCCCCTCAACTGTCAGCGGGCCGCTCTTATACCGGAGGTTCGCTGCGAACGACCATGTTTTAGTGTCAACCGGGACGACTACATTAACACCGATGGGAACGGTGTTTGGCGATGGAATTACGATCTGAGATCCGTCCGGGAGCTCGAACGGCACTGGGATAATCGCATCAGGCCCCAAAACCGGAGCGATGAAGCTGTCGGCCCGCTGATTAACTACAGTCGTGCCAGTCTGCTTGGTGTAGAACGCGCTGACGCCACCACCGAGACCTTCGTCGTTATTTGTCTGCCAGCGTAACTCCGCCGTACCCACCTTATACGGAACTCTGACACTGGACGATGAGATATAACCGGGCACCGTGTTCGCAGAATCATTGTCACGCAGGGTGGTTAGCTTACTAAATTGATGGCCGCCTACGAACGACACAGTGGACCCGCCCAGATCATAGTCGAGCGCGAGATTTAGTAGATGGGTCCTATTCTGTATGCGGAAAGTGCCTTCGGATACCGCCCCGTAATCGGATACGCTCAGCGCAGGGCCAGATCGGGCTGGGTTGAATGCAAAGGGCGCGTTGCCGGTGCCGATAACCTGCTGAAACTGGGTGTTGTCAGCGTGAAGATATTGGTAGGTCAAATAAGCGCTGAATGCGTCACTCGGGCGCCAGCCCAGTGTGGCGCGAACACTCTGCGTGTCACTGCGTGAACGTTCGCCGTCGCGGTTCAAGTTCCTGACCTGGTTCAATCGATTACCATCCACCACAGCGGCAACTCGCAGCGCCAGCTGCTCGTTGAAAGGCAAGGAAACCCCGCCTTGGACGTTATATCCCGCTCGGTCGGTAGCAGTCGCTTGGGCATAGCCTTCGGGGCGGTCGAAGTTGGGACGGCGTGTGCGGATGGTGATTGATCCAGCAGGAGCCGAAAGGCCTCGCAAAAGACCCTGCGGGCCGCGCAGCACTTCGATCTGCTCGATATCGTATATTGCAGTATAAACCGTCTGCGCGTCGGTGGGGATTTCATTATAATAGACGCGGACCGCCGGTGCTGTGCCTTGATCGGGATCGAAGGTTATGCCGCGCAAGGTCGTCGTGTTGTTTCGACCGGTCGTGTTGGTCAGCTCAAGACCTGGCGCGAGCTGCTGTACATCTTTCGCATCGAAAATATTGAACTTCTGGATTTGCTCACCGGTAGCAACGTTCACCGACATGGGAACGTCTTGCAGCCGCTCTTCACGCCGCGTCGCGGTAACGATGATGTCGCTAGTGGATGTTTCTGCGCCCGCCTGAGCGTAAGCCACGCCAGGAACTCCAAAGGCAGAAACGCCAGTGCACAGGAGCGCTACGCGTGTAGCACGCTTCATTCGCATCGATAATCCTCCCCAGAGGTGTTGCTGATAAACGGCTCTTATGAATTGGCCGTTTGCGTGCACTATATCGGAGGGAAAAACGTAGGCAATAGTTTTTCTGAACGGCTACGTGCGAAATGAACCTCATGCGCAAGATTCCGCAACGCGTTAGGAGTGGTCCAGGCTACGCCTGCCACTTGATCAATGAACGGCTCCCGGCGCAAAAACGCCGCCGCAGAAAAGGCCTGTCAGGCGGCGTGCGTGCGCATTCAGATGGACCGGATCAATGATATTGTCCGCTTCCCCGGTGAAAAAGCGCCGGTGGGATTCCGACAGAATCAGGCTGGTGAGGGACTCCGCTGCGAAGGCGACATCCTGTTCAGGAATCGTCCCCTGATCCACCAATGACTGGAGGAAAGCGATCAGCGGGTCGAGATAACGACGCACGACCACCTGCTCGATATGCGGCCGCGCTTCTTCCATGAAGGACGGGTTCAACATTAGGAGGCGGCGCATGCTGGTGGCATAGGGTTCGCAGACTTCGACCAGGCAGGCTTCGACGAAGGCGAGCAGACTTTCCCGCCAGTCGGGGCGCGGTGGAATGGTGACGGGGCTGAGCGCGTAACCCAGCATTTGGCGGACGACAGCGGCAAAAAGCGCCGTTTTGTTGGGATAATAGGCGTAGACTGTTTTACGCGACAAACCGGACGCGGTGATGATGGAGTTCATCGTCAGGCTGGGACCATGTTCGGCGAGCATTTGCATCGCGGTGTCGACCAGGCGCTGTTCGACGTCGCCGCTTTCTTCGCGGCGGGGGCGGCCCGGACGGCGGATGGGGGGAGGGGAAGTCATGAAGGAAAGCATTGGCAAAAAAAGATTGGGATGAAAATAAACAATCTTGTTTCTTTTTTTCGGTCCGCTATTCGAGAGGCCGTTGATCGAGATTGGAGGTCATCCACTTGCCGCACCTGTCGGGTTCGCGCCCCCTGTCCCTCTTCCTGGGTGTGCTGCTGTGCGGCTGTGCGCCGTCGGTCAAGCTGGCGCGTCCCAACATCAGCCTGCCAGAGCGGTTCGAGGCCGCGCCCTCAGCGGTGGCTGACGAAAAGCTCGACCGATGGTGGGAGCGTTTCAGCGATCCGCAACTTTCCGCACTTGTGGAACAAGCGCTGGCGCAGAATACCGATGCGCGGTCAGCCTATTTCCGGTTGCGGGAGGCGCGGGCGATACGCGACCAGTCGCTGTCGCAGCGGTTGCCCACGGGTGCGATCAGCGGATCGGCGCAGCTGCAGAATGGCCGCCAATTGTCCGGCGTGGACCTGTTCGGTTCCACGGCACAGAGCGATAGCCAGTCGCTCGCCTTCAGCCCAAGTTGGGAGATCGACCTGTTCGGCAGGCTTGGTGCGATCGGGGAAGGGGCGCGAGCCACCTATGTGGCGGCAGCCTATGATTATCACGCCGCGCGGTTGAGCCTGGCCGCTGACGTCGCCAGCGCATTGTTCGAGGCGCGCGGCCTGGCGGTACAGCGCGACGATGCGCAGGAAGGTTTGCGGATCGCGCGCGATCTGGCGCGCGCGTCGAAACTCGGGCGCGATCGCGGGCTGATCGCAGCGTCGGAAACCGCACGGCTGGAAGGCGACGAGGCGACAGCGCAGGCAGAGCTTACCCGAATCGAGACAGCGCTGCGGAACGCCAAGCGATCGCTGCTGGTCCTGATCGGATCGCCGGGCGCGCCGACGAGCAGCCTCGCCATCGAGGCGCGGCTCGACACGCCGCCGCCGGTCCCGGCCTCGATGCCCGCCATGCTGCTGGCGCGTCGTCCAGACATATTGGCCGCCGAGGCGCGGGTCGCGGCAGCCACGAGCGCGGTCAAGGTCGACAGGCTGGCCCTGTTCCCGCGCTTCACCCTTCAAGGCAATGGCAATATCAGCCGCACCGCCGGCCCGGCCGTGGGCATTTCGAGCATCTGGTCGATCGCAGCCGGATTGAGCCTGCCGGTACTGGACCGCACGCGGCTGATGGCACAGCTGCGCGCCACGCAGGCACAGGGTGAGCGCGCCGTGGTAAGCTATGAGGCGGCTGTGCAGGCAGGCTTTCGCGATGCCGACATCGCGCTTGCGCTGGTTGCAGCCGATCGGGCGCGATTGGCTGACCTCAGCTTTGCAGAGGAGCGGGCGCGCTTTGCGTTCGACGCTGGGCGCAAGGGCTTTGCCGCAGGCCTGACCGACCTCACCACCTTGCTCCAGTCCGAACAGACCTGGCGCGCCGCGCGCCGGGCGCTCACCAATGCGCGGACGCAGGCGCTGACCAACGTCGTTGGCGCTTTCCGGGCGCTGGGCGGCGGATGGAATCCCGATGATCCCGCGACGGCGCCTGAACAGCCCGCCGTCGCTTTGCCTATTCAGTCCAAGGAACTGCCGTGATCTTCAAGCCGCGTCCCCTTGCCATGACGCTTTCCCTGACGCTGCTGCTCGCCGCTTGCGGGGGGAGCACGGACGGGGCGAAGGAGCCGCCGCCGCCGACCGTCAGTGTCGCGCTGGTCGTCGAACGGGGATTGGCAGGAGGGCTCAGCGCTTCGGGCCGGTTGATCCCGCGCGAGGAAGTGGCGGTCGCGCCCGAGCTTTCCGGCTATCGCATTGCGCGCGTCATGGTGGAGGAGGATGCCCGCGTAGGCGCCGGACAGGTGCTGGCGGTGCTGGACGACACACTCCTGCGGTCGCAGATCGATCAGGCGCGCGCGCAATTGAGCCAGCAGCAGGTGGCCTATGAACGAGCGCGCATGGAAGCAGGACGCGTCGCGGGGCTCGACAATCAGGGCGTGCTTTCACAGGAAGCCATCGACCAGCGCCGCATCGCTGCCCGGTCGGCACAAGCCGCCGTCGGCGTGGCGAAGGCGCAGCTTGACGACCTGCTGACGCGTCAACGCAGGCTGATCGTGCGGTCGCCCGTCGCGGGGCGGGTGCTGCAACGATCGGCACGGCCGGGCGAACCATCGGCCTCGGGCACGATACTCTTCACCATCGCGCGGGACGATCTGGTCGAACTGGAGGCGGAAGTCCCCGAAGCGGCGATGGGCACATTGTCGATCGGCGATCCGGTCGCGGTGACTTTGGCGTCGGGCACGAAGCTGACCGGCAAGGTCCGGCTGCTGGGCGCGCGGGTGGATAATCAGACAGGCTTGTCACGCGCGCGCATCGCGCTGCCGATAAATCCCGAACTGCGCCCTGGCGGTTTTGCCAAGGCGGATTTCGTGAAGGCCACAGGATCAGTGCTGAGCGCGCCTGAACGCGCGGTCCATTATGATGCCGATGGCGCCTATATGCTGCTGCTCGACAAACAGGACCGCGTGCATCGCGCATCGGTGCGCACGGGACGGCGCGCGGCAGGGATGGTGGAGATAGTGAGCGGCGCGAAGCCCGGTGTTCGGGCTGTATTGGGCGGCGGCGCTTTCCTGCTCGAAGGCGACCGCGTGCGGATAGCGCCGAGCGGGAGGCCATAGACATGCGCATTTCCGCCTGGGCGATCCGGAATCCGATCCCCGTCGTCTCGCTGTTCATATTGCTCACGATCGCGGGGATCGTGGCCTATGTGGGGCTGCCCATCAAGCAGTTCCCCAATGTGAACTTTCCCGTCGTCAGCGTGACGGTCACGCAAAATGGCGCGGCGCCGAGCGAAGTCGAAAACCAAATCACCCGGCCAATCGAAAATGCCCTGAGCAGCGTCGCGGGGGTCAAGCACATCAGTTCGACGGCGGTGCTGGGATCATCGACCACGACGGTCGAGTTCGAACTGCACAGCGACATGCAGAAGGCGACGGACGATGTCCGCACCGCTGTCGAAAGAGCGCGCATCGATCTGCCGCCGGGCATCGACCCGCCGCTGGTGCAGCGGTTGGACATCGATAGCGCGCCGATCCTGACTTATGCCGTAAGTGCGCCGGGAATGGGCGATACGGAACTGTCGCGCTTCATCGACAAGGTGGTGACGCGCGCGTTGCAGGCGCAGGCGGGCGTCGCGCAGGTTCACCGCATTGGCGGGGCCGACCGCGAAATCAACATCGTGCTGGATGCGCAGCGCATGGCGGCATTGGGCGTCACCGCGCCGCAGGTGAACAATGCCCTGGCCGCGTTCCATAGCGACGATCCGGGCGGCCGCGCCGATGTGGGTGCGGTGGAACAGACGATCCGCGTTCTTGGATCGTCCATGACCATCGACCGACTGCGTGAACTCGCCATTCCGGTGCAGGGCCGCTACGTCCGCCTGGCCGACATCGCGGAGATTGGCGACGGATCGGCCGAGCAGCGCGGCTTTGCGCGTCTGGACGGCAGGCCGGTTACGGCGATTCAGGTCAGCAAGACGCGTGAAGCAAGCGACATCAGTGTCGAGGACCGGGCGATCAAGGTGATTGCCCAGCTTCAGGCCGATCATCCCGGCGTCACCTTCACCAAGCTCGTGTCGACGGTGGATTCGACGCGGCGGACCTTTGCATCGACCCAGCATGTGCTGATCGAGGGCATCTTCCTGGCGGTGATCGTCGTCTACATCTTCCTGCGCAACTGGCGCGCGACGATCATTGCGGCAGTGGCCATGCCCCTGTCGCTAATCCCGACCTTCGTCCTGATGTCGGCCATGGGGTTCAGCCTCAACAGCATCACTTTGCTGGCACTGACGTTGGTCATCGGCATTCTGGTAGATGACGCGATCGTGGAGGTCGAGAATATCGAGAAGCGGATCGAGACGGGAGAGACGCCCTATCGTGCAGCCCTGATCGGTGCCGATGCCATCGGGCTTGCGGTGATCGCCACCACCGCGACGATTATCGCGGTGTTCGCGCCGGTGTCGCTTATCCCTGGACAGGCGGGGCAGTTTTTCCGCGAGTTCGGCCTGACGGTCGCGGTGGCGGTGCTCTTCTCGCTGGTGGTCGCGCGTCTGTTGACACCGCTGATGGCTGCCTATTTCCTCGTTCCGTTGAAGGATCGCGCGCATCGGGAGAAGCGGCCGGTCAACCCGATCTATGGCCGCATATTGGATTGGGCGCTGGCGCATCGCTGGAAGACGATGGGAATCGGCGCGGGAATTTTCGCCCTGTCGCTTCTGCTCGCAAGCTTCGCTCCGGTAGGTTTCCAGCCAGTCGGCAATCCGGGTTATCTTTACATCGCCGTGCAGGGACCGCCGGGCGCGACGCGGGACGACATGGCGCGGGCGGTCAATGATGCGACCCGCATGTTGTCGGCAGAGCCCGCCGTGGAGCGCGTCTTCGCCCAGGTGGGATCGACATCGGGCGGCTTCAGCGCGGGCGACGACATGCGCACCGGCACGTTGACGGTGGTGTTGAAGCATGATCGCGATGTGACGACCGACGAATTCCGATCGATCATCCGGCCGAAATTGCGCGACATTCCGGACGTTCGTCTGTCGAACCAGGGTACATTCGGATCGGCATCGGTGAACATCGTCCTTGCCGGTGAGGACGGCCAGGCGCTGGAGCGCACGCAGACCGAATTGCTGCGACAGATGCGCAAGGTGCCGTCCATTTCCGACCCGCGCCCAGCGCCTCCGCCTGCCGGGCCCGAGCTGATCGTGACGCCTCGGGCAGAGGAAGCGGCGCGGCTGAACGTGGACAGCCGGACGCTTGCCCAGGTACTGCGCATCGCGACCATCGGCGACATCGACGCCAGCGTGGCCAAATATTCGGATGGCGACGAACGCGTGCCGATTCGCGTACGCCTGCCCGAAGGCGCGCGTCAGGATCTGGACACGATCGCGAACCTGCGCGTGCCCACGCTTGATGGGCAGACGACGCCCTTGTCGACGGTCGCGGACATTCAGTTCAAGGCGGGGCCGGGCAAGATCGTGCGTTATGACCGGGAGCGGCGCGTGTCGGTCGAGGCTGACCTGGTAGCCGGGCGAACGCTTGGCCAGGCGCTGCAGGAGGTCGCCGCGCTTCCCGTGATGCGGAACCTGCCCCAGGGTGTTCAAGAGGCCAAGGTTGGCGATTCGGAGGCGATGTCGGAACTGTTCGGCGGCTTCATGCTGGCGATCGTGGCGGGTATCGGGCTGACATTTTCGGTGCTGGTGCTGCTGTTCAAGGGCTTCTTCAAACCGGCCGTCATTCTGGCGGCGCTTCCGCTGTCGCTGCTTGGCGCTTTTGCCGCGCTGGTGCTGTTCGGCAAGACGCTGGACCTGCCAGCGATGATCGGCTTGCTAATGCTGCTGGGGCTGTGCGCGAAGAACTCCATCCTGCTGGTGGAATTCGCGATCGAGGAGGAGCGGGCGGGAACGCCGATGACGCAGGCGCTGCGCAATGCCTGCCGCGAGCGCGCGCGGCCGATCGTCATGACGACGGTCGCGATGGCCGCGGGCATGTTGCCCACTGCGCTGGGGATCGGCGAGGGCGCGGAGTTCCGTCAGCCGATGGCGCTGGCGGTGATCGGGGGGCTGATCACCTCGACGGCCTTGTCGCTCATCTTCGTTCCTGTGATTTACGAGATTGTCGATAGTATCGAAAGGTGGATCGCGCCGCGCGCCGCTCGCCTGGTTACGCCGCGTCAAGCGGGGGACGACGATCCTTTTCCCACATGATGAAAAAGTTGACAGGCGATCACTAATTACTTGACCTATCGCACAAGCATGTTCAATTAGAGATGCCTTTTAGGCACTCTCCTACACCTACTTGGGCCGGCCAAAAGCCGGCCTTTTCTTTGCCTGTTGCAATGGGACGCAAGAGGAGCGGGCACAAAAAAGGGCGCTTTCGCGCCCCTTTTCTTTTCATTGCTGCAGGCTGACCGGTTCAGGGCAGCTTGGCAAGGTCCGCATCAATCGCGGCAAGGCGCGCGTCGGTGACATCGTCAGGCGCATATTGCTGGATCGACTTCAGCGTCATGGCGCGGGCCATGTCGACCTGATCATTGGCCGTCATACCCGGGATATGCTTTTCAATGATCGCCTTGGCGGCGGGGTTGTCCAGCAGGACGCCGAGTTCGGTGTCGGTCGTGTTAAGCTTGGCATGGGCCGCATGTGCGGGGGCCGGGCTGGCAGCCGTCTGCGCGAGCGCGGGGGTGGCAACCGACAGAGCAGCAGCGGCAAGAATCAAAAGACGCATAAACAGGATCCTCCATTATGACCGGGCCTATATCGCACGGCTACGTTCTAAATTCAAGTCACCAACTTGCGCGGCCCGCCATAAAAAGTTCGACCGTCTGGCGCGCAGCTTTAATGAACTCCGCTTCCTTGATGGGGCCTGCGCTGCTTTCCTGCAATTCCCACCCGGTGATGGCGGATACGAACATCCGCGCGATCGCGGAGGGATCGCGCGCAGGAATGCCGTCACGCTTCGCCGCTTCGCTGATGTCGTTGCTGATCAGGCGGACGATGTAGAGATAGCCTGCCTCATACATCGCGCGGGCAAGTTCAGGGAATCGCTCCCGGTTTGCGAGCGTCAGGAGTTGAAACGCATGAACCTCCGTCTGAAGGACGGACCTGGCGATGGTCTGGGCATGATGGTGGAGCCGCTCGGCAATGTCGTCGGTGAGCAGGTGATCCTGCTGCGCCGAGGCGAGGGACCATTGACTGACCCGGTCCTGGATGACGGTGGTGAACAGCGCCTCCTTTGAAGGGTAGCGCGCATAGAGCGTACCCTTGGACACGCCGGTTTCCGTCGCGATATTTTCCATCGCGACGCCGTCATAGCCCAATTCCAGGAACATGCGCGTCGCCGTCGCAAGGATGGCTTTGTCGATCGCCGCAACCTGCTTTGCGTCGGGGCGGCCCCGCTTGGGGGTAAAGGTTTTTTCCATCTTAGTAGCTGGCATGATCACTTCTCTGACTCAAGCCATCGGCGGAAGCAATGGCCTGTCCCAAATCAATCGAACGCCCCCGATCGAATATTGACGCCCGTCGTTTCAGCCCATAGTATGAAAACTGCCGACATGCTCAAAATGTCCCACCAGCGGAGAGGCTGAACATCATGAAGAATTCCTCATCAATCCTGTTGCTCGCAATAGCCGGGACGATGCTGACGCCGCTTGCGGGACATGCCCGTGATACCAAGACCGCTGCAGAGCGCCGGGCGGCGGAAACGCTCGCGAAAATGACGGATGAAGAAAAGATCCGGCTGATCCACGGGCCGATGACCGCGCTGGTGCCTGTAGCCAAGAGGCCGAAGGACGTGCCCATCAGCGCGGGATATATCGAGGGCGTCGAGCGGCTCGGCGTTCCGATGCTGGTCGAAAGCGATGCGAGCCTGGGCGTGTCCAATCTGATGGAACAGCGCAAGGGTGACGTGGCCACGGCTCTGCCATCGGGACTTTCGCTGGCTTCCACCTGGGACCCGGAAATCGCGCGCGCGGGCGGGGCGATGATTGGTGCCGAAGCGCGCGCCAAGGGCTTCAACGTGATGCTGGTTGGCGGCGTCAATCTGGTCCGCGATCCGCGTGCGGGCCGCAATTTCGAATATCTGGGCGAAGATCCGCTGCTGGCGGGTGAATTGGTCGGCAATCAGATCAGTGGCGTGCAGTCCAACAACATCATCGGCACGATCAAGCATTTCGCGCTCAACGATCAGGAAACCGGACGCAATATCGCGTCGGTAAACATGGATGAGCAGGCCATGCGCGAAAGCGATCTGCTAGCATTCCAGATAGGCATGGAACGCGGCAATCCTGGCTCAGTCATGTGCGGCTATAATCGCGTCGGCGGTACTTATGCATGCGAGCACCCCTTCCTGCTGAACGACGTGCTGCGGCGCGACTGGGGGTTCAAGGGCTATGTGATGTCGGATTGGGGCGCGGTGCACTCGACCGAAGCGATCGTCGCCGGGCTCGACCAGCAATCAGGCGAGCAGATCGATGGAAAGCCCTATTTCTCCAGCCTGATGGTCGAAGCGGTGAAGGCTGGCAAGGTGCCGCAGTCGGCTGTAGACAAGGCAGCAGGACGCGTCCTTTACGCGATTTATGCCCATGGGGTGGCCGACAATCCGCTGAAGGCAGGGCAGCCGATCGACTATGACGCCAATGGCGACATCGCACAGCGGGCCGCCGAACAAGGCATCGTCCTGCTGCGCAACGAAGGCGGCATCCTGCCCCTGGCCGCAACGGCGAAGAAGATACTGGTTGTCGGCGGAAATGCCGATGTCGGCGTCCCGAGCGGCGGCGGATCGAGCCAAGTCAATCCCGTGGGTGGGTTGAAGCGCGTCTCCAAGCCTGCCGAGGGTGGTCCGGCCGCTGGATTTGCGCGGCGCGGCTATGGCGGCACACCGCCGCTCGACGGACTGCGCGCGGAATTCCCTAATGCGGCGATCACCTATCTGGACGGTAAGGACGTCGCTGCCGCCGTTCAGGCCGCGAAGGCTGCGGACATCGTCATCGCCTTTGCCGAGAAGTATGCGACCGAGGCAATGGACCATAAGGACATGTCGCTGGGCGAAGGTCAGGACGAACTGATCGATGCAGTCGCAAGCGCGAACGGCAAGACGATCGTCGTCCTGGAAACCGGCAATCCCGTGCTGATGCCTTGGCAGGCCAAGGTGCCGGCAATCCTTTCGGCCTGGTATGGTGGCCAACGCGGCGGCGCAGCCATCGCGCGCGTCATCAGCGGCAAGGTGAACCCGTCCGGCCACTTGCCCGTGACTTTCCCGGCCTCTGTCGATCAGTTGCCAAATCCGGTGCTGCCGGGATCCGACGCGCCGCCAGCGGACAAGGAAACCCGCGCCATTTATGGCCTGCAAGCCGGTCTGAAGCCATTCGACATCGTATATCCCGAAGGATCGGACGCCGGGTATCGCTGGTTCGACAAAAAGGGGTTGAAGCCGCTTTATCCCTTCGGCCACGGTCTCAGCTACACGCAGTTCCGCTATGAAGGGCTGAAGGTGACCGGCGGCAAGACGCTGTCGGTGCGCTTTACCGTGGCCAACAGCGGCCAGCGGGAAGGCGCCGACGTGCCGCAGGTCTATGTGACCCGGCCGGGCAAGGCCAAGCGGCTGATCGGATGGGCGAAACCGAACCTGAAGCCTGGCGAGAGCAAGGAAGTCACGGTGACCGCTGACATGCGCGTCCTGGCCGACTATGATGCGAAGGCGAAGCGCTGGGTGGTCCCGGCGGGCGACGTCAAGGTGGAGGTGGGCACATCTGCCGCCGATCCGGTGCTGACCGGCACGGCTCGGTTGAACCGCATGACCCGGAGGCCCTGAGCCATGATGTCCAAGCGTTTGATTAAAACTTGCCTGCTGGCAGCCACCGCGATACTTGCGGTTGCGGAGGCCCCGGCCTTTGCAGCTCCACTCGACGATCATTTCCAGCACCCCCCCATGGAGGCGCGGCCCCGGCTACGCTGGTGGTGGCCGGGCGATGCGGTGACGGACGAAGAATTGCGGCGTGAGATCAAGTTGATGGCGGACACGGGCTTTGCCGGTGCCGAAATTCAGTCCTTCACGCCCAATTTCGTGACGTTGACGCCGGACGAGAAGCTGCGCGTCAATCAATATGCCGAACCGTCCTTCTTCGCGCATGTCCGCACCGCTGCGGATGCCGCAAGGCAGGCTGGTTTGACGCTGGACTATACGCTTGGGTCATCCTGGCCATCGGGCGGCGGCTTTGCCATCACCCCGGAACTGGCCTTTACCGAGCTTGCCATGGCGAGCACTGAGGTGAAGGGTGGCGAGGCAGGACCAATCAAGCTGAACATCCCCAAGCGCACCCGCCGCCTGGGTGCGCTGAGTTTCCTGGATGCGCGCGTCAAGGACCCGAAGGTTGCCGATTGGGGCAAGCGGATGGACGCCCGCGCCCGCACGGTGGCTGTGGTTGCCGTGAAGGGGAAGGCGCCTGTGCTGCAGCCGTCCGCGCCCGGCGCGATGGGCCTTACACTGACGCCATGGCGGGACGTGGTGACGGCGGGAACGCTGGACCCGTCCTCCAGCATCCTCCTTACGGACAAGATGAGCGATGACGGCACGCTGAACTGGACCCCGCCGCCGGGCGATTGGCAGATTTTCGTGTTCCGCCAATATGCGTCCGATGTCGGCGTGCTGGGTGCAGCGGGACAGGGGCCGCAGCTGATCCTGGACCATATGAACCCGCAAGCCTTTGCGACGCATGCCGCGAGGGTTGGCGATCCATTGGGCAAGAACCCGGCCGGTATCCGGTCGACATTCGTCGACAGCCTGGAATTGATGCAGGATATTCAGTGGGGACCTGAATTGCTGCAGCAGTTCAGGAAGCGGCGCGGCTATGACCTGACGCCCTATCTGCCTTTGGTCGTGCAGCCGGGATGGATGCAGGCCTGGGCCGAACATTGGTCGCCCCCCTATTTCGATACGCCGAACAGCGATCTGGCGGAGCGGGTGCGCGCCGACTATCGCCGCACGGTGTCCGACATGATGATCGAGGGGTTCATCCAACCTTTCGTCGCATGGAACCATGCGCGAGGGCTCAAGGCAAAGTTCCAGGCGCATGGTGGCGCGTTCGACACGATCCGGGGATATGGGCTGGCTGATATCCCCGAGACCGAGGACCTGCCGCATGAAGGCGATCCCTTCTTCATGCGGATGGCGCGGTCGGGCGCGCATCTTTATGGCCGGCCCATCGTGTCGGCAGAGAGCCTGGCATGGCCGAACCGCCCCTATGAGGTAACGCCGGATGAGATGCGCCGCAGGATCGATGCGCTGATTTCGGGCGGGGTCAATTCGATGATCCTGCACGGATATAATTACCGTTTCCATGCCGAAGACTGGCCCGGTTGGCACGCTTTCCAGCCAAGCCCCTTTGCGGGCGGCTTTTCCAGCATGTTGAACGAGACCAATCCGGTGTGGCCCGCGATGAAGCCGATGGCGGCCTATATCGGCCGCTTGCAAGCCGTGATGCAGGCAGGCGAGGCGGTGGTCCCGGTCGCCTATTTCTACGGCCGCTACGGCTATTATATCGGCATCGAGGATGATGGCGCGGGCAAGCAGGCAGCCGAGAAGGCGTTCCTGGCGGGTGGCTATGATTTCGACCGGATCAATCCCGATTCGATCGCGCATGCCCGGATCGAAGGAAAGCAGCTCGTTTCGCAGGGCGGCCAGCGCTATCCGGTGCTGGTGCTGCCGCCGATCGACGGCATCCAGGCAGAGACGGCGGAGGCAATCGCGCGGTTCGCAAAGGCGGGGTTGCCGATATTCTTCACCGACCGCGCTCCATCACGTGACGAGGGGTTGGCCCAGGCGCGCCAACGCGATGCGCGGGTGAAGAAGGCGATCGCGGCCGCTTTGAAGGCGGGGGCAAAGGTGGTGCCCGCTGCCGGGTTGACGGATAGTCTGCGCGCGGCGGCGACCCCGGCCAATCTGCGCTTCACCGGCGATGCAGCCGACCTGTATTTCGTGCAGCGGCGCGTCGACGGCCGGACGGCGACCTTCGTTTATAACCGGGGGCAGGCCGACCGTCAGGTGACGGTGACGTTGCCGGGCGCGGGCGGCGTCACGCGTTGGAATGCGATGGATGGGACGGTGACGCCCGTTTCCGCGCAGGCCGGGGGACAAGGCACGGACGTGCCGCTTAGCCTGGCGGCGGGAGAAAGCGCCCTGCTGATGCTTGATCCGCAGACCAAGGCTGTCACCATCGCGGCTGCGGCGACGGTGGGCAGCGTGGCATTGCCGGTGGATGGCTGGCGGCTTAAGGCCAATGGTCATGTGCAGCGCAAGCCCTATGCGCATGACTTTGCTTCGGCCAGCTTGAAGGATTGGGCGGAGGTGCCGGAACTGTCGCGCTTTGCGGGAACGGCGACCTATAGCCGAGCGATCAGCGTCGATGCCGGCTGGCTGACCAAGGGTACGCGCGTCATCCTCGACCTTGGCAAGGTGCATGATGTCGCGACGGTCACGGTCAACGGGGAGAGCCTGCCCACGCTGTTCAGCGCTCCGTTCCGCGTCGATGTGACGAAGCTGGTTCGCGCGGGCAAGAACGACATCAGTGTCGCGATCGCCAACGTTCCGCAAAATGCGATGATCGATCCCAAGGACACGATCTACAAGAAGCTGAAGCCCGTCCCGGCGGGCTGGGTCGGACCTGCGAAACTGGAGGCACAGCGTTGAGAGGGCGGCGCTTGGCCGCTGCGCTTGCTTCCTGCCTGCTGATAGCGGCTGCCCCGGCCGCCCCTTCGCCAGAGACGGAACTGAAGTCGGTCAACCCGGAGTTGCGGCCTATCGCGCGCGGCATCATGCAGGCGCAGCGGAAAGGAGCGACGTACAAGCCTTGGAAGCCCGGCCGTCTGCCCGCAGGGGTTGAGGAACGGCAGGCGCCGGGATCGCGCGGGCATCCGCCCGTGCCGGTCTACGTCGTGAACGCCGGTGCGGAGCAGGGGCCGCCGCGCGGGGCGATCTTCTTCGTTCATGGCGGCGGCTTTATCGGCGGCGACGCGCGGGAGAATCTGCCTGCGCTCAAGAGCCTGGCCGAGCGGCTGAACTGCGTGATCGTGTCGGTGCAATACCGGTTGGCGCCGGGGACACGCTTTCCCGGGCCGCTAGAGGATGCCTATGCGGGCCTGAAATGGCTGCACGGCAATGCCGCCACGCTGGGCGTCGATCCGCGCCGGATCGTGGTCATGGGCGAAAGCGCGGGCGGCGGCCTGGCTGCCATGCTGACGATCGCCGCGCGGGACAGGGGCGAAGTGCCGGTCGCGTTCCAGGCGCTTGTCTATCCCATGCTGGACGATCGGACGGGATCGTCGCGTCCGGTGCCGCCGCATATCGGCCAGCTGATCTGGACGGCGGAGTCGAACCGCAAGGGCTGGCACGCGCTGTTGGGGCGGCGTCCCGGTGCTGCCACCCAGCCTGAAGGATCGGTGCCCGCGCGCGTGAAGAACCTCAAGGCTCTTCCGCCGACCTTCATCGGCGTCGGGTCGATCGACCTGTTCGTCGACGAGGATGTGGAGTTCGCCCGCCGCCTCATCGATGCGGACGTGCCTACCGAATTGCTGGTGATACCGGGCGCCTTCCACGGGTTTCAGATGATCGCGCCGCGCGCGGCCATATCCCAGCAATTCAATGCCGCGCTGGAAACAGTGCTTGCCCGTGCCTTATCGCCGGAGAAGAAATGATGAAAATGCGCACCTTGCTGGCCGCTTCGCTGATGATGGGCGCTGCGCCCGCCGCTATCGCTCAGCCCGGTGGAGCCGAGGGCTGGATCAGTCATGCGGAGGCGGGGCCGGCGGTGCGTCCGATCGTCCTGCATTTCCGCCGCACCGTCACGCTGCCCGGCAAACCGCGCGCCTACACGGTGCGAGTGACGGCCGATAACCGATTCATATTGTTCGTGAACGGCGCCCGCGTTGCGACCGGTCCTTCGACAGGCGATATCCTTCACTGGCGTGAGGAGAGCATCGACCTCGCCCCCTATATGAAGCGCGGCGTCAATGTCGTCGCGGCGACGGTGTGGAACGGCGTGCAGCCGCTGAAGCTGCCCGCTAACCCAACGCCTGCGCAAGTTTCGGCGGCGCAGGGAAATTCGCTGTTCACCAACACAGCGCCGTTGTTTCAACAGAGCGTCGCGACCGGCTTTCGCCTGATCGGTGAAGGCGATGCGGCGGAGCTGTCCACAGATCGCGCGGGCTGGCGGGTGAAGCGCGACCAGGGCCGCGGCTTTGTCAATGGCTGGGGGCAAGTGAAGCGATGGTATTATGTCGCCGGAAACCCCGAAAAGATCGACGCGGCAAAGACTGACTTCGACGCCGCCGGGCCGCAGGAGAAAGGCGAGGGCTGGCAGGACGCGGTTCCCGCTCCCGATGCGGCGAAGCGGACGTTGGTGCCCGACCGGCTGCCGCAGCAATCCTATACCCCGGTGGCAGCGGGCAAGGTGGTGCGGACGGACCTGCCCGCCGCCATGACCTTCCCCGCGCGGGCGGTGACGATTCCCGCCAACAGCAAGGCGACATTGCTAATCCAGCGCGACGCGATGGTCTCAGCTTATCCGCAACTCGATGTGTCGGGCGGGAAGGGTGCTTCGATCAAGCTGCTGTGGGCAGAGGCGCTGTATGATGCGAAGAGCCGCAAGGGCGACCGGAACCTGATCGAGGACCGCAAGCCGATCGGCATATGGGACAGCTTCATAGCCGATGGGGAAAAGCGCAGCTTCGCGCCGCTCTGGTGGCGGACCTGGCGCTATGCGGAGATCACGGTCGAAACCAAGGATCAGCCGCTGGTATTAGAGGGATTGCGCGCCTACGAAACCGGCTACCCGTTTCAACAGGTTGGCAAGTTCGCGAGCGATGATCTTGAACTTGCACGGATTTTCGACATTGGCTGGCGCACTGCGCGGATCGACGCGCATGAAACCTATATGGACACGGCCTATTGGGAACAGCTGCAATATGCGGGCGACACGCGCCTTCAGATGCTGATTTCCTATGCCGTTTCGGGCGATCCGCGCCTGGCCGAGCAGGCGATCGACGCCTTCGCCGCGTCGGATGCCGAAGGCGGCCTGATGGAAGGCGCATGGCCGACGCGCGGCAACAATGTGATCGCGCCCTTCGCGCTGATGTGGGTAGGCATGCTGGACGATTGGCGATTGCGCCAGCCTGACGCTGCACCGATCGTCCGCAACATCCCGCGCATGCGCCGGGTGTTGGACTGGTTCGAAGCCTACCGCCGCCCGAGCGGCCTGCTCGGCAAGAACCCGCAATGGAATTTCATCGATTGGGTAGGCCAGCCGGCGACCGACCGCACCATCTTCCCGTCCTACGGAAAGACGGATGAAAGCTGTTTGATGAGCGTCAGCTGGCTTGGCGCGCTTCAGCAGGGGGCGGCGATCGAGACTGCCTTTGGCGACAGCAGCGTGGCACAGCGCTACGCGGCGCGTGCCGACACCGTCAAGGCCGCGATCCGCAACCGCTGCTGGGTTCCCGCCCGGGGTCTCTACGCGGACAATCCCGATGGCGACCGGTTCAGCCAGCATATGAATGCGCTGGCCATCCTCTATGATGTCGCCACCCGCGACGAAGCCGGGGCGATCATCGACCGTATCATGGTGCCGGGCAAAGGCATCGACGCGCCGGAAGGGATCACCAGCGTCAGCTATTATTTCTCATGGTATCTGGCTCAGGCTCTGGTCCATGCCGGGAAGAACGACCGCTATCTCGACATGCTCAAGACGTGGCGCGATCTGCTGGCAATGCACTATACGACTTGGCCGGAAGAGCGCGACGATGCGGGCCAAGGCGGGAAGGGCCAGTCGACCCGTTCCGACAGCCACGCGTGGAGCGCACATCCAAGCGCCGATCTGCTCGGCATCGTGGCAGGCATCGGCCCCGCCGCGCCGGGCTATGCGAGGCTGAAGGTCGAGCCTGCGCTGGGTTCGCTCAAGAGCCTGTCCGCGACCGCTGCCACGCCGCAGGGGCCGGTCAGCGTTCGCTATCGGATTTCCGGCAGCACCCTGAATGCGCAAATCACCCGGCCAGCCGCATTGCCGGGGGATTTCCTTTGGAACGGCAAGCGCTATCCGCTCACTCGCACGACGACAAAGCTCAAGGTGCCGCTCCGCTAGAGGGGCAGCGCACTCAGCGCTTCGGGGCGTCCTTCGCCCCGAAGCCATTGAGGTCGATTTAACGGAACAACGCGCCGTCCACTCCTGGGTGATCGCACCCTGCTGGCGTTAGGCGGATCGTCCATTGCGCTCCGACGGAACGGCCGATCACCCTGGCCCTGCGCAGCTTAACCGGCTGCGTCGCCCCATATCTGCGCGAAGAAGGGATTGCGCACAGCCTCTGCTTCATAGGCTGCGGGATCCAGCATGGTGACCGGGCACCAGTGGCCGCCCTGGAGATAAAGGCGCGGCGTCATGGTGAAACGATGGCCTGCCGCCGACTGCCATTCCACCGGCGCATCCGGGCCGTCGAACGAGCTGCCGAGATATTTGCCGCCGCGATATTCCGCCGCTGCCTTCAGGTCGTCGGCCCGCCAGTCGTCGGGCGAGCGGCTCTCGTCATAGCCATGGTCGAGCAAGGCCGGTTCCCGCGACGGCTGCGCGAAGCGGAAGTCGTCCCAGTTGCGGGGAATGGCCTCCCACGCTGCCCGCGATCCGAAATAAGCGCGGATCTTGGCTTCGTTGTTGGTGGCGAACCAGTTGAGACTGCCGTCCGGCCCCTTCGCAAGTTTTTCGATCTGCTTCGACACGACGCCGGGCATCAGCTTTGGCACTGTGCGCGCGATCCATGGAATATGGCGGGGCGCTTCGCGGAAATAGTCATCCAGCGATTGTTCGCGGAACGGCACCAGGGCTTCGAGCCGATCGGAATCCGAGTACCACTGGCCGTGGAAGTTCCGCGTGGCGAACCAGTGCGGCTTCAGCACCTTGCGGTAGTTGGGCATGGATTTCTCCATGAACTCATGGTTCACCACCCGCGAAGAAGCACCGCCGCCCAGATTGTAGAAGTTGCGCCAGAACGTGCCGGGCACATCATCGCCGCAGAGCGCGGCCATCAGGCGGCCGCTGTCATTGGCGGTGGACCATTCGAACACGCCGTTGAGCGGATTGTGGAACATGATGGGGTCGAAAATCTTCCACATCTCGAAATGCGCCATGCCGCTTTGGCGTATCGAGGCCCAATGGGTGATCCCGCTCTGCGCGACGATCGCTTCTGCTTGCGTCTTCGTCACCGCATAATGATCATAAGCGCTGATTTTGATCGGATCACCGGTCCTGCCCCAATGGACAGGCGCATTGCGGCTGCCGGTTTCGGCGACCGTACCGATATATATGAGCCGGGTCTGCTTGGGATCGCCCACGGCGTGGATCGCGTCGACGATGTTCTGGGCGCCGCCCACATTGACGCGGGTCACCAGATCGGCGGGGAGGCGGTCTGCGAGCGGCGAGACCAGCGCGCCCACGTGCAGAACGATGTCGGCGCCCTTCACGCCTTCGCGGATGGATGCCGGATCGGTAAGATCCCCCCAGATGATCTCCGCAAGGCCCCGGCGCTGAACATCCTTTACCACAGGATGCGCCTTTTCTTCCGGCCGCACCAATATTCGCAAGTGCAGCGAATCCGCCTTCGCGGCGATACGCTTCACCGTCTCGCGGCCCATATTGCCGGTGGCCCCGGTAAGGAAAACTGTCTTGCGGGTGTCGATCATTTTGCTCCCCTCGAATAATTTCGACACAATCGCACGTCGTCGTATCAATAACAAGGGGAGAGGTTTCAGGCGCGGATCAGCCCCCAAAGCGACAGGAGCGGTATATCACGATTTCCACGATAATATTGGTTGTATTCCATAGAAATGCGCATCCCGTGCCAGATTTATGCGCGTATATCACGGCTGCGGAATTAAGGGATGTTGCTAATAAAGCACGCGGATTTCGAAAAATTTACAAAAAAATGACTGCGCGGATTGCGGGGTGCCTGCACGATGGTTAGCAACTGTCAACATTGTGGACTTGGCCCTGCTAGATAGAAGGAAGCAGTCATGAAAAAGGGGAATTATGTTTCTGCGTTGTTGTGCGGTGCAGCGCTGATCGTGCCTGCCGCCGCCCGGGCGCAGGATGCGGCCGATGGCGGTGGCGAGATCGTCGTTACGGCGACGCGCGAAGCCCGCTCGCTCCAGTCAGTGCCCATGAGCGTCAATGTGGCCACTGGCGAGCAGTTGCAGAAACTGAACATTTTCGATGCCAAGGACGTGCAACAGCTCGCTCCGGGGCTGGAAATGACCAATACCACGGGCCGCAACAATTCCACCACGCTGCGTGGTATTTCGTTCGATCCTGACCAGGGTACCGATCCGGCGGTTCAGGTTTACTTCAACGAAATTCCAACTGATGCGCAGACGGTCTATACGGCGCTTTACGATATCAAGCAGATCGAAGTGCTTCGCGGCCCGCAGGGCCAGCTGCGTGGTATCTCCGCCCCCGCCGGTGCGATCACCATTTCCACGGCGCGCCCGAGCTTCGACGAGATCGAAGGCTATGCGCAAGCTACCGCGACCACGCGCGACGGCTTCAACGTCCAGGGCGGCGTTTCGCTGCCGTTTTCTGACAAGGTGGCACTGCGCGTCGCGGCGCTGGTGGATGGCAATCGTCTGAACAACGTGCGCAACATCACGACCGGCGAACGCTCGCGCAGCCGCACCCAGAGCGTGCGCCTGACGCTAGGCCTGCGTCCGACGGACAATGTCACAGCCTATTTGACCTATCAGTATCTGTATGCAGACAACTTCCAGCCGCAGCAGGTTATCGGGACAGGCAATAATTCGACGTTTGAGGCCGGCCCGTTCTTCGGCGGCGTCCTTGTGCCGAACACGTCGGTGCGTTCAGGTCCGCCGCTTGAGGCGGATGACTATGCCGCAGTCAGCGAAGGCAGGGTCCGCAACCAGAATGAAGGTCACATCGTCAACCTGGCGGTGGATTGGGATCTGGGCCCGGCGACCTTGTCGTTTGTCGGCGCGCATCAATATACAAAGCTGAAGACCCAGCGCGACCTGGATGTCGCCAATGCCGTTCCGAAATACATCTCCAATTCGACGGGATCCATTCCCTTCAAATATGACACGGTCGAGCTGCGCCTGGCGACGAACAACAAGGAAGGCTTCGGCGGCGGCATCGGCGTTTTCTACAACAAGATGGGTGGTACGACACGCCTCAACCAGCCGGGTGACAGCTTCTTCTTCCCGCTGGAGCCGAACGACAGCCTGAATACCGCCGGTGCCTTGCCTTATCTGCCTATCGGTACTGCCATTGCAGTCCCGGTCGACCGTAGCGTCTGGTCGTTCAATGCCAATGCGAACTTCCGTGGGGGTGGCTTGTCGATCGAAGGAGGCATCCGCTATTCGATCATCAAGTCTGTAAACAGCAGTCAGCTCACCTTGAGCACTCCGGGCAATATTCTGGCCTGCACGGGCGATCCGCAGGTTGATGCGGTATCCTTCGGCTGCCTGCCTGCGACCTATCCGGCTACGGAAATCATTCCTGATCGCTTTCGCCGCACGAAAGATACGCCGATCACCGGCGGTCTGACCATCAGCTACCAGTTGATGCCATCGATGAACGTCTTTGCCTCTTATGGCCACTCGTTCCGTGCCGGCGTTGTCGGTGTCGGCCTGCCAGATGGGCTCAGCGATGATCTGATCGTCGGCCAGCCGGAAAAGACGGACGCGATCGAAGCAGGCATCAAGGGCAGCTTCGCTGGCCGCCGTCTGCATTATGCGGTGTCGGTCTACTATCAGAAGCTCAACAACTTCCTGAACCGCTTCACCAACATCTATTACGAATCGACCATCGCCTCGCCGCCGACCGGCTTCTTCGATTTCAACTATAATGGCGATGCCCGGATCAAGGGCATCGAAGGATCGCTGGACGGCCGTATCACGCGCGATTGGGACTTCGGGATCAGCGCGGCCTATACCCGGGCCCGCTTCAAGAATGCGCTCCTGCCCTGCAATGACTTTGCGGGCACGGGTAGCCCCAACCAGGATGGACCGGCGACCGTCAGGGGGCCGGGCAATGTCAGCTATTGCGTCAGCAATGGCCGCCTCAGCGATACGCCGGACTTCAGCCTGACCGCGAATACGGAAATCCGGTTCCCGATGGACAATGTCACGCCGTTCGTGCGCGGATTGTTCACCTATCGCCCGGGCTTTTATTCGGATCGGGTGGATTACAACTATCGCAGCCGCGAACTGCTGAACCTGTTTGTCGGTGTCCGCGCCCCGGACAGCAGTTGGGAGTTCACGCTGTTCGCTAAGAACGCCTTGAACCAGAAGCGGATTGCCAACATCAGCCTTGGCAATGCGACCGTTGGCACAGCCACTCCCGGACTGGATTATGACTCCGGCTATCGCCTGGTCAACGTGACCAACCCACGAGAGTTTGGCTTGACGGGCAACTTCAAGTTCTAAAGATAAAGGCAGGGGCCGGTTGGATCACCAACCGGCCCCTTCTTCATAAGCATGACCAAGGGTAGGATGAATGACGTCACATTTCGGTTTCACGAAGCTTGTTGTGCAGGACCTCGAAGCCATGGGCACCTTCTACAAGGAAGTCGCAGGCCTGGTCGAAATGGCGCGCGTGCAGGATGCGGTCGGCGATCGGCAGATCGATGAAATCCTGTTCAATGCCACGGGTGAGGGCGGCGCGACCTTCGTGCTGTTCAAGTTCCTCGACCGTGACGCTCCCGCGAAAGATGAGGTCATTCTGGGTTTCCAGACCACAGATCTCGTATCCTTTGTCGAACGGGTCGAGAAAGCTGGCGGCGGCGTGGTGCAGCCGATCGAGGTCAAGGAAGCGCATGGCGTAAAGGTCGCCTTCGTGACCGATCCCGAAGGTCATCTGATCGAGGTCGTCGAGCTTCTGGCCAAATAATACGAGTGGCGGCATGGGTGAAGCCCGCGCCGCCAACTCCCAACCATGTCCGCCGGTCGTCAGATCTTGGGCGCTCCGAAATCCCGGGCGCTTCCCTGATCATGTTGGGCGTGGAAGGCGTCTCCCGTCGATTGGTTGCCGGGCTGGCTTCCCGTGTTGTCGCCCTGTTGCAGCTTGTCGTCGACGCGGCCGACCAGATCGTCCTTCTTTTCACGCAATGTGTCGGTCAGGCCTTGCTTTTGCTCGCTTGCCATTGTGCGCGCCTTTTCGCCCAGGGAGCCGAGCTTTTCCTGCTCGACCCGGCTGATCGGCAGGGCTGAACCAAGAGCAGCGCCGACAGCCGCAGCGATCAGGCCGCCGACCAGCGGATTGCTTTCGTACAGATCCTGCGCTCTGCTTGCCGCCTGGCTCGCACCGCGCGCCGTTGCCTGCCCAGCTCTGCTGGAGCTTTCCGCCCAGGCATGGCGCTTCTCCCTGAACCGGTCGGTCAGTTCGTCCAGCCGTTGGCGGAAGCTGCTGTCATCTTCATCGGCACGCCGTTCCAGCATCAGGTAATTGGCGCGCGCCTGATCGCGGCGGCGCTGATAGGCGGCGAAATCTTCGCCCTCCCGCATCTCGACCGCCGACATGTGGCTGACATAATCGCGGTGATGCACGTCAAGGTCGTGGGGCTGCTGCTCACGCCCCCCACTCCGGGAGGGAAGGCTGGGGAATTTGGAGTCCTTGTCGCTGATCAGCCAGATCGTGCCTGCCGCAATCAATCCCAAGGCAATGGGATTGCGGCGCGCGCCGTCGAGCAGCATGCGGGCATCGACATTATTTTCGTCCGCCTTGTCCAGCAAAGCGTCGAAAATCTTGCGGGGAGTAAGCTGATCGCCGATCTTGTCGATCGTCCGGCTCATATCCTCCTGCGTGCGGCGGATGTCGCGCTCGATCGCATCGGGGTCCCGTTCGAGAGTGTCGGTCATCTTTTATGCTCCGGGTGAAGGTCTCCGCGAAGGGCCGCGGGCGTTCTTTCAAGGCTGTGCTGGGTGCGTTCGGGGGCCAGATCGACATCACGCATCTTCGCCGCGCCGCCCCTGTAAAGAAGGTAGGCGACGATCAGCGTCACGACCCCTACGATCAAGGTCGCAAGGCCGAGATGGTCGATCGCGTCGGCAAGAAGATAAGCGAAGGCCATCAACAGGACGCCAAGGCCCGCAATGCCGACGACCGCCGCGCCTGCCATCGCACCGATCGCCTTCTTCATGTCATTGCCGGTCTCGCGCACTTCGGCCTTGATCAGCGCGAGTTGCTGTTCGGCAAGATGAGACCCCTGACTGGTCAAGTCCCTAAGAAGCGAGACGATATTGTCGTCCCGTCCCGATGGCGCACCGCCCTCGACCGGCGGGCCTGCCGTTCTGTTCATCGTGTCTGCCATCAGATCGCCCCTACGCTTGGACTTGGAGGCTCGGACCAACCACCCTGTGGCGCTGAAAAGCTTTGACTGCTTGGCACGGTGGGTTCTGACCGAAGCACGCGGCTTGCGGCGAACCCGGCAGCGGCGCAGGCTGCAAGGAAGGTCGTGGGATTATCGCGCGCGACCTGACGAAGATCGCTCATCAATTGGCGGGAATCCTTTTGTTCCACTGTATCGGCAAGGCGCTGGATCTGCTGTGCGCCTTGTTCGAACAGCGATTTGAGCCAGCCGGGACTTTGCCCGCTACCCAGGTCTTCGGCGGCCTTGTTCAGGGCCGAGGCTACCGAGCGGGCCTGTTCTACCGCAGGACCCTTGCGGGCATCCGCCTCGCTTTGCAGGCGCTCAGCGGCGGTGCTGGTGAGTTTTTGGGCGTCCCCGCGCAATTCTTCGCGCAGATCGCCCGATGTTTCGGGGGGCTGCTGCATATATGATCCTTCCTGTCCAACTCCAGCAAGTGAACAGGAAGGATCATGTGGAGTTCCGCTTCCTCCGGGCTATTGCGGCAAATTGTTAATCCATGCTGTTGGCCAGGGGATTTTCATGACGTGACAATTAGCATGCGGTATAAGGAAGCATTCTCAGGATTGGCGCTCAAGCGCTTCTGATCACGCTCAGTGCTGCATCAATCGGGCGAGATCTGATGATCTTCAAAGAAGTCGGGCGCATTATGCAGTTGCGCCCCTGCGAAGCGCACCGCTTCGGGGTTGGTCGCCAACCACACCACCGTGTCGGCCGTTTCCTGCGGATCATGGGCCTTCGTGCCAAGACCCACCTCCGCCTCGGCATCTGCCCATGCGGATCGCAACGTGTCCGTCATGGTGAAGGCAGGCTCGATCAGGAATGCACTGATGCCGTCGGCGCGATGTTCGAAATTGATATAGTCGGGGATGTGGTTGAAGGCCGCTTTTGGGCCGGTATAGAAAAGCGCGCCGCCAGTCTCGGTCGGGTCGACAGAGGAGCGCGTCGACATGAAGATCATGCGGCCGCCGCCCTGCTTGATCATCGCCTTCAGCACAAGGCGGCTGAGATGAAATTGGTTGATGAAATTGCCGGCGGTGGCGCGCTCGGCATCGGCCAGGTCGATATCCAGGACCTTCTGCATGATGGAAGGGCCCTGATAGATGCCGTTGTTGACCAACAGGTCTATTCGTCCGGACCGCTGGAGCACCGTTTCCACCGCGGCGTCGATGGACGCCCGATCGGCCAGGTCGAGCCGTACGCCATAGGCGGCCCCGTCCGCTGCTTCGATCTCGGCGACCGTTTCCTCGATGCTGCCTGGGATCGGGACGCCGCCCATTGCGTCATGATGGCCGGTTCCGGCAGTCAGCGTACGGCCGGTCACGACAACCTCAAATCCTGCGCGGGCAAGAGCCAGGGCAATCACGCGGCCGATCCCACGGGTGGCGCCTGTCACCAATGCGGTCTTCTGCATCTTCTTCCTCAACGTCTTTTTTTGCTTGCATGGGCTGTGCCAGCCCGACCATGTTAATACAATAGGCGTTGCTTTAATGACGGCTGCATCGCGCCGTATCAGGGAGAGAAATATGACTGATGCCCTACTGGCTGGCCGTGCGGCCGTCATCACTGGTTCAGGTGACGGCATCGGCGAAGGCATTGCCCGCCGCTTCGCCGCTGCAGGCGCTGCCGTGCTGGTAGTCGACATCAATGTCGAGAAGGGGGAGGCGGTAGCCGCGAGCCTCCGGGACATGGGCGCGCGGGCAGCTTTCCGGCGGTGCGATGTCAGGAACCGCGAGATGATCGTTGGTGTCGTAGAGGCCTGTGTCGAGGAGTTCGGCTCCATCGATATATTGGTCAACAATGCCTATCGCGGCGAAAACATGACCCGCATCGAAACGAAGAGCGACGACATCTTCGCGGAGAGCCTGGAATTCAACCTGTATGCCGTCAAATGGTCGATGGAGGCGGCATTCCCGCATATGCGCCAGCGGGGTTGGGGCAGGGTGATCAACATCGGATCGCTGAACGGCGTCAACGCCCATATCGGCACTGCGGAATATAATGTCGGGAAGGAAGCGCTTCGCGCTTATACGCGCTCGGCTGCGCGCGAATGGGCTCGACATGGGATTTGCGCGAACATCATCTGCCCGGCCGCCGCTTCCGCCAGTTTCCGTCATTTTGCAGAGCTTCAGCCGGAGCAGGCTTCGCAGGCCGCCGCCGCCAACCCGATGGGGCGCATGGGCGATCCGGAAAAGGATATCGGTGGCGTCGCCCTGTTCCTGGCGAGCGAGGATGCGCGCTATGTCACGGGCAACACCCTTTTCGTGGACGGTGGGGCTCATATCAACGGGGTCGCCTGGGCGCCCGATCTTGGCCCTGAACAGTAAGTCCGGCTGAAAATCCTGCCCGGCTTCGGCCCAAAAACAGATTATCTTGTCAGGAGAGTGCGGTTGAAACGCGTCAGCATGTTGAAGAGCCTAACCATCTCGTCACTATCGTTGCTCCTGGCGCCGGCTGTGCTGGCGCAGACTGCGCCCACTCCGGGCAAGGCGGCGATCGATGCGGTTCTGGACAAAAATATCGCCGCGCTGGAAACGCTCTACAAGGATCTTCACCAGCATCCCGAACTCGGCTTCCAGGAACAGCGGACGGCTAAGCTGCTCGCGGCAAAGATGCGCGCGCTGGGCTTCGAGGTCACTGAAAAGGTCGGCACGACCGGGGTCGTCGCGGTGTACCGCAATGGCCCGGGGCCCGTCACGCTGGTGCGCACCGACATGGACGCGCTGCCCATGGAGGAGAAGACAGGACTTCCCTACGCCAGCAAGGCGCAGGCCGTGCTGGATGGCAAGCCGACCTTCGTCGCCCATAGCTGCGGCCATGACGCGCATATGGCCTGGTGGGTGGGAACGGCGCAGACGCTGCTGTCATTGAAGGAGCAATGGAAGGGCACGCTGGTCTTCGTCGCGCAACCGGCCGAGGAAGTGCTGGGCGGGGCGAGTGCCATGGTGAAGGATGGATTGTTCACCCGTTTCCCCAAGCCCGACTATGCGCTCGCCGCCCACATCGCCGGGGCTATGCCACTGGGCACGGTGGTGATGAAGGAGGGCGTGATCCTGTCGGCGTCCGACGCGCTGGAGGTCGTTTTCCATGGCAAGGGCGCGCATGGTTCGGCGCCAAGTTCGTCGATCGACCCAATCGTCATGGGCGCGCATTTCGTGTCCGACGTGCAAAGCGTGGTCAGCCGCCAGAAGGATGCAGCTACCTTCGGCGTGATCACGGTCGGCGCCTTTCAATCCGGCACGGTCGGCAACATCATCCCTGATGAAGCGCGTCTGAAGCTTAGCCTGCGGTCCTTCACGCCTGAGGTGCGCAAGCTGCTGTTGAACGGCGTGGAGAAGACCGCTCAGGCCGCCTCGATGATGGCGGGCGCGCCCGAACCGACGATCACGCGCCTGAATGGCGCGGCCGCCACGCTCAATGATCCGGCGCTGGTCGCCCGGATTACGCCCGCGCTCAAATCCGCATTCGGGCAGGGCGTGGTCTCCATTCCCGCGAGTGCACCCGGCTTTTCCGGAAGCGAGGATTTTTCGGAGTTCGGAGCCGCCGGTATTCCGTCGGCCTATCTGATGATCGGTGGCGACACGCCCGAAAAGCTGGCGGACTACAAGGCGAAGGGTGTCGCGCCGCCGACCAACCATTCACCGCTTTATGCACCAGCCGCCGCGCCCGCGATCCGCAGCGGGACCATGGCTCTTGCCCTGTCAGTGCTGGCGATCAACGGAATCACGGAGCGCTAAGCTTCTTGGGCAGGATGGGAGCTTGAACAGCGGAGGGGGATCGCCCAATTAGGCAACTCTTCAGTCCTTCGGGACACCCCAGCCAAGAGTAGCCATGACCTCCCCCAATCCCCTCCTTGCCGACACCGACCTGCCCGACTTCGCCGCCATCAAGGCGGCCCATGTGGTTCCCGCGATCGAAGAAGCGATAGAGCAGCATCGCGCTGCGATCGCGCAGATCACCGAAGAGCAGGCGGACGATTTCGGCAGCGTCATTCTGGCGGCGGAGCGGGCCGACTTCCTGCTGTCGCGGACATGGTCGCCCGTCGGCCACCTCGCAGGGGTTGCGGACACCCCCGAGTTGCGGGAGGCCCATGCGTCGGCGCAGGCGCTGATGACCAGTTACCTGATGGAAGCGGGGCAGAACCGCGCGCATCATGATGCCGTCGCGCGCGTGGCTGCACGGCCGGACTTTGCCGGCCTGCCGCCTGCGCAGAAGCGTGCCGTCGATCTGGCGCTGCGGGCCTTCCGCCTGGCTGGCGTGGCGCTGGAAGGCGAAGCCCGGCAACGCTTCCTCGACATCGGCGTGGCGCTGAGCGACCTTAGCACCCGCTTCGGCAACGCCGTGCTCGACGCGACGGAAGCATGGAGCGAGCATGTCACTGACGAAGCGGCACTCGCCGGCGTGCCGGAAAGCGACAAGGCGATACTGGCCGCCTATGCGCAGGAAAAGGGCCTGCCCGGCTGGCTGATTACCCTCCGCCAGCCGAGCGTGCTGGCGATCCTGCTGCATGCCGATGATCGCGCGCTGCGGGAACGTGTCTATCGCGCCCATAATACGCGCGCGTCTGATCAGTCGGACGACCGCAGCCATGATAATAGCGATCGGATCGAACAGATCATGGCGCTGCGGCATGAAGCCGCGCAGATATTGGGCTTCAACGATTCTGCCGCGCATTCGCTGGAAACCAAGATGGCGGCGGATGCGGATGAAGCGCTGGCCTTTCTTGACGACCTTGCCAGGCGCGCCCGCCCGGTGGGCGAGAAGGAGCTGGAAGAGGCGCGTGCTTTTGCCGCTGAACATTTCGGCCTGACCGAACTCTATCCCTGGGACCTGTCCTATGTGGCAGAAGCCATGCGGCGGACCTTGCACGGCGTCGATCAGGAAGCGCTGAAGGCCTATTTCCCGCTGCCGCGCGTGCTGGCGGGGACGCAGAAGCTGATCGAGCGGCTTTTCGATGTACGTCTGGTAGAGCGGAGCGGTGTTTCGACCTGGCATCCCGATGTCCTGTTCTATGATGTGCAGGATGCGAGCGGCGAGGTCGTCGCGGGCGTGTATCTCGATCTGTTCGCGCGGGCGGGCAAGCGGGGCGGCGCCTGGATGGATGTGTGCCGGGCGCGGTTCCGGGACGCGGACGCTTTCCACCGGCCGATCGCCTATCTGACCACCAATTTCGCGCCGCCTGCGGGGGATCGTCCCTCGCTTGTCACCCATAATGACGTGGTGACGCTGTTCCACGAGTTCGGTCATGTGCTGCATCATTTGCTGACGGAGGTCGATCTGCCTTCGGTCGGTGGCATTTCCGGCGTCGAATGGGACGCGGTCGAGTTGCCCAGCCAGTTCATGGAGAATTTCGCGTGGGAAAAGGACACGCTGATCGGTCTGTCCGGACATGTGGACACAGGCGAGCCGCTGCCTGAACCACTGTTCGATCGTTTGCTGGCCGCGCGTCAGTTTCAGGCCGGGCTCGCAATCTTGCGCCAGATCGAGTTCGCGACCTTCGACCTGACGCTGCATCGCGACTATCATCCCGCCCAGGGAGCGCGGGTCATCGAGACGCTGGAACGGGTGCGCGCGGCGGTGGCGGTCGTCCGTCCGCCTGAGTGGAACCGCTTCGCTCATGCTTTCAGCCACATATTCGCGGGCGGATATGCGGCGGGCTATTATTCCTATCTCTGGGCTGAACTGTTGTCGGCAGATGCTTTCGAGATTTTCTCGCACGCTGATCTGCCAGGTGGCGGGGCCAGCGCGTTCCGCCGGGAAATCCTGGCGGCGGGTGCCAGCCGCCCGGCCGCGGACAACTTCCGCGCCTTTGCGGGCCGCGCACCGGAGGTCGACGCCCTGCTCCGCTCGCGCGGGCTGGCAGCGTAACGGAAAGGCTGTCCAGCATGACCAGCCCTCTCCTCGTCAGTTGCCCCTCCTGCGCCGCGCTCAATCGCGTGCCGAAGGAGCGGCTGGGGGAGGGGCGCTGCGGACGGTGCAAGCAGGCCTTGTTTCAAGGACGGCCGATCACGCTCACCAGCGGCAATTTCTCCCAGCATGCCGCAAGCAGCGACATTCCGCTTCTTATCGACTTCTGGGCTGGATGGTGCGGGCCGTGCCGCCAGATGGCGCCCGCGTTCGAAGCTGCCGCCGCGCAGCTGGAACCGCGCGTCCGGCTCGCGAAAGTCGATACGGAGGCGGAAGCCGATCTTGCCGCCCGCTATGCGATCCGCAGCATCCCGTCGCTCGTCATCGTGCACAAGGGGCGGGAAATTGCCCGCAACGCCGGGGCGATGCCCACGGCTGCCATTGTCAACTGGGCACGGCAGCATCTCCCGGTGTGATCAGGCCGGTTCCTTGACGCGCTGGACGATGCTGCTGGCGAGCTTTGGCGCCACTTCAGCGAGATGATCGAAATGCGTTTCGAAGAAAGCCATGCCCTGGCTCATGGATCGGACCTCCGCTTCGAGCCCTTGCAGCCCTGCTTCCGGCAATAGCACTTCGATCACGTCCCAGGCCGACCAGCCTTCCCGGCTCGTCATGCGCAGCATCTGGCCGCGCCGGCTTGCGACGGCGGAGGTGATGCGGGACGATGCCGAGCCGGGCGTCATGATCGTCACATGTGCGATCGGCTCCAGCAGATAGGGGGAGGCCGCGGCCAGCGCCTCGCTCATCGCGATACGCCCTGCCGTACGGAATGCGAGCTCGGAGCTATCGACGCTGTGGAATGAGCCATCGACCAAGATAGCCGCGACATCCACCACCGGAAAGCCGACGGGACCTTTGGCGGTGGCGTCCTGGACGCCCTTTTCCACGGCGGGTATCCACTGTTTGGGAATGGCGCCGCCCGTGATCCGTTCTTCGAAGCGAATGCCCTCGCCGCGCTCCAGCGGACGCACCTCCAGCACCACATCGCCAAACTGGCCATGGCCACCGGATTGCTTCTTGTGCCGTCCGCGCTGCGTGACGGGTTTGCGGATCGACTCCCGGTAGGCGATCGTCGGTGGCTGCGCCGTGACAGCCACGCCATAGCGGCGCCTGAGGCGAGCCAGCACGACGTTCAGATGCTCGTCGCTCACCCCATGCAGCAGCGTCTCGCGCGATGCCTCGTCCTGCGTCCAGTGAAGGGCGTGATCTTCCTCAGCCAGCCGATTGAGGGCGGTGGACAGGCGCACCTCATCCTTGTGATCCTTGGCGGCAATTGCGATGGCGCAATTGGTCGCGGGGCGATCGGCTTGAAGAGCGCCGCCGCCCGGCCTTGCTGAAATGCCGATCAGATCGCCCGCCTTTGCCGTGTCGACTTTCGCAATGCCCAGCACCGCGCCGGGATCGGCGGAGGCGATCTTGGCGGTGGCACTGCCTTGAAGGGCGAACAGGCCACCTGCGCGCAAGGTCTGGCCCGCGCTATCCTGCAACTCCGCGCCGTCTGTCATCTTGCCCCCAAACAGCCGCGCGATCGCCAGCCGACCAACGGTGGCTGCATGGGAAATCTTCAGCACTTGCGCCCCCGCGCCGTCGATCCCAAGCCGTTCGGCGGTCTGTTCCGGTGAAGGCGTGTCGTGGCGCAGCATCTTGAGCAGCCTGCGAATGCCGAAGCCATTGGCGGCGGAGCCGAACAGCACCGGCACGATCAGGCCGCTCGCCGTCTCCTGCGCCAGATCGGCGAAGATGGTCTGGAGGCTTGGCTGCTCATCCGAAAGAAGCTGTTCGAGCAGGACGTCGTCATGGTCGGCAAGCTGCTCCAGCATGTGAAAGCGCGCGTCGCTTTCATCAGCCTTCAACTCTTCGGCCAGGGCAATCTGTTGCGATGGCTTGCCTGCCTCATAATGATAGGCGCGTTCCAGTGCGAGATCGACGAAACCATCGACCCGATCGCCCGACCTTATGGGGATCTGCCGCGCGACCAGGGCGGCGGCGCTCATTGGCGAGAGGGCGGCAAGCAATTCCTGGATGCTGCCCCGGGCCTGCTCGATCTTGTTGACGAACAGCGCGTGCGGGACGCCTGCACGTTCGAGCTTGCGCAGGACGGGCTCTGCCAGGGGCGCTCGCGCCGGGTCCGGATCGATGACGACGACGGCCAGGTCGGCAGCGTTGAGCGCGATCGCCGCATCGTCCGCAAAGCTCGGGGAGCCGGGGATGTCGATGAGCGAAAAGGGATCGCCCATCCATTCGAACTGCATGAAGTTGATTTCGGTCGAGCTTCCCCGCTCGCGCGCTTCCGGACTCGCGTCGCCGACGCTGGTGCCCGCCTCTACCGATCCCTGTCGCGTGATAGCCCCGCTGATGTGCAACAATGCTTCAGCGAGGCTGGTTTTACCCGCGCCGGCGGGGCCGATCAGCGCAATGGAGCGCGATTGAGTGCCGCTCATCCTTGCTCTCCTTATCCATCTTTGTCGGGCAAGACGGTCTATGTAAGGGAGGGATGTTCTGCCTATCGCGCCGGGAAGGCAAGGGGGGTTCGGCCCGATTGCCGAACCGCCCGCCTAGCCGGGCTTGGTTATTGTGGATGAGCCTGTCAGTCGTCCTTTTCGGCGACGCCGTTGCGATTGTCGTCGTGGCCCGTGTTGGTCGATCCGAGGTGGCCGGGACCGTGATAGTCGATCTCGCTCTGCCCGCCATGGCCCATGATGCTGCCCGGATCATTGCCGGTCTTGCGGCGGCCGTGCGGGTAGGGGGCTCCTGCGCTTTCGCCACCCGGGCTGCTCCCCGCCATGCTGAGATCGCTGACGCCATCGCCGCCTTGCTCGCCCCGTGATCCTGATTCAGGCAAGGTCCGCTTTTCTTCCCCGTCCTCATCCTGGGGGGGCTGATCGAGCCCCTTCGCCTCGGCAAAGGCTGTGCCGGAAATCTCCTCCACTTCGGGCCCTACGCCCGGAATATGGCGCCGTTGCGATTGCGCGCCTGCCACCTCATTGGCCGATCGTTCCCCGCGCCAACCCTGTTCGGGCGGCGCGGCATCGTCCTTGATCGGAGAGCCCTGCCCCTGAAGAAATGCGTTGCGGTCATTCATAATAGTCATCCTCATCAGCCGGGAACTGGTTCGCCCGTCGTTCGATTGAGGAAACGCGTGGGCAAAGCCGCTGATCCGCTTCGATCACTAACCCAGGTTAGGACATCAGGATCTTTCGCCCGATCATCCGCGCGCCGATGTATGGAAAGGTGAGACAATGCCCCGCGATCCAGAGCGACGACAAAGGCGCAGTGCCAAGCGATGGCTATGGGCGATCGTGGCTGCGTGCCTGGCCCTTGCTGCGCTGATCGCCTATACGAGCCTCAGGGCGCCGGACCCGGCATCCCGGACGTCAGATGCTGCAATTCCTGCGTCCACGGCAGCGGAGCCAGGGGAGGCGGGCGGGAACGAACTGGCTGCTCGGTGATTGCGGTGTTTGCGATCCCGGCGAGCTGATCTTCCCACGTCAGGAGTGTGATCGATGTCGCTAACAGGTCTTACTGCCATCATCATCCTGATCGCCGCGGCCTTGCTGGGCCTGGTGCTCTACGCGCGCAACAGGGGCAGGGTGAATAGCGGCATCGCGCTGATCGCGGCGCTGATCATCATAGCGGCAGCTTCGGTGACGCTGCTCTATCCTTCTTTCCTGACGACTACGCATGCAGACCGGCCGGTGCCCTGACCGGCATGATCGTCCCCGATCAACCGTCAGACACGGCGAGCGTCGCCCTTCATTATGACGAGCTAGACCTCGCCTATCGCCGCATCTGGGGAGATCATGTCCATCATGGCTATTGGCGCCGAGGCGACGAGACACCGGAGCAGGCGGCTGGGCAGCTGGTGGCCGAAGTGGAGCGGAGGCTTGGCATCGAACCGGGGCACAGGCTCTGCGACATCGGCTGCGGCTATGGCGCGACCGCAGCCGATCTGTTGAGCCGCCATGACGTGTCGATCACCGGCCTGACCCTTTCGGCCGCGCAGCACAGGATCGGGAGCGCCCGCTCGCCCCGGTTCACTTGCCTGCTGCGGGACTGGCTCGACAACGGCCTCGATCCGGGATCATTCGACGGCGCCTATGCCATCGAAAGCTCGGAACATATGACGAGCAAGCCGCGCTTCTTCGGGCAAGCCAGGCGGATATTGCGCTCGGGCGGCCGGCTGGCCGTGTGCGCCTGGCTGGAAGGAGAGGCCGTTCCTGCCTGGCAAGTGCGGCACCTGCTGCTGCCGATCTGCCGCGAGGGGAGGCTGCCGAGCATGGGGAGCCGGGAAGACTATCTGGAGTGGGCCTCCACCGCTGGATTTCGCCTTATGGATTATCAGGACATCAGCCGAGAGGTCCGGCGCACCTGGTCGATCTGCCTCGCGCGCTTTTCGCAGAGCCTGTTCAGCGACCGCCGCATCCGCCAGCTGGCGCTCAGCCGGGCCACCACCAGCCGCGACTTCATATTGAGCCTGCCGCGCCTCATCCTCGCCCTGCGAACGGGGGCGATGCGCTATGGGATATTTCAGTGGGAGGCGATCTAGCCGCCTCGCGTCCAGCGCCGCGATTCACAGATGAAAAGCACGCAGCCGGTGAGCTTCAGCGATCCGTCCGGGTTCCTCGCAAGCGACGAGCGATAGCTTTTCCCGCTCTTGGGATCATAGGCCCGCCCTCCGGTCCAGGCCGATCCCGACCGGGTGAAATCCCAAAGCGTGAGCAGACCCGCCAAAGGACGTGTGCGAAGGCGCGGATCAGGATTATGCACATCGGTCCTTGGGACATCAGGCCCTGTGTCCAGCACCTTGACGATCCTTCCGCACAGCTTTGCGCCGCAAGGCGCGATCCGGACGAGCCCTTTGCCATCGTCCGTCATCCAAAGCCCGGTCACGTCGGCAGCAGGAGCCGCTGCCGAAGATGCCAGCATGAGCAGGGCAGCCGCCAACATCGTCATTCCCATCATTTCGCCTTCACGGTGATCCCAAAAGTCTGGCGCATCAACCCCGTTCCCGGTGTAGGTGGGTGAGGGGAGTGAATGAACCATGGCCGACCTAAGCACAAGATCGCGTCATGAAGAGCAGATGGACGCGCCTGACCTAGACCCCGCCATATATGAGCGGGTGCTGCACGATCTCGCCCGGGTGAACCGCTGGACCTTCACGGCCTGGCCAAGCATCGCCTTCCTCCGGCGGGCGGTGGGAAGCGCCAGACGGTTCCGCCTGCTTGATGTCGGGTTCGGCGATGGCGATGTCCTCCGCGCGATAGCGCGCTGGGCGCGGAAGCAGGGCATCGATGCCGAGCTTGTCGGCGTGGACCTCAATGAAAAGAGCTTGGCGGCGGCTCGGAGCGCGACGCCTCCCGAGCTATCCATCGACTATCGAGCAGGAGATTATCAGGACCAGCCTGAATCCTTCGACTTCATCATCTCCAGCCAGGTCACGCATCACATGACCGATGCACAGCTTATGACCTTCCTCCATCATATGGAGGCCAAGGCGCGGATGGGCTGGCTGATCTGTGATCTGCACCGCCATGGCTTTGCCCATTGGGGCTATCCCATCCTGGCCCGGCTGCTGCGCGTCCACCGGATCGTGCGCGAGGATGGCCAGCTTTCGATCGCCCGCTCCTTCCGCCGTGCCGACTGGATCGGATCGCTGGCGGAGGCGGGCATCACGGCCGATCAGGTGCGCATCGTGCGCCGCTTCGCCTTTCGCCTGTGTGTCGAGCGGGTGAGGGAAGAGCCGCTCACACTCTCCTGATCCGGGTGAGGGCGGCGGCGCTCGTTCCTAGCGCTGGGGCGCAATTCAGCACCGTCATGAGCAGGCTTCGCGAAAGCGGCGCGGCGGCGCCGTGGCGCAGCGCTTCGGCAATGCCAACGGGCATGCCGCACTGCCTGCGCCACGCGCGCTGCCATGCCGGGGCGGCATCAGGTCCCCCCGTCAGCATCGCCCGGGCGGCGCTCGTCCCGCTGGCCAATGCTATGGCGATGCCGTCGCCTGCAAGGGATGCAATGACGGCGCTCTGGTCGCCGGTACGAAAGATGCCCTTGTGCGTCACGCTCGCACGCCAGCCATAGGGGACGCCCGCTACCGCGTCGAAGCAGGAGGACGCACCCTCCAACCGCGCCTTCAGCAGCGGTGCCTCCTGCCGCAATTGATCGATCAGCGAGGGAACGGTGCCCGCTTCGGTCAACCTCTCCCGGCTGACCGACAGGCAAAGGTTGGCCGATCCATCCTCCTGCAACAGCAGCCCGGCATAGCCTCTGTCAAACAGGTGCAATTCCACCATGCCCGCCAAAGCATCATGCAGGATGTGGGACGGGGGCAGGGTGGTTCGCAAACCGACGGACGAAGATGAAAAATCCCGTCCAACGCCCCGCAACTCATGCTTGCCCACGCTGATGAAGACAGCGTCGGCCGCGCTGTCTTGGCCATCGTCGAAGCGCACCGTGCGTGTCTCTGGATCCATGGCCCGTACGGTTCGGCCCCGGCTGACGAGAGCGCCAGCATTTCCGGCAGCTTCGATCAATGCGTTGTCCAGGGTGCGGCGGGAAATTCCGGCAGCCGTTGCGGGCAGGGAGGCTTCGATGCAGCGTTTGGGCGTGGACAGCCGGAACCGTGTGATCGGCCGCGCTCCAAGTTTCCAGGGATCGACTCCCAGTTCCTCCAGTCCCGCAATGGCATCCCAGCCCAGAAAGCCGCCGCACACGCCAGCCGGGGCCGTCCGGTGGCGCTCGATCAACTGCGGCCGCATGCCCGCCTGCGCCAGCGTGATGGCGGCTGCAGAGCCAGCAGGACCGCCGCCGATGATCAGCGTTTCCGGCATCAGCCTGCTCTGGAAAAGCGGAAACCCTCGGCAGCGACGCCGGGGCCAAAGGCAAGCGCGACGCCATTGCCGCGCCGCTCCTTCTGAAGCAGGTCATGGAGAATGAACATCAATGTGGCGGATGACATATTGCCGTTCCGGCCGAGCACCCCGCGCGAGACCGACAGGGCATCAGGCCCCAGATCCAGGCCATTCTGCACCGCGTCCAATATCGATCGGCCTCCGGCATGAACCGCCCAGTTCCCGATCGACGCTGGATCGGACGAACCGCAGATCTTCTCTCTTATGCCATCGTCCCGCAGCGCTGCCTGAATACGCGACGGAACTTCGCCCGACAGGTGCATCACAAACCCAGTGTCGCCGATTTCCCATCGAATGAGGTCGGCAGAGGCTTCCAGGTTGATCGCAAAGGGCGCATCCATGGCGAAACCATGATCCTCCGCGCTGACCAGGGCGGCCGCCGCGCCGTCGCCGAATTGCAGCATCATCAGCAATCTTTCGACCTGCTGCTCGGGCTGAAGATGTAGGGAGGATAGTTCGACCGTGACGACCAGCACACGCGCTTGTGGCTCCGACCGGACGATATGCCGCGCCGTCCGCAACGCCGCGACTGCCGCGTAGCAGCCCATGAAGCCGACCAGCGTCCGCTCGACACCCGCCAGGCCAAGCGCATCCGCTATGATCTGATCGATGCCGGGCGCTACGAAGCCGGTACAGCTTGCCACCACCATATGAGTGATGCCGTCCAGCGCTGTCCTGGCGCGCAGGTCCTCGATCGCACGCAGGGCCAGCGGCGGCGCGAAGCGGTGATAAAGTTGCATGCGCTTCGATGTCGAAGGCATGGCATCCGCATAGAAGCCGCCGGGATCGACCGGCGACCCGCCCGCATCGACTGGCGGCAGGACCGACCAGCGATGGTTGATGCCGCTCCGTTCCGCCATCCGGGTGAAAAGGCTGCGGGCCCGTTCATCCGTGATCTGGCGGCTGGCCCAGTTGATGAAAGCGACGTGCACATCCTGATCAGGAACGGCGCAGCCGATGGCGTTTATGCAGGCACGTCTGTCGCTCATCGCGTTCCACTTTGTTGCTCAGACTCTTAACGCCGACGGTGCGTCAGATGATCCGGGCCGTTTGCGGCAGTGTAGCGCGATCGTGATTGCTGCCAAATGAAACTGGCAACTACATCAACCTTGGCGGACGGTTACGGGAACCGTCTCCTCCCAAAGCAGCTCCAGCTTGCGGCGCGTGAACCGCCAGTCCTCGCCGTCGCGGCGCCACTCATCCACATAGCGGATCGTCCAGCGCAGCAGTTGATCCGCGTCATTGAGGAGATGATCGGCGGTGCAATAGGTTTCTCCGCTCGCTCTGTCGCCATCAATCATAACCATCTGATTATGGACCTTGTGAAAGGTCGATCGGAACATCTGCCCTAGCGCATCGATGGATTGCAGCGTCGCATCCAGTCCTTCGGTCACGAAGCCGGGGCCTTCGATCCGGCAATCTTCCGCCAGCACGGATCGCCACAATTGCTTGTCCTTGCGATCGGCTCCTTGGGCATAAAGGTCGGCTGTGCGCCGCAGCGCCGCTTCATCCGCCAGTCTGTTCATGGTGCCGCTCACAGGTTCATGCCATTGCCGGTGACGATCGGCATGTTGGTCCAGACGCCCTTGACGTCGCGAATCCACCCCGCCGCCGCCAATGAACCGCCATCCACATGGATCGCCGTGCCCGTCACCCAGGACGCCAGCGGGCTGGCGAGGTAGAGGGCAGCGCCAGCGCAATCATCAGGATGGCCAAAGCGTCCAAGCGGGACCCATCTTTCGACATGCTCGCGATTTTCCGGCGGCACCATATAGTCGATCGGCGTCTGCGGCGTGTCCGTGGTTTCAGGTGCGATGTCGTTGACCCGAATGCCGAGCGGCGCGAGTTCGAGGGCCAGGCTCTTGGTAAAGCCGGTGATGCCCGACTTGGCGGCAGCATAGACGGCGCAGTTGGGAATGCCGCGATAGGCCTCGATCGAGGTGATGTTGATAATCGAGCATCCGGGGGCCGAAGCTTTGAGCAGCGGCAGCAGACGGTTGGTCACTTGCATGAGGCTGATCAGGTTGACGCCGATAATGTCCTGAATCTCATTCCCGCTGAGATCAGAAAACGGTCTGGAATGAAGGAAATGCCCGACATTGTTCACAAGAATATCGAGCTTCCCGCCTGTCTCCTGCTCCAATCTCCTGGCCAGCGCGTCAACCTGTTCCGGCTTCGTAACATCGCACTGAATGGCCGTGCCCGCCGTGAAACCGGCGCTGCGCTCCGGATCGATTTCCGCTATGAAAACCCGCGCACCCTGTCGCGCAAAAGCATCGGCGCAGGCGCGCCCGATGCCCGCTCCTCCTCCGGTCACCAAAACCGACTTGCCCGTAAAATCCAGCATCATCCAATCCTTGCTTTCATTCATGCGTTGATCACGCCGCGCCCAACAGATCGGGATTGCGCCGCAATTCCTGCCCGCCATCGACAGCGAAAGACTGGCCGGTGACCCAGGATGCAGAAGGGCTGGCAAGATAGGCCACCGCGGCTGCTATATCTTCCGGTTCTCCCGTCCGCTTGAGCGGCGTCTGCTCCAAAAAGCGGTCAATGACTGCTGGGCTGGCGAACATATCCCTGGTCGCGTCGCTGCGGGTAAGACCTGGACGCACTGCATTGACGCGAATGCCGAGCTCCCCCAGTTCATCCGCCACGGTGCGGATCAAGCCTTCGAGCCCCGCTTTGCTCGCGCAATAGGTCGCAAGCGCGGGGAAGGGGAGTGTCGCGGCGGTCGACGATATGCATATGATCGACCCTCCCTCTCGCATCAATTTCGCCCCGAGCTGCATAGCGATGAACGCGCTCGTGATGTTGAGGTCGAGATCCCGGCGCAAATCCGCGACGCTGCTCGACAGGAAGGGCGCAAAGCCGCCACCGCCGACCGCTGGAACCAATATGTCGAGCCGATCGGCCAGGGCATAGGCTTTCGCCAGAGCATCCCCGACATCCTTTTCGGATAAGGCATCGCCAGCGAAGACAGCGACCTGCGCATCGGGTAGGTCCGCGACGATCCGGCTGCGTGCGGCCTCAAGGGCCTCTTCCCTGCGGCCCATGATGAGCACGCGGGCGCCATCAGCCGCCAAGGCCCTGGCGCAGGCAGTACCGATCCCACCGCTGCCGCCAGTGACGACTGCTGTCATACCCGCAAGCGGAGCGGCGCTCATTTGACTGACCGAAACTGGTCAACAACTTCCTTCACCGCGCGAGCGACATCATTGCGGCGATACGCCAAGTCAGCCATCGTTTGCGCGTCAGGCTCATATTGCACGACATTGCCGCGCCCGGTGAAGATCGCGACATCGGGAAGCATCGGATGTTCCTGGTCGAGCGAAGGTACATCGACGTCGTTACCGGCAGCCTGGAAGAACAGCTTGAAGTAATCGGCGAAGCTCAGATTTTCGTCACCCACGAGATAGGCCTTGCCATTTTCTCCTCGTTCGAGCGCGGCTTCGATCGCTTCAGACAAGGACTGGGTCGAAATGAAGTTGGTTACGCCAGCAGGGCCAAAGGGCGGAATGCCGAGTTGTCCTTCGGCGTAGCGGGTATAGGCCTCGAACATCGGCAGGCTCATGCCGGGGACAGTGCCAACCACGAAGGGCGCATCCACACTGACGACATGGAAGCTTTCATCCGCCAGCGCGGCAATTCCGTCTGTCGCCATTTTCCGAGCACGAACATAGACGCTCTTTTCCACCAGTTCCGGCGCGACGTGGGGGTAGAAGCTGCCAACATGAATGAAGTGGCGCACCCCGGCCTGCTTGGCGAGCGCTGCGAATTGCGGCACGGCCTCTGCATTGGCGCGATAGACGTGGGCGTCATAATCAGTGCCTTCGGGAACATGACGAATATCATTGCCCGCAGCAAAGATGATTGCGTCAAATCCCGCTAGATCCTGCCCTGTGAAGCTGCCCTCCACATAATCGCCCTGAAGGAACGGCATGCGAGAAACTTCTGTGCTTTGTTGGGGAGGCTTGCGGCCTGAAACCGTGACATCGTGCCCCTTGGAAGCAAGATGAAGGGCTGCATGACCACCGATCATACCGGTGCCGCCGACGACGAGAATTTTCATGATAGGGTCCTCTCCATGGGCGCGCCGCGCCTCTTGATCGAGAGAGGTATCGATTCGAGTTTCGATTTGCAACAAGGCACCGATCGGGTATTAGGTATCTTATGGATACCAGAGTGAACCCCCAGACTGCCCTCGAGATTCTAGAGCTTGTCGGAAACAAATGGACAATGCTTGTCACTTATCGTTTGGGGGAGCGCGCGATGCGCTTTTCTGATCTCAAGCGATGTGCTGCACCGATCAGCTCCAAGATGCTGACGCAGACCCTGCGCGAACTTGAGCGCTTCGGAATGGTCTCACGCGAGGTGCTGCCAACGATGCCGCCAAGCGTGGAATATCGGCTGACGGATCTGGGCCGAAGCTTCTTGGGAACGGTAAGCGGGATATGCGACTGGATCGGCGACAATCACGAAGCGCTGGAGGAGGCGCGTCGAAGAGAGGCTATTGCTGCGTGAGGTATGAAAAGCCAGATCGTTTTACAAACGAGATCGATTGATAATAAGGATTATGTTAATAGCAGAGGGGGGATAAGGGCGCTGACAATATTGCCAGCGCCCCAAATCTGCTTGAACTTAGACGATGCCTGCGCCGAGGCCTACAGGCTTGCGCTCCTGCGCCTTGCGCTCACGCCACAAGCTGGCCCGATAAGTCGACAGCACGTCGATCGCGCCGCCAGCTTCCAGTCGCGCCTTGGCGATGATCGGCGCCACATCGACATTATAAGCGCGACGCAGCGCCTGGAACGCCATCATCGTATCGTTGGCTTCCTGCGCCGCATGCAGCGCTTCGCGATCGACCAGCAGTGCCTTGGCAAAGCAGGCCGTGATCGTTTCCGCCGATGACAGCATGGATTCAATCGGGTCAGTCACATTGTGCGACTGGTCGATCATGTAACTGGGGTTGAACCCGTCGCGCGGGTGCAGTTCTGCCTCCACCAGTTCGTTGAAGACCAGGAACAGCTGGTGCGGATTGATCGAACCGCTATCCAGATCGTCATCGCCATATTTGCTATCGTTGAAGTGGAAGCCGCCCAGCTTGCCGAAGCGATGCAGGCGCGCCACGATCTGTTCGATATTAACGTTGGGCGCGTGGTGGCCAAGGTCAACGAGGCACTTCGCCTTGGGGCCAAGTTCCTGCGCGGCGAGGATGGATGAACCCCAGTCAGAGATGACCGTCGAGTAGAAGGCTGGCTCGAACATCTTATGTTCCAGCAGCATCCGCCAGTCGTCGGGCAGCGCGGCATAAACCTGTGCGGCAGCTTCCAGATAGCGGTCCAGACTGCGGCCCAGATCCTGCTGACCCGGGAAGTTGGTGCCATCGCCGACCCAGACGGTCAGGTCAGTCGAACCCAACTGCCGGCCGATCTCGATGCACTCGATATTATGCTCAACCGCCTGCTGGCGCGTCGCTTCCACGGTCGAGGACAGCGATCCGGTGGCGTAGGTCTGCGCCTGCCCGGCCTGATCCTGGAAGGTGTTGGAATTGACGGCATCGAAACCCAGGCCAAGGCTCTGAGCTTCCTCGCGCAAGGCCTTGTAGTCGCTCACCTTGTCCCATGGGAAATGCGGCGACACGCGCGGCGTCACGCGGCTCAGCTGGTTGATGACGGCGCAATCTTCCAGCTTCTCATGGATGTTGGTCGGCTCGCCAGCGATCGGGAACTTGGCGAAGCGCGTGCCGCCCCGTCCCGCGCCCCAGCTGGGCACGGCGACGGAAAAGCCCGCCACCCGATCCTTGATTGCTTCGATGTCGATGCCGGTGCGCGACAGCTTGCGGCCGAGCGCGGCATAATCTTCGTCCAGCGCGTTCGCATCGCGGGCGTTGGCTTCCGCGATCAGTTCCGCGGAAATGGGCAGGTTGCTCATGATAATAACCTCTCCGTTGCCGATCAGCGCGTGAACGCCTGGGCATTGCCCGCATCGACATTGATCATGTTGCCGGTCGACTTGGCGGACATGTCGCCAGCCAGGAAGTAAACCGCCTCGGCGATGTCGGACGGCAGCACGTCCCGCTTCAGCATCGAACGCTGGCGGTAATGTTCCTCCAGTTCCTTGCCGGAGTCGATCCCATGTGCGCCGGCGCGTTCCTTGCGCCAGTCGCCGTCCCAGATCTTGCTGCCCTTGATCACCGCGTCCGGGTTCACCGTGTTGACGCGGATGCCGAAGGGCGCGCCCTCCAGCGCCAGGCACCGCGCCAGATGGTTGGCGGCAGCCTTGGCCGACGCATAGGCCGACGCGTTGGTCGCGGCGGCAACGCCGTTCTTCGAGCCGATGAACACGATCGACGCGCCGCCCTGTTCCTTCATCCGCTTCATCAGCGGGAAGGCAGCGCGGGCGGTGAGGAAATAGCCTTCTGCCAGCACGTCGTAATTCTTGCGCCACAGCGCGACCGTGGTCTCCTCGATCGGAGCCGAGGAAGCGATGCCTGCATTGGCGACCAGAATATCGAGACCACCAAATTCGCGGGCGCAATCGTCGAATGCGGCCTGGACTTGCGCTTCATCGGTCACGTCGCAGACGGCGGCGCGGATAACATCCTTGCCGAACTGCTTGGCGAAACCTGAGCGAACCTCTTCGATCGCATTGGCATCGCGATCGGCGAGCATTACGCAAGCGCCATCCGCCAGCAGCCGCGCGGCGGTCGCGGCACCGATGCCGCCCGCGCCGCCCGTCACCAGTGCGATCTTGCCGACCAGCGGCTTGGGCTTTGGCATGCGCTGGAGCTTTGCTTCCTCCAGCAGCCAATATTCGATGTCGAATGCTTCCTGCTCATCGAGCGCGATATATTCGCCGATCGCCTCGGCGCCGCGCATCACGTTGATGGCGTTGCCGTAGAACTCACCGGCGAGACGCGCCGTGGTCTTGTCACCGGCGAAGGTGATGCGACCGACGCCGGGAACGAGGATGACGATCGGGTTGGCATCGCGCATGGCGGGCGAATTGGATCGCTTGCACCGCTCATAATAAGCGGCATAGAGATCGCGATAGGCGGCGATCTGGCCAGCAAGATAAGCGTCATCCTGCAGCTTTGCAGGATCGAGCGGCAGCGGTGCGATCTTCGTGCGCAGGAAATGATCGGGACAGGACGTGCCCAGCGCGGCGAGGCGCAGGAAATCGGCTGAACCCACAAATTCCAAAGCTTCGGCGTCGTCGGAATAATGTCCGACCTTGGCGCGCGCGCCGGTCATCAGGCCACGCAGACGCGGCATCAGGTCGGCGGCGATCGCTGCACGGTCCGTATTGGGCGCAACCACCTGACCACCGAAGGCTGGCTTTTCAGCCAACTTTGCGTTCAGATATTCGGCGGCGTCCGCGATCAGCTGAACGGTATGTTCGTAGCAGGACTTGGCGGTGTCGGCCCAGCAGATGATGCCGTGACCCGCAAGCATGACCCCTTCGACGCCGGGATTTGCCCTGACGAAGTCACGCAACTGGACGCCGAGCGTGTAGCCGGGACGCTTCCAGGGCAGCCAGCCGATCTTGCCGCCCCAGATTTCCTTGGTTGCGGCTTCGCCACCCGAAGAAGCTGCGAGCGCGATGATGGCGTCGGGGTGGACGTGATCGACATGTGCAAAAGGAAGTAGCGAATGCAGCGGAGTGTCGATCGACGCGGCGCGGGGATTGAGGTTGAACGTGCAGTGGGGCAGGTAGCCGACCATCTTGTCATCGTCGTCCGGGCCGCCATAATGCTTCTCAAGGCCTAGCAGCTTTTCCTGGTAGAGCGTTGAAAAGCCGTCGAGTTTCATTGATCCGATGTCGCCGCCCGAGCCCTTGACCCAGAGCACTTCCACCTTCTCACCCGTCAGGGGATCGGTCTCCACGATCTTGGCGGAGGTATTGCCGCCGCCGAAATTGGTCACCGTGAGGTCCGAACCGAGCAGATTCGACCGGTAAAGGAGCAGTTCGGCGGGGCTGAGAGTCGCGGCGACGCCGTCATCCCAGCGGCTGGAAGGAACGGCAAAGGGAAGTGCCGAGGACGAGACGGGATTTTGCATGTTCATGGCGCTCCTATTATCATTTGCGCTTTCCTCAATCAATCCTTTGCGTTATTAATCGATCATATTCGATCAAACAAGATGAGAAAATTTTCATGCGGGAGGACGAACTGAACCTCGGCTTCGCCATTATCGTCGATATCGGCAAGACGCTGAGCAAAGTGTCCCTATGGTCGCGCGACGGCCGGATTCTGGACCGTCAGGTGCGCCCGAACGAGGTGCGAACGCAGGACGGCATCCGCCGCCTCGACACGGACGGCATCGGCGGCTGGCTCGTCGAATCACTTTCACGCTACGCCTCCAGCAATGTCGAAGTGATCGTGCCCGTAGCCCATGGTGCAGGCGTCGCTGCCCTGACCGATGGCAAGCTGGCTTTCCCGCCGCTCGATTATGAACAGTCCATTCCGGACGACATCATGAGCGCCTACCGCAAGGAGCGCGACGCCTTTGCGGTCACAGGTTCACCCGCCCTGCCCGATGGCCTGAACATCGGATCTCAGCTGTTCTGGCTCGATCGCCTCTACCCGGCCGAAATGGCGGCAGCAACGTTGCTGCCCTGGGCGCAATATTGGGGCTGGTTCCTGTCCGGCACGGCGGCCACCGAGGTGACGAGCCTTGGTTGCCATAGCGATCTTTGGACGCCGGATACTGGCCGCTTCTCTCCGCTGGCCGAGCGGATGGGCTGGGCTGAACGCTTCGCACCGCTGGTGAAGGCGGCCGACAGCATCGGTACGCTGCGGCCCGATCTTGCGGCTCGCACCGGCCTTTCTGCCGACATCCGCGTCCTTGCCGGGCTGCATGATTCCAATGCGGCCCTGCTGGCGGCGCGCGGCTTTGATGAGATCGCGCAGGGCGATTCAACCATCCTCTCTACCGGCACTTGGTTCATCGCCATGCGCCTGCCCCAGGAAGCGTTGGCAACGAGCAGCCTTGCCGAAGGGCGGGATTGCCTGGTCAATGTCGACGCCTATGGCAGCGCCGTTCCATCAGCCCGCTTCATGGGCGGCCGGGAAATCGAGACGGTGATCGAATTTGACACGCGCCGGGTCGACATCAAGCCCGATCAGCCAGCTTTGATCGCGGCGGTTCCGGACGTGCTGAAATCCGGGACGATGCTGCTGCCGACGCTCGCGCCCGGCTTTGGCCCCTACCCGGCCGGTTCCGGCAATTGGACGGAGCGCCCGGATGACTGGTATCAGCGGCGGGCGGCGGTTTGCCTCTACGCTGCGCTGGTTGCCGACACGATGCTGGACCTGATTGGATCGCGAGACCGGCTGCTGGTCGAGGGACGCTTTGCCGATGCCGAAGTTTTCGTGCGGGCGCTGGCTTCCTTGCGGCCGGATATGGAGGTCTATACCGCCAACGCCCATAATGACGTGTCCTTCGGCGCGCTCCGCCTGATCGATCCCAGCTTGAAGCCGCAAGGATCGCTGAGCCGGGTAGAGCCGCTTGACCAGGATCTTTCCTCCTACCGTTCCAGATGGTTAGCTGGAATTGGTGAGCTTGTTTCTTAAAAGGTTTCGTGCATGCCGATAGCCAGCGTCACCGATTTTCGTGAGGCCGCCCGACGCCGCCTGCCCCGTTTCCTGTTCGAATATATCGACGGCGGCTCTTATGCCGAGGTGACGCTGCGCAAGAATGTGAGCGAGTTGAGTGACATCGCGCTGCGCCAGCGGGTGTTGCGCGACGTGTCGGCCCTCGAACTATCCACCAGCCTGTTCGGCCGGAAGCAGGCTCTGCCGGTGGCGCTCGCCCCGATCGGCCTGGCCGGACTGAATGCACGGCGCGGCGAGACGCAAGCGTTGCGTGCTGCCGAAGCGGCGGGCGTGCCCTTCACTCTTTCGACGGTGGGCGCCTGTTCTCTGGCCGAAGTCGCGCGTGCCGCGTCGCAGCCCTTCTGGTTCCAGCTTTACATGATCCGCGACCGCGCCTTCATGAAGGACCTGCTGGCGCAGGCAGCTGCCGCCCAATGCTCCGCCCTCGTCTTCACGGTCGACATGCCGGTGCCGGGGAGCCGCTATCGCGACTATCATAGCGGCCTTGCTGGCGCGGATGGGTTGAAGGGCGCGATCTGGCGCACGGCGCAAGCGATGATGAGGCCGGGCTGGGCCTGGAACGTGGGCGTGCGCGGCCGTCCCCATACGCTGGGGAATGTCGCGCCGGTGTTGCAGGGCAAGACCGGTATCGAGGATTTCTTCGCCTGGATGCGCAATAATTTCGATCCGTCGATCCACTGGCGCGATCTGGATTTCATCCGGTCCGAATGGAAGGGCCCGCTGATCATCAAGGGGCTGCTTGACCCCGAGGACGCGCGGGAGGCGGCTGCGCTGGGAGCGGACGGTATCGTCGTGTCCAACCATGGCGGGCGGCAGCTGGATGGCGTTCTGTCGACCGCGCGCGCCCTGCCCCCGATTGCGGACGCGGTCGGCGACAAGCTGACGGTGCTTGCCGATGGCGGCGTCCGTTCGGGATTGGACGTGGTGCGCATGCTGGCGCTGGGCGCGAAGGGCGTGCTGCTCGGCCGCGCCTGGGCCTATGCGCTGGCGGCGCAGGGTGAAGCGGGCGTCACGAAGATGTTGCAATTGATCGAAGCGGAGATGCGGGTGGCGATGGCGCTCACCGGCTGCTCCACTGTCACCGACATAAACCAGAGCATTTTGACCGGGAGGGACATGGTATGAGTGCGGGAGCACAGAAGGATAATTGGCGGGACACGATCCTTGCTGGACTTGCCAACTATATCGACGCGGGGTCTATCGTCGCTGGCTCTGCCGCACTCGCGCTCTGGCAGGAAAGCTATGGGCTGTCGAACGACTTCATCGGCCTGATCGGCGCTTTCGGGCCGAATGCGATCGGCGCGGGCGTGGGTGCCTATGTCGGCGGGCGGCTGTGCGACAAGCTGGGCCGCAAGAAGATCTACCAGTGGGACATGCTGGTCTATGCGATCGGCATGGCGATGCTGGTCTTTGCCTTCGCGCCGTGGATGATCGTGGTCGGCTTCCTGATCGTCGGCGTAGCCGTGGGCGCGGATATTCCGGCGTCCTGGTCGCTGATTGCCGAACAAGCGCCCGATGACCGGCGCGGCAAGCATTCCGGCGTGGCGCAAGTGCTCTGGTATCTGGGGCCCGTGGTCGTGCTGTTGCTCAGCCTGGCGCTGACCAGCCTTGGCGAACTTGGCGCACGGATCGTCTTTGCCCATCTGCTGGTGATCGCGCTGGGCCTCACCTTCCTGCGTTCGCGGATGAAGGAATCCGAACGGTGGGAAGCCGCGCAGGCGGAAGGCGTCACCAAGCTGCCAGTGTCCACGCTGTTCCAGCCCAAATATCTGGCGTCCATCCTGGGCCTGGTCGGCATGTACGGCTTCTGGAACCTGTGGGCGGGGACGAACGGCTTCTTCTTCCCCTACATCCTGCGCACGGTGGGCGCGGCGACGCAGGCGCAGTCGGTCGCCATTCAGGCGCTGTCCTTCGCGATTGGCATGGCTTCGATCGGCCTGGTCTTCATGCGCTATGCCGACAAGGTCAATCAGCGGACGCTGTTCGCGATTTCGGCGATCATCCAGGTGATCGGCATGGTCCTGCTGGCCATCTTCCCGCTGACCATCCCGATCGCGCTGCTGCACGTCTTCCTGCTTCAGTTCGGCGGCGGTTTCGGCGCACAGAGCTTCTTCCAGCTGTGGAGTTCGGAGATGTTCCCGACCATGCTGCGGTCGACCGCGCAGGGCCTGTGCTTTGCGATAGTTCGCATCAGCCTTGGCATATTCAGCTTCTTCGTTCCGATGCTGAGCGCTACGGGCTTCACGACGCTGGCGTGGATTCTGACAGGCTTCCTCGTCATAAGCGGCGTCATCGGCACCCTTTGGGCGCCGCGCAACGAAGGCAAGTCGCTGGAACAGCTTGAAGCTGAACGGGCGGCTGCCTGATCAAGGGGGTTCGGGGACAATGCACGCGGAGGAACGCGAAAGGCTGATCATCGAAGCAATGGGCCCTACCGGCTTCGTCAGCTATCGCGCCCTGGAATCGCGGCTTGCAGCGTCCCCGGCCACAATCCGCCGCGACCTTTCCCGGCTCGAGGACGAGGGCGTGATCCACCGCGTCCGGGGCGGGGCGCGGCTGACGGAAAGCCATGGCGGCAAGCCGGATGGCGGGGCACGGCTGGCGGGCACGCCTTTTGCCCAATCCATCACCGAAAATCTGGCGCAGAAGCGATCGATCGGCCGGGCTGCCGCGGAATTGTGCCAGCATGGCGAAGGCATCATGATCGATGGCGGCACGACGACGTTGCAGATGTGCCCGCATATCGATGGGCTGGACCTGTCGGTGCTGACCAATTCGCTGCACATCGCCAACGCGCTGCTGCCGCAGAGTGGCACGCAGATACTCCTACCGTCCGGCACGCTGTTCAGGGAACAGAACATCATCCTTGCGCCTGCGGGTGAAGAATCAATGCCGCGATTTCACGCGCCCAAGCTCTTCATGGGCGCAGCGGCCGTGGGGCCTCAGGGGGTGATGCAGCAGGATGTCATTCTGGTCGCCGCCGAACGCCGCCTGATCGATCGCGCGGAGCAGGTCATCCTGCTGGTCGACAGTTCCAAATTCACGTCGTCGTCAGGAGCGATCGTTTGCGGCCTGAACGAGGTGGATGTCGTGGTCACGGATCGTGGCGTCGAGCCGCGTGCCATCGCCATGCTGGAACATGCAGGCGCTGAGGTCATCATCGCGGACGCATGATGCCGCGACGCTTTTGATTGAAATAAAAGCGGGTGAAACTCCGTGTCAGCCTTTTGACGCTGCCATGGCGTTTCACCCGCTGAACTGTTTCTCGGCTTCTTAGCGAAGATTATTCTTCGCCATTATCCTTCACGCCGACGGTCGGAACGTCGATGGTTTCCTTCTTCGAGCCAACGACAACCTCCTTCGAGTCGACGTCCACCTTGGGAAGGTCGCCGCCCTGGACGCTGACTTCCGGCATGTCGCCGCCCTTGACATCGGCCTTCCAGAAGCCCGTGGCGAACAGGATGCCGACGACTGCCAGGATCAGGATCAATACTATTGCAAGCGTGCGCCCGCCGCGGCTTTTGTGAACGACCGTCCGGTCTCCGGAATAGGGATCTCTGTGAACTTCGGCCATCTTTATCCTCCTCTTGGTGGATAGTGAACAGATGGAGCTTCAGCTTGTTCCGTAAGAGTATCAAAGGGTGGCGAGAGACGGGCTGGTAGCTGCCGGGTCTCTCGCCATCTCTTCCCTGAACATCTTCCCTTTAGGCGAGCGGAAACAGGGGTGCGCGTACATAGGTTAGGGCTACGATAATGTTCACGATCACCCCACCTTGTTGAGATCCACCCCGCGCGTTTCGGGTGCCGCCGCAACGGCGATGAGGGTGATAAGCAGGCCGCCGATCACATAGGCGGCGACCATGCCGGTGCCCCCGCTCGCCTTGTAGAGCGACAGGGCGATGATCGGGGCGAGCGAGCCCGCGATGATGGATGTCGCCTGATAGGCTATGCTGGCGGCCGAATAGCGCAGGCGGGTGGGGAAAAGCTCGGTGATCATCGCGCCCTGCGGGGCATACATGGCGCCATGGGCAACCATCGCGACGGTTATGGCGATACCAACGCTCCAGATCGTGCCCCCATCAAGCAGCGTAAAGAAGATGAGGAACCAGGCGGCTACGCACAGCGCGCCCGCGCCATAGACGAGCCTGCGCCCGATGCGGTCGGACAAGGCGGCGAACAGGGGCATGGTGAGACATTCGAGCGCGGAGCCGATCAGCACGGCGTTGAGGACGAGCGAGCGGTCTCCGCCCTTGATTTCCGTCCAATAGGTGATCGCGAAAGTGGCGGCGACATAGTAGCAGATATTCTCTCCGAAGCGGAGGCCCGCTCCGATGAGGAGGGCGCGGCCCTTGCGGCGGAGTGCCTCGATCGCGGGGAAGCGCTCGACGCCGCCAGCGGCTGCTTCACGGGCGAAGACCATGCTTTCGGACACGGCGCGGCGGAGCCACCAGCCAACGAACACGAGCACGATCGACAGCAGGAAAGGTATGCGCCAGCCCCAGGCCATGAAGTCGGCTTCCGTCAGGAGCGCCGACGACATGGCGAAAACGGCGGCGGCGAGCAGATTGCCCGCGGGCGCGCCGACTTGCGGCCAGCTGGTCCAGAAGCCGCGTTGCGAGGCGGGTGCGACCTCCGCCACGATCAGCACCGCGCCGCCCCATTCGCCGCCCACGGCAAAGCCCTGAAGCAGGCGGAGCAGGACGAGCAGGACCGGCGCCCAGGTGCCGATCTGTTGATAGGTGGGCAGCAGGCCGATGGCGGTCGTCGAAAGACCCATGGTGAGAAGGCTGATCATCAGCAATGTCTTGCGCCCGATGCGGTCGCCGAAATGGCCGAACACGATCCCACCCAAGGGCCGGGCGAGAAAGCCGAGCGCGTAGGTTGAAAAGGCGAGCAACGTACCCGTCAACGGATCAAAGGACGGGAAGAACAGGCGGTTGAACACCAGAGCGGAGGCAACGCCGTAGATGAAGAAGTCGAACCATTCGATCATCGTACCGATTAGGCTCGCGCCGACGACCGTCCTTAGTTCCCGCTTGCTGACTGCCCTATCGGCGGCATCCATTTGCGCGTTCATCCGCCCTCCCCCTTGTTCGCTATGGTCATCTGCATAGAGGCGAAGCGCTTCAAGGAACAAGCGCGAGTTGAGTGGGCGGCGAACTTTGTGAGGGAACCATTCGCCACTCCGGTCGTTGCAGCCCTTCAAGGCACGCCCGAAAACCCTTTTTAGGGGCTATTCGTGCATGTCGGGCGAAGGGCAAAAAGGGGGGAAGTAGGCTTCCTGTGGCGCGGACTGCGCGACAGGGGCTTTTTTTAAACGGATGCAGCAGTCTAAATCGCCGATCACGCAGGCCTGGCTTTATGGTGCGCTGGCCGTTCTTCTCGCCCTGCCCTTCGCAGCCGACATCATCTTCCCGCTCGGGACGGCGGTATGGGTCGCCTATCTGCTTCCCATCGTTCTTTCCTATGTGGCGCGGCGGCAGCAGGCTCCATTGATCGTTACCGCGCTGGCGACGCTGCTGACCATCGTCGGCTTCACGCTGGCGCCCGCGGGCGTCGATCCCCAGGTCGCGATCACCAACCGTGCGTTGGCAGGCGTGACCTGCTGGGTCCTGGCCATCATCGGCGTGCTGTTCATCCGCAACCGGCTGGCGATCGCGCGGGAGGAGTGGCTGCAAGGCGGACAGGTCGGCCTTGCAAAGGCGGTCGGCGGCGAACAGCCGCTCGATACGCTGGCGACGAGTGCGCTTACATTCCTGGCCGATTATCTTAAGGCGCAGGCGGGCGCGCTGTACATCGCCAATGGGGAAGGTTTTCGCCGCTATGCCACCTATGCGGTGCCTGCGGACGCGCCGCTGCCGGAGCGATTTTCGCTGAGCGACGGGCTGTTGGGCCAAGCGGTGCGCGACAAGCGCAGCTTTTTCCTCAAGGACGTGCCTGACGGTTATCTGTCCTACGGGTCGGCACTGGGCCAATCCAAACCCGACAGCCTGCTTATCAGCACGACGCAGGCCGATGGCACCATCAACGCCGTCATCGAACTGGGCTTGCCCAAGGACGCCGATAGCGAAGCACAGGCATTGCTGGACAGGATCGGTGCGCAGCTTGGCGTCGCCATTCGGTCAGGCAAATATCGTGCGCGCCTGCGTGAACTGCTGGAGGAAACGCAGCAGCAGGCCGAGGAATTGCAGGCGCAAAGCGAGGAGCTGCGCGCCAATAATGAAGAGCTGGAGCAGCAAAGCCGCCAGTTGCAGGAATCGGCGGCCAGGCTGGAAACCCAGCAGGCGGAGCTGGAACAGACCAATTCCCAGCTTGAAGAACAGGCGCGGCAGTTGGAAATCCAGCGCGACGACTTGACGCGGACGCAGCGATCGCTGGAAAACCAGGCTGGCGAGCTGGAACAGGCTAGCCGCTACAAGTCCGAGTTCCTGGCGAATATGAGCCACGAACTGCGCACGCCGCTCAACTCGCTGCTTATCATGGCGCGATTGCTGGCGGAAAATCGCGGCGGCAACCTGTCGCCAGAGCAGGTACGGCATGCCGAAACGATCGAGACGTCAGGCAATGACCTGCTGACGCTGATCAACGACATTCTCGACATTTCAAAGATCGAGGCGGGCAAGCTGGAACTGCACACCCGCCGCATGAGCATCCGTGCGCTCACCGAAAAGATGGAGGCGGTCTTTGCGCCGTCCGCAAAATCGAAGGGCCTTGCGTTCAGCGTGAAGCAGGAGCCGGGCGCGCCTGCGGAAATGGACAGCGATCCCCAGCGGATCGAACAGGTGCTGAAGAATTTCCTGTCCAACGCCATCAAGTTCACCGAGACGGGATCAGTCACTCTGGCCGTGAACGCAGCCGCCAACGGCAGGATCGCCTTTACCGTGCGGGACACGGGCGTCGGTATCCCGCCCGAACAGCAGCAGGTGATATTCGAAGCCTTCCGCCAGGCGGATGGCACCGTCAGCCGCAAATATGGCGGCACCGGCCTTGGTCTCTCCATTTCGCGCGAACTCGCCCGCCTGCTTGGCGGCGAAGTGCAGGTGGAGAGTATCGCTGGCGAAGGCAGCGCCTTCACGCTGATCCTGCCCGAGCGCTATGATGATGCAGCAAGCAGTTCCGCAGAGATGTTGCGGCCGGTCGAACAGTTCCGCCCTGCCCCGTCCAACCCCAAGCCTGCCCGCCGCCGCAAAGGCCCGGCCGCGCAGGACGACCGGGAAACGCTGTCGGGCGATGCGCGAGTCATCCTGATCGTCGAGGATGATCCGGTCTTCGCCAAGATCCTCTGCGACGTCGCGCATGAGCTGAATTTTCAGTGCCTGATCGCGACCACCGCTGACGAAGGCGCGCTGATGGCGCGGCAATATGTGCCAAATGCCGTCATATTGGACATGAACCTGCCGGATCATACCGGCCTTTCGGTGCTCGACCGGATCAAGCGCGACGTGCGTACGCGCCATATCCCGGTGCATGTGGTATCCGTCGATGACGATAGTCAGGCGGCGCTGTCCAGCGGCGCCATCGGCTATCTGTTCAAGCCGGTGAAGCGCGACGCTCTGGTTGATATGCTGGAAGGGTTGGAAGCGCGCATGTCCCAGCGCCTGCGCCGCGTTCTGGTGGTCGAGGATGATGCGCAGCAGGCCGAGAGCGTGAAGCTGCTGCTCGCGTCGCGTGATGTCGAGACGGTCGAGGCGCATTCCGCCGCGCAATGTTTCGATCTGCTCGGCCGCGAGACATTCGATTGCATGGTGCTCGACCTCAACCTGCCCGACGCTTCGGGCTTGGACTTGCTGGAGCGACTGAGCGCTGATGAGGCTGTCGGTTTCCCGCCCGTCATCGTTTATACCGGCCGCGACCTTGCTCCCGAAGAAGAAATGCGGCTGAGGCGCTACAGCAAGTCGATCATCGTCAAGGGCGCTAAATCGCCCGAGCGCTTGCTGGATGAGGTGACGCTGTTCCTGCATCAGGTGGTGTCCGACCTTCCCGAACCGCAGCAGGCGCTGATCGCCAAATCGTTGAACCGCGACGCCGCGTTGGACGGACGCGAAATCCTGGTGGTCGAGGACGACATCCGCAACGTCTATGCCCTCACCTCCATATTCGAGCCGCATGGGGCCAAGGTGCGGATCGCACGTAACGGGCGCGAGGCGCTCCAGACGCTGGACGAGGCGGCGCGCGGCCTTTCCGATCCTGTCGATCTGGTGCTGATGGACGTGATGATGCCGGAGATGGATGGCCTCACCGCCACGCGGGAAATCCGGTCCCAGCCATGGGGCAGGCAGATGCCCATCATCGCGCTCACCGCCAAGGCCATGGCGCGAGACCAGCAGGACTGCCTGGACGCTGGCGCGAACGACTATCTGGCCAAGCCGCTGGACGTGGACAAGCTGCTCAGCCTCACCCGCGTGTGGATGCCGCGATGAGCGAGGAGATATTCGCACCCCACGAGGAGTTGGAGCTTGACCTGCTGCTGGAGGCGCTCTGGCGGCATTATCATTACGACTTTCGCGGCTATTCGCGTGGGTCGCTGCACCGGCGGCTGGCGCGGGCACAGCAGCGGCATGGGTGCGAAAGCCTGTCGCAGCTTCAGCATCTCCTGCTGCGCGACCCGGCGGTGTTCGCCGACCTGATGGGCTTCCTGACCATCCAGGTGAGCGAGATGTTCCGCGACCCCGCCTATTTCCGGGCGTTGCGGGAATTGGTGGTGCCACACCTTCGCACCTATCCTTCGCTCAAGATCTGGATCGCAGGTTGCGCCAATGGCGAGGAATTTTATTCGCTGGCGATCCTGTTCCGGGAAGAAGGGTTGGAGGATCGAACCATCTTCTATTGCACGGACATCAGCCCCGCCGCGCTCAAGAAGGCGGAGGCCGGGATCTATGACCTCGACCGGATCGCACAGTTTACGGAAAATCACCGGCTGGCAGGCGGCAAGCAGTCGTTGTCCGATTATTATACCGCTGCCTATGGCGCGGCCGTGTTCGACAAGACGCTGCGCCGCCGCGCGGTGTTTGCCGAACATAATCTGGCCAGTGACCAGGTGTTCGCCGAAGTGCAACTGGTGTCGAGCCGCAATGTGCTGATCTATTTCGATCGCGAATTGCAGGACCGCGCGCTCGGGCTGTTCGGCGGATCGCTGGTGCGCGGCGGATTTCTGGGATTGGGGTCGAAGGAGACGCTCCGCTTCTCCCGCTATTCCGCAGCCTTTGCCGATTTCCATGAGGCGGAGAAAATCTACCGGCGCAATGTGAAGGACTTGGAGGATCTGCGCCATGCAGCATGAAAAGCCCAAGATCCTGGCGGTGGATGATGTCGAGGAGAATCTGCTCGCGCTGGAGGCTCTGTTCGCTGGAGAAGGCGTAGAGCTGCTGAGGGCGCGGTCCGGCGTGCAGGCGCTCGAACTGCTGCTGGTGCATGATGTCGCGCTGGCGCTGCTGGACGTGCAGATGCCGGGCATGGATGGTTTCGAACTTGCCGAATTGATGCGCGGGACCGAGCGGACCCGGCGGGTGCCGATCATATTCCTGACGGCCGTCGCCACCGATGAAAGGCGGCGATTTCGGGGATATGAGGCGGGTGCCGTCGATTATCTGCTGAAGCCCGTCGATGCCCATATCCTGCGGAACAAGACCGCCGTCTTCGTCGAGCTTTTCCGGCAGCGGGAGGAACTGGCGCGCCAGCGTGACGAGATTGCCGCCGCCCTCGCCCGGCTGCACGCGCATAGTGACAATTCGCCGCTCGCGATCATCGAATTTGACGCGGCACGCCATATCATAGGCTGGTCCAATGGCGCCGAGCGGCTGTTCGGATGGCGATCGGCCGAAGTGGCCGGGTTCAAGACGAGCGAACTCAAATGGATCGACCCCGATGATGAGGCCGCGTTTGACGGGTTGATGAGCGACCTGATCGCCGGGCGCAGCGTTCGCGCCGTCCAGCATTTGCGCATGCGCACGGCCGAAGGGCTGACGCTGGAATGCGAATGCTATTGTTCGGCACTGCTCAATGGGCAGGGACGGATCGTGTCCGTCAATGTCCAGATACTTGACGTGACCGAACGGAAGCGCGCGGAAGAGACGCAGCGCCTGCTGATCGGGGAACTAAACCACCGGGTCAAGAACACGCTGGCGTCCGTGCAGGCCATCGCCGTGCAAACCTTGCGCCATTCATCGGGACCGTCCGACTTTGCCCCCACCTTCACGGGGCGCATCCATGCCCTTGCGCGCGCGCACTCCTTGCTCAGCAGCACCACATGGCAGGGCGCGTCCTTGCGCGAACTGGTCAATGGCCAGATCGACATTGGCGCCATCGATCTGGGGCAGCTGCTGATAGAGGGGCCGGAACTGGAGCTGGCGCCCGAGTTGGCGCTGCATGTCGCTCTCATCCTGCACGAGCTTGTGACCAATGCTCATAAATATGGCGCGCTTTGCACACCGGCGGGCACCGTGTCGCTCTCGTGGAAGATGGAGCGTGAGCATCTGTCGATCCGTTGGGCGGAAAGCGGTGGTCCGCGCGTTGCTGAGCCCACGCGCAGAGGATTTGGCACGGCCCTTATCGAACGCAGCCTGAAGGCGGAAGGCGGGCAGGCGCGCGTGAGCTATGAGGAAAGCGGCGTTTGCTGGACCATGACATTGCCCAGGGGGCCGCGCATCAGCCGGGTCAACATCGCAAGTCCGGGGATCAATCTTGGCGAAGAGCTGAATGCTGCTGAAGGCGGCGCGATCACCGGGCGCGCTTTCCTGGTGATCGAGGATGAACCGCTGGTGGCGATGGAGATTGCAAGCCTGTTGGAGGATGGCGGGGCCGCAGGGGTGACGATCGCTGGCTCGGCCGAAGAAGCGCTGGCATTGATCAAGAGCGCCGACTTCGACGCTGCGCTGCTCGATGGCAATTTGCAGGGCATGTCCGTCGATCATGTTGGCGCGGCACTGGCGCAGAGGAACATCGCCTTCGCCTTTGTGACTGGATATGGCCGGGAAAGCCTGCCCGAGGACTTTCAGGACCGGATGTTGATAGGCAAACCCTTTGATCCCAAGGCATTATTGAATTGTGCGGCGAAGCTTTGCGAAGATGCCGACATCGTCCTCCTCGCAGCGCCACCCATTGCTGTACAATAATGTCTTTCCTGTCCCGCCAGCGTCTTTTTCCTCATAGGTTGGTGGAAAGCGGCGCGAGCGACACCATCTACAGGGCATGGCAAGTTTTTCGACCGTGAGTTTCCGGGAGCCGCGGGTTCCCTCCATTCCTGCAGCATCGGTGCTTCGATGAACGAGAGCATCGCCTATCTCGGTTTGCTGGCCGATGAGGAGATCGAACTCGACAGCGCCGCGCTTATGTTGAGTGCGCTCGATCATGACGGGATCGACGTTGAACCCTATCTGGAGCTGCTGCGCGGGATCGGCAAAGCCATCGATGCGGAGCGGTCCGGCGCCCGGGACGATGAGCTGCAAACGGGTGAGGCCCAAGGCGCCCTGCTCGCGCGCGTAATCGGCACGCAGTTCGGCTTTGCGGGTGATAGTGAGAGCTATGATGCGCCGCTGAACGCGGACATGGTGCGGGTGCTGGACCGGCGGCTGGGGCTGCCTGTCAGCCTGTCCATCCTTTATGTCGCAGCCGCGCGGCGGGCGGGATGGCGTTCCCACGCCCTCAATACCCCTGGACATGTCCTGGTCAGCATCGGGCCTGAGGATGCTCCGGCGATCATCGATCCCTTCCGGCGTGGCGCACTGGTGCAGGCTGAACAATTGTCAGAGTTGTTGACGAGGGCCGCCATTTCCGGTCCCCAAGCCCAATCCGCCGTCGAGCCGATGTCGAACCGCATGACCCTCGTTCGCCTCCTCCTGAACCAAGCCACGCGAGCGGAGGATGCGGGTGATACATGGCGGGCATGCACCATATATGAGCGGATGACCGTGGTCGCGCCTGAACATGACGTCGGCTGGTGGGCACTTGCCCGCTTGCAGCTGGTGCATGGCGAGGTCGAGGCGGCGCGCGCGAGCCTATGCGCCATGCTGGAGATCAGCCGCGACCCTGAACGCCGCCGCTATGTCGCAGCGGCGCTTAGCCAGCTGTCCGGCCAATCTCAGGCCTAAAGCCCTGCCCGGTGCGGGTTCAATCTCGCCTGAGGTCATTCCCGGCGCGCTCCATAGCGGCGCCCGCGTCCTGTTTGGCTTCCCGTGCTTCGCGCCGGGCATCCTGAGCTGCATTGCGGCTGGCAGCTCCGACTTCATTTGCGCCCTCATCAAACGCCCGCCCCGCATCGTCGAGGCCGTTGTCGATTTTCTCGCCCGCCCCATCCACTGCCCGGCTGACATCATTACCGATCGCCGATCCCGCATTCTCAAGGCTGTCGGCTGCCTTTTCCGAGCAGGCGGACAGGCTCATACCCGCCGAGATCGCCAGGCCAGCCAGAAGTGATAATCTCATGATGTTCCTCATCTTACCGTGGAGTGCCTGAACTTAACCACCGCAAGACATTATGGTTGCTCGCTAGTCAGCGGCTGCGCAACCCGAACACCATCGACCGGTCTGCATCGGGGATCAATCCTTCCAACACGCGCCAAAAGCCGGTGACGGAGCCCTGCCCCGCCTGCGCATAGGCCGCCGCCATCTTTTCACGCAGGGCGCGAAATAATTCAGCCTCCAGCGCCTTGCCCGAGGCGCTCAGCCGAAGCAGTTTTTGCCGCCGGTCATTCGCCCCTTGCCGGGTTTCGATATAGCCGCGCTCCACAAGGTCGTTGAGTACTCGGCCGAGCGACTGTTTGGTGATGGAGAGAAGGCGCAGCAATTCCTTCACCGTCAGGTCAGGCTGGCGCGAGATGAAATACAGCGCACGGTGATGCGCGCGCCCCAGCCCCTGCGCCGCAAGGCCATCATCGATGGACCGCGTCAAGGCGGAGTAGCCGAAATACAACATCTCGATCCCGCGCCGGATTTCGTCCTCCCGCAGGAACAGGGGAGAGGCAGGCGTGACCTGCGAAGCCGGTGCATTGGCGGGCGAACTATTTGCATTCATGCCGGGCGTTCCAGGAAGCGTTTGACGCCCGCATATTGGCGGAGCAAGTCTGTGATGACTAGGCTTTCCTTTCGCGCAAGAGACGCTATATGCCGTCCCCGCGCCCGGCACCGCCGCGCGCATGCTGGGGCGTAGCCAAGCGGTAAGGCAGCGGTTTTTGGTACCGCCATGCGCAGGTTCGAATCCTGCCGCCCCAGCCAGTTTCAATTTTCTAATGTTTTCAGTTAGTTAGCGGGCAATTGGAACCTTCTGTGGGATCCGCTAGAGAGGGCAATTGGCTCTTACCGAAGCTTGACCAATCACCCATGACTCGTGGTGCGTTCGCCACACCTTAACCTTGATACGAACGCGGCACTACTCAGTATACTTCGAAGCTGGACGCCGAGGAGCGGCGGCTGTTTCCCGCAACATGCCGAATAGGGGTGGCAGTCAGGCTGATACCCCCTGATCCTGAGCCGGGGGGATGGGTTTGGGTGGCAGAAAGGCGAGGCTCATGTAACCGGCATAGCCGAGTCCCGGCCTCTACAAGCTCATCATGCGATCCGACAAACCGGAGGCCAAGGAGTTCCAGAACTGGGTGACCAAGGTCGTCCTACCGAGCATCCGAAAGACCGGCGGGATTCCCGTCGTTCGAATGGCACCTTATCCGCTACTGCTGGCGGGGTAAGCCAATGTAACAGAAGCAATCTTGTTCTCCTCTGCCACAAGTGACATGGCACAGTTTCGCTGCAATCTTCTCGCTGACGTAACGATCGGAGCGAGCAAGGATGTTGGACGAACGGATGACCTTTCGGCAGTGGTCGCAGGGCATCTGCATCTTATCGAACTATGCTCCTAACCGCCTGTCGCTGCCTCAGGCCTCCTTCTTCGCCCTTGCCGCGCTTTGCGACCGTGCAGGAAGACCGGGATACATCACCGAATTGCGGGAGGCGCTTGGCGACCGGTCGGGCCGTAGCGTCCAGAACAGCTACAGGGTCTTCCTGTCTCCCTCAAAAGAGCGGCGGGACGGCTCGGGGTGGCTGCAACATGAGATCACACGGGGCGGTCGTCAGAAGCTGGTGAAGCTGACGCCAAAGGGCCGGGAGATTATGGAGAAGGTTTTAGCTGCGGCAGTCGCCGGGGAGCAGTCGGCTGCGATGACCGAAGATGGTGAGTTTAGACTGTCATAATGGCGGCAGGAGCGCTATGGGCGCTGCCGGTGAACCATGTGGAGCCGTGAGACCTTGCCGCTGCATTTCGGCAGGATTTGGAGCAAATAACAGCCCTCCCTCGCGAGAGCGCGAAGGGGTCCAGATGTTCGACGGAGCGGGGCCGCGAGGCCCGCCGCTACTTCATTGAGATGGAGGTCCTCCGATTAGCCCGCACTTTCGGAGAATGATCCCCCGGTTCACATATCTAAGATAACTGTAGGTGATCTTCAGGACACCGCAGGCGCTCTTTCGTGAACCCTGTCCTTATCCCTCCTCCCTCCTTCTTTTAAGCAGCCCAGCCTCTCCAGTGCTGGTGACTGTGACGGCCCTGCGGGGCTGCGGGTGCCATGTACACCGCAGGGCCGTCCCTCCTCCCATTACCAATCCAGCGCTCCCGCCATGGCGTAGGATCGACCGAGGCAATGTGCCCAGTCGTCACACCCGAGAAATACCATCACATGTCCGACCTTGCCGACCTCCCAGACAATGAACTGGAAGCACACATCCTATCGACCGCCTTGGATGCTCCTTCATCCGCTGTCGTTACCGGCTAACCTTCAGCGGAAGCTGCAGGGGCATCAGCGCAACATGCCCCTTTCGGCCTTAGCCCCAGAGATGCGGGAAAGGGTCAGAGCCAATATGCAGGCCAACCGCCGGTTGACGGAGCAGGATGCGATCGAAGCCGAACTGAAAGCCTACAGCCGGGATTCCAAGGTGATCGCTGGCGTGGGCGAAAGCGCGAACGCCTATCAGGGCGAGGTCTTTGCCATCACCCGCGAGGCTGACCAGATCGAGCGGGAGATTGCCCAGATTGAGAACCGGCTGGCCGATGTCAGTCACTACAACCGCGAGACCGGGGAGTCTGTCCTGCGCATCACCGGCGATACCCGCCATGATGTGGAGATGGAACTGCGGGCCCAGAAGAAGCGGCTGGAACTGCGCCTCCCGGTCGAAGCAAAGTCTCGGCTCGCAAAGGCGATGGAACAGACCAAGGCCGACATCCGGGCCGCGAAGGAGTTGCGGGAGGATCTCGCTGAGATCGACCGCCAAGTCGCGCCGTTAATGCCCGCCAACAGCGCATCGCTGCTGTAGTCGAGGCGACGACCCGCATGCTGAAGAACACGATCTAATCAACTTTTAGGCTCCCGCTGGACTTCATCCCAGACTGCGGAAAAAAACTGGCGGGAGCCTTCCTTTCCATGAGTGTGCCTTTTGGCCAGACCTAAGACGACATCGCCAGTGCCTCTGAAGCACGGCGAAAAGTATTGCCCAGCCTGTTGCACAGCCAAGCCCCGAAGCGAGTTCTACGCTGATCGGATCAAGTGGGACGGCCTTCGCCCTATCTGCAAGCCGTGTGACCACGCCGCCACGATGGCCGTGGCCTCAAGGCGCACTCGCAGCCTACCTCCATCTATCCCGAACTCAGCCGCAAGGCCCCGCCGGCGTTCCGTCGGTCTCCTTCGCGCGCCCGGTAGGAGACCTAATATGACCCACACCAAACTCATTGATCCGAACAAGTTCGCAATTAGCCCGTGCTATCTCAACAGCCGAAAAGGACTTGGAAGCTGCACAAAAAGCAGCCCGCCTTTCCGGTCAGGAAGAGCGCCGTGCAACCGAGGCACTGGAGAAGGCTAAGAGTTCCCTCGAAAGCTACGTGTGGCTGTTCCAGCTCCTCGCTGAATAGCTATGTCCCGCCCAAGCAGCTTAACGCGTTAACGCGTATTTGAAGGTCGTATGCACCGCGGTGTAGAGCGCAGTTTTTTCAGTGCCTGTCATGTCGTCGGCGAGTAGCCAATCAGTTTGCCGGATTTTTGGACCAGCCTCTTTAAGAGCTTTTCCTGATCGGCAGGATAGCTCCGGCGCCGAGCAACGCGAACGCCGAGGCAGCTATGAACACGGCCGGATAATTGCCGCCCTGCATCGCACCTATCGCCAGAAAAGCTGGTGCCATGAGCGGGGCGAGCGATTGCGGCAGGGTGTTGGCGATCTGGAAAATGCCCATGTCCTTGGCGCTGTTGTCCGGATCGGGAAGAACGGCCGCCACCAAGGCAAGGTCGACCGCATAATAAACGCTCATGCCCACCCCCGCGATCGCCGATCCTATCAGGAATTGAAGCACGGTCTGCGCCATGCCGATCGTCATGAGTCCGATGGCCCCAATGATAGAGGCGACGATGACGAAGGGTTTGCGCCTGCCGATCCTGTCCGAAAGCCACCCGGAGAGCGGTGAAACTGCGATAGTGATGGTTGCGCCGATGCTCCCATTGATGAACATCAGCCGTGGGACGTCCGACATTGGCTGATGCAGCCGATCGGACAGGATATAGACGGCGTAAACCTGGATATAAGACATGCCCATGATGACGAGGAAGCGGCTGATCCATACCCAGTAGAAATCGGGATGTTCGCCCGGGCTGATGCTGAACGAGCCCAAAAACTGCCGGACGCCGCCACAGGCCTCGACCATCGCGGCGGCTGGCCCGTCCTTGAACATCGGCAGGATCACCGCGAGGCTTAGGACGGTGCCCAACCATGGCACCATGAACAGCAGATAAGGGCTGCCCGTCGTGAATTGGGTGAGGAATGTGCCCACCATTACGCCGACGATGATGGTGAGGCCCAACAGCCCGGACACGCGGCCTCGCTGCGCTTCTGGCACCTGATCAGGCAACAGGGCGTTGAGCGCGGCCTGATTGGCGTTGAAGCCGATCTGGGCGATGACCCATCCCAATCCGAACAACATGATGTTGCTCGTGGCGCTCATAAGCAGCAGGCCTGCGCCGCCGCCTGCAACGCCCACGATCATCCACAGCTTGCGCCGACCGATGCGCGCGGTCGTGCGATCGGAAATATGGCCCCAAACAGGGGTGGCGATGATCGAGGCAAGCGCGCCGATGCCCAAGATCATGCCGAGCTGACTCATCTTGTGCGCAGGATCAGCGATCTGCGCGATGCGCATGGCGATCGTCAGCGTGACCGGGGTGATGAGGCCCAGCCAGTTGCCGCATTGTGCGATCCAATAGGCCGCGATGAATGCGCCGCTTGCGCGACCGTCGGCCGTGCTGGCCATTCAGAGAGCCTGGATCATGGTGATGTCGGCTGCGAACTGCCGCAATGCCAGACCGTCCGGTTCGCCGCGATCAAGTGCGGCATGAACCCGCAACCATGCCGCACGATCCACGCTTTCGTAGACCGGCGACAGCTTCCGCTCGCCCTTTGCGTTCCCAATTCTGAGATCCGAAGGTCTGGCCGATCCGTCACCCCTGAGCGAGAAACGTAAGGTGCGGCCGAAGCCCAGCGCGTCGATCCGCTGGCCAGCGCCGCCGGTGCCGCTCGTGGCAATCGCTTCGAAAAGCTTTTCGCCTGCCGTGCCGCGCACGACAACGGCGTGGGATGCCTGCCAGATATGGGTGAGGGAAAGCGGCTGGCCGAGGGCGTGCGCCGTGCGCACCATGTCCAACGCGGCATTGGCGGGCGTAGCGAAGTCACCCACTTGGCTGATCAGGATGGTCGACGTCGCCGCCAGATGCTGGATGAGGTCGGCACGATGACGTAGTAGCGTCGGATCGCCCGCATAGCGTTCCGCCAGTTCCACGACTGCGCCCGCCTGGTCTGCCCGATCGGCGAGGGTGAGGATCGCGTCTGGGTCGGTGATGCCCGGATCGGCGATGATGACGCCGCGCGCTCCCGCCTCTACCGCGGCCGTCGCGCGTGCCGCCCAGTCGCTGGTTCCAGCGATGAACATGATTGAGGCGGCGGCGCTGTCTGCTGGAGCGCGATAGGACAGTGGCAGGGTGGCCAGCGTCTTACGTAGCCTGTGCTGAAGGCCGAGCGCTTCGGCGGCGATGGTCAGTGGCAGGGGCATGACAGTTCTCCGATCGCACTGGCACTGGCTTTGTTGGCGACATCGATCACAAAGTCGAAATCCTCCGCGACGGTGTCGAGCGAGGGTATGGCGCCATGGTCGCCATGTGCAGCCGCATAAAGCGCGCGCCATTCTTCGACATAGCCGTTGCGGTCGAAAGGTCCGATCTGGCGAACGGCGCCCGATGCGTCGGTGATCGTCGCGACGGCTGAACCGCCGTGGATGTAGGAGGGGGTGAAGCGAATGCGGAGCAGTTCCGCATCGGCAGCGACTTCCAAGTCCCAATAGGCTTCGCCATGGCCATGCATGGTCCCGGCAAGCTGCACCGCGCGCCCGCCCGCCTGACCGGCGATCAGATAGCCGAAAGGTGCGAGCTGGCGCGCCGACCAGATTTCCAAGTCGCGCCAGTCCGGCAGGAAGGCGCGCACCAACGGCAGATCATGCACCGCCAAGCCCAGGATCAAGGTGTGGAACATCTGGCGGATCACATCCGGCGTAATTTCGTCGGGCATGGAGAAGGCCATGTCAGGCCGCCCGGTCACCTCTGTCGCCCAGTTTTCGAAACGGTCGTTCAGCGGCAGCACGATGCTGGACCGGATGCTGCGCGCCTTGGGGACCAGGTCTCCGAGCATATCCTTCACCGCGATCCAGCCGGGATCGAAGACATGCATCGCACCCAGGATTACGGGGATGCCGGTTTCCGCCGAGACCTCCGCGATCGCGCGCGCTTCATCGGCGCTGTTCGCCAAGGGCTTTTCGCATAGCACGGCCTTCTTGCCTGCGCGCAGGGCCGCGATCACCTGATCGGCGTGGAACTGCTGGGGGCTGCAGACCGCGATGACATCCACCGCCGGATCGGCGAGCATCGCGTCGAGCGACGTGACGGAACGCGCGCCCGCGCTGACCGCGACCGCCGCAGCCAGATCGCCGTTGACGTCCATCACGCAGGCGGGCGTGAAGAGATCCGGCAGATGGGCGAGCGTCGGCAGGTGAATCGCCTGCGTGACGGGGCCCGCGCCTGCAAAGCCGACGCCCAGTGGCTTGACCATATTCATGCCGTGGCTCCAGCAAAATAGGGATGAGACGCGAGAAAGTCATAGGAAGCGCGGCTGCTTTCCAGCGGCGTGGGCAGGTTCGGTATGTCGACTTCCACCACGAACCACCCGTGGAAATCGGCAGGCAGCGCGTTGAAGACGGCATCGAAATTCACGATTCCCCGGCCCGGCTCGCTCCAGATGTGCCGCGTGCCGATCGCCGTCATATAATCATCTTCATAGCGAAGCGCTCGGCGGAAGCCGGCTTGGTCCACGTCCTTCAGATGCACGGCGACCAACCGATCAGCATAGTCGGCGATGATCTGTTCCGGCACCATTCCAGCCCACAGCAGATGGCCGGTGTCAGGTCCGAAACCAAGGTGAGACCCGGCGGTCATGTCGAGCACGTCGCGCGTTTCCTCCTCGGTTTCGATAATCATCGCGACATGCGGGTGCAGGGCGAAGCGGACCCCTTCCGCAAAGCCCGCATCCGCCGCGCGAGCGAGCGTTTCGGCCATCCGCTTGGTCCGGTCGGCGGACGCATTGTAGCCAACGGCAGGATTGGTGAAGCGCGCCATGTCGATATTGCCCGCGACGAAGGTGCTGTCGACGCCCAGCGCAGCAAGGGTGCCAGCATGCGCCTTTGCCTGTTCGACAATGGCCGCCTGCTTTTCGGCGACATGAAAGTCCCCGGCGAAATAGCCCGGCGCGGGAGTGAAGCCGAATTCGTCCAAGATCGACCTATATTCCGCGACGTTCATTCTCGCGGGAACATCGGTGTGGAGCGAGCGAAAGCCTGTCTGCACCAGATCAGTCAGGGCTTCTCGTAAATTCTGTTCAGTAACGTGCGGCCCCATCGGGCCAGTTACCCAGGGGAGCGGGTTGATTGCGACGCGTTTCAATGAACATCCTCCCTTGCGGCTCGGCCCGCCGCCTGAACCTATAGCGATACTAAAAATTAAGGACAACTATATTTTCGGAAATGCTGCTGTTATGGCCACCGAATGAAGAAACGCGGACCCTATGCAAAAGGCCAGGAAAGGCGGAACGAGATTCTGCGCGCGGCGGTCGAGGTTATCAGTCGTGAAGGCTATCGGGGCGCGTCGCTCAGTCAGATCGGCCGCAGCATCGGCATCGATAGCGCGCATATCATCTATTATTTCTCGTCCCGAGAGATGCTGCTGCAGGAAGTGCTGCGCATGTGGGACGAGGACAATGCAGCTCAACTGACCACAGGCGAGGATGTCTTTGCGGGGCTGGTGGAAGGGGCCAGGCGCAACACAAACAGTCCCGGGCTTGTGCAGCTCTATACCGCTTTTGCAGCCGAAGCGGTGGACGCGTCCCACCCTGCGCATGAGTTTTTCCAGGCGCGCTTTGCCGTCCTGCAATCCTATATCGCCGATGAAATCCGCAGGCGTCAGGCGGCGGGAATTGTGGCGGCCGCGCTGGACCCCGATCACGCTGCGATGATGCTGATTGCCCAGTCGGACGGCCTGCAGGTGCGCTGGCTGGTCGATCGTTCGATCGACATGGCCGCGGCGTTGGAAACCGAGATTGAACTGCTGCTTGGAAATGGCGAAGGGCGAAAATGACGGACGAATTTCGCACATTGTTCGATGGGAGCACGCTTGCCGGATGGCGGGCGATTCCACGCGTCTATGGCCGTTGGAATCCCGGCGGACCGGCCGTCACTGACCTGATGGCGCAATATGGGATCCAAACGCCTGCCGACCCGGAGGCGCATCCGGCGATATGGACGGTCGAGGACGGCGCGATCGTAGGCCGTCAGGCAAGGTTGGGCTATGGCGGTTATCTGCTGTCCGAAGAGACGTTCGGCGATTTCGAACTAGTGCTGGAGATGCGCCCCGACTGGCCTGCCGATACCGGTGTGATGGTGCGCCGCCAGCGCGACAGCTGGGAAGGTTTCCAGATATTGGTGGATCATCGTCCATCGGGCGGCATCGGCGGCTTTTACGGCAATGGGCTGGCCGGCTTTTCCGCCGTGCCTTTCGCGATCGACGCCGTGCTGGACAGCAAGGGTCTACCAATCGGTCTTAAGGTCGACGATCCTGCGACCAGCGCGGAACCGGTGACGCCAGACAAGATCAGGCGTCTATCCTATGCCGCGAAGGTGGAGGATTTCCTGACCGTCTGGCGATGGGGCGATTGGAACGAGTTGCGCATCCGCTGCGTGGGCGGCGCGTTGCCGGTCATCACGACATGGGTCAATGGACTGCAGATTGCGCAGGTGGATACCGCCGCCCTTCAATCGCCCGGCTATGACCCCGCCGCAGTCGGTGCCCTGTTGGGAGAGCGCGGACATATCGCATTCGAAGTGCACGACCATGATTCCAATTTTGGCGAGGCGCGTTGGGGACCTGGAGCGGCCTGCCGATGGCGGAACATCAGGATCAAAGAGGGCTAAAGAGTGAAGAACGAAAAAGATGGCCGGCGCCTGCGTTTTGCCCTGATCGGCGGAGGCCCCGGGTCCTTCATCGGCAGTGTGCACAGGATCGCCGCCGAACTGGACCGAGAGATAGAATTAGTCGCGGGCGCTTTCAGCAGTGACACTGCGCGATCGGCGGAAGCGGGGGCAGTTTTCCGGGTCGATCCGGCGCGCGCCTATCCCGACGTGGCGACGATGCTGAACGCGGAGGCGGTGCGGCCCGACGGGATAGACTTCGTCACAATCGCCACCCCTAATCATCATCACCTGCCTGCCGCGCGCGCCGCGCTGGAGGCTGGCATTGCAGTGATGAGCGACAAGCCGGCGACCGCGACGCTGGAGGAAGCGCGCGAATTGGCCGATATCGTGGCCGGAGCCGATGTACCCTATGCGCTGACCTACACCTATTCAGGCTATCCGCTGGTCCGCGAGGCGCGCGCGCGCGTCGCGGACCGCGCGATCGGCCGCGTGACGAAGGTGATCGTCGAATATCCCCAAGGCTGGCTTGCCACCGCGACCGACAGCAAGCAGGCGGCGTGGCGGCTTGACCCCAAGCGCGCAGGACCGGGTGGCTGCATCGCGGATATCGGCGTCCATGCCTTTCATCTGGCGGAGTTCGTGACCGGCCTTCGGGTGACGCAGTTGCTCGCAGATCTTGGGTCGGTGGTGCCCGGCCGTGCGCTGGACGACGACTGCCAGCTGCTGCTGCGCTTTGAAAACGGCGCGCGGGGTGCGCTGCTCGCCTCCCAGATCATGATCGGTGAACGCAACGGATTGCGCCTGCGTATCCATGGCGATCGTGGCGGGATCGATTGGCGGCAGGAAAGGCCCAACATGCTGGTCGTTCATCATAGCGACGGGCGCACGGAGCTGGTCCAGGCGGGCGATGCGTCGCTGGGCGCGGACGCAACGGCCAGGCTGCGGACGCCCGGTGGGCATCCGGAGGGCTATCTAGAAGCCTTCGCCAACCTCTATCGTGACTTCGCCATGTTGCTACGCGGGGGCAAAGCGCCGCTGTTACCAGGCATTGCCGATGGTCTGCGCGGCATGGCGCTGATCGAAACCGCCGTTTACGCCAGCCGCGATGAAAGCGGCTGGGTCCCTCTCATCGTCTGAAGGAACTTAAATGCGAACGATCAAGGGGCCTGGGATTTTCCTGGCGCAGTTCATCGGTGACGACGCACCTTTCAACTCGCTGGACGCCATTGCGGATTGGGCGGCGAGCCTTGGCTACAAGGGGTTGCAGATACCGACCAACGACCCGCGCTTCATCAATCTGGCCACTGCGGCGCGAAGCCAGGATTATTGCGACGAAATCCTGGGCAAGCTCGGCGGCAAGGGCCTGTCAATCACCGAGCTTTCTACGCACCTCCAAGGGCAGCTTGTCGCGGTGCATCCTGCCTATGACACGCTGTTCGATGGTTTCGCAGCGCCTGATGTCAGGGGGCGTCCAGATGCGCGACAAGAATGGGCCGTGGAACAGCTGAAGTTGGCGGCGCAGGCCAGTCGGCGGCTGGGCTTAACCGCCCACGCCACTTTCTCAGGCTCTCTGGCATGGCCCTATTTCTACCCCTGGCCCCAACGGCCCGCAGGCATGATCGAGGAAGCCTTTGACGAGCTGGCTCGGCGGTGGCGGCCGATCCTTGACACATTTGATGACAATGGGGTGGATGTATCCTTTGAAATCCACCCCGGGGAGGATTTGCATGACGGTGCGACGTTCGAGATGTTCCTGGACCGCGTCGATCAGCACCCGCGTGCCAACATACTGTATGATCCCAGCCATTTCGTGCTGCAGCAGCTCGACTATCTCGCATTCCTCGACATCTATCACAGGCGGGTGAAGAGCTTCCACGTCAAGGACGCCGAGTTTCGTCCTTCCGGCCGAACCGGAGTCTACGGCGGATATCAATCCTGGATCGACCGCGCGGGCCGCTTCCGTTCGCTTGGCGACGGGCAGGTGGATTTCGGGCAGATTTTTTCGAAGATGGCGCAATATGATTTTCCGGGCTGGGCTGTCTTGGAATGGGAGTGCGCGCTGAAGCACCCCGAGCAGGGCGCCAGCGAGGGGGCGCCCTTTATCGCGCGGCATATCATCCCTGTTACCGACCGGGCTTTCGACGATTTTGCCAAGGGCGGTTAACAGGCTGGCTTTGGCGCTCAGCCGAACGGCCGCTGATCGGACACGATCGACTGAGATGACCCGCGATCGCAAGAACCGATCCAAAGCTAGACTGGCTGCGACTGACTTGCATTAGTATATTTGATCCACTAGCGAGCGCAGCAAGCTAGGGGTTTGTTCATGCGCATCATCAGTTCTACTCTGCTCTCCACGACAACACTGTTGTCGGCCATAACCGCTAACGCGCAACCCGCGTCTGCTGAAGCCGAGGCCGAAGGGCGGATTGTCGTCACTGCGGCTCGCAGCATCCTTCCTGTTAATGCACTGCCGCTGACGATCGACGTGGTCGACAAGGAGACGCTCGACCAGCAGCTCGCGATTTCCGGTTCAGTGACCGACGCGATAGCAACCCTGACCCCGTCCTTCTCGCCCACCCGCCAGAAGCTTTCCGGCGCGGGCGAAACCCTGCGTGGTCGTTCGCCTCTCTACGCGATCAACGGCATCCCACAATCGACCCCGCTGCGCGACGGCGCCCGCGACGGCTTCACCATCGACGGCTTCTTTGTCGACCGGGTTGAACTGATCTACGGCTCCAACGCGCTACAGGGCATCGGCGGCACAGGCGGCATCGTTAACCAGGTCACGGTCGGCGCGCCGACCGCGGAAGGCCTAGGCGGCCGGGTTCTGTTGCAGGCCACGGCCGACAACAGCTTGCACTCCAACGGGCTCGGCTGGAAGGCCGGCGGCCTGTTCCAGTACAAGGCCGGCGATTTCGACGCGACGATCGGCGCTACCTATGAAAAGCGGGGCGTATTCTATGACGGTCAGGGCCGTCGCGTCGGCCTGAACCTGACGCAGGGCGAGACGCAGGACTCGCGGACGACCAATTTCTTCGCACGCCTTGGCTACGCGACTTCAGCGACAGGCCGGATCGACCTGATCGCCAGCCGCTTCGAGTTGAAGGGCAACGGGGATTTCGTAGCGGTCGCGGGCAACCGCAACGCCGGCCTGCCGACCAGTGCGGTCCGCGGCGCTCCTCCGGGCGATCCGGCCGCAAACCGCACCGAAAGCATCGCGCTGTCCTACACCGACACTGAGCTGCTCGGCGGCAATTTCATCAGCCAGATATTCTTCAACCGCTCGCGCGATACGTTCGGCGGCGAGATAGCGCCCATCGCGACCTTCCAGGACCCGGCTCTCGCGCCCGTCAACACGTTGTTCGACCAGTCGCAAAACCGCTCGCGCAAAGTCGGTGCGAAGTTCAGCTATGAGCGCGCGATTCCGGGCTTCGAAGCGCTGACTGCGACGCTTGGCTTCGACGCTCTGTGGGACAAGACCGAGCAGCGGCTGATCGCCACGGACCGCGTCTGGGTGCCCCCGGCCGAGTTCCGGAGCCTCGCCCCCTTCGCCCAGGCCAATCTCAAGCTGTTCGATGGTCTGGTGCGCATCGCTGGTGGCGCACGCTGGGAAAATGTCCAGATCAAGATCGACGATTATCACACGCTGGCGTCAACAACCTTTGTCGCTTGCTCGGCCAGCTTGCCGGCTGGCACGCCTTGCGGCACGTCGACCTATGGCGGCGTCGCTGTTGCGGGCGGCAAGCCGAAATTTGACGATCTTCTGCTGAACGGCGGCGTCATCATCGAACCATGGGAAGGCATCCGCGCTTATGCCAGCTATGCCGAGGGCTATACCGCCCCCGACGTGGGCCGCATCGCACGCTCCGTCAATCTTCCCGGCGTCGATATCGACAGCTACCTTGCCATTGAACCGATAGTGTCAAACAACCGGGAGATCGGCGTTGAAGTGAAGCGCGGACCGATCGACGCATCGGCCACCTATTTCTGGTCGTCAAGCGACAAGGGGCAGCTTCTGGTCCCGGGCCTCGGGCGCAACTTCGACGTGCAACGTCAGCGCATCAAGATCGAAGGCATCGAAGTCAATCTGCGCAGCGAGACACCGATCGAAGGGCTGAAGCTCGGCATCGGCTACGCTCATATCGAGGGGCGCTACGACAATAACGCGGATGGCGTGGTGGATACCGATCTAGATGGCGTGAACATCTCACCCGATCGCGTCAACCTATTGGCTACATTCAATCGCGGGGCGGTTTCGGCGATCGTCCAGACGCAATATTTCCTGTCGCGCACCTTTCATGCCGATCCGGGGCTCACGCAGCCCGACCGGCGCAACAATTTCGCAGGCTATCACGTCACGGACGCCAGCCTCCGCTATCAGACCGGCTTTGGCGGGCTGCGGCTGAGCGTGCAGAACCTGTTCGACAAATTCTACATCGACTATAGCAGCGACACGCGGCTGCCGACCGACAATCTCGCTTATTTCGCGGGACGCGGTCGCACCTTCACCCTGAGTTGGGATTATAGCTTTTGAAGACGCTCGATCTCCTGCATCGCTGGCTTGGCGGATTGATCGGCCTTGTTCTGGCGGTGTTAGGGTTTTCGGGTGCTTTGCTGGTGCATAAGGACGCCTGGGTGCTGCTGCCGCATGCATCCGACACCCAGGTGCAGGAAACGAACGCCATCGCTGCGGCCGTCGAACGCATCATGGCGGATCCTGCCACCCGTCCAGAGATGATCACCTTCGCCGGACAGGATTTCGGCCTCAACCGGCTGCGTTTCGCGGATGGTCGTGGCGCCTATACCGATCAAGCGGGCAATCTGGTTGCGCGCTGGAACAGCCAATGGGAGCGGCCGGAACTCTGGCTATTCGACCTTCATCATCATCTGTTTGCAGGCGACACGGGAGAATCGGTGATCGGCATCGCCGCAATCGCCGGGCTGTTCTTCATCATTTCGGGCATCATCCTGTGGACCCGCACGCGCAAGACGTTCGAGTTCCGCCTTTTGCCCAAGCGGATGAGCCGGCCGGCAATCCTGCGCCACCATCGTGATCTGGGGGTGGTCGCGGCACCGCTGCTGGTACTGGCGCTGTTGACCGGCGCCATATTGGTCTTCCGCCCGATGGCGGCCCTTGTCCTAGGACCCGCCGCCCCCGCCCAGATCGACGCCAGTCTCAAGGCGCCTTCCGTTCCGCATGTTCCGCTTGCGGCAAAGCCTGACTGGCGTGTTCTTATCGAGGAGGCCCGGGCGCTTTTCCCAAGCGCCGAAGTGCGCAGCCTGTCGCTCCCCCGGCAAGGCAGCGGCCTCATAACCTTGCGGATGAAGCGGCCGGACGAATGGCTGCCAAACGGGCGCACAACCCTGTGGTTCGCGGCGGATGATGGCCGTATGATAAAGGCTCGGGATGCTTCCCGCCTGCCTCAGGTCGTGAAGATCTACAACATGCTCTACCCGCTTCACGCCGCCAAAGTCGGCGGTCTAAGCTATCGGTTGGTAATGACCTTCGCTGGACTGGCATTGGGGCTGCTGGGGACGTTGACCCTCTGGTCATTTTGGTTCGCGAGAAAACGCGTCAAACGTCCGGTGCCGCAATTGATCAAGGTACATCGTTGAGCGCGGCCCATGACCACCGCCGGCGGGGGAGCGAGTTCACGCCACTTTGATGTTCGTTTCGAGGAACGACAACCTCGCGAGGTAAAGGCAAAAAGTGGCGCATTGCTGTTACCATTTTTTAAATGTGGGCGCTGCGAACGTTCGGCTTACCTCGGTTTCTGATCTTGAAGCCGACATTCGCGAAAGTCTCAACCCCAGCCTTCCCCGCTGATCTCCGACTAAGATCTGATCTCTACCGCGTACGTGCCCGCGCGACCACGCCCCTGAAGCCCTAAAGTAGGTCCGGCATTTACAGGCAAGCTCGCGCCGCACTGGCAGACCAACTTGGCCGAACGCGAGCCCTTCAGCGGAAATCGGGGATAGCTTGGCGGACGAAAATCGAAGAGATGGCGCGAGAGCTTCACCGGCATATGGGTCGTAGAAATGCCGGGACGAAAAACCAATGAACCTCAGTGATCGATGTCCATCCGAACGCATCAGGGCCGCGTATCCGACGATGCGCGGCCCTGGCGTTCATCTTATCGAAGGCGCTACTAGCGAAAATGGGGGCGGTAGTCGTCGGAGCTACTTTCTACGGTCATTTCTACGCCGGACTGCCATCCTCCTCTTTAGGGTCAAAATCGACGGCATCCTCATCCTCGTCGCGCGTCTGAACGTAAGTTCCCGACGCCTCATCAGGGTTGATCTCTGGTGGATCGGCGAACTCCGCTTCAAGCTCTTGGAAGCGCCGTTCGATCTCGCCGGTCCAGTAAAACGCAACCCCCTCCTTTTTCCTTTGCCGCTTCTTCGCTTTGCTGGGACAAGGCCGCAAAGAGCCCCAAGCGTTCGAAGAAATTAACCAGTCGCACCTGATCAAGCCCCTTGCTCTTCAGAGCCTGCATCATCATTTGACGTGCTAACAACTGGACGGCCTTAATCTGAGCCGGTTGACCGGGCGGATTGACATCAACAATCTCATTAGCCGCGGCAATCAAGGTGGTGAGGAAATCATCGGGCGGCGGCGCCTGCTTCTTGGGCCGGCCATTGGGATTTCCCGACTGCCCCTTCGCCATAATAATCCCCCGGTTATGTGTTGCTGTTCAAGTTGTTGCTGGTCGCGTATTCATTCTTCGGCGTCACTCTTTGCCCGTTCAGTGGCAACATCAGCAAAGCTGAGGCCGCTTTCGAGATGGATTGCTTCATGTCCGGTCAGCGTCTCCCACCGGCGGATGGCGCTATCGACAAAGCGAGGCTCAAGTTCGATGCCATAGGCGCGCCTGCCGGTCCGCTCTGGAGCGATGATGGCGGTGCCCGAACCCGTGAATGGATCGAGCACGATGTCGCCGCCATGCGAAACGTCCAAAATCAAATCTCCACCAGCTCCACAGGCTTGGGCGTCGCATGGGTCTTGAGCGGGGCCGCCGCTGAACTGCCAGGCTTGTTGGCACCAGGATGATGCTGCACATTTGCGCGATCCCGACCAGTTTTGCCGAGCTTAATATTGTTCACTACAGGCGTGGGACCATCGCAATAAACATGGATCTGTTCGAATGCATTGCGGTAAAGCGAGCCCATACCGCCGCTGCCCTTGTCCCAGATGACCATCTGGATCAGCTGAAGTTTGGCGTCTTGAGCTGCAAGGACGAGAGTATGGCTCTGCCGCCAGTCCATACATGCGAGGATGACTGAAGCCGGTTGCGTAAAGCTACGGCAATAGTCTAGAAATTGGCGCAGGAACTCCTGGAACTGGGGCGGGGACATCTCCCCGCAGGCCATGGCAAAATCCTGATGTTGTGCTTTGCCATTGCCGCTGACGAATCCTTCAATTTTGCAATTATATGGTGGGGTCCGTCAAAACCATGCGCGCACGCTCATCGCCAAGCTGCCCGGCATAACACTCGTGCAGAAGCGCGTCGCCGCAAAAGAGCCGGTGCTTGCCAAACTGCCACAGGTCGCCAGGAACGGTGACTATGGGCAAATCAGTTTCAGCGTCCGCCTCGTCTTCAATGATGATGCCGTCTGCGCTAATGAGAATTGGGACGCAAAAACCCATCACGGAAATCGAGCGGCACAGATTTTCAACATGTCCGCATTCCGATTTACGCAGCCGCCGCTTGGCGGCCTTGAGGGTGGCAGGCGCGCGATATTTCAATTCTAGCTCCGGCAAGAGGTCGTCACGCCCCATGACGCTGACTGCCGACCTCAGCTTCGTCTCATCGGCCAACTGCCGCCGGCGGTCGCGCGACCTGGCATTGACCGCCTCCTTGACCGACTGCCTCCCCTTATTAACAATCGTGTAGCCCATCATCTTTCCCCCACAAGTCGGCGAGCAGGCTCGTCGGCAGACCAAAATGGCCCGGAAGGAAAGAAGGAAGGCACGCGCACATCCATTCTCCCGGCCCTTGACCGGTCCAATTTCTATGAGCTACCTTCCTTGGTGCTGCTCCCAGGCAGCGCATGGCCACCTGCACTGAGCCAAGAGAGCAAGTCTCGTCTCGCGTTCAGCAGGACCTATAAATCGCAATTGAGGGTCTTGTGACAAGCTCTTTTTGAAGACAAAGCTAAAATGTAGGTCGGCGGCAGCCTTGCCGAGCGGAGGAGCGGAGATGCTGCATGACACCTGTTATTCACCTGTTCCGCACCTGTTTTCTGGGCAGATCAGAGACTGAAATGCAATGCGCAACAATGCCCGTAATTCCGCGGACACTTAGCGCTCCAGGGTGCTAAAACTGCGGCAACTGACAAGCTGCTGAACACCTCTTTCGCGAATAACAGGTGGAACAGGTAGACGGCTTCGCTTAGGACTGGGTCCTCAGCCAAAGCATTCTTTCTTTTCAATATGTTAATCGCAGTCCTTGTACTCGCATGGAGAAGGGCGCGGTTCCGCGGCCTTTTCCTTTGCGGTCAGAAACTTGGTACTCAAGACCGGACTTTCGCACGACATTCCAATAAAAAACGCCCCGCGTCTCACGGGGCCCTTTCAGGTGGTACCGGATTTTGCGAAGCGGGGTTTCAGAACCCCAGCGCCTGACGCTGGCTGCGCCAGTCGAGCGGAATGCGTGGCAGCTGCATCATGCGCCGCGTCGTTAGAGCTGGCGGATGCCGTCCATCCAGGATTGCGCTGACGATGTCGGGCGCGAGGAAAGCGAGCCGGGCCAGGCGCTCCAGTTTCAGATCGCGCGGCGCTGCCTCGCCATCCGCAAAAGCTGTACCCGGGCAGATTCCGCCTTGCAGAGCAGCGCAACCAGCGTCGGATTGACCTTGGGCAGATGCTGATCAGCGATCACCTCGCGCTCGAACTGAGCAAAGCTCAGGAGCACGTTGAGCGTCAGCCGCCCCATGCTGGTGGTGGTGTTGAACTGCTGGGTGACCGACACGAACGACACGCCTGCCGCGTCGAACACATCGACGATGCGGGCAAAGTCATTGAGGCTGCGGGTCAGGCAATCGACCTTGTAGACGATGACGATGTCGATCTTGCCCGACTGATATCCGCGAGCAGCCGGACAAGTGCCGGGCGCTCCATGCTGCCGCCTGAGAAGCCGCCATCATCATAGAGGGCAGGCAGCACCGACCAGCCCTCGCCCCTTTGGCTGAGCGCATAGGCAGCGCAGGCTTCGCGCTGTGCGTCCAGGCTGTTGAACGCCTGGTCGAGCCCCTCTTCGGTCGATTTGGGGGTATAGATGGCGCAGCGCAGGCGCTTCTTCTGGGTCATGGCTTCACCCCCAAGGAGCGCGGCCCTGACCGGTGGGCGCCGGTGATGTGCAGGGCGAGCACCGACAGGGAAGTGAAGCTCCTGCCTCTATAGGTGCACGTTCCCTTCTCTTCCATCAGCACATGGCGGCTATCGCCCCCCATTCCCGCACCAGCCGGGTGCCAGGCTGAAGCGCTGGCAGGGTGCTACTCGCCCGTCTACCGCACCCATTAGCCGCTGGCGCATGCGTTCCCCTGCCCGCCTTGGTCCCTGCACTGAACATCATAGGTGAGCGCGGGCCAGCAGGCTGGGGGCGACCGGTGGCGGATCCTGACCATGGACCTTGCGCCACTCCGCTTTGAGCGCGGTCGGCTTCATGGCTTCGATCTCAGCGACACGCGCCGCAACCCCGCGCATCAGGCCTGACTCCCAAGATGATAGCAGGTGACCTCGCCCCGCTTGCGTTTGTCAATCGAATGCGTGGCGCCGGTCAGCGCACCCAGGGTGGCGCCACTCTCTCGCCCCAGCATCTGTAGCACCAGCGCGGTCTTGGTGTGAGCAACCGGTGCCATGGACACTGCATCAGTCGTTGCAAATTGTTCTGGCAGAGATGGGGCCACGTTGGGCGCCGTCACCGGTGCGAGCGTCGGCGCTCCACTCAGCTCCGGCTTCTCCACCTCAACCGCGATCCCAGCGCGACCGGCGTCGGTGATTACCACGCCGATCGCGCGGCGGCCCTCGCTGCGCCAGGCATCAGCGCTCTTCTTGATCGGCACCTCTTGCGCAAGACCTGGCGGATGAGCGACTCCACCGCCTTGCGGATGCGCGCGGGCCCCTCCCCTAGCGTGTCGGGTGGTGGGAGCAAACTGCCATCGTCACGCTGGGCGGCGGTGGCTCGGCGGATGATGTCGATGCCCCGCCGCTGGTCGTCCTTGACGGGATCAAGGCCGTCCAATGCCTTCGAAGCATAAAGAAGGGCGGTGCCGCCGCCGGGTAAAATGCCTTCCTCCACTGCGGCCCGGGTCGCATGCAGAGCGTCCTCCACCCGATCCTTGCGTTCCTTGACCTCCAGCTCCGAAGATCCGCCGACCTTGATGACGGCAACGCCGCCGGCCAGCTTGGCAAGACGTTCCTGGAGCTTTTCGCGATCATAGTCGCTGCTGCTGGTCTCGATCTGCGCCTGGAGCGCGGCGACGCGCGCCTTGATGGCTTCCGCGCTGCCGGCACCGTCGACAATCGTGCTGGTATCCTTCGTGATCGTCACGCGCTTGGCGGTGCCCAGCCCGTCCAGCGTGACATCCTCCAATTTGATGCCAAGATCCTCCGTTACAACGTCGCTTGCCGTCAATATGGCGATGTCCTCCAGCATCGCCTTGCGCCGATCGCCAAAGCCCGGCGCCTTGACCGCGGCGACCTTCAGCCCGCCGCGCAGCTTGTTGACGACCAGCGTCGACAGCGCATCCCCCTCGACATCCTCGGCGATGATGAGCAGCGAACGGCCTGATTTCGCAACTGCTTCCAATAGCGGCAGCATGGCCTGCACATTGCCCATCTTCTTCTCGTGGATCAGGATGACCGGGTACTCCAGCTCGACCGTCATCTTCTCGCTGTTGGTGACGAAATGGGGCGACAGATAGCCTCGATCGAACTGCATGCCCTCGACTACGTCCAGTTCGAACTCGACGCTCGCTCCTTCCTCGATGGTGATGACGCCTTCCTTGCCGACCTTCTCCATCGCCTCGGCGATCCGGTTGCCCACCACCTCGTCGCCATTGGCCGAAACGATGCCGACCTGGGCTATTTCCTGATTGTTCGATACCGGCTTGGACCGCGCCTTGAGCTCGGCGACGACGGCGGCAACGGCCAGGTCGATGCCGCGTTTGAGGTCCATCGGATCGATGCCCGCCGATACCGACTTCGTCCCTTCCCAAACGATCGCCTGCGCAAGGACGGTCGCTGTCGTGGTGCCGTCCCCGGCAAGATCATGCGCTCTGGACGCCACGGCACGGATCATCTGCGCGCCCATATTCTCGAACTTGTCCTTGAATTCCATTTCCTTTGCGACGGTGACGCCGTCTTTTGTGATCCGCGGCGCTCCAAAGCTCCTGTCGATGAGGACATTGCGCCCCTTGGGCCCCAAGGTCACGCGCACGGCATTGGCGAGAATATCGACGCCACGCGCGATGCCTTCGCGGGCCTCGTGCGCGAATTTCAGGTCCTTGGCAGTCATGGTTTGAGTCCGACTTTCCTGGCGCTGGTCCGCGACGGAATGTCGCTTTCACAAGCGGAAGCCAGCGCTACCAAATAGCGAACTGGCAGGCCTAAATGCAGGCCGCCGATGACCCTGCTATGCGCCCAGCGGCAATCGAAGACAAGCTGGACCCGCTATGTCGGCGCCGATCAGCGATCCGTTAGAATGGGTGACGCCATCACTGCCATGAGCAGAAATAATTTTGTGTCGCAGATGGAATAGTAGGCACTTCCAGCAGGGATGTTTCTCTCGAATTTTTGAGGGCACGTCATGTTGTATGATTGTCGATTAAGCCTATATGGAAGTCATCAAGTGCATAGCAACGTAGGCGCTCTTGACTGAGAGACCATCGCGCTCCCGCTTACCCAGGGAGTGACACATGGATCTCAATCAGCTTTATTTCGATCATCAGATTTTGCTCATGCACGCCGCCGACGCGATCAGTGAGCCGGCACGCCGCAAGCATCCGGCCGCCGCGGGCACTATCGGTGATCAGATCTTCGACTTGCTTTCCTCGAAAAGGGCCGATGCATCGCTGAGTTGGCTGCCTTGGACGGATAGGTCTTG
>NZ_OBMU01000003.1:0-152523 GCF_900218065.1 Novosphingobium sp. Chol11 | reverse complement strand
GCAAGGGCGGTTGAAGTCGGCGGCTAACGATGAGCCGGCGACATCCCGTGGCTAATCCGCTCGGCGCCAGAATTGGGTGTTAGAACAGGAATGCTGAGCTTTCCTAGAAGGTTGGGCCTTGATGCCGGGTGGACGCGGGCGACTGCGCCACCTTCGTTTCCCCAATCATCGATCACAGCCTCCAGTCGCCGTTTACGCTCGCGGGGCAGGGAAGCCGCGCAACGTGCCCGCTCCCGCGCCGCGCCCCTGTCGCTCGGCGTTGGCGTGCAAACCACGCTCCCGCAATGATGAAGAGGGAGAATATATTGAGATGGACATGTCGCTCTCCTTGCCAAACGGGAGCATAAGTCTCTCTCAGCACAGCATGTTTGGAAATAAGAACTAGGATACGTCAATATACCACACAATATTAGGAACCTAACGCACTCATCCTCCGGCAGTGAGATCGAGCCGCGACGGCAGCCTGTACGACGCATGGACTCGGTTGCCTAACGGTCACATCGATTCTTCTCGGCATATGAACGATGGACGTTGAACGGCGTTACAGCCTTTATGGCTCCCCCTCCGATTGAAAAAGCCGCCAACGCCCTCGTCGCTGAGGTTCAAAAGCAATCAGCAACCCGTCTGGCGTTCTATGATCCTGAAGGCGACTTTCATTTGAGCGCTACAGAGTTAGTCCGATCCGTCGTCACCTCCCTGCGAGAACCCTCCCAGCAGATGATAGACGCGGCCATCTACGAGGAAAGTACCGACCCCCGTGCGACGGCGAAACGTGTTTGGCAGTCAATGATCGACGTCATGCTGGAGGAACGCTGAAAGTCTAACATCCCCAAATGGTCGAATGCGGCTCGGCAGGTTCCTCGGCGATGGTGTGGCCGCTTTGCCAGTCACCCGCGGCCGACCCTCAATTCCAGAATCGGCCATTTTGGGTGCGAAGTTCGAATAGCTGCCCTTCCGGACCTGGATATGGAAAATTGGCCCCGGAACGGCCACAAAGGGTCTGCCTCTCCTGAAGCGTTCTAACTATGGCCGTCAGGGCCATAAGAAATGTGTCATGGGATTATGCGCTGGCATGTCGTCGAGGCCCTCATCGTCATGTGCGTAGAGGCTGGAACCCTCAGGCACTGCCCGCTCAAACCAGGCTTGCAGATCAGTGCAGACTTCGGGCGCCGCAATCTCCTGGATCAGAAGTGAGGCCGAGGGTGTGTTGACAGAAGTGAGCAACCCTTCATGGGAACGGCCACAGGCGAGATTAGCTCCGCCGTTATGTACGGCTCGCCCCACAGCGAGGACCATGGTCGATTATGAGTGTCGAACGGCTGAGCAGGGCAAACTATTGTTGCTGGCGCAGGGACCGGAAGCGCATCGCTATATTGCACATGGCGGACAAGAGTAGCCAATAAAATGCGACGTTGGCGCTGAATGGCCAAAATCGAAAATCGTCTTCGAGAATGCTGATCTTGTTTTCGATAGAAATGCCAGGGCGGTCGAACAGATAGGGTGCTGGCCACCCTGCGTTCAGCACTGGCTTGGGGCAGTATATGTCAAACCCGTCTTTCGATTTGCCCAGGGCGCAGAAGATCGCGTGATCTGGTCCGTGTCGCTGGAGCGCCGCAGAGGATCCAGCAAGTGGGAGCGCCGCTAGTCCGAGGATCATGCAGGTGATGAGGCTCACAGCCCTATTGCCAAAGCGCGAGGTGGATGGAGGCCGTCGCGGAAAGTGTCAGTTCGCCGGGCGCGACACGCCCAGGCGCCGAGCGCCTCACCTCCCGTCTCGGCTTGGATGACGCCGCCCGCCGCAAATAGCGCCAAATGAGCGACCTGGCGGCTTTGCCCTTCTCCGCTGACGACCTGCAAGGTTTCCTCCGGCGTCAGGACTGAGGTGGCGGTAGGTAGCTGAGCCTTGATGAGCCTCTCTGCCCCGTTATAATTGGCAGCGAGAAGATAACTATGCCGATGCCTATGCAAACGATCGGCAGTGACAGCGGCAGACGCTTGAGTGCGAGCGGGAGCCAGGCAACTAGGGCGATCAGAAAACCTGATAACGTCAGCGCCACAATATAAGGGTCAGGAGCCCATATGTCCTCGGTCATCGCCTATGAACGGGGAACGGCGCTATTCGTTCACCGGAACTCTCTGTCAGATGATAGATGCCATACTCCGACAATCGCATCAACGCGCAGACATGTGTCAGCACCGACCGACCTTGGTCGCTCACCGCCGAATCTGCTGTTTCCAAGGCACACCTGCAGCTTCCGGGTGTAGGTTCTCCTAAAGGCAGCTACATGACCAGCACGTGCCCGGCAGCAGCGATCGCCTTGTATCACTGAAGGCCGCAATGGATAGGCTGCCCGATCTCAACGAAGTTGTAGTCAGGGCAGCAAAACCGCCAGCCAGCCGCGACTATCCGAGAAGTCATTTTGATGGCCGGGGATCAGTTCGCAGATCCCCGGCCGATCAATTACCAGTTGAAGCGCAGTGTGGCGCCGAATTCGCGTGGCGCCGTTATGTTCGCCAAACGGTAGCCAGAGTCGAATGGGATCGGATCAAGGGCTTCAAACACGGGCAGCGAGCGCGTTCCGACTTGGAAGTTACCTTGGGACACGCGCTGGGCACGGGTTTGGTCGAGGAGGTTCTTCACAAACAGGTTGAACTCCCAACGATCTTCACCACGCAGGCCGACAAAAAGATCGATCTTAGTGAAGTCCCGATATGTATAGTCGCTATTCTGCGACCTGAAACCAGGCCGATACGAGAGCAGCCCCCGAACAAACGGGGTCAGAGAACCCATGGCGAAGCGAACTTCACCATTGCTGGTCAGGCTGAATTTTGGAACATCCGCGATACGATCGTTGCGGGTGCAAACAGCTACCTGCTCAGTTCCAGGAACGCTGGGCGTACCAATGGAGTCCGGCACGCCGTCACCATTATAATCGTTACAATATAGTTTGGCGTTATCGTAGTGAGCGTCCGCGTAAGTAGCGTTTACGTTAAAATCCACCCATTCAGAAGGTTGGAAGCCTAGCTGAACTTCAACGCCCTTGCTGATCGCATCACCAAATGTCGGCAGCGGCGCAGTCGCTGTATCGGTGCGACCGGGAACGCGTGAAGAGTTGGTCCTCAGATCGGGCGCGAAATCAACATAGTTTTTAAACGTCTGATAGAAGGCTGCAATATTGAGTGTCACTTTCCGGTTGAACAAGCTTGATTTTAAGCCGATTTCAAAGCCGTCCGACGTCTCGTCAGGGGTTTGAAGATATTTCTGGTCTAGATCGGTAGTAACGCCGGTCGCTGCCACGCCGGGACGGAAAGAGCGGCCGTAGTTAGCATAGAGGTTAAGATCGGGATTGACGGCCCAGCTGATCGCCGCGCCACCAGTGAGAGCACTCGGCTTTACCACGCTGGGCTTTACCGAAGATGTAGGTGCTCCGCCATCAATTACGAGGGTAGTCGTCTGCGTCCGAGTTGTCGTGCCCCACGTCTGGCGCAAGCCGCCAGTGATCGTCAGGCCGTCAACCACCTCATAACCAAGCAATGCCGACACCGCATAGGACTTGCTTAGGATAGGAAGGGTGACTGCAACATCCACAGGGACCGTGAAAATCTGCGGTGGAACAGGACCGGGTCCAGTCATGCCAGGAAAGATGCCCCCGAATGGATCGGTGAAAAAGACGTCATTGCTCTGGTTTACGCGGACGTCATTGAACTTTGAATAATCATAGTTGGCCGCGATCGCCCAATTCAGGCGCGAATCGCTCGGCGATTGAAGACGGACTTCCGCAGTCCAGAGATCATAGGGGGTGTGGACATGCTGGTTCAGCTGATAGCCGGGGACCGCATTGCCCTCGTCCTGATCTCGCTGCTGTTCCAGACGGGTCTTTTGATAGCCCCCGTTGAAAACCAGTTCGCCCCAACCAAAGTCATAGTTGGTATTGAGGGTGACAAGATGCGTTTCATTGGTGAACCGCAACGCGCCTTCGCTTACCGCCAAGCGATCGTTCAGGCTGATCGCGGGGCCGCTCCGCAGGGGGAAGAAGCTGTTCGGGCTCGGCTGATTGCCGGGGCCGAACACGGCACGGAACGGACGCGTGTCTGTCCAGAGATATTGGTAGACCAGGTCGGCACGGAATTCTGACGACGGTTGCCACGCAAGCGAAATACGTCCGCTCATCGTTTCGTTGTAAGATTTACGTCCGTCGACATTCTTCACCTGACCGGCACGGTTGCGGTCATATAGAAGCGCGCCGCGCACAGCGAGGCTGTCCTGGATGATCGGCACAGACGCCGCTCCCTGGAAATTGTATGCATGCAGGTCGCTGGCTGCCGCCTGTGCATAGCCGGTCGGCTTGACCAGGTCCGGGCGAGCGGAGCCGATGACGATCGAGCCTGCAGGCGACACCTTGCCACGGAACAGGCCCTGCGGTCCGCGCAGAACCTGGATCTGGCCGATGTCGTAAATGGCGCTGAAGAAGGTGTTGGGATCTACGTCGATTTCGTTGAAATAGACCTGAACTGCGTCACTCGATCCGCTATCCGGATTGAACGATATGCCGCGCAAAGTGGCGATATTGCTTCGGCCGTCGCCATTCTCGAGGGTTAGACCCGGAACGATGTTCTGGATTTCCTTAACATCGAACAGGTTAAGCTTGGCGACTTCCTGTCCTGATACGACATCGACTGCGACTGGCGTTTCCTGCAGCGTTTCCGCGCGGCGTGTGGCAGTTACGATGATTTCCGCAGCGTTCGGTTCTTCCGCGCCCTGCTCCACTTGTTGCGCCGCTGCGCCGCTGGCGATGGCCAGTCCGCAGGCACAGCTCAACAAGCTGATGAGATGATGACCCCTTCGACCTTTCATAGTCCCCTCCATTTTGATGACGATTATTCGTTGCTGGGCAGCGAACATCTTAGAGGAAGGGTTTGCGCGCCATAAGCATGCATCCCACCATGTGGAACAACGCTGATAGCTGGCGCAGTAGCGCCTGGAACTATCCAGGCGCTACGCCCCCTTTAAGATGCGCACCATCCTCACACCAGGAGCGTGGGCGAGATCAAATGCATCCTTCACTTATCCCATGATGTGGGATGACGGGGATCGTCGATGCCATTGACTTAGTGTCACCAACTCGTTGTCTTAAACCGCGACATAGGATGATGGATGGTAAATGGTGTGCACGAGTTTCCGTCCCAGACTGCAATAAGTGCCGCTGAAGGTGATAGCCTGCTGTCCACGAACCTAGGACAACCGGGGCGTCATATTGTGGCGCGGCTGTTAAAATTGATTGCCGGGCGCGGAGGCAACGCCGCCGGTGTGTTGCGGACCAATGGTTTTGACGAACCGCTGGAGCGATTTCTCGTCAGCACGCTTCCCGAACTGGATATCGCGGATCTGCAAAAACTATCGTCGCGCGCCAGCGTGGAACTGTCGGACATACAGGCCGCAGCCGCTGGACGACCGCCTTTCCGGGGCGGCGATTGGCGACTGCTTTTCTACTGCCTCGTTGGCAGCCGCACCTTGCGTGAGGCCATCATGCGCACCGAGGAATTGCTGCTGGCGATTGACGGGCGGATGGGCAGCATGACGTTGAAGCGTAGCGGCGGAAAAGCTGTACTGTCCTACACCGGCGCGCGCAGCGGCGATGAAGAGATGGATTTCATCGTGACGCTGCATGGCCAGTTGATGTTCCATTCGATCTTCAGCTGGCTGATCGGCAAGCCTCTCGATGGCATAGTTGCGCTCGATTTTCCCGAATCTGCCGTGCAATACTTGGACATCGAACTGCTCCCATTCAACTTGCTGCTGGGCGCGGATCAGCTGGAAATGCGTTTTGCCGCGTCCATGCTTGACCAGCCGGTCATTCGCACCATGTCGGATTGCGAAGCGTTGCCGACGCTCAACTTTCTGTTCGGGTTGAGGGTCGGCGAAGATCCGTTGGAGATCGTGCGCCGGTCACGCCACTTCATGGCGCTGGCTCTGCGCGATCAGCGCAAGCTGCCCTCGCTTGAAGAATTGGCGCGGCACCTTGCCATGGCACCGATGACGTTGCGGCGCAGGTTGCACAGCGCAGGAACATCATTCCGGGCAATTCGGGATGAGCTGCGCCATGAAATGGCCATCGACATGCTCACCAACAGCCGCATGTCGATCGAAGACATCGCAGAGCGGCTGGATCTGTGTGATTCCGATGCCTTGCGCCGGGCATTTCGTGGCTGGACCGGGATGGCACCTACCGAATTTCGCCGCGGGCTAGCGCAAGCCAAAATTGGATAGGTCAGACGGTGGCAGGCCAAAGCGGTCCTACCTGGTCCGCAACTCCACCAATTCCACAATCACTCCATCGGGGTCCCGCACCACGCTGTTGATCACCGGCCCCTTTTCATCCGCGGCAGCGATCCTGATCACGGGAAATCCTGCCTTTTGCAGCCGTAGGGCCACCGCGCGGCTGTCACTGACCCGAATACCGACTTTCGCGCCGGTCGAACGGTTCTGCGTCGCATCCGGCTTTTCATGATGGATCAGGATCAACAGCGGTTCGCTGGACCTGGGATCACCTGAAAAGTTGAAGGCGATCTTTTCCGCGGGATCACCCGGTTTGCTGACGGTGAAAACCGATTTCATGCCCAATGCATCGACATAGAAGGACTTTGCACGCGCCATGTCCGCCACTTCCAGCGAAAGGAAGCTGAAGCCTGATGCCGTCGCTGGATTTGCCTGTTGCGCCAGGCCGGGGGATGCCAACAGCAGGGACAGGAGGATCAGGGCAACCCTTTTCACGTCATGATCTCCGACAAGGTGCGCGAGGTTCGCATCGCTTCTGTGCCCCATGCATCGACGGGAACACCCATCACCTGCTGCATGGTCAGCCCGACGCGGGAAATGGGATCGCCCTGGCTGGCGACATGAATACCGCTCTTCACCTTGCCCCCTGCCCGGCCGGCAAGCATCACGGGAATGCCGTTCACATCATGATTCTTGGCATAGCTGACCTCGGAGTGGGCGACCACCAGCATATTGTCGAGCAAGGTGCCGTCGCCCTCCTTGATTGCTGCCATGGCCGCAACAAAGTCCGCCCATGCCTGCATGCTTTGCGTCGAAAATTCATCGACTGTGGGCTGATAGCCTCTGGCGCGATCCACCTGCTCCTCATGCGTCGCCTGATGATAGGCGGTTGGCGATCCAGCCTGCCGCAGATCGGCGGTGGCGGTCGAGAACACCATGTTGAACACTTTGGTCTGGTTGCACGCCATCGCCATCGCCAGCATTTCCGCCATCAGCTTGTGGGATTTCTGCCGAGCCGGAACATCGGTGCTGGCGGCAATGTCTTCGGGCTGCGCCGGAACGACGCAGGCCTCTGCGCGGGGCGGCTTTTCCAATTGCAGCGCCAGCTTGTTCTCGACCTCACGAATTGAAGTAAAGTAGCTGTCGACGCGGGCCTTGTCCTCAGCACCCAGCTTGCCCAGCATGCGGCGGCGCTCCTCAGTGACGGCGGAAAGGACGCTGCGCCGGGCCATGACCTTGGGATCGGGCGTGAACTCCGCCGCGTTGGGATCACGGAAATCAGCGCCGAAGATCCGGCGGTAGAGTTCCATCGGCGACGCGACGCTGGGGTTCATCTCCGTCCCGCTGCGATAGGAAAAGCTGGTGCGCGGGTTGCCGTCCGCGCTCAATTCCAGGCTACGGAACAGCGTGCCCGCGCCAATGGCGTCGGCAATACTGACGTCGAAGGTCGGACCCGCGATCTGCTGCCAGGTATCACTGGGCGTACCGGTGCGCAGCCCAACGTTGCCGGAGATGTGAGGCTGGTTGCTCTTGCCGCCCAGCGTGACGCTGAAGCCGGAGAGTACCGACACCTTGTCCTGCACCGGCTTGATCGGTGCGAGTTCGGGCGGCAGGTCATAATTGGCTCCCGCCATCTTGGGATTCCAGCGATCTGGAATCATCCCGCATCCCCAGAACCAAGTGCCGAAACGCACCGGCAGGCGGCCGCCGCCATAGGTTGCGGCCAAGGCCGCGCCGTTATTGTCGAGGAAATAGTCGAGGAATGGCAGCCCCACGGCAACCGCTCCCCCGCCCAGCATGCCGCGCAGCAGAAATCCGCGCCTGTTCAAAGACGTCATCAGCCTTTCCTTTCTGACGATGGCTTGCTCGCGACACGGGGCGCCGCAGGCGACCGAACGGCGAAGAATTGGGGATCTATGGCGATCCGCCGGAACAGCGAGCGAATGCGATATCCGGCGCGGGCGAAATCCTCATGCAGCCGGTTTGTGATTGTTTCCTCGGACGGCAACAAGGCCCGGCCAGCGGCATAGCGCCATGCCGATTGTGTGAGGCACTGCGTCACCTTTGGGTTGTCGTGCAATGCCTTGCCGAGCCCCGCGCTGTCATTGAACGCGATCTTGTCCAGCATGCCGGTAGTGTCGATCGGCACGCCATTTTCTGTCGCCCGGAACTGCCCAGCGCCATCGAAGCTATCGAGCGTTAGCCCCATGGGATCGGTCAGCTTGTGGCAGCTGGCGCATTCCTCATCATCCAGATGCGCCTTCAGCCGCTCGCGCGTGGTACGGAAGGCGGGATTGCTTGTGTCCTGAACGATGGTGAAGTTCACATTAGCGGGCGGGGCCGGAACATGCTCGCACATCAGTACCTCCCGCACCGCCTTGCCGCGCAACGTGGGCGAAGATCGGCCCTCGTGCGAATGGAGCGCCAGGAAGCTGATCTGTGTCAGCACGCCTACGCGCGGATCATCATCCGGCAGCGTGACCATCGACCAATCGCGTGGTCCATGAGGCATGCGGTAGAGAGGACTCAGCTGCCGGTTCATCGCCACACGCCGTGTGGTGAACAGGTCACGATAATCGCCATTTTCCGCCACCAGCAGCGTTGTGATGGTGCGCAACGTTTGTTCGCGGGCAGCAGGCGCGGCGGAGGAGCGGAAAGCCGGATAGATGATGCCGTCCTTTGACAGCGACATCATGCCTTCCAGTTGCAGAAAATCGTCGAAGAAGGACCGCACGCCTGTTTCGAACCGGGGCGAAGCCATAAGCCGGTCGACCTGGGCCGAGAGACCCGCCTGCGTCATCAGGCTACCGTCGGCTGCAGCTTGCAGAAGTTGCTCGTCCGGCGTGCTGTTCCACAAGAAATAGCTGAGCTTGCTGGCCCGCGACCAGGCGTCGATCGTGCGGCCTCCCGGGGCGCGGGGGTCCGCAACCTCCCGGTCCGTCTGGAACAGGAAAGGCAAATCCGACAGCATTGCCGTGAGCATGATCGCAAGGCCGCCGTGGAAGTCCTTGAGGGTCGCTGACGCCGCCACGGTCTGAGCAACGGCAAGCTTCACCTCACCATCCGTCAGCGGCCTCCTGTATATGCGGAGGCCCACCCGCTTGAAAAAGCCCTCTGCACAAGCCGCGCCCTGGGGATCGGACGGCTGGGGCGCGCATCCGACCAGCTTGTCGCGATGCTTCGCGTCGACCACCTGTTCGGCGATGCCCCGTGCGATCTGCTCATATTGCTCGGCCCCAGCAGGCGTCAACGACACCGCACTTGTGCCCGCCGCCAGCAGGCCTCCGACCCGCATGTCAGGCTCGAACCTGCCGCTGACCTTGATATCGGGTCCGAATATGTCGGCGATGGTGGCGCGATATTGCGCTTCGGTCAGCCGCCGGAATTTGGGCGCCTGCTGTTGCTGCTGAGCCGCTTGTTCCAATGGCGCATCGGCATATCCGGCACTTGCCGCCAACAATATGGCGCCTATCGATCCGAGCGCGGTGACAGCGGACAAAGCGCGAAGAACACGTGAAGAATTTAGCGGACCAATCATGGTTGCCTCCCCGACGCCACCTGCTGCGGCTTGATCAGAAAGACGGGCACGCCTTTGAAACGCAGCGCGGACGAGATGGCGCTGTTGCGTCTGGTCTTGGGGTCGGGATAGGCATCGGCATAGCGGCGCACCGCCTTGATCAACGCCGGGCAGGACATGCGTGTCAGATTGGCGCCGACCTGGGTCGATTGATGATAGTTATCCTCAATGCTCGCCAGCGTGTGATAGCCGTAAATGCCACCTTCGATCGCTTCGCCGGGCTTGATCTTCGCCTGGATGCGCGCCTGGCGCAGTTCGCGATAGCTGTCGATGATCTGTTCGCGCAGCCGCACCTGCAGGTCAAACGGCTCGGTGATCAACTCGCCGTCGCGAATCTTTCCCTTGGCTTGCGCCATGAAGCGGCGATCCTGATCGACGTCCAGGCTGGCCCAAGCCAACGGCTTGCCCGCACCTGACAACTCCAGCGGACTGGCGCTGGCGTAAAGGCGAACCGTCACATCATCGTCATTCGCTGGATCGTCGACGCCGCTCACTTCCACGAGCGTGGGCGAAGACATGGACGTGATCACATTGTCCGCCACCTTCGGCGTACCGAAGTCGCGCGTCGAAAAGGTGCATCCAACCGCCCGGATCAGCTGGTTGTCGACCCCGGGCTGCTGGTCCGGGCCGACATAATCCTCCTTGCCATTGCGGCCATCGAGATCGATGCCATAGGCGACAGGCCCGCGATAATCCTCATTCCCCTTTTCCATGAACGGGAAATCTTCGGGATTGGTGCAACTGTCATAGGCGAACCGCGTACCGAGAAAGGCAGGAATTCCCTTGCCTTTCGGGATGTTATATTTCTGCCGCAATGCCTGCTGCTCGACCTCGGTCAGGCGCGCCATGCTGCCGTTAGAACCGGAATCCTTGCCTGTCGGCACCATCTTGAAGCCGAGCCGTTCGCCCATCAGCTTGTGCAGCTCCTGTACCTTTTCAGGCGCTTCATATTTCGCCCGTTCAGCGGGAGGCAGGCTTTTCAGGAATAGGTCGGCTGAGCTTAGCGACAAGCCCCGGCACGCCTTTTCATCCTCATAGGCCGCCACGTAGATGTTGGTCAGCGCGAAGGAAAAACTCTGCGGTTGCGGCGCGGATGCGCCCAACATCAGCAGGCTGGCCGCCGCCAGCGATCCGGTCGCGGCGCACCTCTTTAGGCCATGAGCCCTCATATCTTTCATCATCCTCTATCCTGCCGCCTCGCGCTGTTACGCTGGCGTCTGCGCTTCTTATTCCGCAGTGGATCGAGGGCACGCCACGGCGTTTCTGTTCATCAACCCGGCAGAAATGATCTCAAATGACGGAAGGCACCCTAAACGGCAGCTTCAGACCGCTCGTCAGAAACTCTGCGCCGCGATTTCCATGCTCATCCGCTGTGCCGCGCTGATCAGCGTCGGGCCTAACTCATCCAGCCGCGCGCGGGCAAGGTGGGATGATCGATCCGAAATCGACAGCGACCCCTTCGGCAGGCCATAGCGATCGTTCACGACCGCCGCGACGCAGCGCAATCCGCCGCTATGCTCTTCATCATCGAGCGCATAGCCGCGCATATGAATGTCTGCCATCTCCCGACGGAGCCGGTCGCCATCGATGATGCTGCGCGCGGTGCGGGCCTTGAGCGGCGCGCTGTTCAGATAGCGGTCGAACTCGGCCCTGGACCAATGCGCCATCAGCACCTTGCCGGACGCCGTCGTGTGCAGCGGTAGGACGGCGCCTGGCCGGGCAGCCGTCTGGCGGAACCCGTTCGCCGCAGCCTGACCGACATAGCAGATGCCAGCGCCTTCCGGCACGGCGATGTTCACGCAATGCTGCACTTCGGACATCAGTGATCGCATGATCGTACGGCCTAGCTGCCCCAGATCGCGCGTTTGCGCGAACACGGCCCCGACCGTGAAAGCCTGCACCCCGATGGACCAGCCGTTCCTGCCTCGGTCAAACGCCACATAGCGTAGCGCTTCCATGGTCGTCAGCAGGCGATGGGTGGTGGATCGTGGCAGCCCGACAGCGCGGGACAGGTCGCTGAGCGTCATATTGTCGCTCTTTGCCAGTTCATCGAGAATGCCAAATGCCCGCACCAGCGACTGAACTCGCCCTAGCAGGCCGTCTTCCGGCTCTTGCTGACTATCGGCCACGCTTGTTCCTCACCTTGCCTGATTACCACCGCACGAGCGACAACCTTTCGAACTGGTATGACCTGTTTGCTCATGCTTGTCGATATATTTTCTGCGTAGTGGACAAGGACCACGCTCGATCGGGATGTTCCGTATGATGGGATGATGAATTGTAGATGGCGCTGCTTGAGTTAACTTCATCGCCGCAAGGAGAGATGATGCCCGACATATTGCCACTCGATCGCCGCGCAGCGCTCGCATTGGGTGCTGGCGTCCTGCTGTCCGGAATCGAGCCTGCCTTCGCGCGCCGGTTGGGCAACGCTACACCCCCTGATTGGGCGAGCGGGCCGATGCGCTGGTTCCAGCTGGCCTTCACAGAAGATGATCCGGGACGCTACGATCCCACATTCTGGACCGACTATTTCCGGCAGATTCGCGCTGATGGCGTGTGCCTCAGCGCCGGGGGCGGCATCGCTTTCTATCCGACTGCCGTCCCCTATCATGGCATGGCACAGGGGGTCGGCAAGGGCGTCGATCCGTTCGGCGACATGGTCACGGCATGCAAGACACTCGGGCTCCGCGTGCTGGCCCGCATTGATCCGCACGCGATGAACGCGGCTGCAGCCGCCGTCCATCCCGAATGGGCGCTGACCGGCCCCGACGGGAAGATCAAGCGGCATGGTAGTGCGCCGGACCTCACCCTGACCTGCGCCTACGGACCTTATAATTTCGATCTGATGCCCAAGGTGATCGAGGAGATCGCCCGGCGCTATCCAGTGGACGGCTTCTTCGGCAATCGCTGGAACGGCAGCGGCACCTGTTATTGCCAAAGCTGCCGGACGCTCTACCGCGCGGCATCTGGGCAGGACATCCCGCTCGATCCGGACCCGTCCAAACCGGAGGGGCGACGCTATGCCGCATGGGTCGAAGATCGGCTCTTCTCCCTAATCGACCTGTGGAATGCGGCAGCGCGCAAGCACCGGCGGGAAGCCTTCTTCATTCCAGGCGGTGATCGCCGGGGTCTGGTCGATCTCAATGGACCAGCCCTGTCGAAACGTCTGCCGCTTGCTTTCTGCGACCGGCAGGCGCGGTCATCGGATGGCTCTCCCTGGGGGACGGGACCGGAGGTCTGGGGCGCGGGCCGCTACACGCGCGAACTGCGCGCTTTCATGAAGGACAAGCCCGTCGGCCACATCATTTCGGTGGGGGTGGAAGAGGCCTATCGCTGGAAGGACTCAGTGCAGAGCCCGGCGGAAATCCGCATCTGGGCCGCTGGCGCGATCGCCCAGGGTGCGCGCCCTTGGATCACCAAGTTCAACGCCAAACCCCTGGATCGCCGCTGGATGGATGTCGTCCGGCAAATCTACGGCTGGCACCATGCCAATGAAGCCTATCTGCGGAACACCCGCAATCTGGCTCGGGTCGGGCTGGTTCATACGCCTAGGACCACCGCCTATCTTGGCGGTTGGACCGGGCGCGGAAAGTTGGAGGAGCATGGCGACGGCTTTTACCAGGCCGCGCTGGAAGGCCGCGTGCCATTCGACCTCGTCGACGAGGATTTCCTGGACGGCGACAGCCTGTCGCGCTTTCGCACCATCATCCTTGCCAACGCGGCGGTGCTTTCGGACAAGCAATGCGATCAGATCCGTGCCTTCGTAGCGCGCGGCGGCAGCGTCGTCGCAACCTACCAGACCTCGCTCTATGACGGTGAAGGACGGCAGCGGGCTGATTTCGGCCTCGCCGACCTGTTCGGCTGCTCCATCGCAGGCAAGGCGGAAGGGCCGCTGAGAAACGCATACCTCACCTTGCGCCACGCGCATCCGGCCATGGCTGGACTGAGCGACATCAGCCGGACCATCGGCCCGCTGTTCCGCCTGCCCGTCACAGCGCGCGATGAGCACGATGTCGCCTTGACGCTCGTCCCCAGCTATCCGGACCTGCCGATGGAGCGGGTCTTCACCGACCGGACAGAGACCGACATACCCATGGCGATTTGCCGTCAGGTCGGGCGCGGGCGCGTCGTCTATTTGCCGATGGACCTCGATCGCAGCTTTGCGGAGCTTGGCCATGGCGATCATCTGACACTGCTGCGCACCATGCTCAACTGGGCGCATGATGAAGCGCATCCCTTGCAGATCGATGGGCCCGGCCTCCTCGACATCGCCTGCTGGCGGCAGGAACGGTCGATCACCGCGCATATCGTCAATCTCAACAATCCCATGGCGATGCGCGGCAGCTATCGCGAAGCGATCCGCACCGGCCCCTATCGCATCCGTCTGCAACTGCCTGAAGGTAGGCGTGCGGCGCGGGCGCGATTGTTGACGGCCGGGGCCGACGTTACGCACAGCGCGACGGGTGGCTGGATCGAGGTGGAGGTGCCGCACGTCGACTTCCATGAAGTGGTCGCGATCGATTTGATTTAGCTTTGCAGCTTTCCCCAATCCGCCGCCGTGAAATTGTCCAACGCTTTCCTCAAGAAAGAACCAGCCGCCGTGATCGACCGCCGCGACATGCTAGCTCTGAGCGCGCTGGGTGCGCTCACCCTCGGCACATCATCGCCTGCCGACGCCGCCGCAGTGATGCCGGACCAGACGAGCTTACCGCTTCATGGGCGGCAATTGCATATCCTCGACCTCACGCACCGGCTGACGCGCGCATTCGCCTTCACGCCGGGCCGCCTCTCCATGGAGGCCGTGGAGGGATCAGGCACGAAAGCAGGTATGGCGCTCAACCGCATATCCATCGTCGAACATACCGGCACCCATCTCGACGCGCCGCGCCACTTCGCGCCGGACGGAGCATCGGTCGGAGACATGGCGATCAGCCAGTTGATCGTCCCGCTGGTGGTCATCGACATCAGGAAAAAAACGAAGGCAGACCGTGACGCACGGGTCGAACCGCAGGACATCGCAGCTTGGGAACGTCGCCATGGCCGCATCCCGGAAGGTTCCTGCGTCGCGATGCTGTCGGGCTGGGACCCACTGGGCGCTTTCGCCAATTACGGCAGCTTGCCCCCGGCCGAGCGGCGCAAGAGCCCCGGCTTCGACGCTGCGGTAATGGACATTCTGATGAAGCGCGACGTGCGGGGAATTGGCGTTGACGCCATGTCGATTGACGCGGGCGAGGCGATGCCCGCCTTCCCTGTGCATCAGGCGTGGCTGCGGAGCGGACGCTGGGCGCTGGAGGGGTTGGCCAATCTCGACCGCGCGCCTGCTGCAGGCGGCCTGTTGTTCGCGGGGGTGGCGCCGCTGGAAAACGCCACTGGCATGCCCGCGCGCGTGATTGCGCTTTATTGAACAAGCGCTGCGGCGCCCGCCCGTGCAGGAGCGAGCGCCGCAGCCAGTGTCGTCAAGCGCGCATCAGCGATCCGCCATTGACGTCATAGATCGCGCCGTTGATCCAGCGGCCATCCTCTGAAAGCAACATGGCGACGACGCCCGCATGGTCTTCGGATTCGCCCAGGCGCGTGTGCGGGGTGCGCGCCATGAAATAGTCGGCCCATTTGGTCGCTTCTTCGGCATTCGCTTCCATCGCCTTCTTCATTTCGCCAGTGACGGTGAAGCCGGGTGCGAGCACATTGGCGGTGATGCCTTCCTTGCCCCAGCGCGCACCGACATGGCGCGCAAGCGCGTTCACGCCCGCTTTGGCCATGGCGTAGCAGGGACGCGTCGGCTCGCCGCCATGCGCCGAGCCGGAGCTCGTGTAGACGATCGCCCCCTTACCGCTCTTGACGAGGTGCGGAACGACGGCGCGCGTGCACAGCAGATGTCCGCGCAAATTGACCGCGATCGTGCGGTCAAAGGTGGAGAGATCGATGGCAAGCGCATCGCTATCCTCCATGATGACACGCAGATCCGCCGCGTTGATGTGCGCGCCATCCAGGCCACCGAAACGGCTCACCGCTTCCTCGGTCGCCTTCTGCACCGATGCCTCATCGGAGATGTCGACATGAACGGCGAAAGTCTCGCCGCCTGCTTCCTGCGCCACCTGCGTCGCGCCTTCGACGTTGATGTCGGCGGCGCAAACCCGCGCGCCTTCCTGCGCTAGGCGCTTGACCGTAGCAGCGCCGATCCCGGTCGCGCTGCCGAACACGATAATACGGCGGTCTTTAAGACGATTGTTGGTCATGAGCATCCTCCGGAGAAGCTATGGGTGTGAGAAATGTCTGCGGTTGATTAACCACTCACCAAGTGGTTAGCAGCCCGTTCGAGCGCCGTCACCATCGCGCTGTGATCATTTTCCGCATCGCCGTGCGCAACGCAACTGCTGAAAAGTTGCTGCGCATTCGCCGTGGCGGGTAGCGATATGCCCAGCGAGCGTGCACCCGCCAGCGCCAGATTGAGATCCTTCTGGTGCAGCCGGATGCGGAAGCCGGGATCGAACGTGCGGTCGATCATGCGCTGGCCATGCACCTCCAGCACGCGTGATGCCGCAAAGCCGCCCATCAGCGCCTCGCGCACCCGTGCGGGGTCCGCGCCCGCCTTCGATGCGAAGACCAGCGCCTCCGACACTGCTTCGATGTTCAGCGCGACGATGATCTGATTGGCGACCTTGGTGACCTGTCCCGCGCCTACATCACCGACCAGCGTGATGTTCTTGCCCATCAGTTCCAGCAGAGGCCGGACCTTGTCGAACACATGCTGCTTCGCTCCGCACATGATCGTCAGGGCGGCATTTTTCGCGCCCACTTCGCCGCCGGATACCGGCGCGTCGACATAGTTGCATTCCAATGCTTCAAGCCTCGCCGCAAAATCGCGCGTGGCGATCGGGTCGATGGAGCTCATGTCGATAATGGTCGTGCCGGGCTTCACACCCTGCACCACGCCGTCCGCGCCGAAGAGTACGTGTTCGACGTCCGGGGTGTCGGGCAGCATCAGGATCAGGCACTCCGCCTCTGTCGCCACCGCTGCGGGCGTGGCGCATGCGATCGCGCCGCCTTCAAGCAGTTCGTCGGGCATCGGCGTGCGATTGGCGCAGCTGTAGATCGCGTGCCCTGCCGCTTGCAGATGCCCAGCCATGGGACGGCCCATGATGCCAAGGCCGATGAACCCGATCTTCATGTCATGCTCTCCTGGAGTTGAGATAATCGCGTGCCCAGCCTAGGCCCGCCTTCGTGTCGCCCGCAGGCCGGTACTCGCACCCGATCCATCCATCATAGCCCAGCGCATCGATATGGCTGAGCAGCCAGGGATAGTTGATCTCCCCGCTTCCCGGTTCGGCGCGGCCCGGATTGTCGGCCAACTGCATATGGCCGATCCGGGGCAGCAGCCGCTCGATCGTGCGGGCAAGATCTCCTTCCATGATCTGCATGTGGTAGATGTCATATTGCAGGCGGACATTGCTACGAGCTGCCTCATCCATGACAGACAGGGCTTCCTCAGTGGTGCTGTAGAAATAGCCGGGAATATCGACACGCGTGTTGATAGGCTCGATCAGTATTTCGATACCGTCCGCTGCGGCCAGATCGGCGGCATACCCGATATTGGAGACCAGCGCGGCACGGAATTCGGCACTGGCAGGCGCCTTTCCAGCCATCAGATGCAGGCGCGGGCAGCCTAGCGTCCGGGCATAATTCAGCCCCTTCGCCACGCCCGCGCGGAATTCCTCGACCCGGTCAGGAAGCGCCGCAATGCCGCGCTCTCCCCCTGCCCAATCACCTGCGGGCAGGTTGAACAGAACGACCTCAAGCCCGCACTTCTGCGCGCGCGCCGCCACGTCGGCCGGATCATGGTCATAAGGAAACATGAACTCGACGCCGTAAAAGCCGGTCGCCTCTGCCGCATCGAAGCGGTCGAGGAACGGCAGGTCCTGAAACATCATCGACAGATTAGCCGCCAGCTTCACCATATCTCTTCTCTCTCAATTCGTTCCGGTCAGAAGGCGATGCCCAGAACGAGGTCCATGACATTGGTTCCCGTCGGCCCCGTATGGACCAAGTCGCCGGTCGCTTTGAACAAGCGGTAGCTGTCGTTGCGCGCCAGCATCTCCGCCGGGTCGAGCCCCGCTGCCCGCGCTCGTTCATGCAGGGCGCCATCGGCAAACGCCCCCGCCGCATCGGTCGGCCCATCTGTGCCATCGGTGCCAGCGGCGAGCAGCGCGGCATTGCCCTCCCCGGCCAGCGCCAAGGCTGCGACCAGCGCGAACTCCTGATTGCGCCCACCCAGCCCGTCGCCTTTCACCTGCAAGGTGGTTTCACCGGCCGACACAAGCAGCGCAGGGCGATCCTGCGGCGGCACGGCCCGCAAGGCGTCCGCCATCCTCAGCGCTGCGTCATGCGTGTTGCCCGCCATTCCCGCGTCGACATCGTAAGCGCTCAGCCCCTCCCGCGCCGCGATGCCGTGGACCGCCTCGACAAGCATGGCGCTGTCCGCCAGCATCAGCGCCTCGTGGCGCCCTTCGGGTTCAGGAGGAGCCTGCATCTCTTTCGCGAGCGCATCGCGGATGGATGCGGGCACCGCTTGCTCGAGTCCATAGCGCGCCAGGATCGCCATCGGATCCGTAAAATCCGCGCTGCACGGGAAGGTCGGCCCTGATCCGATCATGTCTAGGTTGCCGCTCGGCACATCGGATATCAGCAGAGTCAGCACAGATGCAGGTTGGAGATGGCGCAGCAGCCCACCGCCCTTCACCCGCGACAGTCGCTTGCGGACGGCGTTGATCTCCTCGATCGACGCGCCGGATCGCAGCAGCATGTCCGTCACCGCCGCCTTTTCCTGCAACGTGACGCCTTCGATGGGGGCGACCATCAGGGCGGACGCACCGCCGGTCAGCAGAACGATCACGCTGTCGCGCTCTGTCAGCCCTTCGACCGTGCGCAGCATCTCGGCAGTCGCGTCGACTCCTTGCGCATCAGGGATGGGATGTCCCGCCTGTAGCTGCCGGATGCGCGTCAGTGGCTCGGCATGGCCATGCTTCACGATGACGCAGCCGTCCGAAAGGCGATCCCCGAGCAGCGTTTCCACACCCTTCGCCAAGGAGCCAGCCGCTTTACCCGCACCGATTACAAAGATGCGGCCTTCCGGGTGCAAGGGCCAGTTGATGGTCTTGCCCCGGTGGCGGATGCGCCAGTGGTCGCCCTGCGGGATGCCCAGCCCTTCGACCAGCCTTTCCCCGCGCACGGCGTCCAGCGCCTCCACGTAAATCTTTTTCAGCAGCGCGCGGGTAGCTGCCGCTTGTGGAAGGTCGCCCATGCCGTCAGGGCACCAGCAGGGTGAAGGGATAGACATAGGCCTGCAGCATCACGAACAAACCGATGAGCGCCCCCAGCACCAGGCTGTGAAGGAAGACATGGCGCAGGATGCGGCCTTCCTGCCCGAACCATTGGGTGGCGGTAGAGGCGACGACTATACTCTGCGCATCGATCATCTTGCCCATGACCCCGCCCGCGCTGTTCGCGCCCGCCATCAGCACGGGCGGCAGGTTCAGCTGTTCGGCGGTGATCTTCTGCAATCCGCCGAACAGCACGTTCGACGCCGTATCCGATCCGGTCACGGCAACGCCCAGCCATCCGAGCATCGTGCCGAAGAAGGGGTAGAGCACGCCCGTCGCCGCAAAGGCCAGCCCCATGGAAGCATCGATGCCGCCATATCGGGTGAGATAGCCCAGCGCCAGCATCGCCGCGATGGTGAGCAGCGAGGGCAGCACCAGCTTCCACGTCCGCAGATAGACAAGGCCGATCGTCCGCGCAGGCACCCGCAGCAGCACTGCCGAAGCTAGCGCGGCCACCAGTATCGCTGTGCCCGTTGCTGAGAGTAGGTTGAGATTATAAACCGCCTTTTCATATTCCGGCGCGGTCACGACGGGGGGCAGTCGCTGGATCACGCCATCGAGCCCGGCGAAGGGCAGGCGCAGCGCGAAGATAGCGTCCAAGCCCTGCTTCATGAAGGGCAGACCCCACAGAAAGACGCAGGCGGTCAGGATGATCCACGGCATCCACGCACGGCGGACTGCGGCAGAATCATGCAGCAGCTGGGCACGGGCCGCTTCTACCGTCGCCGCCACGTCCCGCTCGTCGCCCGCAGCGAGCTTTGCCTCATTGACATGCATGATGCGCGCGGGCTGCCATATCCGCAGGAAGCCGATCAGCGTAGCGATCGAGGCAAGCGCCGCGCCGATGGAGGTCAGCCAGGGACCGTGAAGATTGGAAATGAGCAGTTGCACGACCGCAAAGCTGACGCCTGCGACCAGCACGGCGGGCAACACTTCCATCGTTCGCCGCCACCCGCAATATGCCACCATCAGCCAAAAGGGCACGATGATAGCGAAGGGCGTCATCTGCCGCCCGACCATCGCCGACAGTTCAAGCAAAGGAAGACCCGTCACGCCGGATAGCGTGACCAGCGGCGTCCCAAGCGCGCCGAACGCCACAGGCGCGGTATTGGCGATCAGCGATAGCCCGGACGCCTGCAGGCGCGTGAAGCCAAGCCCGATCAGCATCGCGCCCGTCACCGCGACCGGAGTGCCGAAGCCTGCCGCGCCCTCGAAAAAGGCGCCAAAGCAGAAGGCGATGAGCAGCAACTGCAACCGGCTGTCGGCCGTGATCGACGTGATCGCCCCGCGCAGGACATGGAACTGCCCGGTCGTCTCCGTCAGTTGATACAGAAAGATGATATTGAGCACGATCCAGCCGATCGGCAGCAGTCCATAAGCCGCGCCAAACCCAGCAGCGCGAAGGGCCAGCCCCGCAGGCATGCCGAATGCGAGCACTGCGACCGCCAGACCTGCACCCAGGCCCATAAGCGCTGCGATATGCGCGCGCACATGGAACAGGCCGATAGCGCCAAGCAGCACGACGACAGGAATGGCGGCGACAAGTGCGGACAACAGGCCGTTGCCGAACGGATCGTAATTCTGCGCCCAGATCATTGCGCCACCGTTGCCCTTTTCCCGATCAACTTCCGCTCCCATCGCGCCGCAGCTTTTCGCGGGTTCAGCACCCTCGGTCAGCGGTCGCTAGGCTGGAGAGCATGCTAACGAAACTCGTCTTTCCGCGATGCGGAACATATTCGCCGTTGAACGGCATGCGTTCCACAGGACGGAATGCAGTTTGCCGGATGATTGTCCATCGCGCTTTGCCGGAGCAGAATGGACATGGGGAGTTCGAAACAATCGGGAGCGTGACGAGCATGAAGTTGAGAGCGAACGGCGGGATTTCGCGCCGCGACCTTGTGCGCGCCCTGCCCGCAACAGCGATGGCGAGCGCCCTTCCCATTCAGAGCTGGGCCGCCGCAGATGTTGGCAGCTTTGATCGGCGGCAATGGTGGAAGCATGAATATCGCATCCTCCAGACTAATCTGCGTGAGATCGATGCGCTGGAAGACCCTCGGACGATCGCCCGCGAAACGCGCGCTTTCGGTGCGAATGTCATCGTGTCGAATATCGGCGGGATCGTCGCATTTTATCCCACTCAGCTGCCGCTCCATTATCGCAACCCGTTCATGAAAAGCGATTTCGCGGGTGAAATGGTCGCCGCCGCGCATGCGGAAGGTCTCGCCTATATCGGGCGCTTCGACCTCTCCAAGGCGACCAAGCCCGCTTTTGACGCGCATCCCGACTGGTTCATGCGCAACCGGGACGGCACTCCGCGCGAATATGCCGGGACTTACCAGGCCTGCCCAAATGGCGGTTGGGCGCAGGAGTACAGCCTGCAAATCTTGAAGGAAGGGGTCGAGCGGCACGATGTCGACGGCCTGTTCTTCAACATGACGGCTTTTGTCCGAACCGACTATTCCGGCGTCGACCACGGCATTTGCGTGTGCGACAATTGCAAGCGGCGGTTCCGTGACTTGTACAAGCTGGAACTACCCCGGACTGAAGACGGGACTGATCCGAACTGGGGCGCCTATCAACAGTTCCAATCGCGCATCATGGCGGAACTTTCGGCCAAAGCGCGCGACATCATCAAGACAGCACGTCCAAACGTGCCTCTGATGGACTTTTTCGGCGGCGTAGTCGCGCGCGGAGAGGTGCAGCGGCGTGTTTCGCGCAAGGCGCCGGAATGGCCGCACGCCATGGGTGAACAGACGCGAGCCTTGATGGCGCTGGCGCCAGGCAAGGCTTTTTCCGCCACCTCGACCGCACATATGGATTATCCATGGCGGCAGGTGACGGAAAGCACGCAAAACCACATGCTGCGCTTTGCCCAAGCACTTGGGACTGGAGCCAAGCTCGATCTTTATCTGATGGGGACGCTGGGCGATCAGGATGACCCGCGTTTCCTGCCGCCGATTTCGCGCCTCTATCATTGGCATGCCGCCAATGAGCAGCACTATGCAGGACTGGAGCCGGGCGCACGCATCGCGCTCTACAATATGGGCTCGATCTTCCAGCCGGCTGGCACGGGACTGGCCCGCTATGGCAACAATGCGCAGCGGGGCGCCTATCAGGCGCTAGTCGATGCGCGCCTGCCATTCTGGATGACCAACGGTATGCAAGTGGCCAAGGCCACCCGCGACAGGGCCTATGATGTCATCATCATGCCGCATATCATGACCCTTGATGAAGGTGACGCCGCCGCGCTCGATGCTTTCGTAGAAGCAGGTGGCTTGATCATTGCCACTGGCTATACCGGCGCGCTGGGCAAGGACGGCAAGCCGCGCAGCATTCCGGCAATGAAATCAAGCCCCGTAGGCAGCTTTGGCCAACCGCGCGACGGCCATGGCTGGTCGCTCGACATGAGCAAGGCGGCCATTCCCATGGGCCCAGGCCGGATGCCAATCGACGAGACATTCTTCCCGGTGACGCCCCGCAGCGGCGCGACAAGCCTGATCCCGTTCGCGCCGGACCAGCGCTTCGGCCCCCCCGAATTTTCCTACGCCCGGCCCGGTGACACGGCGCGCGCCGACGCGGGCGCGCTGGTCATGGCTTATGGCAAGGGGCATCATGTCCATATCCCTTGGCTGCCCGACTGGCTCTATTATCGTGACGGAATCGACGCGCATCGCGTGCTTTTCGAAAGCCTGATCGCTCGCTACGCCCCACCGCCGCCCCTTCTTCTGGAAGGCGCAGGTCCGATCGAGATGATGGCGATGCGGCAGCCCGCTGCGGGCAAGATGCTTGTCCACGTCATAAACTATTCGGGCCAGCGTAACACCCATTATGGCGATCCGGTGATTGCCCAGGGGCTGAAGCTTGGCGTTCGTGGTCTTGTAGGCGGCACAGCCCGGATGCTGGTGGCTGGCAAGGCGGTCAAGGGCAAGCAGCGTGCGGGGGACCGCGATCATCTGTGGTTCGATCTGCCGCCGGTCGATACGTTCGAGGCGGTGCAACTCACAATGATCTGAAAGGACAAGCGGGGGAGCGGCGGCTGACCGCCTCTCCCCCGCCCAATACGGATCAGAAATTCGGAGCGAGGTCCATCAAGACGATGCCTTGACCGACCCCTGCGTCGATCACATCCGCCGACCCCACCTGCGCCGCGACCATCCGGCCGTCCGGCCGCACGACGGGATTGCCGTACTTCCAGCCGCCATATTGCACTATGTTGGTCATGCGCGTGTAGCGCGGCTTCTTAGGATCAAGGTCCAATATGCACAGATCCATGCCCTTCGAACGGTCCTGCGCACATTCGACGAAGGTTCGCTTTCCATCAGGGAAAATCCCCTCAACTTCGCCATAGAGGGTAGAAGGCGTGGGATATTCTGTGATCTTCCTGGTAGCGAAATCGACCGAAAGAACTTTCGTCTCGACACCCGTCGGCCCTTTGCCGAAACCGTAGCAAGGCATCGTCAGGCCTTTGTCGCCCGGCAAGAAGTCCTGTGCCTCAACAAAGCATTCGGTGGTCGTCACGATTTCCCGCACGTTTTCAAGCTTTGCCGACTGCCCGTTGACGGCAACGCGACCGGTGTAGATGGTCGTGGATGCCGGCTTGCCGCCAGCTGCCGCTTTCACCTGGCTCCACGCGATCATGTTGCTGCGCGGGCTGACCGCTATCCCTTCGAACACGGTGATGCCCAACGGAACAGGCGCACTCATCGCCTGAGCGTCCATCCAGAACAGTTCGATGCGGCCATGCCGGGTTTCTTCCCGCGTCTTTCCCAGAATACGGGGGCCAAGCAGAAGGTAGCTGCTGTCAGGGAGATAATGCACCCGCAAATAGCCCTCGCTGGGCGAGTGGCTGGTCAAGTTGCGCGTGCGGCCGGTCGCCATGTCATATTCATAAGCGTCGCCATAGGATTTGCCGATGAACGCCAGCTTGTCCCCCTTGGTCGAGAACACGGGCCTTTCTCCAAAGGCGGAGATCAGCCGCTGCCCGGGCGGCATGTCTTGAATGGGATTGCCCGGCTTGTTTCCTAGCGGCATCGTCGCGGGCACGGCCTCGCCGCGTGTAAAGGTCTGCGCGGTGAGTGCGGACAAGGGCACTGCCGCAAAGAGCGCGGCGGCCAGTACATGCTTTGCCTTCATTGATCTTTCTCCTTAGCCTTGCGCAAGCAGCTTGGCGGCTGCTGCAAGTCAAGCCGATGTCATGGATGTTTCACCATATGGACAGCGCGACTAACCGCTGGTCAGGAAACGCTGCGGGCGGTAAAGCCAATGCATGACCATCGAGTGCGCCGCCGTCCCCACAGAACCGGAGACTTCAGGATATCGCCGGGTGCTGGCGCACCTGCGCGACCTGCTGGTGAATGGCGGCGTGGAGACAGGGCACCGCCTGCCGAGCGAACGGGAACTGGCGTTGAGCCTGGGGGTAAGCCGTCCCGCCGTGCGCGAAGCCGTCCGCGCGATGGAGATGATCGGCGTGCTGGAAACGCGCCACGGACGCGCCAGCACCGTGCGCATCCCCGATGCAGCGGTCTTGGGGGAGTTCTTCTCGCTTGCGCTGGCGCAGCAACCCGCGATCATCGACGACATTGTCGAGGTCCGCATCGCACTGGAACGGCAGGCGCTGCGCCTTGCCTGCACCCGGGCGACGCCTGAAGACCAGCGCAACCTCGAAGCAGCGCTGGAGGAGATAGAAGCGACCATCGACGATGTGTCGAGCGGGGGGCATGCCGACCTTCATTTTCACACCCAACTTGTCGCCGCCGCACATTCCCCCGCTTTGACGACTGTTTATGGCACGATCACGCATCTGCTGGAACGGTCGCATGTCGAACGGCGCAGGCGCATCGCGGACAGCCCGAAAGCGCGGGATTATCTGGTCGATCATCACCGCAAAATCTATGAGGCCGTCCGCGCTGGCGACGCGTCCATGGCTGACGATTTGATCCTCAGCCATTTTGCGATCGGCGCCGCGTGGAAGCTGCAGGGGACGATCCCGGATGCTTAGCCGTCGATCAGGATCGCGCGAAAGTCGTTGACGTTGGTGCGGGTCGGGCCGGTGAACAGCAGATCCCCCAACGCCTCGAAGAAACCGAAGCTGTTATTCTCGCGCAGCATTCCGCTCGCTGACAGGCCGGCCGCTCTGGCCCGCGCCAGCGTGCTTTCGTCAGCGATCGCTCCAGCATGTCCGCCCACGCCATCGATGCCATCCGTGTCGCACGCCAGCGCGGAAATCCCCGGCGCGGCGTCCAGCGACATGGCAAGACTCAACATATACTCGCTGTTGCGCCCGCCCCTGCCCGACGGGTTGCCGACCAGCACCGTTGTCTCTCCTCCCGACAGCAGCGCCCAGCGCCCGCCCTTGCGCTGATGATGCAGGGCCAGCGCAGCGTGAACGATGCCGAGTTCGGTCGCATCCCCTTCCAGATCATCACCCAGATAGACGGGCCTATATCCCGCCGCCGCTGCCACCTCCCCCGCAGCTTCCAGCGCCATGCGGTTGCGCGCGACGATCCGCGTGTCCGCGCGCGCAAGTTCAGGCGATCCGGGACGCGGCGTCGCATGCCGGTCATCGTTCAGCACAGCCATCACATTGTCGGGGACCGTTATGCGATAACGCTCGATCACCCGGCGCGCATCCTCCAGCGTCGTGCGATCCGCCACGGTCGGGCCCGACGCGATCAGCGCGGGATCATCCCCCGGTACATCAGAGAAGGCGAGGGTGACGACCTCCGCCGGGTGCGCCAGCGCGGCGAGACGGCCGCCCTTGACCTGCGACAAGTGCGTGCGCACGCAATTGATCTGCGATATGGTCGCCCCGCATAGCAGCAATTCCCGTGTCACGCGGCGCTTGTCATCCAGCGATACGCCATCGACCGGCAGCGCCAGCAGAGCCGACCCGCCGCCGGATATCAACGCCAGCAACTGATCCTGTTCGCCAAGGTCGCGCACGGCTTCCTGGATCATCTGCGCCGCGTGCAGGCCATGCTGGTCGGGCAAGGGGTGCCCCGCCTCGATGACCAGCGCATCGGCCGGCAAAGTACCTGGCGGCAGTCCGTGATCATAAGGAATAAGAACGATCGCCTGCGTACCCGGCGGCGAATGGCGCAACGCCACGCTGGCCATCGCCGCTCCGGCCTTCCCCACTGCCAGTACCAGCCGCCGTCCTTCCGGAGGGGGCGGCAGATGCGATGGCAAACAGCGCTCGGCCGATACCGTTGTCAGGGCGACGTCGAACATCTCCCGCGCCAGCGCAATCCGCGCCGCTTTCACCCTGTCGCCTTCCGTCAATGTCCGTTCCTCGCCCGCCGCTATGTCTTTGGCTTACAAAGCGGAGGTGGAAGCTGCAAATCGCAACTTGCGTGAAAAGGACAATTCCATCTGGCGGAATGCTATTGTCGTCGAACTATTTGGCCTTCTTCCCCAGCAGCAGGCGGGCCTGCGTACCCCAGGTGCCGACGAAAAGGTCTTCCACGCCGTCTCCGTTGACGTCGCCTTTCGCCATGCTCCAGCTGCGCCCCACGGCGGTGGCGGGCATGATGGTCGCCGTCACATCGCTGAAGCGGCCCTTGCCGTCATTGGCATAGGCACGCAGTTGCAATGGCTTGAAGCCCGGCACGTCGATCGCCCCGACGATCAGGTCAGGATGGCCGTCATGGTTGAAGTCCATCACCATCCCGCCCCAACTGGAAAAACGATTGGCAGGCAGGCGCGTCTTGGTTTCGTCGCGGAACTTGCCCCGCCCCTTGTTGATCAGCAACCGCGCCTGGGGATCCTTGTCCCATTTCTTGTTGTTGCTGGTCAGGTTCAGGAACAGGATGTCGGGCCGCCCGTCAGCATTGGCGTCGAACACATGCACTTCGCGCGTCTCCATCGGCGTCAGCAACTGGAGGCCCTTCGACGACTCGCGAAAATGCCCTTTGCCATCGTTCAGCAGCAGCCGGTTCGGCGGGCTTTCATTAGCGACCACCATGTCGAGATCGCCGTCGCCATCGACGTCGACCAGCGCGATATCCTGTGTATCATCCTCATAAGCGGGCAGATGAGTTGCCGTGGCGTCGATGAAGGTGCCGGGCTGTTTGGGATCGTTGAGCCACAGGAAATTCTGTCCCGAAGCGCGCGGTTTGCCGGGGCGGTCCTCCGCCGAATTGCCGATGGCGATGTCGGGCAGGCCATCGCCATTGACGTCGCCGACCGCCAGCCCATTGCCTTCGCTCATCTTCGGCAACCGGTCCGACGCTTCGGTAAACACACCCCCCGGCCCGCCGAGGAACAGTTGGTGCGCATGATCCTCCTCGGCAACGAAGATCAGGTCGGGAAAGCCATCGCGGTTGAAGTCGGCCGACAGCACATGTTCGCTATCATGCGCCTTGGTGCCAAGCGCGCCCTGTTTCCAGGTGAAGCGCCCCTGCCCGTCATTGATGTAGAGCCGGTTCGGGCCCATTTCGACGGCCAGCACTGCGTCCAGATCGCCATCACCGTCCACGTCAACCAGCGCGACATCCAGGGCGTGGAGATATTTGGAAACGGGGACATGCGTGTCCGTCACGTCGTCGAACATCAGTGTCGACGCGGCTTCGTTCTGCGCCTGCCCGGGCATCGCGCCTGCCATCAGAAAAGCGAAGATCGCCGTGCGGCTCATCAGGCGACGGTTCATCATGCGGTCTCCAGCTTGCGAAGATAGGAAAGGCTCTTCTTGAGAGAGTCGATGCGCGCCCCGGTGAAAGGCGGCTCCTGTTCAACGAAGAAATTGCGCACGCCCGCACCTCGCGCCGCCTTCAGGATTGCGGGCCAGTTCATTATGCCCGACCCGACCTCCGTCGGCTTCTGCTGCATATGATAATTGATCTGCGTACCCGCCGCGATGTCCTTCACATGCATCTGGGTGAAGCGGCCGCGATAGCGCTCGAGCCAGGCGGCGGTGTCGTGCCCGCCCGCCGCCAGCCATCCGGCATCCAGCTCGAAATCGACGATGCTCGGGTCTGTTCGTTCAAGCAGGATCTGCAAACCCGTCTTGTTCCCCAGTGGCGCCAGCTCGCCATTATGATTGTGATAACCGATGCGGATACCGTGTTTCTTGAGCACCGCGCCCTTCTCATTGAGGAAGTCGGCCATGCGCTCATAACGGTCGGCCGTAATGGGCGCTCCGCCGGGCTTCATCAGCGACATGAAGGAGATCGGCGGACCCCAGATCGGGTCCTTGGGGAACTGGAAAAGCGGCAACACGGCGTTGCGTGAACCCAAAATATTGAGCTGGTCCACAAGCTTGTCGAGATCATCGAAGTTGAGCCCGCTTGCGCCCGGCACCGTCGACGAAGCGGCGACATGAGCGCTCGGGCAGACAAGGCCCGCTTTGTCCAGTGCAGCCCGGAATTCAGTGGCGGAGCGACGGTGCAGCGACGCAAGCTCCACCGACCGGACGCCTGTCGCCGCGATGCTGGCGAGCGCGCCGTCGAAGTCGCGGTTGAGGTCAGGATCGAACATATAAAGCTGGACCCCCGCCCCATCCTTCCCAAGCAATGAGGCGGATTTGCGGCGCGCCATCGCCGGCACGCCCGCCCCCAGCATCAACAAAGCAGAGGATTTGAGGAGGTCGCGGCGATTCATCGGCATATCTTTCAGTTTGGAAGGGTCAGGCGAGAGCGGCCTTGCGGCTCGCCTCCCGCAGGGAGGTTTCGGGATAGCGCATCATGCACAGGACCACGCCAAGGGAAAACAGTGCGGGCACGATGCCGATCAACGTGCGCAGCGGCAAGGCGTTGCGCGGATCGCTGGCATGGGCGGGATCGAAGCCGAGCCAGCCAAGCAGCAGGAAGGCAAGGCCGACCGCCAGCCCCAAAGCCAGCTTCATCGATCCGTTTAGCGTCGCATAGAGCAGCCCGGTGCGATCGACGCCGAAGCGGACGCGAGTAGCGTCGGCGACATCGGCCATCAGCGCGCGCGGCAGGAACCAGGCGATGGGGATGCAAAGGCCCAGCGCCGCGACATTGGCAGCCGTCAGCCAGAAGGCGTTCGCAGGCTGTGTCGCCATGAGCAGTTGCAGTGCCGCCTGCATCAACGCGCCAACTTGCAGCGCGCGCGCCTTGCCGATCCGCCCGGCAAGCTTCGCGAACAGCGGCGTTCCGGCAAAGGCTGCGGCATAGGCGATCAGGATGAGCGTGCTGGCAGCCGCCCGGTCGAACCCCAATTGCCCCATATAGAAGAACAGCGCCACGGCGTTGGCGACGCCGGTCGACAGGGCAATCAGCAAGTCTGCCAGTACAAGCCGGACGACCGGCCCCTGCGAAAAGAGCGCGACATAATCGCGTAATGCAAGCGCTGCCTGAGAACCCTCGGAGGGCTGCTTTTCAGGAGTCGTCTTGAGCGCCAGCAAGATCGCGGCAGGGATCAGCACGATCATGACCCAACCCGCCGCATGCATCCCCGCTCCCGGGTCGTCCGGATAGGCGCTCGCGACGAGCGGCAATATGGCGAGGATAGAAAACTGCCCTGCCGTCGCGAAAATCTGCCACCAGGCAAAAATGCGCGTCCGCTCCGCTGCTCCCGTGGCGAGGGTCGCGGTCCAGGCGAGATGCGACAGCACGATCATCGAAAATCCGATGAAGGCAATGAACAGCCATGCCCATAGATAGGCCATGCCGACCCCCCGCTCCGCCTGGAACAGTGCATAGGTCGACAGCATCAGGATGGGCGCGCTCGCCACCAGCCAGGGGCGATACCGTCCCCAACGCGATCGCGTGGCGTCCATCATTCCGCCCAGCAAGGGGTCGATCATCAGGTCCAGCACCCGCACCGTCATGAAGGCAGTGCCGACCGCGCCCACCGGCAGCGCCAGCGCATTGGCGTAAAATTCAGGCAGGAACACCGTGACCAGGGTCGCATAAGCCTGGATCGCAAGTGCGGTGACGCAAAAGGCTGCAAGCCTGCCGCGCTCCATCGCTTCCTCCCTGCCCTGCGTCATTCGGCCCTCCCCCTTGATCGGATTCCAAACTGGTAATACCACAGCAGGATCAAAGCGCCAGTGGGCAGTTCGATTCTGCCGGTAAAAGACTGCGGAAGCGGCACTGGCAAGGGGGCTCGGGGATCAATGCGCAAACCAGAAACATTGTCCGGTGACGAACAGCTTATCCCGTATCGGGATGTCATCGGCTTTGCCAACGATCATGCCGGTTTCCCTTTGCGCCCGCCGGTGCTGGAGTTGCTTGGCCGCCATAGCGGACGGATCATCGATGTCGGGGCGCAGTCGGAAGAGCCTGTCGACTTTCCCGACGTTACGCGGCGCGCGGTGCAGGCCATCCTCGACAAGCAGACAGATCGGGTCATCCTGCTCTGCGGCACCGGCGCGGGCGCGTGCATCGCCGCCAACAAGGTGCGCGGCATCCGCGCTGCGGTAGCGCACGACACCTATGTCGCCCGGCAGGCGGTGGTGCATGATGATGTCAATGTGTTGTGCATCGGCGCGTGGATCACCGGACCGCAAATCGCCCTCGACATCATCCGCCATTTTCTGTCGGCGCAGTTCAGCGACGAAGAACATTTCCGCCGCCGCGTCGCAAAGCTCACATTGCTGGAGCAGGGCGGCTGAGCATGGCTGGCAAGGTCGTCATATTGGGCAGCGTCAATGTCGACCTGCTGGTTAGCACACCGCGCCTGCCGCTTGCGGGAGAAACCGTATCGGGGAGCAGCCTGACGCGCCAACTGGGCGGCAAAGGCGCGAACCAGGCCGTCGGCGCGGCGCGCGCGGGGGCGCATTGCATCCTGCTGGCCGCTGTCGGAAAGGATGAAGACGGAGCCAGCATGACAGCTGCACTTGCCGGTCATGGGGTGGATGTGGAACGAGTGCGTGCCACCTCCTCCGCCACGGGCTGCGCGCTGGTGGCCACATCGCCGCACGATAATCAGATCATTCACATCGCGGGCGCGAACAGCGATGTCGATGCCGCTCTGGCGGCGGAGGTTGATCTTGGCCCGGCCGACGTCTGCCTCGCTCAGATGGAGACGCCTGCTCCCGCCACGGCAGTCCTGTTCCGGCGTGCCCGTACGCTCGGCGCCTTCACCATCCTCAACGCCGCGCCCGCGTCGACAGGAGCGCGTGAGTTGCTGCCGCTCTGCGATCTGCTTATCGTCAATGAAGGCGAACTGGCATTGCTTGCCGGATCAGATGTTGGACCCATGCTGGACGACAATGGCCTGCTGTCGAGCAGGACTCGGCTAGGACTGGAGCCTGCCCAAATCCTGCTCGTGACCCTAGGCGCTGATGGTCTGGCGATCATAAGTGAGAACAAGGTCCAGCGTATTGCGGGACGGCCTGCCAAGGTGATCGACACCACCGGCGCAGGCGACTGTTTTTGCGGCTATCTCGCCGCTGGGCTTGCCCGAGGCGACACGATCGAGCGGGCCGCTGCCGAAGCCAATGCCGCCGCGTCCATCGCTGTCCAGTCGTTCGGCGCGGCAGCCTCGATCCCCGATCGCGCAACCGTGCTGCAATGCCTGGGCAGCACTCCCGTAGACACTCACAAAAATATCGACAAAGGAGCCTGAAGCGTGACCCATATCATTGCGGCCCGTAAGCCCAATCGAGCCGCCCGCATCTTGAGCGCGGCGCTCCTGACCGTAGCCTTCCCCCTGACCGCGCCTGCCGCAACGGCGAAGGATGCCAAGATCGACTATCTGACCGCGCCCTTCCATCAGGAGCGTCTGCTGGACTGGGGCAACCGGCCCAACTGGTCGCCCGATGGCCGCCGGATAGCCTTCACGAAGGACGATCTGGTCGATAGCCCGGCTTATGAGATTGATCTCCGTACGAAAAAAGTGCGCTGCCTGACCTGCAAGTTCGGCGCCACGCAATTCGTCACCCGCATTTTCTACCTGCCCGACAACAGCTTCCTGATCGAGGCCGCGCCGGGGATGAAAGGCGGAAGCGGCGGCGCGGCCGATGCGGGCCGCACCCAGCTCTTCTGGATGTCGAAGAAGCTGGCCCGCCCTGTTTCGCTGAACAGCGGGGCCATGGGCGACATCGCGATCGCACGCATCCCCAAAGCGGACGGATCGGTCGACATCGCCTGGTCACGCCCGACCGCCACGGGTCTGGAACTCACCAAGGCAAGGCTCGTCAATGACGGACGAACCGCTCGCCTTGCGGACCAGCAGGCCCTTTATACCTATCGCCCCGGCCAGCCCGGACCGGCCAGCTTCCCTGAAGCCTATGACTTCATCGACGGCGGGCGGAGCGTCATGTTCTGGACCACCGAGGTCGCCACGCTTGACAGCGAAATGTACAAGGTCGACATCGCGACCAAGGCCGTGAGCAAGGTGTACGCCACCCCGTCACATAACGAAACTCATGTCTTCCCGAACGAGCGCTATGGCCTGGAAGAGGCGAATATCCATTCCGATCCGGATGGCCCCTATCGCGGCATTAGCGCCCATATCAAACCGGGCGTCGAACAGATCCTGCGCTTTGCGGGTAAAAGCAATGCAGCGGAGATCGCCGCCGCCAACTCCGGCAAGGGCTTCGACATCTTCGTCATCACGATGGACGGCAAGTCTCGCCGCGCTCTTACCAATGTCAGCCGATCGGGGGCGCAGGCGCATCAGTCCACCGCGTCCCCGGACGGCCGCCGCATAGCTTTTGCCATCAAGGATCCCGCCGGAAAGTCCGGCCACTCCGCAGGGCTTTATATCGGAACCTTTGAAGGAAAATAATTTTCGAGGGGGCGGGTTTTAACCCGCTCCCACCTCCAACCGAAAAGCTACGAAGAAGTGGCCGTCCATTTAGCTCTCTGGCGCATCGCCGCGATCTTCTCTATCGCTAGGCGCAAATGCAACAGAGCGACCAATGCACCACCGACCTGCCGCTCATTGCGGAGCAGGAGCTGCTGATAGCTGCTGTCGCGGACCAGCCGATGTCTGTCAGATTGATCACCGGCGTCATCGCGGATGCGCCGTTCCCGATGTTTATCCTCATCGGGGAGACGCGTCGGCTGGTCTACAACAGCGCGTACATTCCCATTCTCGGCCCGCATCACCCCAGCGCGATGGGCCGCCCGTTCTTTGAGGTATGGCCGGAAGTCCGCGATGTGATCGAGCCGGCAGTGGACCTGGCATTTGCAGGGGAAGCGACACGCTTTGAAGACCTGCCGGTCACGCTTCATCGGCCCGAGCCCGGGCCTGCCTGGTTCACCTTTTCCTATAGCCCGGTACGAGACGAATCCGGAGCCGCCGTTGCCGCCCTTTGCGTCTGCACGGAAACGACCCGAACCGTAATCGCGCGAGAGCGCCAGCATTTCATGAGCCGGCTGGAAGCTTCCTTCCGCAATTTGCAAGACGCCGAAGAGATTGTCATGGCGGCGCAGGCGCTGCTTGGTGAGCATTTCGGGATGAGCCGGGTAGGCTATGGCAGCCTGGATCCGGAAGGGCGCTATTTCACCACGTCCGGTAACTGGACTGATGGCTCCGTGCCGCATCACAACGGCACCCATGATCTCGCCGCCTTTGGTGACGAGATTTTCTCTGCGCTGCGCAATGGCGTCTCCCTGGCGGTTGAGGATACGTTGACGGACCCGCGCGCGCAGGGTTCCATGAGCGCTGCCGCGTTCGCTGCCCTGCAAGTCCGCTCTGCGGTGACGGTATCGCTGATCAAGGATCGCCGCTTCGTCGCCGCGCTTTACCTGCATCATCAAGAACCGCGCCGCTGGACGGCCGAAGAGGTCGATTTGATCCAGGAGGTGGCTGAGCGCACCTGGTCGGCCGTGGAGCGGGCCCATGCTCAAGCGGATTTGCGCGCCTTGGCCGAACGGCAAGGCTTTTTTCTTGAGCTTGGGGATGAATTGAGGCCCTTGATTCGGGCCGAGCAGATCAAGGAGACTGCGGCGCGCCTTCTGGGAAGATATCTGCGCGTCGGCCGCGCCGGCTATGGTGAGATCGACGCGGAGCAGCGCCATGTCACCGTCGAGCGCGACTGGAGCAATGGCCACATGGCCTCTCTTGCGGGCGAAACACGTTCCTTGGATGTTTTCGGCCCCGCCATCATAGCGCAGCTAAAGGCAGGCAAGCTGCTTCGGATTCCATCGGTCGCGGACGATGCTGTCGCCGCGCCTTACGCCGCGGGATATGCCAGCATCGGCGCTACGGCCTTGTTGATCGTGCCACTCATAAAGGAAGGCCGCCTGACGGCGATCCTGTACCTCCACGAAGCCGAAACAAGAATGTGGACCGATGAGGAGGCCGCCGTTGCGTTGGGGGTTGCGGAGCGGACTTGGGCAGCGGTCGAACGCGCACGTGCCGAGGATGCGGTGCGGCAACTCAACGCGACGCTGGAACGTCGGGTCGGTGAAGCGCTGGCCGAGCGTCGGCTGTTTGCTGAAATCGTCGCGGCTACGGACTCCCCGATCCAGATGATCGGCGTGGATTATCGTTTCCTGGCCATCAACCCGGCCGGTCAGCTCGATTATGAACGCGTATTCGGCGTCCGGCCCCAGATCGGCCAATCATTGCTTCAATTGCTGTCGCATCTGCCTGAACAATGTGAGGGAGCGCGAAAGCTGTGGGCGCGAGCTCTCGCCGGTGAGTCTTTCCAGCAGCGCGCATGGTGGGGCGACAGTCCGGCAGACCGGCGAGCCTATGATATGCATTTTGAGCCGGTGCGTGGTGCGTCTGGAGAGGTGACGGCGGCCTACCTCATCGGGCGAGATGTCACCGATCTTCTGCGCGAGCAGGAGCGTCTTGCTGAAGCGGAAGAACAATTGCGCCACGCCCAGAAAATGGAGGCGATGGGCCAACTGACCGGCGGCGTAGCACATGACTTCAACAATCTTCTGACGCCGATCGTCGGCAGCCTGGACATCCTGCAACGGAGGGGGTTGGGAGGCGAACGCGAGCAGCGTCTGATTGCAGGCGCGGCACAGTCGGCTGAACGTGCCAAGGTTCTGGTGCAACGCCTGCTCGCTTTTGCTCGCCGCCAACCGCTGCAACCGAGCGCGGTAGACCTTGGCAGCCTCGTCCATGGCATGGCCGATCTCATCGCCAGCACGGCGGGCCCTCAGATCAAGGTAGCGGTAGAGGTCGCGGACGATCTTCCTCCCGCACATGCCGATCATAATCAGTTGGAGATGGCGCTCCTCAACCTCGCGGTGAACGCACGCGATGCCATGCCAGACGGCGGCATGCTCCGCATCAGCGTGGTTGCCTCCGAGGATCAGGGCAACCGCCCGGAACAGCTGATGGGCGAGCGCTATCTCAAGCTTTCCGTTGCCGACACGGGTGTAGGCATGGACGAAGCGACATTGGCACGCGCGATCGAACCATTTTTTTCAACCAAGGGCGTCGGCCAAGGCACAGGTCTTGGCCTGTCCATGGCGCATGGCCTTGCATCGCAACTCGGCGGCGCCCTCACCATTCAGAGCCACCTGGGAGTGGGAACCAACGTGCAGCTGTGGCTGCCGATCAGCGGCGCTCACACCACGACTGCCCCGCTCCCCACGGCAGCGGCGGGTCAGAAAGCGGCGGCCGGGATTGCGCTGGTCGTCGACGATGAAGATCTTGCCCGCATGACGACGGCCGCGATGCTGAGCGACATCGGCTATGATGTGGTCGAAGCGGCCTCCGCCGAACAAGCGATGAAGTTGGTCGAGCAAGGATTGTCGCCCGATTTGCTCGTGACCGATCATTTGATGCCGGGGAAAAGCGGAACAGAGCTTGCGCGCGACCTGATTGTGGCACTGCCTCAAATACAAGTGCTTATCGTCTCGGGTTATGCCGAGCTGGATGAGATCGCGCCGGATCTTAGGCGGTTAGTGAAGCCGTTCCGGAGCGACGAACTTGCCGCGGCCTTGGACGAGGCACCCGGCGTCTGAAGAAATGTCATTGATCCGAAGCAATGAAGACCTTCTTCACCTTCAATATCTGGAACATCTGAGCCGAGGGATAATTGGTGCTGCGCTTGAACCGGAGCCAGCATGCGCATCCCCCCTCTCGAAGTGCTCATCGGAACAGCCTGTATTGCGGGTGCCGCAGGTTACACCATCCTCTGCTATTTGTTCAAAATGAGCGACATATGCTGCCGGGATGATGTAGGCATCATCGTTTCGGCGGGCCTGTTGCTTGTGCTATTGCCCCTGTTGATGCTCGGGTCGAGCCTGGCCCGGATCGGCGTGACAATCGTTGCTGGATCAGGCCTTGCTCTGGCGCTGCACCATGGAGGCATCACGCTACATGACGGCGCGCTTCATAGCGCAATGGCGAAGGCCGTGGCGGTTCTGCTGATGGGAACGGCCGCCTTATGGCATTCGCCAGCCAATATCTGGTTCCGTCGCGGGCAGGGCCTGACCTGCTGATCTCTTTCCGTCAAGTTTGACGGATTGAATAGGTCTGCTCCTCTGCCGGCTGGGGCTATGCCCAAAGCGGCGGCTTATCGCATCCTGCGCAAAATTCATGAGAAATGCGCAATAATGGAGCCGCTCGGTTGCCGCACGGACCGCGAGCGGTAAAGCGTGACACCAATCACGGGAGATAAAATGTCCGATACCATATCGCTGCCGACCGCAGATGACGTGCTGCATGGCGTGGACCTGACAGGACGCACTGCTATCGTAACTGGAGCATCCTCCGGCGTCGGCGTGGCCATTGCCGCAGCGCTTGCCGGTGCGGGAGCCGAGGTAGCGCTGGCGGTGCGCGACATGGCCGCTGGACGGGACGTATCAGAACGCATCGCCGCGTCGCGAGGAGTGGCACCCCCTGCTGTCGAACAGGTCGATCTCCTTTCAATGGCCTCTGTCCGCGCCTTCGCCGAGCGTTGGGGCAGTCGGCCGCTCGATCTCCTCATCAACAATGCCGGGCTGATGGGCCCGCCGCTCACGATGACCAAGGATGGCTTCGAAAGCCAAATGGCCGTCAACTATTTCGCGCCGTTTCTCCTGTCAGAGCTGCTTCTGCCATCTCTGGCAGCAGCGAGGGAAGGAAGCGGGATCGGCCGGGTGGTCATCGTCTCTTCAGGGTCCCATCAGCTGGCGACTTTGGATACCGACGACCTCAATTATGAGAGGCGTGCCTATGACAAATTCGAGGCCTATGGCCATGCCAAGCTTTGCGCCAACCTGCTTGCCGTCGAATATAGCCGTCGTCATGCGGAAGTGGGCGTGACGATGAATGCGGTCACGCCGGGTGGGGTTGAAACCAAACTCGGGCGGCATGTCACCTTTGAAGACGCGGTCAAGCTGGGTTGGGTCAATGAAGACGGCTCATTGCCGCAGGGCCGCATGAAGACGGCGGCTGAAGGCGCGGCAACGCCGGTATGGGCCGCTGTCGCACCAGAGCTGGAGGGCCAAGGGGGACTGTATCTCGAAGATTGCGCCATTGCGCCGATCTGGGCTCCGCCGATGCCTTCGGGCTGGGGCGTGTCCGCCTCTTCGCTTGATCCGGATGCGGCCCGCCTGCTCTGGCAGGTAGCTGAAGGTCTGCTTAGAAAGAGTGGCTTGAAAAAGGTCGGGTGCTTTTAAATGCGCCGGCACCCTCGTTTCATTCCGGCATGGTATAGTTGAGGCCGAGCCGGCCGCCATCGGCGTAGATCGTTTGGCCGGTGATGTAGGAGGCGTCGTCGCTCGCCAGAAATGCGGCGATGCTCGCAATTTCTTCCGGGTCGCCGACGCGGCCCAGCGGCGTGCGGCTGAGGATAAGACGGCGTTGCTCCTCGCCCGCCATGACGCTCTTGCCCATTTCGGTCATGATGGTCCCGGGGCCGATGGCGTTGACCCGGATGCCGCGGGGCGCGAGTGAAACGGCCGTCACGTTGGTCAGCTGCCGTATCGCGCCTTTTGAAACGGCATAGGCAATGTGGTTCGGGATCGCGAGCAGGGCGTTCACCGACGAAAGGTTGATGATCGAGCCGCCCTTCCGCATCAGCCTGGCCGCAGCCTGTGTCGCAAAGGTCGCGGCCTTGACATTGACGGCCATCACCCGATCAAAGCCCTCCTCCGTCAGATCATCCAGTTCGGCCGCATGCGTTATCCCCGCATTGTTCACCAATATGTCAAGGCGGCCCCAGTTCGACGCAACATCATCGAACAGCGCCTCGCGGTCTGCCGTGAGCGCCATGTCAGCACGCAGGAAACGCTGATCCAGCCGCTGCGCAAGCATCTGCCCGGCCTCTTCATTCATGTCGGTGAGCAGCACTTGGGCGCCTTCGGCAACAAGGCGCTCGGCGATGGCCGCTCCTATGCCCGCGGCTGCTCCGGTGACGATGGCAACCTTGCCAGCAAGACGAGTCATGACGGTATCAGAAGCCATAGAAGCGTGCCGGATTATCGACCAGGATGCGGTTGCGCACCGTTTCGTCCGGCACCCATTCGGCTAGCAGGTCGAGCAGCCCCGATACCGTAGGCATCGGCCGCCACTGCGCGACATGGGGCCAGTCGGACCCCCAGACGCACCGATCGGGCGCGGCAGCGACCAGCGCCTGGGCGAAGGGGATGGAATCACGATAACCCGGCTGTTCCGACATGCGGAAAGCGTCCGAAATCTTGACCCATCCGCCATCGGAGACCATCTGCACCAGCGTCTGGAAACCCGGATGATCGACGCCGACCTCATAGGGTATGTGTCCCATATGATCGATGATCCACGGGGCACGAAGACGGGCTATGCGCGGGGCGAGGTCCACAAGGTTCCGCCCGTCGAGCAGGAACTGAAGATGCCAGCCCATTTCACAGGCCAGCGCGTCGAACCGCTCCAGATCCTTGAAACCTATGCCTCCACCGTACAGACCCGCGCCATCGCGGATGAAATCGTTGAGGCGAAGGCCACGCACGCCCGCCTCATGCGCCCGCGCATATTCTGCCTCGGGCAGGTCAGCGGGCATCACTGCAACGCCGCGCAATCGTGCGCGATGTGCCGACAGTGTCTCATAGAGCAGCCGATTGTCCGTTCCGTGCACGCTGACCTGGATAAGGACGCCCTTGGCGAAACCCACAGCATCCAGCATCGCGAGATAGGCCTCAGCGCTGGCAGGCGGCGGGGTGTAGGACCGTTCTGCCACCAGCGGATATACCGGCGGCGCGCCGATGACATGGCAATGCGTGTCGATCGCGCCTTCGGGCATTACGAAGCGGGTTGGCGGGCCCTGCTCGGCTGGTGGGCCGGGGCATGGGCGGGGCTGCTCGGTCTCTGTCATATGGCTGCTCCGTCCGTGCGGTAAAGATAATCCGGCCCAAGCTCATCCAGCGAGTTGGCCCCCAAGAGCGCCATGTTGCGGTCGATTTCCGCACGCAGCAGCCCGATGGCGTGGCGCACGCCCGCTTGCCCGTGAACCGCCGCAGCATAGAGGAAAGGCCGTCCAATCAAAACCATGCGAGCCCCCAAGGCGATCGCCTTCAATATGTCGCTGCCGCGGCGGAACCCGCTGTCGATCAGGACCGGCATATCGCCTGCTGCGGCGACGGCGCCGGGCAAGGCATCGAGCGTCGCAATCGCCCCGTCGAGCTGCCGCCCGCCATGATTGGACAGGATGATTGCATCCGCCCCGACGCTGCGCGCCAAGCTGGCATCTTCGGCGTGCAGCAATCCCTTGATGACCAGATTGCCACGCCAGCGGTCACGAATATGCCTGATCCCGTCCCATGTCAGCCGGTCGCGCTGTCCGAAGCTGCGCTCGACATTGCGTGCGATCACTGGCGCGCCGCGCGTTGCACTCGAATTCTCGAACGCTGGCATGCCATGGCGGAGCAAGGTCGGCGCAAAGGTGCCGAGCAGCCAGCGGGGATGCAGCACCCCGTCCAGCGCCAGCCGAAGCGACGGCTTGAGCGGCGTGGAGAAGCGTTCGCGGATTAAATTCTCACGATTGCCCAGAACCGGCACATCCACGGAAATGACGAGCGTGCCAAAGCCTGCCGCTGTGACCCGGTCCACCACGCCGTCGATCCAGTCGCGATCAGCGGGAAGATAGGCCTGGAACCAGCAAGAGGGCGAGACGGCGCGCACCTCCTCCAGCCGGATGAGCGATGTCGCGCTGAGCAGCATGGGTACATTTTCGGCGTGGGCGGCTCGCGCGAGGGCAATGTCCCCCCGCATGGCGATCAGGGCCGAAAGTCCCATGGGTGCTATGCCGAACGGGGAACTCCAATTCTCACCGAATAGGGAAAGCTGCTGGGTCCGGCCCGCCATGTCCCGCAAAACGCGCGGGACGAAAGCGACCCGACGCATCGCGTCCCGATTGGCGGCAACCGTCAGATTATCTTCGCATGCCCCGGCGACATAGCCGAACAGCGGGCGTGGCAAATGTGCGCGCGCGAGGGCTTCATAGTCCCCAAGGGAAAGGACGCCCGCTGCCTTCCGCTTCACCCGGGCCGATGGCTCGGCTTCCCGCCTATCCAACCCTGTCCTCCCCACCATTTCCTCGTTCCGGCATCGCGATGAAATAGCCCCCGCACTGCGCTCATAGTCATAGAACAGCTATCGCCACCTATGCCGGATCGATATGTCCGAACAGCGGCGAGACCTAATTATCAATATTGCAGCTGGGCCTTCCAGACACCGCTATCCACCAGATGCTTGATCTCCTCACGCACCAGCCGAACGATGATCCGCGTCGAACGGGTCAGCTGCTCCTCGCGCGGCATGCCGAGCACCAACTGGCGGACGACGGGCGGATGGCCGATTGGCGCATAACGCAGGATGCCAGCATCGACTTCCCGGCTCATCGATGAGAGTGGCAATACAGTATAGCCGAGACCAAATTCCACCAGCTCCTTCAGCACCAGAAAGGAGTCCGCTTCAAATCGGACATTGAGCGGGACACCCGCCTTGCGCGCCGCCGCCTCCACGATCAGCCGAAGTCCGTGCGACTGGCTGGGCAGCACGATGGGCAGCTTGACGACTTCCTGGATCGAAATCGGCGTCGCAGGATTGAGGTCGGAGGATGAGGGCCCGACAAGGACCAACTCCTCATACAATATCTCCGCCACATTCATCTGGAAATCCGAAGCCGGGCCGTACAGCAGCGCGACATCGATCTCGCCTCTTTGCAGCCAGTCGATCAGGTGCCCGGCATAGCCCTCGACGATCCGCAGCGAGATATTGGGCGCCTGCTCCGCGACACGGCGGGCAAGCCGTCCAGCCAGAATATAGCTGACCGTCGGAGGAACCCCCAGGGCGATCTGCCCGCCTCCTTCCGCCGATCGGTTGCGTATGTCGTCGAACGCCTGCCGGACCTGGCGCACGGGTCCTGCGATATGCTGCCGCAATTCCTCGCCCGCGGGTGTGAGCTGCATGCCTCTGCGGTGCCGGTAGAACAGGGGCGTGCCCGCCTCTTCCTCAAGGATGCGCATTTGTCTGCTCAACGCGGGCTGAGCGATCCGCATCCTGTCCGCCGCCCGGCTGAGCGAGCCGAGCTCGGCGATTTTCAGGAAATGTTCAAGCCGCCGGAAGTCCACCTGCACGCGCCTTTCTATCATGCCCAACCGACATAGCTGGACGCGTATATTGTTCCTATTGGTTTAGCAAATCCCGCAATAGGCTTTGCGAAATCCACTTCGAGGGACACATGTCAGCCATTAGCGAGACGGAAACAGGGGCGCACGCCGACTCCCCCTGGGCACCTATAATCTTCGACGCCTTGCAGCAGGCGAATGTACGGCAGGTCAGCTATGTTCCGGACGCAGGCCATGCCCGGCTGATCCGCATGTGCAGCGCCGCCGAGAACATGAAGAGCATTGTCCTCACCACCGAGGAAGAGGGCATAGCGCTCTGCACCGGCGCGTGGCTGGGCGGGGAGCGGAGCGCCCTCCTCATGCAGTCGAGCGGGGTTGGCAATTGCATCAACATGCTCTCATTGCTGGCGAGCTGCCGCGTTCCGTTTCTGACGATCGTCACGATGCGCGGCGAGTTTCAGGAATTCAACCCGTGGCAAGTCTCGATGGGCCGCGCAACGCCCGCCGCGCTTGAGATCATGGGCGTCACCACCATCCGCATCGACCGGCTTGAAGACCTCGCCCCGATGATGGCGTCCGCCGCGACCATGGCGTTCGAAAGCGATCAGCCGATCGCTATCCTGTTGTCGCAAAGCATGCTGGGAGCGAAGAAATGGCTGAAGTGAACCGTCTCCACCGCCGCCAGGCCGTGGCGGACCTGCTCGCCGATCGCAAGGATATGCTGATCGTCACTGGCCTTGGTTCCCCCACCTATGATGTCTTCGCGGCGGGCGACCATCCCGGCAACTTCTACCTGTGGGGAGCCATGGGCGGCGCGGCTTTGACCGGGCTCGGCCTCGCGCTGGCGCAGCCGGAGCGTCCTGTGACGGTCGTGACCGGCGATGGAGAGCAGCTGATGGGCATTGGCGGCCTTGCAACGATCGGCGTTCAGCGGCCGAACAACCTCTCGATCGTTGTTCTCGACAATGGCCATTATGGCGAAACCGGCGGACAGATGAGCCACGCGGGCGCAGGGATCAACCTGGCCGAGATGGCGCGAGTGTGCGGTTTCACGGAATGTTTCGAAGTCACCGATGAGGCGGGCATCGCTCGGGCGCGCGAAGCGATCGGCACGATCGGTGAAGGTCCGCGCCTGATCGTCATCCGCATCGTGCACGAGGAAACGCCGCGTGCCCTGCCCGCCCGCGATGGTGTATGGCTGAAGGCACGCATGCGCGAACATCTGGGCTTCGGGCCGAATTGAAGCAGCAGGTCGAGGGGAGAGTTTGATGGCTGAGGATCTGGTCCGGTTCCGCAATCTGCTGGCGGGGAGTGCGCGTGAGGCGGACGGCGGCGAATGGCTGGAGAGCCTTGACCCCGCGACCGGCAAGCCCTGGGCTCTCATCCCGCGCTGCACTTCTGCCGATGTCGATGCAGCGGTGGAGGCGGCGCGCACCGCCTTCCGCTCACCCGAGTGGCGTGGCCTGACAGCAACCGCGCGCGGCGCCCTGCTCTACCGCTTTGCCGACATCCTCGCGGAAGAAGCGGAACGCCTCGCGCAACTCGAAACGCAGGACAATGGCAAGCTGATCGCGGAAATGCGGGCGCAGCTTGGCAATCTCCCTACCTATTATCGCTACTTTGCGGGTCTGGCCGACAAGATCGAGGGGCAGGTCCTCCCAATCGACAAGCCGTCAATGCATGCCTTCACCCGCCGCGAGCCGCTGGGGGTGATCGCCTGCATCACGCCATGGAACTCGCCGCTCATGCTGCTGGCGTGGAAGCTGGCGCCATTGCTGGCGGCGGGCAACACGGCGGTCATCAAGCCGTCGGAACATGCATCCTGCTCGACCCTCGCCTTTGTCGAACTGTTCGAACGCGCAGGCTTCCCGGCGGGCGTCGTCAATACCGTCACCGGCCTGCCACAGGAATGTGGCGAGCCGCTGGTCAAACATCCTGACATTGCCAAGGTCGCCTTTACCGGGGGCGAACCCGGCGGCATCGCCGTCTATCGCTCCGCTGCCGAAAATCTGAAGAAGGTCACGCTGGAGTTGGGCGGCAAGTCGCCCAACATCATCTTTAACGATGCCGACCTGGAGCGCGCGGTTTATGGCGCGGTGTCGGGCATCTTCGCGGCATCGGGCCAGACCTGCATCGCGGGATCGCGCCTGCTGGTACAGCGCAACGTCCATGACGAGGTGGTGGAGCGTCTGGTCGCCCTGGCGGGCACCGCTCGCATCGGCGATCCGAAGCTGGCCGACACGCAGGTCGGGCCGGTGACGACGCTGGCGCAGCGCGGCAAGATAATCGATCATATCGCGGGCGCTCGTCAATCGGGCGCAGAATGCGTGCTGGGCGGCGGCCTGCCTACGATTGCCGGATTGGAGGACGGCTGGTTCGTGCAGCCCACCATCTTCACCGGCGTCAACAACCAGATGCCGATCGCGCGCGAGGAAGTGTTCGGGCCGGTGCTTGCCATCATCCCGTTCGATGATGAGGAAGAGGCGCTGTCGATCGCCAATGACAGCCCCTATGGCCTCGCTGCGGGCGTATGGACGCAGAATATCGGCCGCGCCATTCGCATGTCGGAACGCGTCGAAGCGGGCACGGTCTGGGTCAACACCTATCGCGCCGTCAGTTTCATGGCCCCGTTCGGCGGCATGAAGCGCAGCGGCATCGGACGCGAAAACGGGCAAGAGGCGATGGACGAGTATCTCCAGACCAAAAGCGTATGGATCGACCTCGGATCTCCGGTATCAAATCCATTCGTGATCCGGTGAGATCATGAAAATCACGGAAGCCTTGTCGGATTTCTGTGCCAACGTCTCGATAGCGTCCCTGCCCTCAGAAGTGGTCGAGCGCACGCCCCTTCTCCTGCTCGACCTTATCGGCAGCATCGTGCGAGCGCGCAGCGAGGCGGCGGTCTCTCCGCCCCTGCTCGCCACCGTAGCCGCGATGGGCATGGGCAATGGTGCAGCCCGCGTGTTCGGCGACCCGGCAGGCTATGCCCCGGCGGGTGCGGCGCTGCTCAATGGGGCGCTGGCGCATGCGCTCGACTTTGACGACACCCATGCCGCCGGGACATTGCATCCCGGCGCGCCGGTCATCCCGGCCGCACTTGCCGCAGCGGAGATTGTGGGAGCATCCGGCGCGGACATTCTAGCCGCCATCGTCGCTGGCTATGAGACTTGCTGCCGGATCGCTGTGGCACTGCCAGCGGGCGATCATTATGCGCGGGGCTTTCATCCCAGCGCGACCTGCGGCGTGTTCGGCGCTGCTGCTGCGGCGGCGCGGATATTCGGCCTTGATGCCGCAGGGATCAGCTCCGCGCTGGGCATTGCGTTGAGCCAGAGCGCGGGAAGCCTCCAGTTCCTGGCCGATGGCGCGCAGACGAAGCCGTTTCAAGTCGGCTGGGCAGCGATGGCTGGCCTTACCGCTGCGACATTGGCGCGCAATGGCTACAAGGGTCCGGCTGAAGCGATCGAGGGACGCCATGGCTTCCTTCAGGGCTACGCGCCAGCGCCACGGCCAGAGCGGGTCGTGCAGGATCTCGGCTCCGTTTACGAACTGATGCATACCGGCATCAAACCCTATCCATCCTGCCGATACGGCCATGCCGGTATAGACGCGGTGCTGGCGCTGCGGGCTGAGCATGGACTGTCGCCGGAGCAGGTGGACAGCATCACCTATGGCCTGTCCAACGCTGGCCTGCTGCTGGTCGGCGCGCCGATCGAGCATAAACGCAATCCACGCAACATCGTGGACGCGCAGTTCAGCGCGCCGTTCGTCCTCTCCTGCGCGCTGGTCACAGGCGCGATGGAATGGGACAGCTATCAGCGGTTGAACGACCCTGTCATCCGCACAATGCTGCCCAAGGTCGATTGCATCCACGATCCGGAGATCGAGGCGGAGTTCCCGACCAACATGTCGGGAAAAATCACCATCGCGGCGCGCGGTCGGACATTCAGCCGCAAAGTGGTCGTGCCGCTGGGCGAACCCTCCAACTTCCTCGGAACAGATAAGCTGTTGGCCAAGTTTATGGCGCTTGCCGCTCCAGTGCTGGGAGCGGCCAAGGCGGACGCGCTTGCCACGGCTGCACTTGACCTTGCCTCACTGCCGGAGGTCAAAAAGCTGACGTGCCTGGCGTCATAGCCTCTCAGCTCTACAGCCTAAGGCGACTTAGCGATCTGGCGAATCTACCAATGAACAGGACTGGACTAGCGAGTTTCCACACGCGCCCGCATCGCCAGGCCGCCCGCGTGATCAATCGCCATCAAGTCGCCACCCATTCCCTCCGGTGACAGGCCCAAAGTAAACGGCTCTCCCGCAAAAATCGGCCGCTGCGCGCGGAAGGAGAAGCTTGAGACCTGCGCGGCTGGAGCATGGCGCAGGAAATGATCCATCAGCAATGTCGCGATGAAGGGGCCATGGACGACCAGCCCGGGATAGCCTTCGACATCCTGCGTGTAGGGCAAATCATAATGGATGCGGTGCGCGTTGAAGGTGAGAGCAGAGAAGCGGAAAAGCTGCACCGGATCGATCGTCACCACGCGCGCAACAGGCGGCGCAGGCGTCACTTCTTCGGGCGGCGGAGGAGCCCCGTTCCGCCCAGCTTCGCGATAGACGATGTCCTGCTCTTCCTCAACACAGACCTGGCCGTCCACCTTCAACAGGTGACGCAAGGTGACGAAGCGCATCCGCCCGGATCGCCCCTCTTTGTCGTTGATCGCGATCGCACTCGTTTCCCGCTCTACCTCGCTGCCAAGCAGGATCGGGGCGAGGAAACGCACGCGGCTGCCTGCCCACATGCGGCGCGGCAGGCCATCATCCTCCCGCATCGGGTGACCGTCGGGTCCAATGCATGATTGCCGCGCGTCCGGCGGAAACAACAACCAGTGCGCAAGCGGCGGCAACTCTCCCGCCGGCCACGGCGGCGTGTCATGATCAAGCAGCGCCGCAAGCAAATGCGCTTGCCGGGCGGCAGCGATATCGGTGCGATGTTCGATCGCTCGGCTCACAGAAACTCCGCCCGGATCGCCTCATCATCGCCCCCCAAAGCCGGAACCGGCAGCGCAACCGCCTCCTCCCCATCCCATCTCACGGGCGAGGCTGGCAAGGCGACAGGGCCGGTTGGAGTTTCCGCCGTGACGCGGCGAAGCTGGCTGTGCCGCGACAAACCATCGACACCGTTCAATCGTGCCCAAGCCGTGCCAGCCGCTTCCAGCCGGGCGATCAGTGCGTCAGGCATTTCGGCTGCAAAAACACGGCCGACCATCGCGTCCAGTTCGGGACGATTGGCACTACGCAGCGTGTTCGACGCATAGCGCGGGTCCGTCGCTAGGCCTGCATCGCCCAGCACCGTGGCGCAGAACTTCGCCCATTCCCGCTCATTCTGGATCGACACCACGATCTGCGATCCGTCCGCAGTCGCAAAGGCGCCATAGGGCGCGATCGAAGGATGCTTCAGCCCAGCGCGCGACGGCGCCTTGCCGCCATAATCATAATGTAGCAGCGGCACCGTCATCCAATCGGCCAACCCATCGAACAGCGACACCGCGATGCCGCGCCCCTTGCCGGTCTGTCCCCGCTCGATCAGCGCCTGAAGGATCGCAGCATGCGCATTCATCCCGCAGGCGATGTCGGCCACCGAAACCCCGACCCGCGCAGGATCATCCACCGTGCCGGTGATGCTGGCAAGCCCGGCTTCGCACTGGATCAGGAAGTCATAGGCCTTCATCCCCGCCGCATCGCCGCTCTCGCCATAGCCGGTGATGTCGCAGGTGATGAGGCGGGGATAGCGGGCGCGCAGATCAGCCGATCCGAAACCCGATCGCGCCGCCGCGCCCGGGGCGAGATTCTGGACGAACACGTCTGCCTTGGACAGCATCCGTTCCATCAGCGCCGCGTCGGCGGTATCCTTCAGATCAATGCGCAGCGACTGCTTGCCGCGGTTCAGCCAGACGAAATAGGCGCTCTCGCCATGGACGACGGAGTCATAACCACGCGCAAAGTCTCCCTCCGCCCGCTCAAGCTTGATGACCCGCGCCCCCGCTTCTGCAAGGCGGCTGGTGCAGAGCGGCGCAGCCACCGCCTGTTCCAGCGAGACGACCAGCAAGCCTTCCAGCACTTTTCCCATCAGAAGCTCTTCGGCAGGCCCAGCACATGCGTCGCCACATGGCTGAGGATCAGGTTGGTCGAAATCGGCGCGACCTGGTAAAGGCGCGTTTCGCGGAACTTGCGCTCGATGTCATATTCTTCCGCAAAGCCGAAGCCGCCATGGGTCTGGACACACATGTCGGCAGCATACCAGGACGCCTCGGACGCCAGCATCTTGGCCATGTTCGCTTCGGTGCCCGGCTGCACCCCCGCGTCGAACAGCGCCGCGGCCCGATCCACCATGGCAGCGGCGGCGGTCGTCTGCACATAGGCGCGCGCGATGGGGAATTGTACACCCTGGTTCTGCCCGATCGGACGGCCGAAGACGGACCTGTCCTTCGCATAGGCGCTCGCGCGATCAATGAAGAAGCGCGCGTCGCCAATACATTCCGACGCGATCAGAATGCGTTCGGCGTTCATGCCGGACAGGATGTAGCGGAAGCCCTTGCCTTCCTCCCCGATCAGGTTCGCCGCTGGCACGCGCAAATCGTCGAAGAACAGTTCCGTCGTCGCATGGTTCAGCATCGTACGAATCGGCCGAATGGTAAGGCCGTTGCCCACCGCTTCACGCATATCGACCAGCAAGACACTGATGCCGTCGGTAGGCTTGGCGCATTCCTCACGCGGCGTGGTGCGCACCAGCAGGACCATCAGGTCGGAATGTTCAGCGCGGCTGATCCAGATCTTCTGGCCATTGACGACATAGTCGTCGCCATCCCGCTTGGCGAAGGTCCTTATACGGGTCGTGTCAGTGCCGCTTGTCGGTTCGGTGACCCCGAACGCCTGGAGGCGAAGCTCACCCGACGCGATCTTCGGCAAATAGCGTGCCTTCTGCTCCTCCGACCCATGCCGCAGGACAGTGCCCATGGTGTACATCTGCGCATGGGCCGCACCGCCATTGCATCCCGAACGGTGCACTTCCTCCAGCACCGCCGTTGCAGCAGCCAGCCCAAGACCCGAGCCGCCAAACTCCTCCGGGATCAGCACTGAAAGCCAACCCTCGCTGGCCAGCGCCGTCACGAACTCGGTGGGATAGCGCCGCTCAGCATCCAACTCCTGCCAATAGGCCCCGGGAAACCGCGCACAAAGCCGGCGGATGCCTTCGCGGATGTCTGAAAACGTCTCTTCTTGTTCGGGCGCGCCCATTTCCATCCCAATCATATCTAAGCTTGCCTGCCGGTATCGATGGATAGGCCATACTGAAAAGTACAGAAATCAAACTGAGCTATGCGAAGCTGGCATATAATCGAAATATCCTAGACGGTGGGAGGAGTGCACGCACTAATGCAGCGGGCCGGTTCATCCCCGACGCAGCGGAAGCGATGTGGCCGCCTGCTGTCGAAGTTGTAAGCGTCGCCAGGTCCAAGGATGCATCGTTCGTCATCGACGGTGATTTCAATGAAGCCTGATATCACCACCCCGCCCTCCTCGCCTTCATGAGTAAGGCTGATCTTCCCCGTGTCCGCGCCCGGCTGCCACGTCTCCGACAGGATCTGCAGTTGCCGCCCAGCCAGGTTGGATCCCACCTGGCGCAAGGACACGGACCCCTTGCCAATTTCCGTGAGTTCGGAAGCCTTGTAGAAAGACTGAGGGCGGTCCGGTTCGTCCATCGCGAAAAAATCGGACAAACTGACGGACATGGCATCGAGCACGCGCTTCAAGGCTCCGATCGACGGATTGGTGCCGTTCGATTCCATCAGCGAGATGGTAGAATTGGTGATCCCAGCACGTTTGGCCAGCGTGCGTTGAGATATTCCCGCCTTTTCACGCGCACGGCGCAGGCGCGATCCGATCTCCACTTCCGACACTGAAACGACTCTCCCTGTTGAATATGTTCGATATATCGAACATTCATCAAAGCATCCTATTGAAAATCAAGGATCTTCTTAAAAGCTGAAAACGCCTTGCGGCATGCCTGGATAAACGATCAACATGTCAACAAATTGACGGATGATCAAATGAAGACTTTGACCAACAGCGTAGCACTCGATGCCTATTGGATGCCCTTCACGCCTAATCGGAAGTTCAAGGCGGCGCCGCGAATGCTGGTCGAAGCATCCGGCATGTATTACCGCAGCGATGACGGACGCGACATACTCGATGGGTCAGCGGGCCTGTGGTGCGTCAACGCCGGCCATGGTCGGAAGGAGATTGCTTCAGCGGTCGCCGCCCAGTTGGAGGGCTTGGACTACGCACCAAGCTTTCAACTAGGCCATCCCCTTGCCTTCCGCTTTGCAGAACGCCTGGCCGAAATAGCGCCCCCGGGTCTCGACCGGATATTCTTCACCGGATCCGGCTCAGAATCCGTGGACACGGCGCTCAAGATCGCTCTCGCCTATCAGCGCGCGATTGGTCAAGGCACACGCACTCGGCTGGTTGGGCGTGAGCGTGGCTATCATGGGGTCGGTTTTGGCGGCATTTCGGTAGGGGGGCTGGTCAATAATCGACGCGCCTTCTCCACCCTGCATGGCGTTGATCACATGCGGCACACACATGATCCGAGCCGCAACCTTTTCTGCAAGGGCCCTCCCGAACATGGCGCCGAACTGGCCGACGATCTGGAGCGGCTCGTCCAACTCCATGGCGCGGAAACGATCGCTGCGGTTATCGTCGAACCGGTTGCTGGCTCGACAGGGGTGTTGCTGCCTCCGCAGGGGTATCTGAAGCGGCTACGCGAGATCGCGACGCGGCACGGCATCCTCCTGATCTTCGATGAGGTCATCACCGGTTTCGGCCGCCTGGGCAGCCCCTTTGCAGCCCAGCATTTCGATGTCGCGCCGGACATCATGACGACGGCGAAGGGGCTGACTAACGGCGCCATGCCGATGGGTGCGGTGTTCACATCCCGCCACGTCCACGACGCCCTCATGCAGGGGCCCGAGGCCGCGATCGAGCTATTCCACGGCTACACCTATTCCGGCCACCCCGCCGCATGTGCAGCTGGTCTTGCCAGCCTCGACATTTATCAGCGCGAAGGCCTCTTCATGCGCGCTGCGGAACTTGAGGAGCATTGGCAGCGCAATTTGCTCTCATTGCAGAATGCGCCGCACATTGCCGATATCCGGGCCATGGGCCTGATCGCCGCGATCGAACTTTCGCCCCGACCCGATGACCCCGGATCACGCGGCTTTGATGTATTTGTGGACTGCTTTGAAAAGGGGCTTCTAGTCCGCGCCAATGGTGACACCATCGCACTCTCCCCACCACTCATCATCGATCGAGACCAGATCGATCGCATCACGCAAACACTCTTCGACATACTTAGAAAAACGAGGTGACGCAGTTTCGGTTTGAATCTGTTTCGGGCGACATCTCCCAAGAAGCCGGGATGACAACCATACGAGCTCAATGAAGGAGCTTCACAATGAGCGTGCAGCATCTGCCAAATACGGCAACGATCGAAGAAGCCACTGCAGTAATGCAGGAACATGGTCATGTCATTATCGATTGCCTGGTTCCTGAGTCGGTGATGGATCAGGTCCGATCGGACATGCAGCCATTCAATCCGCAGGCTCAGCTGACCGACGCAGAGTGGGGCGGGGACTATGCGCAACGGGTGGGCAAGCTGATCGCCCGATCGCCGGCCGGACGCGATCTGGCGATGAACCCACTGGTCTTAGGCGTGGTCAAGAACATTCTCAGCTGCGCATCGACGTTCCAGATTTGCACGACCGAGATGATCTCGCTCAACCCGGGTGCTCCGGCGCAAGTCATCCATACAGATGAACTTCTCTACGATGACTTCATATTCCCGGACGACTGTATCGCTTGTTGCAATACTCTATGGGCTGTCACCGACTACACTGAAGAGAATGGTGCCACACGCATCGTCCCCGGAAGCCATGCTCGTCCGCCTGCCCATTACAAAATGGAAGACACGCTGCCGACAGAAATGAAGCGGGGATCAGTGCTGATCTTCTCAGGCAAGCTTTGGCATGCCGGCGGCAACAACCGGTCAAATGATGTGCGTATCGCGCAGGCGATAAACTATTCCCTGGGATGGCTACGACAAGGTGAAAATCAATATATCGCCTGCCCCCCGGAAATCGCGCGGACCTTGCCTGACGATCTGCTCAAACTCATGGGATATCAGGTCGGTCCCAAATATGGATACGGCCATGCCGGAGCACAGGCCGATCCATTGAAAGCACTTAGGGAAAGCTGATGGATATCTTTCTCTCACAGCGAGAACACAAAAAACAATTGGCTGTTCCGGCAGCAAAAGGAGAAATCATGAACACGCATTCTTTCCTGCGACCGATCGCTGAGCCTCAGCTTATAGAGAACGCGTTCAGCGAAGATCAGCGGCAGCGGCTTTTCTCTGTCTTGCGCAATAAGGGCCCCTGGACGACGATCCTGTCCCAGGAATTCAGTTCGCCTGAAGAGGTAATCGGCGCAACATCCGGCTCACTTCCTGAAGGATTCGTACCGACGTGGGACATGTTTCTCAGCCCGGTCTTTCGGTCAACGCTCGGCCGCGGCTATGCAAGCCTTTACCCAGAGGTCGAGGATTGCTTCTACAACAGCAAGTTTCTTGATCTGGCCCAAGGTTATTGGGGCGCCAAATATGCAGCGCCAAACCTCATGCTCTGCAATATTCAGGGGCCCGCCGGTGCGGGCGGGGCGCCTCATGTCGATGGCGCCGACTATCGGGGCGTGACCATTCAGAACACACCCGGCTGGCTTATCGGGCTTATGACCAAATGCGGGCTGTTTCGCCCTTGGCAGGTCAAGAAAGCGCAGGTTCTGACCTGGTACTATAAGGGGCAGATCGGCGGCGGATTCACCTATTGGCCTGACGGCCCCGAGGGGCAGCCCAAACAGCTTTATGCGCCGATGTGGGGCCGCGCTGCCGTCGTGGAAAATGAGGTCATGTATCACGGCGCCAATGCATGTGGCCCGGCTGAAATGCGCAAGCCCGAAGGCTTGGCGATCAACTCGGTGATCGCAGCCGACCCCGATTCAGACGGCTGGCAAATCAAGACGGATGGCAACGTCATTCAGCAGTTGCCCGCCGACGAAATCCGCCTGCTATTCCATTGGGGCGCCGACATGTACATGGACTTGGATGAAATGACGGTCGCGCTGGATCATAGTGACGACCTATCCCATGAGCAGGTTTTCGATATCTTCCTGTCGGAACTGCGCGCGCGGGGCATAGCTTTCAAAACGCCGAGTGATCCGCTCCACGACCCCGAGTTCATCCAGTTGCTCACCAGCGTGTTCGAGCCAGGCTCGCCTACGATCATGCCCGCAATATACGATCTGGCGGCAGAATGAAGAAGCTCGTCGCCAATTATTGATGAATAACGACAGCCAATAGATTTTGGCACGACATTAAACAAATAAAGGGAGGCTGTTAAATGGTTGGATATACTAGAATCCGCATCGCCTTATTATGTTCAGTTACTCTTTTGCCTGTCGCCATTCCCCAGAATGTGCAGGCCCAGGGTCAAGATCAAGCCGTTGCGGAGCCCGATCCTAACAGTTTTCCTTCGAACGATATCGTCGTGACCGCCCAACGCCGTGATGAGCGCGCGCAAGACGTGCCTATTGCGATCACGGCCTTTTCTCCTGAGCGTCTACAGCAGCAAGGCGTTACGGAGGCGCAAAACCTGCAAGCGACCGTTCCCTCCCTGGTCGTGGGCAATAACGGAAATCCTTCGCGTGAAGCGCAGAGCTTCACGATCCGCGGCCAGGGCGCGACCTTCCAGGCGTCTCCTGGTGTAGTGGTGTACCTCAACGAAGTCCCGCTGCCCGCGTCGATTTCAACCCCGCAGCAGGGCGGCGCCGGGAACTTCGTTGATCTGGAGAATGTGCAGGTTCTGAATGGGCCGCAGGGCACGCTCTTCGGCCGCAACACCACTGGCGGCGCCGTTCTCCTCGTCCCGCACAAACCGACGAACAGATTTGAAGGCTATGCGCAGGCCAAGTTCGGCAACTACGACAATAAGCAGTTGGAAGGCGCGATCAACGTGCCGATCGTCGATGACAAGGTTCTCCTGCGCGTTGCAGGTGCCTATCATGACCGTGACGGCTACACCTATGATGTGGTCTGGGACAAGGATCGCGACAACACCCACTGGTATTCTGGACGCATCGGCCTGACGCTCAAGCCCTTCGAGGGGTTTGAAAACTACACCATGGCGTATGGAGCCAATTCCAGGAACAATGGCACCGGCACGGTCAACACTGGGTTTAACATCGCTGCGTTGTCAGACCCCACGCTCGGCTTTTGTCAGGAAGGCCCGACCATCCCCGGCGTGATCGCGTCATGCGATGTGTACCGGGCGGCTGTCGCCGATTCAGAAGCCCGCGGCCCGCGGCAGACGGCTCATGGCACCGACTCCTATCAAAAAACAAAGACCTGGGGCATTACCAACACCTCCTCGCTCGCATTGAACGACGAACTGACCCTCCGCAATATCGTAAGCTACCAGCGCTTCACCTCATCCTATAGCATCGATAGCGACGGCAGCGTCTTCCAACAGGAAGATAATGACCCACGGCGCTATCCTGCGCCGGGACAGGCAGTTTTGCCGGGCGATGGAACGCCGCTTACCTACCTGAATGCGACATTGACCGATCTCCCAAGGGACGACTTGAAAGTTTTCACCGAGGAACTGCAACTGCAGGGCAATCTGCTCGACAATCTTCTGACATTCACCACCGGCGCATTTCTCTATGACCAGCGTCCGGTGGCAAATCAGGGCGCCGGATCTGTCGGCTTTTGCCCTGCCGCCTTCACCGGTTTCTGCCCGGGATATGACATCAGATATTCAATCACCAACAGGTCGAAGGCGCTCTATGCGCAAGCCACTCTGGACCTTGGCCTGCTTACCCCCGCGCTCGCAAATTTGAAGCTCACGGGCGGGTATCGCCATACCTGGGACAAGGTGAGCGGCACGGCGAATTTGTATCAGGCGGGCCCGGGCTTTGTCGCCTGCTATACCGATCCCACGATCCCAGCCACCACGCCTTCCGACTGTCAGTTTTCGGCTAATCTGAAGACCAATGCGCCAACGTGGAATATCGGCCTAGACTATAGGGTATCTCCTGCCCTGCTGCTGTATGGAAAGGTCAGTCGCGGCTACAAGGCCGGTGGCATCAACGCCAACGCCGTCTTTGCGAACACCCGTACATTCCCGCCCGAATATGTCACTTCTTATGAAGGCGGCTTCAAGTCGGACGTCCGTATTGCCGGCATGCCGCTCCGTTTGAACGCCACCTATTATTACCTGACGTACAAGGATATCCAGCGGGCGGCCGGTGATTTCAATCCTGGCACGCAGGCTGCGGGCGCTCAGGTTCTGAAGGCTGATGCCCGCATCCAGGGCGTAGAGGCGGAAGCTTCGCTACGGCCATTCCCCGGCGTGGAGATCGGCGGCACATTCAGCTACACCGACGCCAAATATAAGCGGTACGAATATCAACCGAGCGTGCTGGTACAGGACTGCTCGGGCAACTTCGTCACCGCGCCTGGCACCGCAAACTTGACCTGTCTGCCGTTCCAATATGTCTCTCCCTACATCTACAGCATTCATGCCTCGGCTGAACAATCGCTTGGCGGCGATCTCGGCACGATCTCGTTCTTCGCGATCTACTCACATACATCTTCGCAGCACACGTCGGGCACCATAGTCCCGCCGAACGAGCCTGGCGAAAAGCTGGAGGCGTTTGGCACGCTCAACCTGTCGATCGATTGGAAGAAAATCGGCGGAAGCAATTTGGATCTCGGCCTTTACGGCACCAACATCACCAACAAACTGTACCGGGTGTCCAACAGCAATGTGTTCAATTCGGTTCTCTATTCTGCCACCCTATATGGCGAGCCGCGCATGTACGGCGTTCGTGCACGCTACTCCTTTTAGGGCGAGCACAGAGGCATCAAGAAATTGAATATCAAAAGCCGGTAATTTGATCGCAAAGAGGTAAATCGATGAGCAATACTTCCCTTTATTACGTCAAGTTGATGGTCGACGATGCGGAGGCTTTGGCGCCATTCTATCGTGAGGTCTTCGGAATGAAGGAAATCCGGCGTATTCACGAACCCGAACATGTACGCCCTCACCTGGAGATATATCTGTCGGCAGGAGAGACCGAACAATTGTGCCTGATGCAATATTTCAACAAGCCCACGCCCCAGCCTGGCGAAGTCAGGGTCGCCTTCACGGTTGGAAATGTGGACGAAGTCGTGGCGGCTTCGCAAGCCAGAGGCGGCGGCATAATCCTACCGGCCGAAACGCTGGAGGCATATAATTTCCGCTGGGCGACGATTACCGATCCTGAAGGTCACGCCATCGAGGTCATGCAATTCGGCCTTTGACAAAAGTAGACGATATTTCAGTGATTTGATCACGATAGGAAAAACAGATGAGCAAGATTTCCCTATATTATTTCAAACTGATGGTTGGCGATGCAGAGACATTGGTGCGTTTCTACAGCGACGCTTTCGGAATGAAGGAAGTGGGACGCTTCGACGGCCTCGAAACCGAAGAGCCCCACATAGAGATTTTCCTGAAAGCAGAAGGGGGAGAAAGCAACCAGCAACTCGCCTTGATGCATTATGTGAACAGGCCTACGCCAACGCCGGGAGAGGCAGCGATTGCCTTCATGGTCGACGATGTGGACGCCGTCGTGGCTGCAGCGCTGGCCGCGGGCGGCAGCATCGCCAGAGCGGCTGAGACGCTCGAGGAGCATAAGTTCCGCTATGCGATCGTGGCCGACCCCGAGGGTCATAAAGTCGAAGTCATGCAATTGTCGCCTGACCACGGCAAATGAAGGAACGGGCGACGAGTCCCGCCGTCCTCTCAATAGGACGGTCGGGACTGATTGCCTCTCGCATGGTCTATACTGAAGTGGCGCATCGCGGGATGATATTCAGAGATGAATTTGAAGATTTTGGAGCTAGCTCATGAGCGATGTTAAAACAGCGGTCCGGATATCTCCTGAAGCGCTAAGAGAAAAATACCGCATCGAACGCGACAGGCGCCTGCGGGCCGATGGTCCGAACCAGTATCTTGATCCCAACGCCGTTTTCCGCGACTTCGACGCCGACCCTTATGTCGAACCAGGCTTTACGCGCCCGGCGATCGTCGAAGAAACAGAGGTCGCAATCGTCGGCGGCGGCTTCGGCGGGCTTCTCACCGGTGCGCGCCTGCGGCAGCAAGGCGTCGAGGATTTCCGCATCATCGATCGGGCAGGTGATTTCGGCGGCACCTGGTATTGGAACCGCTATCCGGGCGCGGCTTGCGACATTGAAAGCTATATCTACCTGCCGCTGCTTGAGGAAACCGGCTACATCCCGACGGAAAAATACGCCAAGGCGGCGGAAATCTTCGGCTATTGCCAGCAGCTCGGCCGCCATTTCGACCTTTACGACCGCGCATTGTTCCAGACGCAGGTAACGGAAGTCCGCTGGGATGAGGGACGCGCCCGCTGGCTGGTGCGCACCAACCATGACGACGTGCTGGCGGCACGCTTCCTCGTCATCGCCGGCGGGATCATGCACAAGGCCAAACTGCCCGGCATCCCGGGGATCGAAAACTTCAAGGGGCACAGCTTCCACACCAGCCGCTGGGACTATGCCTATACCGGTGGCAGCCCGACCACGCCGATGGATCGCCTGAAGGACAAGCGCATCGGCATCATCGGCACCGGCGCGACCGCGGTGCAGGCGGTGCCCAACCTCGCCCGCGACGCGGAGCATCTCTACGTCTTCCAGCGCACGCCGTCCGGCGTGGGTGAGCGGAACAACCAGCCGACCGATCCTGCATGGGCCGCTTCGCTCCAGCCAGGATGGCAGCAGGAGCGGATCGAGAATTTCGAGGCGCTGGTCGCCGGTCAGCCGGTTGAGCAGGACCTCATCAACGATGGCTGGACGCAGATTTCAGGCGGCGTCAATTTCGAAGGCGGCGCGGCTGATGACGATCAGTATGAACTGGCCGACTTCGCCCGCATGGAGGGCATTGGCGCCCGCATCGATCAGATCGTGCAGGATCCCGCCACGGCAGAGGCATTGAAGCCCTGGTACAACACCATGTGCAAGCGTCCCTGCTTCCATGACGAATATCTGCAAAGCTTCAACCGTCCCAACGTCACTCTGGTCGATACCGACGGCAAGGGTGTCGAGCGCATCACCCCCACCGGCGTGGTGGTCGGCGGCACCGAATATCCGGTCGATTGCCTCGTCTATGCATCGGGCTTCGAAGTCTCGACGGGCTATACCCGCCGCCTGGGCTTTGAACTGTACGGCAAAGGCGGGCAGTCGCTGACCGACGCGTGGAAGGACGGCGCCGCCACCCTGCATGGCATGTATACGAAGGGCTTCCCCAACCTGTTGATGTCCAGCCTGGTCCAGGGCGGCACCGGCGTCAACGTCGTTCCCATTCTCGATAATGTCGCGACACAGACCGCCTACACCCTCAAGCGCATGGTCGACCTGGACGCCCGCGCCTTCGAACCGACCGAGCAGGCGCAGGAACACTGGCTTGGCGTGCTGATGTCGCATCTGACGGGCACCGGCAAGTTCTCCTCCGAATGCACCCCGGGCTTCTACAACAACGAAGGATCGCTCGGCGACCACAAGATGGCCCGCAACGCTCCCTATGCCGGGGGCACCCTGGCCTATTTCGAAGAACTGAAGAAATGGCGCGAAAGGGGCGATCTCGAAGGACTGGAAGTTTCCAGGAATTCGGAAGCCTAAAGACAGCGACCAAGCTATCCGGATTTTGGTGCCGATTTCGTGCATCGAAATCCGGAAGTTCGAGTCGGCCCGCCTCCGGGTGGCAAAGTGCTGTAGTGACGCTTCAATCTGGCTTGACCTTCCATCTTGCGGAAGGTCAGCCAATCTCCATCATCGGTTCATTGCTCTGCCCCGAAAATGGCATAGACTTCCGCAATGGACGGATTACGCCGCAGCGTCTGGCCGCCACTGACATGGATCACCTGGCCTGTAACAAAGCTCGACTCTTCGCTCGCCAGCCATAGCGCGGCGTTGGCGACATCCGCAGACATGCCCGGCCGCCGGAGGGGGATTTCTCGCATATAAAGTTCGCGCATCGCCGGGATGGCCATTCCCCCGCCCGACATGGGTGCATCCGCGACGCCGCCAGCCGCGATGCTGTTGGCGCGAATGCCCCTGTCGCCAAATTCATTGGCAATCGTGCGGATCACGTGATCGATACCGGCCTTGGTGCCCATATAGGCGGCATGATCCTCAAACATGATCGTCGCCGTCACCGATGAGATTTGGATGATCGACCCGCCATGCTGCATGTTCCGCACCAGCGCCTGGAAAAACTGGAACGGCCCGGTGAACTGGACAGCGGCCATGCGCTCCAATTCGTCACGGCTTGTTTCCAGAAACGGCTTGAGCAAACCCCAGCCAGTGCTGTTGACGCCGATGTCGAGCCCGCCCATCTTGTCGGCGGCATCCTCCACCGCCTTGTTGAGACTGGCTTCGTCGGTGATGTCGCAGGCAACCCATTCCGCCCCGATCTCGTCCGCAATCTGTTGCAGCGGTTCCGTTCTGCGACCGGCAATGACGGCCTGTGCACCATGATCGATATAGGTACGCGCGATGGCGGCGCCGACATTCTGTGGAGCGACGCCAAGGATCATGGCCCGTTTGCCGCTCAATCGACCGCTCATCTACTCTCTCCCAATTTTCTCGTCACGCTCGGCGTTAGTGGACCGGCCTGCTGTTGCGAAGGCCCAGCATGCCACCCCTCCTAAAGTCACGGCTACGCAAAGTACAAATAACATGATCGGCGTTCTTGCAAACGCCCGCTTCGATCGCGGTTGGGTAGAGCGCTTATTTCGGCTTGAGTGCGAAATCCACCTGCACGGCGACTGTGCTCGTTGTCTGCCCCGGCATCAACGGCACATTCGAAGCGTTGGCGGCGGATTGTTCAACCGCGATCGGTGGGGGCGCTACCGGCACCGCACCCGGCAGATAGCGGTTCCCTTGGGTGCCGCCTGCATCGCGTATCGACAGCACGCGCGCGATAGTCATTCCTGCCGCATCGGCATAGGCCTCAGCGCGCGCATGCGCGGCCTTGTACGCTGCGGTGTATGCGGAGTTCGCCGCCTTCTCCGGATCAGCCATGCGCAGATCGGGACCGCTCAGGACATTGGCACCCGCCGTGGTAGCCGCTGTCACTGCGGCGGATGCCCGATCAACGTCCCGCACGGTTACGTTGATGATGTTGCTAGCCTGATATTGGCCTTTGCGATCGCCCCAATCGAGCCGTTGTACACTCAGGCTCCGTGTCTGGATGTCCTTCTCCGCTATCCCTGCACCGGAAAGAGCGTCCACGATCTTTCCGATCAGCTGTTGGTTCGCGGCAGTGGCTTCGGCGGCTGATTTCGCCCAGCTATTGATACCGGCCTGGAACTGTGCCTGATCAGGACGCGTGTCGCCCTGTCCCGTTGCGCTGACGGACAGCAGCGTTTCATCATGACCAACGCCACGCGGGTCGCGCGGCTCTCGATCACAGGCATGGAGGAGCATCAGCGGGCTCAATGCCAAAGACAATTTAGCAACGGACATCATCTCTCCCCAACTTTGCGGTGAAGCCGAACGTGCCCCACGAAAGATGAAGCGAAGCTGAGCGAAAGGCTGGGCCCACGGTTGGGACTTTCTGCTTAACCCTAGTGAGTTGGAGACGGGGCAGCCGCTTCTCCTGTAATGACGATCGACAATCCGGGAGTTCGCTAAATGATTTTCCGATGGTTCTACATCAGCACGAGCAGGCTTGCCGAGGACGAGTCCGATGAGCTGGTGGCGGATATCGTCAGGGACTCGATACCTCGCAATCGCAAGCTCCAGGTCACGGGCGCACTGCTGTTCACCGGCCGCCATTTCGCGCAATATCTTGAAGGCCCCGCAACTTCGGTGGGCACATTGCAGCGGATCATCCTCGATGACCTTCGGCACGAAGATATCCGCACCATCGCAGAGGGCGCATATCCCTGCCGCCGGTTCGTCACCTGGTCGCTTGCATATGTGCCCCCCGCGCGATCGGGTGAGCGGAGGATTGAACAGCTGCTAAGCGACGCGGCGCACGCCCGCGAAGACTGCGTAGAAGCATTAGCCCAATTCATGTCCGAATCCGCCATGATGGGACATGCATGAGCCGCTCCGCTTACCCCTCGATCAGCACCCACGCCATCAGATTTCCGGATTGGCCGCCTTTTCAGCGAGATAGCGCGACGTGAAATTGGGCGCCACCGCAGGCTTTTCCATCCGCTCATACAGGCGGCGGTAGGAGGACCGGGCGATCTGCCATTGGCCATCGACCTTGCGATATTCGTCACGATAGAGGCAGGCACCGCTCGTTTCCATGCCCGTACGGAAGTCCATGGCATAGTCGGTAAGCGTCCAGCGGCCCTCCGCCCGATCATCGCTCGTCACGTTGATCTCGGGCTGATGCACGGTATGGCAACCGACGAAGTCCTCATGGAAGGCCGCGTGGAGCAGAGACACCACCTCATCGCGGCCCTCGGCATGGAAGTGATAACTGGCGCCAACATAATCGACGACGATGTCTTCCGTAAGGACGGAGGCAAGGCCTTCCGCATCGGCCGTGTCCAGATACCGGCAATATTTATGTTTCAGCTGCTTGATGAGCTCTATGTCTTCGAGCCGTATCGTCATGACCAATCCTCAAGATTTGCGATAAGGTTGAAACGCGGTCCCATCAAAACTCCACACCGAAATCGACGCCATAGGTGCGCGGCGCCTGGAAGGTTCCGACAGTCCAGGTATCGAATACGGGAAAGAGGAATTCCGGCTTGTCCGAATTGTTGAGGTTCTTGCCCCACAGCGAAATCCGCCCCTTCACACTGCCAAGCGGGATATCGGCAAAGGTCATGCGGGCGCCGATCTGCCAGCTCGAAGGAATAACCAGCGCACGATCAAGCGCAGCGTCTCCGCTCCCCAGACAGCCCTCCGTTGGCGATTGCAACGCGCCGATCGGGCACTGAAGCCGGTAATGCTTGCCCTCATATTGGCCATCCACCCGGAAGCTCAGCGTCGTGCCGTCCGGGAAGGCCGCCGCTTCATATTGCGTCGCGAGATAGGCGGTATGCCGGGGCTGGTAGGACCGCACCGGCGTCGCGGCGGGATTGGACGATTCCGCCTTGGGCTCCACATCGGTGAAGCCGTAATTGGCATTGAGGGTGAGGCCATCCACCGGCACCACGGTGGTTTCGACCTCGACACCGCGCGCCCGCTCCGTGCCAGTGTTGAGCAGGATGTTGCCGCCCTGGTTGGGATCGAAGCCGGTAACCTGAAGCGCCTTGCGATCCGCCTGGAACAGCGCAAGGTTGACACGGACGCGCCGGTTCAGGAATTCCGATTTAAGGCCGACTTCATAGGATTTGATCGTCTCGGGCTCGAATTCCGCGCCATGGAAGATGCCGCCTGAAACGAACCCGGTGGTGAACTTGGCATAGACGCTGCTATCGGGCGCGAAGCGGTAACGAATGGAGGCGTCATAGTCGAAGCGTCCCTGCTTCGCCCGGAAGCTGCCGCGCGGCACGGTGGGGGTACGCGGAGCCGCCAGCAGGTCGTTCTCCGTTCGATCATCCTTGGAATAGCGCGTGCCCGCGCTCAGCTCCAGCTCGTCGGTCAACCGGAAATCCACATGGGCATAGGCGGCGTAAGATTTGTTGAGCACTCGCAACAGGTCGCCGCCGGCCAGATAGCTGTCCGGATTGACGATCGGGATCGGCTGGCCGGGTTGCGCCACCAGGCCGAAGATTACCGGGCTGTTGAGGAAGGCTTTCTCGCGATAGTAGAACAGGCCGCCGACGAAATCCAACCGGTCCATATGGCCCAGCAGCTGGAGTTCGTGGGACCATTGCCGCTGCTTGGCATAACGTACTGCGCCCAATGCCTGGAAATAACCGCCCGTCCCGCCATAAGGATCGACAAGCGCGTTGCCATCGAGATCGGAAGTGCTGTTCACCTTGAAGCCGCGAAGAGCCCCGATATATTTGACGCTGAGCGCATCGTTTAAGTCATAGACCGCCGTAAGACTATGTCCCCAGGTCTTCTGGCTCGCGGCAGCCAAACCGTCGATCGGCACGCGGTCCAACCGCTTCAAACTTTCGACCGCCGTTCCGCCCAGAGCAGGTTGATTGGGAAAATTGGTGATCGCGCCAAACGCCGCCCCACCGTTCAGCAACTGCATCGCATCGAGCGTCGTCACCAGATCGGCATAGTCGAACCGATAGTCGAGCGTCAGATTGTCGATGCCGGTATAGCGTACCGCCGCGAAAACGGACTCATTATTGTTCGCGCCGAAACTGTCCGCGCTGGTTTGCGGCCCGAAAGGTTCCGGAAACAGATAGGTTCTGCGCGGACCGCTATTCTTCACATAGCCTGTATTTTCATCATGCACATAGGTAACGCGGGCGGACAAGCCATTCCATTCCGGCGTATTGACGGTAATTCGCCCCCGCCGCCGCTGGTAATTTCCGATGGTGCCGTCAACGACTACGCCGAACTTGCCGGTCGGCCCTGCCGTCACGAAGCTGATTGCGCCGCCGGTGGAGTTACGGCCAAACAAAGTGCCCTGCGGTCCGCGCAGCACTTCGATCCGTTCGATATCTGCGAGGTCGAATGCGGAATTGCCCGGCCGTCCTAGATACACACCATCAAGATAGAGAGCGACGCCGGAATCGATCTGAAAGTTGATCGATCCCGAAGATACGCCGCGAATATTGAATTGGGGCGCGGTCGGCGATCCGGCCTGCTTCTGGATAACCACGTTCGGTGCCGTCTTGCCGACATCCTGAAAGCTTTCGATCTGGAGATCCGCGATCAGCTTCGCATCCATTGCAGTGACGGCGGTTGGAACATTCTGGATATTTTCAGAGCGTTTGCGCGCCGTCACGATGATGTCGGTCAGGCCAGCCTCGGCCCTGCCCGCTGCTGGAGCACTGTCCTGCGCACGGGCGACACCTGTCATGAGGGCGCTCGGCGCGACACAGCTCAATAATGCGCAACAGAAAATTCGAGACATGCTGTTCCTCCCCATTCTCTACGCCAGCGCCCGACGAAGGCATCACTGGCTGCGTCGCGAACGGAGGGGGTGGCTAAGGCTGCCCGGCTGATCCGCATGGCGCGCATTCGCGAGGATCGCAATCCGACCTATTCGCGTTGGCCATGAGGCGCCTTGTGGCAGCCCATCCTCTCCTCGTCTCGCGTCTGCCTTCAGCAGATCGTCTCGAGGAGCATCGCGCAGCTAAGGGAGGGACGACACCTCCATATCGATTAAGTCAAATCGAAGAGATCAGCCACGCGGCAGCGTCAGTTCCGGCATGCTGGTGTGGATCAGGTGAACAAGCTGCGATTGCCGGGCGACCCCCGTTTTGGCGAAGATTGACCGCAGATGTGATCGCACCGTGTTTTCAGCAATGCCTAGCCGGTGCGCGGTGTCGATGACTGACACACCATTTGCGAGCGATGCGGAAATCGACGCCTCGGTCGGTGTGAAGTTGAAGAGCTTGCGCACGGCATCTGCTGTCACGACGCACTGCCGCTCCGGGTCGCCAAGGAACAGCGCGAGTGCAGGCGAACTGCCGGTATGCATGAACCCGGGGATCTGCACCGGTTGCACGACCATTCCGATGTCGCGATGACCGGAAGGACGCTCCGCCAGGAAAACGAACCGGCCTCCCCCGTTGCCGCATTCCGACGCGGCCGCCTTCAGCCTCTTGCGGAATTCGGCGTCGCGTGACGGGTTGGTAAGGGCGACACGGCCTCCCACCAGCCCGATGCCGTCGCCATCCGCCAGGATTGATGCCGCAACCTCGTTGACCTTCAACACCTTCAGATCATGGTCCAGAATGACGGTGCCGACGGCGAACTGTTCGATCGCGCCGATCATCACGGCCTGTTCGGATCTGGATGTTTCCAGTCTCTGATATAATTCGATCGCCTGCCGCAGATGCGGGACAATTTCCTCTACCCGGCTGGTTTCCTCGCGATTGAAGGGATCGCCGCCCGGAGCACGGGTCAGGCGCAGACGCGCTTCGAACCCGCCGCTCATGCGCAGGTCGACGCCCAGCACATGGGACCCGTCCATGGATTCAATCCATTCCTTGTAATAGGCCGAGTTCTTGAGCGCCGCCTCTCCCACATATTCATACAGCGTCATGACCTTGCCCTCGGGCAGGTTCACGAACGGATCGATTTCCAGATAGCGGTCCAGATAGCGCTGTATGGACTCGCTGGTCGCAGTCGGCGTGATCATCGTGGTGAGCGAAAGATCCGGCGGCGTCAGGATCAGCGTTCCGTAACGGGCATGGGTCTGGTCGCGCAGCATCAACAGAAATTCGCGCCACGGGTCATCGCCCAGCAACCCCTGGTTCAAGGCCAGCATCAGGCGCGAAAATTCCATCCGCCTGCTCGCTTCGTCGGTCATCTTCGTGCCTCTCCCGCACCGGCCCTGTGCGGCCGTTTCCAGCATGGTAGAGGCTTGATCAGATGTTGCCAATTGCGCAGCAGCCGAGCGGCCCTTACGCCTCTGCGATCATGTAGCCACCGCTCACCACCAGACATTCTCCGGTAATGAATGCCGCCGCGGGGCTCGCCAGGAACAATGTGGGACCAGCGATGTCCTTGGGCTCTCCCCAACGGCCAAGCGCCATGCGCTGCGCGGTCGCCGGGCCATAAACAGGATCGTCGGCATAACGCTCGGTCATGCGCGTGCGAACAGGGCCCGGCGCCAGCGCATTGATGCGAACCCCTTTGCCACCCCATTGCTGTGCCAGCGATTTGGTCAGGAGCAGCATCCCTGCCTTGGCGGCGCTGTAGCCGGGAAACATGGAATTGCCGAATATCGCCATCATCGATGCGATCATCACCACCGCCCCGCCGCCTTCATGATCGGTCTGCTCCAGCAGGGGCAAGCAAGCGCTGGTCAGGGCATGCACCCCCTTCAGGTTGGCGTCTATGGCCGCGTCGAAATCCTCCGGCATCGAAGTTCCGCCCGCATTGTTCACTAATATGTCGAGCTTGCCGAGGCTGTTTGCGAGTGCGTGGACGCTGTCCCGATCCTCCAGGCGCAGGCTGTGATATTCTGCGCCGGCAGGGATCAACTGCGGTTCGACCGCTTCTCGCGTGCCGGTGATCGTCACCCGCGCACCGGCCTCCATGAAGGCACTCGCAATGCCCGCGCCGATGCCGCTGCTCCCGCCGGTGACAAGCACATGACGCCCTTTGAAATCGAACATGCCGCCTCCCTTCATCCGATCGCGGCGACGGCATCCGCCGCATCCTGCATCGCGCCTTCGATATAGCCGACGCCATTGGCGTCGCCGATGCTGCGCACCTGAAAACCAGCCTCGCGCAACATGTCCGCCAGCCGCGCATCGCCCTGCGCGCCCTTCGCGATGATGACCTGGTCCGCGCCCACGGTCCGGCGCTGGCCAAATCCGTTCACGTAGCTGACGGTGCGTTCGCCGATGGCGATGTCGGTGACACCGGGCAGCAGCTTGACGTTCAGATGCTTCAATTCATCAAGCACACGCCACCGCCGCACCACCTGAAGCCCTGCGCCCATGCGGGAGGCTTCGTCGATCACGACGATCCGGCGATCGCGCTTGGCCAGGAACTCCGCCAGTTCCAGGCCGACCAGTTCGCCCCCGATGATGACGACCTGCTTGCCAAAAGGCATCCAGAAGTCGCTGGCCGCGCGGACGAAGCCGGGACGAGCGGTTAGGCCGGTCACTTTGCCCGCGCGCATCATCAGGCGAGTCTTGCCGTCGATCTTGCCGTTCAGCTGGCCAAGATCCTGTGCCAGCATCAGGCTGCGCATCTCGTCGCCACTGAATACATTGTCGCGGTCGGCGCCCGGGATCGGCGGCAGTTCGCGCCGCGCGCCGGTCGCGACGATCACCTCGTCGGGCGCGATTTCCCTCAGCAGTTCAGGCGTGGCCCGTGTGTTGAGGCGGATGCTGACATTGGGCTGCGCTGCTATCTCGCGCTTCAGCCAGTCGACGATGCCCTGATTGGGCGCATAGGCGATCGAAGCAAAGCGCGCTGTTCCGCCGAGCCCGCCGGTTGCCTCGATCAAGGTCACGCGGTGGCCGCTTGCCGCCGCTCTCCGCGCGGCTTCCATGCCTGCGGGACCGCCGCCGATAATAGCGATGTGCCGAGCCTGCGCCGTAGGATGCAGCCCCCTTTCCCGTTCGAACCCTGTCTCCGGGTTGACCGCGCACTTGACCGGGCGGCTGAAGAAAATCTGGCTGATGCAGGTATAGCAATAGACGCAGGGACGCACCGCCTCGGCCTGCCCCGCTTTCAATTTGTTGGGTAATGCGGGGTCGGCCAGCAGCTTGCGGCCCATCGTCACGAAATCAAGCTTACCCGCCGCGATGAAGCGGTCGGCGTCCTTGGGCTCGATCCGCCCCGGACAGATGACGGGAATGTCCACCCGCGCCTTGATCCTCGCGGCTGCCTCGACGAAGCCGTTGCGGATGTCGGTGGCGTGGCCGGTCGAATAGGTCAGGCCGCGCCCAGGATGCCCGTCAGCGGACACATGGATGGCGTCGGCACCCGCTTCCTGGGCAAGCCTTGCAGTGGTGGCGGCGTCTTCCACGGTGATGCCGCCGTCGATCAGGAAATGCTGGCTGTCGAGACGCGGCCAGATCGGCATGTCGGGACCCACGGCGGACCTGATCCCATGAATGATCTCACAAAGAAGACGCGACCGGTTCTCGATCGATCCGCCATACTCGTCTTTTCGCTGATTTATTAATGGGTTCAGAAATGACGAGATCAGATATCCATGCCCCGCATGGATTTCCACCGCATCCACCCCCGCCCGCTTCGCCCGTTCGGCAGCGCGAGCGAACATCTGCACCAGCTGCTCGATATCCTGCGCCGTCATCACCTTGTAATTGGGTTCCCCCATCGCCGCGAAGGGCGCGGTGAAGATCGCCAGCTCATCTTCCAGGAAGCCCTCCATCATGTCGCCGTCGCTCTTGCCGACCGCTGGAATGGAGGGCGTCCAGATCGGACGCCCGGCGAGCATGTCGTTCATGGCGACCAACCCCGCATGCTGAAGCTGCATCGCGAGCTTTGCACCATGCGCATGAACCGCATCGGCTAGCGCCCTGACGCCGGGCACATGCCGCTCGTCGGAGATCGCTTCGTTCCGCCAGTTGCCCGATCCCTCGGGATAGCCGATCGACACCGAACCCATGGTGATAAGCGCCGCGCCGCCCTTCGCCCGCGCCTCATAATAAGCGCGCAGCCGGTCACCCGTGATGCCATCCTCGTCCGCCAGGTTCGATCCCATCGGCGTCATGAAGATGCGGTTGCGCAGCGGCATGGCGCCGATGCGTCCGGGCGCGAGGAGGTGGCGGTAAGCCATGATTATCCCTCTCCTGCCGCGTCAGATGCCGTAGCCGCCCGAGACGTTAATCTGCTGTCCCGTCACATAAGCGGCACGATTGGACGCCAGGAATACGGCAGCGTGGCCGATCTCCTCGGGCTGGCCCCAGCGTTTGAGCGCCAGGCCCTTCTGCACCTCGGCGACCCATTGGGTATCGAAGACGCCCTGGCGGGTGAGTTCCAGGAACATGCCCGCTTCGATCACGCCCACGAGCACGCTGTTGGCGCGGATGTTGTTGCGACCTTCTTCCTTGGCGATGCCGCGCACCAGCGACTCATTGCTCGCCTTCGGCGCGACGGACAGACCATCCTTTTCCGGCCAGTGCATATGGCCAGCGGACCCAAGCGTTACGAAGGAGCCGCCGCCACGCGCGCGGAAATGCGGCAGCGCAGCCTGCACGGCGTTGAAGAAACCATGCACCTCGGTATCAATGGCCCGGCGCCATTGTTCATGCGTCATATCGCCTATCATCACCTGATCGACGAGAGGCCCGGCGGCCCAGACAATGGTATGGACCCGGCCGTGCGCGGCTACAGCTGCCTCGAACAAGGCCTCTACCTGTGCCTGATCGCGCACGTCGCCGCGATGGACCGAAACCTTGCACCCCATTGCTTCAATTTGACTGGCAAGCGATTGCGCAGCATCCGCCTTGCTGTGGTAGCCGATCGCGACGTCAGCCCCAGCTTCCGCGAAACTCTGCGCAACGCTGCGGCCAATGCCGCCGCTGCCGCCAAACACAAGGGCAGCGCCCTCCGGAAACATTGCCTTTTCCATGATCCACTCTCTTTCTTTATTCCTCTGTCCGCCACCAGGCAGTCGGGACGCGCGGGGTGTAATGCAGGACATCATCTTGCGTTCGGCCCGGATACGTCGAAATCGATTAGACCCGGCGCTGTGCTCCGCCGTCCTCGCTCCAGGACGCTCCTTCGCCCAATATTTGGGCGACGACGCGTGGGTTTACATATTCCCGCCAACGGGTGATCCGCCCGCCAGCAAAATCGAAAACGCTGATGTAGCGATTGGAATATGGGGCGCCGGTAGGGATATACCGGCTGTGCGAGCTGTATTCGGCGATCAGCTGGTCATCTCCAACCAGGTCATGGATGGTTTCTATGCGATAGGCATAGTCGTCAAAGTCGCGCCAGCTCGCTTGCATGGCTTCCAGGAACCAGCGTGCGCCGCGATGCTCCACTGGGAAGCCATCCATGACGGGAAATGGCCATTCAAACAGGATATCCTCGGCCAGGCAGCGTTCGACTTCATCAAAGTCCTTTCGGCCCAGCGCCGTCAACATTGTTACGAACAGATCGCGATTTGCGCTGCTGGTCATTCACCCTCTCCTTTTTTCGATGTAGCAAAGAGGCGGACAGGCTAATTGATCAATTCAAGGGAAGCCGATGGACAAAGGCCGCAGCAAAGCAGAAGCCCGCTAGTTCGCACCCGTGGCATGCCGCGCGGCGATGTAGCCAAAGGTCATGGCTGGCCCAATCGTTGACCCGGCACCCGGGTAGGAGCGCCCGGTCACCGACGCCGCACTGTTGCCGACGGCATAAAGGCCCTCGATCGGCGACCCCATGTCATCCACGACCCGGCCGTTCCCATCCGTCGCAAGCCCACCATTGGTGCCGATGTCCCCCGCATTGACGGGCAAAGCATAAAAGGGCGCCTTTTCCAGCGGCAACAAGTTAGGATTGGGGCTCACCTTCGGATCGCCATAGTAGCGGTCATAGGGTTGCTGACCGCGGCTGAAATCCGGGTCTTCTCCACGGCTGGCATGATGGTTGAAGCGGGCAACGCTTTTCTCCAGCACGTCCGGGCTGACCCCGATCTGCACAGCGAGTTTCCTTATGCTGCTCGCCTTGCGCAATATGCGCCGTACAGCCTTTGGATGCATCCAGCTGGGGATCATCGGCATCAACGGTCCCATCGGGTAGCGCCATTTGAACCGTGCATCCAAAATCACCCAGGCCTGCCCTCCGCCCGCATCGCGCATGGCTTCGCCTGCCTTGTGGTATGAAGCTGCTTCGTTGAGGAAGCGGCGGCCCTTGGCATCGACAATGAGGGATCCGGGCAGCGAGCGCTCGAAGAAGAGAGGTCGGGCGCGATCCTCGCCGGGAACCTTGATCGTCGGTGCCCACCAAGCCGAATCCATCCGCCGCGTGGCTCCGCCTACAGCTTGGGCGGCACGGATCGCATCGCCTGTGTTGCCGTTCTGGCTGCCGGACCATTCCGGATTGGCCGATCCGGTCAGGTAGCGCCGCCGCATGTCCGCATCACGTTCAAAGCCGCCGGCCGCCAATATGACGGCTTGCCGCGCGGCGATGCGGAGCGTTCCAGCTGGCGTCTGCACCACCGCACCTTGTACACGGCCATTCCGCTCAATCAGGGAGATGAGCGCGTGACGATAGCGTATCTCCGCCTGACGACCGTCCAGCGAGAGCTTCAGCCGTGCAAGCAGGGCATTGCCTGAAGTCAGAAACCGACTGCGCGTGGAGCGGAGGCGCTGTCCGACATCGGAATAATGCCGCCAAAGCGCGCGGGTCAGCATTTTTTGCCAACCGGGCATGCGCGTTATCATCGGTGCTGCTTCTGCCGCCGTCCAGCTGATCCGGCCGAACAGCATACCCGCAGGATGGGTCGGCCGCAGCCGCGCAAGATCCGCGCCCAGTCGCCGCCCATCTATCGGCTGAGGGTCATGGCTGCGCCAGCCCATCTTTCCGCCCGGCAGTTCGGCATGATAGTCGGTGTAGGGAATAGAGGCGTAGCGGACCTCCGTCCGCTCCTGCATATAGGCCAGCATGCGCGGGGCGTTTTCGACAAAGGCCCTGATGCGCTCCGGCTCGGCATCGTCGCCTGCCAACGCCGTTATGTAGCTTGCGGCTTCTTCCGGGCTGTCATCGGCGCCTGCGGCCTTGGCAAGATGGCTGGCAGGAATCCAGATTACGCCACCCGACGTGGCAGAGGTCCCGCCGAATTGATCGCCCTTCTCTATGAGCGCCACCTTCGCGCGATTGTCTGCGGCGATAATGGCAGCGGTCAGCGCCGCAGCCCCGGAACCCACGATCAGGACGTCCACTTCCTCGTCGAACGCTTCCACCTCGTCAGTTCCTTTCCATCGTCAGCATCACCTTGATGGCTTCCGGCGCACATTGAGCGGCGAAGGCCTGGGGTGCTTGCGAGATCGGGAAGCGGTGGGAAATGAGAGACGCACGATCGACCTTGCGCTCAGCCATATAGGCCAAGGCTTCGACCAGTTCCTCGGCCGCATAGCCGTTCGATCCCATAATTGTCGGCTGCTTCTGTATCATAGGACCAAAGTCGATCGTCATCCGGTCCTCATAGGCGCCAAAGCAAACGATCCTTCCGCCGTCCAAGTCGATGAGGCGCAGCGCGGTTTCCAGCGGCGGAGGACCGGGCATATGCTTGATGTAGCCCGCGCAATCGATCACCGCGCCGATCCGCGCGGACTTGCCCTGATAGCCTTCTTCCATGCCGGTGATTGCCGCAACCTGATCGAAGACGTCCCCGTCGCGGGCGTTGACCACGGCAGTCGCGCCCTGCGCCAGAGCGGCCTCCAGTCGTGCCTGATGAACGTCGACCGCGATGACCTGCCCAGCCTCTATCCCGCGCGCCCGAATGGCCTGGATGACGCTCAGCCCGATGATGCCGACACCGAAGATGACGACATGCTCGCCCGGCTTGATCGCGGCCTTGCGCACCATTTGAAGGCCGTCGGCCAACTGTTCGGTAGTGGCTGCCTCAATCATGTCCACGCCTTCTGGCATGCGCACCAGCTGAAATGGGTTGACGGGCACAGCCACATAATCGGCCATGCCGCCGCCCAGACCCGTCACGCCGACCACGCGCTCACCGACTGACCATCCCACCACGCCTTCGCCGATGGCGTCGATGGTCCCCGCGAATTCGTGGCCGGGGACATGATAGCCCTCTGGCGTCGCGCGGACGAGTTGATCACGATAGCTGCCGTTGCGGAACATGTGCAGATCGGACCCGCAAATGCCGCAAGCTTCGACAGCAACGATCACCTCTCCGGCTGCAGGCACGGGACGCGTCGCATCGCTGCGCGCGGCGATCTGCCCCGGATCGATGAAGTCCGCGACGCGCATGGTGGATAGTTCCAACATCCCCTCCTTCAACCCGGCATGAATTCGCCGCCGTTGATGTCGAGGCTGGCGCCCGTCACCACGGAGCAATAGTCAGACAGCAGCATGATAATCGGCCGCGCGCATTCACGATCGGTCGGCATTCGGCCAAGGGCGATGCCCCGCTCCTGCTCCGCCTTCAGTTCAGCGACGCTCCGGCCACTTTCCTTTGCCATGTAATCGAGCGCCTGTTCGACCGAATGTCCCCACATCCAACCCATGAAGGTGGAGTTGACACGGATGTTCCAGCGCCCGACCTCCGTCGCCATCTGCACCGTCGCCATGGCGAGCGCAGCCTTGGACGTGGCATAGGCGGCCTGCTGCACCCAGGCTTTGCGCGTCACTTGCGTGTTCACATTGACGATGGCGCCTCCGCCCGTCTGGCGCATTTGCCGAATGACGGATTGGCAGAGCCCAACGGTGCCAAACAGATTTACGTCGAACGTCCGCCGCCATTCGTCGAGGTCAGCATCGACAACATCGGTAAATGCACCCGGGATATAGGCACTGTTGATAAGGCCATCGACACGGCCAAAGCGCTCCACGGTTGCATCGACCAGCCTCTCCACATCGTCCCGCCTCGAAATGTCGGTGGGGACTTTCAGGACTTGCACATCATGTCCCGCTTCCCGGATCATGGCTTCCGCTGCGTCCAGCTTCGAGGGGGTACGCGCGGCCAGCACGACATGGGCCCCTTCGGCAGCCGCCAGCGACGAGAGTTCCTGTCCCAGGCCAGGCCCAATGCCTGACACGATGACGACCTTGTCCTTCAATATCACGTTTATCTCTCCATATTCGGCAGTTGTGCAGCGCCGCGGGCCTGCAGGATCAGGAAAATGACGGCAGCGAGAGCGAAGCCCGCGATCTGGAGCGCGATCGGCGTCCAGTAGCTGTGCGTGGCATCGAAAAGCGCGCTCGCGAGCGGGGCGGCGCCGAAGGTGAAGGGAACGGTGAACATCGTCACCATGCCCATCACTTGCGCGAAGTTGCGTGGTCCGAACAATCTGGTGAGCAACACCCCTTGGGCCGCCGCGATGCCGCCCCCGCATGCCCCCACGACGACCGCGTCCAGGACCAGCAGCCAATAGGGCGCGGGCTGAAGGAAGATGAACCACACCAATCCCTGCACCACACTGTTCGCGGCCAATGCTCTGCCCGGACCGAATCTGTCGGCCAGCCAGCCAAAGGCCATCGCTCCCAGGATACCGGTGCCCCCGGACAGGGCGAAGAGGAAGGAGGCTTCCTCCAGGCTCCAACCCTGCCCCATGATGAGCGGCACCATATGCGCGGCCTTCAGCACGCCGCCGCCCACTACGATGCCGACTGCCAGCGTGACGAGCCACAGTGCTGGGCGGGCGAGCAGTGTTCGCCACGGAAGCAACTGGTGTATTTCTGCGCGCGCGATCCCATCGGCGTGGCCAAGGGGCTGCTGACCGATCTGTTCGGGACGGTCGATCACGAACGGCATAAGTGGCAGGACAAGCAGGTGCGCGAGGCCTACGCCCACCAATACGGCGGTCAGTCCATAATGATGGAGACCCCAGGCACTGATCATCGGCACCAGCATGACGAACACCGGCATGGTCACGAAGCCCAGAGCTCGTCCCTGCTGCCGCACGAACCAATTGCTCGCCAATATGTTGGATGGAATGACCCCCAGCAGCAGAAAGCCGGGTGAGATCAACAGCGCAAAGATGCCGAGGAACTGGCCAATGCTGCCTGCCAGAGGGAGCAGACAATAGCCCGACGCTCCCAGCAGCGCGCCTGTGGTCAGGACCCGCCGGATCGATGTCCGCGCGATCAACGGGCTGATCAGAGGGGCGCTGAGCGAATAGATGAGGATGACCAGCGAGATACCAAGCGCGGACAATGTGCGGGTCGTCGCGAACCGCTCTTCGATGGCCAGGACCAGCGTTCCAAAGGAGCCGAAGGTCAGACCCACCGCTACATTCTGCGTGACCGCCGCGATGGCCACCATGCGCCAGCCCAGAAAGCCCCGCGCGGTGTCGCGGTCCTCGCCTCCTGATGAAACGCACATCGCTGGCCTGCTCGCAAGCCGCCCGGACATCAGCGCCCTATCCTTTCGGCATGCAGGGCTTCTGCCCGCGCCTTCAACGCATGGGCAGTGTCGTCGAACGCCCGTTTTACCCAGGGCCCGCAAAAGCGCATGACATGGACGCCGTTTTCACCAAGAAATGCGTCGGTCGACCAATAGCGGCAGTGGCCGTTGGCCATCGGATCGATGAACTGGTCGCGACGGGCGGCATAGGGCCAGTTCTCATGCCAGCGCGCTTCCCAGGCGAGCCTCCGCTCGGGTTCGAGTTCGCATATATATTCGCATCCCTGGAGCAACGCCCCGGGATTGGGATAATTGACGAGGCTCATATAGACTGGCGCGCCCATTTCGAGCGTGGACGTGGCCTTCACGCAAAAGGGATTCCAATCGCCGTACCGATCGAGGTCGGTGAGGACTTCCCACACCAGAGCGGGCGATGCCTCGATCACCACAACTTCGGAAGTGACGACATTGGCAGGGTCGTAGCTGATTTTGGCGTCCATGGCGGCTTTCGGCACGATCTGGTTTCTCCGCTTCACTGGTTTTCGAGCGCAGGGGGGAAGGCGGACAACAGCGCTGCATCGACAAGCTGCCCCTGGCCGTTCAGAGCGGCCGCAGCAGGACTGAGCAGGAACAGCGCGACTTCCGCGACCATCTGTGGGGTGAGATTGCCGCGGTAGGGCGGCGTGCCCAATTGATCCGGCGCAACGATGCTGTCCTGCTGCTCCGCTCCGGTCATCGGCGTCTCCACCCCGCCCGGGCAAATCGCATTGACCCTGAGACCACGGCTGGCAAATTCGCGCGCTGCAGAGCGCACCAGGCCGACAACGCCATGTTTGGCAGTGCTATAACCCGCCGCATCCGAAAAGCCGGTGAGCGCGGCAGCCGAGGCGGTCACCACCACTGCACCCCCAGGGCGCAGACGTCGCTGCGCCTGCCGCAGGCCAAGATAGGGCCCGCGCAGATTGATGGCGATCATCCGGTCGAATTCTTCGACGGGCATCTGGTCGAACGGGCCATAGCGCTGGATCACGCCAGCATTGAGGAAGGCCATGTCGAGCCCGTCGAGCGCGGCTTCGGCTTGGGCGAAGAATTGCTCGTTGTCCGCCTCCCGGCTGACATCGCCAGCTATCGCGAGGGCGGTGCCTCCGTGCGCTTCGATCAGGCTCGCGATCCGCTCCGCATCCTGCATGCGGATGTCGACCACGGCGACCTTGCAGCCTTCCGCAGCCAAGCGCATCGCAGCAGAAGCGCCGATCCCGGAGCCTCCTCCGGTCACAACTGCGGACTTCCCCACGAAGCTCATCCTGCTCTCTCCATCACCCCGGTCCTTCGCCGGTTTTTCGCAGCATGGCGTAGCTGAGACTCCCCCGCCTCGTCGAAATGGAGGGGGTCGCGCACGAGCGCTTTTCCCGGCGCCTAATTGATTTGGAGGTAGAGGGCGGTCGGCTTTTGAACCAGCCACATGAAGGCTGGAAGCAGGCCATTCTCAGGCCGATCAAACTAGGCCCGGGCGGACGGACAAAGATAAGGATTTCAAGGAGAGAAAATGCGCTATCGCGACAAGCTGGTCATCGTCACCGGCGCTGCATCAGGGATCGGCAGGGCGACCGCGCAGCGGCTGGCTGCGGAGGGCGCGCAGCTCGTGCTGGGCGACATCAATGAGGCGGGCGCTCGGTCCTTGGCAGACTCTCTGGATACGCAGTTCACGCCGCTAGTGATCGGCTTCGATGCTGGTGATCCTACCTCCTGTCGCGCTTTCATCGCCACTGCCGCCGAAAAGGCGGGACGGATCGACATGCTGTGCAACATCGCCGGGATCATGGATTGGGGGCCGCTGCCGATGTTCAGCGAAGAGCGATGGGAAAGAATGATGCGGGTCAACCTCTCCAGCATCTTCTACCTGTGCCAATCGGCGATGCCGCATCTGGTCGCCACGAAAGGCAACATCGTCAATATCAGCTCGGCAGCCGGATTGGTGGGGATCGCCTACACCACCGCCTATTGCGCGGCAAAGCATGGGGTCATCGGTCTGACCAAGTCGCTGGCTATCGAATATGCAAGCGCGGGCGTGCGCGTGAATGCGATCTGCCCCACCGGCGTGAAGACACCCATGACCACCGGCATCCTCCCCGAAGGCGTCGATATATCGCTCCTGATGCGCAACGCTTCAAAGATGGGTGATTTGATCGAGGCCGACGAAGTCGCCGGTGCCATCGTCTATCTGGGCTCGGCGGATGCGCGCACCGTGAGCGGCATCGCGCTGCCGGTGGATGGTGCCCAGACCGCAGGCTGAAGACGAGGAGGTCAGCTTGCACGCCGGTAATGCATGGCGACCACGCCGTTGCTTAGCGGGCTTGCCCAAATCAGTTCGAGCCGTCGCGTGCTGGCCAGCCCGCTTTCATAGAGGGTAGGCCCGTGGCCAGCGATCCGTGGATGAACTAGGAACCTATATTCGTCGATCAGACCCAGCCGGTCCAGCTCAGCCGCGAGCTTAGCACTGCCTAGCAACACGCCGCCCGGCGTTGCGTCCTTCAGCCTCTGCACGCCCGTCCGCAGGTCGCCAGCGACGTGGTGACTGTTGGTCCATGGGAAGACATTTCGCGTCGATGACACGACATGTTTCGGCTTGGCTTCGAGCTTGACGGCCCATTCGCGCACCGCTGGCGGCGCGTCTGTGTCGCCGCGCGCAACCGATGGCCAGTAGCTCTCCATCATCTCATATGTGACGCGCCCCCAAAGCATCGCCCCGCTCTGGTCCATAAGGCGGGTGAAGAAGGCGTGCGTTTCGTTGTCAGCAATGCCTGCCTGGTGGTCGATGCAGCCATCCAGCGTGACGTTGATGCTGAAAGTGAGAGATCCCATGGAACCACTCTAGGTCGGATTATGCGAAAGACTGCATCAATCGGTTCCGTCAGCTAGCAAGTGCTGCACGCGCCCTTGGCGTGCACAGATGCATGCCGCTCAAGAACATGATCGTGGACAGGCACAGCAGCCAATTCCTATGGGGCGGGCTTGCGGAATTTCAGTGTCATGCGGTCGCTTTCGCCGATCGCTAGATATTTTGCCTTGTCCACATCGCCGTTGGCGAAAGTGGGCGGAAGGGTCCAAACCCCTTTGGGCCAGTCAGCCTTGTCTTTGGAATTGGCGTTGATTTCCGAAGCTGCGACATATTCGAAGCCAGCAGCCTCGGCCAAGCGGCGAATGGTCGAGACCTTGAGATAGCCGCTTTGCTTCTCGAGCGCGCTGTCCCGGTCTTCAGGCAGGCGGTGATCGACGATGCCAAGCGTCCCGCCAGGCTTGAGAAGATCATAAAAGGCCTTGAAGGTCGCTGCCTCCGTGCCCGCCATCACCAAATTATGTACGTTGCGGAACGTAAGCAGCGTATCGACGCTGCCCGCAGGGATCATGGCGGCCTGGTCAGGGTAAGAAATCAGCTTTACTTTGTCATAGACGGCCGGCTTGGCAGCGAGAAACTTGCGATAGTTCTCAAGATATCGGCCCGATGGCTGGAGCGCGTAGAACGTCCCTTTTTCGCGCAGCAGAGGCGCGAGTATCTCGGTGTACCAGCCGCCGCCCGGGCTGAATTCCACTACGGTCTGCGCTGGCTCAACATCAAAAAAGGCGAGCGTTTCTGCGGGATGGCGATATTTATCGCGAACCGTGTTAGCGGCGGTCCGGCTGGACGCTGCAACGGCGGCTGCGATATCGTTGCCAGGTTGTGTTTTCCCGTGCTCAGAGTGCTCAGAGTGCTGTGCCGCAAGTGGCAAGGCAGGTACGGCAAGGGCAGTCAGCAGCAGACCGGCGCGCGCAAGACGGTTCATCCATGATCCTCTCTTCTTCGGCGATAACCCTGATCTGCGCTTGATACTCGTGAATAGCAAGCGCGCGCAGCGATGGCCCGCTTCTGCTCCGCTCAGGAGTAGGAGCTCAGGCCGCGCGGGGCATGCCCTGCCTGGCTAGGGTGCAGAGCAGCAATGCGGTCAGCGCCGCCCGCTCGCCAAGGCTCGGCACGATCAGATACTCGTCGGGCGAGTGGATTGATCCGCCCCGCACGCCCATCGTGTCCACCACAGGCACGCCGCACGCCGCGATATTATTGCCGTCGCACACGCCGCCCGTGTCGCGCCAGCCGATTTGCTGTGACAGCTTGCGCCCACAATCGCTGACGAGGTTGAGCAGCGCGAGCGCTTGGCGGTCGAGCGTCTTTGGCGGCCGCCCGAAATCACCATGGAGGTGGATCGCGACCTCCCGCGCCTGCGCTACCGACGCAAGGATCGCCTGCATCGCGGTTTCGGCCATCTTCTGCCGATCGGCCGACGCGGGCCGCATGTTCACGCGCAATATGGCATGGTCGGGCACGACATTGTTGGGGCCGCCGCCATCGATCCGCGCCGGGTTGGCGGACAGCCCTTCGCCCGCCAGCTGTTCCAGCCGCAGGGCGATGTCGGCGGCGGCCAGCACCGCGTTGCGGCCGTCTCGGGGATTGCGCCCCGCATGCGCGCTGCGTCCGGTGACGATGATCGAGAAATTGCCGCTCCCGGGTCGCGCGCCCGCCAGCGTGCCATCGGGCAGTGCCGACGGTTCATAGGTGAAGGCGGCCTGCTTTCCCCGCGCCGCTTCCCGCAGCAACGGCGCGGAGCCGGGCGAACCGATTTCCTCGTCACTGTTCAACACGACCTGATAGCCGATGCGCGGGTGGAGTGGCGAAGCTTCAAACGCGCGTAGAGCCGCCAGCATCACCGCGATCCCGCCCTTCATGTCGGCGACGCCAGGACCGTTCAGCAGATCGCCGTCCCTGCGGCAGTGCTGAAAGCTGCTCTCTGCCGGAAACACCGTGTCCATATGGCCAGTGAACAACAGTTGCAGCGGTGCATCGGGACGCACGGTGAGCAGGATGTTGTCGCCCAGATCAAGGGCGTCTTCCCGACCATCCAGCGCGATCGACGTTACCTCTGCCGCAGGGCGCAGTTGCATGTCGCCCGGCAGCACGGAAAAGGCGTCCGTCAGTACCGACGCCGTCGTCGCCAGCCCCGCCAGGTTCCGCGATCCGCTGTTGACTGCGGACCATTGCAGCAGTTGATCCAGCATCGGCGCGGCGCTGGCAGCCTCCACCACCGCCCGGTCGAGGCCGATATCGGCGCTGAAAATATGCTCGTCTGTCATGTCAGGCCTGGAACCGCCAGTTGTTCTGACAGACTAGCCTCGAAACGGGCGAAGGAATAGGCGCAATGGTCAGCAGCGCGCACTCATGATGAGGGCGCCGCCGCGATCATTGCTTGGTCATGTGGAAAATGCCGGTCGCATTGCCGCTGTCGAAGGAGAGGTCGAGCTTCCCGGTGGCGGGGTCCACGTCCCGGCTGATGAATTCATAGAAGGAGCCGGGCACCTTCATATGGCACATGTCACCCTGATCATTGACGAATTCCCGTTCCACCATGTCAGCTCTGAAAGCGGTCTGGCGGACGCGGCCATTGCGGGAAAATTCCACCTTGTCCTTCATCGGCCGACCCAGCGCTTTCAGCTCCTCTGCTAGCGCGACGACGTCGGCCACCCGGTCGGTGGCGTGATTGAAGGCATTGCCCTCCGTCGCTATCCACGCCGCCTCTGCCGATGCGCTGCGCAGCGCCTCATAATCGGCGACCGTGCAGGGCGCATGATGTCGCCCGAAAGCAACGACCAGCGTCGGCAGCACGGCACGCGCAACGTCGAAGGGAATGGTTCCACCCGCGGCGAACTGATCCAGCGCGGCCAGCGCTTCTTCGTCCAGGGGGTCTTGCGAACTGCCAAATACGCGATCCGCGACCGCGGCGAACGCCTCGTCGAACTGGTCCACATGCAATTCGCTGACGAAGAATTGCGGGATGCTTTCCGGAAAATCCCGATGACGATAGGCGCGGCCGGTCATGCGCAAGGCTGGAAGCGGATAGGTCGCTACATCCTCATATGCCAACGGTTCCAGGATGCGCCGGAACGCCAATTCGCCGCGGGGCAGAGCGCCCGTATCCTTATCGACGAGGGCGACGGTGCGGATTGCGCCATGATCGAAACACAGGCGGCGGCCGCTAGCGATGGCGTCCGCGACATAGCTGGCGGCGCTCGGCACTCGTTCGAGCAATCCAGCGAACAGCAGCATGTTCATGGCGGCCGCCATCTGCGCGCGGGTGACGCCAGGCCGGTCCTGATGTCCGGCCGGCAGCATAGGCGTCAGCATGGCGGCAATCCGGCGGCCATCCTCCTCACCCAGGATCGCGGTCACCAGCTTCAGCGCGCCTTCATTTTCGGTACTCATCCTGTAATCCTGTCATCAGCCAAGGCCGGATGCCGAAGATCGCAATAGCTTCATGTCTATAATCGATAATTGAGCATGAGGGTATGGGTCAGATCGGCACCGCCGTCGTATATTTCACCTGCGACAAGGCGAAGTGGGATGACCCGGTCGCGACCGTGGGATGGCGCAGGACGGTGCGCATCAGGAAGTGATTATATTCTTCCACATCCGCGACCAATATCCGTAGCAGATAGTCCCAGTCGCCCGACATGGAATAGCATTCGATGATCTCGTCACGCGATGCGATGAAAGTCTCGAATGCCTCGGTTGTTTCTGCTTGATGGTTCTTGATCTTGATATGGCACAGCACGTTGAGGCTGCGTCCCAGCCGCGCCGGGTCAACGAGGCGGATTTGACGGCCCAGCACGCCGTCCGCCTCCAACGCCCTTATCCGCCTCCAGCATGAGGCGGTCGACGCGCCGACCCGCTCAGCAAGTTCGGCATGACTGATCGATGCGTCACGCTGCAATTCGTGCAGCAGCTTGCGATCGATCGCGTCAATGGGACGAATGGGCATCAGGCAGAGGCTTCCTTGTTTTGACAGGAGCGAATCGCAGCCGCTCAGAGTCGATCAGCTCGGCGCAATCTTTGATGCATTTCCATCCATCACGCCAGCTTTGTGATTGGACCTCATCTCATATCACCCTGATTTTCTATCAAATGAAACATAATTTCGACCGTATATGCTAGGATTTCATCATCGTCGGCTCCATCGATTCAGGAAGTTTGCGCATGATTGATCTCGACAATCCCCTTGGGCTCGACGGCTTTGAGTTCGTGGAGTTCAGCGCTCCGGAAAAGGGCCTGCTGGAACCTGTTTTCACCGCCATGGGCTTCACCATGATCGCGCGTCACAGATCGAAGGATGTGCAGCTATGGCGGCAAGGCGGCATCAACCTGATCGCCAATTATGAACCGCGCAGCCCGGCCGCTTACTTCGCCGCTGAACATGGCCCGTCCGCCTGCGGCATGGGCTGGCGCGTAAAGGACGCGGCCAAGGCCTATGCCATGGCGATCGAGCGCGGCGCGGAGCCGGTGGAGGTGCGCACCGGACCCATGGAATTGCGGCTGCCCGCCGTGCGCGGCATCGGCGGGTCGATCATCTACCTCATCGACCGTTATGAGGGCGAGGATGGCGCGCTATCTATCTACGACATCGACTTCGTCTATGAACCAGGCGTGGAGCGGCATCCTGTCGGCGCTGGGTTCAGGATCATCGATCACCTGACGCACAATGTCTATGGCGGGCGTATGGCGCACTGGGCGAGCTTCTACGAGCGTGTCTTCGGTTTCCGCGAAATCCGCTATTTCGACATCAAGGGCGAATATACCGGCCTCACCAGCAAGGCGATGACCGCGCCAGACGGCAAAATTCGCATCCCCCTCAATGAAGAGGGCAAGACCGGCGGCGGCCAAATCGACGAATTCCTGCGCGCCTATAATGGCGAGGGCATTCAGCATATCGCGTTGTTGTGCGACGACCTTGTTGCCGCCTGGGATCGGCTGAAGGCGATGGGCACGCCGTTGATGGCCGCTCCGCCCGCCACCTATTATGAGATGCTGGATGAGCGGCTGCCCGGCCATGGCGAGCCGGTGGAGCAGTTGCAGGCGCGCGGCATCCTGCTCGACGGGTCGACGCAGGAGGGGGACCCGCGTCTCCTCCTCCAGATCTTCGCGCAGCCGACGATCGGCCCTGTGTTCTTCGAATTCATCCAGCGCAAGAAGGATGAGGGCTTTGGCGAAGGTAATTTCACCGCCTTGTTCGAAAGCATGGAACGTGATCAGATGCGGCGGGGCGCGCTGAACGTGGAGCAACCGGCATGACCGTCCCAGACCTCAAACGCATTCACCATGTCGCCTATCGCTGCATCGACGCGAAGGAGACGGTCGATTGGTATGCCCGCATGCTGGGCATGACTTTCACCACTGCCTTTGCAGAGGACAAGGTGCCTTCGACCGGCGAAGACGATCCTTATATGCACGTCTTCCTCGACTGCGGCGGCGGCAATGTCCTCGCCTTTTTCGAGCTGCCGAACCAGCCTGCCATGGGCCGCGACGCCTACACGCCCGCCTGGGTCCAGCACATCGCCTTTGAAGTGGAGGATAAAGCCGCGCTGCTCGCCGCGAAAGCGCATCTCGAGGAGCAGGGCGTCGACGTGCTCGGCCCCACCTGGCATGGGGTTTTCAAGTCGATCTACTTTTTCGATCCTAATGGCCATCGCATCGAACTGGCGGCCAATATCGGCACGGCTGAACAATATGCGGAGTTGAAGCGCGTCGCGCCGCTGATGCTCGAGGAATGGAGCCGTACAAAGCGCGCGCCCCGCCACGCGCAATGGCTGCATGAGGAGCCCAAGGCATGAAGCTCGCCAGTCTGAAAGGAAGCCGAGACGGACGCCTTGTCGTCGTATCCCGCGATCTGTCCTCCTATGCCGATGCGCAGGCGATCGCTCCAACCCTGCAGGCGGCGCTGGACGATTGGGCGGCGGTCGCGCCCCGGCTGGAAGCACTTGCGCGCGACCTTGAAAGCGGCGCGGTAACAAGCCTTCCCTTCAACGAGGCGGAGGCGGCCGCTCCCCTGCCCCGCGCCTATCAATGGGCGGACGGATCAGCCTATGTGAACCATGTCGCACTGGTGCGGCAGGCGCGCGGTGCACAACTGCCCGACAGCTTCTGGCATGATCCGCTGGTCTATCAGGGAGGGTCGGACAGTTTCCTGGGTTGCCGCGATCCTATACCGCTCGCCGATGAGTCATGGGGCTGCGATATGGAGGCGGAGATCGTCGTGGTCACCGATGACGTGCCACAGGGCGTCAGCCCGGAGGATGCGCGCGGCCTCATCCGGCTCGTCGGCCTGGTGAACGACATATCGCTACGCAACCTCATTCCAGGCGAGTTGGCGAAGGGCTTCGGCTTCTACCAGTCGAAGCCCGCCAGCACATTGTCACCGGTCTTCGTGACGCCCGATACATTGGGCGCGCAATGGCGGGACGGCAAGCTGCACGGCACGCTGAAGGTCGATCTGAACGGCCAGCCCTTTGGCCGGGCTGATGCCGGAGTCGATATGACGTTCGATTTCGGCATGCTGATCGCCCATTTGGCGAAGACCCGGTCGCTCGCCGCCGGGACGATCGTCGGGTCGGGCACCGTGTCCAACCGTGACGCGGACGGTGGCCCCGGACGGCCCGCAGCCGATGGCGGCCTTGGCTATAGCTGCATCGCCGAAGCGCGCATGGTCCAGACGATCCTTCAGGGGGAGCCGCATACGCCTTTCCTGCGGCGGGGCGACCGGGTGAGCATCTGGATGGAGGATGAAGCGGGCGCACCAGTCTTCGGCGTGATCGATCAGACAGTTACGCAACCGGAGACCGCCGCTTCTAGCAATCAGCGCTGAAATAGCGGGGATCTACCCGCTCATCGCCGCGCTGGCGTGCCCGTAGCAGCCGCAGAGCTGCTTACCCTTATAGTGATTGTTTGCCCTGACCCGGCGCTAATATGGCCACTGACGTGCAGTTATGTGGAATTAATTTGCACTGCGCTCGGACGGGTCGAAATTGCTGGCGACAGCAGTTCCGACCACGCTCAATGCATCGAGGGTAAGACCCTCAATATGTCGAGAGCCTTACCCGAAGCAGAGCCGGCTGCTCGTTGAAATTGAACCCGTAGGAAGTCTGGTCGCCATTCCAGCGACGTGATGCCTTCCACTGGCCGTTCACGAATGTCCCCTCCTCAGCGCTCAAAATTTGACCATTCAGAGCCGCGTCGGTCGGGGTGAACTGAAAACGGCTATATTGCCCGGCAACGAGGAACTCGTCTGGCCCCAATTGCGCGACGACCCCACCACCTACAGCTTCCTTTGCCCAAGCGGGCGACTCCATGCCGGGCCAGGCGGGGATATCGAAGTTGTTGCGGCCATAGATAGCGGTGATTTTCCACCGGCCCATCGACGTGGATTCTTCACCCGCGCTGCCCTTTGAGCTTCCCCAGGTCGGGTGCTTTCCAGCGATCGCCGCCCATTCGCTCGCGATCGGCTTGAACAGCCGGTAGGGAGCGGCGAACGCTTCGATCGTTGAAGCGTCCAACTCGCGGGCACCAAGGGGATAGTTGGAATAGTTGGTGGCATCCATGCCGAACGGCGCCCAGCCGATGGCTCCCCTGCCCAAGGCTGCCCAGAAAAACCGCGCGCTCGACGCAGCATTGCTCGTTTCGGGGACGAACAAGGCGTTGTCCGGTCGCGTGTAGCGGTCAAGCAATCCAAGGTAGGTCTTTTCAATCGGCAGATACAGGTCGGGACCTATCAGGTCCAGCGCCGGCGCGATCGTCTTCCAGATCGGCAAGACATTCCAGTTGGGCCCGCCGCTCCCGACCTGTGCGGCCATCATGGTGCTCGTCGCGTCGAACACAGCCGCGTTCGTGTACATTGGCAGGTTCTTCTCTGCTTTCCCCGCAGCGGCGACCTCTTGCACATAACGCGCATATGTCCAGGCAGCGAATGCCTGATCCGCTTCCTTGCCAAAGGCCTCGGCCCAAGTCCCGGCAGGCTTGCCGGAGGCGCGCATGACCGCTTCTGGAACCGCTTGGTTGAAAAGCTTGTCAGCAGCAGGCGAATAATCACGGGCAACGCCATGCGTCCCCACCTCATTTTGAACCTGCACCATGATCACCGTGTGCTTCGGATCCGATTGCTTCAGATGCCGCATCAGCATCGTGAACGCCTTCCGATCGGCAGCAAGGCTCGCTTCGCCCAAAGGTGACAGCGTCTTCGTAGGACGGCCATCGCGCCGCATCAGGCGCGGGAAACGGGTCGTGTCGTTCTTCACCCATTCAGGGGTGTAGGTGGATTCGCCATTTTTCCAGCTGCCGAACCACAGCAGGACAACCCGCATGTCGTTCTGGCGCGCCTGTGCCAGCAAGGTATCGACCCAGCTATAGTCGAATTTCCCTTCGACCGGTTCGAACTGCTCCCATGCTACGGGAATTTCGATCGTATTCGCATTCAGCGCCTTCATGACGGGCCAGACCTGCGGAAGAACCGCGGGGTAGTTGCTTGAATTGTGGACCTGAGCGCCAAGCATGAGGTAGGGCTTGTCATCGACCAGGAATGTATGCCGTCCACCTTCACTCTGAAGCCGCGGTACATCCGAAGCCAAAGCTGTCCCGGGGAACACCAATCCACAGAGCAACCCGAGCAAAAAATGATGGCGGACCATAGGATTCCCCTTTGAGACTTGGCTGCGCCCCCTGTTCAGGGCGCGACATGAACGACCGCCGCCGCTATATCCCGCCGACACCAAAGAAGTAAACACATTCGTTGCATTTATTTGGCTCAGATACGGCTTTTCGAGCTGGTCAGGCCGCTTCGCCGCCTTTCAATGTGGAGCTTTGATCCAGCGTGACGACCGTTCCGTTAACGCGGGACTGAATGTTGGCCACTTTGTCGCGCTCATTGTAGAACTGCTTGTACCAGTTGCGGAGCCGCCCATAAGGACCATCTGCGGGCACGGTGAGCAGATGTATGCTAGAACGCTTGTTGGCCCATATTTCCACGTCCTGGACTAGGCCGTCCCTCAACTGGTCCTGATATGTCGAAGCGACATGACGTTCCTCGTCGCTCAGCGGCCCTGAGCCATCGCTCATCCGTACCATTGTCGCGTGCCAAACACGGGTGCGGCCATCCTCGATCGGCGTATGCGCGACGAGCATGAACACCGGCAGGTGGCTGTTCATGTCGGACTGAAGAATGCCCGGCCCGGTATACCATGTATCGAGTTGGCTCAGTGTCGGCGGAAGATTTCCCCAGCCCCGGTTCACCGCGGTAAAAAGCTGGTGAACGACATGGCCGTCAAATCTGTTCGCGAAGTAGATGCAGCGTTCGGCTCCATGGATGGGCGACATATGCCCCAGGTCCGCCATGTTATCGACAATCTCACAGCCGTGAATGTCGATGTCGCCCAGATGATCGATCTTCCAGTTCACCCACCCCGCCTGATCATAATGGCCGCCGAAGTCCGGCAGAACATAGTCCGGCTCCAGCCCTTCAGGATCATGCCACACCCACAATATTCCGGCCCGTTCCACCAGGTGATAAGTTTTGAGGCGCGCAGTTCCGGGAATGAAGTCGGAATAGGGAATATCATTGCACTTTCCATCGGAGCCATAGCGCCAGCCGTGGAAGGGGCAGCGGATGGATTCACCCTGGATTTGATCGCCATCTCGCATGATGTAACTGGTGGCGTTGTTCGCCAAATGAGCACCCATGTGCGGGCAATAGGCCGAAACGAGGTAAGCCCTGCCACTCTCACCGCGGTAGAGGACGAGATCCTCGCCAAAATACCGCACCGGCACGGGCCGGTCCATGACCTGATCTGCGGCCCCTATCATGAACCACCCGCGCGGATATTGGAACGGGCCGAAGCCATAATCGCTGCTGCTCGCCATCTCTTCATCCTCTGATCACGCGGTCTTGATCGCCGCGATGCCCTTGACTTGATTAGCAGTTCCCCAGGCGGGTGGCGACCCCGAGCATCGCTTCCTGCCAACTGCCGGGCCTGATTTTGCAAGTTCACGCCTAACTCGGCGCATCTTAAGCCTGGACAAGCGGATCGGCTTGCGCCGAGCAGCATTTTCCGCGACCACTCCTGTAAATTGCTGGCCGCATCTGAAGGGGACATCATGGAACACCGGACCGGACGTCGAACATTCATCGCAGGCGCTGGCGCCTTGGCGATATTCCCTTCCTTGACCTCTGCCGCGCAGCGGACATTGCCGCCGGAACCAAAGACGATGCCCTTGATGCCTCGGCCGGCGAAGGGCGACGGGCCCGGCTTCACGCCGATTTTTGATGGCAAGAGTCTGTCGGGCTGGCGCGGTGATCCCACATATTGGCGCGTGGAGGACGGCATGATCGTGGGAGAGGTGACACCGGACACCCTCCTCCGCAGCAACACGTTTCTGATCTGGAGCGGGGGTCAAGTTGAAGACTTCGAGCTGAAGTTGGACTATCGGATCACGGCTCAGGGCAATAGCGGAGTCAATTACCGCAGCAAGGTCGTCAAAGACGAAACCACCCCCACCAACCGCTTTGCACTGTCGGGGCTGCAGTTCGATATCGATGGCCAGAATCTTTTCACCGCCATGGTATATGAGGAGCGAGGACGGAGCTTTATCGCCCGACGCGGCCAATTCGCACGCACGACGACAGAGCCTTCACAAGTGATCGGAGCGATTGGGGAGCCCGGATCCCTGAAGACGATGATCAGACCGGACTGGAATGAAGTCCACATCATCGCCAAAGGCCCTGCCCTCTATCATCTCTTGAACGGACAACTGATGGCGGCGGCAATGGATGAATCGAAGGGCCGCCGCTGCAGTGGCGAGATCGGAATGCAAGTGCATGTAGGTCCACCGATGAAGGTGGAATATCGGAATATCCGGTTGAAACGGCTGTGATGCGGAAGTGCCGACTTCGTGCATTGGTCCTGATTGAAGAAATCGCAGACACGAGGCCTTGATAACACCATGCGCGGCTTAGCGGTCGCACTCAGCCATCAAGATGATGATGCAGCATCGCCCTCGGCCCAGCAGGCCAGAGCCCCAGGTCAGCATAAACCGCCGCGACAGGGTCTTCACGGAAGGTCAAATTGATCTCCGGCGGAAAATATTGGGTCATCAGGACGACATGCAGCCGGTGGATCGGATCGACCCACATTCCGGTGCCAGCAGCGCCTCCCCAGCCGTACAGCCCCGGCGGCGTGCGTGAGGCAGACAGGTTCACCTGCATAGCCGCGCCAAAGACGACATCCTGCATCACATTGCCGTAGAATTGGGCATTGATCCCGGCCGGCAACAGGTTGGACCGCGCCAAACGCACCGTTTCGGGTTTCAGCAGCCTTTTGCCACGATATTCGCCCTCATTCGCGAGCATCGCGGTGAATCGCGCATAATCCTGGGCGGTCGAGACAAGCCCGCCACCGCCTGAAAGCAGCGCCGGACGGGCATAAGCGCTATCGGCTGGACCATCCACCAGGCGCCATGTCCCATCCTCACCGCGTTCGTGAAGGTTGACGAGCCGGTCGAGCTTATCGGAGGGTACGACGAAACTGGTGTCCGCCATCCCCAGCGGACCAAAGATGCGCTCCTCGAAAAAGGCATCAAGGCCACGGCAGGAAACGCGTTCGATAAGCGCTCCAAGCACGTCTATCGAGAGGCTGTATTCGAACATTTCGCCAGGATCGCGCGCCAACGGCAAGGTGCCGAGCAGTTCAACCATGTGCGCCAAATCGTTCGGATCTTCGCCACCGTCACGATGCGCGGAAATCCTGTCGCCGGGCAAGAGGCCCAGTTCCCGGTAACGCGCCGCAAGAGGTGAGAATTGCAGACCATAGCTGAAGCCTGCACTATGGGTAAGCAGATCGCGCACCACCGGCTGCCGCTTGGCCGGACGCACGGCGTCGCCTTCTTCTGAAACGAGCACATCGAGCTTGGCAAGTTCCGGAAGCAATTCGCCTATGGGTTGATCGAGACCGATCACGCCCTCTTCGACGAGCATCATCGTGGCGATCCCGGTGATCGGCTTCGTTTGCGAATAGATGCGGTGCAAGCTGTCGGGCTGGACTGCCCGGCCGGTTCCGAACCCCGTCTCGCCGACGGAAATGAAGCAAGGGTCTTCATCGCCCACGGCAACCGCGAGCACTGCCCCTGCGACATCACCCTGACCAATATGGCGCTCGAACAGGGTCGTCACTTCGCGGAAGCTTGCCGGATCAAAGCGGCGTGATGATTCTTGGTTCACATCCAATTCCTTCATCCGGAGCAATTCGCCGGGTTTTGCACATTAGGAGCCGTTCATCGCTGACATAACGGCGCTCAAGTACGGTCGAGCCACTTCCGGCAACTGATGATGCCGGAACATTTTCCAAAATATTGTCTGTCGTCAACATTATTGATCGACGGAACGGAAATAATACCGGACTGAGGTCAGCAGTTCTACAGGCCAAGTTCACCTTGACGGGGTTGCGAGGGCGTCGGGATCGGCGCTGGGGCGAGGGACCGGGACGAGAAGGGCGCGGCCGGAGCGACGAGGATGCGCGCAAGGCCGGTCAAGGTATAGACCGCCTGCCGTTGCGCCCCGCGATTATGATGATCGACACGATAGCCTTGATAATGACGGCGGAGTAGTCCTGCCGCCACCATTTCCGAGACGGCACGGCTGAGATTGGTCTTGCCCGACGCGCGGACCCGCAGCTTCACTTCCTCTTCGACCACCAGGCCCGCAGCGTCTTGGTCAGTTGGCAGACGCTCCTGCCCGGCAAGTTCGGCCCGCACTCGTGCGGCGAGCGCGAGGCGGCGAGGATCGCGCCCGCCCATCGGGGTCAGCGCATCACACAACCAGTCGCGCAGCGGCTGCAGCCCGCCATCCTTCGCCACCAAGGGTCCCGCGCTGCCGTCGGGCCGGGCAACTTCGGCGATCAAGGTGAGCAGCATGAAAGCATAGCGCGGCCGCGTACTCGCATGAGCGAGCCGGTCAAGCAGCGCCGACAAATCGCCGCTTCCGGATGATGGGGGCCTAATCGAACCGTGAAACATAACGGGGATGAATCAAGCACAGGTGGAGGCCAATGTGAATCCCTTGCGACAGGAATCGGTCGCTTTTGTCGCGCATGACACTTTGCCCGAAGGTAAAGTGTCATCGCTGGCACTTTAGGTCGCAAGATTTGGCCGCGCACGATGTTGGCCGGTTAGCGCCCGAGGGGAGCGCATTTTCAACCGATGGAGCAGGGATGCTGCAAACCTTCCTTTCAAGAACGACGCGCCGATCTTTGCTCACTCTCGGTGGCATGATCTCGGACACGAAAAAGCCCGCTGCTTTTTAGAGCAGCGGGCTTTTCTCTTTTACCAGTGGGTGGGGCTCAGTGTAGGCCGCTTCCGCCGCCTGCCAGTTCCTTGGCGATGGAGCCGACCATGTCCTTGGCGTCGCCGAACAGCATCTGGGTGTTGCTGTTATAGTAGATCGGATTGTCGATCCCGGCGAACCCTGCGTTCATCGAACGCTTGATGACGAACACCGACTTGGCGCGGTCCGCCTCGATGATCGGCATGCCCGCGATCGCGCTCTGGGGATCGTCGCGTGCCGAGGGGTTCACCGTGTCGTTCGCGCCGATGATCACCGCAACATCCGCCTGCGGCAGTTCCGGGTTGATGTCGTCCAGGTCCACCAACTGCTCATAAGGCACATTGGCTTCGGCCAGCAGCACGTTCATATGGCCGGGCATGCGGCCCGCCACCGGGTGGATCGCGAACTTGACGTCCACGCCCTTCTTGGTGAGCGCCTGGTAAAGCTCGCTGACCTTGTGCTGCGCCTGCGCGACGGCCATGCCATAGCCCGGCACGATCACCACAGTGCCGGCATTTTCCAGCTGCATCGCGGCTTCCTCGGCCGAGGCGGAGCGGACGACGCGGTCGTCCTTGCCACCAGCGGCGCCAGCCACGACATTGCCGAACCCGCCGAACATGACGTTGGCAAAGCTGCGGTTCATCGCCTTGCACATGATGACCGCAAGGATGAAGCCCGACGCGCCGTCAAGCGCGCCTGCCACGATCAGCAGCTTGTTCCCCAGCGCAAAGCCCATGGCGGAAGCGGCAAGACCGGCATAGCTGTTGAGCAGCGCGATAACGGTCGGCATGTCCGCGCCGCCGATCGGGATCACCAGCAGGATGCCGAAGAGCAGGGCGAGCGCCGCGAAAACGGGGAACAACCAGGTCTGCGTCGGATCAAGCGCCAGCGTGACGCCGATCACCACCGCCGCCAGCGCCACCGCGCCATTGACGATACGCTGGCCGGGGAAGGACACCGGGCGGCTGCCCATCAGTTCCTGAAGCTTGGCAAAGGCGATGATCGAGGCCGTGCAGGTCAGAAAGCCCAGCAGGATTTCGAACATCAGCGCCCACATGATGAAGCCGCCGGCATATTCGGCATGGGCATGCTTGTAATATTCGGCAGCACCGATGAGGCCGACCGCAAGCGCGCCGAAGGCGTGGGAGATGGCGGTCCGCTGCGGGATCGCCGTCATCGGCATCAGCAGCGCCATCGGGATACCCGCGGCCGCGCCCGCGATCATCGCGATGATGATCAGGTTGTAATCGACCACCTCATGCTGGACGAGCGCGCCGATGATGGCGATGACCATGCCGATCTCGCCCGCGCGCACGCCGCGCCGGGCCGTTGAGGGATGGCTCATCCACATCAGCGACAGGATGAACAGGGCCGATGCGGCAATCGCCGCGAAAGGTACGAAGGCGTCCATCTGTTACTTCCCCCGCGGCTTGAACATCTTGAGCATGCGATCGGTGATCATGAACCCGCTCACCAGGTTCACCGTCGCACAAAAAACCGCGATGAAGCCCAAGGTCTTGGCAAGAGGCGTCGCCCCTTCCTCACCCGTGATCGTGATCGCCCCCACAATCACCACCGCCGCGATCGCATTGGTCAGCGACATCAGCGGCGAGTGCAGCAATGGCGACACCTTCTTGATCAGCTGAAAACCAAGAAAAGCCGCCAAAATGAAGACGAACAGATAATCTGCATTCAATGCGTTCACTGACTTATCCCCTGTCCAGAAGCCGCGATCCGATCAAGACACCCTGGCGGTCTTCCGATTTCCCCCCGGTCCGGGACATAGCGCCCCTGCCATGATCGCTGGCTCCCATAAAACCCCTCCAACCATTATTGGGCGTCCCATATTGATCCAGTCGATCGCAGGCAAGCCGCCGCACCCATTTATCACGCCATCGATTCGCGCAATGAATTTATTCAGCCTCTACGGCAAGCTGCCCGGATGGCTCGCGCGATTTTCAATATCAGCAGATGCGCCGACGCGTCTTCATCCGGTTTGCTTGAGTGTCACGGGCAGACCGGCAGCGACGAAATGAACCCTGTCGCAGACAGCCGCGACATGTTGATTGAGAAGGCCTGCCTCATCTCTGAAGCGGCGAGCAAGGGTATTTTCAGGAACGATCGACAGCCCGACTTCATTGCTGACAAGCACCATAGGCACGGTGCAACCACCAACAGCGGTGACCAGATCCTTGCTCCAACGGTCAATATCTTCACCCGCGAGCAAGAGGTTTGACAGCCAGAGAGTAAGGCAGTCGACAAGGATGGGGCCAGATTGTTGCGCCTGCGCGATGGCGGCGGGCAGATCGATCGGCGCCTCTATCGTCTGCCATCGCTTGCTCCGCCGGACGCGATGCGCGGCGATTCTGTCGCGCATCTCGGCATCGAAGGCCTGCGCCGTGGCGATATAATTGATGGTGCCGGGCAAGCCTTCGCACTGCGCTTCGGCATGGCGGCTCTTGCCTGAGCGGGCGCCACCGAGCACGAGCATTTTCTGCCAAGCGTCCATCAGCGAAATCCTTCGATTGCCGCAGTCATGAGCCAGAGCAAGGCGCAAGCCCGGATATAAAGCGAAAGCGCCGCGCGCGCGGCGGCGGGGGTGGCTTCCGCACCCTCCCCGCCAATCCATGGCTTGGCATGAAACTCCCCCTCATAGGCGATCGGCCCGGCGAGCCGGATATGGAGCGCGCCCGCCATCGCCGCCTCCGGCCAACCCGCATTGGGAGAGGCATGGCGGCCATGATCGCGCCACAAAATACGCCAGCCGCCCAGGCCGCCCAAGCAGATGAGGAAGCCCGACAAGCGCGCAGGGATGAGGTTCAAAAGGTCATCAAAGCGGGCGGCGGCCCAGCCAAATGCTGCGAACGGTTCTTCCCGGTGCCCGATCAAGCTGTCGGCGGTGTTGACGGCCTTATAGGCCCATATGCCGGGAAGGCCGCCGACAAGCAGCCAGAAAAGCGGCGCGACGACGCCGTCGCAGAAGCTTTCCGCGAGGCTTTCTATAGCGGCGCGCGCAACGCCTGCTTCATCCAGCGCGGCGGTGTCGCGGCCGACGATGTGGCCGACGGCGCGGCGGGCGGCGAAGAGATTGCCAGCCTCCAGCGCCTGCACCACGGGCAAGACATGATCGAACAGACTGCGCTGCGCGAGAGCAGGCCAGGCCGCAAGCGCGAGCCCCACCCAGGCCCAGGACCCGAGCAGTTGACGAAGAAGGCGATCGGCACCCCAGGCGGCCGCGATGGTGATCGCCAGGAGGATCAGCAGTGTGAGGATGCCACCTGTCCGGCGGCGCGGGGTGCTGAAGCCGGGGTGGTTGAGGCGGCGTTCGCAGGCGGTGATGATCCGGGCGAAGGCGCCGACCGGATGTCCGACGCGCGCGTGCAGCCTGGCTGGCCAGCCGAGAACCGCGTCGAGGACGAGCGCGGCCAACTCAACCAAGGGCTTCGTCCAGCCGGGCCAGATCGGCATCGCCGGCAGGCAGGCCGAAGCGCAGCCAGTGAGGATAATCTTCGAACGGACGCGTGAGAATCGCTTGCCGCGCAAGGCGGTCGAACAACGAAGCAGCGTCTGGCGTATCGATCAGGCGGAATAACGGGCAGTCGCCGCGCGGGCTGAAGCCGTGCCGGATGAGCACCGCGTCAAGGCGGGCCGCGCGAGTGGTCAAGCTCGCGACCGTCTCGTCGATCCAGCGCCGGTCGCGATAGGCAGCCCGGCCGAAATCGATCGCCGCCGCGGATAGCGGCCAATCTCCCATCAGACGGCGGCAGGCAGCGACAATGGGGGATGGCCCGAGGAGGAAACCTAATCTCACCCCCGCCAAGCCGAAGAACTTGCCGAAGGATCGGAGGATGATCAGGCTTCGGCCATCGTCAACCTCGCTGGCGATGCTGACGGCAGGCATGCAGTCGGTGAAGGCTTCGTCGACGATCAGCCAACCGCCCCGCTTTTCCTGACGGCACAGAAGCTGCCGCATCTGCGCCCGCGTGTAGAGGCGGCCATCAGGATTGTTGGGATTGGCGAGGAGGAGCGCGGTGCTCGGCGGTGCGGCTTCCGGCTGCTGCAAGGCATGCATATTCGGGAAAGCCTGCGCATGGGTGCGGTAGGACGGTTGGATGTGGCAGGCGGGCGCGTCGATCAGATGGCGAAGCAGGCGCAGACCGGTCTCGCTGCCGGGTAAGGCGCAGATATGATCGGTGGTAACGCCGAAATGGGCGGCAGCGGCTTGTTCGAGATCGGCGAGTGCTGCGGGATCTGGGAGCGATCGCCAATCGGTCTTTATCGCAGCCGCGCCGGGCCAGGCGAGCGGGTTTATGCCGGTTGAGAGATCGATCCAGGGAAAGCGCGCCTCCTTATAATGCTGACGCGCAGCGGTGAGGCGCCCGCCATGCCAGTGGAAGATGCCGCTCATCGCGCCAGCACCAGCGCGAAGAGCAAGCCGCTTTCAACAAGCTCTATGCCCGCGCCATGGCCGTCTCCCGAAATGCCGCCGATGCGGCTGCGCAACCACCATGCCCAGAATGGGATGAAAAGGGCGGCGGACAAGAGTGGGGGGATTATCAGGCAGAGGGCTGCGGCAAGCATCACCCAACCCAGCAGATGCGAAGCGCCGATACCGTCGCGGAAGCGGCTGGCGAGACCCTGGTGAAGCGGCGGGAGCCAAAGGGTCCAGGCGAGCGGGCCGATCCGGGCTGCGAAGGGCACGGCGACAAGGGCTAGCGGCGGGACATGCTCCGCGCACAGGCGGAGCAGGACCAGCTTTGTGAGCAATTGCAGGGCGATCGAGACGACGCCGAAGCTGCCGATGTGCGGATCAGCGAGAACGGCGGACAGCTTTTCCCGGTCATGATGCGCTGCTCCGGCTCCGTCGGCCATGTCGCCCAGGCCATCGAGATGGAGCGCTCCCGTCATGGCCACCCAGGCAATGAGGCTGAGCAAGGCGGCGATCCAAGGATCGCTCTGCAAGCCCATTGTCATGGCGGCGGCGATCGTCAGGCCGACGATGATGCCTGTTGCGGGGAACCAGCGGATAGCGGCGGCGAAGTCGTTTTCGTCCGCGCCTACGTTCGGGAGCGGCAGGCGGGTCATGAGTTGCAGGGCAAGGATGAGGCGGGTCATGTCACGAGGCCTGTGATCTGCGCGCCGGGATTGTCTCCGGGCCAGAAGCGCAGCGTGAGCACCGCCGAATAGGGGAGATCGATCGCCCAGGCCTGTTGATAATTCAGGCCGCAAAGCGCCGTCAGCGCAGCACGGATCGGTCCTGCGTGCGTGAGGATGAGGGTGGGCTCCCCTACGTCGCCCAGTGCCGCGCTAACACGGTGGCAGAGGCCGGACCAGCTTTCGCCGCCTGGCGGAGGATAGTCGTCGGGAGACGACCAGAAGCGGGCAGTGTCGCCGGCTGGAAGCGTGGTGGGGTCCATGCCCTCCCATTCGCCAAAGTTCAGTTCGCGCCAGCGCGGGTCGATCCGATGAGCGGCTTGGCGATCGGTGGCGATCAGCGTGGCGGGCGCGCTGGCGCGTGACAGGCCGGAGCTGGTCAGACAGTCGAATGCGAGCGCGCGTGACCGATCGATGCACAGCTGCATGGCGGCTCGATCAGGCGGCATGTCCGTGTGACCGAGCAGAAGTCCGGGCGTTTGTGGTGCTCCATGCCGCATCAGGTGGAGTGTCAACGGGCTCATAGCGCGCCCGCGACGGCGGCTTGCGCGAAGGTCGCCATATGCGCATGCGCCGCGAGGGCCGAGCGGACGAGCTGCGCCGCGACGGCCGCGCCGCTCCCTTCGCCCAAGCGCATGCCGAGGTGCAGCAGCGGGTCAAGGCCGAGCTTCTCGAGCAACCGGGCATGCCCTGCTTCGGCTGAGCAGTGGGCGGCCAGGCAGTGTTGAGTGATGGCGGGATTGTCGCGCGCGAGGGGAGCGACCGCTGCGCCGCAGATGAAGCCGTCGAGCAGCACCGGCACGCGCATCATCCGCGCGGCCAGGATCGCACCTGCCATGGCGGCGATCTCCCGACCGCCGAGGCGGCGAAGCGTTTCGAAGGCGTCGGTGCAATGGGATGCGTGCAGGGCGAGCGCGACGCGGACCGCCTCCGTCTTGCGGGCGAGGGCTGCTTCGTCGATGCCCGTTCCCCTCCCCGTCCAGTCCTGCGCCTCGCCGCCGAAGGCGTGAAGGCACAGCGCGGCGGCGGGGGTGGTGTTGGCGATGCCCATCTCTCCGGCGAAGAGCAGTTCGCAATCTTCAGGCACCACGGCAGCGCCTGCGTTCAGGGCTTCGAGGCACTCGGCCTCCGTCATGGCGGGGGCTTCGCATATGTCGGCGGTGGGCTGTTCAAGGGAAAGCGGGACGATCACCAGATCGGCTCCGCAAGCGCCCGCAAGCGCATTGATCGCCGCGCCGCCAGATTGGAAGTTAGCGACCATCTGCGCAGTGACGGACGCCGGAAAGGCGCTGACGCCACGCGCGGCAACGCCGTGATTGCCGGCGAAGATGGCGGCGCGGATACGGTCGGCGCGCGGACACTCGCGGCTCTGCCAGCCCGCCATGAAGAGGGCAATTTCCTCCAGGCGGCCTAGTGATCCGGCGGGCTTCGTCAAAGAAGCCTGCCGCGCCGCCGCAGCGTCGATCGCCGTCGCGTCGCTGCCAGGAAGTGTGGCGAGCGCGGCCTGAAAACCGTCGCGGTCCTCAAAACGGATCATGTGCAGACAAAGCCCTCGGGCGGCGTCCGGACGATGAAGTGCCCCTTCACCCCTTGCGGCCATTCGGCGTAGCGCACGACGCCCTCTTCGCTGGCGCCATGGCGCAGGGCATAGTCAAGGATGGCGCGCGCGGCATCCGCGTCCGGGGTGAAGTCGCCCAGCACATAGCCGACCTTGCCAGGGCCGCGCACATGGACGGTGCAATGCCGCTGGCAGGCGAAGAGGCAGGGCATTTCCTGCACGGCGATCGCTTCATAGGCAGGCTCCTGCGCCTGAAGCCCGCGCATGGCATCGACCAGCAGCGCACCGCCGCGCCGCCCTTCGCTGTCTTCCCGTTGGTCTGCGGACAGGCGGCAGGTCGAGCAGACGACCACCGACGCGCTGTTTTCGACGGCACGCAGCATCAGCGGCACGCTTTTATAATCATCTGAACATGAAAGACCGGCATCATGGCCCTCCCTGCAAAATCGAACCGCAACGGCCCTGACCGGCCAGTGGCGGGCAAGGCGATGGCTGTCGTCCGCGGGGAACCCCGTTCGTCCGGCACACCCTGTCCGGTCGAAGAACGACTGCGGCAGGCAGGTCTCCTGGCTCACGGGTCGATGCGCATCGGCCGCCTTCTCGGGAGATACTCCCCCAATGGCTGCGTGGCCGGTCCACTCACCGCTTACAGTTGCAGGGGCAGCGCGGGCATTGCACCCGACTTCCCTTTTGATCCCCAAACGGGGAACCTGTCGCGGCGCTGCTGATAATGAGGCAGGACCAAGCCCGCAAGCGGTAGATGAAGCGGCGCCTCGTCAGCCGGGCAGCCCGCCTGCCGCCAGCATGGCGTCTGCCCGGGCCAGCACGATGATCGGCAACCCGGCGCTGGCGGCGCGTTCGGCAGCGAGGCGGGTGGGGGCGGATATGGTGACAAGCAGCGGGCAATTAGCGAGCGCGGCCTTCTCCACCAGCTCATAGGAACAGCGCGAGGACAGTAGCGCAAAGCCGCCATCCCATGACAATTGCCGCCGCCGCATCGCCCCGATCAGCTTGTCGAACGCGTTGTGGCGGCCCACATCCTCATAGGCGAGGCGGATTGCGCCATCTGCCCCCGCCAGGGCAGCGGCATGGACAGCACCGGTTTGCCGATTGAGCGGTTGATGCGCGGCAAGATCGCCCAACGCCCGGAAGATAGCCGCCCGGCCTGCGGTCGAGCGGGCTGTCACGGCGGGCAGGGGCCGCAGCGCCTGCTCCAGATTTTCGACGCCGCATAAGCCGCAGGAGGAATCGGAGACGCGGTGACGGACGCGGCCGAGCAGTCCCTCCACCCGCTCCGGCGGCAGCGTGGCGCGGGCGACCAGGCCCTGCTCCGTTACATGGACGTCAACGTCGAGCGGCGCGTCCGATGGCAGGACCAGCCGCTCGGCAAGCGCGAAGCCCTGAACCAGTTCGGCCACGTCCCCTGGCGTCGCCATCAGCACCGCATAGCCGACGCCGTTGAACTCGATCGCGACGGGCATCTCCTCCGCCAGATCGCGCTCCACGAACGATGCGTCGCCCTTTGGGCTAATGCGGGTGAAGGAGAAGGGAAATGGCATAGCGCCGGTCTAGGCGGGCGGGATGCGCCCTGCAATATGACGCAACCATGCAACTGCCGCTTTCCTTTGCCGGTCAAGCCATCTATGCACAGCCCCGATCGCGCCGGTGCCCGAACGGGCTTCAAAGGGAATGCGGTGCGGGCTGCCGGTCAGGCGCCCAAATCCGCGGCTGTCCCTGCAACTGTAAGCGGTGAGCGAGACGCATAGCGACTTTCCGTTACCGCCGGAGGGTCAGCCACTGGGCCGGACGCTAAATCATGCGAGGCCTGGGAAGGCCATGTGTCGAGCGATGACCCGCAAGCCAGGAGACCTGCCGGCGTCTGGTCGCTCTTGCTTTGGCCCAGGGGATGGCCGGGGCACGGTATTCCGTCTGAGCGACGCGTGCGGCGGGACCGCACCGGCATGCGTGCCGGGCGCTAAGATGCGTCCGTCCGGCGCGTCGTGCTGGCCGCATAGCGGAGGTCCCGTCCAGTCTCGCTGACGCAGACGGGAGCCAAGCCGTCCGATGGTTATGCAAGTTCCGGCGCTGCGCCGCCGCGCGACATGGATGTTCGCGCTGCTGATCGCCGCCAATATCGGCCTTTGGATATGCGCCCTGATGATCTTCTCGGGCGATACGATGATGCTGGGCACCGCCCTGCTCGCCTGGAGCCTGGGCCTGCGTCATGCGGTGGACGCCGACCATATCGCCGCCATCGACAATGTGACCCGCAAACTGATGCAGGACGGGCAGCAGCCGCTGACCGTGGGCCTGTGGTTCGCGATCGGGCATAGCGCGATCGTGCTGATCGCGGCGGTCCTCATCGCCTTTGCCGCCAGTGCCCTCAGCCGCGTCGAGGCGGCGGGGGAGATCGGCGGCACGATTGCCACGATCATCTCCGCAAGCTTCCTCTTTGCTATCGCGGCGATGAACCTCATCATCCTGCGGTCTGTTCTGAAGACGTTCAATCATGTTCGCAACGGCGGAACCTATGTCGATGAGGACATGGACATTCTGCTGGGCAATCGGGGCATGTTGTCGCGCCTGTTCCGGCCGCTGTTCCGCCTCGTCACGCGTAGCTGGCACATGGCGCCGCTCGGATTTCTCTTCGGGTTGGGCTTCGACACGGCGACCGAGGTGGCCATCCTCGGCCTGTCGGCGGGTCAGGCGGCGAGCGGCCTTTCGATCGCAACGGTGCTTATATTTCCCCTGCTGTTTGCAGCGGGCATGGCGCTCATCGACACGGCGGACGGCGCGCTGATGATGGGCGCCTATCAATGGGCGTTCGTGAAGCCGATCCGCAAGCTTTACCATAACATCACCATCACGCTGGTGTCGGCGCTGGTCGCCATCGTCATCGGCGGGATCGAGGCGGCGGCGCTGCTGGGCGACAAGCTGGGCCTGACCGGCGGCATCTGGTCGATCGCCGCCCGTCTGGGCGAGCATTTCAACAGCCTCGGCTTTTTCATCATCGGCCTGTTCGCCGCCTGCTGGCTGGTGAGCTGGATCATCTACCGCTGGAAGCGCTTCGACGAGATCGACGTGCTCATCCCCAACAAAGGACAGACATTATGAGCAAGGTTCCCGCCACGGTCATCACGGGCTTTCTGGGTGCCGGAAAGACGACGCTGATCCGCCATATGATCGAAAATGCGGGCGGGCGTCGGCTCGCCCTCATCATCAACGAATTTGGCGATGTCGGCGTAGACGGTTCGCTGGTGAAGGGCTGCGGCGACGAAGCCTGCCCGGACGAGGATATAATCGAGCTTGCCAATGGCTGCATCTGTTGCACCGTGGCGGACGATTTCCTGCCCACCATGCAGCGGCTGCTGGACCGGGACGTGCCGCCCGATCACATCATTATCGAAACCTCAGGGCTCGCACTGCCCAAGCCACTGGTGAAAGCGTTTCAGTGGCCCGATATCCGGACGCGGGCGACGGTGGACGGCGTCATTGCGCTCATCGATGCGGATGCGCTTGCAGCCGGGCGCTTTGCCCATGATGAAGCCGCGCTCGCTGCGGCGCGGGCGGCCGACCCGACGCTGGACCATGACAGCCCCATCGAGGAGCTGTTCGAAGACCAGCTGGCCTGCGCCGACCTGGTGCTGCTGAACAAGACCGACCTTGTCGCGCCTGAAAAGCTGGCGGAACTGGAGCAGCAGCTGGGCGGGGAAGTGCGGCCGGGCGTCCGCCTCCTGCGCACCGCGCGCGGCGAGATCGACCCCGCCGTCCTGCTCGGCCTTGGTGCGGGCGTCGAGGACCAGATCGATGCGCGCCCGTCCCATCATGATGATGAGGAGGATCATGATCATGAGGATTTCGACAGCTTCGTCCTGCAACTGGAGGAAATCGGCAACCCCGCGCCGCTGCTGGCGGCTTTGGAGAAGCTCATCACCGACCATGACATTCTGCGCGTGAAGGGCTTTATCGCCATCGCCGGGCGCCCCGCACGGCTGGTCATCCAGGCGGTGGGACCGCGCATCCAACATCATTTCGACCGGCAGTGGCAGGCGGACGAGGTGCGCGCGTCGCGGCTGGTGGTGATCGGTCAGGCCGGATTGGATCGCGCCGCCATCGAAGATGCGCTGTCAGGACAGCTGGCAGACGCCTGATGCATTTGCTGACCGCCACGCCGGGCACCGTTTCGAACGGGGATGAAGCCATAGATCTTGGCCAGTCGCCGGGCGACATCGTACTGCTGACCGTGGCGGACAGCGACCTTGCCTGCTTTGCGAGCGCGGCGGCGATGCTGGGCGATGGCGCGCCTTCCATCCGGCTCGCCAACCTTCTGCAATTGAAGCATCCCTATTCGGTCGATCTCTATGTCGAAAAGGTGATTTCCCACGCAAAGTTTGTCTGCGTCGTGTTGCTGGGGGGCAAGAGCTACTGGCCCTATGGCATTGAGGAAATTGCCAATGTCGCGCGAGAAAAGGGCATAGCGTTTGCCGCGATCGCCGATGGCCGGGAGGATGATCCGGAACTGCGCCTCGCGTCCACCCTCCCACCCGAAACATGCGATCTGCTGCGGGATTATCTACGGCAGGGAGGCATCGCCAATGCGATCGCCTTCTTGAAGACGGCCGCGGGGATCGCGGGACGGGATACGGGCTATGCCGACCCGCCGGTGCCGGTCGCCGACGCGGGGCTGTATTTGCCGGGTGTCGAGCGTCCCGTGCTGGATCAGGTGAAGGCGGGCTGGACGGATGGGCAGCCTGTAGTGCTGTTCCTATTCTACCGTGCGCTGCTGATCGCCGGGACGCTGGAAGCGGTGGACGCGATGATCGCCGGGCTGCGAGCGGCGGGGCTGAATGTGCTGGCGGTGCATGTGCGTGCGCTGCGTGAACCCTTTGCCCGGGACTTCCTGGAAGGGGTGATCGCGTCAGTGGGTCCTGATGTCATCCTGAACGCGACCGCCTTTGCTGCATCCGCGCCGGGCGAGCCGCGCACGCCATCGATATTGGAGCAGGCGGACTGCCCTGTCCTCCAGACGGTGTTCGCCAGCGCCGAACAGTCGGCATGGCAGGACAGCGCGCGAGGCCTGGGACCGCGCGATCTGGCGATGCATATCGCCTTGCCCGAGGTGGACGGGCGGATCTTTACGCGGGCGGTCGCTTTCAAGGCGGCGGCGCGATTCGACGCGCGCACCGAATGCAGCATCATCGTGCCGCAGGTGCTGGCGGACAGAGTGAGCTTCGTCGCGCAACTTGCTGGAAATTGGGCGAGGTTGCGGCGTACTCCTTCGGGTGAGCGGCACGTGGCGCTGGTGCTCGCCAATTACCCGAACCGGGACGGCCGGATCGGCAATGGCGTCGGACTCGACACGCCGGAAAGTGCGGCGGCGATCCTGCGGGCGCTGGGAGAGGCTGGCTATGCAATTGGCGGTGCGCCCGCCGAGGGCGCGGCGCTGATGCAGCTGATGACGGTTAGCGAGACAACGTGCGCGCTGCCCCTCGCAGATTATCGTGCTGCGTTCGCAGGACTGCCTGGAAGCGTTCGCCAGCTGGTGACGGACCGATGGGGAGAGCCGGAGGATGATCCATTCTGCAAGGATGGCGCGTTTCGCCTGCGCGTGCATCGCTTCGGCCATGTCGCGGTCGCCGTGCAACCCTCACGCGGCTATGATGTCGATCCCAAGAGCAGCTATCATGATCCAGCGCTGCCGCCGCCGCATGCCTATCTCGCCTTCCACATCTGGCTGGCCCAAGAATTTGGCGCCAACGCAGTTGTGCATGTGGGCAAGCATGGCAATCTGGAATGGCTGCCTGGCAAGGCGATCGCGCTTTCGGAAAACTGCTTCCCCGAAATCTGCGCCGGACCGATCCCCCAAATCTATCCCTTCATCGTCAATGATCCGGGCGAAGGCACGCAGGCGAAGCGCCGGATCGGCGCATGCATCATCGACCATCTGACGCCGCCACTGACGCGGGCAGAGACCTATGGGCCGCTCAAGGAGTTGGAGGCGCTGGTCGACGAATATTATCTGGCGGCTGGTATGGACCCGCGCAGGCTGGAGACGCTGCGGCGGGACATATTGGCGCTGGCTGCGGCGCAGGGGCTGGACAAGGATGCAGGGGCGCAGGGCAGCGGCGATGATGCGCTGGCGGCGATCGACAATTATCTGTGTGAGTTAAAAGAAATGCAGATCCGCGATGGGCTGCATGTCTTCACCCGATCGCCCGAACGGGTATTGCGCCGCGATTTGCTGATCGCCTTGGCTCGCTGCCCCAGGGGATTGGACGGAGGGCAGCAATCGCTGCTGCGGGCGTTGGCTGATGATCTGGCGCTTGGGTTCGATCCGATCGACTGCGGCATGGGCATGCCTTGGACGGGGCCGAGACCGCAGATTCTGGCGGATACGACACCTGACGTCTGGCGCAGCACCGGCGATACGGTCGAGCGACTCGAGCTCTATGCCATGCAGCTTCTCGATACGGGAGAAGCCGGTCCCGGGCCTGCAAGTGCGCAGGTTCTGGAGACGATCCGCAATGACCTCGCACCCCGCGTCGACGCTTGCGGAGGGGCGGAGAAGACGGCACTGCTTCAGGCGCTCGACGGAAGGTTCGTGGCGCCCGGTCCCTCCGGGGCACCGACACGGGGACGGCCCGATGTATTGCCGACCGGACGGAATTTCTATTCGGTCGATACGCGCGCGGTGCCGACCGTCGCGGCGTGGAACCTGGGCCAGAAATCGGCAGAGCTGGTCGTGCAGGACTATCTCCAGCGAGAAGGCGATTATCCGCGCGCTATCGCGCTGTCGGCCTGGGGCACGGCAAACATGCGCACCGGCGGCGACGACATCGCGCAGGCGCTCGCGTTGATGGGCGTGCGGCCGCGGTGGGACTGGGGATCGGGACGGGTGGTCGGGTTTGAGGTGATGACGATCGCCGAACTCAACCGGCCCCGCGTGGACGTGACGTTGCGCGTGTCCGGCTTTTTCCGCGACGCCTTTCCCGAACAGATCGACCTGATTGACAGCGCCGCCCGCGCCGTCATGGCGCTGGACGAGCCGGAAGAGGATAATCCCGCCGCCGCGCGTCACCGGGCGGAAGCAACGGCGCTCATGGCCGAGGGCGCGCCTGAAAAGGCAGCGCTGCGCCGTGCTGGGACGCGTGTCTTCGGATCGAAACCGGGCGCCTATGGCGCGGGATTGCAGGCCATGATCGACGAGCGGCTGTGGCATGATCGTTCAGACCTGGCGAACATCTATCTCGATTGGGGAAGCCACGCCTATGGCGGCGGCGTCGAGGGCGATGCGGAACGCGATCTGTTCGCCCGGCGGCTGGGCGAGGCTGATGCTCTCATCCAAAATCAGGATAATCGCGAGCATGACCTGCTCGACAGCGATGATTATTATCAGTTCGAAGGCGGGATCGCAGCGGCGGTCGAGCATCTGTCGGGCCGCCAGCCACTCAGCTATCATAATGACCATAGCAGGCCCGAACGGCCGGTCATCCGTACGCTGGAGGACGAGATCGGCCGGGTGGTGCGTGCGCGCGTCACCAATCCCAAATGGATCGCGGGCATGATGCGCCATGGCTACAAGGGGGCGTTCGAGATCGCTGCATCGGTCGATTATCTCTTCGCCTTCGCCGCCACGACGCATGGCGTCAAAGACCATCATTTCGACGCCGTCCACGCCGCCTTCATCGAGGACGAAACCGTGCGCGCCTTCATGGCCGAAGCCAACCCCGCCGCGCTGCGCGAAACCGCCGCACGCCTCCACGAAGCGCTGGACCGGGGGCTGTGGCGCCCACGTTCGAACAGCGCCGCCATGATCCTTGCCCAACTGAAGGAAGATCGCCCATGATCGAACGCACGCCGGAACAGCATGCCGAAAAGATGAAGAAGAAGCAGGCCGCCCATGACAAGATCATGGCGACCAAGACGCAGGAAAAGGGCCTGCTGATCGTCCATACCGGCAAGGGCAAGGGCAAGACGACCGCCGCGCTCGGCATGGTCATCCGCGCCATCGGCCATGGCAAGCGGGTCGGCGTCGTCCAGTTCGTAAAGGGCGCGATGACCACCGGAGAAAAAGCGGTGTTCGATGCGTTTCCCGATAATGTCACATTCAAGCCGATGGGCGAAGGCTTCACCTGGAACACGCAGGACAAGACCCGGGACATCGCCCTTGCCCGCGAAGCATGGGATGAGGTCAAGCGGATGATTGCCGATCCGGCCTATGATATGGTGCTGGCGGACGAACTGAATATCGTCCTGCGCTACGATTATCTGCCGGTCGAAGAGGTGCTGGAAGCCGTGACGAACAGGGACGAGATGAAGCATGTCCTCATCACAGGTCGCAACGCGCCCGAGCCCCTGATCGAGGCGGCGGACCTCGTCACCGAAATGACGCTGATCAAGCACCCCTTCCGCAGCGGCGTGAAGGCGCAGGCGGGGATTGAATTCTGACATGAGCGGTCCCGCCATCATCCCGATCGACAGCGCGCAGTTCGAGGCGCTGGTAAGGGCGCGGAGGGACATTCGCCATTTCAGGACGGACCCGATTGATGAGACGGACGTCGAATGGCTGCTCAGCATGGCGCATCGCGCGCCATCAGTGGGCTTGTCGCAGCCGTGGCGTTTCGTGCGTGTGGAAACCGTGGAGCTACGCGAGCGGCTGGCCTGTCATGTCGACCGGCAGGTCAAGGAAGCGGGCAAGGAATATGATGGCGATCAGGACAAGCTCTATCGCAGCCTGAAGCTGCATGGCCTGCGCGAGGCGCCCGTCCTGTTCGCCGTCTATTGCGACGATGGGACGGAGACGGGCCATCATCTGGGCGCGGTCACGATGCCAGAGGCGCGGCGTTACAGCTGCGTCATGGCGGTGCATACGCTATGGCTGGCGGCGCAGACGCGGCGCATCGGCATGGGTTGGGTGTCGATCATGGAGCCCGAAGGCGTGAACGCGATGCTCGATATTCCCGCAAGCTGGGAGTGCCTGGGGCTGCTCTGCCTTGGCCGGCCTATCAGTGAAGAGGATGTGCCGGAACTGGAACGGCGGGGCTGGGAGCAGCGGACCGACTGGCATTCCGTGGTGGTGCGGCGTTAGTTCCGCATCCGCATACGCTCCCCCGTTCGGACCGAGATCAGCTATTCACCCCGGAGGAAATCCAGCGCCAGCGTTTCGAACCGGTCCTTGTGCTCGATCATCGTCCAATGGCCGCAGCGCGGGAAGACGTGCAGTTCGGCATTGGGGATGATGCGCATGGGCAGCAGCGCGCCGTCGAGCGGACTGACCTTGTCATCGCGGCCCCACATGATGAGCGTCGGCGCCTGGATCTTGCCAAGATAGTCGATACGCTGCGACACGCCCGGCCCGCTCATCGACTGCGCGATGAAGCCGAGAGCGGCGCGCGTGTACATCTTGCGGCTGCTTTCCATCGTCACCGGTTCCAGCGCCGCCTTATAGCGCATGTCGATCAATTCATCGGTGATGATCGATTTGTCGTACACCATGGATTCGAGCCAGGCGATGATGTTCTCCCGCGTCGGATCTTCGATGAAATCGACTAGGCGGGTCAGCCCCTCATTGGGGAAGGTCGAGGTGATGTTAAAGCCAATGCCGCCGATCGTGATGTAGCGCAGCACGCGGTCGGGATGAGTTGCCGCCAGATGTCCGCCGACAATCCCCCCATAGCTGTTGCCAACAATATGGGCGCGGTCGATGCCAAGGCCGTCCATCAGCGCGACGACTGCGTCGCGGGCTACTCCTACCGGGTCGCCCTCCACGGGATCGCTCTTCCCATATCCCGGTGCGTCCAGGATGATGGTGCGGAAATATTGGGAGAAGAAAGGCAGATTGCCCCGAAAATTGGCCCAGCCGGTGACGCCGGGGCCGGACCCATGGAGCAGCAGCAGCGCAGGGCCTGATCCCGCTTCATGATAATGAAGCCGCCCCTTGTCCGTTTCCAGGAAGCGGCTGGTGCCTTCGAAGCTGAAATCGCCCATCTTTTCCTCTCCATTTTTGCACTATTTGGCGAGGGCGTAGCGGCGATGCGCGATGGACGCAAGGAAGCGGGCGTTGACTACTTCCCTTTCGCCTGCATCGTCATTATGAAGCGCGTCGAGCCGGGTTCCCCCGGTTCATCGATCGCGCCGGTGCCCCGGTATAGGGGCTTAAATGGGAATGCGGTGCGGGAGGCTCTCTCCCAAATCCGTGGCTGTCCCTGCAACTGTGAGCGGCGAGCGAAGCATGGACCGGCCAGTCCCGACAACGGGAGGGCCAGCCACTGGAGCGATCCGGGAAGGCCCCATGCCAAGCTGTGACCCGCAAGCCAGGAGACCTGCCGGAGCAAAGGTCGCTCTTGCCATGATCCAGGGGATGGTCACGGCTCGGTTCTCCGTTTGAGCGACGAATTTCGTGCGGCTGCGGCCGTGCAGGCGAGCGGCTTGGCCGCCTTCCTGCGCGCGCCGTCCGCTGGTCGTGGCGCAAGTGCTGGAGGGCTGAAGCAATGCAGGAGCAGATGCGGCGTGATACCGCCAGCACCGGCGCGCGCCGCGGTGTACGCGGCTGGTGCCCGACGGCGTGGCGGCCGATGATGGCGGGCGACGGGCTGCTGGTGCGGGTGCGTCCACCGCTTGGCCGGATGAGCCGGGAACAGGCGGTAGGATTTTGCAAGGCGGCGCTTACCCTTGGCAATGGCCATATCGACGTCACGAACCGCGCCGCCTTTCAGATCAGGGGCGTGGCGGAGGCTGACCATCGTGCGCTGATGGAGCGATTGATCGCTATTGGACTCGCGCATGCCGATGAGGAGCGAGACGCTCACGTTCCTATACTGATCAACCCGGATTGGCATGAGGGCGATGATAGCGCGCTGATTGCGACGGAACTGACGGCGCGCCTGCGCGAACTACCGGACCTTCCCGCGAAGGTCGGCTTCGCGATCGACGCTGGCCCTGCCCCGGTGCTGAGCGACGCGTCGGCCGATTTCAGGGTGGAACGGGCCGCGAGCGGCGCGCTGATCCTGCGGGCGGACGGGCGCATAAAAGGTACTCCGGTCAACACGGCAGACGCGGCGGAAGGGTTGATCCGCATGGCCCATCGGTTCGTGGCAAGCGGCGGCGTTCAGGCTGGCCGCATGGCGCGGCACAATGTCCCGCTGTTTGAAGAGGCGATCGAGGCGCCTGCCCCGGCACGTTCCCGCGCCACGGCTTTGGCGGATGCACCCGGCCCCTTTCATGCCGCGCCCTTCGGCCGGATCGAGGCGGCGGAACTCCTCGCCATCATCGCCGATGACGCGCGTGCGGTGCGGGTCACGCCATGGCGAGGGTTGGTGCTGGAGGGCAGCGGCGCACCTGCCGACGATCCGTCCGACCCGCGCCTTGCCGCCGATGCCTGTCCGGGCGCTCCAGCCTGCCCGCAGTCGAGCGTCGCCACCCGTGAACTTGCCGCCCGGCTCGCGCCCTATGTGCCGGGGCTGCATGTGTCTGGATGTGCCAAGGGTTGCGCCCGGCCTTCACAAGCGGCGGTCGTCCTGACCGGGCGAGAGGGCGTCTTCGACCTTGCCTTTAATGCGCGCGCGGGTGCGCCGCCGCTGCACGCGGGCCTGTGGCCTGATCAGATATTCGCCCATTTCGGAGCCCATTGATGCCGCATCTTTATGAAACAGACGGCGCGGAAATCTATCGCCAGTCCTTCCGCATGATCCGCGCGGAATCGGCGCTGGACCGCTTCTCCACCGAGGAAGAGCGGGTTGCCGTGCGGATGATCCATGCGGCGGGCATGGTAGGTCTGGCGCCGCATATTCGCTTCTCGCCGGGATTTGCCAAAGCCGCGATCGCCGCGCTGGAGGCTGGCGCGCCGATCCTGTGTGATGCGCGAATGGTGTCGGAAGGGATCACGCGCGCCCGCCTGCCTAATGGCAACGCCATCATCTGCACCCTTAACGATCCACAAGTTCCAGACCTCGCCCGGTCGATGGCGAACACTCGGTCGGCGGCCGCGCTAGAATTGTGGCGCTCCCGTCTGGCCGGAGCGGTTGTCGCGATCGGCAACGCTCCTACCGCGCTATTCCACCTGCTCAACATGCTGGAAGACCCCGCATGTCCGCGTCCGGCGGCGATCGTCGGCTGTCCTGTCGGTTTCGTCGGCGCGGCGGAATCGAAACAGGCACTGTGGGAAAGCCAGCCCGTGCCCTGCTGCATCGTGGAAGGACGGCTCGGCGGCAGCGCGATCACGGTCGCGGCGGTCAACGCGCTGGCGAGTGCGGCGGAATGAGCGGGACGATCCATGGCGTGGGGCTTGGCCCCGGCGCACAGGACCTGATGAGCGTGCGCGCAGACCGTCTGATCCGCGAGGCGCGCCACATCGCCTATTTCCGCAAGCCCGGCCGTCACGGCCATGCCCGCAAGATTGTCGATGGACTGCTTCGTCCGGATGCGGTCGAATATGCGATGGAATATCCGGTGACGACCGAAATTCCGGTAAGCGATCCGCGCTACAACCAATGTCTATCGGCCTTTTACGCCCAATGCACCGCCCATCTGCACGGCCTGGTGGAAGCGGGCGAGGATGTGGTCGTGCTCTGCGAAGGCGACCCTTTTTTCTACGGCAGCTTCATGCATCTGCACAGCCGCCTCTCTCCGCTCGCACCCGTCCGGATCGTGCCCGGCATCACTGGCATGTCGGGCGCCTGGACCGCGAGCGGCACGCCGATCAGCTGGGGCGACGATGTATTGACGGTGCTGATGGCGACCTTGCCGGAAGAGGAGCTGGCGCGGCGCATCCGTGACAGCAATGCGTTGGTCGTCATGAAGATCGGCCGCAACCTCGCCAAGCTGCGCCGCGCGGTGGAGGCGGCGGGCAAGGACGACTGCGCCTGGCTGGTCGAATATGCGACCATGGCGGATCAGAAGATCACGCCATTGGGGCAAGCGCAGGCGGTCACCAGCTATTTTTCCATCCTGTTGATCCATGGTCAGGGACGGCGGCCATGAGCGGATGGGTAGCGGTCGCGGGCCTTGGTCCGGGCGCTGACGCACTGGTGACGCCGGAGGTGACGGAGGCATTGGCCGAGGCGAACGATCTGATCGGCTATGCGCCTTATGTCGCGCGGGTGGCGGATCGCGCGGATCTGGTGCGCCATGCATCGGACAATCGGGTTGAGCTGGACCGGGCAGCGCATGCGCTGGAACTGGCGGCGGCGGGGCGGCGCGTGGTGGTGGCGTCCTCTGGCGATCCGGGCGTGTTCGCCATGGCGTCCGCATTATTCGAAGCGCTGGAGGCCGGGCCGCAAGCATGGCGCGCGATCGACATTCGCGTGCTGCCGGGCATCACCGCCATGCTCGCCGCCGCCGCGCGGGCGGGCGCGCCGCTGGGCCATGATTTCTGCGCAATCAACCTGTCGGATAATCTGAAACCCTGGGCGCTGATCGAACGGCGGCTGCGCCTTGCCGCGCAGGCCGATTTCGCGATGGCATTTTACAATCCCCGGTCGAAGGCGCGGCCTGATGGCTTTGCGCGCGTGCTCGATCTGTTGAGGGAGGAATGCGGCGGGGATCGGCTGATCCTCTTCGCTCGCGCGGTATCGACGGCCGAGGAGCAGTTGCGCGCCGTGACGCTGGCCGAGGCGACCCCTGAAATGGCGGATATGCGCACGATGGTGATCGTCGGGTCAAGCCGCACGCGCTTTATCGAGGGAGCGTCCCGCCCGATCCTCTACACGCCACGATGGGCCGAATGATCGATCCACGCCAGCACATCGCCGATGTCATGGACGGCTTGCGCCTGCGGCACGGGCGGGCGGTCGATCATGATGACCGGCAGGCCGAGCGCGCGCGCGGCGTCGATCTTGGCACGGGCACCCTCCCCTCCCGCATTCTTTGCGACGACCAGATCGATGCCCTGATCCCGCATCAGGGCAAGGTCACCCGCCAGCGTGAAAGGGCCACGATCCACCAGCAGATGGTGGCGCAGCAATGCGGGCGGCGCATCTGGCGCATCGACGAACCGCAACAGATAGTGATGCTGTGGCTGCGCGGCGAAGGCTTCGACATGCATCCGCCCCAAAGCGAGCATCACGCGCCGCGCCGGGCCATCGAGCGCGCGGACGGCGCTGGCGATATCAGGGACGTGGGTCCAGCGGTCGCCGTCCACTGCCTGCCATTCCGGACGGGTGAGCATCAGATGGGCGACATCAGAAGCACGCGCGGCGGCGGCGGCATTGGCGCTGATCGCAGCGGCGAAGGGATGGGTGGCGTCGACAAGGTGGGTGAAAGCCCCCGCCTTCAGGAACGCCGCCAAGCCGTCAGCGCCGCCAAAGCCGCCGACGCGGATCGGCACCGGCTGTGCACGGGGATTGCCGGTGCGCCCGGCATAGCTCAGCGTCGCCTGTTCGCCGCGCTCGGCCAAGGCTCTGGCGAGCGCGCTCGCTTCCATGGTGCCGCCAAGGATCAGGATGTTGCGCATGGCGGCTGAAGTTCCCTGGCTGACGATCATCGGCATAGGCGAGGACGGGGCGGAAGGCTTGTCCGACATCGCGCGCGCGGCGCTGGAACAAGCGCGCGTCATCATGGGCGCTCCGCGCCAGCTGGCGCTGCTGCCACCCCTTAAAGCGGAACGGCTTAGCTGGCCAGTGCCATTCGAGGATGGGGTAGAAGCACTGCTTGCCCGGCGTGGGGAGCCGACGGTGATGCTGGCGTCGGGCGATCCCTTCTGGTTCGGCGCTGGCACGAGCGTCACGCGGCATCTGACGCCCCGCGAGTGGATTGCGCATCCCGCGCCGTCGACCTTCTCGCTGGCGGCTTCCCGTTTGGGCTGGGCGTTGCAGGATGTGACCTGCCATGGCCTCCACGCCGCGCCGCTCGATCAGTTGAGACCAGTGCTTGCGCCGGGACGCCGCGCGCTGGTGCTGCTGCGCGACGGGGCAGCGGTGCAGGCACTTGCGGCCTATTTGGCAGCGACGGGTTTTGGCGCGTCAAAACTGCATATCATGGAAGCGCTCGGTGGACCGCGCGAGCGTATTCGGTCGGAGGAGGCTGACAAGCTCGCCTTCGAAGATATCGCGCATCCCGTGGCGGTCGGCGTTGAAATTTCGGGCGACGGCGAGGCGATGCCATGTGCAAGTGGCCTTGCCGACAGCTGGTTCGAACATGACGGGCAGATCAGCAAGCGGCCCGCCCGTGCGTTGACGCTGTCGGCGCTCGCCCCGCGTCCTGGCGAGACATTGTGGGATATCGGAGCGGGATCGGGATCCATCGCGATCGAATGGCTGCTGAGCCATGCGTCCACGCAGGCGCTGGCTTTCGAAGCTGACCCAGTACGCGCCAGGCGAGCGGCGGCCAATGCGCGGCGGCTGGGCGTGGATCGGCTCCTGCTGGTCGAGGGACGCGCTCCGGCGGCGCTGGCAGGACGGGTACGGCCCAACGCGATCTTCATCGGCGGCGGTCTGAGCGACGCATTGATCAAAACGATCATCGCCTTGCCGGGCGAGCGCACAAGGCTGGTCGCCAATGCGGTGACGCTGGAATCGGAAGCGCTGCTGGCGCGATGGCATGAACGACTGGGCGGCGAGCTGCTGCGGATCGAAATGGCACGTGCCGCGCCCATCGGCACGCGGCGCGGGTGGAAGGCCGCCTATCCGCTGGTGCAGTGGAGCGTCATGCTATGATCGTAGCGGGTTTCGGCTGCCGCAGCGGGGCTAGCGAAGAATCCTTGCAAGCGGCGCTTGGCGCGCATCGCGAAGCCGTCGCGGCGCTGGCGACGCTGACGCATAGGCAAGCGCTGCTGGCTCCCCTCGCCAGCGCCTTGGGTCTACCACTAATCCTTGTCGATCCGGCGGCGGTCGCGGCGGTGAACACGCCAACCCAGTCCGCCGCCAGCCTCGCCGCCCATGGCACCGGCAGCGTGGCCGAAGCCGTCGCCCTCATCGCCGCAGGCCCCGGCGCGCAATTGGCCGCATCCCGCATCATTTCACCCGATGGCCAAGCCACCTGCGCGCTTGCCCGAGGAGTATCGTCATGACCGTCCATTTCATCGGCGCTGGCCCCGGCGCGCCCGACCTCTTGACGCTACGTGGCCGCGACCTGATCGCGGCCTCCCCCGTCTGCCTCTATACCGGGTCGCTCATACCCCGGGCGCTGCTCGACCACTGCCCGGCGGGCGCGCGGATCGTCAACAGCGCGCCGCTGACACTGGACGAAATCATCGCCCTGATCGCAGAGGCGGATGCGGCGGGCCAGGATGTCGCCCGGCTGCATTCAGGCGACCTGTCGGTGTGGTCGGCGATGGGCGAGCAGATCCGCCGTCTCAAGGCGCTAGGCATCAGCTATACGGTGACGCCGGGCGTCCCCTCCTTCGCGGCGGCGGCGGCCGCTCTGGAGGCGGAGCTGACCCTGCCGGGGCTAGGCCAGTCGCTGGTCCTCACGCGCACGCCAGGCCGGGCAAGCGCCATGCCGCCGGGCGAAACGCTGGCGGCCTTCGGCGCGACGGGAGCGACGCTGGCGATCCATCTTTCGATCCATAATCTGGCGCAGGTGGTGGCAGACCTCATACCGCTCCATGGCCCAGACTGCCCGGCGGCGATCATATGGCGAGCGAGCTGGCCCGATCAACGCGTGGTTCGAGGAACACTCGCCACCATCGAGGGTCTGGCAGCAGGCGGCCCAGAGCGGACGGCCATCATTCTTGTCGGGCCGGTGCTGGGCGACACCGATTTCGCAGAAAGCCAGCTTTACGCGCCCGGTTACGACCGGCGATTTCGGCCAGCGACGGCGGACTCGCCCTTCGCCGGATCGGACGAATGACGCCCGGCATCCTCATTGCCGCACCGCGATCAGGATCCGGCAAGACGGTCATCACACTGGGGCTGCTCCGATCACTGAGACGCCAAGGCGTGGCCGTCCAACCCTACAAATGTGGTCCGGACTATATCGACACGGGATTTCACCGGCTGGCGAGTGGGCGGTCTTCCCTCAATCTCGACAGCTGGGCAATGGATGCGGCCATGCTCCACGGTCTCGCCGGTGAAGCGGCCGACACAGACCTGATCGTCGCGGAAGGCGTGATGGGGCTGTTCGACGGCGCGCCAGCACGGGGGGCGAGCGGCAATGGCAGCAGCGCGGACATAGCCGCCTTGCTGGGCTGGCCTGTCATCCTGATCATCGACGCGTCGGGCCAGAGCCAGTCGGCAGCCGCCATAGCCCAGGGATTCCGCGCGCTCCGCCCCGATGTCGGCGTGGCAGGCGCCATCATCAACCGTGTCGCCAGCCCGCGTCACGAAGCGATGATCCGGCAGGCGATGGAGGACATTGCCATGCCGGTGCTTGGCGCTATCCCAGGGTCGCCTGCCCTCGCCATTCCGGAACGGCATCTGGGGCTTGTTCAACCGAGCGACCTGGAACAGGCGGACCGGATGATCGACGCCATCGCAGACCTGATCGAAGCGCATGTCGATGTTCCAGTTCTCCAGGCGGCAGCGGACGCCCTCCCGGCCCTGCCTCCTGCCGCTTATCACTGTCCGCCGCCGGGGCAGCGTGTCGCGTTGGCACAGGACGCGGCCTTTTCCTTCACCTATGCCCATATGCTGAGTGGCTGGCGCGCAGCCGGGGCGGAGATCATCCCCTTCTCCCCGCTGGCCGACGAAGCGCCCGATCCTGTGGCCGACGCCGTATGGCTGCCCGGCGGCTACCCCGAACTGCATGCGCCAAGGCTTGCGCAGGCGAGCCGCTTTCTGAACGGCCTGCGCAGCCATGCAGAGGATCGGCCCATCCATGGCGAATGCGGCGGCTATATGGTGCTGGGGCAGGCGATCATCGATGCGCAGGGGCAATCCCACGCCATGGCGGGACTGCTCGGCCTGGTTTCCAGCTTTGCAGAGCGGCGCTTGCACCTGGGCTATCGTCAGGCGCGGCTGCTGGCGCCGATGGGCGGTCATAATTCAGGCGCGCCACTGCGCGGGCATGAATTTCATTATTCGACCGTCGTCGAACAACCGGACGAGCCGCTCGCTCATGTGACTGACGCGATGGGCGTGCCGGTGGCGAGCAGCGGTTCGCGCAGAGCCCGGGTGACGGGCAGCTTCTTCCACTTGATCGCGAGTGCCACATGATCCACCTGTCCCTCATCGGTATCGGGACAGGTAATCCCGATCATCTGACACGCGCCGCCATCCGCGCGATGAACGCGGCGGACCTCATCCTGCTGCCGCACAAGGGTGAAGCAAAATCCGAACTTCTCGACCTGCGCCGCGCCATATGTGCGGAGATGCTGACCCGACCCGTGCGCATCGCGGAGTTCGACATGCCCAGCAGAGCGGAGCAGGGAATGTATGTCGATGTGGTTATGGAATGGCATGACGCGATCGCCGCAATCTGGATGGAACAGATCGCCCGGAACCTGCCCGATGGCGGCACCGTGGCGCTGCTCGTCTGGGGCGACCCTTCGCTGTACGACAGCAGCCTGCGCATCGCCGAGCGGCTAGGTCCCTCCGTCGAGATAAGCGTCGTTCCAGGCATCACCAGTATTCAGGCGCTGACGGCCGCGCATGGCATTTGCCTCAACCGCCTGGCCGGCCCGGTGCTGATCACCACAGGCAGGCAGTTGCGCGATCACGGCTGGCCAAATCGCGTGCGCGACATCGTCGTCATGCTGGACGGACATTGCGCCTTTCAAACGCTGGAACCGGAGCATTTCATGATCTGGTGGGGCGCCTATCTCGGCATGGAACATCAGGCGCTGGCAAAGGGGCCACTCGCGCTGGCAGGACCAGAGATCATCGAGCGCCGCGCAGCATTGCGGCAGAAGCATGGATGGATCATGGACGTCTATCTGCTGCGGCAGGACGCCTAACGATCCAGGATCAGGCGGCCGGAACTCTCAACTCGATCATTGGCTTGCTGATCATCGGTCCGCTGCCGTCGATCGAACCCATCGCAGCGCGGCGGCGAAATTCGGCGGCCATGGCCTGATGCATCGTCCGTGCCGATGCGTCGGCGGTCGTCGCCGCCAATTGCTCATGCATCCGCGCTCTTTCCAGGCATTCCTGTGCATTGAGGGCATGTGTCATGAAAATGCTCTCCTGCTAAAGTTTCGAGCCAATCCCAAGCGGCGCAGGGTGCGGCCAGCCAAGGAAGCCACTTACGAAACCCGGCGGAATTTACGCCTTTCCGCAGAGCTTTGGAAATGGAATCTTCTTGTCGCCGCTGGGCCTGCCGCCGCCGCGCACCGCTTCAGCCGATCCATCCCTGCTGCGGCTGGCAACGATGGCTTTTCAACTCCTTGCGGCTCTCGCCATGAACCTCGCTCAGGGCGACTTCATAGCCCCACAGATTGGCCAGGCTTTGCAGCACCATCGCAGCGTCTGAAGCGTCCAGCACCACACCGTCATTCACCACATGCTCCAGCATCAGCGTACGGTCGCCAGCCAGATCGACATCGACCACCTGGATGTCGGGCTCCTGCCGGGCAATGTCATATTCGCGGGCTAGCGCGCGGCGAATGCGCCTGTAGCCGCGCTCGTCATGAATGGCGTCGACGCGCAGTTCCGACTCGCCTTCATGGTCGAGGAGCTTGAAGAGCCGCCACTGGCGTATCAGATGGGGGCTGAGGAATTGCGAGACGAAGCTTTCGTCGCGATAGTTGATCCAGATGTCCTTCAGCACCTCTACCGGATCGCGTGACCCGGCAATGTCGCTGAACCACTCGCGATCCTCCGCAGTCGGGTTCATGCAGATCCGCTCGATGTCGGACATGATGCCAAAGCCCAGAGAATAGGGATTGAAGCCGCCGAAATGGCCGGAATCGAATGTTGGTTGATAGACGACATTGGTATGCGACTGGATGAACTCCATGAACGCGCCATCGGTAATCCAGCCGCGATCATGCAGGATCGTCATGATGCGATAATGGGTATAGGTCGCGCAGCCCTCGTTCATCGCCTTGGTCTGGCGCTGCGGATAGAAATATTGCGCGATCAGCCGGACGATCCGCAGGATTTCCCGCTGCCAGCTTTCGAGGCGCGGTCCGGTCTTTTCCAGGAAGTAGAGGATATTTTCCTGCGGCAGCCCAAGCGCTGCGCGGCGTTCGTCCGACGGCACGGCCGCCGCCTTCGCGCCCACCGGCACCGTGCGCCAAAGGTCGTCATAGATGCGGTCGCGATAGGCTTGCCGTTCTGCCTCACGCTCGGCCTCCGCCCGCATGTCGCGCGGGCGGATGCGCGGATAGCGGTGGACCCCCTGGTTCATCAGGGCATGGGCGGCGTCCAGCACCCGCTCGACCGCGAGTTGCCCGTAGCGCTCTTCGCATTGCGATATGTAGCGCTTGGCGAACTCCAGATAATCGAGAATGCCCTCCGCATCCGTCCATTGACGGAACACATAATTATTCTTGAAGAAGTGATTATGTCCAAATGCCGCATGGGCAATCACCAGCGTCTGCATGGTGGCGCTGTTTTCCTGCATCAGATAGTTGATGCACGGATTGGAGTTGATCACCAGCTCATAGGCAAGGCCGCGAAGTCCCTTGCGGTACAGCATTTCATTGGTCACGAACTGCTTACCGAATGACCAATGTTTGTAGAACAACGGCATGCCGATGGACGAATAGGCGTCCAGCATCTGCTCGGCACTGATGATCTCTATCTGGTTGGGATAGATGTTGAGCTTCATCTCCTGAAGCGCGATCGGCTCCACCGTATCATAGATGCGGTTGATCAGCGAAAAGTCCCAGTCGCTGCCGGTGAACAGCGGAGCGGGAGCAACCGACGCCATCAGGCAGACGCCCTTTCACCCACGCCGCGCCGCTGGAAAAGCTCGCGGAAGACGGGATAGATTTCCCGGCGATGCGACACTTTGCGCATCGTGAATTGCCGATTGGCCTGCGAAACCGGCAGATAGGCGTCCCACAAACCGGTGGTGGAGGTCGCGGACTCGATCGAAGCAAACTCCTCGCGCCCCACCTCCAGATAAGCGAAATATTGGCAGAAGGGCAGGATTTCGTCCTGCATCAGGCCGACCACCCGCGCATTGTCGGATGCCAGCGTGTCGCCGTCCGAAGCCTGCGCCACATAGATGTTCCAGTCGGTAGGACTATAGCGGTCCTTCACCACCTCGATCAACTTGTCGAGCGCGCTCGACACCAGTGTGCCGCCGGTTACGCTACTGTAGAAAAAGGTCTCCTCATCCACCTCCGCCGCGCGGTCAGTATGATGGATGAACACCACCTCCACATGCTCATAACAGCGCGACAGGAAGAGGTGCAGCAACGCGAAGAAGCGCTTGGCAAGGTCCTTCATATGCGCGGTCATGGAGCCCGATACGTCCATCAGGCAGAACATGACCGCTTGGGCGACTGGCCGGGGCACGGGTTCGAAACGGCGGAAGCGCAGGTCTACCGGGTCGATATAAGCAATGAGATTACGGCGACGAATGATGTGTGCCCGCTCCTCCCGCAGCCGTTCCAGCGCAACGTCATCATCCGGCAGAGGCACAGTGCGCCCCTCGATCTCGGCAATGGCATCTTCAATGCGGCTCAAGTCACGCCCGCTCGGGCGGCGCAGCGCGATACGACGGGACATCGCCTTTTGCATGGTGCGCGGCACCGACAGGTTGGACGGGTTGCCGATGGTCGAATAGCCTGCCCGGCGCACGCCTTCGATCTTGCCAGCGACCAACTTCTTCTTGGCCATGTCGGGCAGTTCCAGGTCTTCCAGAAAAAGGTCGAGAAACTCCTCCCGGCTGAGCGCGAAACGGAAGTCGTCCTGATCCTCGCCCTCACCCGGCTGCGACCCACCGCCACTACTACCATCCGGCCGCTTGATCCGGTCCCCTTCCAGAAATTCGCGATTGCCGGGCAGCACCCGTTCCCGGTTACCGCCCTTTTCCGCCCGGTGCAGCGTGGGCTCATGGATCGCGTCGCGGCGGATTGTCACCTCGCCTTCCCCGGCCAGGTCCTTGATGCTGCGATCCTTCAGGCTGTCACGCACCGCCTGACTGACATAGGCTTTCGCCCTCCTCAGGAACCGTTGCCGGTTTACCAGGCTCTTGCCCCCCGGGTTCAGCCGTCTGTCGACTATGTGCATGGTGGCCACTGCGCTGTCACGAAGAGGGCGCCTCCATCTGTCTATCCCGCCTGCTTGACCCTGATATACCATTCGACGAGCCGCCGGACCTGCCGCTCGGTATAGCCGCGCTCGACCATGCGGGCGACGAACTCGTCATGCTTGCTGGCGGTATCGCCATCCTTCTTAGACCCGAAGCTGATGACGGGCAAAAGGTCCTCGACCTGGCTGAACATCCGCTTTTCGATGACTTCGCGGATCTTTTCATAGGAGGTCCAGCTGGGATTGCGCCCGTCATTGCTGGCCCGCATCCGCAGGGCGAATTTCACAACCTCGTTCCGGAAATCCTTGGGATTGGCGATCCCGGCGGGCTTCTCCGTCTTGGTCAGTTCCTGATTAATGACTTCGCGGTCGAGAAGCTGCCCCGTGTCCGGGTCCTTGAAATCCAGATCCTCTATCCACGCGTCGGCATAGGCGACGTAGCGATCAAACAGGTTCTGGCCATAATCATTGTAGGATTCCAGATAGGCTTTCTGGATTTCGTTGCCGATAAATTCGGCATAGCGCGGCGCCAGTTCGCCCTTGATGAACTCCAGATATTTGGCCTCGACATCGACGGGGAATTGTTCCTGCCGGACCATCTGTTCCAGCACATACATGAGATGGACCGGATCGGCGGCGATCTCGCTACTGTCATGATTGAACGTCGCCGACAGCGCCTTGAAAGCGAAGCGCGTCGATGTGCCGGACATGCCCTCATCCACGCCAGCGGCGTCGCGATATTCCTGGATGCTCTTGGCGCGCGGATCGATTTCCCGCAGCATTTCGCCATCATAGACGCGCATCTTGGAATAAAGGTTGCTGTTCTCATGCTCCCGCAGCCGGGTAAGCACCGAAAAGCGCGCCAGCATGTCCAATGTGCCCGGCGCGCACGGAGCCTTGTTCAGGTCGGACTCGCGCAGCAGCTTTTCATAGACGTGCCGCTCCTCGGTCGCCTGCAAGCTATAGGGCACCTTGATGACGTAGATACGGTCGATGAAAGCTTCGTTATTCTTGTTATTCTTGAAATTCGCCCATTCCGATTCATTGGAATGGGCCATGATGATGCCGTTGAAGGGGATAGCGCCGATATTCTCGGTGCCGATATAATTGCCTTCCTGAGTCGCCGTCAGCAGCGGGTGCAGCATCTTGATCGGCGCCTTGAACATCTCGACAAACTCGAGCATGCCCTGATTGGCGCGATTGAGCCCACCCGAATAGCTGTAGGCGTCAGGATCATTCTGCGACAGCATCTCCAGCTTGCGGATGTCGACCTTGCCGACCAGCGAACTGATGTCCTGATTATTTTCGTCACCCGGCTCGGTCTTCGCGATCGCGATCTGCCGCATGCGCGACGGCATCAGGCGGATGACCTTGAATTGAGAGATATCGCCGGAAAACTCGTCCAGCCGCTTGCGCGCCCATGGGCTGATCATGCCGGTCAGCCGGCGGCGGGGGATGCCGTAATTATCTTCGATAAAGCCGCCATGCTGTTCCGCATCGAACAGGGCGAGCGGGCTTTCGAAGATGGGGCTGATCTCGTCCCCAGCCTTCAGCGCATAGATAGGGTGCGCCTCCATCAGCGACTTCAGTCGTTCGGCGAGCGAGGACTTCCCGCCACCGACGGGACCGAGCAGATAGAGGATCTGCTTGCGCTCTTCCAGGCCTTGGGACGCGTGGCGCAGGAAACTGACGATATGCTCGATCGTCGCTTCCATGCCGTAGAAATTGGCGAAGCTCTTATAGCGGCGAATGGTGCGGTTCATGAAGATCCGACCGAGCCGCTGATCGCGGGAAGTATCTATGATCTCCGGTTCGCCGATCGCCGCCAGCAGGCGTTCCGGTGCTGATGCGTGCATGAGAGGATCATTGCGGCATCCCAGCAAATAATCCTCGATCGACATTTCGGCTTGACGCCGTTCGTCAAAATTCCGCGTGAAGCTCGAAAACAGTTCGTTTTTCGTCACTGACGACTCCCGCCGCAGTAGTCATGTTACGAATATAATACGCACGAGACTGCAAAAACAGGCCCTTGCAGTTGGACAATTGCAAAATTTTTATTCCTGCACATCCGAATAGTTCGCAATAAGGAACCGGCAGGCAGACATGTTTCCGCGCCGTTCCGCTCCAAAGGGGAGGGCAGCGCGCGGGCAGCGGTCAAAAGCCTCTAACAAGGACCGGCAAAAAGAGGGTATAAGGAAACGGCTTGGGAAAGACGTTTCGCCAGGCAGCAGCATATGGAGAGATGCGATGACATCCATTCTGCTTCACATCCATGACGATAGCGGCATGGAAAGCCGATTGCAGGCCGCCTGCGACATTGCCCGCGCAACGGACGCGCATATTCACTGCGTTCAAATCACCGCCATGCCCAATCTGGTGGCGGGGGATGTCTATGGCGGGGCGGCCATGGCGCCATCGATCATGGCGGAATTGCACGAAATCGACATGCGGATGCGGCAGCGGCTCGAGCAGCGGCTTCATCGTGAGGGCGTGAGTTGGAACTGGCGGCACGCCGATGGCGATATCGTCAGTGGTCTGTTGTCCGCCTCCCCCCTGTGCGACTTCATGGTCGTGACCCTGCCGGGCCGTCCCCGCCGCGACATGAGCGATCCGCTGGATCTTGCGGCAGATCTGGCGATAGGCGGGCGCACGCCAGTCCTTGCCGTGCCGGATGCGGCGCGGGGCGTCATGATCACGGGCCGCGCGCTCGTCGCCTGGGACGGCTCGCGAGAAGCTTCCGCCGCACTCCGGCTGGGTGTGCCGCTGCTGAAACATGCCGGTGAAGTGCATGTGGTGACGGTCGAGGAAGCGGGCAAATACCCCTTCCCGGCAACGGATGCGCCAGAATATCTCTGCCGCCACGGCATCAAGTCACAATTTCATAGCTGGCCGCAGGATGGCCGCACCGTGGAAGCGACTTTGAAAGCTGCGATCGGCGTGCTGAAGCCGGACTGGATGGTGATGGGCGCTTTTGGACATAGCCGCTGGCGGGAGCTTGTGTTCGGCGGCGTGACGCGGACGATGCTCCGCGACGCACAGGTTCCCTTGTTGCTGGCGCACTGACCGTCCGCAGCCATCCGGCCCTTTGGAAATTGCGCCAGATCGGACCTTTCCCTTCAATGGCCGGGCGGACCAAATGCCGTTGCCACCGACGCTTCACATAAAGCAGCGGGTCAGAGGTTAACGCGCGGCAATCTTTGCCCATCCGATCCCCTCAAATCGGCGGCATCTCCGATCCCATGTCCGTAGCGTAAAGCATAATATCCCCTTCGAAACAGGATCTTGTCTGTCCCGGCGACCCGCTTTGCGTGGACGCAAGATCAAGGGGGAATTGATGCATTGGGGATGGAAAGCCAGGATCATGATGGTGGCAGGGACGCTGTGCGCCCTGCTGTTCCTGATGCTCGGCATGCGGGAAATGCAGCGGTCCTCCGCCGCCGAAATCGCGCCTGACCAGTCGGCCCAACACATATCGCCGCAGCCGGTGGTCCTTGCGGCTGCTGCACGGCCAATCCGGACCGGCGAGACGATCACCGCCGCCATGATCCGCAATGCCATGGCCGACCCTGCGCGCCATCCCGCTGCCGCCACGCCTGCCGAACTGATTGGCAAGGTCGCCACCCGCACGATTGCGGCAGGCGCGCTCATCCCGCGTGATGCGGTCGGCGGCGAGGAAAAGCTCGCCATCCGCGTGCCGGTTGGCATGCGGGCAATCAGCATAGACACCACGGCGGAGATCGCCGTCGCAGGCCTGGTCCGCCCCGGTGACCGGGTGGACGTGCAGGTCGTCTATCCCGGCGCAGACGCCATCAGCGGCGCGCGCGGAGCATGGCGCAGCCGTGCCCAGACATTGTTGCAGATGGTCCAGGTGCTTGCAGTGGGTGACGCGGTTCTTGGCACCGCTCCTCCTTCCGGCGCGAAGGACGCCTTGTCCGCAGCGCCAGTCCCCGCACGAACGGTGACGCTGGCGCTCAACCCGGAACAGGTCTCCACCCTGTCACTCGCGAAAAGCACCGGCGCGCTCACTCTGTCGCTGCGCAACCCCGTAGACAGCGAGCAAGTGGCAGTCGCGCCCGCAAGCTCCAGAGGCCCTGATCCAACCCCGGTCGCCGCAACGCTCCCGGCGCAAGCCCTGACCGCGCCCATGCAGGCACGTCCCGCCCCCGCCCCGCGGCAACCCATAGAGCTGGTCATCGGCGACCGGCGCGAAACCATCTATTCGGGGAGCGCCCAGCGTTGAAGTGCATCCACGCCCTCGCAGCAGTGCTTGCCATGACTGCTCCCGCAATCCTGCGCGCACAGGAACAAAGGCCGCTTGCCATCCAGCAGAAGCGCACGCTCAGCTATCCGCGCCCCATCGGGAGGATCGAGGTGGATCGCGATGACGTGATTTCGGTCACCGCGCCTACCGCGCGGTCCTTGAGCGTGACTGGCATCGGCGCGGGAAGCGCGACGATCAGCGTCTTTGGAAGGGACGGTACGCTGATGGCGGAGACGCGCTTCGCCATATCGCCGCCAACCGCAAGCGCCCGGGAGCCGGGCGCTCTTGTCGGCCCCCGCATCGTCGCAGGCGAGCAGGTCGTCGCCGTCGATGTGCAGTTCGCCGCCGTGTCCTCCTCTACCCTGAAGGCATTGGGGTTCAACTTCTCAAAGCTCAGCGGCGACATACAGGGCGCGGTCGTATCGCCCAGCAGCTTCAAGAGCGCCAGCTTCGCGCCCGTTGGCTCATCACTCGACGCCAGCGTCCCGATCCAGAACGCGTTCAACCTGTTCCTGTCCGCACCCAATCGCGGCATCAATGCGGTGCTGAGCGCCCTCTCCTCCAACGGGCTGTCCGAATTGCTGGCCCAGCCCACCCTGTTGGTGCGCTCCGGCGAACAGGCGAGCTTCCTTGCTGGCGGCGAGATTCCCGTGCCCGTGCCGCAGGCGTCGGGAACCGGCAATGCCATCTCCATCCAATATAAGGAATTCGGCGTCCGCCTGTCCGTCACCCCTTTCGTCCTGTCGCCCGATCAGATCGTGCTGAAGATCGCGCCGGAAGTCAGCGAACTCGACTATAATAGCGGCGTCCAGTTGCAGGGCTATGTCGTGCCGGGCCTGCGCCGCCGGTCGGCCGAAACCACGGTAGAACTCGGCAGCGGCCAGAGCTTTGTGATCGCAGGCTTAAGCTATTCGAGCCAGTCGACAACGCGGGAGAAGACGCCGCTGCTGGGCGACATCCCGGTGATCGGCGCCTTCTTCCGGCGGCAACAGATGCAAAAGGAACGGCAGGAACTGGTGATCGTCGCCACCCCCCGCCTGGTAGGACCGGTGCAGGCGAAGGACATCCCCGCATTGCCCGGATCGCTGCTCGACACGAAAGACCCGGTCGTGCCCTTCGGCGTGGTGAGGCCATGACCATGGCGCGGATCATCCTTCTATCGGTCGATCACAGCCTCGCCGGGCGGATCGGCGACGCGATGCAGGGCCGCGCGGCGGTCGAACTGGCGCAGGCGGTCACGCCGGATCTGGTCGAAGGGCCCTGCGTCATTCTGGTGGACAGAGACGCCGTGCCGCCAGAGCGCTCGATAGCCACGGCCTTGTCGGCAGCGACGGAAGGCGCAGCCGGGCGGCCGGTGGTGCTCGTGACCGGGGAAACCGCCGCGGAAGAAATATTGCACGCCATTCGATCCGGCGCTGACGACGTCATCCGCCGCGACGCAGGAGGCGACGAAATCGCCACCATAATCGGACGCCTGCTCAATCGCTCGACCGCCGATCATGGCAAGGGCGGCCGACTGACACTGATCCTTGGCGCCGACGCCGAAGCCGCCGCGCTAGTCGCAACCGACATGGCGGTCAGCCGCGCCCGCACCGGGTCTTCGACGCTGCTGATAGACTTCACCATGCCGACCAGCGCGGCTGAGGCCTATCTCGACCTGCCGGTAAGCTACGGCATCGCCTCAGCCATCGCCGACATAGAGCGGCTGGACGCCAGCTTGCTGTCCAGCACCTTGGCCCGGCATGATCCAAGCGGCCTGATGCTCCTCACCCTCGACGGCGGTTCGGGTGCCGAGCCCGCAGGCATCGCGCCTGCCGACATCGCCGCGCTGGTCCGGCTGCTCCGGGCATGCTGCGGCGATCTTGTCATCTGCGCGGGCAGCCTGCGCCACCCGGGGCTGCTGCGCACGCTGGCTTCGCTCGCCGACCGCGTCGAACTGGTCTGCGCGCAGTCGATCCGCGAGATGGACGCCTGCCGCCGCCTGCTGGAGCGCATCGGCGATGACGAGGCGAGCTTGTCACGAACGCGGCTGCTGGTGTGGGATCATCAACCCGGCATATTGCTGGACAGCCGCCGGATGGGCGAGATCTTGCGCACCAGCAGCACCCTGCCGCTTCCCATCGACCAGATACGCCTGCGCAATGCCCTGAACGCCGGTCGCCCGCTTGGCCTGGAGGCTGCGCCCGACCGCTACATCCGCGCGATCCGCACCGCCTGCGGCATCGAACCGCAACGATCGTCCAAAAGCCTCGAACGACTTCGCCGCCTGCTCCAGCGAACGGTGGAGCCAGCGGCATGAGCCTGCTCTTCGACACAAGCCTGCCGCGCGGCGCAGCGCGGCCCGCTCCAGTGGCGCAGCCAGCCGCCCAGCGGATGAGCGACAGCTATCAGGCGGTGATGGCCCAAACCTGCGCGCAGGTCATCGAACAGCTGGAAGCACGCGGCAGCACCGCTGAAACGCTCGGGCCGCGGGCGTTGCGCACCGAAATCGAGCAGGTCATCACCAGCCGCAGCAGGCGCGGGCAACTCGCGCTCAATGCAGCGGAAAGGCTGCTGCTGATCGAGGATGTGGAGGACGAGGTCGCCGGGCTAGGTCCGCTCGCGCCGCTGCTGCGCGATGGCAGCATCGACGACATCATCGTCAACGGCCCCGGCACCATCTATGTCGAACGCAGCGGCATGCTGGAGAAGGTCGACCGGCGCTTCCGCGACGACGCCCACCTGATGAACATCATCCAGCGGATCGTCGGCCCGATCGGCCGCCGCGTGGATGAAGCCAGCCCCTATGTCGACGCCCGATTGGCCGACGGATCGCGCGTCAACATCGTCATCCCGCCGGTCGCGCTCGACGGGCCGCTGCTGTCCATCCGCAAGTTCCGCATGCAGGCTCTGGGGCTTGAGGATTTCATCAATCGTCAGGTGATGAGCGCCGAAATGGCCGCCTACCTCGCCGCCGCTGTGCGGTCGCGGCTCAACATCCTGATCTGCGGCGGCACGGGCGCGGGGAAATCCACCCTGCTCAACATGCTGTCCCATTTCATCAGCGACCGCGAGCGGCTGATCACCATAGAGGATGCCGCCGAATTGCAGTTGCGGCAGGACCATGTCGTCCGGCTGGAAACCCGCCCGCCCAATGTCGATGGCAATCGGGAGATCAGCGCGCGGGAACTGGTCCGCAACGCGCTGCGCATGCGGCCCGACCGCATCATCCTGGGCGAAGTACGCGGGGTGGAGGTGGTGGAGATGCTGCAAGCCATGTCCACCGGCCATGACGGGTCGATGGCGACGCTGCACGGCAACTCCCCGCGCGACGCCTTTGCTCGCCTGGAAATGCTGATGGGCTTTGCCGGGGTTCAGAATGACATTCGCGCGATCCGGCGCTTTATCGCCAGCAGCGTGCATGTCGTGGTGCATATCCAACGCCTGGCGAACGGCAGCCGCCGCGTGACCGGCGTGACGGAAGTCACCGGCATCGAGGGCGAGGCCTACTCCTTCAATGAGTTGTTCAGCTTTCACGAACAGCCCGCCATGTCCGGCATGGGCGAATTTCGCAGCCACTCGCCTCGCCCCTATTTCGAAGCGCGTCTGCGCGACTACACGGCGGCTGCTGTCCGGCAGGGCATATTGTGAAGGCAGCGGCGTTCCTCCTGCTCGGGCTGTTGACGCTGGCGGCGGCGGTCTCGCCGCTGCTCGCCCTGCGAGCGCGGGAACAGGCGCGGCTTTCGCGGCGGCTGGCGGCGATCGCGCCCGGCGACGCCCCGGATCTTCGCCAAAGCGCCCGCCTGACAGTGCCCAGTCTCGCCGCGCCGATACTGGCGCGGGCGCAGCTGGAAGTGACGACGCGCGCAATCGGTATCTTCGGCGGGTGCATGGCGTTGTTCGCCCTCGCCATTTTGCTCGCCACCGGGCCGGTTGCGACTATTCTCCTTTTGCCGCTGCCCCCCGCCATTTTGTTCCTGTGGATCAGGGCACGGGCGCAGCGCCGGGTGAACGCCCTCATCGAAGCGTTGCCCTTCTACATCGATGCCGTGCGGCAGATGCAGGCGGTCGGCAGCTCCTTGCCCCAGGCGCTGGAACGGTCGCTCCCCGATGCCCCCGCGATCGTGCGCAGCTATCTTGCCCCAGCCGCACGGCGGCTTGAACTCGGCGCGCCGGTGAGCGAGGCGATGCAGCAGCTCGCCGACCGTCTCCACGTTCCTGAAATGTCGATGCTGGCAGCGGCGATCCGCACCAACATGCGCTATGGCGGCCCGGTCAGCGCCGTCCTGTCGAACCTTTCCGCGATCCTGCGCGAACGCATCCGCATCGCCCGCGAACTGAAAGCTGCGACGTCCGAAGCCAAGGTCAGTTCACGCGTGCTCATCGCCATGCCGATCGTCGCAATGGCGCTGCTGATGGCATCCAACCCCGCCTATATCGACTTCTTCCTCGACGATGCGCGGGGGCATCGAATGGCGGTGATCGCGATCGGACTCCAGATCGCGGGCATGCTCGTCATGCGCCGCGTGATGAGGCTCGCCTTCTGATGCCTTCGACCTTTCTCCTCGCCTGCTTCCTCATGGCGCTTGTGGGGCTTGGCATAGCCGTGCTCGGCGGCCGGATGCTGATGGCCGATCGGCGGCTGGAGGCGCGGCTGTCGCGATTGGCGCCCTCAACGTCGGCGCACGCGAAGACAGCCATCCGCCTGCCGACGATTTTGGGCGCGGAAGGCCGCAATCGGTCGAGCCTGGAGCGCCAGTTGCAGTTGGCAGGCTATCAGGATCCCCGCGCGGTCAACCGGTTCCTCTGGCTGCGGCTCGCCGGGACGATGCTGGCGGCGCTACTGGCCGCGCTCCTGTGCCGCATCGCATGGGGCGGCTGGATGTCACGCCCGATGCTGATCGTCATCGCCGCAGGGCTTGCGTTCGTCGGCGCGCGACAGATGCTGAACCTGCTCGCTTCGGGACGGGCACGGAAGATCACCGCCGAATTTCCCTTTCTGCTCGACCTCATGCTGATGATGCTGGAAAGCGGCGTGTCGCTCGACCAATGTTTCCGCTCGATCGCGCGGGACGAGCAGGTGGCGGTGCCGCATCATGGCGAGTTGATCGGCCTGCTGGTGAGCGACCTTGATCGGGGCATGCGCTATGAACTGGCGCTCGACCGCTGGGCCGCGCGGGTGGCCGTCAGCGGCGCTAAGGAACTTGCCTCCCTGTTCCGCCAAGCCATGTTCCAGGGGATCGAGCTTGCCCCGGCCCTGCGCGAATTCGCCCGCGAATTCACCCAGCGCCGCGTTGCGCGCGCGCGGGAGGCAATGGGCGGGATCACTGTGCGCATGGTTGTGCTGATGATCCTCTTCTTCATGCCCGCCCTCTTCATCGTTCTGGGCGGGCCGCCGGTCGTCGCCATCCTCGACACTTTGCGGGCAAGCGCGCGATGATGTGGCTGCTTCCCCTGCTGCTTGCAGCCGCCGACACCGCGGGATCGACGCGCAGCCTCTATCTGCAACTCATCCATCAGGCGCGCGCCGATGGCAGGCCGCGCGCCGCCATCGCCTATCTCGACGATTTCGATCGCCGCTACCCTGGCGACCGCGACGCGCGCATCCTGCGCGTCAACAGCCTGCTCGACCTTAACGATCTCAACGGAGCGGAAGCAGCGGCAGCGGCGCTCCCCGATGGCGGCGGCAGCGCGATACGCGGCCATCTGCTCGCCGCGCGCGGCCGCTGGGCAGAAGCGATAGCGCCCTACCAGCAAGCCGTTCAGGCGAGCCCCGCCGACCCGATGCTCCGCAACGCGCTCGGCTTCGCCCAGCTGCGCGCTGGCTTGGCGGCAGAGGCGATAGAGAGCCTGCGCGGCGCGCTGGACCTGTCGCCCGGGACGGCGGTGATCCGCAACAATCTGCTGCTGGCTCTTAGGGCAGCGGGTCAGAGTACCGAGGCCGAAGCCCTCCTCTCCACCGTCCGCGATGGGAGCGAACGCGACGCCGTCCGCCGTCAGATCGCCCTCGAAGCCGCTCGCCTCCCTATGCCGAAGGACCCCTGATGTTCTGCCTGTGTCTCCTGCTGGCTTCCGCCCCCACGCTCCCCCAGCCCGATCAGGCGCGCCGCGTCGTCGAATGGCAGCTGCGCTCACCGCCCCGCGCCGAGGAAAGCACTGGCCTAAGCGCCGAAGAGGCGCAGGTCATCCGCAACCGCTACCTCCAATCCATCGGCCAACCCCTTCCCCGATCCGCCGATCAGGATGCCACCACCATCGCATGATGCCGCTCCGCCGCCTCCCAGCCTTGTGGCACGACCGGCGCGCTTCCGTGGTGCCGATGGTCGCGGCATTCGGGGCCGCGCTGGTCGGCGCGATGGGCTTTGCACTCGATGCAGGCCTCTATTATGCGGGGAGCCGCGACCTGCGCGCCGCGACCGAAAGCGCCGCGCTCGCCGCCGCGATGTATCCCGCGCAGGCAGAGGCGCGCGCGCGCGACAGCCTCAGCCGCAACGGCTATGATCCCGCAATCCTGCGTTCGGTGGAGCTTGGCCGCTATTGCGCTGACGCAGCCCTTTCCTCGCCGCAGCGGTTCGACGCCAGCTTCGCGCGCTGCCCCGGCAACGGCCAGACCACCGCCGTCCGCATCCGCACCGGAAAGCCCAGCCGCCAATTCTTCACCCGCGTCCTGGGCGGAGCAGATCCCATCCCGGACCTGTCCGCCACCGCTACCGCCGCGCGCATCGACGAAGCGGGCGTGGGCGTCAGTTCCGGCATCCTGACCGTCACCAACGCGCTGGTAAACAGCGTCAACGACCTGCTCGGCGCTCTTCTTGGCATCAAGTTGCAACTGGGCGCGAATGACGTTCGGACCCTGGCGAACGGCTATGTCGACGCCGGGCGTTTCTTCGACGCTCTCGCGGCGCGCGTGGGCGAGACCGGCACCTATGGCGCGCTCACCAGCCGCACCGTGGACCTCCGCGCGCTGATGCTGGCAGCGGCGGAGGCTGCCGATCAGCCCGCGACCGCAGCTACCCTGAACCTCGTCGCAGGCCGGATCACCAATGGCTACCCCGTTCCACTTGAGGGCCTGTTCGGGCTCGGCGTGTGGAAGAACATGCCCGTGGGAGAGGCGAACGAGCAGCCGGGCCTCCGCGCCGGGATCAACGCCTATCAGCTGTTCACTTTCGCCGTGCAGGCGGGCGAGGGCAGCATCGACCTCACTGACGCGATCAGCCGCGTCGCGGCGGGCAGCACGATCCGCCTCGCCGCCGTCGCCACTGGTCCGATCGACAGGCCACGCTTCTCCTTCGGCCCGGCAGGCGAGACCAGCGCCAGCACTTCGGCGCTGCGGTTACAGCTCAACTTAGGCCTCAACCTCAACATTCTAGGCATCAGCGTCGGCACGGTGCCCGTCCTGATCGATGTCGCCGCAGCAAGGGCGGACGTCAGCGCGATCAGTTGCGCCAGCACAGCCGAGCAAGCGCGCGACAGCCGGGTCAGCGTGCTTGCCAGCTCGGGGCTCGTCAACGCCTATATCGGTCAGGTCCCCGCCAGCGCCATGACCCGCCCGATGCCGCCGCTCTCAGCCAGCGACATAGCGCCCGCACGAATATTGAACGTCCTCAACCTCATCACCGCTGACGTCCGCGCGATCGCTCAGCCAGTCACCGGCAACAGCGGGACTCTGGTCTTCGGCCCAGGCGGCCAGGGGACGATCGGCCGCCCCGGAACGCCGGGCGCGCCCGCCAGCATCGGCAACGGTACGCAGACCGGAACGCTGCTGACGTCGCTCACCAACAGCCTCGGGGCCCCAAGCGGCATTCAGGTGAAAGCGCTCGACCTCTGCCTGTGGCCGGTCTGCGACGCGACCGCCACGCGATCCCAACTGCTCGGCGCGATCACGGCCCCGCTGGGGGCGCTGCTCGGCAGCACCGCCGATCCCCTGCTCGACAATCTGCTCGCAGCGCTCGGCATTCAGCTTGGCCATGCGACGGTGTGGGTCACGGGAGCCCGCTGCGGCGTGCCGGTGCTGATTTAGGGAAATCGGCGGCGCGCCCCCCTCCACGCGCCGACCATCTTTAGCCGGAGGGATATGAGGAGAATGACGATGAAGATCGAACCGCTACGCAAGTTCATGAAGCGGCTTGCACGCGACCAGAAGGGCCTGACCGCCGTGGAATACGCCGTGCTGGGCGGCGTAATCGTGGCCGCGATCACCGCGCTTCAGACCGACTTCACCACCGGCTTGCGCGGCGCCTTCACCGCCCTGTTCAACAGCGTCAGCTGACCCGCCAATGACCCCCCGCCGCAGGAGGAGCATCACGCCCGCGCTCCGGCTCCTCCACTGTCAGAAAGGCATAGCCGCGCTGGAGTTCGCGCTCGTCACTCCAGCGCTGCTGATGCTCATCTTCGCGGTCATCATCTATTCCTTCTGGTTCTCCGCGCTGCTCGGCGTGCGCCATGCCGCGGCCGAAGGAGCAAGGGCGGCGATGGCGGGCCTTTCCAGCAGCGAGCGCGCCGACCTCGCGCGCAGCCGGGCCCAAGCAGTGATCAACGGCTATGGCGCGCTGCTCGGCTCCGGAGGCGCACCGGACATTCAAGCGCAACCCGACGGCGTCGGACAGTTCAAGGTACAGGTCCGCTACGACATGAGCAGGTCGCCGCTGATACGCTATGCGAGCTTCATTCCGTTGCCGTCGACCACGCTCGGCGCGACCGTCATCATCACCAACGGCAGCTATTGACCGGGCCGGCGCTCCACCCTTCCGTAACGTCTACGAATATGAACAATCCCCCTTTCCTTTTCCCCAACTGCTGCGTAACTGTCCGCTCTCGCCATGACGCGCGCAACAAGGGTTGTCTGTGCGTCGCGGGATGTCCGGAACGGCGCTGAGCGCTAGTTCGGATGCGATCCGGTCCCGGTTCGCGGGGTAGTTTAGGGCACGCTTTTGCACCCGCAAGAGACGCCGCCATGCAGGAGTTAGCCATGCTTTCAAAGGTCACGCTCGCCAATACCGACCTCTCGGTCAGCCGTCTGTGCTATGGCACCAACATGCTCGGCTGGTCGATCGACCAGGACCGCAGCAACGCCATCCTCGACAAGTTTCTGGAGCTGGGCGGCAATTTCGTCGACACCGCCCGTTCCTATGGTGACTGGATGCCCGACGCGCCCAAGGGTGCCAGCGAACGCGCCATCGGCGCTTGGCTGAAGGGCAAGAAGCGCGAAGACGTGATCGTCGCGACCAAGGGCGGGCATTTCGACATGCGCGCTGGCGACTATCGCAACCGCGTCAACCCGGCCGACATCGGCAACGACCTGAACGAGAGCCTTGAGCATCTCGGCGTCGACACGATCGACCTCTACTGGGTCCACATGGACAATCCGGAAACCCCGGTTGCCGAACTGGTCGACTTCCTCAACGAAGCCAAGAATGCGGGCAAGATCCGTTATTTCGGCGCGTCCAACTGGTCCGACGCCCGCGTGCTGGAAGCCAATGACTATGCCAAGGCGAACGGCAAGGCTGGCTTCGTCGCCGTCGAACCCTTCTGGGGCCTCGCCAAGCCCAATGAAGAGGCTGCCACGGCTCAGGGCTACCAGATGTATTTCGAAGATCATGGCGGCAAGCTCAAGGATGCTGGCCTGGCCATCATCCCCTACTGCTCGCAGAGCCGCGGCTACTTCGCTTTCGCTGAAAAGGGCGAAGTGCCCGAGCATCTCCAGGGCTTCTACGACAACCCGGTCAACAAGGACCGTCTGGCCGCTGCCAAGGATGTCGCCGCCAAGCATGGCGTCAGCGTTTCGGACGTCGTGCTCGCCTATCTGCTGAACCAGCCGCAGCAGGTGATCCCCATCTTCGGCGCGTCGAGCCCGGCCCGTATCGAGGAAGCGGTCAAGGCCGCCTCGCTCACCCTGTCGGCCGACGAACTGGCTGCGCTTAAGATCGGCTGATCTTCTAAGCCTGAAAGAATGGAAAGGGGGGCGATCGGTCGATCGCCCCCCTTTTTTATTGTCAGATCCGATCATTCTTTTGCGAATCGATCAATCGGGAAAGAATCGTACAAATTCTTACGCGATCGCCGTTATTTTCGCCTGACTAACAGTGAACAAGGCGGTAAAAGACGAGCAGACCATACGCATGTGGCGAATTAGGAGACTCTCATGACTGCTGCCCCTGCCCTTTCACAATCCCGTTCGGGCGCAGCGCCTGCATCTCTCACCACGCCCGGCCAGATCGGTATGCTCACCCTTCCCAACCGCATCATCGTCACCGCCATGGGCGTCAGCCTGGCAGAAGCCGACGGTACGGTCGGCCAGCGCCTTATCGACTATCATGTCGCCCAGGCGAAGGGCGGCGCTGGCCTCATCATCATGGGCGTGACCGGCGTCGCCTGGCCTGTGGGCGCCGTCCAGCCAAACCAGACCGCCATCTCGGACGATCGCTTCCTGCCCGGCCTGACGAAGCTGACAGAGGCCGTCCATGCAGCAGGCGGGCGCATCGCTGCTCAGCTTCACCATGGCGGCCTTGTCGCCGGGCACAGCGCGCAGGATGGGCATCCTCTCTGGGCTCCGGCATATCCGCCCCCCTTCGCGGGCGACTTCCCAGACTTTTTCCTGCCCGAAGAGATGGCTGCGTTCGCCGGAGGCGTGGTGCCGCAGATCAAGGTGCTGGAGAAGGCCGACATCGATCATGCGATCCGCCAGTTCGCCGACGCCGCGCTACGCGCCAAGCGCGCCGGAATGGACGGCCTGGAGATCCACGGTGGCCACGGCTATCTGCTCTCCTCTTTCGTTTCGCCCTACACCAACACGCGCGAGGATGAATATGGCGGCGACGTGGCAGGTCGCGCGCGCCTGCTCCTCGATGTGGTACGCGCGGTGCGCGCCGCGGTCGGCCCGGATTTCCCCGTCTGGGTGAAGATGGATTCACGCGAGCTGGGCAAAAACGGCATCACCATCGACCATGCGCTTGAACTGGCGCCTATGATCGAAGCGGCCGGTGCCGACGCGCTTACCGTCACTGCCTATCATGACGTCGGCCAGGGCAAGCTCCATTCGGGTTCCAACATCCCGCATGAACCCGCCTTCAACCTGGAAGCCGCCGCCGCAATCCGGAAGGTGGTTTCGATCCCCGTGATCGCGTCGGGTCGGGTCGAGCTCGATCGCGGCGACAAGGGGTTGGCGCAGGGCGAGTTCGACTTCCTTGCCATGGGTCGCAAGCTCCTCGCCGACCCTGATCTGCCCCGCAAGCTGACCGAAGGCCGGGTGGCCGATATCCGCCCGTGCATCTATTGCTACACCTGCGTCAGCACCGCCTATCTTCGCGAACAGGTGCGCTGCGCCGTGCGGTCGGAAACCGGTTATGAGGATCTCGACTGGTCCCCGGCCAAGGTTCCCGGCCATGTCGTGGTTATCGGCGGCGGCCCCGGCGGCATGGAAGCCGCGCGCAGGCTGGACCTTGCGGGCGCGAAGGTCACGCTTCTCGAAAAATCCGATCGCCTGGGCGGCACGCTGCGCTTCGCCGGCCTCGCTTATGAGCCCAATGAGCGGCTGCTCAACTGGCTGCGTGACCAGATCGGCCAGTCGAAGGTCGATGTGCGCCTGAAGACTGTCGCGACCCCGGACCTCATCGCCAGCCTCAAGCCCGACAAGGTCATCGTCGCGACCGGCGCCGTGCGCGACATGCCGCCGATCCCCGGCAATGATCAGGACTTCGTGCTGTCGGGCGACGATCTGCGCGGCATGATGCTGGGCGAGGATTCGGCTGAAATCCGTCGCAAGACCAGCTGGACCACCCGCGTCGCGACGAAGCTCGGCGCAGCGACCGGCGCAACCGCCAATCTCGACCTGGTGCGCAAGGCGACCCATGCCTGGATGCCGCTCGGTAAACGCGTCGTGATCATCGGCGGCGAGTTGGTCGGCGTTGAGCTGGCCGAATTCCTGATGGAACGCGGCCGTGAAGTTACGGTTGTCGGCGAAGCGCCCAGGTTCGGCGGCGGCCTGCTGCTGGTGCGCCGCATGCGCCTGCTGGCGGAACTGCGCGAACATGGCGTGGCCATGTTCCCCGGCGCGAGCGGCATCGCGATCGGCAAGAACAGCGTCACCTTCACCAGTGCAGACGGTGAGCAGAAGAGCGTTGCTGCCGATCATGTGGTGGTTGCCATGGGCGCGCATGGCGACTCCACCCTTGCCAATGCCCTGCGCGCACAGGGCCATGATGTGGTGGAGGTCGGCGACGGCACCGGCGTCACCTATATCGAAGGCGCGATCCGTGGTGCAGCCGAAGCCGTGGCCGCCATGGGCCGCTGATCTGATCTTCAAGGCCAAAGAAAAGGGGAGCGCCGCAACGCTCCCCTTTTTGTATCTGAGCTGCCCCTTATCGAGACCACCCAACAACCGTTCGCCCTGAGCCTGTCGAAGGGCCTTACTTCTTTATGCAGTGAGGGGCTTCGACAAACTCAGTCCGAACGGATTTGAGGGATTAAAAACCCCTCACCGCTCAACCAGTTCAGCCGCAGCCTCAACTCGATAATCCGTCAGCACCGGAGCCGCCATGGCATCGGCAAATGCCTCATAGCTCCAGGGCCAGCTTGCCGGAACGCCGGTGGCATCCAGATACCAGCTGTTGCAACCCGATCCGAAGATCGTCGTACGCGCCGCCGCAATCCGCCGCTCCTCATAATCGGCGTGAGCGTCAGCGCTCGGTTCGATCGTCCGGGCCTCACCCGACCGCAGCAGATCGATCAGCTGATCCACATATGCCCATTGCTTCTCCGCAATGTCGATCAGGGAGAAGTTGCCGACAGGACCGGTCGGACCATTCAACATGAAGAAGTTCGGAAAGCCCGGGATGGTCACGGCATAATAGGCCGTCGGACGAACAGACCATATATCATCGAGCGAAACGCCACCCCGGCCCAGAACCGTTGTCGGGCGGATGAAGCGGTCCGCATGGAAGCCGGTCGCCAGCACCAGCGTATCAAGTTCGTGCAGCCGCCCGTCTTCCATCCGCACGCCCTTGGCCTCGACGCGGGCGATGCGATTCCGCTCCACCTCTACGTTCGGCGATTGCACGGCGTCATAATAGGACCAGCTGTAGATCAGCCGCTTGCACGCCGCGCGATAATTGGGGCGCAGTTTTTCCCGGAGCTCAGGATCGCGGATGCTGTTCTCCAGATTATCGAGGCAGATTTGCTCGATCGCCGCGATCTCCGGACCATGCGTATCCGTGATGGCATGGGTGAAGCGGAAGATGCTGTCCCAATATTCCTTGTTGTTGCGAATATCCTCGATCAGCGCAGGGTCGCGGCGAAAGGCTTCCTTTTCTTCCTCGCTATACTGGAAATAGGGGACAGGCATGATCCACTGCGGCGAGCGCTGGAAATGTACCAGCTTCGATGCACGCTTGCTCAGCGCGGTGACGATCTGCACGCCGGTGGACCCATTGCCGACCACACCCACCCGCGCGCCGTCGACCAGCGCATCATCCTGCCAGCGGGCGCTGTGGAACGCTTGCCCCTCGAAGCTGTCCAGCCCTTCGATGTCGGGGAGCTTGGGATGGTGCAGAACGCCCGAAGCCGCGATGACGACCTCCGCCTCGACCTCTTCACCGGTGATCAGTCCCAGACGCCAGACGCCAGCGCCTTCGTCCCATACCGTGGACACGACTTCGCTGTCGAAGCGGACGTGCGGCATGATGCCGTATTTTTCCGCCGTCTTCTCGAAATAGGTCTGGATCTCGCCGCCCTTGGCATAATAGGCGTCCCATTCCGCATAGGGCTCGAAACTATAGGTATAGGCGTGCGCGGGCACGTCGCAGGTCAGGCCCGGATACCGGTTTTCCCGCCAGGTGCCGCCTAGCCGCCCGGCCTTTTCGAAAACCGTGAAATCCTCGCCCGCCTGGCGCAGGCGAATGGCGGCAAGGATGCCGGCCATGCCTGCTCCGATAACGGCGAAGCGCAGGCCTTTGCGGCCCTGATCGATGGACAAGTCACTCTCCTGTTGGCTGTGTTCCTGACCATCATGATGCCGCAACGGACCATGCCGCACATCATTCAAATGGATCAGGCGCCAACCAACAAGCGAAGATCAGCCCTGCGCGGCTTTCCGCCCAGCCTGGCGGCCGAAGAAGGTGCAGTCGGCAAGGCTGAGGCCAGAGCTATAACCATGCCCCCATGCCGGCAGCCCCGAAGTACAGCGCCCCGCCGCGAACAGTCCAGCGACCGGCGCACCGGCCCGGTCCAGCACCTCGCCATCGGTCGAGGTCCTCAAGCCCCCCAGCGTGAAGAAGCTGAAATAGCTGGTCGCGAAATTCAGCTCCAGCGCCACGAACGGCCCCTGATCCAGCGGCGTCAGGATCGGCGCGCGCTTGTGGAACAGCGGATCGCGCCCTTCCCGCGCATGCGCATTGTAGAATGCCATGGTGGCAGAGAGCGTACCCGGCGCCATTTCCAGCTCGGCCTCGACTTCTTCCCAGCTGTCGCCCGTGCCCGCTATCGTCATCCCCGCCATGGGCAGCGGCTCGTCGAAATGAGCGATGTCGAGCAGCAGATAGACCCTGTCGCCCATCTGGTCGATGGCAACGCGGCTGACCCGGCCGTGATAGCAATCCTCGTTGATGAAGCGCTGGCCCATCTGGTTCACGAAAACGCCATGAGCCTGCGGCTCCGGCATGGTCCAGGGGCAGGTCGTGAAGAACTGTTCCATATGGATGGCGTCGCCGCCCGCACCAACGCCCAGTTCGATGCCCACGCCGTCATCCTGATCGCCGATCGGGCTGCTGATCTTGAACGTGTCGGGGCAATAGCGCCGCCGCATATCCTCGTTGAAGGCAAAGCCGCCCGTGCAGAGGATGACGCCCTTTGCCGCCCGGACGAAGCGATTGACATTGTCGATGCGCACGATGACGCCGACTACTCGCCGATCGTCATCCTGCACCAGCGCAACGGCGCGCGCATCGGTTGTCACTTCAACGCCCAGCGCCTTTGCCCGAGCCTCCAGCAGATCGACCAGCGGCCGACCCCCGCCCCAGCCCATATGCGCAATCACATGGCCGCGCGGCGCAGGCTTCGCGATCTCGCAGAACGGCCATGCCGCCTCGCTTCCCGACCAGATCAGCGTGGAATCGTCGGTCGGCTCGATATGCTTGCCGGGCAGGAAGTTGCCGCGATAGGGGATGCCCTGCTCCTTCAGCCAGGCATAATGGCCAAGCGATTCCCGCGCATAAAGATCGCACTTCGCTTCATCCGCGCACGGCCCGCCTGCCGCCTTCAGATAAGCAGCCAAATCCTCCGTGCTGTCCTCGAACCCCGCCGCGCGCTGAGCATCCGTGCCGCCGCCACCGCCGATGTAGATTTCGCCGCCCGACAGCGCCGACGCCCCGCCGCTGCCCGAACCCCGTTCAAACAGCATGACCCGCGCACCACCGGCTGCCGCTTCGATCGCCGCGCATGCACCCGTCGCGCCAAAGCCGATAACCGCGACGTCGGTTTCGAAATCCCACCGTTCAACCTTGCTGGCGGGATAGGGGCGATGAAGCGAAATGTCGGCCACGAAAGACTGTCCTCTCCTTGTGCGATCGGTATCAGAAAGCCTTTGTCTGCCCCCCATCCACCATCAGCGTTTGCCCGGTGATATAGCCTGCCGCATCGCTTGCCAAGAATACGGCGGCTGCTCCAATGTCTTTTTCGCAATCGCCAATGCGCTTCAAGGAAACCTTGTTGATCTGCGTATCATAATCGGCGGGCGCCCATTCTTTCCACGCCATCACGCCCGGAGAATTGGCGAACGGGCAGATGATGTTCACCCGCACCGCTTCCGCACCCCATTCGCTGGCTGCGATCTTGGAAATCGCGCGGATCGCTTCCTTCGCCGCGCAGTAGGAACCCTGCGTCGGGATCGCGTCGAACGCCGCGCCAGTCGCGAAGTTGATGACGGATCCCTTGGCTCTAACCAGATGCGGATAGGCCTCGCGCATCAACACGAAGGTCGGCCAGAAGCCCGTATCGAATGCGACCTCCATGGCCTCGTCGGTCGTCTCGGCAAGCGGCAACTGGCGCGAAGCCTGCGCCGCGTTCACCAGCACATCAAGCCCGCCGAAACGGCCGATCGCCGCCTCGACGATCTTCGGTAACTCGGCTCGCTGCGCCAAGTCGATAGCCAGGAAATGCGCTTCTCCGCCCAGAGCGCGCAGCTCGGCCTCGGTCGCGCGGCCAAGCTCCTCCTCCCGGTCGACGATCAGGACACGCGCGCCCGCCTTGACGAAGGCGGTCGCTACACCTTTGGCCACCCCGCGCGCGCCGCCGGTTACGATCGCTGCCTTGCCTTCCAGTGCCTTCATGTCCTGCTCCCATCAGCCTTGTTTATGTGAAATAGGCCCCGCCGTTCACCGTCACGATGCTCCCGGTGGCGAAGCTGCCGTCATCCCCGGCCAGAAACGCCACCGCCCCGGCGATCTCGTCCGGATGGGCAAGACGCTTCATCAGGCTGTCGGCGGCGATCATGTCCTTCATCTCGGCAGGCAAAGTTGCATAGATCGGCGTTTCGGTAGCGCCGGGATTGACCGCATTCACTCGGATACCGCGATCGGCAAGCTCCCGGGCCATGGCCCTCGTCATGCCCAGCACCGCTGCCTTCGCCGCGCAATAGGGGACAGGTCCATCGCCCTTCACGCCGGACGTCGATCCGATATTGACGATGTTGCCGCCGGTGCCTTGCTCCGCCATCAGCCGAACCGCAGCCCGGCTGCATTTGAACGTACCGTCCAGCGTCACCGCCAGCACGCCCGACCAGCCATCATCCCCGCAATGGATGGTCTGGTCGACAAAGGTGGTCGGCTCCTCGCCACGCGCGATCTGCTCGGCCCTCTCCGCCTGTGCCGCATAATAACGGTCCATGCCGTCGCCCGCCGCGCTACCCCGTCCGGCATTGTTGACCAGCACATCGACGCCGCCCAGCGCCTGCTTCACTTCGGCAAAGGCCCTGTCCACCGACGCCGTGTCCGCCACGTTGCAAGCGATGCCGACATGCGGCGCGGGCAGCACTGCGCCAGCCGCCGCCGCATCCAGGTCAAGCACCGCGACCGTCGCGCCTTCCGCGGCAAGACGGCGCGCGATGGCCGCGCCAATCCCCTGCGCGCCGCCTGTCACGACCGCGCGCTTTCCCTTCAGCCTTTCCATGGGATCAATCCTCTACTTCAGGCCGCCAGGCGACGCCGTTCACCTGCGCGCCACCATCGGCAAAGAGGGTATTGCCGCTCATATAGCCGCCGCCTTCGCTGGCCAGGAAGACGGCAACCGGGCCGATATCCTTTTCCGCATCGCCAAATCGCCCTGCCGGAACCTGCTGCAGGATCGCCTGCGTCATTTCCGGGTTGGCGGCGAAATAGTCGCGCGCCTGCGGGCTCGTCGCCGAAGGACAGATGGTGTTGCAGGTGATGCCGTGCGGCCCCCATTCCACCGCCGCAGTCCGGGTCAGCGCCCGCATCGCTTCCTTGCTGGCATTATAGGCGACGGTGAACATATGCGCATTGACGCCGTTCAGCGACCCCAGGTTGATCACGCGGCCATAGCCTTGCGCCTTCATGATCGGGAAAGCCGCCTTCATCGCCCAGAACACGGCATAATAGTTGAGCGCGAAGGAACCCTCCATGTCCTCGTCGCTATGCTTTTCGATCCGCTTGGGGAAGCTGGCTCCAGCATTGTTGACCAATATGTCGAGCCGTCCGAACCGCTGGTGGACCGCCTCAACCATGGCTTCCACCTCGGCGCGCTGCGTCACATCGGTGCGGATGAAAAAGGCGTCCACCCCATGCGTGTCGCGCAGATATTGCGCTTCTTCCTCGCCCTGATCAGCCTTGCGCTGAGCGATCGCGACATTCGCACCGGCGGCGGCCAGCGCGCGGGCGATGCCCTGCCCCACGCCCTGCCCGCCCCCGGTGACGAGCGCCGTGCGCCCTTCCAGCAGCTTTGCCATTTTAGCTCTCCTATATTCTTGTGATGTTTCTCGACGCTTCAGGCGTCCAGCAGCGCATAATCCAGATAGCCGATCCGATCGTCGCCATCCCCGGTGTAAAAACTGGCGCGATTGGCCTTGTTGAGCGCGGCACCGGTTTGGAAGCGCTCCACCAGATCGGGATTGGCGATATAGAGATAGCCGAAGGACACTGCCTCCGCCTTGCCCTCCGCAATCACGGCAGACGCCTTTTCCAGGTTCAGGCCACCATTCTCGATCACCGGGCCGCTCCAATTGGCGCGAACCAGATCGAGCGCGTCCTGCCCCTCCAGCGGAATGTGGATCAAATGGCAGTAGGCGAGGCCCAGGCCATCAATGGCCTTGAGCAATGCCGCATAGGTTTCATGCGGGTTCGCATCGTCCATGCCGTTGAACTTGACGCCCGGACAGATGCGGAAACCGACCCGGCCCGCACCCACGGCTGCGGCAAGTGCTTGCAGCAGCTCGACCACGAAACGGATGCGGTTCTCGACCGATCCGCCATAGCGGTCCGTGCGCTGGTTGCTGTTCGAAGACAGGAACTGCATCGGCAGGTATCCGCTGGCGCAATGCAGTTCTATCCCGTCCAGACCAGCCGCGATCGCGTTGCGGGCAGCCTTCACATATTCAGCGATGACGCCGGGAATTTCGTCGGTTTCCAGCGCGCGCGGCACGACCGTTTCCACCGGAACGCCATCGGGTCCGGGAATCTTGTCCGGGCACTGAATGGCTGACGGCGAAACGGTTTCCGCATCCGCATCCTTGTTCGCCTGCACGGCAGCACGGCCGACATGCATCAACTGCATGACGATCTTTCCGCCCGCGCGATGGACAGCGTCGGCAACCTTGCGCCAGCCTTCGACCTGCGCTTCGCTATGGATGCCGGGCGTGCGCCAATATCCCTTGCCGGTGGGCGAAGGCTGCGTCCCCTCCGTCACGATCAACCCGGCACTGGCGCGCTGGCGGTAATATTCGACCATGATGTCGGTCGGCACGTCGCCCGGCCCGGCCCGGTCGCGGGTCATCGGCGCCATGACGATCCGGTTGGACAGCGCAATGTCACCCAGCGTCACGGGTGAGAAAATATCCGTCATGGCATCAACTCCGCACGCGCGGCTTGGGCAGCGGCGCGCCCCGACGCATCGTTTCGATGAATTTTTCCAGCGGAGCGGGCGCTTCGACTGGGCCGTCATGCGGCTGGCCCAGACGGTCCCAATAGCTTTTCCAGCTCGGGAACAGGTCGTGGAAGCTGCCATGATAGGGCTGCACGCCGGGCCACCGCATCTTGCGATCGCCAATCGGCGGCTTGTTGAGGTCGGTCGCGTACCAATAAAGCGGCAGGCGGCGGCGGAAATACCAGCGGCCTTCGATCCGCTCATATTTGTCGAAATACATCATCTGCATGATGACCCATTCGGCGCCCGTCTCATGCTCATTCTTCGAATAGACGACGCCTTGCGCATGGTCCGGATCGTCGAAATCGATGACATGTCCGCCAATATGGTGGGACGTACCGTCGAACTGCATCGAATGGGTTTCGTCGAACCAGTCGCGCAGCGCCTTGCGGCCCTGCTTGCCGCCGCCGACCTTCACATCTTCGGGGAACAGGTTCACCCAGGCATCGGAGTCGCGCATGTCCAGCGCCAGGGAATATTTCGCGGCCAGTTGCCGGATCGCATCCAGCGATTCCAGTCGGTCTATCCGCGCAATCAGGCTCTCGTCCGCCACCCTCTCGATCCTTTCTCGTTGGACCGCTTGTTTCCGCTATCCCCTTGGTTCTGAAAATGCCAAAATAGCTCAAAGGTCATGACAAAAAGGCTCAACACCAAACATCTGTCCCGTCCGGTCGCCACTCGCGTTCCGGTCGCCATCGCCCGCGATCTGCTGCGGCTGGTCGAGGAGATCGGCGTCGATCCGGCAGAGCTACTGCGGCAGGCGAGCCTCGCCCATCTCATTGGGCCGCCGATCGGGGGAGCCGCCGCGCAGCGCGGGCTTGTCCAGGATGACTTCACCCGCCTCTATGCCCATTGCACCTGGGCTCTGGACGCGCAGGCGGCACGGCAGGAAGGACGTGAGCCGCTGACGAAGGAGGGGGTGGACATGCTCTGCCACTGCATCATCACCTGCCGCACATTGGCGGACGTGATCGAGCGCACGGATCGCTTTTCCGCCCTTATCGGCCCGCGCGCCGGTCGACTGCGGCTGAAGGTCGATGACGGGGTCGCGCGTCTGGACATGGCCACGCCGCGTAAAATCCGCAATGCGAGCGCCTATGTGTCGGACCTTGCGGGCCTCTCTACCTACTACCGCCTGTTCGGCTGGCTCATCGGTGAGGATATTCCGCTACTGGGCGCGGCGATGCGCTATCCGCCCCTGCTGGACGAGCAGACCATTTCCTACCTCATGCCCGTCCCCATGCAGCATGGCGCGCCCGAAAACAGCCTGCGCTTTCCCGCCAGTTATCTCGACCGCCCGGTGCTGCGCAGCCATCATGAGCTTGAGCATCTGCTCGAACGCTTCCCCTTCGACGTCGAGCAGCCTCAGTCGCTGGACGCCCCCCTGTCGGAACGCATCCAGCATCTCTTCAGCGCGATGCTCGCCAGCGGAGAGGCGCCCGCCACCGCGTCCAGGCTCGCGCGCCAGTTCAGCATCAGCGTCGCCACGCTGAAGCGACGCCTGGCCGATGAAGGCACGTCCCTCGTCCAGCTCAAGACCGAGGCACGGCGCGCCCTCGCCACCCGGCTGCTCGACGATCCCCGCCTCACCATCACCGAAGTCGGCCGCCGGACGCAGTTCAGCGACACAGGCGCCTTCCGCCGCGCCTTCCAGCAATGGACCGGATCATCGCCGAGCCGCTGGCGCGAATTGCGCCAGGGCGGCGGACAAGCCGATCAATAGCGTGCGATGATATCGTCGGCGAAGCGGTTGAGATCGTCGATCTTCTCCTGCAAAGGCTGGCTGTCCTCTTCCACCGCATAAAGGTTGCGGAAAGAAGCGACGACATCGGTCACGCCCGCATCTTCCTGCCGGCGGATCATATCCAGATCGGCACCCCCCATCGCCGAACCGAAGATGCGGAACGGCGCGTCCTTGCGCCCCAGTTCCTCGCGGTAGGTGGACAGCTTCTCCAGCATCGGCAGCATCATGTCCATCCCGCCGCCTGCGAACATCCAGCCATCGTTGCGCGCCGCCCGCTTCAGCGCCGCGTCGGAATGGCCGCCGATCAGGATCGGCACCGGCTTGGTCGGGACAGGATTGAGCTTTACCGGCGGCAGATCGAAAAACTCGCCATGATATTCGAAATAGCCGCCATTGGTGAGGCCGCGCACGATGTCGATGCACTCGTCGAAGCGCTTGCCGCGCCCTTCCCATGCCACGCCCATGACCTCATAATCCTCAGGCCAAACGCTCAGGCCCACGCCAAAGTTGAAGCGGTTGTCGAAGAGCGCCTCGATCGATGCCACGATCTTCGCGACATAGAGCGGCGGGCGCACCGGAAGCTTCACGACGTTGGTCGTGACCTCCAGCTTCTCCGTCGCCGCCAGCATCGCGGTCACATGAATGAACGACTCCAGGAACGGCTTGTTCTCCAGGAATTCGCGCCCGCCATCGTCGGTATAGCTATATTTGGTGCCAGAGCTTTTCGGGTAGATCAGGCTGTCGGGCACCGTGAAGCCTGCATAGCCCGCCGCTTCCGCCGCCTTGGCAAGCGGCGCGTAATAGTTGATCGCGGTCATCGATTCGCCCAAATGAAAGCGCATCGCCCTCTCCTTCCATCTCGCTTTATTCATCCGCGGCGGCTTTGCTTGCGGCGCCGGGTGCTCCTCACCTTATCCATTCGGCGGAAAATACAGTCAACAGCAGCGGCAATCTCTTTCGTGCGCGATAGCGCCTACCGCTACGCATATCCCGAATAGAAGCGGGCGCTTCCCGCAAAAAGCGCATTGAACAAATGTTTTTTTCTCTTATCCTGCGCCGCAAAGCTGCCGACCGAATTTCGCGGATCGGCCGCGCAAGCGATGAGAAAGGAAAGAGGATGTTGCTGAAGGACAAAGTCGTGATCGTCAGCGGCGTCGGCCCCGGCATGGGTCAGGCGCTGGCCCGCATAGCCGCATCCGAAGGCGCAAGCGTCGTCCTCGCCGCCCGCAACCAGGCCTTTCTCGATGAAGTATGCGCCGACATCACGGCAAAGGGCGGCAAGGCGATCGCCGTCGCCTGCGACGTCAGCGATGAGGGTCAGTGTAAGGCGCTGGCAGAACGCGCCGCCGCGGAATTTGGCGGCCGGGTCCATGGCCTCGTCAACAGCGCCTATTATCATGGCGACTGGTGCTTCGTCGACAATGCCGACATTGGCGACTTCACGAAGGCCTTCGACGTCAACTGCGTCGGCGCCCTCCGCCTTACCCGCGCCTGCATCCCCTATCTGCGCGATGGCGGCGCAGTCGTGAACGTGTCCACCATGGCGTCGGTCAATCCCTATGGCCACGAAGGCGGCATGGAGATGCCCTATGCAGTGGCAAAGGGCGCGCTCAACACCTTGGGCAAATATATGGCCAGCGATCTTGGCCGCCATGGCATCCGCGTCAACACCTGCCGCATGGGCTGGATCCATGGCGAGCCGGTCGAAGGTTTCATCGCGTCGCAGGTCGACGCCGGGTTCAAGCGCGAGGATGTGGTCGCTGGCGTCACCAAGAATATCCCGATCGGCATCATCCCGCCGGAAGATGACTGCGCGCGCGCCGTCCTGATGATGATCTCGGACTATTCGCGCGTCGTCAGCGGCGCTTCGCTCGACGTCAATGGCGGCCAGTGGATGGCGCCCTGATCCTTTAAGGGAGGTGGCCGATGTTCAAATGCATCGCACTGCTCAGGCGCAAGCCGGATCTCTCCCGCGAAGCGTTCATCGACTATTATGAAAGGCAGCACGCGCCCCTGATCCGGCGCCTGCTGCCGGGCATAGTCGATTATCGCCGCAACTATGTCGAACTGGAGGGCGCGTTCCTGTTTCCGGACGCCGCCCCCATCGACTTCGACGTCATCACCGAAATATGGCTTGCCGACCGCGCCGCCTATGACCGCTTCACCGCCGCCGCCGCGCAAGAGGACATCGCCCGGCAAATCGCCCAGGATGAGGAAAATTTCCTGGATCGTGCGGCAACCCGCATGATGGTGGTCGATGAAAAGGGCGCGGACATGGCCAGGGCCATCACCCCGCAGGCGCTGCTGGACGAACGGGAGATCATGCGCGGCTTGTCCCGCTTCGCCCGCATCCTCGACAACAAGCAATGGGATCGCTTGAGCGATGTCTTCGCCGATGATCTCAGCTTCGATTATGGCACGGGCGGCGATCAGCATGGCATGGCGGCGCTCACCACCAACATGCGCCGTTTCCTTGACCGCTGCGGCGGCACCCAGCATCTGATCGGCAGCATCCTGGTGGACGTCGAAGGCGATCGCGCGACGAGCCGTTCCTATGTGCAGGCCCGGCACCAGCGGGTGGACGACCCGGCTGGCCCGATCTTTGATTCCAATGGCGAATATGTCGACCAGTGGGAACGGCGTGCCGAAGGATGGCGCATCATACGCCGAGACGCGATCTGGGCCGCGCATACCGGCGACCCGATGATCCTCCACGCTGAGCCCGGCAATCTCGGCTGACAGCATCAGGAACTCAGATTTTTCCCCTCTCCCCTTTAGGGGTCGGCCAGAGGCACGTGACTCTGGCCGAGGTGGCGAGCGACGCGAAGCCGGGAGAGGGGGACATCGCGCCGATCCCCGCGTTCCCCTCTCCCCAGCCCTCTCCCCTAAAGGGGAGAGGGAGCACGTACTTAAAACACTCCGTTCATTAAAAATGGGTAGGCGCTAAACTCACGCCACCTCGGCAAAAGGCAGACACACGCTGTCGAACCCCAGCACATGTGCCACCCGACCCAGTCCAACCCAGGCCGCAACACTATGCGCCAGGTCCACGATCTCCTCGTCGGAAAACAGCGCATGCGCCCGTGCCCAGAAATCCTCATCCTGGGCGATGGATTTGGGCTCCTGCGCAAAACGCTCGGCAAATTCGATCGCCGTCCGCTCGCGCGGGCTGAACAGAGGTGATGTCCGCCAATTCTCGACCGCCGCGTAAAACTCCTCATCCGGCGCTGGCCCATTGTCGGCGACCGTATGCGCGGGCCGTTGCCCGGACGCGGCAAACATCGACTGCGCATCCCGCGCCGCCCGAAACTGCTGACAGATCACGCAACCATTGATCTGCGCCGTGCGCGACCGTGCACCCTCGAACTCGCGCAGCGACAACAGGCTGTGCTGATAGACCGCCTTCGAAAAGCCTCCTGCTGCCGCCATGATCTCGCGCGCATAATTACGCGATGCGTAGCCATAGGGATCGGCGGCGTCCTGCTCGGGTAAGTCGATACGGATCATGGCATCTCTCCTTATGTCGCTATCTTGTTCACCGTTCGCTGTTCAATCGACCCCCGGCGCGCCAGGGAACTGCACATAATATTGGCCGGTCAGCATGCCGCCATCGACGGCGATCTCCGCCCCGGCAAGATAAGAAGCCTCGTCGCTCGCCAGGAACAATGTCGCGCGCGCGACCTCTTCCGGCGCACCAACGCGCTGAAGCGGCACATTGCCAAAGCGCTCATTGACCTTCTCGCGCGTGGAACCGTCGTGATTCGTCATCACCGTGTCCACGCCGCCCGGATGCACGGAATTGACGCGTATGCCCCGATGGCCAAGCTCCAGCGCAGCGACCCGCGTCAGCCCGCGAACGCCCCATTTGCTCGACGAATAGGCGGCAAGGCCGTTGGCGCCCTTCATGCCATCAACCGACGAGATATTGACGATCGCCCCCTTGCCCCGCGCGATCATGCCCGGCGCGACAGCCTTGATGCCCAGAAACTCACCAGTCAGGTTGACCTTCAACACACGCTCATAATCGGCCAGCGTCGTGTCCAGCAATGTGCGGAACAGCAGGATGCCCGCATTATTGACCAATATGTCGACGGGGCCAAGGTCCGCTTCGACCGTCCGGACCAGATCGGCCCAGCCTTCCTCGCTCGTTACATCATGGCGGTAGAAGCGCGCGGCGTCCCCCAGCTCGGCGGCCAGTTGCGCGCCATCTTCCTCCAGCACGTCGGTAATCGCGACCTTCGCGCCTTCCTCGACGAACAAACGGCTTGTCGCGGCACCCATGCCGCGAGCGCCGCCTGTGATGATTGCAACCTTGCCCTGCAAACGGCCCATCGAGTCCTGCCTCTCCATCGCTTATCGCGCCGACCGTTACGCATAACTGCGTTCTTTTTCGCATCGACGGCTCTATACGCGTGGATAAACCCCGGCAGGATCGAGGGCAACTGGAATCAGGGGACTCCCCCTTCAGGGCATCAGGAAGCGCCGGGCAGTTCACCCAACGCCACATAGCGCGGCGTGCCGTCCTCCCCGATCTCTTCGGTCAGGATCGACGTGATGCGGCTGACCGACTCTGCAATCCACCAGCGGCCGTCCTGCTTGCGATAGACGTCCTGATATTCCACCGCGAGCCGTGTGACCGAACGGGTCGCAAGGATGATCGTGCGGAAATTGAGCGACCAGCGCCCCCGCGCCTCATCGGGGCTGATCAATTCTATGTCCGCGTTCGTCGCATGGTGGATGTCATAGACACCGCCCCCCATCGCCATCTTCTGGAATATGGCGATGAATTCGTCACGATCGGTGAACAGCGGGAAATTCTGGTAATCCAGCCTGATGCCCTGCGGCAGGAACGTCTCGCGCAGTTCATCGACCAGCTTCAGGTCGCAGGCGCGCAGATAGCGCGCCTTCAGCTGGCGGATTGCGCTGACATCTTCCAGTGCCGTGACACGCGCGGCTAATTCTTCCAGATTGATCGACATGATACTCTCCTTGGGGCTCGGCCCCCTGTTTTTCGCGAAAGGGTCAGACCATGGCTGACCGGCTCGTTTTTTCAGCCTGCGACGACGTCCCGCGTGATCTTGGCGATACCGGCCTCATATTTGAGGTTATGGACGGACACCGACGTTTCGACGCGCTGCACCCCCGGCATCGGCCGTATGCGCTCCGTCACCAGATCGTTCAACTGCTCGATGTTGGTGAACAGGCCCATCGCCAGCAGGCTGTAGCGGCCCAGCAGCACGATGACGCATGTGATTTCCTCAAGGTCCGACAGGCTGCGCGCCAGTTCGGACACTTGCGACGGGTCGGCGTCGATGCCCATCATGCAAAGATTAGGCGATCCTGCCATGCGGAAATCGGTGACGACCGTGAACTGGATCAACCCCTCATTCTGCAACCGCTTGACGCGCGTGCGGATCGTGCCTTCGGTAACACCCAATTCCGCGGCGATCGCCCGGTTCGAAATACGCGCGTCACGGGCAAGCTTTTCGACAATGCCCTGGTCCAGCTTGTCCAGGCGCGCCCAATCAGCCTTCCCCGTCACAGCGGCACCACGTTGAATTCATATTTCACGATGTCCACCGCCACCCCCGACCTTATGTGAATGACCCCATCGACGCTGGCAATGCGATCGAACAGCATCTGCTGGACCTCGCCAAAGTCACGCAGCGCGACGAGCAACTCCACATCATGTTCGCCGCTCATGATATTGACGCTCAGCACTTCCGGAATAGCGGCGAGTTCCTGACCGACATCCTGAACGCTGCGGCCCTGGACCTTGACCCCCAGGGCGATGATCACATTATAGCCATGGGCTGCAAAATCCGTGACGGCCACCACCCGCATGGCGCGGGCATCTTCCATCTTCTGCAGCCGGGCTGAAACAGTGGCGGCGGTGACGGAAAGCCGCTCCGCAATTTCCTGGTTGGTCGCGCGGCCGTTGGTCCGAAGTATCTCTATGATATTCGTGTCGAGCGTATCCAGCGATGGCGGCGTTGTTTTCCGCCCGCTTCTGATCTGCATTCTTGCCCCGCCTTCAAAAATGTAGCTGGTTTGATAGCGCGCACTTACGCACAGCACCAGACTCAATGCTGTTACCGCCGCTATTTGCTCATTTTTTCGCCGCTCCTCCTGCTATATTTCAGCAGGATGGAGCGCCTTGCGCAGGGCGGCGACGGCGTCGCGTTTCATCTGCAGAACGGGCGGCGCATCTGGCAGCACGTCGAAACCATGATAGGCGCCAGGATAGACATGCAGTTCGGCCGCGACGCCCGCTTCGATCAGCCGCCGGGCATAGTCCATGTCCTCGACCAGGAAGAGGTCAAGCGCACCCACGCAGATGAAGGCGGGTGGCAATCCGGCCAGATCCTCCGCCCGTGCAGGCGCTGCATAGGGGGATATGTCGGCCGATCCGGGTTCCTGACCCAGCAGGCTCCGCCAGCCAAAGGCGTTGGCCTGCGGCGTCCATACGAACGCGCCCAGATGTGCAGGCAGCCGCGTGATGCAGGTGCGGTCGTCCAGCATGGGATAGATCAGGTTCTGATGCGCGATCGCCGGGCCGCCCCGGTCGCGCGCCAGCAACGCCAGCGCCGCGGCCAGCCCGCCGCCCGCGCTCTCCCCGCGCACGGCGATCCTCGTCCGGTCTATGCCCAACTGCTCCGCGCTGTCATGCAGCCACTGCAGGGCGGCATAGCAATCCTCGACCGCGCCGGGTGCCACCGTCTCCGGCGCAAGCCGGTAATCGACCGAAACGATGAGGGCGGAGGCGGCACGCGCAAGCTCGATGTTGGACAGGTGATTGGTCGCCACCGATCCCATCACATAACCGCCGCCATGGATATGCAGGACAGCCGGAAGCACGCCTTCGGCATCCGACGGGCGATAAATCCTCACCGCCAGTTCATGGCCGCCAAGCGCAGCGATCCGCTCTTCCCGCCACTCAACCCCGCTACCTTCCGGCTCGGGCACCGCCGCGCTCATCTGCTCCATCCCCGCCCGGATCGCAGGCAGGCTCTCCGCCGTGAGTTCGAACGAGGGCATGAAGTCCAACCCCGGCAACAGGCTAGGTTCGATCAGGTCACGCATTCTTCTCTCCTATTTTCCTATTTTCGTTTTCAGCGCGTTCTTCTCACTACTTCCTTCACGCAATCCACCGCATTTTGTGCGCGTTGTTGTGGTGTTGTTCCTGCGTCTATTTGTTTTTGCTGTGGTATTTCGACGCTGAGTGGAGTGTTGGGGTTTAGGGTTTGTTCGAACGCTGTGATGTTGAAGCTGCCTTGCCCGGGGAGAAGGCGCTGGATGCCGGCTTCATGTTCGATCCGGGATGGATCGATGGTTGCGGGTCCGTCGGAGATCTGGGCGATGGCGATGGCGGGGTGACGGAGGAGCGCCATGCTGGTGTCTGCTTCGCCGCCACGCATGATGTGGAGGAGGTCGGCTGTGACCTTGATGTCGGGGCGGCCGGCGCGGGTTATTTCCTCGAGGGCGGCGCTGAGGGTCCGGACCTGGGAGGGGGGATAAAATTCGATCGAGAGCGCGATGCCGAACGGGACGGCCAGGTCGGCGAGTTCGATAAGTTTTTCGGTGCGGCGGACAGGATCGCGGTCGTAGCACAGGACGTTGGCGAGGGGCGCGCCCAATGCTGCGCCGGTTTCGAGCGCGGGGGCGAAGTCAGCAACGTTGGTGCGCCCTGCCATGGTGAAGGGGTAGATGAGGTCGACCTTGACCCCGGTGGCGGCGAGCGCATCGCGGGTCTGGCGCAGCGCCTGGGGATCGCGCACCAGGTCATAGCTGGGCATGGCGGGCAGCACCTCCATGGAATGGAGGAACGGGCAGATGCCTTCACACCCCACCTCTGCGGCGATCTGCGCCAGCTGCCAGGGGGTGGTGTCGGTGACGGTGATATGGTCGAGCGACAGGCGCTTGTCGGCCATATCCTCTCCTCTTTTGGCTTTGCGTGCGAGCGATGCCGGG
>NZ_OBMU01000005.1 GCF_900218065.1 Novosphingobium sp. Chol11 | reverse complement strand
TGGCGGCGCGGAGCTGGTCGGGCTCGAGCGCCTGGCTCGGGCGCGCGCTGCCCGACGCCAGGCGTGCGGTCACGGTCTTCTGCAGGTCGTCGAGGCTGGCATCGAGCAGGTCGAGCTGCCGGAGCCGGCGTTCTCCATAATAGAGATCGACCCAGGCGAGGGCGGTCTCGAGCCGCACGTTGCGGCCTTCGACCAGCTCGCCCGCCTCGGCGATACCGATATCGGCCGCGGCGCGCGCGGCGCGTGCATGGCGCTTGGCGAGATTGGGGAAGGTCTGGCTGAACCCGATCGTCGCCATAGTGAAATCGTCGCGCGTGAAGCTGCCGGCATTGGGGCCGCTCACCGGGAAGTTCTGCAGGCCCAGGTCGAGCGTCGGATCGGGCAGGCGATCGGCCGCGACCGCCGAAGAGCGGGCGCCGGCTGTCGCCGCCGCGCGCGCCTTGAGGCTTGGCGCGTTGGCGGCAGCGAGCCTCACTGCCTGCTCGTAGGTGAGCGGGCCGGCCGACACCGGCACGGCCCAGGCGCTCGCAAGCGTCGCACCGATAGAGAGCAACAGGCGTCGCACAGCGCGCCTCGGCATCATGATCATGGATATCATCCCCTCATGACAGAGGCGGCGCGCCAAGATGTGACGCGCCGCTCCGGAGCGGGTTTAGCCCTTGTCCGACCTGACTGCGCCGCGCATGCAGTCGGCGGCGCTTGCCTGCATCATCGCGCAATCGCAGCTGGCCATGTCCCGGCTGTCGGGCACCCATATGCGGACACGCGCAGGGCCAGTCGCCCGCGGACCATATTGCGGCGCCGACCGCCATTCCCAATGGCCTTGCGGCGTGCGGCTCGCGTCGGTTGCAAGCGCAGGCGCGGCGAGACTGAGGGCCGCCACAAGGGCGGCCGGAAGCAGTTTGATCATCACGAAAACCTTTGACTGAAAAGAAGGAAACCGGGCGCGCACGCATCGATCGATGCGCGCAGCCCGTGCTCGTTCAATCAGGCAAGGCTGGTGGGAGGATCCGGCTCGGGCGCAACCGCCTTGCCGGTCAATATCGTGTCGGTCGTCCAGAAGCTGGGCGCGTCGTAGAGACGCGCAGGCGCAACGCCGCCTGCCAGGTCCGCTGCGACCAGCGGGATCACGCACCCCATCGCGGCGATGCAATCGAGCGTCAGGCCCTTGCAGGGCTTTTCGCTGGGCGCAGGCTGCTGCTTGGCCATCATCGCCATGCAGTCCGCATCCATGCCCTTGGCCAGCGGCGCGCCTGCCGCCTGCGGCACGCTGTGCGCGGCCGCCATCTGGGCTCCGAAGAGACCGGACAGCGCTCCGATGACGAGCAGGAGGGCGAGCAGGCGTTTCACGGGCCTCGATATCTAGCGGGTTTCGCGGGCGCAGCCAACCAAAGTCTCGCGCCGCGCGGATTTTGAAGTGCTGACGGCTGATTCCGTCAACTCCGCGTCAATAAAGATCCGGCCCGGGGAAGAAGATCGGCTGCGGCCTCTACGTATATCGAGGCTGGACCCGGGACCGTAGTCCCAAGCCTGAAGAGACGCTCTTCCCCTCGGCAAAGTCCGGGCGGTGGCTTACCATCCAAGGAGGTGAATATGGTCAGAAAAACTCTCATGGTCGCGCTTGCCGGCATTTCGATGCTTGCTGCCGTCCCCGCTATGGCCCAGGGCATCGGGCACAGCCTGTTCATGCGCGGCTCGATCGTCGACACGGGCAGCAACGGCACGGTCGTCTGCATCGGCAAGGCCGATGGCGCCGAGGTCGGCCAGAAGCTCGAGGTCTATCGCGTCGTGACCCATCCGGGTCCGTCCAAGGGCGTGGCGCCGACCTATCACCGCCAGCTCGTCGGCCATGTGACGATCGACCATATCTTTGACGATCACTTCGCGCACGTGTCCGTCGCCGACGGCACGCCTGCCAGGCACGACATCGTCGAGCTTCGCAAGAACTGACAAGCCGGTGGCCCGGCGGCACGGGCTGCCCTGCGACGCGTCGGGGCAGCGGGCCGCCGGCGACGAGGAGACCGTTCGGGGTCAAAGCGAAACCGCTTGACCCTGGACCATGGTCCAACCGGCATGATCGAGCGGATGACATGGGCAATTTCAAGATCGGCGAACTGGCCGCGGCCGCAGGCGTGGGGCGGGATACGATCCGCTATTATGAGCGGATGGGCCTGCTGCGCGAGCCCGCGCGCACGGCAGCGGGCTACAGGCTCTACGACGCGACCGACCTCGAGCGCGTCAATTTCATCCGCTCGGCGCAGGAGCTTGGTTTCACACTCGAACAGGCCCGGCAGCTGCTGGCACTCAGGGCGTCGGACACCGCGCATGCCCAGGCCGTGCTCGATATCACGCTTGCCAAGATCGCGGACGCCGAAGCCCGGCTCGAGCGCCTGTCGGATATCCGCGACATGCTGCGGATGCTCGCCGACGAATGCCCGGGCGAAGTGCCGGTCTCCGATTGCCCGATCCTCGCCTTCCTGACGGCGCGGCGGAAAGACCAGCAGCATAACAAGAAACATCAGGCAGCGCAGGACGAACGATCACCACGAGCGAAAGGGGTTTTGTCATGAAGAAAATGCGTTTGATCGCCGTCCTCACGCCGGCGCTGCTTCTAGGCGCCTGTGTGACCACGCGGCCGACCTCGGCGCAGGTCGAGAGTTGCCGGGCGATGGAGGGCAATATGGGTCTCCAGACGCCGCATGATCATGGCGAGATGAAGGGGCAGGGGCGCAACCCGATGAACCTCTCGCACGACCGGTGTCTCCGGATTCTGCGCAGCGCGCAATGAGCCGGTCCGGACGCCAGGGATGGCGCCCGGACACAGTTTTCAAGCCAAGGAGCAAAGCCATGATCGACCATGCGAAGAAAGCCCTTCCACTTGTCGGCGGAAGCCTGTTGCTGGCGCTCGCGCTTTCGGGCTGCGACCGCCAGGCCGACCAGACGGTGCCGCCCGCGGCGAACAGCGTCGCCGCCACCCCGGTCCTGACCGACAGCGGCAACGCTGCAGACGCGGCGCCGATGGACGCGATGAGCAACCAGGCCGAGATGGAGCGGCATCACCGTCAGGCGATGGACCATGACGCGATGCGCGCCGGGGCCGGCAACCAGACCGCGCCGGCACCCGATCCCGCGCCGGGCAATGCGGCGATGCCGATGAAGGATATGTAGGCTCGCACACTAAGGGGATGAGGATGTCCAGGCGGATCAGCCTTCGACGCTTGAGCCTCGGCTGCGCAATCGCTCTCAGCCTGTCCGCGAGCGCGGGCGCGCAGGAGGGCGAGGATCATGCCGCGCATCATGGCGCAGGCATGCCGGCCGGCGGGGGCATGTCCGCACCGGCAGAGCCGGGGTCGTCGGACATGGCGAAGATGATGAACCCCATGATGGATCGCATGATCAATGGGGAAGGGGAGAATGAGCACGGCCACGAATCGCGCCGGACCGGCTTCATCTCGCAGCTGCTCGCCTTTCCCGCGCTTGACGAAGCGGCAAGGCAGCGGGTCGCTGCGCAGGCCGGCGAACGGGTAAGCACGGGTCTGGCGATGATCAACGCCGCCTCGGCCGACGGCGCGCGTGCGACCACGGTCTCGGCCCGGCTCGATGCGGCGCGGCGCCTGCGCGAGGGAACCGACCTGTTCCGCTCCGGCACCGCCGCGCAGGGCGCGATCGGGGGCTTGCAGCCGCCCCGGGAGGTCGGGCTTGCCTGGCTGCGCGATCAGCTCGACATCGACCAGGCCGCGCCCGGCCATGCCGATCACTGGTTCGGCATCTCGCCCTCGCACCTCCTTCTCATGCTGTTCCTGGGGCTGGTGAGCGCCACGCTTATCGCGCTGCAGATCTTCCGCCTGCGGCGGATCGGGGCGATCGCCGGCGGTGTCGCCACCGCCAAGGTTCCAGCAAAGCCGGAGCCGAAGGCTGCCCCTCCCGCTACCAGGGTTGCGCCCGCGCCTGCACCCGTTGCCGACAGCGCCGGGCTCGCGCCGAGCAATGCGGCCGCACCCGCTGGGGCGTCGCTGCGCAAGCCCAAAAGCTGGGCGGGGCAGCTGCGCGTGGTCCAGATCGTGCGAGAGACGCCGAGCGTGCTGACCTTCCGGCTCGCGGACCCGACCGCCGACCGGCTGCCGTTCGACTTCCTGCCGGGCCAGTTCCTGCAGGTCGAGGTAGAGCCCGAAGCGGGCAAGACCGCGCGCCGTTCCTACACGATCGCCTCTTCGCCGACCCAGCGGGCCTATGTCGAACTGACGGTCAAGCGCGAGGAGCAGGGCGTGGTCTCGCGATACCTGCACGACAAGGTCGTCGCCGACGATCTGCTGAAGGTCAGCGGACCGTTCGGCGCCTTCACCTTCACGGGAACGGATGCCCAGAGCATCGTGCTGATCGCGGGCGGGGTCGGCATCACCCCGATGATGTCGGTGCTGCGCTATCTCACCGACACCGCGTGGAAGGGTGATATCTTCTTCTTCTACGGCGCACGGTCGACCGAGGAATTCGTGTTCCGCGACGAGCTCGAGCGGCTCGAACGCCGTTTTCCCAACCTCCATGTCGTCGCCGCGATGCAGCGCGCGCCCGGCACCGTCTGGATGGGCCCCGAAGGGCCGATCACGCGCGAGATGATCCTGGCCGCGGTGCCGGAGATCGCGAGCCGGCGCATCCATATGTGCGGCCCGCCGGCGATGATGGGCGCGATGCGCGGCGTGCTGGCGGAACTCGGCGTCCCCGACGCGCAGCTGCACACCGAGGCGTTCGGTCCGGCCTCGCTGCCGGCCGACCACGAGGATCTCGAGGTCAAGCCCGCGCCCCCGCCAGCGGATAAGCCGGCCCCGAGCGCCGAGGTGGCGCCGAGCACGGTGACCTTCTCCGTGTCGGGGGTGTCGGCGGCCTTGCCCGCGGACGAGACCGTGCTGGAGGCGGCCGAGGGCGCGGGCGTCGAGATCCCCTATGCATGCCGTGCGGGCACATGCGGCGCCTGCGTGGTCAAGCTGCTGCAGGGCGAAGTGACGATGGAGGTCGAATCCGGCCTTGCGCCCGCCGACAAGGCGCAAGGCTATGTGCTCGCGTGCCAGGCGAAGGGGACGGGCACGCCGCTCGTGGTCGAAGCCTGATGCGCGAACGCAGCGACATTGCCGTGGGCCTGCTGGTCGCGTTCCTGCTGCTGTTCCCGTTCGGCTATCTCGTGCATGTGTCGCCCCGCTTTCCGGGTAGCCTGGCCGGCGGGATCATCGGGATCGCAGCGCTCGTGCTGATGCTGCTGACGCTTCCTTATGTCGCGGCCAAGCACATCGCCTGGGTCGACAAGGCGCTCTCCCGGGTCGTCAGCAAGCCAACCCTGCTCGCCATCCACATCTATGCCGGCGTGCTGGCGCCGATCCTGGGTCTGGTCCACGCCGCGCACAAGCTCGAAAGCCCGGTCGGCCTGCTTCTGACCGTCCTCCTGCTGATGACGGTCATCACCGGCTTCATCGGCCGCTACCTGCTTGCCCAGCTTGGTCGGGCGCTGCGCGGACGCAGGTCAGAACTGGCCTCGCTTCGCGCCGCCTTCCTCGAGGAGCCGGCGGCGCCGACGCAGGCCGATACCGCAGCCCCGCCGCTGTCGGGCTGGAAGCGCTATCTGTTCGTCGCCGGGGATGCGTCCGCGGGCCAGCGCCCCCAGGACAAGGCGGGGATCGCCGCAGCGCTGGCCGATACCGAATTCGCGATCCGTGCCGAAGAGGCAACCAACACCCTGTTCGCGCGGTGGCGGTTCCTGCACATCCTGCTGGGCTGTCTCATCTTCGCGCTGCTCGCGCTCCACGTCGGCGCGGCGATCTATTACGGGCTGCGCTGGCTATGAGCTGGCAGCGTCTTTCCTACGCCGTCTTCATCGCAGCCCTGCTGGTGATGGTCGCCGCGGTCGCGATCCGGATGCGATCGGACGCGCCGAGGGATGCCGGCCTGGTGGCGCAGCTCGTCTCGCCCGGCCCGCTCTCGAGCGCGCACCAGTCCTTTGCCGGCCAATGCACGGCCTGCCACACGCCGGGCAAGGGCGTCGAAACCCGGACCTGTCTCACCTGCCATGCGGGCACCGATTTCGGGACGAAGCAGTCGACGCAGTTCCACGCGAAAGCGACGCAGTGCACCTCCTGCCACGTCGAACATGAGGGAGAGCGCGGCATCATCCGCATGGATCACGCCGCGTTGCTCGACATGGCGAAGTGGCGGCAGCCTTTGGCGGGCATGTCGACAAACACTCGAAGCCTGACCCCCGAGACCGCGCTCAATTGCGCGAGCTGCCATGCGTTCCGCGATCCGCACCAGGGCCTGTTCGGCACCGACTGCGCGAGCTGCCACAAGACCGACAGCTGGAAGATCGCCAATTACCGCCATCCATCGGTCAATTCGACGCAGTGCGCCGAGTGCCATAAGGCGCCGCCCAGTCACTTCATGGAGCATTTCAGCATGGTCTCGCAGCGCGCAGCCGGATCGAAGGCGCGCGTCGACCAATGCTATGCCTGTCACGCCACCGACAGCTTCAACAATATCCGCAAGCGAGGCTGGTATGATCACCATTGAGGCCGACTGGCTGAGCGCCTTCTTCCGGCTCGCCGTGATCGGCCTGGAACTGGCGGGCACGCTGACCATCCTGGTCGGCGCGGGGCTCGCAACCTTTCTGTTTGCGCGGCGGGCGAGGGCGGGCGACCGAACCGAGGCCTATAGCACGTTCCGCTCGGCGCTCGGCCGCAGCATCCTGCTCGGCCTGGAATTTCTGGTCGCCGGCGACATCGTCAAGTCGCTGGTGATCAACCCGACGCTCGACGATCTCATCGTGCTGGCCGGGCTTGTGCTGGTGCGGACCTTCCTGAGCATCTCGCTCGGGTCGAGATCAACGGTCACTGGCCCTGGGAGGAAACCCGGATGGCGCGGGAGAAGGCGCGTGCGGCGTCGGATGGGTCGCCGGCGACGGCTGAGGCCGCCGGATGCGGCACACCGCGCAAGGGATAGCCGATGGAGGGTGCATGATGATCGAGAGACGCGAATTGCTGATGGCGGGCGCCGGCCTTGCCGCCGCCGGAACGCTGGCTGCGCCGGCGGCGGGGCAGCAGCATCGAATGGAAGGGATGGCGATGTCGATGACGGACTGCATCGACGATTGCCTGGCTTCACACCGCATGTGCCTCGAAACCGCCGCCTGGCTGACGAAGCAAAGCAGCGCGCTGGCGAGCGCGTCGTTGATCGCCATGCTGAACGACTGTGCGGAACTGTGCCAGGCGACAGCCAACTCGATGCTGCGGGAATCGGCTCTGCACCGCATCCTGTGCCGCGCCTGCGCCGATGCTTGCGAGCGCTGCGCCGAGGAATGCGGGCGTCATAGCGAGGACCAGCGGATCGCGCGTTGCTCGGCCACCTGCAAGAAATGCGCGGCGAGCTGCCGAATGATGGCGGACATGACCGGCTGACCACCCGCTTCGCATATTACGTATACTGCCGGGTCAGGACCGATACCATCTCAAGGGCAAGCTCCCGGAGGAGCGAGAAACGACCGGATCTGAAGCCGGTCGAACGGAAACCAGACTTGAAGGAATCGATAGTGCGCAAGAAAACGGTAGTTATCACTTCGCTCGCAGCCCTCGGCCTCCTTGCCCTCGGTGCCGGGCCTGTTCTCGCCGATGGCATGCCGTCGGACATGCCGGATCTCGAGGAGACGCTCAAGGCCAAGCCTGCGCCGGCTCAGTCCGGCACGGCCCATATGGAGGGCATGCGGCACGGCAAGGACCAGATGCACGGTGAGATGATGCGAGGCCACCGGATGGCCATGCGGGAATCGGGGAGCCAGGAGGGGGCTTCTGACATGTCGCATCGGTCGGGCGGGGGGTGCTGAACCAAAAGCCCATCAGAGGTCGGTTGATCAAAGCCTCACCATACAAGGCGTTGGTATCGTTTGACCGGGCCGCAACGTTGGTCCGCCGTTTCCCCGGCGGGCCAATTGCGTTTCAGAATAAAGGTCTGCACGAGCTTTAATGCGATGCAGTCATGAATCCGCTGGACCCTTGGACCATGGTTTCGCCCGCAAGATCGCGGGCCTGCCAGTCCTGATCCAGTGCGGATTCGTAACTTACGTATTCAGACCAAAGGGCCAAGCCCGCATGAGGGGTCGGTATGGTCGCGGTCGCAAACGGCGATCGGGCAAGGACTCATCATGCGGAGAACCACAATGCGAAAGACGAAACTTCTAGTCGGCGCGATCGGCTGCCTGGCGACCCTGAACTTCGCTGGCGCGGGTCTGGCGCAATCGGCACCCGCCGCGCCCCAGCACGCCCCTGCGCAGCCGAAGCCATCCACCGCCCATGCCCATCAGCAGGGGATGGATCATGGAGGGCAGCAGATGCACGACCAAATGATGCAGGATCACCAAGCCGGCATGCAGAAGCCGCAAGGCCAGCAGGGCGCTGCGGGCATGGCCGGAATGTCTGGTGGCTCGTCGCAGGGGAGCGGTTCGAGCAAGGCTGGCAAGCCCAAGAGCGGTTGCTGCAAGATGCCGATGAAAAAGGCAAAGCCGGCCGCCAAGAAGAAACCGGCCACGCCTATGGCCGACAAGCCGATGAGCGACATGTGAGGTTTCCAGCCCCGAGAACAGACCCCTGGGGCTGAGGGCCCGCCGCTGCCCCCGCGGCGGGCCTGTTCTTCAAGAGGTGTTCCAAGTTTCTAGGATTTCATAACGAGAAGCAGGCGTCCACCGCGAGAGAGAGGAGCCCGCGATGCGTAAAGCTCCAGGAGTTGGCACCGAGCTGCGGGTCCGCGCTTACGATTAAGAGGTCCGACCAAGCATGGCCGGATCAACTTCAGTGACCTCTGCGCCGCGATTGAATGGCGAGAGCCATTGCCTGCTTAGGCGACGAGATAATCTATGAGCTGATGAGAAAATCATCGGCTTCTTTTGCGTGTCCAGCCTGGCGCTTCGTAAAAACTCTGCCTGATTTTTGTCTGCGGAACTTACTTATAGGCCGTCTCATCAGAAGGCCTACTTCATCAGGCATCGGTAAAGATGGAGACAGGCGATGTTCGAGAAGGCGATCGGGACCATCAATGCTGCGGCGTCCTTCCGACACCGCTATGATAATTTCATCGGTGGTCGATGGAGCGCTCCAGCGAGCGGCGAGTATTTCGCGGACACGAGCCCGATCAATGGCGCCCAGATCGCCGAGTTTGCGCTGTCGACGCCGGAAGATGTCGAGCGCGCGCTCGATGCGGCGCACGCCGCCAAGGATCAATGGGCAAGGATCTCGCCCGCCGACCGCGCCAGGATTCTCAATCGCGTCGCCGACCGGCTCGAGGATAATATGGAGTTGCTGGCGCTTGCCGAGACGATCGACAACGGCAAGCCGATCCGCGAGACGCGCGCTGCCGACGTTCCGCTCGCGATCGACCATTTCCGCTATTTCGCCGGCTGCATCCGGGCCGAGGAAGGCGGGATCTCGACGATCGATGCCGACACCATCGCCTATCATTTTCGCGAGCCGCTTGGCGTCGTCGGCCAGATCATCCCGTGGAACTTCCCGCTGCTGATGGCGGCGTGGAAGATCGCCCCGGCGCTGGCGGCGGGCAACTGCACCGTCATCAAGCCCGCATCCCAGACGCCGCTCACCTTGCTGATGTTCGCCGAGCTCACCGCCGACATCCTGCCGCCCGGCGTGCTCAATGTCGTCACCGGCCCGGGACGGACCGTCGGCCAGGCGATCGCCGCCAATCCGCGCATCGCCAAGGTCTCGTTCACCGGCGAGACCGTCACCGGCAAGCAGATCATGCATGCGGCCGCCGACCATCTGATCCCCCAGACGATGGAGCTTGGCGGCAAGTCGCCCAACATCTTCATGGCGGACGTGCTCGACGAGGACGATGCCTTCTTCGACAAGGCGCTCGAAGGCTTCACGCTGTTCGCGTTCAACAAGGGCGAGGTCTGCACCTGCCCGTCGCGCGCGCTGATCCATGAGTCGATCTTCGATCGCTTCATCGAGCGCGCCGTGGCGCGCGTCGCCGCGATCCGCCAGGGCGATCCGCTCGACCCCTCGGTCCAGGTCGGCGCGCAGGCGTCGGAGGACCAGCTCCACAAGATCCTGGGCTATATCGATATCGGCAAGGCCGAGGGCGCGCAGTGTCTGGTCGGTGGCGCCAAGGCGCTGCCGGGCGGTGCGCTCGACCAGGGCTATTTCGTACAGCCGACCGTGTTCGTGGGTCAGAACCACATGCGCATCTTCCAGGAGGAGATCTTCGGTCCCGTCCTGGCGGTCACCACCTTCAAGACGGTCGAGGAGGCGATCGCACTTGCCAACGACACCGCCTACGGTCTTGGCGCGGGCGTCTGGACCCGGAGCGGCAACACCGCCTACCGTCTGGGCCGCGCGATCGAGGCCGGGCGGGTCTGGACCAACTGCTATCACCAGTACCCCGCCCATGCCGCCTTCGGCGGATACAAGGCGTCGGGCTTCGGGCGTGAAAATCACCGGATGATGCTCGACCATTATCAGCAGACCAAGAACCTGCTCGTCTCCTATGACGAGCACGCGCTCGGCCTGTTCTGACCCCTCGCTCAAAAGGAGAAACGGACATGGCGAAAACCATGAAGGCGGCGGTCGTCCGCGAATTCGGCAAGCCCCTGGTCATCGAGGACGCGCCGATCCCGACGGTCGGCCCCGGGCAGATCCTGGTCAAGATTGCGGCAACCGGCGTGTGCCATACCGACCTGCACGCGGCAGAAGGGGACTGGCCGGTCAAACCCAACCCGCCCTTCATTCCTGGCCATGAAGGCGTCGGGCATGTCGCCGCCGTCGGTGCGGGCGTCACCCATGTGAAGGAAGGCGACCGGGTCGGCGTGCCCTGGCTCTACACCGCCTGCGGGCATTGCGTGCATTGCCTGGGTGGCTGGGAGACGCTTTGCCACGAACAGCAGAACACCGGCTATTCGGTCAATGGCAGCTTTGCCGAATATGTCCTCGCCGATCCCAACTATGTTGGTCACCTTCCCGACAATGTCGACTTCCTCGACATTGCGCCGATCCTCTGCGCGGGCGTCACCGTCTACAAGGGATTGAAGGCCACCGAGGCCCGACCCGGCGAGTGGGTGGTCGTCTCAGGGATCGGCGGGCTCGGCCACATGGCGGTGCAATATGCCCGTGCCATGGGTCTCAATGTGGCCGCGGTCGACATCGACGATAGCAAGCTCGACCTCGCTACACGCCTTGGCGCCACACTGACGGTCAACGCGCACAGCGAGGACCCTTCGGCAGCGCTCAAGAAGGCGATAGGCGGCGCGCACGGAGCGCTCGTCACCGCCGTTTCGCCCAAGGCGTTCCAGCAGGCGCTCGGCATGGTCCGGCGCGGCGGCACGGTCGCGCTCAATGGTCTGCCGCCGGGCGACTTCCCGCTGTCGATCTTCGACACCGTGCTGAACGGCATTACCGTGCGAGGCTCGATCGTCGGCACGCGGCTCGATCTGCTCGAGGCACTGGCGTTCGCCGGCGACGGCAAGGTCAAGGCCACGGTCCATGCAGACAAGCTGGAGAACATCAACGACGTCTTCTCCCGCATGCACCATGGCGACATCGAGGGCCGGATCGTCCTCGACCTCGCCTGAACCCGACTTCGCGAAAGTACAGTTCATGTCTCCCTTACATATCCGGCCGATCGCACGGCGCCGTTTCGTCCAGGGGCTGGCGATCGGCGGCGCGGTTGCCGGCTTCGCCCCGGCGCTTCTCGCGCGATCCGCCCCAGTCTCGCCCGCCGAGCTTAGCGGGACCGAGTTCGACCTCGAGATCGCCGAGCTGCCAGTCAACTTCACCGGCAAACGCCGTATCGCGACCGCCGTGAACGGCAGCGTGCCCGCGCCGGTCCTGCGCCTGCGCGAAGGCGACACGGTCACGCTCCGTGTGCGCAACGGCCTCAAGGAGATGTCGAGCATCCATTGGCACGGCATCATCGTGCCGGCGGAGATGGACGGCGTGCCCGGCATCAGCTTTGCCGGCATCGCGCCGGGCGAGACCTTCACCTATCGCTTCGAGGTCCGCCAGAGCGGAACCTACTGGTATCACGCTCACACGCTCGCCGAGCAGACGGGACTCTATGGAGCGATCATCGTGGAGCCGAAACAGGCGCCGGCGGCGCGGGCGCCCGATCGCGACTATTGCATCGTGCTCAGCGACTGGTCGGACGAGCCGCCGCTGCAGATCTTCCTCAATCTCAAGAAGCAGAGCAGCTACTATAATTTTGCGCAGCCGACAGCCGGCGACTTCCTCAAGGATGTCGGCGCCATGGGCCTTGGGAAGGCGCTCGAGCGGCGGCGGATGTGGAACAGCTCGCGGATGAACCCGACCGACTACAGCGATGTCTCTGCCGCGACCTACACCTATCTGATGAACGGCGCGCCGCCCGCCGGCAACTGGACCGGTATCGCCGCGCCCGGCGAACGCGTGCGCCTGCGCTTCGTCGGCGCGGGGACGGCGACGTTCTTCGACGTGCGGATCCCGGGGGTCGAGCTGACGGTCGTATCGGCCGACGGGCAGCCGGTCGAGCCGGTCACGGTCGAGGAATTCCGGATCGGCCCGGGCGAGACCTATGACGTCGAGTTCACCATGCCCGAGGGCGGCGCCCGCACCATCTTCGCGCAGGCGATCGATCGGAGCGGCTATGCCCGCGGCACGATCGCACCGGCTCCGGGCATGGCGGCAGCCGTGCCGCCGCTCGATGCCCGGACCTGGCTCGAGCCGGTCGACATGATGGGCGCGATGGCGACGATGGGCGCAATGGGAGGCGACGCGCATGCCGGGCACGGCATGACCGAGATGCCGGCCAGGGCACAGCACGCCCGCACCGAATATGGCGCCAATACCGACATGCGCGTCGACTATCCCCGCACCAATCTGGACGATCCCGGCGCCGGGCTGCGCGGGCGCGGCTGGCGCGTGCTGACGCTGGCCGATCTGCGCACGCCGGGCGGCGATCCCGACCCGCGCGAGCCCGAGCGCGACATCGAGCTGCATCTGACGGGCAATATGGAACGGTTCATCTGGTCGCTCGACGGCATCAAGCTCAACGATTCCCGGCCGCTGCATTTCAAGCCGAACGAGCGGCTGCGCGTCACCTTCGTCAACGACACGATGATGGCGCATCCGATGCATCTGCACGGCATGTGGAGCGATGTCGAAGGCCCGGACGGCGCCTTCCAGGTCCGCAAGCATACGGTCGTGGTCCAGCCCGCCCAGCGGGTGAGCTTCCGCGTCACCGCCGACGCCATGGGCCGATGGGCCTTCCACTGCCATCTGCTCTATCACATGGCGGCCGGCATGTTCCGGGAGGTGGTGGTCGCATGATCCGGATTATCCCCTCGCGCGGCATTGCTCTTGGCGTTGCCCTCTTCCTGGCGCCGGCGATCACGGCTCCCGCCCTCGCGCAGGATGCCTTGCCCCCGTCGCCCGCCGCCACCCCTGCCCAAACGGCCACTCCCGATCCAAACTCACCTTCCGCGCAAGGCTCTCAGGAGCATGCGGGCATGGACATGCCGGGCATGGATATGACCGACACGAAGGCGTCCGGTAACGGCGCCACGATGGACATGGGCTCGATGCAGGGTGGCAAGGCCCCGCCGGACGCGCGCAACTCGGACGATTATGCCGACGGCTATCGCAACTCGACGCTGCCGGGCTATGAGATGGCCGACAAGCTCTCGATCCCCAAGATACTTGTGGATGAGCTCGAGTTCACCAGCGGCAACGAGGGTCAGGGCGTGGGCTGGACCGTGCTCGTCACCAAGGGTCAGGACAATGACAAGCTCTGGCTGCGCAGCCAGGGGCTCAAGAACTCCCGCGACCAACGTCTCGATCCGGAGAGCAGCGTCGAGGCGCTGTGGTGGCACAGCAAGAACCCGTTCTGGGGCACGCTGCTCGGGGTCAGGCAGGATCTCGGCAAGGGTGCGACCACCTGGCTCGCCGCCGGCGTCGAGGGACTGGCGCCCTATTGGTTCGACGTCCAGCTCACCGGCTATGTAGGAACCGATGGGCGTCTCGCGGCGCGCGCCAAGGCCTCCTATGAGGTCCTGTTCACCAATCGGTTGATCCTTACGCCGCAGGTGGAAACCAATATCTATTCGAAGCGGTCGAGCGATCGGCAGCTCGGCAGCGGCTTCAGCAATGTCGAGCTGAGCGGACGGTTGCGCTACGAGGTGTCGCGCAAGTTCGCGCCCTATATCGGCTTCGTCTGGGAGCGCGCATTTGACGGCACGGCCGATTTCCGTCGCCTGCGCAGGGAAGGGCCTTCCGAACACAGGCTGGTGATCGGCTTGCGCGCCTGGTGGTGATCCGCGGATGGCCACTCGAGGGATCGACCGCGAACGCGCCGCGTGACAAGGCTGGATCGCAAGCCAACGGTCGCTGGCCGGCCTCCTTTTTCGTCTTGTTGCTCGCGGCGGCTGCGGCGTCGGCGGGACAGACGGCCATTCTCGCCTTCCTTCCGGCACTGGTCGACCCGGCTCGTGGCGCGCTATCGTCAAGCGCTCATGATTTTCACGTCGCGAGCCTGACTGCGGTCCATCCCCTGGCAGCCTTGCTGGCGGCGCCGCTCTGGGGCTGGATCGCGGACCGGGTCGACTATCGGGCGATGTTGCGCGCAGCGCTGGTCATCCTCGCGCTGGTGACCGCGCCGATCGGCCTCGTCGGGTTGCCTGAGCTTTATGCATTGCGTCTGGTGGCGGGGATGGCGTCGGCCGCCATCATACCGTTGGGCTTGCTCTGCGCGAGCTTTGCCGCAAGCGGGCGCGCGGACCAGGCGCGCCGCTTCACCTGGCTGACCGCCTTCGTGTTTCTGGGCGATCTCGCCGGTCCGCTGGTGGCGGAGGTCTCGGCCGCGATCCTGCCCCGCGCTCCCCTCATGATCCTCGCTCTCGGCATCGGTGCCGTCGGGGCGGCGCTTTGCGCCGTGCGTCTGCCGCGCTGGTGTGCACCTTGCATCGATGGCGGAGACCTGCCCGCGCCTACGCTCGGCGCGACGTTGATCCTGCTTTTTATCACGATCGTCGCGGGCGGCGGGCTGGCGGCGATGCATGTCAATCTCCTGGTGACGCGGAGCGCCATTTCGCTGAGCCGCGAAGAGATCGCCTGGATGCTCAGTCTCTGCGGATTGGGCATGCTGGCGGCACAGATCTTCCATGCAAAGCTGGATTGGCTGGTCACTGTGCCGAGGCGGCTTGCCGGATTGACGCTGGGCCTGCTGGCTGTGGCACTTTTCATGTTTCCTGTCGCCGCGAGTATGGCCGAGCTCAGTGGGATCATCGTTGCTGCCGGCTGGAGCTCGGCAACCCTTCGATTGGTCACCAGCTTCTGGATCAGCGGCGGCGGGGCCCCTTCAGGCGTGAAGCTCGGTTGCCAGCATTCCGCCGCCAGCATCGGGCAGGCGCTCGCGCCGCTGGCGATAGCCATCGTCGCTCCCGGGGCGCAGCCGCTCGTTCTGTGGGGGATTGGTGGTCTATCGCTAGCGCTGCTTGTGTCCCTGCCGCTAGCCTGGAGGCCGCCCGCCATCGTAAAATCATCTGCGTGATGAGGGGAGGGGCGCATTGATGCGTATAGAAAAGAAGGGGCCTCTGCCCCATGCTTATCGTTCTTCCGGGAGTCATTTCATGAAGACCCGCCTATTCGTCGCCTTGCTGTTCCTCGCCATGCCCGGCGTAGCGCTTGCGGCCAGTGATATCGTCGTCCACCGGGATCCGGGATGTGGATGTTGCGAGAAGTGGGCGCAGGCCGTGCGCGCGAAGCTGGGACGCAAGGTCGTCATGCGTGACGATGCGTCGCGCAGCGAGCTTCAGCGCAAGGCCGGCATGCCCCGGACGCTGGCATCTTGCCACAGCGCGATCGTCGATGGCTATATGATCGAGGGCCATGTCCCGATATCCGACGTCAAGCGCTTGCTGGCGACCCGTCCTGCGGGCGTCAAAGGCATTGCGGTTGCGGGGATGCCGATCGGTTCGGAGGGCATGGAAGTGGCAGGCGCTGCCCGCCAACCCTATACGGTGGTGGCCTTCGGCAGCGCCGGTCAGCGAATTTTCGCCCGCCATTGATATCGCGCGGTTTGCAGCATCCTGCAGAATTGCCCGGTGGTAGAGGACCCCGCTGTCGAGTGTAGAACCTTGTGTCAAGCGAGCTGATGGCGTCCCTACCCCTACCTACACTGAAAAAGCAACGATTTGTCTTGTAAGTTGTTCGCGGTCGTCTCCCTGATTTGCCTGAATTTGGCCCAAAATGTGGGAACGATTGTGGGACCGTTTGCCCACCGAAAGTGTGAGAACGGCCCCAACATTCCCGATCAGGGCCCCGAACCGATGGCACTCACAGCATTGAAGGTGAAAAACGCGAAGCCCGGTCGCCATGTCGATAGCCGGGGCTTTGCCTGATTGCACTTTGCGTTCGCTTGCATTACATCGTCATGCAGAAAGGAAATCGACATGGCCGCAAACGCTCTTGTGCAGACCCGGATCGACGGAGCGGTGAAGGAGGAAGCCGCGACCGTGCTGGCTGCTATGGGGCTGACCGTCTCCGATGCCGTGCGCCTGATGCTGACCCGCGTTGCCCGCGACAAGGCCTTGCCGTTTGAACCGCTGGTGCCCAATGCCGAGACGATCGAGGCCATGAAGGAAGCGCGCGAGGGAAAGGGCAAGCGGTTCGCCACGGTGGTCGACCTGATGGCCGACCTCAATGCGGACGATTGAACGCTTCGGGCGGTTCAAGCGCGACTACAAGCGGGAGAAGAAGGGGCAGCACGCCAAGACGCTGGACGCTGACCTGATCCCGATCATCGAGGCGCTGGCATCCGACGAGCCGCTTGAACCGCGCCACCGCGACCATGCGCTGACCGGCGACTGGCGCGACCATCGCGATTGCCACATAAAGCCCGACCTCGTGCTGATTTACCGCAAGCCCGATGACGACACCTTGCAGCTTGTGCGCTTGGGATCGCACGCGGAATTGGGTTGGTGACGCCCGCGCATGGCGAGCTTATACGTTTGTCGGGTATGTCAGCCAGAGGCACGATTACGGGTTAGGTGTGATCAGCGAGCATCCGATGCCAACAAGCTTTTGCAGAAGACATCAATCGCAGAGATGCATTCGGCAGGCGCTGCTTGAAACAAAAATGAGGGCCATAAATCACTTTCACCCTCAAATTCTGACAAATTTGCCGTTAGTTCACGACTGGTGAGCGAGAAATGAGCCGATCGCGTTGGGCTTGAAGAGCCGACCGCTCGCTCCACCGTCGTGACCCCTACGTTGATGACCGGCGGATGCTGGCCCGGTAGACGATGCTGCCGAGAGCGACGACGACGCCCATGATGGCAAAAGATTCCATGCTCGAATGGCTCAAAAGCCAGATCGTGAGAAGGAAACCCTATTTCCGTGATTTGCTCGATCACATGCTCAGGGTTGAGAGCGCCATCACCGGCATCCGCGACATCCTGATCTCGGTGTTCGAGGCGAGTCACCTGCTCGAACAGCAGCGCCAGGGTGCGATCACGCGTCAGCTTGCCGCCTGGGCCGCGATCCTCGCGGTGCCTACCGCGATTGCCGGAATCTACGGCATGAATTTCGAGAATATGCCCGAACTGAAGACGCAATGGGGATATTTCGTCATCCTCGGCGTCATCGCTGCGGTCTGCATTGGGCTCTACATCCGGTTCAAACGTAGCCACTGGCTTTGACGGCGCAGATCGGCTTTCCACATCGCGCCGGGCTGAGGCTGCCGGGGGCCGGCCGCCATAACTCAATGCTTTCGCAGAACCTCGGCGCGGTGCCGGTCCAACGCATCGAGCAAAGCCCTGCCGATCAAAGGCTTTGCGAGAACGTGATCGAAGCCCGCCTCGGCGGCCCGCCAGGCCAGCAGCGTGTCGTGAAAGCCTGAGATCATGATGGCGCGTCCCGACCATCCGATCTCGCGAAGGTGACGCAGCATCGCGAATCCGTCGATGTCGGGCATGCGATAGTCGAGGATGACGCAGTCTGCCTCCTTCGCGCGGGGGTCGGCCAACAGCGCGTGGCCGGTCGTATATCCCCACACGGCATAGCCGCGCGATCTCAGCAGCAGCTGGAGGCCACGCCGCACGCCGGGATCGTCGTCGGAGACGAGGATGGTGTATCTGCCATCATGCTGAGTGGAACGGACCGATGGCATTGCGAGAAGCGGACACCCGTGTGACGATTGCACCATCGATCGCATATCGCGCCTCGTCCCGTCGCTACGTAGAGGTCGCAGTCACTTCGGCTTGCGGCCCATGCCCGCGGCAAAGGCGATCCGCAGGGCTTCGGACAAATTGCGGACCTCGAGCTTGGCCATCAGGCTCGCGCGATGGACCTCGACCGTTCGCGATGAACAGCCCAGGTCATAGGCGATCGTCTTATTGGGCAGGCCGTTCGCCAGCCCTTCCAGCACTTCACGCTCCCGGGGCGTCAGTGCAGCGACCCGCACGCCGGCTTCAGAGGTTTCCAGAGTGCGAAAGTCGACATCGTCGAGACGCGCGAACGCGCGGCTGACGGCGCCGAGCAGGGCCGCTTTCTCGAAGGGCTTCTCGAGAAAGTCGACCGCGCCGCCTTTCATGGCCTGCACCGCAACCGACACGTCGCCATGGCCGGTCAGGACGATGACCGGCATGTTGACCCCGCGTGCTGCCATGGCGGCCTGAACCTCGAGACCGTCCATCTCGGGCATGCGCACGTCAAGGATGACGCAGCCGACGGCCGCCGACTTCGCCTCCTTGAGAAACTCCACGCCCGAGGCATAGGTCACGACGTCGTAGCCCGCGGTCTTGAGCGCAAAGCTCGCCGCCTTGCGGATGCTCTCCTCGTCGTCGACCAGATGGATGACGCGTCTATCCCCCATGTTCCTCCTCCGCCCGCGCATGGATCAAGGTAAAATGAAAGCGGGTGCCGCCGCGGTCGGGGCGCTCCATCCAGATACGGCCGCCATGCGCTTCGATGATGGTCCGGCAGATCGAGAGGCCGAGGCCCATGCCGTCGGCCTTTGTCGAGTTGAACGCCGTGAAGAGCTGCTCGCGGATTCCGTCCGCGATGCCGGGACCGGTATCCTCCACGGTCACCTCGATCAGCCCGTCAGGGCGCAACCTGGTCGCCACCTTGAGGTCGCGAACCGGACACTCCGCCATCGCCTCGATGGCATTGCGCATCAGGTTGACCAGCACCTGCTGGATCTGCACCCTGTCGACGAGGACCAGCGTCGCGGCGGGATCGACCGCAAAGAAGCTGCGGATGCCGCGCTCGCGTGCACCGACCAGCGCGAGCTGGCTCGCCTCGGCGATGACCTGCGGCAGCTCGTGGAGGCTCTTGTCGACCTCGCCGCGGGCGACGAAATCGCGCAGGCGCCGGACGATATGGCCGGCCCGCAGCGTTTCCTGTGCCGCATCATCCATCACCGACCGTAGCGACACGAAGGGTTCGTCGTCCCGCTCGTCGAGCATGTCGCGGATCGTCTCGAGATAGAGCGCGACCGCGGCAAGCGGCTGGTTGAGCTCATGCGCGAGCGTCGAGGCCATCGTGCCCATCGCGCTCAGCCGAGAGACATGGACCAGCTCTGCCTGCAGTTCCTTGAGCCTGAGCTCATCCTGCTCCTTGGCGGTGAGATCCCGGATAAAGCCGGTGAACAACCGCTGCCCGTCTTCACCGGCCTCGCCGACCGACAGCTGCATCGGGAAGGTTGAGCCGTCGCGGCGCTGGCCGACCACGACGCGACCGAGGCCGATGATCCGGCGCTCGCCGGTCTGCAGATAATGCGCGAGATATTCGTCGTGACGGTCGCGATCGGGCTGGGGCATAAGGCAGGAGACGTTGCGGCCGACGAGCTCGGCTTCGCTGTAGCCGAACAGGCGTTGTGCCGCTGCGCTGAACGACGTGATGGCGCCGGTCTCGTCGATGATGATCATCGCATCCGGCACCGTCGCCAGAATCGATTGCAGATGCTGCTCGCGGGTCTCGATCGATGCGCGGACCGCCGCCTCGTCGGTGACATCGCGGCTGATGCAGGCGAAGCCGCGATGTGTGTCGCCTTCGAACAGTGCGGTGATCGTCAGGCGCGCCAGATATTCCGCGCCGTTCTCGCAGACCCGCCACGCTTCGCGCTCCAGCGTGCCCTCGTGAAGGGCGGCCGCCAGGTCTGCGCCTGGACGCCCCGCCGCAATCTCGTCGGGCGGGTAGAACAGGTCGTGGGGCTGTCCCAGGACGCGATCGAGCGGCCAGCATTCGGCACGCTCGCCTTCTTCATTATAGCTCAGCACCATCCCGGAAGGATCGAGCAGCGTCAGGACGTGGCCGCCAGCCTGTCGCAGGAACAGCGGCGCAAGCCGCGCCACCTCCCTGGCAATCTCGTCGGGCCCGCGCCTCGTGTAGACCATCGGCCGGCTCACACGCCCGGCCGGGCGCACGTATCCGGGCGTAGCCGGACCGTGCCACTCAGCGCCGCGCGAGTATGGCCTTCATCTCGTCGATTTCCTGCCGCTGCGAGCGCTTGATCGATTCGCAAAGCCGGATGACTTCGGGATCGCTCAGCTTTGCTTCCTGGCACATCAGGATCGCGCCGGAGTGGTGTGGGATCATCGAGCGCAGAAAGGCCGTGTCGCCGATCGTGGTCTGCGTGCGGATGAACGCGAAGCTGCCCAAGAAGGCGACCAGCGACGCGGCGATCAGCGCGATGTTGGCGGCCTTCGACGGGAACATGTGCCGCATGGCGAGGATCATGAGCACCACCATCGGTGAGACCATCATCAGCGTCATGTAGAGCATGTTGAGGTTGTTGTAGAAGCTGTCGAGCCCGTCGATCATGACGAACATCACCAGATACATGATGACGCCGCTGATGACGGTCTGGAAGGCCAGGCTCCAATAGGCGCCCATCTTCCGTGTGCTCATGTGGGACGAATGATCCATGGCGTATCTCCTTCGTTCGGCGCAGGCCGACCTGGGTCTCAGTGTAACGCCCCGCTCTCCTGTTCGCCCCCGCCATCAGCCGTCCCGATGCTAGAACCAGAAGCGGATGCCGGCGACGAAGCTGGTGGCATGGACGTCCTCGCCGGCAAGCCTCGACAGCCGCGCCGTGTCGCCGGCTTTGCGCAGATAAGAGACGCCGATATAGGGTGCGAACTGGCGGCTGAACTCATAGCGCAGGCGCGCGCCGAGCTCTATGTTGACCAGCCCCGAACCGATGTCGTTCTCCGGAATATCCTGCGCGGCGAAATTGACCTCGGCGCGCGGCTGCAAGATCAGGCGCTGGGTAATGCGCTGGTCGTAATAGCCCTCGACCCGGCCCAGAACATCGCCCTTGGTCGAGAGGAACAGCGCGCCTTCGACTTCGAACATGCCGGGAGCCAGGCCCTCGACGCCGACCGTCGCGTAAGTGCGGTCGGGCCCGCGGCCGAAGTCCTGGCGGATACCGCCCTGAAGATTGAAATAGGGGTCGATGGCCCGGCTATAGAGCACCTGCACCTCCGCGCTGTCGATGCCGCGGCCGAACTCGCCTTCGCCCTCGCTCTTGAGCCAGAGCCGGTTGATATCGCCGCCGTAAAAGCCTTCGCCATCCCAGCGATAGCCATCGCGACCGCTATGCGCTTGATACTCGAACAGGTTGAGCAGCACCTGCCCGAAATTGTTGCCGCCGCTGTCCTTCATCATGATGTCGCGTGAGCGCGCCATCTCGGCGCCGGGAAAATCACGATCGGCGAAGTGGTCGCTGGGGGGAGGCGGCGGGGGCGCATTGCCGGCCGGAAGCGCCGTGCCGGTCATTTGCATGCCGGGCATGGCGGTCTGGCCATGCTGCGAATGGTCCATCCCGGGCATGTCCGGCATCGCGCCGTCCTGATGCTGGGAGTGGTCCATGCCCGGCATGTCCGGCATCGCGGGAGACGCGGGTTGCGGCTGACCGGCCGCATCTCCCTGCGGCGCAGGACTGGCCTGGTGCTGCGAATGGTCCATCGCCGAGGTGGCGTCTGGCGCTGGTGTCTGAGCGCGCGGCCTGGCGGCGGCCTTGTCCTTCTTCTTCTCCTGCGCCGGCGGCACCTCGCCCGGCGGCGCCATGCCGGGCATGCCGTGCATTGAATGATCCTGGGCAAAGGCGGGCGCGGCAGCGAAAAGGGCGATCGCGCTCACCAGCGGCGTGAGGATGCGGGTCATTACGCGTCTCCCTTCGGACGGACGCTCACGACCCGCATCATCCCGGCATGCATGTGGTAGAGGAGATGACAGTGGAAGGCCCAGTCGCCGACCGCGTCGGCGGTGAAGTCCCAGGTCACCTTGCCGCCGGGCTGGACGATTACCGTATGCTTGCGTGGCGCATGATCGCCATGCCCCGTCACCAGCTCGAAAAAATGCCCGTGAATATGGATCGGATGCCCCATCATCGTGTCGTTGATGAGATTGACGCGCACCCGCTCGCCTTCGATGAAGGGGATCGGCTCGTGATGGTCCGACATTTTTTCGCCGTCGAACGACCACATGAACCGCTCCATGTTGCCGGTGAGGTGAATGTCGATGCTGCGGCTCGGCGCGCGCACGTCCGGATTGCGATCGAGCGCCATCAGGTCCCTGTAGACAAGCACCTTGTGGCCGACGTCGGCGAGGCCCTGGCCGGGCTCGCCGGTGCGGTCGACGGGCATCGGCGAGATGGTCTGGACGCTCGGGTCGCGCTTCACCTGCGGCGCGTTCGAGAAGTCTCGCATCTTCATCGACCCCATCGCGTGCCCGCCATGGTCCATGCCCGCCATCTGGCCATCGGCGCCCATCGCGCCGTGGTCCATCCCGCTCATCGCGGAATGATCCATCCCCGAATGATCCATGCCTGCCATGGCGCTATTGTCCATGGTCGCCATCGCTGCCGCCGCGCCGGTCGCGAGGCGCGCGGACGCGTTCTTCTCGGCCGTCGGATCGACGCCCCGCATAGCGCCGCCCGACATGTCCATGCCTTCCATGCCCGGCATCGAGGACATGTCCATGCCCATGTCCTTCATGTCGGCGAGCGGCCGTTTGCGTAAGGGGGGAACCTCGCCGGCCATGCCGGCGCGCGGCGCGAGCGTGGCACGCGCCATGCCCGAGCGGTCGATCGCCTCGCCGACAAGGGTGTAGGCCTTGTCATCGCCTGGGCTGACAACGACGTCGTAGGTCTCGGCAACACCAACCTGGAACTCGTCGACGGTGACCGGCACCACATTCTGCCCGTCGGCCTGGACGATGGTCAGCGGCAGGCCGGGGATGCGGACGTTGAAGGTGGTCATCGCCGACGCATTGATGACCCGCAGCCGCACCCGTTCGCCCGGGGTGAAGAGCGCGGTCCAGTTGTCCATCGGACCATGGCCGTTGACGAGATAGGTGTAGGTGGATCCGGTCACATCGGAGATGTCGGCCGGGTCCATCCGCATCTGGCCCCAGTCGAGCCGGTCCTTGAGCGGCTGATCCTTGCCCGACAGGAGCCCGGCCAGGGTCTGGCGCTGGAAATTGAAATGGCCGGGGTTGACCTTGAGGCGCCGGAAGATCGCCTGCGGCGAGAGCGCGCTGTGATCGGCGAGCACGATGACATGCTCGCGGTCATAGGCGACCGGATCGGCACCGGCGGGATCGATGATGATCGGGCCGTAATGGCCTTCCTGTTCCTGCAGGCCTGAATGGCTGTGGTACCAGTAGGTGCCGCTTTGCACGACGGAGAACTGGTAGAGGTAGTTCGAGCCCGGCTTGATGCCCGGAAAAGACACGCCCGGCACACCGTCCATATTGGCCGGCAGGATCAGCCCGTGCCAGTGGATCGAGCTGTCCTCCTCCAGCTGATTGATGACGTTGAGCCGCACGCGCTGGCCCTCGCGCAGCCGGATCAGCGGGGCGGGGACCGTGCCGTTGAGGCCGATTGCCCGGAACTTGCGCCCGTCGATGGTCATCGACTGCCGGGCGATGGTGAGCGTAATGTCTTCGCCCGACACGGTCGGCAGCGTCGGTCGCATCCCCGGCGAGATCGTCTGCGCCCAGGCCGGCAGCCAGGCTGACAATGCTGCGCCGCCGCCGGCGAGGGCCGCGCCGCGGAGGAACTGGCGGCGGTCGAGAGCAGAAATCATTCGGTTGTCTCAGCTTTAAGAAAGAGGGCGTACCTATTGGGAATACGCAGCATGGCCTCATCCCCCTCAAACTTTCTTTAATATTTCCGAAAGGCGTGCCCTAGCTCGATAGAGGCGCGTTTCGACCGCCTTCTGGCTGATCCCGAGAATTTCGGCGGTTTCAGCTTCCGATTTCTCGTCGATCGTACGCAAAATAAGCGTGTCCTTGAGGGAAGACGGCAGGGCAGCAATCGCTTTCATTGCTTGCGCGAGCTGCTGTTCGGCCCCGATCGCCTGATCGGGCAGCGGTGCGTCGTCGGCGACGCCGTCCGCCTCGCCGAGCGGTAGGGCTAGGGCAAAGAAATTTCGAACCGCTCGCCGACGCCGCCAGTCATGGCATTTGTTGATGACAATCCGGGACATCCAGACCTGGAAGGGTCGGGTTACGTCATAGCGGTTGAGTGCGGCAAAGGCCGCGACGAAGCTCGCCTGGGTGACATCCAATGCCTCATCCATAGATCCGACATGGCTGCGCACGAGCCGGTGAACCCAACCTTGATGCCGGCGGACCAGCTCGCCATAGGCCGCTTGCCGGCCTCCAAGCGCCAGAGCCGCGAGCTCCCCGTCCGAGCAGTCGGGGAGGCACGCGGTCATTCGGATTTGGCCGTCAGCGCTTTCACCACGGCGTCGTCGAATTTGTCCGTCTGATCCGGGCGCAGCACGGCCCGCATCGCGAAGATATGCTCAAGTGTTTCTTTCTGCAGCGCGCCCATGGCCTGGTGCGAGCGATCCACCGCAGTTGCGACTTGCGGGCCATAGCCATGCTCCGCTTCGATCGCTTCCGCGAGACGCGCATTGTCGGCGCGCAATTCGGCCTCCAGCGCTTGACGCCGGATCGCGTAGTTCTTCTCGATTGTCTCGAGTCGGCTGTGTTGCGCTGAATTCAGCTTCAGATCGCGATGGAGCAGCTCGTGCAGCTCATTTTCGACCGGGCGCACTGGAACCACATAGACGCGGCCAATGACAACGCCAGCGATCGCCGCGGCGAAGGTCACCAGGACGAGGAGCAGGAGCCGGCGGCGGTCGCGCATCACTGCGAGCTCAGCAGCGTCGAGGGCGCAAGCGCGAGCCGAGCATCGAAGGGCGATAGCGGTTTGGCATCAGCAGACCGTGTCGAAACTGCCGAGCCGGCAATTCCGATGAACAGCGCGGTTGCGGCCGCGATGCCGAACGTCATAGCGCCAAGGCTTGGTATGGCCCGGATGCGCGCTATTTCCGCCATGACCCGGCTTTCCAGGCCGCCGAGCCTGGGATCGAGAGGCGCATCGCGCAACCGCGAGAGCAGGTGGTCAAGTTCATCCATGGTGCTTCTCCGTCTTCATCCATCAATACGCACGATGGTCCAGGAACCCTTGCTGTAGATTGAAAAGAATAATTGCGAGGGGTGGGGGCTCGGGCTGCGTATTGTCTCATGGGATCTACAGGAGAATGTTCCAATGCGTTTCTTTTCGCCTCTCGCAGTTATCGCCGCCGTCGGCCTGAGTGTTTCTGCTCCGGCCTACGCGCATCCCAAGCTTGTGTCCTCGACGCCCGCCGCGAACGCCAGCGTCTCGGCGCCGTCGCGTATAACGCTCACCTTCAGTGAAGGTCTGATGCCGAAGCTGTCGGGCGCCGAGATCGTGATGACCGGCATGCCCGGCATGCCCAACCACCGCATGGCGGTAACCGGCTTCAAGACGTCCGTCGAAGGCGACAAGACGCTCGTGCTGACGCTCGCCAAGCCGCTCATGGCGGGCAGCTATCAGGTCGCCTGGCACGTCGTCTCGACCGACACGCACCGCATCCAGGGCAATCTCGCCTTTACCGTCAAGTGACGCCATGAACGACGTGGCACTCGTCGCCGTCCGCTGGGCGCTCTACGTCGATCTCGGCCTGTTGTTCGGCCTGCCGCTGTTCGCGCTCTATGCGCCCGGCGGCGGCCGGATGGTACAGCGGCATCTGCCGATGGTAGCAATGGTGGCCGGTCTCGCCTGTCTCGCCCTCCTGCTGTCGGCGCTGGGGTTCGCGTTGCAGGCAGCGGCCATGACCGGGCTGCCGCTCACCCAGCCTGATCTTTCCATGGTCGCAGAGCTGTTCAACGGCACGTCCATGGGAACGGCGCTGAAGGCGCGCCTCGTCGCGCTCCTCGTTCTTCTGCTCTCCATCCCCTTCTATCGCCGGCAATCCCGTCCTGCCTTCATCGCCTCCACTCTGGCAGGCGCGGTCGCACTCGCGACCCTCGCCTGGAGCGGGCATGGCGCGGCCGGCGAAGGCGAGGCGGGCTGGCTGCAACTGGGGGCCGATCTCATCCATCTGCTCGCCGCGGGCGCCTGGGTCGGCGCGCTTGCCGCATTCCTTGCGCTGGTTCTTACCAGGCTCGCAACCGATGATCTCGCCACTGAAGACATGGACCGGGTCATGCTCGCCGAGGAAGCGCTGCGGGGCTTCTCCTTCGTCGGCACGATCATCGTCGCCCTGCTGATCCTGACCGGGACGGTGAACGGCTGGTTCCTGGTCGGCCCGGGCAACATCGCGTCTCTCGGGCAGTCGACCTACGGCCTGCTGCTCATCGCCAAGCTGCTGCTCTTCGCCGGCATGCTGGGCCTGGCCGCGCTCAACCGTTATCGCCTGACCCCGGCACTTGCGCAGGCGATCGAGGAAGAGGACGCGCCACGGGCGCAGGCGCTGCTGCGCGCGAGCCTCGTCGTCGAAGGCGGTCTTGCGATCGTCATTCTCGGGCTGGTCGCCTGGCTGGGGACACTGTCGCCACCCATGTCGATGTAGTTTATCGTTTCGAACGCCTCGCGTTGGGAGAAGCCAATGCAATCGTACACCCCGCCGCGCGGGACTGGATCGACGAAAGACTATGATCGCGCGATCCGCCTGTGGGCGCGGGAGAAGCGGTGGCGTGCCGCCATGCTTGCCATGCTGCGCCCGGATTGGCGCCTGGTAATCGCCGATTATGGCCGCCAGCACGGGTCTCATGCGGCTCGCCTTCCGCCTGACCGTGCAGCGGCTCGATGGCATCGACGATACCCAGCCCAATGCCGACGGCGTGCTCCCCGGCCTGATGGCGGCCAAGCGAACGGGCCCGCCGATTTGGCCACTTAGGCGATTACGTATTGACCCTGACACGGTGTCAGACCCTAGATCGTCAGGCGTCGAAAGGAGCGAGGCGATGAACGAGACACATGGAGCGGCGCATGGCGGCGGTTGCTGCGGCGGCCACGGCACCGCTAAAGCGGCGACCGGCGTCAAGGACCCGGTCTGCGGCATGACCGTCGACCCGGCGACCACGGCGCATCACGCCGAGCATAGCGGTGAAAGCTATCATTTCTGCAGCGCGGGCTGCCGGACCAAATTCATCGCCGATCCCGAGCGCTATCTCGGCCCGCCGACGCCGCCGGTCGCGGCGCCCGAAGGCACGATCTGGACCTGCCCGATGCATCCCGAGATCCGCCAGGACCATCCCGGGTCCTGTCCGATCTGCGGCATGGCGCTCGAACCCGCGACCGTGACCGCCGACAGCGGCCCCAGCCACGAGCTAGTCGATTTCACGCGGCGCTTCTGGGTCGGCCTCGTGCTGGCTCTCCCGGTGCTGATCCTCGAGATGGGCGCGCATGTCTTTCCCGCGATCCATCGCCTCGTGCCGATGTCTATCTCGGTATGGATCCAGTTCGTGCTGGCGACACCCGTCGTGCTGTGGGCGGGCTGGCCGTTCTTCGAGCGTGGCTGGGCCTCGCTCAAGACCCGCAACTTCAACATGTTCACCCTGATCGCGATGGGGACCGGGGTCGCCTGGATCTACAGCGTCATCGCGACGCTCGCGCCTCAGCTGTTCCCGCCGGCCTTCCGCGGCGAGGACGGCATGGTTGCCGTCTATTTCGAGGCGGCCGCGGTGATCACCGTCCTCGTGCTGCTCGGCCAGATGCTCGAACTGCGCGCGCGGGAACGCACCTCGGGCGCGATCAAGGCGCTGCTCAACCTTGCACCAAAGACCGCGCGCCGGATCGGTTCTGATGGGAACGAAGAGGAAATCAGCCTTGATCTGGTTGCGGTGGGCGACCGCCTGCGGGTGCGGCCGGGCGAGAAGGTGCCGGTCGACGGCGTAGTCGAGGACGGCCGCTCCTCGCTCGACGAGTCGATGGTCACCGGCGAATCCATGCCCGTCACCAAGGCAAAGGCCGACACAGTGATCGGCGGCACGCTCAACCAGACCGGTGCGCTGGTGATCGTCGCCGACAAGGTCGGCCGCGATACCATGCTCGCACGCATCGTCCAGATGGTCGCTGAGGCGCAGCGCTCGCGCGCGCCGATCCAGCGCATGGCCGATCAGGTGTCGGGCTGGTTTGTGCCCGTGGTCATCGCGGTCGCGGCCGTCGCGTTCATCGCCTGGGGCATCTGGGGTCCCGAGCCGCGCTTCGCCTATGGGCTGGTGGCGGCGGTCGCCGTGCTGATCATCGCCTGTCCCTGCGCACTGGGGCTGGCAACGCCGATGTCGATCATGGTCGGGGTCGGCCGCGGCGCCGGGCTCGGTGTCCTCATCAAAAATGCCGAAGCACTCGAGCATATGGAGAAGGTCGACACTCTCGTCGTCGACAAGACAGGCACGCTGACCGAAGGCCGGCCTGCCGTCACCCAGGTCGTGCCGGCGCCCGGCTTCGACGAAGCCGAGCTGCTGCGTCTTGCCGCCTCGGTCGAGCGGGCGTCCGAGCATCCGCTCGCGTTGGCAATCGTCGAGGCCGCGAAGGATCGCGGCATCGTCACGAGCGACGTCATCGACTTCGACTCGCCGACCGGGCGCGGCGCGCTCGGCACGGTCGAAGGGCGGCGCATCGTCCTCGGCAATGCGCAGTTCCTTGCCGACGAAGGGGTTGCGACCGATGCGCTCGCCAGCCAGGCCGACGCGCTGCGCCGGGATGGCGCCACCGCGATCTTCATCGGGGTCGACGGCACAGTCGGCGGCGCCTTCGCGATCGCCGATCCGGTGAAGGCCACGACACCAGAAGCGCTCGCCGCGCTCAAGGCGGAGGGCATTCGCGTGGTCATGCTGACCGGCGACAACCGCACGACCGCGGAAGCGGTCGCCCGACGCCTGGGCATCGACGAGGTCGAAGCCGAGGTGCTGCCCGATCAGAAGAGCGCCGTGGTCGCCAGGTTCAAGCGCGAGGGGCGGGTCGTCGCCATGGCCGGCGACGGTGTCAACGACGCCCCCGCGTTGGCCGCCGCCGACGTCGGCATCGCCATGGGTTCCGGCACCGACGTCGCGATCGAGAGCGCTGGCGTCACGCTGCTCAAGGGCGACCTGACTGGCATCGTCCGGGCGCGGCGGCTCAGCCAAGCGACCATGTCGAACATCCGCCAGAATCTCGTCTTCGCCTTCATCTACAATGTCGCGGGCGTGCCCGTAGCGGCGGGTGCGCTCTATCCGCTGTTCGGTATTCTGCTCTCGCCCATTATCGCGGCGGCGGCGATGGCGCTCTCTTCGGTGAGCGTGGTCACCAACGCGCTGCGCCTCAACCGGAAAGCACTGTGAACATCGGCGAGACGTCACGGCAGAGCGGCGTCTCTGAGCGGATGATCCGCCATTATGAAAAGATCGGCCTCATCCCGGCGCCGGCGCGTCGGGGTGCTGGCTATCGTGACTATGGCGAGCGCGACCTCCATCGCCTCCGGTTTATCGCCAATGCCCGCGATCTCGGCTTCCCGATCGAGGAGATCCGCACGTTGCTCAGCCTTTGGGCCAATACCGGCCGTGCCAGCGCGGAGGTGAAGCGGCTTGCCCTTGCCCGCGCCGATGAGTTTCAGCGCAAAGCCGAGGCGTTGACGGCGCTGCGCGACACGCTAATCGACCTGGCTGAGCGCTGCCAAGGCGACGAGCGGCCGGATTGTCCGATCATCGCCGAACTGGCCGCGGCCCGATCCGCATAGCATCCGGCATCGCACGGCCGAGAATTTTAGGGGTGCCCGTTTTCGGTCGATTCGTGCAGGTCGACGGCGAAAGCGATCCGCAACAGGTCGGGCAGGCTTTGCGCGTTGAGTTTGATCATCAGACTGGCCCGATGCAGCTCGACCGTGCGCGACGTGACGCCGAGTTCATCTGCGATAAGGCTATTTGGATAGCCTCGCGAAATTCCTCTCAGAACGGCCCGTTCGCGCTGCGTCAGTCTCGCGGCTTTCGAAAGAGCGTCGGCCTGTTCGGAGGCACGACGGGCTATACTCTCAAGCCAGCTGAAGCCGCGGTCGATCGCGCCGAGCAATGCGGCCTTCTCGACCGGTTTGGCGAGAAAGTCGGCAGCGCCCGCCTTCATCGCCTGTACGGCGAGCGTAGGATCGCCATTGCCCGTCAGCACCACGACGGGCATGTCGATACCGCGTCGCGTCAGCTCCGCCTGAACCTGCAGGCCGTCCATGTCGGGCATGTGCATGTCGAGAACCACGCAGCCTTTCTCGGCGTCCTCTGCGCTCAACAGAAACTCCGGCCCCGAAGCGTAGGCTTCTACGGCAAACCCTGCGGTCCGCAACGTGAAACTTAGTGCTTTTCGTATTGTCTCTTCGTCATCGACGATATGCACGACGCGCTTGTTCCCCATAGCCCCCGAGATCGATCAATACGCAGTGCCGCGAGGGCAGCGCTTCAAGGGATACTTCTCTGCACGTTGGACTATGGTCCCAGGTCAAGAGTAAAAATTTGGCGAGGCAAAACGGCGAAGGACAGCGAAACTGTGAGGGTTCGGCTACTCCGCTCACACCAATGCCGCGGTCGCTGCGGCTCATTGCCGGGTCTCTGCTCCGGACGATGCATGCGAGTTGCCCGCGCCGCCCTCGGCGCGATCGAGCCATCGCTACGCTTCCATCACATCGTCGACCGGCAGCGGGTTACTGGCGCCCGGCGGGCGAGGGGGGCGGGTTGGCCCTTGACGGCTGCGCGATCGGACGCCCAGGATAGCAGGGTGGCGCGCTTTACTTCGGGCTCAAGCTTCAGGTGCCCAGCAACGTCGAGGGGATCGATGAACGAGCGTGTGTGCGACACGACATATCCTCCTTCCCTGCCGCGATTTTCTCCGAAAGGGAGATCTCAGGAGATTGGTTCGGACTCGTTTAGGGTCAATGGATGAGGACGCGCACAGCGTTTGCCGGGCGTTCATTTCCGTCTTAGAACTGACGCGCAGCACGCCATTCAATCCGGTGGCGAACGGCCTCCGCGATCGCTGGCATGACGTCTATATCATTCGACGCATGTGCAACCGCGTTCGTGCTGACGATCCTTTCGACAAGCCCACCCAGAACCTGCGCTGCATCGCCGGCAAAAAGCGGATGCACGACCACGCAATCCGGTCGCGCGAACCCCATGCCGACCAGTTGGCGCGCCGCCTCGGTGAGGGTCCGACCGGATGAGGCGATATCGTCGACCAGCACCGGCTGGCGATCGAGAAACGCTGGGGCATTCGGAATCGAGATGGTGACGTGACGGTCGCCGGATCGGATTTTCTCGCACACGAGAAACGGAGCATCGGCATCGGCCGCCACCTGCGAGACCCACTGTTCGCTTTCCAGGTCCGGACCGATGATCAGCGGGCGAGCGACATTGCGCTTGATCCACGAGGCCAAAAACGGCGCGGCATGAACAACCTGGGTTGGGATGCGGTAGATTTCCGACAATTCATGGTAGCGATGGAGATGCGGATCGACCGTCACCAGCCAGTCGAGATGGCGAGACAGGATCGCAGCAAAGGTTCGCGACGTCACCGCCTCGCCGGCATGGAAGCGTATGTCCTGGCGCATGTAAGCGAGGTAAGGGGCGACGAGCCCGATCCTGCGAGCGCCAAGATCGCGCGCGGTGTCGGCTGCGAACAGCAGCGGCAACAGCTTGGCGTCCGGATGATCGAGACTGGACAGCAGGATGACCTCGCGGTCGCTGACGTCGTTTCCGACCCTGAGATAGGTTTCCCCGTCAGGAAACTGACGATGCTCGATCGTGCCGACCTCTGCATCGAGCGCGGCGGATAGCGGCTGTGCCAGGGCCTCGCTGCCAGACAGCGCGAACAGCACGGGACGGTTCATAGCGCTTCAATCCCGAAGATCGGCCCGTCGCTCACCGCATAGGCCGCCGCATAGTCGAGCTCGCCCGGGCTCTCGGCATGAATGCTACACAAGGGAGCCCCGGCATCCACCATCTGGTTCAGCCGACACTGCAGCGCGACGCCGGCGGCCTTGGCCATCGGCGCGCCGGCAAGCTTCGCGACCGTCGCGAGCTTGCGATTGTCGATACTCACCAGGCGGCCGCTATAGGGAGCGATCATATCCTGTTGGAACCGGGCGACCGGTGGAGCCCGCATGCCGCCCTGCGCTTCGCAGATACGTTGGAACTTGGCCCAGGCCCGGCCGCTTTCGAGGCACGCCCGCGCACGCGCATAACCTTCGCGGGCCGGGGCTGCGTCCGCGAGCTCAAGCAGTCCTCCCGCCAGCTCGCAGGCCCGGTGGGCGAGATCCTCGGCGCCCGGCTGCCCCTGGAGCACGGCAAGGATATCCTGCGCCTCGAGCGCCGGACCGATGCCCCGTCCGATCGGCTCGGCGCCGGGGCCGCGCATCACGCGCGTGCGAAGCCCGAAGGCTTGGGCGACAGAGCTCAGCGCCCGCTCGAGCGTGTCGGCGGCATCGGCGCCGCGTACCTTGGCGGTCGGCCCGACCGGGATGTCGATGACCAGATGGGTCGCACCGGCCGCGATTTTCTTGGACAGCACCGAGGCGACCATCTGCCCGACGGCATCGATATCGAGCACCCGTTCCACGCCGATGATCACATCGTCGGCAGGGCTGAGGTTGACGGCGCCGCCCCAGGCGATGCAGCCGCCTTCGCGCTCGACCACCTTGCGGATTGCGGAAACGTCGAGGTCGACAGGTGCCAGCACCTCCATCGTGTCCGCCGTGCCGGCCGGTGAGGTGATCGCCCGCGACGATGTCTTGGGCATGATCAGGCCCTCCGCGGCCATGATCGAGACGATGATCGGCGTGGTGCGATTGCCCGGCAAGCCACCGACGCTATGCTTGTCGACGATGACCGTTCCGGGCCACTGCAATCGCTCGCCGACATCGACCATCGCCCTGGTCAGGCTGATCGTTTCGTCCGTATCGAGCGGGACCGCTGAGCAGGCCGTGACGAACGCCGAGAGATGGACATCGCTATAGCGTCGCTCGGCGATGTCGGTGATGATCGCTGAAAAAGCCCCGTCACTGAGACGATTGCCATAGATGCGCCGACGCACTTCGGCGAGCGAGGCGAGAGGCTGGGCGTGCGCGATCTCGACCGGATCGCCATCGCTGACGCCGAGCCGCTGCCATGCGGATTCGGAGAGGCCGATCTCGCCGGGCGCTGGAGTCTCCGCGGAGCTGTGCAGCAGCGAGACGACGATTTCCCGCCCGCCGGCGCGCAGCGCGACCTGCGCGCGGGACGCAAGACCTTCCGAGCGGCAGACGGGACAGTCGTGGCGCATGACCGCGATCAGATCGCTTCCGGCAGCCGACAGGCCGATGCGGCGTGCCCGCAGCGTCGTCGCGACAGGCTCTGCTTCGGCGTCCTCGATGATCCCGGGCTTCACGCGAGCATGCCCCAGCTACCCAGCGCCGGTACGCTGCATGCCCAACCCAGTTCCTCCGAGACACGCTTCGCCAGGACCTGGGCGCCGGTCGGCTCGCCATGGGTGACATAGACGTGGCGCGGGGCCTCGTGCAGCGACCCGAGCCAGCGCATGAGTTCGTCGCTGTCGGCATGCGCCGAGAGCATCGTCAGGTTGGCGACCTCGGCTTCGACCGGGATATACTCGCCGTGGATCTTGATCGTCCGGGCGCCGCCGATCATGGCGGCGCCGCGGGTGCCCGCCGCCTGGAAGCCCGAGAAGAGGATGAGGTTCTTCCCATCCGGCGCGAAGCGCTTGAGATGGTGGAGCACGCGGCCGCCCGTTGCCATTCCACTGGCCGAGATGATGACCTTGGGGGTGGGGTTGGCGGTGAGTTCCTTGGATTCCTCCACTTCGCGCACATAGTGCGCGACGCTGCACGCCGCTTCGCACTCGGCGCGAGCCAGGCGATGCTCGTCCATGAAATCGCACATCAGCCCGCTCGCGTTGATCGCCATCGGGCTGTCGAGGAAGATCGGGATGTCGCGGAGGCGTCCCTGCGCGCGCAGACGCGAGAAATGATAGAGAAGCGACTGAACCCGTCCCACGGCGAAGGCCGGGATCACCACCGTCCCGCCTCTCTCGACGCATCGCTCGACATGATCTCCAAGCGTCTTTGTCGGATCGACCTGCTCGTGGCGCCGATCGCCATAGGTCGATTCCACCAGGACATAGTCGGCGCGCGCGGGCGGCTCGGGATCCTTCATCACCGCATCGCCGTAACGGCCGATATCGCCTGAGAAGAGGATTGTCCGCCCCTTCCAGTCGATCTCGATCGACGCCGCGCCGAGGATGTGGCCGGCGCGATGGTAGCGCACCCTGATGCCGTCCGTGACTGCATGCCACGCTCCGAACTCGATCGGGCGGAAGAGCTGCAATGCCAGACGCGCGTCGGCCTGGGTGTAGAGGGGCAGCGCCGGCTGGTGCCTGGAGAAGCCGTGCTGGTTGGCGAACTCCGCATCCTTTTCCTGCAGATGGCCGCTGTCGGGAAGAAGGAGCTCGCACAGGGCCGCGGTCGCCCGCGTGGCAAGGACGGTCCCGTCCCAGCCCAGGCGCGCCATGCGCGGTAGTGCGCCCGAGTGATCGAGATGGGCGTGGGTCAGCAGCACCTGGCCGACATCCGCGACTTCGGGTGGGATCGATGCCCAATTAAGGCGGCGCAGATCCCTGGGTCCCTGAAACAGGCCGGAATCGACCACGATCTGAGTTTCACCATCGTCCACCAGATAACGCGACCCTGTGACCGTTCCCGATGCGCCGAGAAAGGCAACGCCGAGACCATCGGCCGGGCGCTTGGCCAGATCGATCCTTGCTTCACGCTCGAAGATGGTCACGCGGGAATGGTGCCGTTTCTTTCTCTTTTGCATGGACGCGGGCCTGCCTCTCACGATTATGTTCGTGAGCGCAGCATTGGTTCGCGGACGCCGCACGCCTATACGCAAAATCCGCAGCACGACTGCTGCTCCCCGACAGCTGCGTCGCCCGAACGCCGATGGCCGATCCCATCGATCGCCTTACCCATGCCTGCGCGATGCCCGGGGGACTTCGGTCTCTACTTATACCTTGCTCCTTGGACTCGAGCCTATGCTGCCCGGACGTTGACCAGAAGAGGACGGCATATGGGCGAACATGACCATCGCATGCGCAAGCGCGGCAAGATCGTTCTGATCGGCTTCCTGCTCGTCGCTAGCTTCTTCCTCCTCACCGAGCATACCGCGCACTTCCTGGGTGTGCTGCCCTATCTCATCCTGCTCGCCTGCCCGCTCATGCACCTGTTCATGCACCGCGGCCATGGTGGGCATCAGCATGGCCATGAGCCCGGTCAGGCACCCGCCGGCTTACCGGCCAATCCCAACGGCCGCATCGAAGGAGAGTCGCGATGACGCACGCCGACTATGGCTATGGTCTGTGGGGGCTCGCGCTGGTTAACGCCGCCGTTTTCATCCTCTTTGCGTTCAGCTTCTTCAAGCCGGCAACTAAACGAGACTGGCGCAGTTTGGGGGCGTTCAGCGCTTTCATCATAGCGCTCTTCGCGGAAATGTATGGCTTCCCGCTCACGATCTTCGTGCTTTCGGGGTGGCTCCAGTCGTATTTCCCCGCTGTCGACTGGTGGAGCCACGATGCTGGACATCTCCTGGAGATGATGTTCGGCTGGCGAGTTAATCCCCATTACGGTCCATTCCACATCGCCAGCTTTGTGCTGATCGGCGTGGGTTACTGGCTGATCTCGGTTGCATGGACGGCCCTTCACTTGAGTCAGCGCAAACACCAATTGGCCCTTACTGGGATTTATGCCCGGATCCGGCACCCGCAATATGTCGGCTTCATTCTCGTCATGCTCGGCTTTTTGCTACAATGGCCGACCCTTTTGACCCTTGCTATGTTTCCGGTGCTCGTCGTGATGTATATTCGGCTGGCTCGGCATGAGGAAAAGGAGGCGCTAGCCAACTTCGGCGAGGTTTACCGCGATTATATGGCTCGCGTGCCCGGCTTCATTCCGAATCTGACAATCCATTCGCGTCGAAGAAGGCCATGGCGATCCTTGACGGGAATGGCTGATGTAATTGCCGGCAAGGTCAATGCTGACGTTCTGACTGGCCTTATTATTCGGACATCGTTACCCGACCTCACAGCACACTACTGCAGCAATCCCGGTTCGACTGCGCAATCATCTTGGGAGGGCAAGTTCGCCTTGCACGGGCAGATTCGGTGTGGAGCTGATGCCCGGCACTAGACGCAGAGCATCGCCGATCAAGGTATAGACGGCGTGGCGCTGGCCGCCACGGTTCCGATGGTCGACGCGATAGCCCTGATAATGTCGGCGGAGCAGGCCTGCATTCACCAGTTCGGAAACGGCGCGACTGAGATTACTCTTGCCGGCTGTGCGAATGCGTGCCCGCATTTCCTCCGCGATCACGCCGCGCCTTTTCTCCGGATCGCCGGGGAGCAGTCCGTTTCTAGCGAGGTCGCTCTCGACCCGCTCGGCCAGCGTAATGCTGCGCGGACCACGCTGGGCCATCGGGGTCAATGCGTCGCATAGCCAATCGCGCAGGGAAACGAGCCCATCGTTCCGCCTGACCCAGGGACCGGCGCTTCCATCTGGCCCCGCCACCTGGGCGATCAGGTTGAGCAGCATGAAGGCATAACGGGGCCGGCTCGATACGGTCGCCAGCGTCTCGAGCACGGCCGCGACATCACAGCCAATGGAGGGTTCAAGAGGCTTGCCTGCATGAAACATAACATGATGGAATCAAGCACAAAGCAGGATCAATGTGAATCCCAAATCGGCGGCCACAGACGGGTTGTCAGCTATGACACTTTGCCGGCGGATAAAGTGTCATAGGCGATCCATTCTAATCGTAGATTGTTGCGAATCGTTCTCAACTCATCCTGATAATCATGGCGCTCGCCGCTTAGGTGTGGACGAGCCGTCTCCTCGCGAACGAGCTTCCGTCGCCTATGGCGAACAGGATAAAAGACTGCGGCCGCCTTGATGATCTCACGCGCTTTGCGACGGACTGTCAGCGTGCTGAAACCCTTGGCGATCTGCATGGCACGATCGATGCCGCCGTGCGCGATCTTGGCTTCCGCTGGTTCACGCTGCTTCACAATATCGACCTTCGGCGCGGCGACGAGCAAAGCCTGTTCCTCACAACCTATCCGTCGGCCTGGCTCGAGGAAGTGCTCGAAGAGCGCCATTATCTCGAAGATCCCATCCATGCGGCCTGCGCACGTACGCCCTCTGGACTGGCCTGGGACCGTGTCGGCGACGTGCTGGAGCTCACGCCGCGCCAGCGAGGCATCCTTGACCGCGCCCGGGATCATGACCTTGCATCGGGCTACAGTTTGCCGATCCGGACCCCGGGCGAGCCCGAGGCGATCTTCACTGCGGCCCGATCACGCGACGAGCCGCTGAGTGCAGAAGAGGTTCTGACCGCCCGTCTGCTCGGCTCGGTCGCTTATGATCGGGCGCGCGAGCTGCTTGGCGAAAGGGCAGGGCCATTGGCCTGCGTCCCTCTCAGTCCTCGCCAGGTCGAATGCATCGCGCTCGTCGCGCAAGGCAAAAGCGACTGGGAGATCGGCCAGATCCTCGGCCTCAGCCGCGATACCGTGCACGAATATGTTGAATCGGCCCGCAGGCGTTATGGCGTGCGACGACGCACGCAGCTGATGCTGCGCGCGGTTCGCGATGGTCATCTCAACATGGAAGCGCTGCTCTGATCTCGCCGGCCATATGATGATCGGGCTTGGGCAAGTTCAGGATTTCTGCGCTGTCGCTGGCGCGATCAAGGACGCTACGGCCTTGTCTGACCTGATGGCCGAAATCACGAAGGCCATGGGCTTTCGGCACTATGCCCTGGTCCATCATGTCGACCTGAAGCCTGCGGTTCGCTCGGTCCACATCGTCGACTATCCGCAAGACTGGGTGGAGCGCTTCCAGGCGAGACGCCTCTATGCGAGCGACCCGATCCACCGCGCCAGCCATCGCACCAATGTGGGCTTTGCCTGGTCGGCGGTTCAGTCGATCATCTCTCTGACGGCCGCCGATCGCTCGATCCTGGCAGAAGCCTACGAGGCCGGGCTGGGCGACGGCTTCACCGTTCCGGCCCATATTCCTGGCGAGCTCAATGGATCCTGTTCCTTCGCGATGGCGGCGGGCGAGATGCTCGACCATCGGCAGCTGCCGTTCGTGCAGCTCGTCGGCAGCTTCGCGTTCGAAGCGGCACGCAAGATTTCCCGGATCCACGCGCCGCAATCCGAATGCCCGAGCCTGACCGAAAGGCAGGCCGAATGCGTGGCGCTGGTCGCGCGGGGCAAGACCGATTGGGAGATCAGCCAGATCCTCGGCATCGGCCAGGAAACGGTGATCCAGCATGTGAAGGATGCGCGCGACCGCTATGGCGTCACCAAGCGCACCCTCCTCGCCATTCGCGCCTTGTTCGAAGGGCAAATCAGCTTTGCCGATGTGTTCGGCCGATGATCTCCCCAGAACTGGGGATAACGCAAAAAAGCCGCCTCTGATCGACTGACAGGCCTCACCAAAAGGAGGCTGTCATGCACATCGGGACCGGCTTTTCGCAAGCCATGGAACACCGCCTGTTTCGCTCCATGTTCGAGGAGCGCAAGCGGGTCTTCGTCGATCTTCTTCGCTGGGACGTTCCGGTCATCGCCGGTCGCTACGAGATCGATCAGTTCGACAATGATCGCGCCGTCTACATCGTTGTTACCGGGGACGACGGGGAACACCGGGCCTCCGCACGGCTTCTGCCGACCACGCACGAGCATATTCTCGGCACGATCTTCCCGGATCTTTGCGAGGAAGCGCCGCCGCGCGGCAGTGCTATCCTGGAAATCACCCGCTTTTGCCTTGCGCGAAAATTGCGCGCCCGGGAGCGTCTCGAGCTGCGCAATCAGCTGGTCACCGCGCTCGTCGAATATGCCCTCGCCAACCAGATCCACAGCTTCACCGGGGTCGCCGAGTGGCCGTGGTTCCAGCAGATCCTGGGTTTCGGCTGGACTTGCCGACCATTGGGTCTTCCCACGTCCGAGCAAGGGCGAAGTCTCGTCGCCTTGCAAATCGATGTGGACGACCGAACGCGCGAGCAGCTGCGCGCGAGCGGCATTTTCCGCCCTGTCGGCCTTGCCGATCTTCCCGCCGCAGCATGAGGAGGGCGATCATGGCCACGATCGCACGGCGCGGCGTCTCCGCCGCGACCAAAGCCGACGAAAATCTGCGGCAGCACGGCTTCTGCATCCTGCGGGATGTCGAGTCTCGGTCACGCATCGAGGAGATCAATCGATCCCTCCATCCGCGTTTTGCCGCCACGCCTTTCTGCCAGGGCGGATTCTACGGCCCTCGGACAAAACGCTTCGGTGGCCTGCTGAAGCGCGCGCCGACGGTTGAAAGTCTTGTCCAAAACCCTGCCGTCATGCGCCTCGTCCACGCTATCCTCGAGCCCTGGTGCGACACGGTCCAGCTCAACCTCACGCAAGCGCTCGAGCTGCACCCGGGGGCGCCAGCGCAATTTCCGCACCGGGATCAGGACATGTGGCGCGGTCCGACCGGCGAGCTCGAATATCTCGTCAACGTCATGTGGCCGATTTCGCCGTTCAAGGCCGAAAATGGGGCGACGCTGGTCTGGCCGGGGAGCCACAATGGCGGGCAGGGCGACGACGGCGCGGAGCCGGTCGCCATCGAAGCGGATCCGGGATCGGCGATCATATTCCTGGGATCGACCCTCCATGGCGCCGGCGCGAATCGTTCAAACGCGGTGCGCCGAGGCATCATCGTCAGCTACTGCCTCGGCTGGCTGAAGCCCTATGAGAACCAGTGGCTGACCTATCCGCCCGAGGTGGCCAGCGCATTCTATCCCGAGCTTGCCGCGCTGGTCGGCTACCAGCAGCACCGCCCCAATCTCGGCAATTATGACGGGCAGTGCCCGTCCATCCTGCTCGGCGGCGATCCGCCAGACCATCTCGCCGCAATCGATGCTCTCCGGCCCGACCAGGAAGGCGCTCTGTCCGAATTCCTGCGGCAGCAAACCGATCAACTCCCCCCCCGGCTAGGGGGATTGCCGAAATCGAGCGCGGTCGGAACAAAAGAGAGGTGAAATCCAACGGATAGCTGACGGCATTTCCCGACGCGGGAGCTGTCTCTCGCGGGGGAAGACCCGATGCAACGTGCAATATTCGGCATGGCGATGCTCGCCCTCGCCACAGCCCTTCCAAGCGCACCGGCAGCGGCGAATGACCTGGGCTGCCAGGTTCTCCTGTGTCTTTCCAATCCCGGTGGCGCGACCCAATACGCGCAATGCGTGTCGCCGATGACCAAGCTATGGCAACGCTTGGCCACCGGCGGCGCCTTTCCCGGCTGTAGCGGCGGCGTCGCCCGCACGAAGGTCTATGATCGCGATTCCACAACTCGCCGCCGGGTGGTCATCACGTTCAACGACGGCCGCAGCCAGACCTTCTCGCTGGCCGGCATCGAGCGTTTGAACGGCGGCCGCCGATGATCCTCGATGTCGCCACCCTTCTTTCGCTTGCAGGAGCTTGCGCACCGACGGTGGCGCCTGAGACGCTCATTTCGATCGTCCACACGGAGAGCCGGTTCAACAGTCTCGCAATCGGGGTCAATAGTCCCGGCGTGCGCGCGCCAAAGCCCGCGACCAAGGCGCAGGCAATCGCTGCGGCGCGCAGCCTGATTGGTCGAGGCTACAACATCGATCTCGGCCTGGGACAGATTAACAGCGCCAATCTCGGCTGGCTGGGGCTTTCGGTCGAAAATGCGTTCGAACCCTGCTCCAATTTGGCCGCCGCCGCCCGCGTCATCGCGACCAACTACCAGGCGGTCGCGCGCCTTGCCCCGAGCCGGGATCATGCGATCGCGACCGCCCTTTCGCTGTACAATACCGGCGACCGGCGGCGCGGCTTTCGCAACGGCTATGTCGCCAGGGTCTATGCCAGTGCGTCAGCCGTCATTCCGTTGATCCGGAGTACGGCGCCGGCGACCAGAAACTCGGTCGTTGCCCCAGCGGCTCCGGCCTTCGCTCCGCCACCCGACACCCCTGTTTCGCCACCGGCCGCAGCCGGGTGGAACACAGCGGCGAGGGCGAGCCAGGCCTCGCTCATGGTGTTTGGCGACGGGGCCGCATCTCAGAAAGGACAGCATCCATGACAGCAATCACCGCCCATCAGGGCGGACGGCGCCAATGGGCGCGACTTCTTCTGCGCGTCATCGGCGTGATGGCATTGGCGCTGCTTGTCTCGATGCTGCTGAGCGATCCTGCACACGCGCAGGGGGCTGACGGCATCACGTCGATGGCGGAGAACATCAAGACCTGGCTCACCGGGACTTTCGCCAAGACCATCGCGGTGATCGCGGTCGTGATCGTCGGGTTCATGTTTTTCACCGGGCGCGCCAGCCTCGGCCTTCTGGTGACGGTCATCGTTGGCATCTTCATCGTCTTCAGTGCGCAGTGGATCGTCGACACCATCACGGGTGGCGCGTGAAGGAGAGCGCCGCCCTGGACGAGCGGCTGCGCGAGGAGACGTTGTTTCTGGCGGTCACGCGCCCGACGATGTGGCTCGGCGTGCCGCTCGAAGCCTCGTTGCCGATCGCGCTTGCCGCCTGTCTCACTTTGATCGTCAGCGGCAACCCGCTCTATGCCGGCGCCATCGGAGGCGCCTGTCTCGCCGTCGCACGGCTCATCGTGCGGCACGATGCCAACGCCTTCCGGCTGCTGTGGCTCTGGACCATGACCAAGGCGCGAAGCCGGAACCGCGTCTGGTGGGGCGGCAGTTCCTATTCGCCGCTCCCGGTCGCGGGGCTGAAACGCAAGGGCTTTGCGCGTGGCTAGCGCGGCTGCCCAGCTCCCGCCGCGCAAGACGCCGTGGCGCATATTGCGGCAAGAGGCCGAGCCGGGTCGCTATCTGCCCTATGCGCGCCACGTGACATCGGAGGTGATCGCGCTCGATAGCGGCGACCTCATGATGATGTTCCGCCTTGAAGGGCTTGCGTTCGAGACCGCGGATCCGATCCACCTCAATGACTGGCACGAGAAGCTCAACGGCACCTGGCGCAACATTGCCGACGATCGGCTCGCGCTCTGGACCCACATCGTTCGCCGCCCGGTCGATGACTATCCCGAAGGCCAATTCCGCTCGGACTTCGCGGCCGATCTGGACGAAAAATATCGCGCGCGGGTGACTGCCAAGCGCATGTTCGTCAACGAGCATTATCTGACGCTGATCATGCGACCGGCGGTCGGCTCGGCCGATCGGACCGGGCTTCTCCTCAAGCGCATCGCCAAAGCCAGGGCGGCCGATGAGGAGGTCGACCCCGACGAACTGGCCCGCTTCGAGGAGAAGGCGCGCGATATCGAAAAGCTCCTCCGGCGGTGCAGCCCCGCGCGGCTCGGCCTCTATGAGCAAAATGGCCTCCTATTCTCCAGGCCGCTCGAAGTGCTCGAGCAGGTCATGATGGGCGCAAAGGCCAAGGTGCCGCTGGTCCGAGGCCATCTTGGATCCGCACTCTACGGCGAGCGGGTGATCTTCGGACGCGAGACGGTCGAGATCCGCGCCCATGATGCGAGCCGCTGGCTGGGCATTTTCGGCATCCGGGAATATCCCGCGCTCACCCGTCCCGGTCAGATGAACGCTCTGCTCGGCCAGGATTTCTCGTTCGTCGTGTCGCAATCCTTCACCTTCATGGGGAAGGCGCGCGCGGCCGAAAGGCTGCGGCGCCGGCAGAACCAGATGGCTTCGACCGAGGACGCGGCAGCAAGCCAGGCGCTCGACCTTGAAGACGCCGCCGACGATCTTCAAAGCAATCGGTTCGTCCTTGGCGAACATCACTTCTCGCTTGGGGTGTTTGCCGAGAGCCAGAGGCGACTCGCCGATAATCTGTCGGCCGCGCGGGCCGCGCTCGCGGATGCTGGCCTGGTATCAGCGAGGGAAGGGCCGGCGCTCGAGGCGGCCTTCTGGGCTCAGCTTCCCGGAAATTTCGCGTGGCGGGCGCGGCCGGCGGCAATCACATCGCGGAATTTCGCCGCATTGGCGCCTTTTCATACCTATCCCGCGGGCCGGCCGAGCGGAAATCATTGGGGTCCGGCGATCGCGCTGATGAAAACGGCCGCGCAATCGCCCTACTATTTCAACTTCCATGTCGGGGATCTCGGCCACACGCTCATCATCGGTCCCTCGGGCGCGGGCAAAACGGTCGTTCAGAACTTCCTGATGGCGCAGCTCGAGAAGACGGGCGCGCAGCAGATCTTCATCGACAAGGATCGCGGCGCCGAGATCTACGTGCGGTCTGCTGGCGGGATCTATCTGACGCTGAAGAACGGGGAGCCAACCGGCTTCGCGCCGCTGCGGGCGCTCGAATATGGGCCGCGCAACCTCGTCTTTCTCGGTCGTCTGATCCGGCAGCTGGTGACGCCGCCCGGCAGCACGCTGGGCGTCACCCAGGAGCGCATGATCGACGAAGGCTTGGCGTCGCTCGGGCGGCTCGCGCCGGAGAACCGATCCATTCTGGCCCTGCGCCAGCTGCTCGGCCAGCGCGATCCGGAAGGCATCGGCGCTCGGCTTGAGAAATGGTCGCGAGGCGGATCGCTGGGTTGGGTGTTCGACAACGAGATCGATGCTTTGTCGCTCGATGCGCCGTTCCTCGGCTTCGACATGACCGACTTCCTCGACAATCCGGAAGTTCGCACGCCGATCATGATGTACATGTTCCATCGCATCGACGGCCTTCTGGATGGCCGCCGACTGGTGATCGACATCGATGAGTTCTGGAAGGCGCTGGGCGATGACGCTTTCCGCGCCTTTGCCCAGGATGGCCTGAAGACCTACCGCAAGCAGAACGCCTTCCTGGTTTTCGGCACGCAGAGCCCGGCCGATGCGCTGCGCTCGGATATCTCGCACAGTATCATAGAGCAGGTCGCGACCAAGATCCTGCTGCCAAACCCCTATGGGCGTGAAACGGATTATATCGACGGGCTGGGCCTGACCCAGGCGGAATTCAAGCTCGTCCGTCACGACCTGAACCCGGAATCTCGCCGCTTCCTCATCAAGCAGGGTCATGACTCGATCGTGGTGGAACTGGACCTGGGCGGCCTCTCCGACGAGCTCGCGGTGCTCTCGGGCACCACGGAAACCGTGACACTCCTCGATGCCATTCGCGCTGATGTCGGCGACGACCCGGCGAAATGGCTGCCTCTTTTTCACCAGCAGCGTCGGTCTGCATCGATCAGGAAAGGATGAGCTATGGGTAAGGGCATATACGCAGCACTTGGCGCCATCGCCCTTGGAATGGCGGGGCCTGCAGTCGCGCAAGGTATCCCCGTCTACGACAGCTCCGGCTATCTGCAGGCGCTGGCCACGGTGAAGAACACCCTGTCGATGATCGATCAGGGGAAGGAGCAGATCGCAGAAGCGAAGCAGCTCTATGGCAGCTTCAACCAGGTCACCGACGTCAACGGCATCGCATCATCTCTTTCCACCGATGCCATGCGCCACCTTCTGCCGCGGGAGGCCCGTGACATCAGCCGGCTGATGTCGTCGGACAATGCCAGCCTGGGCTCGCTCGGGAGCTCCGCGACCCGTATCCGGGACGCCAACCGTATCGCTTTGCCGGAATTGCGACCAGGTGCGTCGGCGTATGAGCGCGCTTCCCGCGACAACCTCTTGCGGAACGGCGACCTCGCAGCGCGCGATGCCGCGATCGCGGAGGCGGCCTATGGCGTGTCGGCCCAGCGTACCGCCGGGCTCGAAGAACTGAGAACCTCGCTGGATACGGCTTCGGACGCCAAGCAGGTCATGGATATCCAGGCGAGGGTAGGGGTCGAGAATGCCCATATCCAGAACGACGCCTTGCAATTGCAGGCGCTGCGAATGCGGCAAGAAGCAGACGTCCAGTTGCGATCACAGCGCGAAAGCGAAGCGATACTGGCGACGAAGCTAGAAAGCTTGTCGCAATGACCGCGAGAGCTTTGCTGCTTGGGTTTGCCGCAGCGGGAATGCTCGCAGGATGCGAGCGGGCACCGCGCGGGAAGGACTATCTAACCTCTCACCCGGAAGAGCTCAGAGGACTCGTCAAGGCCTGTGCCGACGGATCACATCCCAACGAACAGGAGTGTTCCAACGCTGAAAGCCTCCGGATTCTCGACAACAAGATGCGGTCGCTTTCGAAATAATCCAGCGCCTTGGAGCTTCGCATGGCCACGGACATGTTCAATTCACTTTACGCGAACGTTGATGGGAAGCTTGATCTTTTCCTCAACGAGCGTCTCCAAAACGTCGTAGAGGTTGTCCGTGGTCCGCTCGCTGTCGGGCTGGTTATCTACATCGCCCTGTTCGGCTACATGGTGATGCGGGGCATCATCAGCGAACCATGGGGTGAGCTATTCTATCGGATGGTGAAGCTCTGTCTGCTGTATGTTGCTGCGACGACGGTCGCCTATTCCGATTGGATCACGACGCCGCTCTTCCACGGAATGCCCGATGCGATCTCCCAAGCTCTCGCCGGTAAGACGATCGACACAGTAGGAGAGGCCTTCGACGACTATTACACTCAAAGTGATGCTATAGTTGCACGGATAGAGACTGAAGCCGCAACGTACAGCGACATTAACCCATATAAACTGGTCCTCTATGCGCTGAGCCTGGGGCTGAAGGCATTAGCTGGGCTCTCGGCAGCGGTTGGATTTGCTATTACTATATTTGCCAAAGTTGCGTTGGCGATCATTATCGCACTTGGCCCCATCTTCATCGCTCTAGCTCTCTTCGAGCCAACGAGGCGTTTTTTCCACGGCTGGCTGGGGCAAGTATTCAACTATATCGTTCTCCTTGCTGTAATCATAGCCATCACGACCCTGATCACAGACCTCGGAGCGGCTGCAACAGCAGCATCTGAAGGCGTCGTGGATACGGCTTTCGGTGCTGTCCTGTTTGCAGCGTACATATTTTTGGGCACGATCTTCTTCTTCCAGGCTCCAGCCATTGCAACGGGAATAGCCGGGGGAGCCGCTGCCGGCGTGGGTGCCTTCGCCGGAACGGCCTGGGGCACGATGGCATCTCCCTTCCGACAGCGTCGCGTCATGCGCAACAGCCGCAACTTGGAGCGCGCCGCTCACCGCGGCGGCACCATCGAAGCGGCGTAGCGAGGCATCTCATGGCTTTTTCTTCACCAATATTCGCGCCTAGCTTCCGCCGTAGCGTCACCTGCCTGGGCGTTGTTCTGGCTGCGCTCGGCGTCGTCGGCTGTGCATCCGGTCCAAAGAAGCTCGCGGTTTGCAATGGCCATCACCTGCGCGACGTGAACATCTATGGAAGCGTCTTACCGGGCTCACCTGTGCCTGCGACCACGGCGCCGAGAGCTGCGCCGCCCATACCGCCGCTATCGCATCCAAGAGACGGCGATCCACCCCCACCGCCCGCCGTGCCTTCCGCGTCATCTTCCGGAGACAAAGTATCGTTCGCACCAAGGGGACCGCATTATGCGAGCTGCTGATGACCGCTCGGAGGCGGTGCCGGCATCGGGGCTGCAGCGCTATTTCCGGGACGCACGAAGCTGGGATCAGGACAGGATCCGGAACGCGCTGCGCTCGACCCGCATCGCTTGGAGCATCGCGGCCATCGCCTCACTCCTGGCCGCGGCCTCGATCTTCGCAGTTGCGGCTCTGACGCCTCTCAAGACTGTCGTGCCCTATGTTATTCGCGTCAACCAGACCACCGGCGCGGTGGATGTCCAGACCGCGCTCACGCAGCGGCCGATGCGCTACGATGAGGCGGTCACCAAATACTTCCTCGCCCAGTATGTGAGAACCCGCGAAAGCTGGATCCCGGCAGCGGCCGAAGAAAATTTTCGGTTCGTGACGATCCTCTCGCAGCCGACCGAACAGCAGCGCTGGGCGCGCTTCTACAGTAGCAACAATGGTGCCAGTCCCCAAAATGTCTGGGGCAAGAACGCAGTTGTGCAGGCGCGCGTGCGCAACATCGCCTTCATCAACGATCGCGTCGCCAATGTCCGGTTCACGCGGACAGTCCAGACCGAGACCGACATCCAGAACAGCGATTGGATCGCCACGATCACGTTCGCCTACGCCAACGCGCCCATGGCGGAAGGCGATCGCTACCGGAACCCGCTGGGATTCCAGGTCGAAAACTATCGTGCCGATCCGGAGGTGATCCGATGAGGGCGCTCTCCGCCGCCATCATTTGCGCGCTGGTGCCTGTAACGGCGGCGCACGCGGTCGAAGTTCCGCGAGGTGGTCCGTCCGACCCGCGCGTCAAGTTCGTCGAATATGAAGAGACCGAGGTCTATCGGATCGTCGGCACGTTCCGGACCGCAACACAGATTGTCCTGAGCGACGATGAGACGATCCAGCACGTCGCGCTGGGCGACACCGTATCTTGGGAGGTCGCCGTCGCCGGGCACATCCTGTTCCTCAAGCCGCGTGAGCGTGCCGGACCGACCAATCTCATCGTCACCACGTCGCGCGGAGGCGAATTGCGCAGCTATGCGTTCGAGTTGACCGCTCGCAGCGGTCCGATCACGGGCCGCAACGGCCAAGCCTATTTTCAGGTGCGGTTCCGATATCCCAGGGACGATGCAGACCGCGCCGCGCGTCTCAGGGCCGCGCAGATTGCCATGCAGGCGGCTGCCCTGGAGAGCCGGGCCGTTCGCGGCGCTCTCGATCATGGGGTCGTCGAAGGGCCTCGCAACATGAACTACAAGGTGCAGGGCTCCAGCGAGCTTCAGCCGTCGGAGGTCTCCGATAACGGGCAGTTCACGGTGTTGCGTTTCCCAGCGAACCGCGAGGTGCCGGCTATATATCTGGTGCGACCAGACGGGTCTGAGACGCTGGTTCCCTTCGACGTCCGTGACGAATTCGTCGTCGTCCATCTGGTGGCGCGTCAGCTGCGCCTTCGGCGGGGCGGCGAGGTGCTGTGCATCTATAATCAGGCGCCAGAACCCTATGGGGTCGATCATGGGACGAACACCGGGTCGCCCCATGTCGAGCGCACCATCACACATCCGCAGGAATGAGCCATGGTTGAAGATCCATCCTCCGTTTCGCGCCCTCTGCCGAGCGCCGATCTCACGCCAGAAAAAGACGAGATCCTGCACGAGCGCGGTATCGAGCCGATCGGGGGGATGACGCCTTCCAAGCGTAATACCGCCCTCATCTTTGCCGGCACGGCGATGGTACTCGGCATCCTGTGGGTTAATTCCGGAACGAGCCAACAGGCCTCCAATCGTGACCTCACTGCACCGGGCGGGGCGGCCCAAGAGCGGCGCGATATCGTGGCCCGGGAAACCGTCGATTACGCGGCGGTCGCGCCGCAGCCGAGACCGCTCGGCGCAGGCGGGAACGATCCCAACGCACCGGTGCTCAATCCCGCAGCCGGGGTTCCTGGCCCCGACGGTCAGATCGTCCCTGCCATGCAGCCCGGTGCAGCGCCCGGCCCGTCAGGCGCCCGGCCGAACCTGGCCGACCAGGCGCGACGGTCGACACTCATCGCCTATGGCGGGCGCGATCTCGGTGGAGAGACCTCGCAAGGCCCGGCGGCGGCCTCGAGCGCGCAACCGACCGAAAATTCAGGAACGCCAGGGAGTACGGAGGGCGGTGCGCCCAATGCGCTGGACTTGCTGCGACAAAGCTCAGCCGTAGGCGAAGCGCGAGCCTCGATGCTCCCCAATCGCAATTTTCTGATCACTGCGGGGACATTGATTCCCTGCACCCTTCAGACGGCCATCAATTCCGCACAGCCTGGATACACGTCCTGCCTGATTCCACGGGACGTGTATTCCGAGAATGGCCGGGTCGTGCTCATGGAAAAGGGCACGCGCGTACTCGGCGAGTATCGCGGGGGCATCCAACAGGGGCAGAACCGCCTCTTTGTGCTTTGGACCCGGGCGGTGACGCCACAAGGCGTCCGCATCGACCTTGCCTCGCCTGGGTCAGACGCGCTCGGCCGCGCCGGGCTCGCCGGAGCGGTCGACAGCTTCTTCTGGGCACGGTTCGGCGGCGCGCTCCTACTCTCGCTCGTCGATGACGCCGCCTATATTGCCGGGCAGGCCGCATCGAGCGGCAACGGCAATTTCAACAATGTCACGCGTGCGCCGAGCGAAGGGGCCGCGATCGCGCTCCAGAACAACATCAACATCCGGCCGGTGCTGAAAAAGAACCAGGGCGAGGAGGTCGGTATCTTCGTCGCCAAGGACTTCAACTTCGCCGATGTCTACAATCTGGAGCTGCGGCGGTAAGCCATGCGCGATACCGCCGTCCTCCGCCATTATCTCGAACCGCTTCTTCCGTTGCTGGAGCCGGATGATGTAACCGAGCTCGTCATCAACCGCCCGGGCGAGGCGGGGATCGAGGACCGGCAGGGGTGGCGATGGCATGAGTTGCCTGAACTGGACAGCGAGTGGCTTGGAACGCTCGCCGTCGCCGCGGCAAGCTTCACGCACCAGGACATCGATGGGCAGACGCCGATCTGTTCGACCGTCCTCCCAGGCGGCGAGCGCTGCCAGATCGTGATCCCGTCGGTGACGCCGAGCGGCTGCCCGTCCTTTACGATACGCAAGCCCTCGACCGTAACCCTGCCGATCGACCAGCTCGCACGCGCTGGCCTCTTTGACACGACGCGCGCGAGCGCCCGGGACCTTACCGAAACCGACGCCGAGTTGGTGGCACTTCGCGACGCGGGCGACTGGCCAGCCTTTTTCAAGGTCGCGGTCGCCGCGCGCAAGAATATCCTGGTCAGCGGGGCGACCGGGTCCGGCAAGACGACCTTGGCGAAAGCGCTTATCCAGCTCATCCCGCCCGACGAGCGGCTGCTTACGATCGAGGACACGCGCGAACTCATCGTGCCCCATCGCAATGTCGTTCACATGGTCTATTCGGGCGAAGGGCAGGGCCGTGCGAAGGTCGGTCCCAAGCAGCTGCTCGAGAGCGCGCTGCGCATGCGCCCGGACCGGATCCTGCTGCAGGAGCTGCGCGACGGCACCGCCTTCTTCTACCTGCGCAACGTCAACTCGGGGCACCCTGGGTCGATCACCACCGTCCATGCTGGCTCTGCGGCGGGCGCCTTCGAGCAGCTGACATTGCTCGTCAAGGAATCCGAGGGCGGCCGCGATCTCGCGCGCGATGATATCCGCGGACTTTTGCGAATGCTCATCGATGTGGTCGTCCAGACCCGGCGCCATGGCGGTCGCTTTGAGGTCGAAGAGGTCTACTTCCACCCGAAGGTGGGCGATGCCGGTGCAGCGTAACTTCTGGATCATCGGCCTGTCCGTTGCCGGCGGCACCTTATTGTGCTGCGCCATCGCCGTGCCAGTTGCCCTCTTTGGGATGGGCCAGATCGGCCCGAACACCGACATCACGGCCTTGCCCGCATGGTTGTGGTACTATCGGGCGGACCCGCTGCTTATTCTTTGGCTAAAGCGCGGGGCTCTGGCGGGCGCTGTTGTGGTCGGGCTCCTCGCAATCGGGATTCTGCGCCGCGGGCCGGCATTGCACGGCACCGCCCGGTTTGCGCGCGAAGGCGAGATCCGGCGGGAGGGCCTTCGCGACGCTGCCGGCATCGTTGTCGGCCGCAAGGCTGGACGTTTCCTGATATTCGGCGGGAGCGAGCATGTTCTGCTCGAGGCGCCCACGCGAGCGGGCAAGGGCGTGGGCGTCGTCATTCCCAATCTGCTGACCTGGCCAGATTCGGTGATCGTGCTCGACGTGAAGCGGGAGAACTGGGGCGCAAGCGCCGGCTATCGGGCACGGGCCGGCCAAGCCGTGCATCTGTTCGATCCGCTCGACGCGGAGGGGCGGACGGCGCGGTACAACCCCCTGGCGCACATCAGGCGGACTGATGACACCGAAGTCATCAACGAGCTGCAGAAGATCGCGGGCATGCTGTTCCCCGCGCCCGAGCGATCCGATCCCTTCTGGGCGGAGGCCGCGCGAGCGGCCTTTGTCGGCGTCGGCGCCCTGGTCGCATCCAACCCGGGCCTGCCCTTCACCATCGGCGAGATATACCGCCGCCTCACGAGCGGGGATCCCAAGAGCGACCTTCCCGCAGCGCTTCAGGAAGCTCGCAGGGTGGGCCAGCGCCTCAGCCAAGCTTGCGTGTCCGCGATCCAAGATTTCACCTCGGCCTCGGACAACACCTTTTCCGGGATCAAGCAGACCATCACCGCACGGCTCAATCTCTGGCTCAACCCCATGGTGGATACCGCCACCTCGGAGAGCGACTTCGACCTGCGCGAGGTGCGGCGTCGGCGCATGTCGATTTACCTTGGCGTGTCGCCTGACAATATCGACCGCATCGCGCCGATCTACAGTCTGTTCCTGCAGCAACTCGTGGATCTCAACACCCGCGACCTTCCTGAGGGCGCTAGCAATGTCCCGGTCCTGGTCCTGCTCGACGAGTTCGCCAGGCTCGGCAAAGCCTCGGTGATTGCGAGCGGCTTCTCCTACGTCGCCGGCTATGGCCTGCGCCTGGTTCCGGTCATTCAGAGCCGATCCCAGCTTCGCGCAATCTACGGTCCCGATGTCACCGACGAGATCATCGCCAATTGCGGCCTCGAGGTTGTCTTCACGCCTAAGGAGCTGAAGGTCGCGAACGAACTTTCCGAACGGCTCGGCTTTTTCACGATGAACGTGAAATCCCGCAGCCGTACCATCCACGGGCTACTGGCGAACCGGAGCATCTCGGAATCTGATCAGCGCCGCGCGCTCCTGCTACCGCAAGAGCTCATGCAGCTGCCGAAGAACGAGCTCCTGCTCCTTCGCGCCGGCATCCCCCCAATTCGAGGGCGCAAGATCGCCTATTACCGGATGCCGCGCTTCACTCGGCGGGTGGTTGCTCCGCCTGTGCCGTCCGCCCGTCCAATCGCGGCAATGCTTTCCCCACCTACGCCGGCTTCAGCGCGGCAGGGCGCTGGTACACCCGGTCTGAGCGGCGCCCCACAGCAGCCGGCGACAAGCTCGGGCGAGACCATACAGGAGGAAATTGTGATGCGGGAAATGACCGACGCCGAGCTGGCAGGTGCGGCCAAGATCACGGATGACATGCTGGTTCTGGGCGACCTGGCCGAACTGCCGCCCCCGGGCGACGAGGCCGCCGCGATCGCGTTCGTGTCGGCGATGGTCGAGCGGGCACTTTTGCCATCGGTCGGGCAGCCATCCACATCTATTATCCAGGAAAGGACAGCCCATGTCCGCTGAGAAGTCCGAGAATTCGCGGGGCGCCAGGAAGCGCGCCAATGCCATTTCAATCGGTGAAGGTCAGTCCGCACCGCGTTCTGGGAAAGACACGCGGGACGACATTCCCAAGGATCCCGGCACCCCTAACAAAGGCAAGGAGGGGGCAGGGGTCGAGCCCCGATCAATTTCTGCCGGCGACATACCGGAGCCCCTGCGAAAGCGCTACTTTTCGTCGACCGGCAAATGGTCGGGCGAACCGGCCTACTTCACGACGGCGCAGGCAAAAGAGCCTGCATTTCGGGACCAAGGGCGGCGTCTTGTCACCTCGAGCGAGAGTGAGGAGGTCGTGCGTGATCTCGTCGCCATCGCCCGGCATCGCGGATGGTCGAATGTTCATCTTACTGGCAGCGAAGCCTTCCGCCGGGCAGCATGGCTCGAGGCCAGTCGCCAAGGATTGGAAGTACGAGGATATCGGCCGAACGAACGCGACCTACAAGAATTGGATCGGCTACGGCGAGACAAGAGCCGCAACAGTATTGCGCCGGCTGCCGTTCCATCAATCAGCCTGGAGTCCGGCCGAGGTCAGTCACAGGCTCGCGAGCGACCGACGCGATCCCGACCTGAGGCGCCCGGAGACAGAAACGAGCGAGCCGCGCAAAGTCAGTTGCGAGTGATCGAGGCGGTCGTGCGAACCGCATTGTTCGACAATCCCGAAGCGATCTCGCGTGTTATGAAGGTCGCGACCACGAAACTGCGAAACCACGTCGAACAGGGTCATCAAATTCGTCCTGCCACGGTCAGGGATACACGGGAACGGGGGCCTGTCAAAGTCGCGTCCGGCCGACAGGAATCGTCTAAGGTTCACCCACCTATCCAGCGATCTCGCAGTCGATAGGCGCGACTGAAACCGCTCGCACGGAATAGCTTGATCCTCATCGTCCTGAGCCCCAAAAGACTCAGAGCAAGGGGGGCCTGTGGACGTCGAAGATTTTATTGCGAAGTGGGCACCCGCAGGTGGCAACGAGCGAGCCAACACACAATTGTTTCTAACCGATCTGTGTCAACTGCTCGGCGTAGAGGCCCCGCGGCCAACGCTAAGTGACACAGCGCAGAATGATTACGTCTTCGAACGTCATGTCATCAAAACCGAGATTGATGGCGCTACATCCAACGGCTGGATTGATTGCTATAAGCGTGGCAGTTTCATCTTAGAGGCTAAGCAAGGTAGCAGTGCCGACCTGGCGGCAGTCGACGCTGGTCAAGGTTACTCGCTTCGCGACTTCTTTGGCCAGACTGCGGAGGACCGCTTCAAGCGCGGCATGGCTCGTCGAGACACCGCTGCATGGACCGGCGCTATGCAGCGAGCTGCAAGTCAAGCGGAGGGCTACGCTAAGAATTTGCCCCGCTCACATGGCTGGCCACCTTTCCTGCTGGTCAGCGACGTTGGATATTGCATCGACGTCTATGCGGACTTTCAACGCAACGGGAAAGGCTATGCGCCATTTCCCGACCGTCGTCGGTATCGAATTACCCTCGATGAACTGCGCGACAAGACAGTCCGGGAGCGCCTGGCGGCAATTTGGACCATGCCAATGTCGCTCGACCCCTCGGCCGAGGCGGCACGGGTTACGCGAAAAATTGCGGATCATCTGGCTGTTCTAGCCCAGGGTATCGAAGCTCGAGAGCAGGACCCGGATCGCGTGGCGGCCTTCCTTATGCGTCTCCTCTTTACCATGTTCGCGGAGGACACTGGTCTTATTCCGAAGGCGAGTTTCAGCGCGCTCTTGAAAAAAGTCCGCGATCGCCCCGAACTCCTGGCCCCCCAACTCAGTCAGCTATGGGAGGCGATGGATACCGGTGGCCTTGCGTTTGGCCTTGGTGAGGCAGGGGAGGTTGTGCGTCAGTTCAATGGATACCTCTTTAAGGATGCCAGTGCGCTGGCGCTTGATCAGCGTGAGATCAACGTCCTCATCGACGCAGCGGCATCGGACTGGCGCCAGGTCGAGCCAGCAATTTTCGGAACCTTGCTTGAGCGTGCGCTGAATGCCAAAGAACGCGCCAAGCTTGGCGCGCATTTCACTCCGCGCGCCTATGTAGAGCGACTGGTCGGCCCCACCGTAATGGAACCCCTGCGCGCTGATTGGGAAGGTGCGCGAACCGCAGCAACCTTGGCTGCGGAAGCAGGCGACAAGGAGACCGCGCGTCTTGAGGTCGAACGCTTTCACACCAAGCTCGCAAACATCGTCATTCTAGACCCGGCCTGCGGAACGGGCAATTTCCTTTATGTCGCGCTTGCGCGACTTAAGGAGTTGGAAGGAGAGGTGCTCGAATTGCTCGAAGCACTCGGCGATGAGCGCTATCTTCTTGAGCTCGGCAGCCACACGATTACTCCTGCCAACTTCCATGGCCTCGAAATCAATCCTCGGGCTGCACAGATCGCTCAACTCGTGCTCTGGATTGGCTATCTTCAATGGCATTTTCGTGTGAACGGAGAAGATCGGATGCCCGAGCCCCCCGTTTTGCGTGATGTCAGAACGATCATCCCAGCCGATGCCCTGCTTGATTGGGACGAGAAGCTTCCTGAGATGGAGAACGGCGAGCCAAAGACGATCTGGGATGGTACGTCGATGAAGCCGCATCCAGTGACCGGGCGACCCGTTCCCGATCACTCCGGTCGGCTAACGGTATATCGGTACGTCAATCCGCGGCGGCAAGTCTGGCCGGAGGCAGACTTCATCATCGGGAACCCGCCCTTCATCGGATGCCGCCGAATGCGCAAGCGCCTCGGGTCGCCCTACGTCGATACGCTCCGGAGCGTGTACGGCGACCTTTCTGGCGAGATCGATTTCGTGACCTATTGGTGGGCACGAAGTGCCGAGCAGGTAGCGAATGGCTCTGTTCGAGGATTTGGTCTCATCACGACGAAGACTATTGCCCAATCGAGTAATCGCTCGGTGCTTAGCCGCTATCTCGATCCTGAGCGCGGTGGCAAACTCTACCTGACCTTCGCGATTCCGAACCATCCGTGGCACGATCAGGAAACAACCGCTGCGGTGCGGATCGCGATGACTGCGGCTGCTGCCGGACAAGGCGCAGGACGGCTGTCGAGCGTTTCACTGGAGAAGCGCAAAAAAGGTGAAACACTGCTCGAGTTTGAGGAGCAAGTTGCGCCGATTAACATCGATCTGACTACCGGCGCCAACGTCGCCGGCGCCACCTCACTCAGAGCCAACGGCAACATCTGTCGTATGGGTGTGAAAATGTCCGGTGACGGATTCAAAATCAATACCGAGCAGCGAGCCCGCTTCATCGCCGATGGCGTGCCGCCGGAACGAATGCCGCTGGTTGTGGCCGGCACGGATGTGACTGAGTCTCAAAGTAACACTTACGCTCTCGACTTCTTCGACATCGAGACTGAGGACGAGTTGCATGATCGCTTCCCTGGCGTGCACCGCTACCTGTTCGATCATGTGAAGCCAGAGCGCGATGAAAACGACAGGGAGCAGTACCGCCTCAATTGGTGGCGCTTCGCAGAACCTCGACCGAGGCTTCGTGCAGCCATCAGCGGTCTCCGGCGCTACATCGTCACCAGCGAAACAGCTACGGAGAGGTTCTTCAAGTTTATTCCCAGTGCGGGCCGTCTCGTGGATGGCTCAGTTATAGCGATTGCGTCCGACGACCCCTATGTTCTCGGCGTGGTCTCGAGCACAGCGCACACCGTGTGGGCGCTTCGTGCGGGCGGGCGGATGGGGTCGGGCGACGATCCGCGTTATCAAAATGAAACCTGTTTTGATCCGTTTCCCTTTCCGCCGAGCGTGCCGGAACTGGAGCAGAGGATTCGGATTGCAGCGCGCAAATTGGACAGGTTGCGCCGGAAGGTTCTAGCGCGCCATTCGGATCTGACCCTGACAGCACTTTATACCACGCTCGCCCGTATGCGAGATGCCAAGGGTGGAGTTCTTGATCCCAAATACCGGTCCATCGCCGAACGCGGCGAAGTCTCGCTCATCCGCCATTATCACCAACAGATAGATGAGGCTGTCGCTGAAGCATACGGTTGGCCGCGCGACTTGGAACATGAGGAAATGCTGGTCAGGCTTGTTGCTTTGAATGACGAGCGAGCCGAGGAGGAGCGTGCGGGGCAGATCCGGTGGGTTCGGCCCTCTTTCCAGGCGAAATCCCTCCGAAAGAAGCCGGCCCAAGTCGTCCTGCAACTTCGCAGAGGCACCAAGGCAAAGAAGGTGGAGCGGGATTGGCCAAGCGCCCTTCCAGAACAAGTGGTTGCCGTCGCAAGCGTCGTGGCGCGGTCCGCCAAACCATTGGCGCCCAAAGATGTTGCCCGTGCATTCAAAGGGAAACGCGCCTCTACAGTCGCGCCAGTGCTTGATGCGCTTGCAGGAATGGGGATGGTACGAAAGCTTGAGGACGGCCGCTATGCGGCCTGAGAAGCTGCGCTTCGGCAAATGGCCAACGTCTCCATTTGCCGCTCTTATCTTCATAAACGGTAGGCACTGACTGCCAGGGGGGAACATCACCGTGTCGAGTTTCCGCTTCCTGCATGCTGCGGACATCCATTTGGACAGTCCATTGCATGGCCTATCGCGGTACGATGGACTTCCCGTCGAGGAGATCCGGTCGGCCACGCGATCCGCGTTTGACAACCTCATCCAATGCGCGATCGACGAGGCGGTGGACTTTGTCGTCATCGCCGGCGATCTATTCGATGGCGACTGGCGCGATATGGGGACGGGACTCTACTTTGCCCGGGCCATGGGCCGTCTCGATCAGGCCGGCATTCCAGCGTTCATTATTGCCGGCAACCACGACGCCGCCTCGGCGATCTCGCGGACGTTGACTTGGCCGCCAAACGTTCGCCAATTCGGACCGAGGCGTCCCGAAACCCACAGGCTGCCGAACCTCGCTGTGGCGCTGCACGGCCAGAGCTTTTCCACGCCGGCCGTCACCGACAACCTCGTCCTCTCCTATCCGGCCGCAGAAGCGAACTCGTTCAACATCGGCGTACTCCACACCGCCTTGGCGGGGCGGCCGGGGCACGCCAAATACGCGCCCTGTGGCGTCGAAGATTTACGCGGGAAGGGCTACGACTACTGGGCACTCGGCCATGTGCACGAGTTCGAAATCGTCAACGACAACCCCTATGTCGTCTTTCCAGGCAACGTGCAGGGCCGCACTATACGCGAGGCGGGCGCAAAGGGTGCAGTCATCGTGACGGTGGTGGATGGCGAGGTTTCGTCCATTGATCGCATCGATCTGGACGTTGTGCGCTGGATCCGCCTCGACATCGATTGCGCCGGCTCATCGCCGGGCGGCCTCCCGGACCTGATCCGCGCCGAACTGACGCGCATCCACGGCGCCGATGGCTCCGGTCGGCCAATGATCGTCCGCGTGAGCCTGAGGGGCGAGCTCGCAGGCGCAGGCGCGCTCATCGACAAGGCTGGGGCCATTCGGGACGACGTGCGCGCCATCGCCACGTCGATCTCGCCAGACCTTCATGTCGAGAAGGTGAAGGTACTGGTGTCGGAGCCGACCACGGAACAACACGCCGTGCTCGGCGAGGATCTCGATGAATTGATCGGCGAGGGCTCCTCGGACCTCGGACTAGCGGCGGCGATTGAGGCGGATCTGGAGCGCTTCATGGTTCTGGCGAAGAGCGCGCTCGGTGAGTCGGAGGACGGTGAATTGCGTCTGTTAGCGGCACAGGGCGACTGGGCAGGAATCCTCGGCACCGCATCAACGGCGTTGCGGTCGCGCCTGACGCCGGAAGCCTGACAATGCGTTTCTCCCGCCTTTCCCTCGAACGTTACGGCCGCTTCGCGGACTGCGAGCTAAACTTTCGGTCCGGCGACCCCGACCTCCACATCATCTATGGGGCGAACGAAGCCGGCAAGACGACCTCGCTGGCGGCGGTGTCAGACCTCCTTTTCGGATTCCCCCAGCGGTCGCCGTACAACTTCATGTTCGATTACATCCTCCTCAGGGTCGGTGCGGTACTGGAGGACGGTAGTCGGACGTTCGCGTGCCGCCGGAAAAAGGGTACGGCCGGCACGCTGCTTGACACGAATGACGCAGCGATCGACGAGGCTCCCCTTGCCTCGATGCTGAAAGGGCAGACCCGCGAAACCTTCAGCCTCTCCTTCAGTCTCGACCAGGATGCCCTGCGCTCGGGAGGCAAGGCAATGGTAGAAGCCAAGAACGACCTCGGCCGCACGTTGTTCGCCGCGGGTTCTGGCCTCACCGGCGTCGCCGACGAGCTCAAGAAGCTCGAAGGCGAGGCCGATGCCATCTGGGCGCCTACGACGTCCCAGCGACGCAGCTTTACCTTCGCGCACCGCCAGCTCGCCGAAGCCACCAAGACGATCCGAGACGCAGCTCTCAAGCCCAAGTCCTGGTCTGACGCACGGAACGCGATGCTGGAGGCACAGGCCGCACTCAATCTGGCTCGAGACGCCCGCGACGTGGTCCAAACGGAGCTGAGGGCTGCAGACCGCGTAAGGCGGCTCGCCCCGCTCGTACGGCTGCGCGACGAGCAGACCGAGACCCTGCTCGGCTACGAAACCATCGTTGATCTCAGTGTGCAACGCGAGGACGAGGCGGAACGCGTGATCCGCGAGGCCGAGGAGGCCCAGCGCCAGAGGTCGACCGCAGAGCAGCTAAAGGCTGACGCGGAAAACCGTCGGGACAAAATCGAGGCCGATCCGACCCTTTTGGAAAAGGCGGACGAGATCGACCAGCTCATCGCGGACGGGGGCGCCGTCGCGAAGGCCGCGCAGGATCTAGTCCGGCGCGAGGCGGAGCTCGTCGTCGCGGAGGCGCTGACTCGCCGTTTGAGGGCCGAAGCGGGACCCAACGCGGACGCCACACCTTCACGCGCTTTGGCGGCAAAGTTGCGCGACCTCTCCCGGACTCACGGCGAGAACGCCGCCGCGAGAAGGCAGATCGCCGAGAGCCGGAACGATCTCGACGACCGAAGGAAGCGCGCGCAGGACCGGCTCGATGGTGCATCGGCCGCCGCGGCTTCCGAGGCGCTCATTGATGCGGTCGACGCCGCACGCGCGCTCGGATCGGATGCCGACGCTCGTTGCGAAGGAGCCGGCCTTAGGGTCGAAGCGTTGGCATCGTCGCTGCCCGCCCTGCTCACCCGCCTTTCGCCGTGGACGGGCGGAATCGACGAGCTGCTGGTGCTACCCGAGGTGGGCGACGAGGAGATCGAGTCCGCACGTAGCGAACTGGCCGAAATTCTCGGCCAAGTTCGCCGTGAAGAGGAGCAGCTCCGGCACTGGACCGAAGAGGCCGAGAAGGTTGCGCTGGAGATTGGCCAACTCGCGACCGGCACCGTCGTGTCCGAGGACGAGATCGCATCGGTCCGTTTGAGCCGCCAGGACTGCTGGCAACCCATCCGTGAGAATGTCCTTGCGGGGACCCCACTCGGGTCTCCAGAAGCGGCCGTAGCCGACTACGAGACAAGCGTGTCCCGTGTGGACGAGAAGATGGTCCTCCGTTTTTCGCTGGCCGAGGAGTCGAGCCGCCTCTCCGTGCTCGAGCGGTCCAAGGCGTCGCACGATCTTCAGGCCAAACAAGCGCAGGGCCGGATTGAAGATGCCCGCAAGCGTTATGGAGAAGCAGCGGAGGCATGGGCGGCGCGATTGACCGCGGCCGGCCTGCCAGCCCTCGAGCCCACCCGTTTCCTAACCTGGCGGTCGGCGCGGGACGCGGCGGTCGAGGCCCATCGCGATGGCTTGACGTTGCGGGCCGATCTCGCTTCCATTGTCGGACGGCGTGACCGGTGCCGGGCCGCGCTGGCGCAGGCGTTGGAGGTTGCGGACGCCGGCGGACCGTTAACGCCGGTACTCGCGGCAGCCGAGCGGAAGCGGGCTGAATACGAGGATTTTACGCAACAGCGCCGTCTTGCCGCAGAACAGTTGGACCAGATCGCCGCGGAGGCCTCCGCCCTCGACCGGCGGCACCAGCGCCTCGACGATGAGGACGCGTCGAACGTCACCTCCTGGCGAGAAGTAATGGACGAAGCCGGTCTGCAGCTGGACATCGTCACTTGCGGTGCGGTTCTGGAACTACTCGATGATCTTCGTGGCGCCATCGCGGCAGAGGCAGACCTGCGCAGGAGGGTCGAGACGATCCGCAGGGACGCCAGCAATCACATGGAGCGGGTAGAGAAGTTGTCCGATGGCTCCAACGTTCCCGCGGGCGACACGGCGACGCGGCTTGGCGCTCTAAGGAATTGCCTCACGGCGGCCAAGTCGGCCGCCACGCTGATCGATTCGCTGGATGAGGAAGCGCGCCGCCGCGCGGATCAGTTCGAGGAGGCTTCGGCGAAGCTCGCCACGGCCGACGCGGCGCTGGCCCCCGCGCTCGCTGAAACCAAATCGACGGATCGCGCGGAATTATCGGAAGCGATCGAACGGTCGCGCGCGAAGCGCCGGCTGACGGTGGAGCGGGCCGCCATAGAACGCAGGATCGTCGAGGAAGGGGACGGCTTCACGCTGGACGAACTCGTCGCCGCAGTCGCCGCTTCTAATCCTGACCAAATCGCGAGCCACGTCTCGTCGCTGGATGCACGGTTGGGGGAATTGAACGACGAGGTGGCCGCAGCGGCTACGGCGCATGGCCACGCCAGATCTGCTTTCACCGCCCTCGACGCGGGCGGGACAGCCGCGGTGGACGCGGCATCGGACGCGGAACAGGCGAAGGCCGAGCTTGAAGTCCTTGCCGAACAGTACATCCTGAAGCGTGCTCAGGCGCTGACGTTGAAGTGGGCGATCGAGAAATACCGCGAAAGACATCAAGATCCGTTGCTGTTGCGCGCCGGCGATTTGTTCTCGATTCTGACCGCCGGCCGCTATGCCGCGCTACGAGTGGACGCCGACGGAAGCGTCCCGCGGCTGCTGGGCCTGAGGGACGATCGACGCACAATGGTGGAGGTGGGCGCCATGAGCGAGGGCACCACCGACCAGCTCTTCCTCGCCCTTAGGCTGGCGGCGCTGGAGCAATCGGTGAAGGCTGGGGTCAACCTGCCGTTTCTCGCCGATGACTTGTTCGTGAACTTCGACGACGAGCGCGCCGAAGCGGGGTTCAGGGTGCTCGCCGAGGTGGCCTGTTCCACGCAGGTCCTGTTCTTCACGCACCATCCCCACCTTGTCGAGATTGCCAAGTCCGTTGTCGGTGACGACCTCCACTCGAAGTGCGAGCTCGCTTGACGCGATGCGGCTAGAGGACAGCGCCATGATCATCTTCGGGACCGATCCTTGGTTCCGCCGTGCGGACGTCCAGGTGATCGGCGCCCAAGCCGATGGCGTCGGGCGCGCTGACGCTAGGGTTCATCGCCCGGGTTATATAGCGCCAAAATAGGGGGGAAAATGCGCATCAACCGAGCTAAGATTGAAAACTTCAGGCTCCTCCGCGACGTGGAGATCGGTTTCGAAGAACAGACGACGCTCATCGTTGGCCGCAACAACAGCGGCAAGACGTCGATCGCCGAGCTGTTCCGGCGCTTGCTGTCCGATCGCGCCCTGAGTTTCCGCCTCGAAGATTTTTCGCTCGGGTGTCACGAATGCTTTTGGACATCGCTTGTGTCTTTCCGCGCGCAGCAAGATTCGTCCGAGACGCTCGGACAGTTGCCAGCAATCAAGCTCGTGCTCGATATCGGCTATGACGTCGATGCGGCCGATCTTGGGCCGCTTAGCGAGTGCATCATCGACTTGAATCCCGATTGCCACGAGGCCCGGCTGGAGTTCCGGTTCGCGCCGAAGGCCAATGCGCTACAGGCGTTGTTCGTTGATTTAACGGAGCCGCTCGAAGATCCGGAGGCGGACCGCGCCCGGCTCTACCGCGAACTCGGAAATCGCATTGCCTCGGCCTATGCCGGATCGCTGGAAGCGGTCGATCCGAACGACCCGACCAACCGGAAGACACTGGAACCAAAGATCCTGTCCGCGCTCGTCGGCGGCGGCTTCATCAATGCCCAGCGCGGGCTGGATGACGATACATTCCGCGAGCGCGACGTGCTCGGCAAGGTGGTCGAGGTGCTCTTCCAATCGGCATTGACGGACGAACTGGATCCAACGCGACGCAGCACCGCCGAGCAGCTCAAGGAGGCGGTCGATCAGATCCAGGGCGATCTGCATATCGGTTTTAACGCCAAGCTGACCTCACTGCTGCCCACGTTCGACCTGTTTGGATATCCTGGCCTTGTAGACCCGGGATTGGTGACAGAGACCAGCTTCGACGTCGACAAGCTGCTCAGCAACCACACGCGCCTGCGCTACCGGGGCGTGAACGGCGTAACCCTGCCCGAAACCTACAATGGCCTCGGCGCGCGCAACCTCGTTTACATGCTACTACAGCTCCTGCGCTTCTTCCGCGAGTTCCAGGGAACGCCAACAGCGGCCGGCGTGCATCTAATCTTTATCGAGGAGCCCGAGGCGCATCTGCATCCCCAGATGCAGGAGGTGTTCATACGCCAGCTGGAGTACATCGCCAACGCGTTCGTCGCCCAATTGAACGCCGACCGTCCGTGGCCGGTCCAGTTCGTCGTCACCACCCACTCGCCCCACATGGCGAACGAAGCCCGCTTCGAGAGCCTCCGCTATTTTCTGTCGGTTACCGACGGCCCGGGCCTCCGGCGCTCAGTTGTGAAGGATCTCCGGCAGGGTATGGGCGGCGCGCCGGAAGAGGATCGCAATTTTCTTCATCAATATCTCACGCTATCCCGCTGCGACCTTTTCTTTGCGGACAAGGCGGTGCTGATCGAAGGAACCGCTGAACGCCTTCTCCTTCCGGCGATGATCCGCAAGACCGACGCTGCCGCGCAAGGCGAGCCGCAACTAAGCAGTCAGTACCTCACTGTCATGGAGGTCGGCGGCGCCTACGCCCATCGCTTCTTCGGCCTGCTGGCGTTCCTCGAGTTGCGCACGCTGATCATCACCGATATCGATTCCGTTGCGCCCGGGGCCAAGAACAAGCGCGTGGCGGTTCGTGTGGCCGAGGGCACATTCACCAGCAATGCCTGTATCAAAAGCTGGTACGAGCCCGACGTGAGCCCAGCCCAGCTGCTCGACAAGTCGACCGAGGAGAAGACCGACGGCGGACGACGGCTCGCCTATCAGATCCCCGAGCAGGATGGCGGTCCATGTGCTCGCAGCTTTGAGGATGCCTTCATCCTCGCCAATCCAGAACTCTTCGATCTCGGCGAGGGCGACCAGGCGACGCTCGCCTATGAGCATGCGGCCGAACAGAAAAAGTCCAGCTTTGCGCTTGAACATGCGATCGTAAACACCGAGTGGCGGACGCCGCGCTACATCGGCGAAGGGTTGCGGTGGCTTGCCCAAGGCAATCCAGCGCCGACCCTCGGGCCAGACGCGATCGCCGCCGAGTTGGTCGCCGAAGTGATTGACGCGGCTGATGGGGCCCAGGTCGATGGCTGACGAAGAGACCGCCGCCGACGCGGCCGGCCGCCTTGCACTTGAGCGTGTCTATGCGTGCTTCGATGCCGGACAAAGCTTCCGGCTCGAGGCAGGCGCGGGCGCAGGCAAGACATATTCCCTAGAAAAGGCGCTGCGCCGCCTGATCGAACTTCGCGGTACGGAACTTGTGCGTAAGCGCCAACAGATTGGTTGCATCACGTTCACGAACGTGGCGAAGGATGAGATTATCGCGCGCGTTCAGGCCCACCCGGCGGTTCGGCCGGAGACCATTCACGGATTTTGTTGGTCAGTATTGCAGGACTTTCAGCCCCAGCTCCGCGCGATCGTGCCTGACTTGCCGGGATGGGGAGAACGTCTCGCCGATGCCGGGGTGGGGGGGCTAGGCGCGAGGAAGGTCAATTACGACCTCGGCTATCCCCGGGTGACGCCAGACGAGGTGTCATTGAAGCACGAAGACGTGCTGACGCTGATGACGGAGCTGCTGGCACGGCCCAAGTTTCGCTTAGTGCTAGCGAAGCGCTATCCCGTGCTGCTGATTGACGAATATCAGGACACCGATGCGGGCTTCGTAGAGGCTCTAAAGCAGCATTTCCTAGGTACGGGTACGGGGCCTATCATTGGCCTGTTCGGCGACCATTGGCAGAAGATCTACGGTGAGGGATGCGGTGCGGTCGAGCACGCAGCACTCGAGGTGATCGACAAAAACGCCAATTTCCGATCCGCCGAACCCATCGTCGCGGTGCTCAATCGCATGCGACCCGATCTCGAACAGATCCCCAGCGACCCGGATGCGCCGGGTGAGGCTCGAATCTTTCACACGAATGCATGGCCGGGCCAGCGCCGAACGGGCCAGGGCGGTGGTCACTGGACTGGCGACACGAGCCCCGAGGCGGCACGCGCCTATCTCGATCACCTGAAGCAGCGATTGTCGGATGAGGGCTGGGACTTTGCCGTCGAACGCACCAAGATCCTGATGCTCAGCCACAGCGTGCTGGCGAAGGAACAGGGCTATCCGACCATCCAGAGCATTTATGGCCAGTTCAACGATGCCTGGCTCAAGAAAGAAGACCCCCACATCAAATTTCTGGCCGACCAGCTCGAGCCAGCATGCGCGGCCTTTCAGGCGAAGCGCTATGGCGAGATGTTTGAGAGCCTAGGCGCCGGCAGGCCGTGCATCCGTCGGCATCACGACAAGGTCGCATGGACGCAGTCTCTCGAACAGCTTATCCAATTGCGAGCGACCGGCACGATCGGCGCCGTCATCGACCTCATCAAAGGCCAGGCTCACATGCATCTGCCCGAGGCGGTGCTGGACCGCGAGCAACGCTTGGCCGACGCCGGACCCGAACCGGTCGAAGGCGAGTCTCGGAGGATCGCCCAGCTGCGAAGGCTACGGGACGTCGCCTACACCGAGCTGATGGCGGTGGATGCGTTCATCGATGGTCACACGCCCTTCGCCACCAAGCACGGCGTGAAGGGTGCGGAGTTCGAGAACGTGCTCGTCATCGTCGGCCGTGGCTGGAACAAGTATAATTTCGCGCAGATGCTGGAACGGCTCGACCCAGGCCCCCCGGCAGACAAGGTCGAATCCTTCGAGAGCAATCGCAACCTGTTCTACGTCGCGTGCTCCAGACCGAAGCGCCGATTGGCGCTGTTGTTCACCCAGATTCTAAGCGAGCTCGCGATGGCGAAGGTGACAGCTTTGTTCGGCGAGGCCAATGTGATCCCGCTTCCAGCAGATCCCGCGGGCGGGGCCGCGCCATGACCAAGGGAGAGGCACCACCGATGGTGACGATCGCTGCCTAAACGGACCACGATCTTAGCCAGATTTTCTCTTGGCTCGAAGCGGAGCCGCCGCGGGAGACAGCACCTCTCATCCCAACAACAGCATGATCGCGAAGAGACACAATGCCGGCGAGCTCATCGTCCTGAAGGCCGGCAACGACATCGCGGCTTTCGCGCTCGGCGCTTTCGATCTCATCGATATCTTTAAGACCAAGCCGCCGTTCAGACGGATCGGCATCGGCCGGACGCTGGCGCACTATTGAATCAGTCGAACTGCGGATACCGATAAGTAACCCCTTCCTATCCACTCATCACACGGGTGGGGTGATGTCGGCCCAGTAGATGACTTCTTCCAGGATATGCATGCTTTCGGGATTTTCCCAGCCCTCACGGTCGCTATCCCATCGCCCGATCACAGGGAGGTCAACCTCCCAGAGCAGCAAGCGACGGCCGTCTTTCCGGTCTTCCGGCAAAGTGCCGATCGGCTCCCAAGGGATGTGCTTGGCGGTGATCATGCAAGTTCCCTCGCTCGATTCCATTGGTCCCGCATTTAGCCCATCTTTGTGCAGGCACGAAACCCAGCTGGTTGCCAACCTGTCGGGTTTCGGCAGCCCGAGCAGCTTTTCGGTGCGCCTTCGGCTTTTGACGCCAGACTTCGGTGCGTGAGCCGCCACTCGCTTGTGCGATGCTGGCACTGATTTAACATAAGAAATATTATCAGTCTTTTATCGTTCTATTTCAAATACTTAGATTACTTGCTCATTCGCGGTCTCCGGCATCAACGCCCGTTGATCGTCCCCTCGATCGCCGCCAGACCCTTCATCAACGCCTCGAATTTCGGCGGCGCGGCCATGAACATCTCCGACATCGCGCCATAGTCCCGCTCAAGCTTCTCCCAAGTCGCGCCATCGGGCGACAGGCGCAGCGTTCCAACCACGGCGGTGTCATAGGAGGCCGACCTGTCCGCGAACATCAGGCTCTTGTTGTGCACGACCTGCTCGAGCAGATCGATCCGCCCCATCGCCTCGTTCGTGATGCCCGCCTGGTCGAGCATCAGCACGTCATAATAATGGCGCGACATGCCCTCGCGCAGCTTGCCGTTATGATGGAGCGCATGAAGGATCGTGACCTTTTCCCAGAAGGTCCGCGCAACGGCCAGCGTCGGCACCTCGGTCACCGGATCCGGCAGTTCCTCGGGAAAGTCTTCGGCCAGATAGGCAAGATCGGTCGAAGCGCGAACGGTTCCGTGTCGCCGCGGGCGCCAAATTCCAGCTTGATGCGCGGCTTGATGTAACCGCTTTCATCCGCGCCGCCGTAATTCTCGCCATAGGCGAGCCCGTAACCCGAGGTGCGCGGATAGACGAAGAGCAGCGTCTGCTGGTCCTTGTCGTCGGAATCGAGCGCCAGGCTCCAGCCCTCGGCCGTGCCGAGAGCGACTTCGATTTCGCGCGCCAGGATCGGCATGGCGACCGTGGCGACATAAGCCTGTGCCGCCGCCTTGAGCGCCTTGGTCCGGCGCTCGCGCTCCTTGCCGGTAATGTCGCTGTCCATCGGCGAGGCGACTTCGCTGAGCAGCGGCGCCGCGCGGCTGATGGTGAGGTCGATATCTTCGGAGAAGCGCGCGATGATCCCATAGGCTTTCGACAGCGAGGTCCCGCCCTTGAAGGTCATGTGACCGGCGAGGTCGGGACACATGACGAGGCGGCGTAGCGTCCAGCAGACCCAGAAATCCTTCTCGATGATGATCGGCGTCAGATCCCGCCGCGCCGCCGCTTCATCGATAAAGGCGCGCCGATCCTCGGCTGGTCTGCGTGCGAACTCATCCATTGCGGGCGGCGCCGATCTTTAAGACGACGTCGCCCATCCATCCGGGCATCTCGGCCCTGGCCTGGGCGAGCATCCGCATGTCGCGATCATCGAGGCGGGCGGCGAAGTGCCGGATCTTGTCGCTATCGATATTGTCCTTCCCCAGATGCGCGAGCGCCTGCACGACCGCGTTGACCGAGTCCGGCGCATTGTCGAGCACCGGTGCGCGGCTGTGCTTGAGCGTCAGGCTGCGCCCGCCCGCTTGCCTGACCCGGGTGCGGCCGGTCGTGGCATAGCTGGCCCGGGCGGGAACCTGGGTCGATAGCCCGAGCCTGTTCGCCGCCGCCGCGCCCGACGGTGCGAGCTTGTCCCCGCTCTGCGTCGAGAGGGCCTTGGCGACATTGGCGGGATCGGGACTGAGCGCACCGAGCTTGTCATGCTGGCGCGGATAGTCATAAAGACCCCGGCCGATGCGCCGGATGTCGCCGGCGGTCACGAGGCGCGACAGCGCCATGTCGACCGACCCACGCGTCCCGAAGTCGACGAAGCTCTTGGGCGTGAACACCCAGCCGCGGCCCTTGCCGCGCACGCGCTTCATGATCCGATCGGCTACCGCAGACACTGGCTGTGCTCCTATCTGTTAGATAATAGCACGCTTTTTTCTAACAAGCTAGAAGCGCGTATCAGCGCCTAAATTCGCTATTTTCCAAGATATTTTGGCATCGCATCCAGATAGGATGCCAAGGCCACACAGGCAAGGTAGGCAAGCCGCCCGCGGGAGCGCCGGCCATCATCGTTCCCGATCCCGGTGAGGCGGTGGCCGCCCCTCGTCCGCACCTGTGGGCGGCGAAACGCCCTCCGGCTCGTTTCGGCGCTCCTGCGGCGGCCGTTCGGATTGCAGTATCTCCCGTGCGCGCGCGAGCCGCCGCGACACCGCCGGCGGCATCGCCGCCAGAAAGCCGGCGATTTCCTGCCCCAAGGCCCGATCTTCCGGTTTTCCGGTGGCGGCGAGCGCGACGGCGGCCTCGGCATAGGCGCCGCGGATCTGCTTCTGGCGCGCCAGCGCCATGACATCTTCCGGCCGGCGCTCCTGGTCGGCCGCACGCACGAAGCTTTGCGCCCGCAGTTCGTTGAGCTGCGCGAGATTGAGCCTGCGCCCCTCGGCCCCAAGCCGGGCATCGAGATGGAGCGCGGCTGACCGCACGCGCTTCTGGACATGACCGCGCGCCCGCCGGGGTGTCGCTTCCGCCGCGACACCGCGCGCGCGCAGCTCATGCGCGAAGGTCTCACGCATATGATGGAGATCCGCCTTGCGCGGATTGAAGCGGGTTCCGTCCGCCCCTTCGGTCGCCACCGTCAGATGGACGTGGGGATGATCGGTGTCGGTATGGAGCGCCAGCATATAGGCATGGTTCCCCTCGAACAGGATTCGCGCGAATGCCTGCGCCGCATCATGGAGCGTCTCGGCGTCGGTCGATCCCCCGGGCATCGACAGCACCAGCGACATCGACGTCGGCCGTTCCCGGCCATGTTCGTTCATGGCCTCGTCGAGCATCGCCCAGTCCTGAGCGATCGCCTTGAGCCGATCCGGCTCGGTGATAATCTCGCCCTCGCTCGATCGGACGGCGAGCTTCCCGTGGCGCGCCACATAGCCGAAATGCTCGGCGACATGATGAGCGCCATATTGCTTGCCGGAGACCTTCACCATCACCTCGGGCGCCTTGCGCACGATCCGCTCGAGCTTGGCGCGCGCCTCGGCCTGGCCCATCGACATCGGCCGGGCGGCCCCGCCCCCGCTTCCGCCCGGTTTGATCCGAACATAGGCGCCGCGCAGGGTCCGCTTGCCGCCTGCCGGCGGCCGCCAGGCCTCCATCAGGCTGGGAAGCGGGAGAACCCCCTCCTCCTCACGCATCGGCCATGTCCCAGTAGCGAAGATCGCCCTTGAGCGCGGCCCCGAGACCGGCGAGCGCATCGACGATCTCGGACCTAAAGCTTGCGACCCTGGCCGCTTCCCGCGCGACGTCGAGGCCGGATTCGACCATCACCGAGGCGTTGAGCGCGCGGGTCGCCTGGTTGAGGTTGATCCCGATCCGATTGAGCTCGCGCCACGCCTGCGCGACGGCCGCCCGCTCCTCGCGCGGCAAGGGCGCGTTTGCGCGCAAGCGCCGCGCCAGCAACGTGGTGATCCAGTCGGTACGCTTCATCCCCAGCACATCCGCCGCGCGGTCGAGCGCGGCGATCTCTTCCGGGATCAGCCGAACCTCGACCCGGCAGGTTGCGCGCTGGCGGGCGCGCGGCGCCTGATGCCCCTCCCCCGCCTCCATGGCCAAGGCGTCACCGATCAAGCGGCGCAGCAGCGCCGAGCGGCCGCCCGATACCGCCGCGAGCGCGGCGAAACGCTGGGCGACATCATCGTCGAGCCGAAAGGTGAGGACGGGCATGTCCCCAACGCTATTGTCATACATCCCCGGCGCCAAGCCTATCCGGCCCTTACCTTTACTCAACTCATCTTATAGTCTGCTTGGGCAGACTATTGTTCTTCGGCCAGCGAACCCCTCTCGAACACCGATCGTCCGCAGCAAGGGGCGGCGCCTTCGGCGCTGCCCCCGCCCATCGACACGAAAAGGGCCGCACCCCGAAGGGTACGGCCCAAACCATCGTGCAAGATAAACTACGAACGCGGAGGAGGCGGGTCAGTTGTTGGCAAGGCCTCGCTTCTCTCGCCGGTCGGACCGATCGACGAGGCAGCGACTTCACGCTCGCGGCCATCCTCGAAAATCACCGTGACCAAAGGCGCCAGCGGGAGCCACGCAGGGAAGCCGTCGACCAAGACCGGTAGTCTAGGAGATCGGATCGGCGCGGAGGGTTTGTCCGTGAGGCCCGATCGAACCGGATCGCGGTCGGTGGGGGCCAATGGCTGTGCCACAGGCGCCCGCGGAGGGACCGGCGCCGGGTGCGTCTGCTTGAGTTCGGCGATGAAGCGCGATCCTGCGGCGAGCGTTGCGCCGGCGTCGCCCCAGCTGGCGACATAGGCCTCGACCTCGGCAGGGTAGTCCCTCGCCGTCCGGTGCAGATCATAGAGAAGGCGAATAGGCGCAAACGGCAGGGCCGCCTTGAGATAGGCCGGCATGTCGCCATAGGCGGCATAGAGCGAGACGAACTGCTTGGATCGGCCGAGTGCCGCCGCGATCTCGACCTGGTTCATCCCGCCCTTCAGCATCCGGGCGATCGCATGGGCGAGCTCGACCGACGACAGATTGGCGCGCTGGTCGTTCTCGACGATCTGGTCGGCCAGCAGTTGCACTCCCTCGCCGACCGGCACGACGATCGCGGGGATCGTGGCAAGGCCCGCCAGCTGCGATGCGCGGAAGCGGCGCTCGCCCAGACGTATCCGGTGCATGCCGTTCGCGTCGGGCGGCGTAACCGTGATCGGCTGCAGCACGCCGCGCGACGCGATCGAGGCGGCCAGCTCGGCGAGCGCGTCATCGTCGAAGCTGCGCCGGGGATTGCCGGGGTCGGGCAGGATGCGCGCAAGTTCGATATCCTCGACCCGGCGCGCCCGTTCATGGTCGCCGACAAGAAGTCCGAACTCCTCGATGCGCTCGTCGAACTTGCCCATCAGGCGGCCGCGACCTCCTGGCTTGTCATGCGCCCCTCGATCTCGGCGAGCACCGCGCGGATCTCCTCGGCCGCCGCCTTGGCGCCGCTGCCGGTCTCCTGCCATACCGGACGATGATTTTCCGCGGCATGCTTGTAGGTCGGCCGCGCCTTGATGAAGGCCGGGAACATGAGCTTCTCGCCGACCGCATGCGCCAGCTTCACCGCATTCTCCATCTCGCGCCGGTCGAACGGATTGACCATCGAGGGGAGGAGCCCGAGGAAAGCGATCTTGCGGCCGGCGCGCGCGGCCTCGGCCTTGCGCAGCGCGGTCAGCAGCATCTTGGCGCATTCGACCGAATCCTCGGCAACCTGCACCGGCGCGATCACGGCATCGGCGACCGCCATCGCGCTCAAGGTGAGCTCGTCCCACTTGGGACCGGTATCGATAACGCAATAGTCGAAATGCGGGCGGAGCGCCGGGAAGCGGCCGATGAAGTCGCGCACATCCTGCGCCGCCTTGACCATCTGGAGACGGGGATCGGCACCGAGCACGGTTAGCCCGGCCTGCCCGTCGGCGCACAGGGCAGCGGCAGGATCGAACAGGTCGGCGGAAAATCCGCCTTGCCGCTCGGCGCCCAGGCGCCGCGTCGAGCTGCCCTGCGGGTCGAGATCGACGAAGGCGACGCGGCGCTCAGGCGGTTCAGCAAGATACCAGGCGAGATGACTGGCGAGGAAGGTCTTGCCGACCCCGCCCTTGAGCAGGCTGACGACGATCGTCTTCATGACCGCGGCACCTCAGCAATAGTCGTCAGGACCATCGCGCAGGTTGCGCTCATAATGATCGCGCGAGGACCAGTCGCCGCCACCCCCAATGCCGGGACCGGCATAGCGGAACAGATAGACGGTGAGGGCGAAGCAGCCGAACGCGAAGAGAAACGCGTGATCGGGATGCGCGGCGAAATATGCGGCCATGATAAGTCTCCTTGGAGCCAGTGAACGGGCAAGCGAACGGCGCCACTGGCGCCGGCCACGCGCAATCGCGCGACATCTCGGACCCGCGCCCTCCCCTCCCGCATTTGCGGATGCGGCGTCCGTTGCCCGCATAGTCTGCTCAAGCAGACTATGCGGGCCATCCCCCCGGTCGGGGGGATGGCTGCGCCGGATCAATATTCGTCGGCCAGCAGGATAGTGAGCACGCGCGTCGTGACCTCGGGGTTCGCGGCATCCGGCGAGCCATAGGCGAGCTCGAGATCGTAATAGTCGATCTTCCAGTAGAGGATCGCATCCTCGAACTCGAAGCGGCCGAAATCATGCTCGTCGATCGGATCGTTGTCGGGCGTGAAGCTGTCATAGTCGCGCACGATCCGGAGGATCTCCGCGCGGCGGCGAAAGCCGCGGAACAGGGCGACGTCGCCGATCAGCGCCGCAACGCCCGCAGTCATCACGATCTGGTTGCGGCCCGGGCTATGGATGGACCGGCGAAGCGCGTCATTGAGTTCGGCGACGCGGGCGATCCGCTCGGCCTGGCTCATCGCATTCGGGGAGGATTGGGACATGAGAACGCTCCTGATCTGTCCGGCCCCGCCCGCCGGGGCCTTCCGACAGGCGTGCCAAGGGCCGGCGGCAGAGCGCGGCCGCGCACCGGCAGGGTCGCAACGGCAGTGGAGAAGCCCGCAAAGCGGGCTTGCGCGGGCGCGCGCGCCGGCCAGGCAAGCCGACAGGAGGAAGGTCTTGGCGGGCGGGATCGCGAAGAGATGATCGCGGTGTCCTGATTCTCTGGCTCCGCGGAGAGCCCGGCGCTATCCTCCGCCCATCATGACGAGCAGCGCCACTCTCTTCCGCCTTGCCCCGGCCTGGACCGCGTCACTCCAGGCGATGCGGCTGCGCCAGATCCTCGTCCGATCGCAATGCCGCCGCTGCGGTGCGTTGATGCGCGAGGATGTCGATGCCCTGATCGGGCTCCATGGAGCAGGCGCCAGCCTCATCGACCGGCAGGCCCGATGCCGCATGGTCGGCTGCGACGGCGCGGCCTATTATCTCGCGGCGCGGGGCCATGACCGTCCCTGGCACATATTGCTGCACGATGAGCACCTGCGTGCGGGCCTGGCCAACTGCCCTCCAGCGCGCGGCGCGACCGGCCGGGCCATAGTTTGCGCGCAGGGTTGAGAAGTGCGAGCAGTCACGGCAGGGATCGTCACCCGAATGGGCTGAGACTTGGCACAAGGCTCAGGGCGAAGCCTAGAGCCCGGTCCGGCCGCGCCGGAGCCGCCATTCTCAGCGCATAGATGCAGAGAAATCCGACTTTCAGACGGCAACCGCCCGTCGCAGATTGCCAAGTGCAGAACACAATTTCTGCGATACCTTACGGAGCTGCTGAAGCCTCTCCGCCGCCTCGTTCTCTTCGATCACGAGCGTCGAACGATCAGCCTGCCGTGCCCGGATCGCGATCACACGAAAGATGGCGGCCCATCGACTGGTCCGTTCGACTGTCAGCTTCGCCTGGCCATGGGCGAGCATCGTGCGCAGCCCTTCCTGGTGCCGAAATTCCGCCAGCAGGCTCGCGACACCCTTTCCCTCCACGGAAAAGGGGCCGCCCTCATTGACGAGTGCAGCAAGGTCATCGAGCCGTTGCCCGACCAAATGCCGTAGCTTCACCGACTGTCCTCGTCCCGGCTGAGCGCTCAGATGCAGCAAAGTCTCGGTAACGGCCACCTCCACCGCGGCGAAGCATTGCAGACAGGCACCGCGCCAGGCGTTCACCTCCTGGGTGACGCGCGCCCACAGGGCATCATCGCCGGCATTCGCTATCGCAGCCTCAATCGTCATTATCGCAGCATAGTCGCGGCATCTGAACAATCGGTTCTCGTCTTCGGCGCAAGCCGCGAGCGAAGCGCGGGGAATAACCGGGAGCCGAGCGGCTCCCGGTCGAGCCGTCAGGCAAAGGGATCGAATTCGGTGACGATGGCGACGCTGCCGTCGGCGTCTTCGGCGGTGATAACCCCGTAATGCTGCCCGATCGCGATGACGAAGGTGACCATCATGAGGCTGCGCGAGAGGCTGAAGGCGTGGCGGCGAGCGATTGCGATGTCGGTGAACATGTCGAGGCTCCTTTGCGCGCCGGCGGGTTCGTCCCGCTCGACAGGCGCCCGATGTGTCCGGCCGGTGGCCGCGATCACTTTTTTGGCTGGAGGCCCAAAAAGCCGTAGCGAAGCGACCGGACCCCTTGCGGGTTGATCGCAAAAGGTCACCGGGTGGACCAAGGATCGCGCCGATTGAGAGCGGGCGAACCCGCCGGCCAGGAGGCCAGGTCCCCGCCGATGTCGCGCCCCACCCCTTGCCCTGCCTGCCGCTCCATCCAACGGGTCCGGATGACAGGCCGCCGCTTGTCGGTTAGCCCCGCCGGATGCTGTTCCCGCTCCTGCTTGCCGCCGCCGTGGTCCCCAATGATCAGACCTTCGCCTGCACACCGACGCGCGTCTGGGATGGCGATGGCCCGATCTGGTGCCGCGAGGGCGCCCATGTGCGGCTCGCCGGCATTGCCGCGCGCGAGATCGACAACAGCTGCCGCCCCGGCCAGCCCTGTCCGAGAGCAAGTGGCCCGGCCGCCCGCGATGCGTTGGTGCGCCTGCTTGGCGGACCGCGCGGCCAGACATCCACCGGGCATATTCGCGTGGCTGGCCCCACCATGCGCTGCGTCTCGACCGGCGAAGCCAAGGGCAACCGGACCGGCGCCTGGTGCAACGCGCCCGGCATCGGCGATCTCAGCTGCGCGATGATTGCGACCGGCACCGTGCTGCGCTGGGAGCGCTATGCCAAGGGGCGATGCCGATCCCGCTGATCCGCTTGGGACCATGCCGCGCCTGAACAGGATAAGAGGCCCGGCGGCGATGCCGCCGGGCCGCCCTGTCCGAGCTCAGAAGGGGATTTCATCGTCTTCGGGCTCGTTGCCGCCGCCGCTATTCTCGTTGGACTTGGCGCGGGTGAGGAAGGTCACCTCGTCGGCGATGATCTCGACGCCGTAGCGTTCGATATTCTCGCTGTCGGTCCAGCGGGTGTAGTGGATACGGCCCCGGACCATGACCTTCATACCCTTGTCGACATATTGCTCGACCGTCTTGCCGACGCCGTTGAAGCAGGTGATCCGGTGCCATTCGGTGTCCTCGAGGCGGCGATTGTTGTCGTCGCGCAGGATCTTGCCGTTGCTGTCGCGCTTCGGGCGCGAGGTGGCGAGGCTGAAATGGGTAATGCGGGTGCCGCCCTGGGTGGTGCGGGTTTCCGGCGTGCCACCGACATTGCCGGCGAGGATGACGAGGTTCTGCATGGCCTGAGTTCCTTCGATGTGGGTCCAAGGGACCGTCCCTTCGACTGATCCCCGGCCAAGGCGGACAGGACGGCCCATCCACCGGCAGCGCAGCGCCGGGGAACCCCGAGACAAGGGGTGGTGCGGGCAGCCGTGGCACACGGCAACTCGGCCCGATGGCTTGCGGGTTGGATGGGCCGGACGGCCGGCTTAGGGGTCAGATGAGGAGAAGGACGGTGCGTCGCTTGGGCCATGACCGGAGCCCACCCAGCGAAACCGCCGATATTGCCGGCTTTGCCGAGCACGCCGGTCCGGCATCTCGCGGACCTTACGCCCGTGCCTTATCTGCCCGTCCCTTGAGCCGCAGGACGGGATTGTAGATCCTTCGCATGGCCACTCGCGGGCTCGACACGACGTCCGTTGCACGATCACGCGGAGGGGGAAGAGGAGGTACGCAAGGTGGCGGCGCCTGGCGTGGCTGGCCTCAGGCAGGCCGCCACGGCATCGAGGAGCTGCCCGGTCTCGCAAAGCACGGCGCCGATGTCGCAGGCATAGCCACCTGCCACCAGCGCGTCGATCCGATGCACGGCATAGGCCGGGCCGAGGCTCTTGATGAAATCGGCCAGCGGACGACCGGGCGCCGGCAGGCCTAGCTGCCGCGCCTCGTCGAGGGCGCGGACAAGGTCATGACGGATATCGCGGGCCAGCGCATCGTCCGTCCAGCCATGACCCAAAAGATGCGCCTTCAAACCCAGTTCGCAGGAGATCGCGAGCAAGTGCAGTGCCGGCGCAAGCGCAATAGGCGCGCCAATCTGCGCGCCGCGATGAAATTCGCGCGCTCGATCGAGAAACACGGCTGCAAGCACCGGATCGCCGGGCGCCGCCAATCTTTCGATCGCGCGCCAGCGGCGCGGCGTCAGCTGGCGGAGCCAGGAGGGACCGGCCTGGTTGCGAAGATGCCGTAAGTAAGCGCCATCGGCTTCGTCCACATCGCGGCCTGTCGACCATAAGGACAGCAGCTTCGCCTTCCAGTGGCGGCCATGCGCGGCGCGGAAGGCAAGGAGCGCGCACGCACTGGCGCGATCGGGCATGAACATGATGCGGAACCTCCGAAGGGAACAAGGGACGCATCCGCCCCGCCCCCTCCCCTCCGGCACCGGAATCCGCGAGATTGAGAAAAGCCGGCCGCCGAAGCGGCCGGCACGGCGGTCAGCCGCGAGATAAAGCCGCCGGCGGCGTTCCGAGCGGTCCGCGGCGATCGACGACATGGATGCCGCGCGCCTTGGCCTCGACCACCAGCCTTTCGGTGACGCCGTTGCCCTGGAAGGCAATGACGTAGCGCGGCTTGACCGAGAGCATCTGCTCGTTGCGCCGGAAGCCGGCACGATCGCCAAGCTTGCGATCAAGGCCGAACCGCAGCTGCTGGATGCCGTTCTGCTCGGCCCAGGATGCTGCAAGACGCTCGATGCCCTTCATGTCGCCGCCATGGACGAGATACATGTCGCCCACACGTTCGCGCACGGCCTTGAGGGTCCGCAGCAGATTGTCGGCAAACTGCTTGGCCTCGTCGTCGCTGGCGAAGCGAAGGCGCCCGCCGGCGAAGACCACGGGCGTGCCATGGACCATATTGGCATCGCGCACCCGCTCGCGCCGCGCCTGCAAATAGGCCCGGCCATCGACGATCGCAGCGGTCGTGCCGAGCGAGATGCGGTTGCCGGTCGCGGGCACCCAGGAGCGGCCGGTCTCATGCAGATAGTGGCGCGCCGCGGTGTCGCGCATCCCCTCATAGGCCTGGGCGGACTGCTCGACCTTGCGGGCGAGATCGATCTTGTCCTCGAGATCAGCGGTCGCGATCTCCGATCCGTCCTGCTCGGCGAGCAGGAGCCGGATCTCGTCGGTCAGGCGGTCGATCAGCTGATGCTTCTTGGCGGCCGCGCGGTGGAAGAGATTGACGAAGCCCCAGCCCAGATCCTCGATGTCGCGTTCGAGCGCGGTGAAGGGGAAGAGCGCGAAGAGATCGCTCCAGATGGCGCTGACGGTCTGTTCGAGCGCTTCGGCCGGCGGCGGCGCTTCCATCGAGCGTTGGTCGCCCATCAGGTCGAGATGGCCGAGTTCGAGTGCTTGGAGCACTGCTGAAAGGGAGCTGGTCATGAGGGATTGCCTTTCCGTGTCGCAGGGCCGGCGGCCTTCCCGCCGGATGCGCACCCTCCGGGCCATCGAAAAAGCGGCGGCGGCACCGCCGGGCAACGCCCAAGGGGAACCCGATAAGGTCCGGGTGGTGCGGGCAGGCGCGCCTCGGCGCGCCAACACGGCCGGAGCGTTCGGGTTGCCGCCGCCAGCGCGATGGCCCATGTGCCGCATCCTCTGGCGAAAGGCGCGAAGGCCCTGTCGCGTCAGGCATTCATGACGCAGAGGACCTTAAGAAGGGCACCCGCAACCCGATCTCCCGATACGCACAGGACGGCATGAAAGCGCGTCGCATCGGAAGAGCCCGGCCGTCAGGCCTTCGACCGTGAGGCCAGATCTTGGGCCGCGTCGCGCTTGGCGGCTGCCGCCTTGCGTTCCGAATAGCGGTCCACGAGTTGATCGGCATGGCGACGTGTCAGCACCGTGAAGCGCACCAGCTCCTCCATGACGTCGACGATCCGGTCATAATAGCTTGAGGCACTGAGACGGCCGTCCTCGTCGAACTCCTTGAACGCCATAGCAATGCTCGACTGGTTGGGGATGGTGAACATGCGCATCCACCGCCCGAGCAGCCGCAACGTGTTGACCGCGTTGAACGACTGCGATCCGCCCGAAACCTGCATGACGGCCAGGGTCCGGCCCTGGGTCGGACGCATGCCGCCGAATTCGAGCGGCAAATGGTCGATCTGCGCTTTCATGATGCCGGTGATCTGGCCGTGCCGTTCGGGACTGCACCAGACCATGCCCTCGGACCAAAGCGCATGCTCGCGAAGCTCATGCACCGCCGGGTGATCATCGTCCTTGATCTGGTCGGGGAGCGGGAGATCGGCCGGATCGAAGATCCGCACTTCGGCGCCGAAGAGGATGAGCAGCCGGGCCGCTTCCTCGACCGCGAAGCGACTGAACGACCGCTCGCGCAGCGAGCCGTAGAGGAGGAGGATGCGAGGTTTCGGCTCAAGCGCGCCGAGCCCGGCGGCGAGATCGGGCCGGATCATTGCACGGTCCAGCGCGGGCATGTGATCGGGTTCGGGAAGGATACGAAGACGCGACATCAGGCAATCCATTTGTACAAAAGGGCGGCGCTCGCCGGGCATAGCGATCGGAACTCGGCCGATTGCGCGATGACGGCAGGAACGTCGGTCCGTTCGGCTGTTTCATAGCCGTGACGGCGAAAGAAAGGCTCGGCGGTCGTGGTGAGCAGGTACAGGCTAGTCGCGCCCTCATCAGCTGCAGCGCGTTCGACTGCCGTGAGAATGGCACCGCCCAATCCGCATCCGCGCCGATCGGCCTTCACGACCAGCGAGCGCAGCAGGCGGTCGGAGCCGTCGCCTTCGATCCCGCCATAGCCGACAAGGCCAACATCATCCTCGAACCGAAAGAAGCGGCGTCCCGCCTCGGCGAGATCACTGGCAGGCAGACCCGCCGCGCTCAGCTCCGCCATCAGGTCGGAAAGCGACCTGGAATCCAGCAGTGTAGCGATCATGCAGGAACGCGTTGCTCGTACCAGGGCCGCGTCTTCTTGACGATGCTGACGACAGACAGCATTACCGGCACCTCGACCAGCACGCCCACCACGGTCGCGAGCGCGGCCCCGGAATTGAGGCCGAACAGGCTGATCGCGGCTGCAACCGCGAGCTCGAAGAAATTGGACGCGCCGATCAGCGCGGCCGGAGCGGCGACGCACCAGGCCACGCCGAAGCGCCGGCTGAGCCAATAGGCCAGGCCCGCATTGAAGTAGACCTGGATGAGGATGGGAATGGCAATCAGTGCGATGACCAGCGGATGAGCCAGGATCGCCGGGCCCTGGAAGCCGAACAGGAGGACGAGCGTCGTCAGCAGCGCAACCAGCGACACCGGCCCAAGCGTTGCCAGCAGCCGATCGAGCGCCGGCTGCCCGCCTGACGATAGCAACGCCCGACGAATGATCTGCGCGACGATGACGGGCACGACGATATAGAGCAGGACCGAGATGAGCAGCGTGTCCCAGGGCACTGTGATCGAGGCGACCCCGAGCAGCAGTCCGACCAGCGGTGCGAAGGCGAAGACCATGATCACGTCGTTGAGCGCCACCTGGCTCAGCGTATAGGTCGGCTCGCCGTCGCACAGGTTCGACCAGACGAACACCATCGCCGTGCAGGGGGCGGCGGCGAGCAGGATGAGCCCGGCGATATAGGCGTTGATCTCGCCCTGCGGCAGCAGCGGCCGGAAGAGCCATCCCAGGAACAGCGTGCCGAGCAGCGCCATTGAAAAGGGCTTCACCGCCCAGTTGATGAAGAGGGTGACGCCGACGCCCTTCCAGTGTTGGCGAACCGACCCCAACGCGCCGAGGTCGATCTTGAGCAGCATGGGGACGATCATCAGCCAGATCAGCACAGCCACGACCAGGTTCACGCGCGCGATCTCAGCCGATGCGATGGCTGCGAACAGATTCGGCAGCGAATAGCCGAGCGCGATGCCGACAGCGATGCAGAGCGCCACCCAGACGCTCAAATAGCGTTCGAAGCTGTTGATCGCCGGCTTGGGTCGTGCCGCAACGGTCGCGTTCACGCCCCGATCCTCTTGCCGGCGGCGTCGATGACCTGCTCGCCATCTTCCTTGGTGAAAGCCCCGCGCTGGGCGGACGGGAGAAGATCGAGCACCTCTTCCGATGGACGGCAGAGTTTCACGCCGAGCGGCGACACAACGATTGGCCGGTTGATGAGGATCGGATGTTCGATCATCGCATCAATGAGCTGGTCATCGCTGAGCGTCGGATCGGCAAGACCCAGCTCGGCGAAGGGCGTGCCCTTCTCGCGGAGCAACTGGCGTGCGCTGATGCCCATGCGGGCGATGAGCGAAACCAGGCGCGGGCGGTTGGGCGGCGTCTTGAGATATTCGATCACATGCGGCTCGATCCCGGCGTTGCGGATCATCGCCAGCGTGTTGCGCGACGTCCCACACTCGGGATTGTGATAGATGACGATATCGATTGCGGCATTGCTCATGCGCTGGGTGCCTTTTCGCTTGGGAGGTCGGCGCGGCCCTGTTCCTTGCCGATCCGGTTCAGCCGGTTCTGTAGACTCATCTTGTCGAGGCCTTCGAACGGCAGGTTGGTGAACAGCGAGATGCGATTGAACAGCATCCTGTAAGTATCGAAGAAGGCCGCGTGCTGCACCGTTTCGCTGTCCTCGATAGCGGCCGGATCGGGCACCCCCCAATTGGCGGTCAGCGGCTGCCCCGGCCAAACCGGGCAAAGCTCATTGGCGGCATTGTCGCAAACGGTGAACACGAAATCCAAGGACGGCGCATCGGGGCCGGAAAACTCTTCCCAGCTCTTCGAGCGGAACCGGCTTGCGTCGTAGTTCAGCTTCTCCAAGAGATGAATGGTGAACGGATGGACCTCGCCCTTGGGCTGGCTGCCGGCGCTGAACGATTTGAAACGGCCTAGCCCCTCACGGCTGAGGATCGCCTCGGCCATGATGGAACGGGCGGAATTGCCCGTGCAAAGAAACAGTACGTTCAACAGGCGATCCGTCATGTTGATGTCCTTTCAGGCAGCACGACAGGCAAGCAGTTCATCCGCAAGTGGATGGCAGAGCTCGGCCCGGCCACCACAGCAGTCCTTGACGAGGAACAGCATCACGGAGCGTAGCGCATCGAGATCGGCGCGGTAGTTGATGATCCGGCTGCGCCGCTCGGATGTGACCAGGCCGGCACGCGCCAGGGTCGCCAAATGCACCGACATCGTGTTCTGCGGGACATCCAGCGCCTTGGCGACCTCGCCGGCGGGAAGGCCTTCGGGTTCGTGACGCACCAGAAGGCGGAAGGCGTCGAGGCGCGTGGCTTGGGCAAGCGCGCCCAACGCGACGATGACAGATTCGTTATCCATATATCCACGATAGCGGATATATGGATATAGTGCAATCGGCGACATGGCGAGATCAAGCAGCCGCCTGCTCGTCCAGATCATCCTCGCAAGCGAGATCGGTTGCCCGCAGCAGAAACCCGGCGGCTTCCTCGGCTCGCGCAGCCGCCGTCAGCAATGCGCGATTATCCTTGCGCAAAATGGCGAGCCAGGATCCGATATAAGCCGCGTGGTCGTCGAGATGGGTGGTTGGGAGACCCACATCGGCGCCAACCAGCGCTGCTGTCAGTTCGGCGACCAACTCCTCGAACGCATATGCCTGATCGCCGAAGCGCTTCCCGAACGATCGGGCAAGCCGGGCTGGATGGCCTGTCCAGTGGCCGGCCTCATGCGCAATGGTGGCTGCCCAGGCGGCGCGCGTGTCGAATTGCTCGACCGGCGGCATGGTGATGACGTCCGCGCGCAGATCATAATAAGCACGATCGCCGCCGCATCGCAGCCGCGCGGGCAGCCGATCGACGAAGCGCTCCGCCCGCGGACCGAGCCGGTCGCCCGGCGGGACGAGGGAGAGGGCTTCGGGATAGAAATCGCCCGGCAGTGTATCGATCTGATCGGCATTGAAGACCGCATAGGACCGCATGACCCGGCGCTGCTCATCGACGAGCTCACCCGGACGTTCGTAGGAATCGACCTTCTTCGAATAGGCTTTGTAGAAGATCGCAAATTGCGACTGCTCACCGGCACGGACCTGCCCGCCGAGGCTTTGTGCTTGCCGATAGGTCATCCAGTAGCGGGACCGATAGCCGCACTGCTCGGCGGCCAGCCATAGCCAAAAGGTGTTCATGCCGCGATAGGGCTCGCCATTGGCGCGCAGCGGGCGCCCTTGCGCGGCGCATGATCGCCAGGGCCGTACCCAGGGACGCACACCGGCCTCGAGCCGGTCGATGATGGCGCGCGTGATGGTCTCGGCCGGCGAGGGCCGGCCCGATGATTGGGTCATGGTGGATACTCCGCGAAAGAGCGGCTGTCTCAGCGCCGCCGATGAAGGGCGGCGGGCGACACGAAAGCGCCGCCCGCCGTTAGGCGTTCGCCTCAGGCGGCCTGTTCGAAGTCGCCAGCATCGCCATCGGGGGCGATCTCCCCTGCCCCGCCGTCGCTGTCGTCTTCATCGCTGAGGAAAGCGGAATAGCTCCGGAAGCTTTCGGGCTTTTCGATCGCGCCGAACCGCATCTCGTCGGGCAGCCAGGAGAGCGCCTTTTCCCGGACTTCGGCCTCGACGATGCCCTGCCCCGAACAGAGCGCAGCGCAGGCATTGGCAAGGTCACCCTTCTTGGCGTCCTTGTATCGGCCGCGCAGCACCGGCCCGCCGATCTCGTCGAGCGCTTCGAGCATGACGTCCTTCTTCACCCGCCCGAAAAAGTTCTGGGCATCGGGCCGCCACCATTGCGCGACATCAATGTCGAGCAGCCGTCCGAGATGATCGTGGAAGCCGTTGCGGCGCCCGCCATCGTCGACGTTGAGTGTCGGCTCCAGCGTCTGCGCCATGACATGGGCGAGCCAATCGGCGCGCGCCTGTTCATCCAGTTGCCGGAAGGCATCGAAGCGGGACGACAGCGTGTTCCCGCCTGCCCAGCTCACATCGAGCGCCTGGCGCTGTTCGGTCAGGACATTGCTCGCCGCGCTACCTTCATCGCGGAAGCTGACGATCGGGAAGCTCGCGGCGGCGGCCTGCAACGTCGCGTGGTCCCGGACATAGCTGCTGGCGAACACCGTCCGGTGCGCCATCAGGAATATCGTGAGATCGAGCGCGAACCCGGCATCCGAGGCGACATGGGCTGCCAGGATCTGCCGGCGCTGGGTCGCGAGTTCGTCAACCAGCGTCGCGCTGAGCCGGGAGGCCGCGACCTTGCCGGACGGTGCTTCGGGTTCTGCATCCTCGCCCGCCTGCCGGATGGCGCGCTCGCTGAACATGCGGCTGTGCACCCGCGGACTGCCATCGGGCGCCAGATAGATGAAGGTGCCCAGCTGGTCCTTGATCGCATCATCGACCATCGTGCGCGACGCCTCGATCGTATCGAGTTCCCGCTCGATGTCGGCGAGACGCGCCGAAGCCGCCTCGGCCTCGGGCGTGCCGTCCTCGAGTTCGGTCTCAAGTTCGCGGATGAGCGCGTCGCCCTCATCCGAGAGACTATCGACGCGCTCCTGCTCGTCCCCGCTCAATTCGCGCAGCGGCGGATGATATTCGTGGAGCTGGCACTCCGTATCATAGGGCACATGCGTCGCGAGAACCGGCGTCACGAACGCCAGCTTCTGTTCGGCAGCGAGCGCTTCCGCGGCCGCTTCAAGCTTCTGGGCGGCCAGCTGCTCGATGAGCTCCACGTCGATCCAGCTCTCGTCCACATCTTCACCGAACAGGTCGCGCTCGATCCGGCCGCCCGCGCCGACATAGGCCTCGCGGCCGACGAACCGTGCCTTGGCGTCGGTCGCCTTGACCGTTCCGTTGAGGAGCGCACGGCGGATATTGTCGGGATTGTCGCCATAATAGGACCGGCTCATGCTCTCGAACACGCGCGCCTGGCGATCGACGTCGGGCGTGACGGCATAAGCCTGGGCGACCCCCAGCGTGATCTCGCCCGCCGCCAGCGCCGCGAATACGAGAGGAGCCAGTTCGGCAAGCCGTACCCGCTGCTCAACGAAGCGGGTCGTGACGCCGAAACGTTTCGCCACATCCTCGGCACTCGCGCCCTTGTCGAGGAAGTGCTTGAAAGCCGAGCACTCATCCGCCGGGTTCATCGCGACGCGGTGGAAATTCTCGGCAAGGCTCGCTTCGGCCGATCCAGCATCATCCTCGAGCACCAGCACCTGAACCTCATGGTCCCCGGCAAGCCGACCTGAATCGATCAGCCGCTGGAGCGCCCGCAAGCGGCGGCCACCCGCCTTGACGGTGAAATGTCCTGCCTTCTTGAGCGGCGTGACCACGAGATTCTGCAACAGGCCATGCGCGGCGATATTGTCGGCGAGGCTGTCGAGGTCGGCATCGCGATTGGATTTGCGGACATTGTCCTTCGAGAGCGAGAGGTTCTTGACCTTCACGGACTGGATCATCGGTTGTCTCCTTCGAGGGTTGCGCCGACCTCGTCGGCCGGCTTGAGCCACTCAGGCCTACCCGGCCGAAGGCCCCCTCCCCTCTCTTCGGTCGCTTGGCGCGGCCGCGGGTCAGTCCGTGATCCTGGCGAGGATCTCGAGGGCGCGGCTCGGGGGAACGAACAGCCGCGTGCGGTGCTGGATGATCTCGGTGAAGCAGCCCGCCGCCTTGAGATGCGGCAGCGCCTCGGGCTTCCAGTCCAGCAATTCGAGGCGTTGATCGCCGGCGACCAAGGCGCGCTTCAGCCGCAGCGCTCCGATCGGCATGATCTCGCCCGAGGTGCGGACGTGCTCGACCCGCGCGCCGAGGTCGATCTCGACATGGGCCGCGATGCCGAATGCGCTGGCAATCCGCTCAACCAGCGGCGCCGGAATAAGACGCCCGAGAAGCGACTGGCCGTCATCGCTCGTCAGCCGCCAGACCTGGACATGATCGTCGGGCAGCTTGCCCCACACCGGAAGCAGCAGGCCAGTGACCAGATAGATGATCTGCGTGCGCGTCTGCGCCGCCATTGCGTCGCATTCGGCCTGCCAGGCTTCGTCGAAGCTCGCCCGGTCCACGTCGGTCCAATGGGTTTCGGCGAAGAGGTCCTGCCGGTGCCGTTCGGTGCGCGTCGGCCGCACCAGCTCATAGCGGCGCACGGTCCGCCCCTCTTCGTCCGTCAGCGAGAAGGTCGGCCGGCAAATGGCGGCCTTGCCGGAACGCGGGTTGATCAACCCGCGCGCTTCCGGGTCGGCCAGAAGCCAATGCGCTCGCTCCAGGGTCAGCGGCCGATATCGCTCCTCGGTTTCGATACGCAGGATCTCGGTTTCGGCGCCGCTCACGGGATCGCGCCGGATCACCGTCCGGTCGAGGATCGAAATACGGTCGGCCGCGATCGTTTCGACGCCAAGATCGAGGGTGCCGGCCTCGCGTGCCTTTTCCACCCGTGCTTCGATCAAGCCGAGATATTCGTCGAAGATCGCGTTCTGCAGGTCGATGCGCAGCGCCAGGATGCGGTTCAACCACCGCTGGATCGTGGGCAAGGTCTCGGTGAGCCCCCCGCCCTCCCCGGCCAGGTTCAAACCGGTGAGCGCCTGGAACTGATCGAAGTGGACCGATTGGAGTTTTGCCTGGAACAGCAGGCGAAACCACTGGTCGAGCGATTCCCGCGCGAAGTCGGACTCCAGATTGTCGCGGGGGTCGAAAAGTCCCTGCCCGCCGGTCTGGCGTTGGCCACGGGTCAGCGCGCCCAGGCTGTCGAGGCGCCGGGCGATGGTCGAGATGAACCGCCGTTCGCCACGGCAATCGGTGGAAACGGGCCGAAACAAGGGCGGGCAGGCTTGGTGGGTGCGGTGCGTGCGGCCCAGCCCCTGGATCGCCGCGTCCGCGCGCCAACCGGGCTCGAGGAGATAGTGAATGCGGCGGCTCTGATTGGGCGCGTCGAGGCTGGCGTGGTAACTCCGCCCCGTGCCGCCGGCGTCGGAGAAGATCAGGATGCGCTTTTCGCCGCGCATGAAGATGTCGGTCTCCGCGAGGTTCGTGCGCGCGCTGCGCCGTTCGATCCGCTGACGGCCGTCGGCATCGACGACGATCCGCCGGCTGCGGCCCGTCACCTCGGCCACAGCCTCCGTCCCGAAATGCCCGATTATGTGATCGAGCGCCGAGCCGACGACCGGCAGCGCACAGAGTTGCTCGAGGAGCTGGTCGCGCATGGCCATCGCTTCCCGGCACAGCACGGGCTGCCCGGCCTCGTCGATCATCGGTTCCGAGCGCACCGTGCCGCTATCGTCGGTATAGGTGCGCATCTGGCGCACGGGAAAGGCCGCGGTCAGATAATCGACCAGGAATTCGCGCGGGGACAGCTCGATATCGAGCCAGGCGCGCTCCTCGGGGGACAGGTCGGCAAGGGCACGATCGAGCATCGCTTCCGAGGTCGACACGAGCTGGACGACGGCGCAGTCGCCGCGCGCGAGATCGGCGGCGATCGCCGGGATCAGCGAGGGCAGCTTCATCGACAGCAGGATCTGGCCGAAGAAGCGTTGCTTGGTCGATTCGAAGATCGACAATGCCGCGGCCTTCGCGCCGCTATTATAGGTGGCACCGCTGAAGCCGTCGGTGACGCGCGTGGCGGCGAGCGCGGCCTGCAGATTGTTGTGAATGATCGCCCAGGCATCGGCATAGGCATTGTAGACGGCGATCTGTTCTTCGCTGAGCCGATGCTCGAGGATGTCATATTCGACGCCGGCGAAGCTGAGCGCCCGCGCGGCATAGAGGCCCTGCGCTTTGAGGTCGCGGGCGATCAACTCCATCGCCGCGATGCCGCCTCGGCGCAGGGATTCCACGAAGGCCCGCCGGTCGGCGAAGGCCGTCTGCGGTCCCCACAATCCGAGGCGTGTCGCATAGGCAAGATTGTTGACATCCGAGGCGCCCGTCGCCGAGGCGTAGAGAATCCGGGCGCGCGGAGCGAGATTTTGCAGGCGGACGCCGGCAATGCCCTGCTCGGACCCTTTCGTGGCGCCGAACCGGCCCTCGCCGCCGGCCACCCCGGCCATTTCATGCGCCTCGTCGAAAACGATGACGCCGCTGAAATCCTCACCCATCCATTCGATCAGCTGGCGCAGCCGCGTGCCCCTGTCGCCGCGGTTGGAGCGCAGGGTGGCATAGGTCAGGAAGAGGATCCCATCGCCCAGCGCGATCGGGGTGCCGAGCTTCCACTGGTTGAGATGCTGGATGTCGAGCGGCAAGCCGCCAAGCGCCGACCAGTCCCGGCGAGCGTCTTCGACCAGCGTCTCGCTCTTGGATATCCAGAGGTGGCGGCGGTTGCCACGCAACCACTGGTCGAGGATGACGCCTGCCACCTGCCGCCCCTTGCCGGCGCCCGTGCCATCGCCAAGGAAAAAGCCGGTCCGATAGGCGTTACCGGCCTCTGCCGGCGACAGCGAAAGACCCTCCTCGCTGGATATGAACCGCCCGGGAAGATCGCGCTCGAACGCCGCGCCAGCGTAGATCAGCGTTTCGAGCTGCGCGTCCGAGAGCAGGCCGTCGTCCAGGATCCTGGCCGGCAGCACGGGTTCATAAGCGACCGGGGGTGCGGCAATCGATCCCATTGCCTGCGATTCGACCAGCGCGCTTGGGTGCTCACGAGCATCGGCAATCAGCAGACGGCTCGGCCGATAGGGCAGGTAAATCCCTTGCGGTTCGCCCGCGGGTGCGGGCGCGTCGAGACGGTGATAGGCGACCGCGCGGGTCGTGGGCAGGGTCACCGCCGCACGCGAGCAGACGGGGCGGGTCCGCCGCGTGAGGCCCCGGAACAATCCGCTGGGGCGGGAGATCGGCTGCGGCTGCGGCGCGCATGGGGTCGCCATCGCATCGATGGCCGCAAGCGCAGCGCCGAGCGTCGTGCAGGTCTGGCGCGGGACCGAGCCCCCTGCCCCGTCCTTTTCGAGGAGTATGAGCTGGACTGCCTGGCCGGTGCCGTGCTTGGCATAGGCATCGGGCGGCAGGTCGAGATGCAGCCGGGCATGCGCGCCCGCAGTGGCGTGCAGCCAATCCGCGTCCTCCGTCTCGATGCGGTCGGGGAGAATAACGGCGCAGCGCCCGCCTGGAGCAAGCCGCAACAGCGCGGAGCGCAAATGGCGAAGCGCGGCATGGCGATCGCGCGCGCGCCCCTGGCTTCGCGAGAAGGGCGGATTGAGGAGCACGACGCTCGGCACCAGTTGCGGATCGAGCATATCGTCGATCAGTTCGCCATCATGCGTGCTCAGCCTGCCTTCGGGAAAGGCGTGACGCAGCAAACGCGTGCGCCAGGCATCGATATCATTGAGAAGGAGGCGCGCGCCGGCGAGATGGGCGTGTACGGCCAGGAGGCCGGTCCCGGCCGAGGGCTCGAGCACGATATCGTGTGCCGTGATCGCGGCTGCCTTGGCGGCAAGGAAGCCGATCGGCGCCGGTGTCGAGAATTGCTGGAACGCGATCTGCGTTTCGCTACGCACGCTTTGCGTGGGAAGCGCCGCCGTCATAGCGATCAGCTGGGCGAGCCGCGCATTCGCATCTGCCGGGAGCGTCGCGTTCTTCAGATGGAGGACCTGCGCGAGTTCGAGCACATCGTAGGCGTCGCGCAATGACCACAGGCCATCGGCGCTCGAGCCACCGAAAGCGGAGGTCATTTCGGCAAGGAGGTCGTTACGTGCAACCGGACATCCTTCGGACAGCCGGTCGGCTATGCCTTGAGCAGCGGTACGGGCGGGATCATCGAGCGGCAGCGTGAGCGCGAGGGGGTGTGTGGCCATGGGGCATCTCCAGGTCTGACACCTGGCATCAGCGCCAGGTCATCAGCCGGAAGGCTCCCTCCCCTTTCAGGCCGCCTCGGCGGCCCGGCGGACACGCCAAGCATCATTCCAGTCCGCGTGCCGTTCCGGCAGCCGGAGCACCAGTTCGCGTCCATTGGCTGTGAGATGGGGGCGGGCTTTTTTGAGCATGGCGGCAGCGGCGGCACCGCGATCGCCATAGACGATGATACGCTTGACCCGTTCGGGGATGGCGACAAGCCCAAGGCGTTCGACCCCGCCCAGCGCCCAGGTGGGCGTTCCGAACCAGGCCATTGCTGAAAGGGCGTCCTCGATGCCTTCGGCAAGGCCAAGCTCCTCGCCGGCCGGCGCCAGACGAATGGCCGCGTCGCCGAGAAGGCCAAGGGCAATCTTCGGCTTTGGCATGGGTTTGTGCAGGATGTCGGCGAGATCGAGGCAGGTCCGCTGGACGGCGACAACCCCCAGATCATTCTCGACCGCGGCGATCATCGCCGGAAAGAACCGGCGGCGCTCACCGGCCCCGACGATGGTGCGCGGGCTGTAGCGCAGGCAACGCGGATAGGGAGGCGGCAGACCGCGCGCCGCCAGATAATCGGCCGCTGGAGATCCGGCGATGGGCTGGCTCGCCTTCCATAGGCGAAGTGCAAGAGCGCGATGGTCCGCGGCCGCCTTCGGGCGCGGCATTGTGAGCGGCTCCGCATCGTGAAGTTTGCGCCGGCGCAAAGCAGCCAGAACATCGCGCGTGTCGCAGCCGGCAAAGCAGTGGAACAGGATCGCCCGCTCGCCCAGGCGTACCGACAGGCTGGGACCATGATCGTTATGTGCCGGGCACCGGCATTCGCCGCGCGTACCGCGCCAGATCCCACCCAGGGCTTCGACAATGGCTTTGGCGCGATGGGGAGCAGCTATGGGCATCGACTAATCCTCGGAAGTGGTGGAGCGCCGCTGCTGATTGCGCCCTCCCCTCCCCGATATTTCACCCCGGCATGCCTTTGGGTGCCAGGATCCCGAATTCCTCGACGATGCGATCGGTTGTGTAGTGCGTCGCGCCGTCGCGTTCATAGGAGTTGTCCTTGAGCCGTCCGGCTATGCGCACGAGATCCCCGACTTGAGCCCGGTCGGCGATATGTTTTCGCTGGCCTTCGCTGAAGACGCTCACGCGGTTCCAGTGGCTGTCTTCCTGCCATTCGTTATCGTCACCCTTGCGGCGATAATTCGCGCAGACCGACAGCAGGGTGACTTTCGGCCGCGCGTCGATTTCCCCGATCCGGCCGATGATCTCGAACTTGGCGAAGTTGATCATGCACCCTCCATGCGCAAGGTCATTTGGCCGGCAGCCTATCGTAGGCGGCTAACTTCGCGTATCCCTCCAGGCGGGGGGATTGAACGATTGCATCAGGCGCGACGCCGATCTCTTTCTCAAAATAAAAAGAATCAAAACGCCGCTGCTCGCAGCGGAAGCTTTTCCGATTCAAAAGGATTCAGATTCAGGAGGCCGAAAGCACAGCATTTCTGCGGGTTTGAGCAAGCTTATCCTGACCGGACGGGGGATTTTGCCTGCCCTTCCGGGGGCGCTTCCCTGACCGATCGGGGGATGCAACCTGACCTGCTGGGGCCTTCCTGACCGTATGGGGGACAGCTTCCTGCTGGAGTGATTCGCTCGCCATAGCGTTCGTCAGGGACTTTCTTCGGCGTCCGCGCTGCCGTTTGCGCGGGTCCGGGCGCTTGGAAACGCGACTCGCCGCACTTCCTCATGGTTTGCTGCTTCGGAGCGAAGTTCCATCCTGACCTCTTGGGGGCCGAATCCGGTGTCTATCCTGCCCTGACTTGACGCGTAAGGACAGGTCAGGCAGATTTTCTCCCACGCTGGACGAATCGGCGCAGACTTCATGGCATGGATGACGAGCAAGCCCTAGATCACGCTGTAACGCCCTCCCCCACCGGCGATGACGCTTCTCCGGGACGGGCGATGCGGGTGGCTGCCGCCCTGCAGGCAAAGGGCGGTGACGAGTTCGCCAAGCCCGGCAGCATCGTCGAGGTCAAGTTCGTCAAAGGCCAGTCGCTTAGCCTGACTGCTTCGCGTTTGCTTGCGCTGATGATTTTGACCGCGGGCGGTGATGCCTGGGAGGACCGCCCGCACAAGATGCGAAAGGCGGACATTCGCCGCGGCCACAAGGGCAATGAGCGCATCTCGGATATGCTTGAGGAATTGCACCGCACGCTTTTCGCGGTCGACGACAAGTCCTGGCGCGGCAAGAAGGCGACGCTGCGCTTTTCGCTTATCTCGTCGTCGCGCGAAGAAGCGGAAGACGAAGAGGGCGCGGACGCTGGGTGGATCGAGTGGGAGTTCACGCCCGAAGCCCGAAAGCTGATCCAGGAATCGGAGACCTATGCGGTCCTGAACCGCCAGGCGGTGCTCGGCTTCCGATCAACCTATGCGCTCAAGCTGTACGAGATCGGGGCGCTGAGGCTGCATAGGCGCCAGTCGCTCTGGAAGGGCGACATGACGGCGCTGCGTGCGCTGCTCGGCATCGCGCCGGACGTCTACAAGGATTTCGCGCAGCTGCGCCGCAAAGTTCTCGAAAAGGCGAAGGCCGAAATCGACCAGCTCGCCCATTTTCGCGTGGAGTGGCGGGAGATCCGCCAGGGCAGAACTGTCACCGAAATCGAATTCCGCTTTGAGCCCAAGGATGCTCCGGCCCAAATCGCGACCGTGGATGAGATCGGTCGGCACTCTGCGGGCAGAAAGGCGCGGCGCGAGGACGAGGTGGAGACCGTTGCCGTCGAGGCTGTCACACAGGCGGCGGTGGCGGCCTTGGTGTCAAAGGATAAGGCTGGGGCAGGGGAGGTCACCTTCCCGAACGGCACGATCCGCTTTGGCTCGGACACGCTCGCGGCCATCGGCCGTTCGGCTGGCGGCGGTTGGGACATCGATCTCATTGCCGATGCCTATCGCGCGCAGATGGGCGAAAGGCTGGCGAAGCTCAAGGGCGCCAAGCTGATCGCATCCTGGACCGGCTTCTGCGAGAGTTTCCTGGCACGACGCGGGCGCCCCTGAGCCGAAATTGCACCGGTGCAATTTCGGGGTGAACTGCCCCCAAGGGGTCAGGTTGCGAGGGGGCGCAAAAGGTCTGCGGCGCAGATTGGGCAAGTTTCGCGCTTCGGGCTGGGCCGACTTGCGAAAATCAGCCTTCGATTGACCTAAAAGTGCAAATTGAGCTATGCCCCCTCTAGTTTCGCAAGGGGGCCTCTCTTGGCTGCATCACTCGACATTGAGGGCACGCAGGACCTGCTGTCCGTCTCGACGCTCGCACAACGGACCAGCTCTGTCCTCGAGCGGCTCCGCGACTCCGCGCGGAGTGCCCGGGCGGACGAGCGGCGCGAGCCGACGTTCCCGATTGGCAAGGCCGCGGAACTGGTCGGCCGAACCGCGGCGGCCATTCGCGAGGCCGAGAAGGACGGCCGCTTGCCGCCGCCTCCGCGAACCGAGAATAATCGGCGTGTCGGCTATACCCTGGCGCAGCTCAACGACATGCGCGGACTGTTCGGCACCCGGCCCTGGCGGGCCGCAACCGATCCCTGCTGCGTTATCGCGGTGCAGAACTTCAAGGGCGGGGTGGGGAAATCGACTCTTTCGGTGCACCTGGCCCAATATCTCGCGATCAAGGGCTACCGGGTGGCTCTCATCGATTGCGACAGCCAAGCGTCGGCAACCACGCTATTCGGCTATGTGCCCGACCTCGACCTGACCGAGGAGGACACGCTCTATCCATTCCTGCGGCACGACGACATGGAGTCGCTCGACTATGCCCTGCGCAAGACCCACTTCGACGGCCTCGAGCTTGTTCCGGCCAATCTGCGGCTGTTCCAGTCGGAATATGAAATCGCAGCGCGCATGGCGCGGGGGCAGGGGAACCTGATCGACCGCATGGCGCAAGGCATCGCGAGCATTGCCGATCGGTTCGATGTGGTGGTTCTCGATCCGCCTCCGGCGCTCGGCGCGATCTCGCTTTCGGTGCTGCGCGCGGCCAATGCGCTGGTGGTGCCGGTTCCGCCGACGGTGATGGACTTCTCGTCGACGGCGGCCTTCCTCGCCATGCTCGATGAGACCATAGAGACGCTGGCCGATCGCGGCTTGGCGCCGTCGCTGCAGTTCCTGCGCTTTGTGGCGTCCAAGGTCGATGAGAATAAGTCGATGCAGAAGGAACTGCTGAACCTGATGCGGACCCTTTTCGGTCACGCGATCGTCCGTACGCCGCTCAAGGATTCGGCCGAAATCGACAATGCAACGGCGCGGCTGATGACCGTCTACGAGCTGGACGGCCCGGTCACCAGTTCGACGGTGCGCAACCGCTGCCTTGCCTATCTTGATGGCGTGAACAGTGAAATTGAGGTCGACATTCGGTCGATGTGGCCGAGCCATTTGACGCGGCTTCGCAAGGAGGGACTCGCCTGATGCGAGCAAAATTGCACCGGTGCAATTCCGGGTAGAAGGGGTGGATGATGAGCAAGAAGAACGCCAACTTCGCGGCTGATCTGGTCGCCGGAATCGACCCGGGGGCGCAAGCCCCAGCGGCGCGGCGCCCTGGCATCGGTGCGAGCGTGCTGGCGGGCCGGGAAAGCCGGCTTGCCGAATTGGCGACGGGCAGCGTCGTCTCGCGCACCCATGAGCTTGTCGATCCCGCGCGCTGCCGAATGTGGGCGGGGCATAACCGCGAATATGCGCTCCTCAATGAGGAGCGGTGCGCCGACCTCATCGAGAGCATCAAGGCGCAGGGCAAGCAAGAAATGCCCGCCATCGTTCGCCGCGTGAAGGACGATCCTGCCTTCGATTTCGAGGTGATTTGCGGCGCGCGCCGGCATTGGACGATCAGTTGGCTGCGCGCCCACAACTATCCGGATTTCCGCTTTCTCGTCGATATCCGTAGCCTTACCGACGAGGAGGCCTTCCGTCTCGCTGACCTCGAGAATCGGGCGCGCGACGATCTCACCGATCTGGAGCGCGCGCGCGACTATCTGCGCGCGCTCGACGCCTATTATGAGGGGCGCCAGAAGGTGATGGCCGAGCGGATCAATGTCACGGAAAGCTGGCTCAGCCGCTATCTCGACCTTGCCCGGCTGCCGGCGGAACTGATGGCGGCCTTCGCCCTTCCGCAGGATCTCAGGATCAAGCATGTCACCGCGATCAAGCCTCTCTTGAAACCGGAGGATCGGCGGCAGCGTGTGTTCGCCGAGGCGGGACGTCTCGCTCAGGTGCAGTCCGATCGCGCAGCACCGATGCCGGTCCCCGATATCATACGCGCGCTCGCTCTGGCCGCCGATCCCCCCAAGAGGTCAGGATCCCCCAAGAAGTCAGGAAAGCCGGAAACGATCGTGTCCGAAGGGGGGAAACCATTGCTGAAAGTGGAGGCGGTGGATCGTAAGGGTCTCAAACTTACCTTGCTCCCGCATGCCGGTGGTACGCGGGCTGAAGCGGAGGCCGCGTTGAAAGCGCTGCTCGATCAGCATTGGAGCTAGGACAATCTTCAGCGGTTCTGAGACGTGAGAGTTTTGTCTTCACATGTTGAATATGGACTGCCCTATGACTGCAGCCTTCCAGGATGACATTCGCGAGAATGAGATCATCTCGCCCCGTCGTCTGGCGGAGCGCCTGCGCTTCTCCATGGCGCATTTGGCTCGCGTTGCTCGCCTGGATCCTAAGGCCATGACTCTGTATCCCTCCGCCCCGACCGTGCAGATTAAACTGGAGGAAATAGCCCGAGTTATAACGCGAGCGGCAGAACTTGCAGGCGAAGAAGGCAAGGCGGTTATCTGGTTCAAGCATCAACCCATTTCTGGAGTTGGGAAAACGGCCGCGGAATTGGTTGCGAATGGCGATATCGATATCGTCATGGAAGATCTCGATCGTATGGCTGCCGGGGTCTATTCCTGACAGGCGTCACTCAAGGCCGAAAGGTTAGCTTGTCCGCAGGACCTTTAGGCGAATGTCTTCTTCTCGTAGACGGTGACAATCGCCCGGCCATCCCAAACGTAGCACAGGTGCCGCTCCTGTCGGCTGTTGGCGAGTAGGCGAGGGCGGAACACCGCGGCGCACTCGCCGTCGGCGTCGCGCACGCTTTGGTACACGATGCCATCCGAACCTTGCTCACGCAGGTGCCGGCCAAGCGCCTGGCCGGCGGCATAGCTGTCCGGGGCGTAGAGGGCAGGGCGTTCATCGCGCAGGCCGCGAATATCGTGGAGCATGGCGTCCAGGTCGACCGCGTAGACGCGCATGTCGAGTTCCTGCGCCGGTTCGTGGGTGTACGCCATGAAGCGGGTTCGGTGATGGCGCGTCTCGGCAACCGCAGTCTCGATGGTGCTGGCAGCGTAGAACAGCCCGAAACTGCCGTCACAGAACCGGCTGCCATCGGGATTTAGGTGGGTGAACGCTGCCATGATCGCCGATGTTCCGGGTCCCGATACGCGGTCCTCCGGTGGGACGAGGGCGAGGTCCCCGACCTCGTCGCGAAGCCGGTCGTTGGTCATCGCCTCGATCGCATAGACCGCTTCCAGGTCGGCCGGATCCGCGACATCCTCAAACAGCGATATGGGCGGGAACCGGCTTGCGACGATCCGGTAGCACGGTTGCCACCGCACTTGCGTCGTCGCAATGGCATCCATCAGCCGCGCTGCGCGTCGATATATTGACGCACCACGTAGAGATCGGCGACATTGCCCGAGGCCATCCGCTCGATCGCCGGGCGTCCGGCGAACAGCGGCGCCTCATTGGGTTTGCGTACCCATTCGTTGGCGGTACGGGGCAGGAGCATCTTCAGCCCCTTGTAGATCCCCATGACATAGGAGATGCGCTCCAGCGCATCCTTGGGAATCGCCGCGACCGCGCCGCGCTTCCAGGTCTGGAAGGTCGAGCGGCTGTCGAGCCCGAGAAGCTTCATCTGCTCGGCTTCCTTGAGGTCCCAGGCGTCGGCAATGCGGAAAAAGGTGCGCAGCGCCGGACCGCTCAGATCCTTGCGGCTGGGCGCTTTGGCGGGGACGCCGGAATGGGCAGTTGTGGCCATTGGCCATCTCCTTCTTTCTCTGTCTATGTATGATATCTGTACATAACGTCAAGAAGAGATCAGTTTTCATACACGCCGAATGCGCGCGATGCCGCGTCAGGGATGGCCAGAACTGCCGGCGAGCAGCCGGTCGATCTCACCCATCGCCGCGTCGAACTCGGCAAGAGCCGCATGGGGGAGGGCGGTAGCCTGGTCCAAAGACGCCGGCTGCCCATCCCTTCCCGGTTCTTCGACGACCAGCAGGGCCTTCCCCTTGACCGTCTCCCGCCGTGCCATGCGCGCCGCCACAAGGGCGTCGCCGATCGCATAGGTGCCGCGCCGACTGATCCCGAACGCCCAGGTGATCTGATCGAGCCCGAGTGGCGCAAAACCAGCGAGCAGGATCCACACCTGCGGTGCCCGCGCGCTCGAGCGCAGGTGCCCCAACTGCTCGCGCATCAGCACCGCGCGCCGCCGCGCTTGCGCGACCAGCTCGGCAAGCCGGGTCACGCTGCGCTGGAGGCTGCGGGCCGCCAGCATGGCGCGTTCGCCCGGCCAGAGCTGCGGCTGCAGCGTTTGCGCCGTCACCGCGCCGGGGCAGGGGAGGGCGCGGGCCCACGCGCCGGACGCGGTCAGCAGCCGCCCCAGCGCGGCATCGACCGCCCAGAGCGGGGTGCGCGTGGCGGCCTGCTCGATCGCCACCGCGCGGTTCCCAAACGAACGGATTTGCACCGCGCGCTCCAGCGGCGCGAACCGCGGATCGGCGCGCAGCAGCGCGTGCAGGCGGGCCAGACCCGCGAAGGGCAGGGGGGTCTCGTCATCCGCGCCGGCCTGTTTCATTAGCGTGATCGCCCTGCCGATCGCTTCCTCCGCCAGCGCGTCTTCGGCTTGCATCGGGCGGTCGGCCCCGAAGCGAGCGGCCAGAGCGATGGTCTGCGCGGCATCGGCGAGCGGTTCCCACGGATGACGGCTGAGTTCGCCGAGCAGGGCGCGGACCACGGCATAGGCGGAGCAGCCGGTGAGGGGTGTCTCTTGGGGGCCGCGGTCGAGCCCGGCGAACCAGGCGTTGAACCGGTGTTCGGCGTCCGCAAATCCCGCTTGCGCCAGGGATGAAAGCAACACCTCCCGCAGCAGCCCTACGCAGAACAGCCGTTTTTCGATATCGGTGAGGCTGGCGAGGAGCCCGTCGAGCCGGCCGAGCGCCAGCGCGCATTCGCCTTGCGCGAGGGCGAGCTCCTCGGGTGGGACGTCGGTGTCGGCGGCGAGGGGATGGAAGCGCTCCATGCCGGATGTGTAGTGAATGCAAAAACACTGCACAACTACTCAGGTGGTTGGTGAACGAACATGTGATAACTGCACTTATCACATAAGCAGATTTGACCGTTCTTTATAAGGTGGGCTACAAGCGCGGCTGAGGAGCGAGGCGCGTCGTGAGCACCGAAACCGCCCGGGAAGGGCCAGAAATCCCCGTAGCGCCGCCTGAGGCTGTCCTGCCGGCCGTCAGGGCGCCGGCCGACCTTGCGTGGACGATCGTGCAGATGCGCGCCGGCGAGCGCATCACCGTCAACGAGGGCCTGATCGCCGCCTATCAGGCCGCTTCATCGCCCCATAGCATCCGTGCGCTCAAGTCCGACGTCGAGGCGTTCGATGCGTGGTGTAGGCGCAACAACCGGATCGCGCTGCCGGCCACGCCCGAGACCGTGGCCGATTATCTCGACGCGCGGGCCGGGAAGGGGAGCCGGCCGGCCTCGCTATCCCGCTACAAGGCGTCGATCGCCAAGATCCACCAGCTGCTCGAGCTCAAGGATCCGACGCCGGCGCCGCTGGTGAAGCTGCGGCTCCAGACGGTGCGCCGCGAGAAGGGGGCTGCGCAGAAGCAGGCGCGGCCGCTGCGGTTCAAGGGCCCGGTGCGCGACGTCGAGCGCGACAAGGCGCGGGGGCTCAACATCCGCGCGCTGCTCGAGAGTTGTGGCGAGGATCTGCCGGGGCTGCGTGATCGGGCGCTGCTATCGGCCGCTTATGACACCGGGCTGCGCGCCTCCGAACTGGTGGCGGTCGCCATTGAGCATATTGAGGAGGCGATCGATCCCGAAGCGCGGCTGCTGCAGATTCTGCGTCATAAGGGCGATCAAGACGGGGAGGGGGCGACCGCCTACCTCAGCCCGCGCACCGTCGCGGCGATCGCGGCGTGGACCGAAGCGGCGGGGATCACGACAGGGCCGCTGTTCCGGCGGGTGCAGGTGCGGCGCTACAAGGCGCGGGCAGCCGTGCGCGGTCGGCCGATCGACAGCATCTCGGGCCGGGAGACGTGGGATCTGCGCAAGACGCTGTCCAAGCCGGCGGTGAAGGCGCGCGTCGAATATGACATCGGCACCGTGGCGCTGCACCCGGGCTCGATCGGACCAATCTTTCGGTCGATCATCGGCCGCGCGTTCGACCGTGGCGCGCTGCCCGATTTGACGGCGGACGATCTGGCGCGGTTGCTGAAGGGGATCAGTGCGCACTCGACGCGGATCGGGCTCAATCAGGACCTGTTCGCCAGCGGGGAGGATTTGGCCGGCATCATGGACGCGCTGCGGTGGAAGTCGCCGCGGATGCCGCTCGCTTATAATCGCAATCTCGCGGCAGAGCAGGGGGCGGCGGGGCGCCTTATGGCGAAGATTGGCTAGTCATGACGGCCTAAATAGGTCTTTGGATGATGCCGTGCGACCACACGACGGCGGCAGGTAGATCGAGGGATTTGCGCAGCGGCAAGAACCGGAGAAGGGAGGCTGAGCCCCCGGGGTCTTGAGCTACAACGTTAAGCCTAAGAAACGGGCAGGGGCCTGGTAGCGCGTAGTGTATGAGCGAAGCCACCATCGCTCAAACTCATCAGCACAGTCCAATTTCGAAGAGGAAACAAGAAAGTGGTTCCGGAAACGGTATGGATCTTATCCTGTGTAAACGCTCGCGCTAAATGGCGGCGTTCTGATCGCGCTATTTGTCAGTTGCCGGGTCCGATGACGAGGCAATCGCGCGCGGCCTGAACGATGTCAGCGGTGACCTCCTCGACGCGGTTGAGGGTCATGATCCGCCGCATCTGCGCGAACAGGCGCTCCATGAGCCGGAAGTTGCCGCGCGTGATGCGGATCACGGCTGCCTGCGCTTCGATCGCGTCGAGTTGGGCCGGGTCGAAGCTGATCCCGAAATCGCCGGCGTGGGTCGCGAGCAGCAGCCGCATTTCGGTCTCGGTAAGCGGTTTGAACTCGTGGACGAAGCCGATCCGCGAGTAGAGCTGGGCATAGCGGGCGAGGCGCTTCTCCAAGCCCGGCATACCCATCAGGATCAGCCCGAAGCCGTGGCGATCGGCCATGTCGCGGAGATGTTCGAGCGACTTTATGGTCAGGCGGTCGGCCTCGTCGACGATGACGAGGGGGCAGGCGATGCGGGCGGCGTCATGGGTGATTTCGTCCTGCGAGCCGCCCGCGACCGTCAGCCGGGCATAGCCCAGCTTAATGAGGTTGAGGCCCAACACCGCGTCGATCGTCTTGGGCGTGTTGCTGACCGACACGGTGTAGAAGACGGCGCGGCAGCGAGCGACCTTTTCGCCAAGGAGCGCGGCAATGGGACGGAGCGCGGCATATTCCCCCAGGTCGGGGAAGCTGGAAAACTCGCGCGCCGATCGCGTCTTTCCGACGCCCGGCCGGCCATGACACACGCCGATATAGCGGTAGTGCGCGCAGGCTTCGGCAAACTCGACGAACCGGGCATGTTCGCGGGTCGCCAGGAACGGCTGCTCGACCAGGAACTCAATCGTCAGCGGCGTAGAGCCGGAGCCCTCGGTAGGTGGTGGGCCGGGAAGCCGTATCCTCTTGGTCGCCATCGAAGGTCTCCGTGGGGGCAGGCACCTGCTTGTCGCGCTCCTTCGCGCCGCGCCGGGCGCGCTGGATCGCGCGCAACGACGGGTGCCCAGCGTGCTCGGAGCTGAGCGCACGGCAGACGAACCGGCCCTGGTGGTAGACGTGGATCTCGGTCAGGTCGCGGGGGTCATAGACCGCCTCGACCTGCTCGCCGACGAAGGCCGCGAGCGTGGGTTCGACATAGCGCCTGCCCATCAGACGGATGCCGTCGCGCAGCACTTTACGGGGCTTGGGCACGTGCACGAGCAGCATGTCGAGCTGTTCAAGGCTGTCGGGCATTGCGGGCAGGAACCCGCCCTTCTGCCAGCGCGTGATCGGCGGTTCGCCGGTGCTGCCATGCGGGCGACGATGATAGACGCCGCACACGAACGCCTCGAAGCGGGCGCGCAGCTCGTCGAGCGTGAGCACTGGCGCCGACAGCGGCTTGCCCGCGATCAGGTGGCCGGGCAGGTCGGGCAGGAACATGTCGTTGATGGTGCGGAACAGCCGCTCGATCTTGCCGCGCCCGCGAGGACGCCCCGGCAGCGAATGGATGAGGCGGATTTTGAGGGCGATGCACGCCTGCTCGATATGCTCGGAGATGAAATCCGAGCCGTTGTCGACGTAAAGCTGTTCGGGAATGCCGCTGACGATCCATTCGGGATTGGGCTTGCGCCAGATCGCCTGCCGCAAGGCGAGCGCCGTGTTGAGGGCACTGGGGGCATCGAGGCTGAGGAAGTAACCGGCGATGGCTCGGCTGTGATCGTCAACGATGACGGTCAGCCAAGGACGCACCGGGGTTCCGGCATCATCGAGCACGAGAATGTCGAGAACGGTATGATCGGCCTGCCACATCTCGTTCGAGGTCGCGGCTTCGCGCCGATGCACTAGCTCGTGCTGGTCGCGGTAGACGGCCGGATCGGAGGCTGCGGCGATCTGGCTTGCCGGTATCGCCCTGACGACACGCGCGACGGCCGCATAGCTGGGGGTTCGGTGTCCATGCGCGATGGCGAGTTCCTGCACCTTTCGGTGAATGGCGGCGACCGGGGGTCGCGGGCGCTTGGTGGCGAGAGTGCGGGTCAGTTCGACCAGATGTTCCGGCAGGTGCAGCCTGCCCCGATCGTTGCGCGGCAGACGCGCGAGACCGGCAAGTCCTTCGGCACGGTAGCGCCCGAGCCAGCGCTGCAACGTCCGCTCGCTCAGCGTGCCGGTGCGGGCGAGGTCCGCGAGCGGGATGCCATCGGCGAGGTGCGGTTCAAGGACGCGGTAGCGCTCGATCGCCAGCGGCGGGACAAGCGCCGGATGCGTCACCGCCGACGGTCCGTGTCGCAGGTAAGGAAAACGGAGATTTGCCTGCCCATCGCCATGCGAGTCCGCTCGCGTTGCCAAACCGGCCTGTTCGACGTAAATCTACCCGGTAAAGAAAACTAGGGCAACATAGACCTGCCGATGACGACTTTCTTCCCAAACCGCGCCCGATCGGGGCGCCACCGGCCCTACGCATGAAAATCGGTTACGCCCGCGTATCGACCGCCGAGCAGAACCTGGACCTCCAGCGTGATGCGCTGAAGGCTGCCGGCTGCGAGAAGGTCATCACCGACAAGGCCTCCGGGGCGACTGCCGCTCGCCCTGGATTGGAAAAGGTGAAGGAGCTGCTTCGCGCCGGCGACACACTGGTGGTCTGGCGCCTCGACAGGCTCGGCCGCTCGCTCCGTGATCTGATCGGATGGATGACCTACCTCGACGAGGAAAAGGTCGGGCTGCTGAGCCTGCACGAGGCGATCGACACGACCACCACGTCGGGCAAGCTTACCTTCCACCTGTTCGGGGCATTGGCGGAGTTCGAGCGCAACCTGATCCGCGAGCGGACCCAGGCCGGTCTCACCGCAGCCCGCGCTCGCGGCAAGAAGGGTGGCCGGCCGGCCGCACTCGGCAAGGACAAGCGCGACCTGCCCGTCAGGCTCTACCACGAGAACACGATGCCGATCGCCAAGATTTGCTCGATGCTCGGCATCTCCAAGCCAAAACTCTACGCCTATGTGCGATCGGCCGAGACCAAGCCGGTAGCCGCGTAGCGACGCTCGCCGACAAATAGCGCGATCAGAATGCCGCCACTTAGCGCGAGCGTTTACACCGTTCGCGGTCCCGATCGGCCCAGCGTCCCCCGGAACCGTTCGTTATCGGGAAGGCATCTAAGCGGTCTGCACCATCCTTCATCTAAAGTTCTCCAAGCGCTTCTGAGGATTTTCGGGCGCACCAAAAGCACTTGCTCCTCCAGTGGCTGGAGCATGTAACCGCAATTTGCTCTCCTGCGGACGGGGGGCTGGAGGTGGCTTTTTGACGGCCCGTGTTGAAGCAATCGGTATGTCTCGACGCTCATTAGTGGCGCGGCTGGTGGCCTGTGGAACCGGCTTGGTGCTCGGTTCTCCAACGCTCGCGCGACAGACTTCCCGGTCTGCGGGCTCGTGGAACTTCGGTGCGGCTCACCTCGAATGGGAGCCGCTGGAAGTCGGCACGGGTGATACCCTCCTTGTTTCGGCACAAGTGCGCGGAGTGCCGGTGCGGGCGGTGCTCGACAGTGGCAGCGGCGCGTCGATCATGAGCACGGCGCTCGCGGCGAAGCTCGGCTTGAACGATGGTGAGCGGCGCATGATTAGCGGGCTGAGCGCCAAGGCCCCGGTGCTGCTGGTCCGCGACATCGACGTACAGCTCGCCCGCGAAACCCGTCGCTTACCCTTTGCCGTCGTTGGTGATCTGAGTTCAGTGTCGGCGGCCTTCGGACGACCGATCGATATCCTCCTCGGTGCCGATATGTTCACGGGTAGCTGCATCGCGCTCGATTTCGCGAAAAGGCGTATGGCGGTCGTCAAGTCAGGCACGTTTCTCGCCGGTCCCGACTGGCGCGCTGTCGCGCTCGGGCGCGGTGCCAAGCAGGAGCTGTTCATTCGAGCTTCCGTCTCGGGTTTGCCTCCCGTGCCCTTGATGATCGATCTTGGCAGCTCGGCCGCGCTGATGCTCTCGTCGGCCTATGCCCGCGATCAAGGGCTGTTGAACGGGAAGCTCGTCTCGACCGCGGCGATCGGCGGCGTCGATGGTGTGCGTATCAACGATGCTTTCACGATCCAGAACATCAACATCGAAGGGCTTGGCGTCTCGAACGTCCCCACACTCGGGATGAGAGCTTGGCTCTCCACCAGCACGGTTGGCAATGTCGGCCTACCGCTGATCGCTCAATTCGACGTGGTGTTCGACGTGACCGCCGGATTCGTGTGGCTCCGGCCACTCGGTCCTCGTCGTCGCCTGCCGATGCTGAAGGACCGTAGCGGCCTTGGCCTCGCAGCCTCACCAACGGCGCTCACCGTTGTTCATGTGGCGGCGAACAGTCCCGCGGAAAAGGCTGGCTGGGCGGTCGGCGACCGGATCGTGGCGGTGAACGGCCATTCGATCGATGCGAACTATACGCGTGGGGAGCTCTGGCAAGTGCGCTCCCGGCCTGCTGGCACCCTCGTAAAGCTGACGATGGCCTCGGGTGATGTGCGCGAGCTCAGGCTGGCCGATTATTATTGATCGGCTTGAGGGTGGCCTTTGCCGATCGCCTTCATGATCCGACAATCGGCCATGCGCGCCTTGGTGCAGCTCTGGCTGAGCATTGCCAACTCATCCCGCAACACCGCGAGTTGCGCCAGTCTCTCCTCCACATCCTTGAGGTGCTGAGCAGCGATAGCTGAGGCGGCACCACAATCCTGGTCCGGGTTCTGCGCCAGCCCCATCAACGAACGGATCTCGTCGACGGAGAAGCCAAGCCGGCGACCGTTGCGGATGAAGTGCAAACGCTCAATGTCACTGGCATCGTAGGTTCTGCGACCCGACGCCGTGCGAGGGGCGGATCGGAGCAACCCGATCGACTCATAAAAGCGGATCGTCGTCACCTTCGTCGAGGTCTCGCTGGCGAGCTGCCCAATCATCACCGGCTTCATCATGCCATCCTTGCTTATGCGAACGTGTCGCACATTTCGCTTGCTTCTACAGCGACTGGAGGTGGTAAGGAAGGCCGCATGAATGCTTCTACCGAAAGCTGCGGGTGCCACGGGGAGCCCGCGCGCGCGCAAACCGATCCGGCCTATCGCCGTGCGCTGCTGACCGTCGTGGTGCTCAACCTCGGCTTCGGAGTCGCCGAGCTGTTCGGCGGGTTCATCGCCGATAGCCAAGCGCTGAAAGCGGATTCCCTCGATTTTCTCGGGGACGGGTCGATCAGCCTTATCGGTCTTCTCGCGCTTGCCTGGTCCGCACGGGCGAGGGCAAAGGTCGCGCTGACGCAGGGGTTGTTTCTCGGTGCGCTTGGCGTGGGCGTAATCGGTTTCGCGATTTGGCGCGCCCTGAACGCAACCGCGCCCGATGCCGAACTGATGGGCACAATCGGCGTTGTCGCGCTCGCGATCAATGTCGTGTCCGCCTTGGTGCTTGCGCGTTTCCGGGAAGGGGACGCCAATGTTCGCGCGATCTGGCTGTTCAGCCGCAACGACGCGCTCGCCAACGTGGCGGTGATCGCCGCGGCCGGTCTGGTGGCGTGGACAGGAAGCGCCTGGCCGGACCTCGCCGTCGCCGGCCTCATCGCCCTCCTGTTCCTCCACTCCGCTTATGAAATCGTCACTGGCGCTCGGCGCGAATTGGGAGAGCGGTAGTGCGTCTGCTCGCGTTGATCCGGGCAATGCTCTCGTTGCGGCTGCTCTCCGCGCTCGCGGGGCTGCTGATCCCTGCTGCGGCAATCGCCGAACCCGGCGACGTGCAAACCGCATGGCGGCTGCTCGACTATATGGCCGTCGATTATGGCGGCGCGGTCGCCAACGGTCGGATCAAGAGCACGTCGGAATATGCCGAGATGACGGAGTTCGCCGCGTCGGTCTCGACACGGCTTCAGGGCCTGCCGGCGAAGCCGGAGCGTCAAGCCCTCATCCAGCGGGCTGCCAACCTCCAGGCGGTGATCGCGGAAAAGGGACCGACTGAACAGGTGGCAACATTGGCGCACGGGCTCGCGGCCGATCTGTTGCGCGCCTACCCGGTGCCGCTCGCGCCCGATAAGGCTCCGAACCTCGTCTCCAGCGATGCACTGTTCCGACAATCCTGCGCGTCCTGCCACGGGATGACGGGCAACGGCCGTGGCCCTGACGCCGCCAAGCTCGCTACGCCCCCGATTGCTTTCACCGATGCCGAGCGCGCGCGCCAGCGCAGCGTGTTCGCGCTCTATCAGGTGGTGACGCAAGGCATCGACGGGACCGCGATGCAGAGCTTCGCCGATCTGCCCAACGATCAGCGCTGGGCGTTAGCATTCCGAGCCGGGAGCTTCGCCTTCACGGATGCGCAGGCGCGCGAAGGCGAGCGGCTTTGGAAATCCGACCCGACCCTTCGCCGGCGCATTCCGGACCTGAAAACCCTGGTCGCGCTCACCCCGGCCGCGCTCGGCGCGGCGATCGGCGACGCCAAGGCTGACCCAGTGCTCGCGTTCCTGCGTCGTCATCCCGAACAGGTGATACAACAGGCTCCCGGCTCGCTCGCGGTCGCCCGCGCCAAACTCGCCGAAAGCGTGGCGGCTGCGCGGCGCGGCGATGCGCGCATGGCGAAAGAGCTGGCGCTGTCGGCCTATCTCGATGGGTTCGAGCCGATCGAGCCAACACTCACCGCGCGCGACGCGACGCTGATGGGTCGAATCGAGGGCGCGATGGGGGAGTTCCGCGCCTCGATCGACCGGGGCGCGTCGCCCGATGATCTCGCGGAGAAGGTCGCAGTACTGGGCGGCCTTTTCGACGATGCGGAAGCGGCGCTCGCGCCTGATGCCGCCACCGAAGCGTCCACGTTCCTGGGCGCGTTCACGATCCTGCTGCGTGAAGGGCTCGAAGCCCTGCTCATCGTTGTCGCCATGATCGCGTTCCTGCGTAAAGCCGAGCGCGGCGAGGCGCTGCGGTACGTGCATGGCGGCTGGGTCAGCGCGATCATCGCGGGCGGGATCACCTGGGCGGTCGCCACCTATGCGATCGGGATCAGCGGTGCGAGCCGGGAGCTGACGGAAGGGTTTGGCTCGCTGTTCGCCGCGGTCGTGCTGCTCTCGGTCGGGATTTGGATGCACGGCAAGGCGCAGGCCGATCAGTGGCAGCGCTATATTCGCGAGAAGATGTCGCGGGCGCTCTCGGGCGGGTCGGGCTGGTTCCTGTTCGGGCTGGCGTTCGTCGTAGTTTATCGCGAGGTCTTCGAGACGATCCTGTTCTATGCCGCGCTTTCGGCGCAAGGTGACAACGGGATGCTTCTCGCGGGGGCCGGGTCGGCGATTGGACTGCTCAGCCTGATCGCTTGGGCCATGCTTCGCTACAGTCGCAAGCTGCCGATCGCGCAGTTCTTCCGCTATAGCTCCTGGCTCATGGCGGTCCTGACCGTCGTGCTGGCGGGTAAAGGCGTCGCCGCGCTCCAGGAAGCCGGCCTTATCAACATCGCACCGCTCGCGGACGTGCCACGGCTGTCGATGCTCGGCGTGTTTCCCACTTGGCAATCGGTGCTGGCGCAACTCCTGATGGCGGTCGCCATTGCGGTCGGGTTCGCCTGGAACGGGCGCGACCGATCCCGCTCGGGTTCCGGCTCAGTGACCCTTGGTTCGAATTAGTGCAATGACATGAAAACCCTTCCGTGATAGAGGCAAGCTAGTGCGAGCCTTTTTGCCTTTCCTGACATGCCTGATGCTGGTCCTGACCAGCTTCTCCGGCATGGCCCATGCCGCCGATCTGGCGGGGGGAAGCATCGCGGGCGTTGAGTTCACGGTCCATACCGCCGGTGACATCGATCAGGTGCCATCGGACTCGGACAAGAATGTCCCGCATCATCACAATTATTGTCACGGACACGACGTCGGCGCGCCTGCGCGCACGACGATGGAATATACCCCCGTCCTCACAGTGCCCAAGCCGACAATCTCCGCCTCTGCGTCGCTCGACGGCCGCACCGGCATGGTCCATTTGAGGCCCCCCCAAGCCTGACGTCCGATTTGGGCGTGCGTTGGCGCGCCCCTGTCGATCATCGTCAGGAGTCCTATTTTCATGAATCGTATCCTCGCGGCCATGCTGGCCGCAGCGTCTTGCGCCACGATGGCGCAGGCGCAGGTCGGACCGTCCGCGCCTGTTGCGCAGGATGCGCCGGTCTACACGCTTGACCAAGCGGTCAGTGCAGCGGGCGGTTCGGCCCCTGCTGCGGAAGCGGCGACAGCTGGAATCGACGCGGCCCGTGCAGGTCGCACAGTCGCCGGCTTGCGGCCCAATCCGGTGGTTCAAGGCCAAGTCGAGAATGTCATCGGCTCCGGGCCGTATCGGGGGGTCCGCAGCGCGGAAACCACGGTCGGCTTTGCGATCCCGATCGAGCTAGGCGGCAAGCGCGGCGCCCGCGTCGCGGTCGCCAATGCGCAATTGTCCCGGGCCGAGATCCAGGCCGCGATCATCGCGGCGGATGTCCGGCTTCAGGTAACGCAGCTCTATGCCGAAGCGGTCGCGGCCGATCGCCGGGTAATGACAGCCCGCGATCAGGCCCGGATCGCCAGCGATGCGCTGCGGGCCGCGAGCGTTCGCGTGCAGGCAGGGCGGGCATCGCCACTCGAGCAACAGCGCGCGGATGTCGCGCGTATCAATGCCGACGCCAATGTGGAGCGGCAGCTTCGCTTGGCCGAGGCGGCCCGCGCCAATCTGGCGCGTCGGATCGGACGGCCGATCGACGGCCTGCTCGATGACACGCTGCTCGATCGCCTTCCCGATGTGAACGTCTATGGGCCGTTGGCACCGGTCAACACGACCGGCACACTCGCGCTGGCGGCAGCCAACGCGGATTTCTCCATTGCCGAAGCCGGCGTGCGGCTCGCGCGCGCCAATCGCGTGCCTGACCTGAACGTCGGGCCGTCGATCCGCCGCCTGGAAGCGACCAACGACATGGCGGCGGTGTTCAGCGTGTCGATCCCGATCCCGGTGTTCAACAATGGTCGCGCCGCGATTGCGCAGGCGACCGCGCAGCGGACCCAGGCGGATGCGCAGCGCCGCGTGACCGCGCTCGACATCGAACAGGCGATCACGGACGCGCAGGCGCAGGCGGCCAATGCCGCAACGACGGCTCGTGCGGCGTCGGGGCCGGCGCTGGCGGCTGCACAGGAGGCCGCCCGCATCGCGCGGATCGGCTATCGCGAGGGCAAGTTCGGCCAGCTCGAATTGCTCGATGCTGAACGCACGCTCGCCGAAACGCGGGTCGCCGCGATCGACGCGCTTGCCAATTACCAGAATGCCCGCGCGCAAGTGGAGCGACTGACCGCTCGTGCGCCCAATGGGGGGAATCAGTGATGAAGAGCTTTTATCTCGCGGGCGCGGCGTCGCTCGCCCTGCTCTTGGCTGCCTGCGGCGGCAAGGATGGCGGAAACGAGGCAACTGCCGAAGGCGCAGCTGCCAATGAGACGGCAGCGGGCACGGAAAAGGGCGGTGCTGAAGGCGGTCATGCCGGTGAAGGCGTCGTCACATTGGGTGCCGACCAGATCGCCACAGCGGGCGTCCAGGTCGGACGGCCGATCATCGGCGGGGCCGGGACGATCGAGCTGCCCGCGATCATCGAGGGCGACCCACAGGGAACGCAGGTCGTCTCGGCCGCAATTGCGGGACGCGTGGTCGCGCTCACCCGTAACCTCGGCCAATCGGTCGGACGCGGCCAGACCATTGCGGTCATCGAAAGCCGCGAGGCGGCGCAGATCAAGGGCGAGGTCGAGGCGGCGCGGGCGCGGCTTCAGCTCGCTAATTCGAACCTCGCGCGCGAACAGCGGCTGTTCGCGCAGAGAGTCTCCCCTGAACAGGATCTGATCGCCGCCCGCACAGCGGCGACGGAGGCGCGGATCGCCCTGACGCAGGCGCAGAGCATGGTTTCGGCGGCGGGTGTCGGCGGCGGCGGGCTCAACCGGCTCGGCATTGCCGCGCCGATCTCGGGCCAGATCATTGCGCGCCCCGTGACGCTGGGACAAACGGTCGCGGCGGATGCCGAACTCTATCGCATCGCCAACCTGAGCCAGGTGTCGATCGCGCTTAATCTCAAGCCCGAGGATGCGGGCCGGGTGCGTCCCGGCAATACGGTGCTGGTGAAGGCGGCAGGCCGTCAGGCGACCGCCCGCGTGACCTTCGTGTCGCCGGCGCTTGATCCGCAGACGCGGCTCGTGCCTGCGCTCGCCACCCTCGACAATCGCGGTGGCGAATGGCGGGTCGGCGAGCCTGTGACGGCAGCCGTGCAGCTCACGGGCAGCGGCGGGAGCGGGGCGGTCCGCGTGCCGACGACGGCGGTCCAGAGTTTCGAGGGCAAGTCGGTCGTGTTCGTGCGCACGCCCACCGGCTTCAAGGCGACCCCGGTCCAGCTCGGCGATGCGTCGGGCGACACGGTGATCGTCCGGTCGGGCCTGACCGGCAACGAACAGATCGCCACCACCGGAAGTTTCACGCTCAAGGCCGAGATCGGCAAGGGCGAAGCGAGCCACGAGGATTAAGCCATGATCGCCCGTATCGTAACCTGGGCGGTCGAGAAGCGCTGGCTAGTCCTGCTCCTCACCGTCATCGTCGCCGCCATCGGCGCCTTTTCCCTCTACCGGCTACCGATCGACGCGGTGCCGGACATCACCAACAATCAGGTCCAGATCAACGTCCGCGCGCCTGCCCTCTCGCCCGAGCTGGTCGAGAAGCAGGTGTCGTTTCCAATCGAAACCGCGCTCGCCGGCACCCCCGGCCTGGAATATACGCGCTCGTTGAGCCGCAACGGCTTCGCGCAGATCACGGCGGTCTTTTCGGACGCGACGGACATCTATTTCGCCCGCCAGCAGGTGGGCGAGCGTCTGCGGGGCGTGCAAGAGAATCTGCCCGACGGCGTGAACCCTGAAATGGGTCCGATCGCGACAGGCCTGGGCGAGGTGTACATGTACACCGTTCGTCTCGATCATCGCGAGGACGACAAGCACAAGCCCGGTGAACCGGGCCAACAGCCCGATGGCAGCTACATCACGCCAGAGGGCGAGCGACTGACGACCGAAGAGGACAAGGCGACCTACCTGCGCACCGCGCAGGACTGGATCGTGACGCCGCTTCTGAAGACCACACCGGGCCTCGCCGGTGTCGACTCGATTGGCGGTTACGCCAAGCAGTTCCTCGTCGTGCCCGACGTGCAGAAGCTGGCCTCGCTCGGCATCACGCTGACGGACCTGGGAAATGCGCTGGAGCGCAATAACACCAGCGTCGGCGGTGGCTTCGTCAATCGCAATGGCGAAGGTCTGGCTGTTCGCTCGGATGCGCTCGTTCGCAATGCCAGCGAGTTGGCCAGGACCGTGATCGCGACACGTAACGGCGTGCCGATCACGGTCGAACAAGTTGCGACTGTGAAGACGGGTCAGGCGATCCGCATGGGTTCGGCATCGGAGAACGGTACCGAAGTCGTCGTCGGCACGGCGATCATGCGGATCGGCGAGAACAGCCGCATCGTGTCGACCGCGGTCGCTGAGAAACTGAAGACGATCAACGCTTCGCTGCCTCCTGACGTCGTAATTCAGCCGGTGCTGAACCGCACCGAGCTGGTCAATTCGACGATCAAGACGGTCGCGAAAAACCTGTCCGAAGGCGCGGTGCTGGTCATCGTCGTGCTCTTCCTGCTGCTCGGCAACTTCCGTGCGGCCCTGATCGCGGCGTTGGTCATCCCGATCACCATGATGCTGACAGGCTTTGGTATGCTGCGCGCTGGGGTCTCGGCCAATCTGATGAGCCTTGGGGCTTTGGACTTCGGTCTGATCGTCGACGGCGCCGTCATCATTGTCGAAAACGCGCTGCGCCGGCTTGCCGAGCAACAGCATCATGAAGGCCGATTGCTCAGCGTCAAGGAACGGCTCGCGACCGTGGCAGCCGCTGCGCGTGAGATGATCCGTCCCTCTGTGTACGGGCAGGCAATCATCATCCTCGTCTACGTACCGCTGCTCACGCTGACCGGCGTGGAGGGTAAAACGTTCGGACCGATGGCGCTGACCGTCATCATCGCGCTCGCCTTCGCCTTCATCCTCTCTCTCACCTTCGTGCCGGCGATGATTGCGATCTGGCTGTCGAAGAAGGTCGAGGAGAAGGACGGCCGCATCATCACGTGGCTGAAGAAGCGCTACGAACCCGGTCTCGACCGGGCCATGAAGCGCCCGACGCTGACGATCGGTGCGGGTGTGGGAAGCCTTGTGGTGGCGGCGCTTGCTTTCACTACGCTCGGCTCGGTGTTCCTGCCGCAGCTCGACGAAGGCGATTTGCTGATCCAGTCGCTCCGCATTCCGGCAACGTCGGTCCAGCAGAGCCAGGCGATGCAGGTGCCGATCGAGCGGATGATGTCGAAGCAGCCGGAGGTGCAATTCGTCTATTCCAAGACGGGCACCGCCGAGCTGGCGGCCGACCCGATGCCGCCGAACGCGACCGACATGTTCGTCATCCTGAAGCCGCGCAAGGATTGGCCGGATCCTGAGCTTCCCAAGGAGGAGCTGGTCAGCCGGATCGAGGGTAATCTCGCGAAGATTCCGGGAAATGCCTACGAGATCACCCAGCCCATCCAGATGCGCTTCAACGAGCTGATCGCCGGCGTGCGCGGCGACATCGCGGTGAAGGTGTTCGGGGACGACTTCAACCAGATGAACCGGACGGCCGAGCAAATCGCGGCGGTGCTGCGCAGAACGCAAGGCGCAGCGGACGTGAAGGTGGAGCAGACGACCGGTCTTCCCATGCTCGACATTCGCGTCAACCGCGACGCGATGGCGCGGTTGGGCGTTACGGCTCAGGATGTGCAGGACACCGTGACTGCGACGATCGGCGGGCGAACATCGGGCCAGATCTTCGAGGGCGACCGTCGCTTCCCCGTGGTGATCCGCCTGTCGGAGGCGCAGCGTGCCGACATCGGCCTGCTCCAACAGGTGCAGGTGCCGGTGGCAGGCGGCGGCTATGTACCGCTGTCCAGCGTCGCCGAGATCAAGGTGGTCGATGGTCCGAACCAGATCAGCCGCGAGAACGGCAAGCGGCGCGTGGTGGTGCAAGCCAACGTGCGTGGCCGCGACGTCGGATCCGTCGTGGCGGATGCGCAGGCGGCGATCGGCAGCCAACTCCGGCTGCCTGCCGGCACCTATCTCGAATGGGGCGGCCAGTTCGAGAACCTCCAATCGGCAAGCGAACGGCTGAAGCTGGTCATTCCGGCTTGCTTCATTTTGATCCTGCTGCTCCTCTACGGGGCGTTGGGATCGGTCCGCGACGCCGCGATCGTGTTCACCGGCGTGCCTTTCGCGCTGGTGGGCGGCGTCCTGTTGCTGTTCCTGCGGGGCATGGACTTCTCGATCTCGGCGGCAGTGGGCTTCATCGCCCTCTCGGGCATCGCGGTCCTCAACGGCCTCGTCATGGTCAGCTCGATCCAAGATCTGATCCGATCAGGGATGAGCCGCGAGGAAGCCGCGCATGTTGGCGCGATGCAGCGTCTGCGACCCGTCATCATGACCGCGCTAGTCGCCAGCCTCGGCTTCGTGCCGATGGCGCTGGGCGAAGGCGCCGGCGCAGAGGTTCAAAAGCCTTTGGCGACGGTCGTCATCGGCGGTCTGATCTCGGCGACGCTTCTTACGCTGTTCGTGCTGCCGACACTCTATGCCCGGTTCGGGCAGAAAGTGATCGAGAAACCCGAGCACTACAATGAGGAGCATGAAGGGGACGACCACGGTCAGACCTTCGTGAACAACTTGGCCTGATGGATGGGCGGGGCGATCCGCGATCGCCCCGCCCATCTCTGGGAGATGGGGATATGCCTCGCACCATAACCAGCTCGATGCTTCACGGCGGGCCACTGCGCATCTGGTCGGCACTCACCGATCCGGATCATCGCCGGGCGTGGAGTCCGCTCGTATTTCTCGATGATCCGTCCCGGCTCGGCGACACAGAATGCACCTTTGCGATCCAGGGCATCACCCGGCCAATTCGGACGCCAGCACGGATTGATCGATTCGATAAACCGCACGCCTTCGCTTGGTCCTGCGGCATCCCCTATCTGTTCACGCTCGAAGAGCGGTACGAGCTGGCGGGGGACGATGGCGGCACCAGGCTAACGCATAGCTGCACGCTGCGCGGGGCGCTCTCCCTGCCGTTCGCGGCGATGATGTTGCGCCGCCTGCGATCCCTGATGGTCGAATCTGACGATCGCCTCGCAACCTATCTCCGCTGGCGGGTAGGTCAGCCTGCCCGGGCTATCAATCGTCAGCGCGTCCCCTTCCGCTGCAGGAGGAAGGCGCGATGATGATGCACTGTAAGCGGGTGCTGCCCGCCGTCATCCTCGTTGTCGGGCTCGCGGCGTGCTCGGAAAGAAAGCCGCCAGCCCCGCCAACGGAGCAGCAGATCCATTCGTCCGACAGCGCCGTGGCGACCGGGGAAATGGGGCGGCATAGATATCGCTGTTCCGACGGGGAACCGCTGTTCGTCGATTACAAGGACAACGGCCTGCAGATCGATTTGCGGCGCTCCAACGGGGGACCGCCGATGATGCTGACCGCGCCAGCGCAGGGCCTGCAATATGTCGGCGAAACAGCCACCGCGACCTTCAAGGGGTCGCAGCTCACCATCGTGGAAGGCGATGGCCGTACCCGGATCTGCGAGCAGGAAGGCACGCGATGAACTGCCCTGCCTTCGAACGCCACAGGGCGCTTCGTCGGAAGAGACCGATGTCTGACACGTCGATTTCAAATGTGACAACCTTGTGCGGCCTGAATCGGGCCGGTCTGGCGATCGCGCGCCTCGGCGTCGTTCTCGTCTCCGGGGCGGTTATAGGGGCGTGTAATCCAGCGCCGACCCAGCCTACCGAGCCGGCGCATGAAAAGCATCTGACGTCGAAACTAATCGCGCAGCGCATCATGTACTGCGACGACGGCACACGCGCCGATGTCGACTTCATCGATGACGGCTTGAAAATGGCCGTCACCTGGCTGCCGAAGGGCAGGACCGAGATCCTGCGCGCGCAGCGAACCGGTGACGAGTTTCGCGGCGACCATTCGCGGGCTGTCGTGGCGGGCGGATCGATCGCGTTCACGCGACGCGGGAAGATCCGCGTCTGCCACCGAACCCCGGAGGAGTCCTAGGAAATGCAGGCACTGCTCTATACGCTTGCGCCTGTGCTGGCGGTCGTGCTCGGCGCGATTGTCGCGAGCCGCACCAAGTTGAAACCTGGCCTCGTGGCGGGCCTACAGCATCTCGCTGCCGGCGTCGTGTTCGCGGCGGCAGCGACCGAAATCCTGCCGCAGGTCAAGCATGAGGCATCGCCCAGCGCGACGTTGATCGGCGGGGCGGCGGGCGTCGCGACCATGCTGGGGCTCAAGGCTCTTGAGGCCCGCTTCAAGGGGCCGATGGCGCTACTCGCCGCGATCGGCATCGACATTCTGGTCGACGGCCTGGTGCTCGGCCTCGCTTTCGTGGCGGGCGAGAAGGCAGGTCTCCTGCTGACGATCGCGCTCACTCTGGAAGTGTTATTTCTGGGACTGACGCTGACCGACGAGCTGGCGGAAACCTATCGCTCGCGCTTGCGCATCATCGTGATCGTCTCGGCATTGGCCCTGCTGCTGCCGATCGGCGCGCTCGCTGCCGTGCCGGTCGCCGCGCTGTCGCCGGTGATGATCGCCGGCTTCCTCAGCTTCGGGCTGATGGCGCTGCTCTACCTCGTCACGGAGGAGTTGCTGGTCGAGGCGCACGAGAAACCCGACACCCCGCTCATCAGCTCGATGTTTTTCGTCGGCTTCCTGGCCCTGCTGACACTTGAGGAGATGATGGGATGATCCCGGGCAACGACAACAATGGCGGGCAGGAGCGCCGCACACTGTGGATCGTCCTGCTGCTGAACGCGGCGATCGCTGCGGGCTTCTTCGTTTCCGGCTTCTTCGCGGACTCGAGCGCGCTGATCGCCAACGGCGTCGACAACCTGTCCGATACGGCTGTGTATGCGCTGAGCCTTGTGGCGCTCACCCGGGGCCAGACATGGAAGACACGCGCCGCGGTCGCTTCGGGCGTCATGCTGCTGATCTTCGCGGGCGGCATCTTGATCGATGTCGGACGGCGCTACGTGCAGGGCAGCGAGCCCATCGGACCTACCATGATGGTCATGTCCGCGATCGCCGGCGTCGTGAATTACCTCTGCCTGCGGCTGCTCCAGCGCCTCAAGGATCCGGACGTCAATCTCCGGGCCGCAACCACCTTCAGCTTCAACGACTTCATTTCCAACGGCGGCATCCTGATCGCCGGCGTGCTGGTGCTGTGGTTGGGTACCAATTGGCCGGACCTGCTGGTCGGCTTCGCCACCGCCATCATCGCCATCAAGGGCGGTGTCGAAATCCTGCGCGACGCGCGCGCCGAAACCAAGAAAAGCGAAAGGAGGTCGTCATGAACGACAAGCTCGAACTCGACATTCCAGTGTTGTTGCCGGACCTTCCTGACGCGGCCGATGCCTGCCTGGACCGTCTCGTATCAACCCTGTCAAAGCGCGAAGGTGTCGAGCGGGCGCATGTGATCTGTCTCGACGGCAACACGCCAGCGGCGCTGTGCATCCATTTCGATGCCGCCAAGCTGCCGCTGCCACGGTTGCGCGAAATGGTGCGCGCCGCAGGTGCCGAAATCACCGAGCGCTACGGCCATGCGATCTGGCAGGTGACGGGGATCAACCACGAACGTCGGGCGCGCACGGTCAGCGATGCGCTGTGCGCCTTGCCCGGCGTGGTCCAGGCAAGCGCCAGCACCAGCGGGTCTGTCCGGGTCGAATATGATCGCCGCGAAACCACCGAAGAGGAGGTGCGCGCTGCGCTTCGCAAGCTGAAGGTGAGGGTGGGCAAGCGGGTCGCTGCCGATGAACATGCCGGCCACGACCACGGCCCCGGGGGCCACGGCGCGGGCGAAGAGAAGCACGGCCCCGGCGATGGCCACGACCATAGCCACGCCGAATTTCTCGGCCCCAATACCGAGCTGATCTTCGCGCTCGCCTGTGGCGCGCTGCTGGGGATCGGCTACGCGATCGAGAGGCTGGTCGCTGGCGCGCCCGAATGGCTGCCGACCGCCTGCTATATCGCAGCCTATTTCTTCGGCGGATTCTTCACGCTGCGCGAGGCGATCGACAACCTCCGGATGAAGAAGTTCGAGATCGACACGCTGATGTTGGTCGCTGCGGCCGGCGCCGCTGCGCTGGGCGCATGGGCCGAAGGTGCGCTGCTGCTGTTCCTGTTCAGCCTCGGCCATGCGCTTGAGCATTATGCAATGGGCCGCGCCAAGAAGGCGATCGAGGCGCTGGCGAAGCTCGCGCCCGAAACCGCGACCGTGCGACGCGGCGGGCAGACCAGCGAAATCCCGGTCGAGCAGATGGTCGTCGGGGACATTGCCATCGTCCGCCCGAACGAGCGCCTGCCTGCCGACGGCTTCGTCATCAAGGGCACCAGCGCGATCAACCAGGCCCCGGTCACGGGTGAAAGCATCCCGGTCGACAAGGTGCCGGTCGCAGATGCCGCAGCGGCACGCGCCAAGCCCGATGCAGTCGACGCGGAAAGCCGGGTTTTTGCTGGTACGATCAACGGCGGCGGCGCGATCGAGATCGAGGTGACACGCCGTTCCAATGAAAGCGCGCTTGCCAAGGTCGTGAAGATGGTGAGCGAAGCGGAGACGCAGAAGTCGCCGACGCAGCGCTTCACCGACCGGTTCGAACGGATCTTCGTGCCCGCCGTCCTGGTCCTGTCAGTGCTCCTGCTGTTCGCATGGGTGGTCGTCGACGAGCCGTTCCGCGACAGCTTCTATCGCGCGATGGCGGTGCTGGTGGCGGCAAGCCCGTGCGCGCTCGCGATCGCAACGCCGAGCGCGGTCCTGTCGGGCGTTGCCCGTGCAGCGCGGGGCGGCGTGCTCGTGAAGGGCGGTGCACCGCTCGAAAACCTCGGGTCGCTCAAAGCGATCGCTTTCGACAAGACGGGCACGCTGACCGAAGGTCGTCCGCGCATCACTGATGTCGTGCCCGTCGATGGCGCCGATGAAGGCGAGTTGCTGGCGCTGGCTGTCGCCGTCGAAGCGTTGAGCGACCATCCCCTGGCCCAAGCGATCGTCAAGGACGGCCGCGAACGTCTGAACGATCGTGCCGTGCCGACTGCCGGCGACCTCAAGAGCCTGACCGGTCGGGGCGTCACCGCGAGCGTGGATGGCGAGACGGTGTGGATCGGCAAGGCCGAGATGTTCGGAAGTGAGGGCATTCCGGCGCTGGGGCAGGGCGCGCAGGACGCAATCGCGAAGCTGCGCGAGAACGGCCGCACGACAATGGTGGTCCGCAAGGGGGACCGCGACCTGGGCGCGATCGGCCTGATGGACACGCCTCGCGAAGCTGCCAAGACCGCGTTGCGTCGGCTGCACGAGATGGGCGTGTCGCGGATGATAATGATCTCCGGCGATCACCAGAAAGTCGCCGAAGCGATCGCCGACGAAGTCGGGATCGACGAAGCGTGGGGCGACCTCATGCCCGAAGACAAGGTTGCCGCGATCAAGAAGCTCGCCGGCGAAGACAAGGTCGCGATGGTGGGCGACGGCGTGAACGATGCGCCGGCGATGGCAAGCGCCACGGTCGGCATCGCGATGGGCGCGGCGGGGTCGGACGTTGCGCTGGAGACAGCCGACGTGGCGCTGATGGCCGACGATCTGGCGCACCTGCCATTCGCAGTCGGTCTTAGCCGCCATACCCGTGGAATCATCCGGCAGAACGTCTTCGTCAGCCTGGGTGTCGTCGCCTTCCTGGTGCCTGCTACCATCCTCGGCCTCGGCATTGGGCCAGCGGTGGCGGTTCATGAGGGATCGACGCTGCTCGTCGTCATCAATGCGCTCAGGCTGCTCGCCTACCGCGATCCGGCAGGGAAGGCGGCATGAAGTGGCTGATCGCCTTCGACCTCGACGGCACGCTTGCCGAGAGCAAGCGGCCGTTATCGGAGGATATGGCCGCAATCCTCGCCCGATTGCTCGCCATCACGGATGTGGCGGTGATCTCGGGCGGGGACTGGCCGCAGTTCGAAAAGCAGATCGCCTCGCGCCTTCCTGCCGGCGTCGCGCTCGACCGTCTCTGGTTGATGCCGACCACAGGCACGAAACTCTATCGGTTCATCAATGGCGCTTGGCGCGCGGTCTATGCCGAACTGTTCGACGACGCGGAGAAGGCGAAGATCCGCACGGCCTTCGATCAGGCGCTGACCGATGCCGGTCTCGCCGACGAACGTATCTGGGGCGAACGGATCGAGGACCGGGGCAGCCAGATCACCTTTTCGGGCCTGGGGCAGGCAGCGCCGCTGAAGGAAAAGGAAGCGTGGGATCCTGACCGAAAGAAGAGGACCGCGTTGCAGGCCACGTTGCGCGCGAAGCTGCCGGAGCTCTCGATCAATCTCGGTGGCACGACATCGATCGACGTGACCAGAGCAGGGATCGACAAGGGCTATGGCCTGAAGCGCCTGAGTGCCGAGAGCGGTGTCCCGCTCGACGGGATGCTGTTCATTGGGGATGCGATATTCCCCGGTGGGAATGACTATCCCGCTGCTGAAATCGGCCTCGACACAGTGAGGGTGCGCGACGTCGCGGAAACCACCGCCGTCGTGACCGCCATCATCGCGTGTCTGCACCGATAGGATCAAGATACATGGTCGGCTCCATCGCGGAATGCCGCATTGTCAAAGCTCTGGCTTCTGTCGCTTAGGGCAGCGCTTCCTAAAACGAAAAGAAGGCAATGTGCGCGTCTCCGCGAACAAAGCCTCCAGCGATCAATCTAAGAGATTCCGCCGCGCTTCTCAATCGTAGGGGGCGTTTGCGGGAGGGGGCGGAATCCTACGCTAAGGATTTGGGCCAGCGATATTCCCCGGTTAGATTGATGTGTTCCCATCCCAACGGCGAGACGTGGGCGAGTAGATCAGGCGCGATATGGGTACCGCTGGCGGCCCGGGTATTGACGACCTCGCCGAGCTTCATGGTGTTCCAGAATATGATGATGGCGGCGAGCAGGTTCATTCCGGCGATGCGATAGTGCTGGCCTTCGCCGGATCGATCCCGGATTTCACCTCGGCGGTGGAAGCTGATGGCGCGCTTTAGGGCGTGGTGGGCCTCACCCTTGTTGAGGCCGATCTGAGCCTGGCGCTGGAGGCCGGCATCAAGAATCCAGTCGATCATGAACAGGGTTCGCTCGATGCGGCCCACCTCTCGCAATGCGAGGGCCAGCTCATTCTGGCGCGGGTAAGAGGCGAGCTTGCGAAGAATCTGGCTGGGGGCGACGATCCCCGCTGCGATCGTCGCCATGATGCGCAGGATGTCGGGCCAGTTGCGCTCGATGAGCGGTTCATTGATCTTACCTCCGACCAGCGCTCGCACATTGGCCGGCGTCGCGTTGGGCGTGAAGGCATAGAGTCTTTTCTGAGGGAGATCGCGGATACGGGGGGCGAACCTGTAGCCGAGCAAGGCGCAGGCGGCGAACACATGATCGGTGAAGCCGCCCGTGTCGGCAAAATGCTGGCGAACGCGGCGGCCCGCGTCATTCATGAGCAGCCCGTCCAGGATATAGGGAGCCTCGCTGACCGTTGCCGGGATCACCTGGGTTGCGAACGGCGCATATTGATCGGACACATGGCTGTATCCCTTGAGGCCCGGGACGTTGCCATATTTCGCGTTGATCAGATTCATCGCCTCGCCCTGCTCGGTAGCAAGGAAGAACTGCCCGTCGCTGGATGCCGATTGCCCTTGTCCCCAGAAGGCGGCCATGGGCAGGGCGGCGTGGGCCTCCACGATCATGGCGAGCGCCCGATCATAGGCGCTGCCTTCGACATGCCAGCGCGCGATCCGCAGCAATTCCCAGAAGCTGTGCGTGTTGGTCGCCGCCGCCATCTTGCGCAAACCGAGATTGACGCCTTCCGCCAGCAACACGTTCATCAGGCCGATCCGGTCGCTGCAGGGCGCGCCGGTGCGCAGATGCGTGAACGCCTCGGAAAATCCGGTTCGCTCATCGACTTCCAGCAACAGATCGGTGATCCTCGCGGGCGGGAGCTGTTGATAGAGATCGAGCACGAGATCCTCGGCCCCTTCGGGCGTGTCGGCCCTCAGCTGGTCGATGTGCAGCTTGCCGTTCTCGATGATGCCGCCTGGGATCGTGCCGGTTCGCGCCGCGCGGCCAAACTCCTTCAGCCGTGTATCCAGTCGAGCCCTGCGCTCGGCCAGCCATTCGCCGGGTCGCAGCGGCACGGCGAGCCGCGCGGTCTGCTCTATCGCCTGTGGCGGGACCAGAAGCTGCTTGAGGTCGCCATAGCGGCGCGATCCCGCCAACCATATGTCACCGGACCGGAAGGCGTCGCGGATGTGGAACAGCACCGCGATTTCCCAAAGCCGGTGGTCGCCGCTGGGCTCAGCGCAAAGATGACGATGCCATTTCGAGTTGGGACGTAGAAAATCCACCGGCGGATCGACCTTGATCCCGTTACGCAGCATCGCAACGGCCGCCAGAAGAGGCGTGGCGATCGGCGCCGCCTGCATGTCGAGCAGGCGCAGCATCCTGGGCGCGTAGAGGCGGAAACGGTGATAGCCGTCCAGCACACGGCTGAGCGGGTCGGCCGCGAGCACGTTGGTCAGCGCGGAGGCCGTGGCGACAAGGGTTCTGAACCGTTCCCAGCCAGGCCCGGTGGCGATTATCCCGTCCAGGGCCGTGCCATCGTCCTGCGCTCCAAGCAAAGCACCACCGATTTCGGCAAAGGACTTCAGCGTGTCCCGAACGGCCGCCTTTTCGTCGGCGATCCTGGTGTTGCAAAGGCGTTCGGAGGCCCGATAGAGACGGCCTACGATGCGATCGTGGGTCTCCACGATGACATCGGCCAGCGATGACCGCCATTCCAGGGTGCAGACAGCGAGGATCGCAAGCCGCCTGTCTTCGGGCAGATCACGCATGCCGTCGGCGTAATAGCGCTCGCCCTGCCGGCGAAGCCGGGTCACACGATGCGCCGGCACGCCGTCCAGCAAATCCGCCGGAAGATCGAACCTTTGAAGATATTCCAGTCGATCCATCAGCCGGTTAGCGGCTGCTGAATTTGCGCCAACCTCGAACTGTCGCAGCCATACGAAGCGCGTGACGCGACCATCCACCGTATCCTCCAACAGGTGAGCCAAATTCTCGCTCAGGGTTGGCGTGATGCGATGGGCGATAAGATCCTCGATCCGGCGCTCGGCCTCAACCAGCGCATCGGCGCAAAGGCGCTCGATCGTCGAGGAGCCGGGAAGGATCGTGCGGGTGTGGCGACACTCCGCAACGAAGCGACGGGCAAGATCCTCATTCGATGTCGCCGCCTCGGCTTCCCGAGCGATCCATTCGCGCAAATCCCGTGCGCCCCGCCCCGAAAAGGAGCGATAGCCGTAGATTCGGCGAAGGTCCGCCAGATGCTCGTGCCGGGTCTCCTCGCGCGCGGCATAGAGGAGTAGATCGTCGCTGGTCAGGCCGAGCTGGGCCGCGATGAAATCCGATACCTGCGCCGGGATCAACTCGCCAGGAGCGAGCACCCGGCCCGGGTAGCGCAGGACGCACAGTTGCAGCGCGAAGCCAAAACGATTGTGGGCGCGCCGGCGCTGGCGGATATGCCCGAGATCCTCATCGCTGAGGGTATAGTGCCGCAGCAGCTCACCTTGATCGACCGGCAAGTGAAGCAGCGCCTCGCGCTGTCGATCGGTCAGGGTCACGCGACGCGGCATACATGCTCCTTATTCTTTCCGAGCTACGGTTTGAGATAGCTTGATTGAGATGCTGGTTAAGATACACAATAGCCCAATCTTATGTGCTCATGTTCGTCACCGCCTCAAACCTTCGTTTGTGATCCATGCTGATCGGCTACGCCCGCGTGTCCAAAGCCGACGGCTCGCAGTCGCTCGACCTGCAGCACGATGCCCTTCGCGCTGCCGGTGTCGAGCCAGGCAATATCTATGATGATCGTGCATCCGGTAGCCGTGATGATCGCCCCGGTCTTGCCGCCTGCCTGAAATCGTTGCGCGACGGCGATGTCCTCATCGTTTGGAAGCTCGACCGGCTCGGCCGAACGCTCACCCACCTGGTCAGCACGGTGCAGAATCTGTCGGATCGCGGTATCGGTCTGCGGGTGCTCACCGGCAAGGGCGCGCAGATCGACACCACGACGCCATCGGGCCGGATGGTGTTCGGCATTTTTGCCACACTGGCGGAGTTTGAGCGGGATATGATCCGCGAGCGCACCATGGCTGGCCTGGCCGCTGCCCGCGCGCGGGGACGCAAGGGTGGCCGCAAGTTCGCCCTCTCCAAGGCCCAGGTGCGGCTCGCTCAGGCTGCTATGGCCCAACGCGACACGTCCGTTTCCGACCTCTGCAAGGAACTCGGGATCGAGCGCGTCACTCTCTACCGCTATGTCGGTCCCAACGGGGAACTCCGGGATTACGGTCAGCGCGTGCTTGCTGCCAAAACGCGATGATGATGACGGGAGCCCCGATCAAACTTACCCAAGCGGACGCCGCAGACGTTGCAGACCTGTACAACCGTTGCAGCGACTATTTCCTGTTGCAGGACGGGGCCGCGCCCACGCTGGACGATGCTCGCGAGCTTTTCTCCGATGTGCCGCCCGAAAAGAGCGCCCACAATCAAGCTGTCCTGGGATGGAAGGGGCCTGGCGGCCTATATGCAATTGCGGCCATCCTCCGCGATTATCCGCGTGATGGCACATGGTATCTCGGCTTCATGATCGTAGATGCCGCACAGCGTGGTCGTGGCGTCGGACGCTCAATTTACTCGACGGTCGAAAGCTGGGCCGCTGCGAGAGGTGCCACAGAGATTCGGTTGGCCGTGCTGGAAGCGAATGAAGCGGCAGAGCGATTTTGGCGTTCTCTCGGCTTCATTGAGTATCGGCGCGTTGGGCCAGACACCTTCAAAATGCGTAGCCATCGCCGGATAGAACTGAGCCGTCGCCTTTCTGGCGCGACCGTAGAAGGCAGCAACAAGTAAGATCTCGCGCCGGCTATCTGGGCGAGCTTGGCGTAGGATTCCGCCCCCTCCCGCAAACGCCCCCTTTCAGGGAAGGGGGCTTGAGATCGCCTTGATGGCCTTCAATCCCGTTCCAAAACGAGCGATCGCGTCCCTGTTTCTCTCCAGCTCGCCATAGGGCAGATAGGCGAAGTCGAGATCGGCAATACGGCTGAAAGCCGGGCGACGGAGTTGCGCGCGAACGTCCTGCTCGCGCGCATTCGGTGCGACCAGGAATAGCCCGGCGGCAGCGTGCAGATCGCTCCCCGACAGCGCCAGATCGAGCATGCGCACGATCCCCGAGTAGATCGAGGTCGAATGTTCAACCTCGAACGCGGCGGCGACGCCGTCGCCACCCTTCGCCAGCCACAACACGTCGATGAGGCGGATCGAGTCCGCTCCGGGAGAGGTCGCAATGGCGTCTGGAAGGCGCTCGAGGCATCCCTGTCCAAGCGGGCAGCCAGCGTGAAGTCGACCGCGGTCATTGGCGGCGATCCACACATCGTAACCGAGGGCATGGCCGAGGTCGCGCAGCCAGGCCTGGATTTCGGCGTGCGTGCGATCGGTTTCGCCCTGCGCGGCGGCTGTCTTGTCGAGCCGGCTTGCCTCCGCTCTGGCATGTTCCAATCTGCCGAGCCAGTCGTCGGCCGCCGTTGCGTCATCCTCCAGCGGTGGCGCGGGATAGCGGCCCGAGCCAATGTCGAACAACAGTCCGCCGATCGCGCCGAGATCGTTGGAGAGCAACTCGCGGTAACGGTCGTTGAGGTCGAGGATGCCGGCGCGCATGGCGAGAAAATGATCCCATGACCCGAGCTTCACCTTGGCGCCGGTGACGGCATTGTAGCCCTTGACGATCGCGGTATTGAAGGGCGGCACCAGCGTCGGGTGAAGGAAATAGAGCAGGTTGGCCGCCGCCGGCCCCAGCCCCTTGATCTTGAGCGCGTCTATGCTGCGGATGTGGCTGATGATCTCCTCGGCGGTATCGCAGCACGAGCAATTGTCGAGCAGGCGACCGAACGCCCGCTGGTTGTCCGGGCTTTCGTAGATGTCTGGAATGCGCAGCTTGGGCTTCCACAGCCAGGCATGGTCGGCGCCCTTGAAGATCTGCCGCTGTTCGGCGATCGAGTGGACAACCGTTTCCAGTGACGAGCCGCGATAGGCGACGCCGAACCGCCCACTTTCGATTTCTGCGACCACCTGCTGCAGCCCGCGACGGATGGAGCGGAAGTTTTTCAGCCGTTCGTCCCACAGAAACCAGGAGCGATAGGTGGCGCCGGGATCGTCTCGCCAACGACGGACAAGCTCGCTCACGAGATCATGATGTGTCGCGGGTAACAAGGTCATACTGGCTGGGTCATCTAAACTGGGCTCCTTGCCGTTCAGGCTATCGCGAGCAAGGGCGGCTTGCACGTTCAATGTGCGATCCGCGAAGCGTGCTCAAATTGTCGGTGATCGCGCAGGGAAACGCCGCTGGCATTGGGCGTTGCCGGTCGCAACCGTCGACCGGGCGCACAGCCAGGCAGACGGCCGGCACGGGCGTCGCCGCCCGGGAGCGGCGCCGCAACCAGCTTTTTCCGGTCGAACTTAGCGGATCACTGCTTTGCGATCGCGGTGACCTCGCCATCGCTGCCCTTGAGCGAGAGGTCGAAATCGACCTTGTCGCCGACCTTGACCGCATCGGTGATCGACGGCGCGGCCTTGAACGCCATCGTCATCGCGGGCCACTTGGCCTCCGGGATCGGACCATGATCGAGCGTGATCGTGCCTGCCGCCTTGTCGATCGCGGTGACGGTGCCATGGCCCTTGGCCTTGATCGCGGCGTTCGCGTCAGGCGCCATCGACATGTTGCCCATGTCGCCGCTCATGGTCGCGGCGGGCGCCGCCTCGTTGGTCTCAGTCGCAACGGGGGCCTCCGCCTTCTTGCCGCACGCGGCAGTCAGGGCGGCGAGGCCGAGGGCAATGGTCAGTCGTGCATGGTTCATCGTCTTCTCCTTCATGATGAAACGGGTTGAGGGATGGGATCGGTCTTGGGCCGGCGCAACAGCAGGTAGGCGGCGGGCAGGACGAACATTGAGAGCAAGGGCGCGGTCAGCATGCCGCCGATCATCGGCGCGGCAATCCGGCTCATGACCTCCGAACCCGCGCCTGATCCCAGCAGGATCGGCAGCAGGCCGGCCAGGATCACCGCCACCGTCATCGCCTTGGGACGGACGCGCAGCAGCGCGCCTTCGCGCACGGCGGCCTCGACCTCGGCAGCGTCCGGATGTGCGCCGCGCTCGGCCAGCGCGTTCTTGAGATAGATCAGCATCACCACCCCGAACTCGGCGGAGACGCCGGCGAGCGCGATGAACCCGACCCCGGTGGCGATCGACTGGTTGAACCCCAGCAGATAAAGCGTCCAGATGCCGCCGGTCAGCGCAAACGGCAGCGTCCCCATGATCAGCGCCGCCTCGTCGAAGCGGCCGAAGATGAGGTAGAGCAGCACGAAGATGATCAGCAGCGTCGCGGGCACGACCAGCTTCAAGCGGTCGACCGCGCGCTCGAGATATTCGAACTGGCCAGAGTAAGCGATGCTGACCCCAGGCGAGAGCCTGACCTGTTTCGCCACCGCACGCTGCAGATCGCCGACCACCGAGGCAAGATCGCGCCCGCGCACATCGACGTAGACCCAGGTCGAAGGCCGGGCATTCTCGGTCTTGAGCATCGGCGGTCCCTCGGCGATCGAGACGTTTGCCACGGTGCCCAAGGTGATCTGCTGGCCCGCGGGCGTCAGGATCGGTAGCGCCCGCAGCCTTTCGAGGCTGTCGCGCAATTCGCGCGGATAGCGCACGCTGATCGGATAGCGGGCGAGGCCCTCGACCGTCTCGCCGATCGTCTCGCCGCCGATCGCGCCGGAGACGATGGCCTGGACGTCGGCGATGTTGAGCCCGAACCGCGCGGCGGCGGCGCGGTCTATGTCGACATCGACATAGCGTCCGCCGGTCAGCCGCTCGGCGAGCGCCGAGCTGACGCCGGGCACGCTCCTGGCCACGGTCTCGACATCATGCGCGATGCGGTCGAGCTCGGCGAGGTCACTGCCCGACACCTTGACCCCGATCGGGCTCTTGATGCCCGTCGCGAGCATGTCGATGCGGTTGCGGATCGGCGGCACCCAGATATTGGCGAGACCCGGAAGCTTCACCCGGCGATCGAGCTCGTCGACAAGGCGTTCGGGCGTCATGCCCGACCGCCACTGGTCGCGGGGCTTGAATTGGATCGTCGTCTCGAACATTTCGAGCGGCGCGGGATCGGTCGCGGTCTCGGCGCGGCCGGCCTTGCCGAACACGCTTTCGACTTCGGGCACGGTCTTGATCAGGCGGTCGGTCTGCTGGAGCAGCTCACTCGCCTTGGCGGCCGAGAGGCCCGGCAGCGCCGAGGGCATGTAGAGCAGGTCGCCCTCGTCGAGATTGGGCATGAACTCGCCGCCGAGCCGGCTGAGCGGCCAGGCCGTGGTGGCGAACACCAGAGCCGCGATCAGCAGCACTGCCTTGGGCCGCTTCATCGTCCAGTCGATCGCGGGCCGGTAGATATTGGTGAGCCAGCGATTGACCGGATTGGCCTGCTCGGCCGGAATGCGGCCCCGGATCAGCCAGCCCATCAGGATCGGCACCAGGGTCACCGACAGGATCGCGGCCGCGCCCATCGCATAGGTCTTGGTGAAGGCGAGCGGCGCGAACAGCCGGCCTTCCTGCGCCTCCAGGGTGAAGACCGGAATGAACGACAGCGTGATGATCAGCAGGCTGAAGAACAGCGCCGGCCCGACCTCGGCCGCCGCCTCGGTGACGACGATCCAGCGCATCTCGCCATCGAGATGTCTGTCCGGGTGATCCTGCTCCCAGCGTTCGATCCTCTTGTGGGCGTTCTCGATCATGACGACCGCCGCATCCACCATCGCGCCGATGGCGATGGCGATGCCGCCCAGCGACATGATGTTGGCGTTCACCCCCTGGAACCGCATTACGACGAACGCGGCCAGCACACCGAGCGGCAAGGTCAGGATCGCGACCAGCGCCGAGCGGACGTGCCAGAGGAACAGGGCGCAGACCAATGCGACGACGATGAACTCCTCGACCAGCTTGCGGGTGAGGTTCTCGACCGCGCGATCGATCAGCTGCGAGCGGTCATAGACCGTGACCACCTCGACGCCCGGCGGCAGGCTTTTCCTGAGATCGGCGAGCTTGTCCTTGACCGCCGCGATGGTCTCACGGGCGTTCTTGCCTGACCGAAGAATAACGACGCCGCCGGCGACCTCGCCTTCGCCGTTCAGTTCGGCGATGCCGCGCCGCATCTCGGGGCCGACCTGGATCGTGGCGACATCGCCGAGCCGGACGGGCACGCCGCCCGCCGCAGTCTTGAGCGGGATTGCCCGGAAATCGTCGAGCGTTTTCAGATAGCCCGAGGCGCGGACCATATATTCGGCCTCGGCCATTTCCAGCACCGAGCCGCCGGCTTCCTGATTGGCTTGGCTGATCGCCTGCACTGCCTGGGCGTGGGTTACGCCGTAGGCCGCGAGCTTCACCGGATCGAGCAGCACCTGGTACTGCTTGACCATGCCGCCGATGCTGGCGACTTCGGCCACGCCGGTCACGGTCTTCAGCTCGTAGCGCAGGAACCAGTCCTGCAACCCGCGAAGCTGCGAGAGATCGTGCCGGCCGGTGCGGTCGACCAGCGCATATTCATAGACCCAGCCGACCCCGGTCGCGTCCGGCCCGAGCGCGCTGCGGGCGCTGGCCGGCAACCGACCCTGGACCTGGTTGAGATATTCGAGCACGCGGCTGCGCGCCCAGTAGAGATCGGTGCCGTCCTCGAAGATCACATAGACGAAGCTGTCGCCGAAGAAGCTATAGCCGCGCACCGTCTTGGCGCCGGGCACCGACAGCATGGTGGTGGTGAGCGGATAGGTGATCTGGTTCTCGACGATCTGCGGCGCCTGACCCGGATAGGAAGTGCGGATCACGACCTGCACGTCGGAAAGATCGGGCAGCGCGTCGATCGGGGTCGAGCGCACCGCCCACAGGCCCGCGCCGACCAGCGCGAGCATGCCGAGCACGACGAAGAAGCGGTTCCTCACCGACCAGCGGATGAGATGGGCGATCACTGGCCCGCCACCTTCGCCATATGCCGCAGCGTCGGTCCCGCCGGGGGCCGGTCGAACCCGAACCGGACCCGGTCACCCGCCTTGAAGCCGCGCGCGATGCCCGGATTGGCGAGCGCGAAGGTCATCGTCATCGCCGGCCAGTCGAGCGCGGGAACGGGCTCGTGGCTGAGCGTCACCGAATTGGCCGTGATCCGCTCGATCTTGCCCGTCGTCTCGTACAGCGTGGCTTTCGACGCCGGCGCGGCGATGGTCGCCGATGCCGCACCGCCGCCGATCGGCCGCGCCTCGATTCCCGACAGGCTCGCCTCGGAATCGATCAGGAACTGCCCCGAGACGACGACGTTCTCGCCGGGCGACAGGCCGGCAAGGATCTCGGTCTCGCCGCCTGCCTCGCGGCCGATGCGGACCTCGGCGGGATGATAGCGCCCGTCGCCTGCGGCCAGCATGACGAGCGTGCGCCTGCCCGTGCGGATCACCGCTTCGCTCGGCACCAGCAGCGCCGGCTTGGCATCGCCGCCAAGCGCGACGCTGGCGAACATGCCCGGCCGCAACCGGCCGTCCCGGTTGGGCAGCTCGATCCGCACGGTGAGCGTGCGGCTGTCGGCCTGCGTGGTCGGCAGGATCGCGATCACCCGGCCGGCGAAGCGCTCGCCGGGGAAGCCCGCCAGCGTGGTGCTGGCATTCTGGCCGACCCGGACATCGCCCGCGCGCGCTTCGGGCACCGCGGCATTGAGCCAGACGGTGCCGAGCCCGCTTACCTGGGCGAGCGTCTGGCCCATGGCGAGCGTCACGCCGGCACGGGCGTCGAGCGTCTGGATCGTGCCCGAGATCGGCGTCGTGATCGTCACCACGCCGTTCGGGCGTCCGCTCCGCTCGACGCTGGCGATGAGGCCGTCGGACATGCCCATCAGCCGCAGTCGCTGGCGCGCGGCCGCGGTGAGGTCGGGCTTGCCGAGCCGCCTGACGCTCAGATATTCGGTCTGCGCGCCGCCCCATTCGGGCAGGAGCAGGTCCGCGATCGGCGCGCCGGCGCGGACCACGTCCCCGGGCGCTCGCGCATAGACGCGGCTCACGAACCCGCCCGAACGCGCCTGGATGACGGCGACGTCGCGCTGGTTGAAGTCGATCGTGCCGGTGACCTCGAGGGCCGAGGCAAGGCTGCCCATCTTCGCCGCGACGACCCGCAATCCCAGGCTCTGCCGCGCGGCGGGATCGACGGCGACCGTGGGGGCCGCGCCGGCGCTTCCTCCGTCCGCGTATCGCGGCACGAGCTGCATATCCATGAAGGGCGACTTGCCGGGCTTGTCGAACTTCTGGTTGGGGAACATCGGATCGTACCAGTAAAGGACTTTGCCTGCCCCGGCGGGCGTGGTCGCCTCCGATTGCGGTGCCTGGCGATGGCCAGCCCAATAGCCTGTGCCGCCGGCCAGCAGCGCGACAGCCAGGATCGATGCGCCCCAGCGCAGCGCGGATTTATCGAGCGTCATGGCCGCTCCTCCCCATAGGTGATAGTGATGCGGACCGCGTCGCGCGCGACGTCGGCTTCGCGGTTGAGCGCCTCGACCTCGGCCTCCGCGAGCCCGAGCGTCGTGAGCAGCGCGGCGCCAAGGTCGAGCTTGCCGGCGCCATAGCTGTCGCGGTCGAGCTCGGCGCGGTGCCTGGCGAGTGGCACCAGCGTCTCGCGGGCATTGCGCAACCGGGAGAGATGCATGGCATGGTCTGCGAGATCGGCGTCGAGCTGCGCCACCAGCTCGCGGCGGATCGCCTCGCGGTCGAACCGACCCCCTTGCGCAAGGCTCTCGCTTGCAGCGATCCTGGGGTTCTGGCGCTTGCCGGCGAACAGCGGCAGGTCGATCGACACGCCGACCGAGGCCATGTCGCCGTACATGGGATCGCGCCGGCCATAGGTGACGCCGACCTTCCAGTCGGGGCGCTTGTCGGCGCGCGCGAGACGCACGTCCGCTTCGGCGACTGCGATCCGCGCGTCCTGCGCGCGCAGGGCGGGAAGCGCATCGATCCCGGCCCGCAGCCGGATCGGATCGACATCGAGCATCGGCGGGTCGCCCGTCGCCTGCGGGTCGGGGTCGCCGGTATAGCGCGCGAGCCGGGCCCGCGCCTGCGCCACCACCGCAGCCATCTCGGCGCGGCGATCGGCGATGGCGGCGCGGAGCTGGTCGGGCTCGAGCG
>NZ_OBMU01000004.1:104182-139910 GCF_900218065.1 Novosphingobium sp. Chol11 | reverse complement strand
TCTGGAGCAAGGCAGCTTCAAGTGGCCTGGCATCCAGGACGGCGTAATGCGTCTTTCCGCCGCCCAGCTAGGCGCGCTTCTGGAGGGATTGGACTGGCGCCGGGTTCATGGCGGCCGTCGACCGCAGGCCCCGCAAATTGCCGGTTGACGGGGCTTTGCCTCACTGATTCATTGTTACCATGCTCATGCAAGCGGACCTGCCAGAAGACATCGACGCGCTTCGCGCGCTCGTCCTGGAGCAGTCCCGGATGCTGGCGGAGGAGCGGGCCGCATCTGAGGCCAGGCTGACAGAACTGGGCGTTGCCAAGGGCGAGGCGGACGCCGAGATCGAGCGCCTTCAGTCGATTATCGACGCCTTCATGCGGCATCGTTTCGGTCGCCGGTCTGAGCAACTCGATGCCGATCAGCTCCAGCTGGGACTGGAGGATGTCGAGATCGCCCTTGGACATGCCCGTGCTGCCAGAGATGCTGTTGCGCCGCGTTCCCGCAGCGATCAGCCCCGTAAAACCAACCGCGGCTCCTTGCCCGCGCATCTCGAGCGGATCGAACAGATTGTCGATATTGAGGAGAAGGTCTGCCCTTGCTGCAGCGGGGCGCTTCATCAGATCGGCGAAGATGTTGCCGAGCGGCTAGACGTCGTTCCCACGACCTTCCGCGTGCTGGTGACACGACGCCCGCGTTATGGCTGTCGCTCCTGTGAGGGCGCGATCGTCCAGGCTCCCGCTCCGGCGCGGATAGTCGAAGGCGGGATCCCGGCCGAAGCGCTGATCGCCCAGGTGCCGGTATCGAAGTATGCCGATCATGTTCCTTTATACCGACAGGCTCAGATCTACGCCCGGCAGGATATCAAGCTCGATCGCTCCACCCTGGCGGACTGGGTCGGTCGGGCAGCATGGTATTTGCGGCCATTGCGGGACCGGACCCTTGAGGAGTTGCGCCGATCCGAGCGGCTATTCGCCGACGAGACCACTGCGCCGGTGCTTGACCCGGGGCGCGGAAGGACGAAGACTGGCCAGCTATGGGCCTATGCCCGCGATGATCGGCAATGGGGTGGCGTAGGTCCGCCGATGGTCGCCTATGTCTATGCGGCAGACCGGAAGGCCGAACGGCCCGGCACCCATCTCGGAGATTTTGCAGGCATCCTGCAAGTCGACGGCTATGGCGGATACACAGCGCTTGCCAAACGCCGCGGACAGCAACTCAGCCTCGCCTTCTGTTGGTCACATGTCCGGCGCAAATTCTATGATCTTGCCGCCAGTTCCCCGGTCGCGACCGAGATCCTGCGTCGGATCGCCATGCTCTATGCCATCGAGGATGGCTGACCAAGACAATGACCGCGCTCGCCAACGGCTACCCGGCCAATCGCGTTCATGAACTCATGCCCTGGATCTACGTGGGCTGAGAACAGCGCTTACCGACGAGGTGCGCGGGACGCTGACAAAGCTGATCCCGCTCGGCCGCATGGGGCGGACCAGCGAGGTCGCGTCGGCTGCGCTGTTCTTCGCCAGCGAGGAAAGCAGCTTCGCCACGGGTGCCGAACTGCCGGTCGATGGCGGCATAGCGCAGGTCTGAAGTAGGTCTAGATCAAGGGGACCTGCCTATTTCCGAGGACGAAGGAGGAACGAGAAGCCCGCTCTATGACCGCTTTTGCCAGGCATCAGGGGGGCCTTTCCCGCAATCTGTTCCCAATTCACTTTTCCCGAAGCGTCCAATCACGGCGGGAAAACGGAAAAGTCTTGGGTGGCGTAAAGCACATGATGGAAGCCCAGCTAAGTTGACGACAGGGATTTCCGGCATCGGGTATCCGAAATCCCGTGTTTCTCGCTCATCGAGGCCTGAATGACCGCACTTACAAAGCCGACAGTCGGAATTGGGAGGCCGATGATAACAGGATATTTGTTCAGCGATGCCGCTTCAGTAACTGCCCGCCCGCGCTACTTTTCCAAGATAGCGTGCGCTGGGCTTCACGATCCGCTGTTGGCTGGCGCGGTCGACAGCGACGAGGCCGAACTGCTCGCCATACCCTGACAGCCACTCGAAATTGTCGAGGAACGACCAGTGAATGTAACCGCGCACCTCCACGCCGTCCTTTATCGCGTTGCGCAAACTGGCAAGCGCCCCGTCCATGTGGCGGACCCGGATAGTATCGTCAGCTGTGCCAATGCCGTTCTCGGTAACGACGACCGGAACCTTCGCAACGGAGGCGGCATAACGCACCGCACCGCCGAGAGAAGCGGGATAGAAGTCCTTGCCCTCGGGACCGAGCGCACCGGTCTGCGGCATAACGAAGCCTCTGTCGCCCAGCACCTTGCGACTGTAGTTTTGCACACCGATGAAGTCGTCTTCCCGCGCCGCCGTCAGCCACACGTCGTACAACGCCGAATTTAGCCGGGCGGCGCGCCCGGACACCCCAGGTGCATCCTGGATGTCGTCGATCGCTAGCGTGTATCCGACTGGAAGATCGCGTCGCACGTCCTTGATTGCCGCGCGCGCCGCGGCGTGGCAGTCGCGCACGATGGGTTTGGACTTGGAAAGATTCGAGAACAGGAAGGTGGAAAAAGTGTCCGAACCGGTCGCCTGCGCGGCGGCCTTGAGGAGTGAGGGCACCGGAGCGAAGGTCAGATTGGCCTCGTTGATCGTGCACAGCCAGTCTATGCGGTCACCCACCGCTTCAACGACGCGACGGGCGTAGCGCGCGAACAATCCCGGAGCCTCCGGATTCTCGAATCCGCCCTTTGCGGCAAACCAGCGCGGTGAGGTGAAGTGATGAAGGGTGACCATCGGTACGACCCCGTGGCGCCGGCAACTGTCGAGCACCCGGCCGTAATGAGCAAGCATCGCCGCCGAGAATAACCCTTCGTCCGGTTCGACACGCGCCCATTCGATACTGAAACGATACGTGTTCAGCCCCAGCTTAGCCAGTAGCGCGATATCGTCATCATAGCGGCTGAAATGATCACACGCGTCGCCCGAACGTTCCTTGAACGGTGTTCCGGGCAGTGCCTCCAGCAGCCAGATATCACTATTGATATTGTTGCCTTCGACCTGGTGTGCGGCCGTTGCAGCTCCCCAGAGAAATCCCGGTTTCCTGCGTTGAGACATGGTGCGGGCGGCAGCGGGAGCGACAGCGAGGGCTGCTGCTGCCGGCAGAAAACTCAGTGCCTGCCGTCTATCTAACACCCGCCTGCTCCCATAGCTCTGTCTGATCTACGCACGATCTACGCCCGTCACTCTACGCTATGTCCCGTGATGGGGTCAATAACAGGTCGGGACCGTTCTATTATTGTTCATCCAAGCCGCTCCCGAGGCGACATGAACGAGCGGCTGATTATTAGAAGCGGACCGATAAGCATACGTCCGGCTATAGGCGTGAGCGGACCTGTCGCAAAACACATGATTGTCGCATATGATTTTCGGGCCAAATTGCAGTTCTGAATTCGCCTAGATTGCATGCACGACAAGCGCTGTCGGAGTTGCGAACTGAACGACAACTCGCCTATAGGGTTTACCGGTTGCCCTGTAGATGATCGATGCCTTCGTTCGGCGAAGCGAGTGCGTGCCATACTCGCTTCGCATCAGACCGACCCCTGTCACCCATTCATCGACAAGCCGGGCATATTGGCGGGTGCTGAGATGCCCACTATGATCAACCCTGCTGGGAAAGACATACTCGTCCACCGTGCCGCCCCGCCGCTCGAGCCAAGCCAGCAGGCTGGCCCGAGCGTCTGGGAGCAGCTCGAACTGAACAGGCCGGCCAGTTTTCTGCTGCATCACAATTGCCCGCGTTCGGATCTGCCCGCCGCTGACAAGGTCTCCGATTTTCAACTGCACCAGGTCGCAGCCCCGAAGTTTGCTGTCGATCGCCAGGTCGAACAGCGCCCTGTCTCGCAAGCGGTGCCGCTGATTGAGGTAAAATCGGATCTCCCAAATTTGCTTCGGTTTCAGAGCGCGCTTCGCGCCGACGGTCCGTCCGGCGTTCCAGACTTGGCGCTTTGTGGCGGTGGTGGTGGGTACGGTTTCAGGCATCTCCATGATCATTCTCCGATGGCCAGAGTGGCCGTCCGAAGAACGCTTTGGCGCCTGATAAGCAGGAATGCCCGGAGGCACCTGCCGACCAACTCAAGACGTAATCAACTCGCCCTCGAACGGCCGCTCCTGCCGAAACCTGTCATTGCAAAGCCGATCTCAGTTTGATGGGGTATCGATTGCGTGCTGCCATACGCATGGTGTTGTCGCCGCGCTGCAACTCGCTTGAGACTATGCGAGCCGTCCAGCGGTGAAGTCGCGCGCGAGTGCGATGAACGCTTGGAAAGCTGCGGAGGAGTTGCGCCGGTTGAAATAGGGGGCGGAAGGGGCGGCGTCCAGTCTTCAAGAATGCGCACAAGCCGACCCGCAGCGACGTCATCACGGACATCGGGTTCCATGAGATAGCCGAGCCCACGCTGTCAACCCTGTCGTAGTGGGGCCCGTCGCCGCCCTAGGGGGCGTCAGCTTCGCGGCGGGAGCGTTCGGTACGGCCTATCTGGCCGCAGGCGCCATCTTCATCATGAGCATCGGCAGGCGCAGCTGGAAGATGCAGCGGCAGTGAAGCCGCGCCGGAACGATGACTAAGGGCGGCCGTATCAGGCCGCCCCCACTCCCATTTAATGCCGCTAGCTAGAGAGCAGCAGCTTCAAGGCCGCATCGAGGAACCACCATCCACTGAAAGCGTCTGGCCAGTGACCCATTCGCCGTCGCGCGAAAACAGCATCGCCACCATGGCGGCGATATCGGACGTTTCGCCCAGGCGGCCAGCGGGAATGGCGCCCTTCATCTGTTCAACCACAGCCTTGTCCATGCGTTCCTTGACCTGGTCGCTGAGGACCAGCCCCGGAAGGATCGCGTTGGCCCGCACCCCTTCAGGACCCCAGCGGCGGGCGATATGGCGCATGAGCGCATTCATGGCGGACTTTGCCATGGCGTAGGAGAAACGCTGCGCCTCCCCTGCATGGGCAGCACCCGAGCTCATGAAGACGAGCGCCCCACGATTGGCAACGATGTGCGGCAAGGCCAGCCGCGCGCACATCATGACCCCCCGCATGCCCACCGCCATGGTGCGGTCGAAGATAGCCAGATCGATGGCAAGCAAATCGCTGTCCTGCGTCAGCGCCGCCATGTCCGCAGCGTTGGCGAGAAGGAAATCGATCGTGCCATATTCCCGCACCGTCGCCTCGATCAGCGACGCCACGGAGGCGTCGTCGGCCTGGTCATAGCCGTGTGCTGCGCAGATTCCACCGCTTTCCCGGATGGATTTGGCAGTCGCTTCTGCGGCGTCGGCGAAAAGATCGCCGATCATCACCTTGCATCCCTCAGCCGCGAGCCGCCGCGCGGTTTCGCCCCCGATGCCGCCACCCCCCGCGATCAGTGCGACTTTACCTGCCAGGCCGCGATCCGGCGTTTCCATATTCACCACAATGCTCTCCCATTCTGCTGCCTTTTTTGGCTTACCCAGATAGTTGCGTGTCGACTCTGCAAACCATAACCCGTCATGACCACCGCCGATGCGATCGTCATGCTCGTTTCCGCATCAGCTGAGATAGCGTGCGCGGTAGTCGGCGAATTCGCGCTTGATCGCTTCCTCCTCCAGGCCAAAGCGCTCCAGCGAATAGTCGTGCATTGGCCGCTGCTCGCGCTTGTTGCCGGCCAGGAACTCGTTCAGCACGGCCTCGACTTCAGCATCGATCGGGATGCCGAAGCGGGACAGGACGCGCTCCGCCTGCGCCATCGGTTCCTTGCCGACCTCGCGATAGTCGATGTCGATGAATCGATCCTCGCCGATCCGCCCACGCGCAGCCTCGAACATGCGCATCCACTCGACGAGGCGAGGGAACCAGAAGTCGCCGACCTGCTTGTCGGTCAGCGTCGCGCTCAGCTTGTAGAGCGCCGCCTGCATGGACACGTAGGACGGCACCGTCTGCACCGGATCGCGATGCGTCATGATCAGCAGGGCGTCAGGGAACGCCTTCGCCGCGGTTTCGGCATAGGGAAGGTTGGACGGGCTCTTGAGGATCCACTTCTTGCCGCGCCGCGCGGGGTCTTGCCACTGAAGATATTTGAGGATGGTCTTCAGATCCTCATGCCCCTTCGACTGGTCATAGCCATTCAGCCAGCGTGTGAAGCTGGGGACGTGGTTCATGCCCTCGATCATGGTGGACACGAACATCTGCCCCAGGACGAGTATCTCCTCATCAGGGGCATCCGGATCGAGCGGGTGGATGGAGGCAAGTTCGGGCGCAAGCTGGAGCCAGCCGTCGATCATCTGTTGCGCATAGGCGCGGCGTTCCACCGGCTTGCCTCGCTCCTCGCCCGGAAACGGCGCAAAATTCTGCGCCTCGAACCAGCGCAGGCCGGTCATGCCGGGCGCGCTCGCCAGCAGGCGCTGGAAAATGGTGCTGCCGGTGCGCGGCAGGCCCAGGATGATGCCAGCGACCTCAACCTTTTCATCCAGTATCTCGGGATGGCGCCTGATGTCATCGACCATGCGCAGGCGGCTGACCAGCCCCTTGACGATCACCTCCGTCTGCGCAGCATGGCCGGCAGGTGTCAGATGACCCTCCGCGTTCGAGGCTGCAAGGAACTGGTCCATCGGCTCCAGAAACCACAGGCCGCCGAAGTCGGACAGCCCCGCCCGGTCGCGCGCCTCTGCGAGCAGCGCATCCCGGTCCAACAGCGGGGTTTCAGTTGTCTCGAAATGGGTAGCCATGATGATGTCTCTCTATTGAAGAACGAAAACAAACGCGCGTTTTCGTGAGCGTCCGCCGGTCCAGTGATTATTGCAGAGCTGTTCCGGCGGAGCTGACGGTTGGCGCTGCCCGCATGGCAGCAGCATCACTCCACTTGTTCGCCGCTATGATGCTAGTTACCTCGGCCAGCGCCTGCCTGCCGGATTTCTCCAAATCGGCGAGCGGCACCAGATAGGCCCGTACGCTCGGAGGGGTTTCGCACTTGATGAAACGAAGGCTCATGGTGCCATGGCGGTGCTGGAAGGCATCGATCCAGTTACCGCCGATGCCGGGATCCTTGTCCGCAATTACCACATAGGCCGAACCGTCTGGTTCGAGAATAGCGCGGCGGTTCTCGATATAGCCCTTCTCCTGCTCGTAGATGTCCAGATTTTCCTGGAAGATGTTGAGCAGCTGGAAAATCCAGTTTTCAGCAGGCGGCACTTCAAAATGGAATATGAGGGCGTGATCCTCGGGCTTCTCCCACACACCGAACGCGTGGTGCCGATCTGCTACGCCACCATTGCTGAGATAGACCCCGCGAGAGAATTGCAGCTGGTTCTTGCGCTTCGACAGATTGTCGAACCACCAAGCGCGGGGCAGTTCAGCATAGCCCCGCACCATCTGCGCGGCACGAGCAAGATTGGTGGCAAGTTCAGCTGGGCGCACCGGACGCTGCTGGGGATGATCCAGCCGTTCTATGTGCATCACGGGATTGATTTCCCGCGCACGGTCCTGATGGACGATGCGGACGAGCAGTCCGACGCTCTCCTCGTCGATCTTCAGCCAGTTGCGTCCATCCGCCGGAGCTTCACGCGTCAGCATGACTTCGAAATTGCCGTCTGCGTCGAAGTCGATGCTGTCGCTTTGCAGGAAAGCGGTGGTGAACAGCATCGCCGGGTCGAACTCCTTCAGGCTCTCAACTCCCGCATCAGCCCAATCCTGCGCGCCCACGTCCAGGTTCTGCGCCGCTTTCCACACGCCGATCACAAAATAATCGACTGTGCCGCGGTTGCCCCACATCCGGTACTCGTAGCCCGGTTCGAACCACTCCGACAAAAGGTGATCCTGCCCCGGATGCTGCGCGTTGATTGAACAGCGGAAGGGCGTATCGCGAAGCCGCGGAGTATCGGGCTCGCTATTCTCAACAAAGCGCTCCAGCCCGTTGCGCGCCAGGCGGGTAAGATAGCGATACCATTCAGTGCGATCCTGCGCGTCCGGCACATCACCCCAGCGCGCGATCTCATGCCCAGTCAGACGCAGCGTCTCGCAAAAGTCGTCCCAGGCGCGTCCCTCCAGGAGGCGCTGGCTCGCAATATCGGTCATGGCATAACCTCCCTATGGGGCTCTTACGTTTCGATAAGGTCCTTACCCGCCTGGGCAAAGGATGAGATGGTGAGCGATTGCGACGCGCCCGGATGAGCGTCCGGCGGACTGCGCACGCGCCGCCAACCCGGAAAGTGCCGCTACAGTCACGGCATTAGCATCCTTGTCTGCGTAGCGAGTTCGCTGGCGATGGGCGTCCTTCACCACTAGCCGGCAACCGTATAGCCGCCGTCAACGGCCAGGGTTTGTCCGGTGATCCAGCTGGCATCACCGCTGGTGAGGAACAGGATTGCCGAAGAAATGTCTTCCGGGTCTCCCAAGCGCCCCAGCGGGGTGCGGCCCAGAGTTGGTGCTGTCCAGGCGTCCTGCGCGAAGGTGCCCGCTGTCATGCCGCTCCGGGTCAGACCCGCCGCGACCGCGTTCACCCGCACTCCCTGCGGCCCGTACTTCACAGCCAGCGTACGGGTGAGGCCTACAAGGCCGGTCTTGGCAGCGCCATAGCCTGGAACAATGGCAATGCCGAAGAAGGAACTCATCGATGCGATACTGACGATCGATGCTCCCCCTTTGAGGTCGCTGGCGATCAGCCGGTCAGTCAGCCGCTGCGAAACGCGGAAAGCACCCACCAAAAGCATGTTCACGGCACGGGCGAAGACATCCGGTTCGTATTCATCGAGGCCGAGGCTGGGCAGCGCCATTCCCGCATTATTGATGAGAATGTCGAGCGCGGGCACCTGTGCAGCCATGGCGCCTATGCTGTCGCCATCCTCGATGTCCATCGGCAGGTAGCAATAGCCGGATAGATCGGCATCGTAGCGATCGGCAGAAGCGCGCGTGCCGGTGATCGTCACTTCCGCGCCGGCGGCTCGGTATGCGGCAGCCGTCGCTGCGCCGATCCCGCTGGTTCCTCCCGTGACGAGCACCTTGGCGCCGCTGAAATCATGATGCATCGAATTCATGTCACTTACCTTTTCGCCCTGCGAGGCGATACACTTGGAGATGCGCGCCCGAGCTTATCTGTCCCGGAGCGCCCTGACCGGTGCTGTGCGCGTCAGCGAGCAGACCGAGAGCAGTTCCCGCGTTAGCCGCTGATCCTCGCCCTTCTGCAACTGATGCCATTGCGGTCAATTCTCCAGCCGGACCGGATAGCGTTCGTAGTAGAAGGCGAAGCGGCGGCGCGCCTCGGCCTCGTCGATCCCGAATGTGCCTTCAAGGTCGTAGATGACCTTGCCGTGTTTGTTGCGTGGATTTTCTTCGAGATAGCCCAGCAGCTGGCGCTCCACCTCTGGCGTGAGGTCGAGCCCGGCCAACGCATAGACCTGGCGCATCACCTTTTCCTGATCGGCCATATATTCGTGGAACAGGATGTCTGCCGACTGTTCCGGACCCCATGCCTCCCGCTGGTCGACGCAGGCGCGCAGCAGTCGCTCAATACGGTCAAGCCACAAGCGGCCGAGCGCGGGCGGGTCCACCGGGTCGCGGCGAATGCGATCGCAATAGCCCACCATGGTGGTTAGCGAGCGAAGGACGGCGATCGGGTCACGGTGGGTGATGACCATCGTCGCATCGGGGAACACCTGCTTAATCGCAGCCAGATTTTCCATGTGCTGCGGCGATTTCAGCAGCCAGCGGTTCGGCCCCCTGTGCCAGGTCAGCACCTGCAACACCTTCTTCTCATAGGCATAGCTGGGCGTGCGATCATGCGCGAAATAATGGTCGATCCAGCGCGGGATCCGCGATTGATATTCCCAGCTGTAGCAGTTGAGATCCATGTAGAGGAGTTCATTGTCCTCATGGATTGAGGCTGCGTCCATGCCGTGCATTGCCGCCATGTGCGGCAACATCGCTTCAAACGCGCCCCACAGTTCGGCGCTGCGCGCCTGCCGCGGGTCGACGTCGCCAGGCGCTGGCACGTGGGCGGGCACCGGCTCTTCCGACTCCCATAGCGTCAACGACCGCAGCCGCTCGTCGCGCGCCAGCCAGTTGACGAGATGGGTGGTGCCCGAACGCGGCAACCCGGCGATGAACAACGGCCTGTCTATAACGATGTCGAGGATTACGGGATAGCGCTTGACGATATCTTCTATCCGCAGCCGGTTGGCCATGACGCGCACCATATGCTGGAGCAGCGTGATGCGGCCGCCCCTTGTCAGGCCTTCATCCTCGTCCCACGCCTGCAGCGTGACCGCCATGCGCTCGCGAAAGCTTTGGTCCGCCCCGAAATCGGTCAGCCCGTCGGCTGCCGCCGTGGCGCGGGCGAGGACCTGCTCGACGCTCAGCCGGTCGGGATGATCGGGATCACCTTGCCGCGCCGCCGCGATCGCCTGCGTCACGACCGGATCGGCCATGTCGTCGATGTGGATGTCGTGCGGCTCGGCGGCCACGCTGTTGTTCATACCCTCTCCATTCAATGCTGTACTGCGCGCGCACCGGCGGGCCGATGCCCTCAAGCTGCCTGCGGAAACGTAACGATGACCTTGGCGGAGCCATCCACGTTAGCGGCGGTCTCGAACGCCTCCTCGAGCCGGTCGAAGTCGAAATGGTGGCTGATAAGCGGGCTAACATCGATCGATCCGCTCGCCAGCATCGCCAGGCATTCCAAAAATTCATCCTTCCGGTCGTCGGCGATCGATCCAGACACGCTGAACTCATTGGCCATCATCTTCCACAGATTCATCGGCACCGGCTTCTTGTGCAGCGCCACGATGACGATCTGCGCGCGGAATTTGGCTACATCGAGAACATCTTCCAGAGCCTTCGGCGATCCCGCAGCGTCGATGAACACATCAGTGCCGACGAACGGCATGCCGAACCGCTCGCCAGTTCCATGTGCTTGCCCGATCTTCTCCACCATCCGCTCGCGTCCGGGGTTGATGGTGACGGAGGCGCCGAGCGCGCGGGCGCGCTCCAACCGCGCATCCGACAGATCAGCGACCACGATGTTTTCTACGCCGCGATGTCGCAGACAGATGACGGTGCACAAGCCGATCGGTCCGGCGCCAAGCACCACGACCTTGCTGTCAGGAGTGACGCCGCCAATGTTAATGCCGTGCAGGCTGACCGACAGGGGTTCGGCCAAGGCCGCTCTGTCAAACGGCAGCGTGTCCGGGATGAAACAGATGTCCTGTTCGGCCCGTGCATCAGGGATCAAGATGAAGGGCGCAAAAGCACCTGTTCCCCCACCGCCCCCAATCATCCCGCGATCGGGGTTCACGGCGCAACGCTGCCCAGGGGCAATGCCGACCACCTCGTCGCCGACCTGTTCGACAGTACCGGCAAATTCATGCCCGATCGCGAGCGGCTCCAACAATTCAGCGTCCCCGCCTAGTCCACCGCCCGCGACATAGCCCAGATCGCTGCCGCACACGCCGGTGGCTCCGATACGGACCAGCACGTCACGTGCACCGATCTTTGGAACCGGCACCTCGTCAATGCGCATGTCGCCTTTGCCGTGAACACGGGCGAGCCGCATAGTCGCGGGTCTGGCGGCGCCATACTGCCCTCGCTCATCCGCCTTGCCATTCCCCATCCCATCCTCCTGCAGCGCTTCGACGAATCGTTCTTATGGGTAGACTCACGAGTTTACCCATGCAAGCATTGCGTGATCGGACCAACTCGTGGATAGCCAGACAGACAATGCCGATGAGCCGGAGATCAGACGCGACCCGTAAAATCGCAGAGCCGGCCGCCCCGTCTGCCTTACCCATTGACCGGAAGGCTGACTTGTTGCGCGTTGCGCGAAAACATTTCCTTTCCAAGGGCTTCCGCGATGCAAAGATGGACGAGATTGCGCTCGCCGCCGGAATCTCGAAGCGGACGCTTTACCTGTGGCACGCCAGCAAGGCCGATCTTTTTCGCGCGTGCATGGCGCAGGGAGGGCTTGAATTTCCGGTGCTCGCGCCTGAGGACGGCGCCAATGTGCAAGAGGCCCTAGCGCGTTTCGCGTTGGCGCTTGCTTCCCGATTATCAGAGCCCGCCCATCTAGAGATGGGTCGTTTGCTGCTGAAGGACCAGCAGGAATTCGCCGAATTCATGCCGGAGGCGAGGCGCGTTTACGCGCTGCATTTGATCGAACCGCTTGCACAATGGCTGCGTCGCAATGGCTTGGAGATGGAAGGCAAGACCGGACGCACGCGGCTGTTCGTAGCCATGGTCCTGGCATTTGTTCACGAGGCGCTGCTGCTCGGCGCCGACGACCCAGGACAGGAAGAAAAGGAGCAGCAGATCGAATTGGCCGTCAATATCTTCATGCGCGGTGCGCACACGAGATGATCAACATTCCGCGCAAGTCCGGGGGTGGCCTATCGTCGACCTGATAGTGCGTGTTGAGGCGTGCCCAGACATTTCGCGAACCGAGAGTTGACAGGAGGACGTACGAGCCATGAGCTCCAATTTAGAACAGCTACAGCACTCGACGGCGTCGCTCGGCTTGCCATCGCCGGATCAGATTGGCTTTGTCGTCCGGAACCTGGAGGATGCAATGCGGCTCTACGCCCCGCTGTTCGGGCCGTTCAAGCTGACCGACTATGGGCCGAGCCAGGCCTCCTATCGCGGCAGCCCTCCTTCGGATTCCACGCTCAGGTTCGCGTTCGGCAGGATCGGCGCGCTCGAAATTGAACTGATCGAATGGTCGGACGGCGACACTCCCCATGGCGATTTTATCAGGCGCGGGCGTGAGGGCGTGCATCATCTGCGCTTTCGGGTGGATGATATCGATCACTGGTCCAAGAAGCTGATTGATGCTGGATATGCAGCGGTGTGGGGCGCCCGGATGAGCCCCGATATCGCATATATGTATTTCGAGCAGCCCGGAGACGATCTCTATCTCGAGCTGCTCGAATATCCAGAGGGCGGCGACCCGACGAGCCCGATGAGCTAAAGACTATTCTGCGCCAATGATCCAGGTGCGGCCGTAATCTTCAACACACCTCCGGCTATCACCGCTGCAACATCCAAGTTGGCAGCGTCCATGGCAGACGTGCAAGCTTTGCCTCGGCCGCACCTGATGCGCCGGGTACTAAAGCCGCTGGTTTCACTATAGCTATCCGCGGCAGGGGACGCCGACGCCAATGTTCTACTCCTGGAGTCGTAGGAGGCGCCCCTGCCTCGCGATGCATTTCGCCAGGAGCTATCGCCGAGAATGCTGCTCGCCTGTAGACTACGATGGGCAAGCCAGCCGGTTGAACGTCACAGAGTGCTGGCTGGAGTGGGGGCTGACACAACATCAGCCTTTGACGGCACGGTTGCGCCGCTCCGGGCGAGGCCTGCAAGTTAATCCGCTTACCCAGCCAGCGGACTGCTCAACGAGAGAGGATTGATTGGGTCGTATTCGACGGCAGTACAGCCGATCGCGTATCCTGGCGGAGCGTCCCATGACCTGCGAACGGAGACCGCCGATGCGGGTGGCACCGGCTGTCTGCTGCTCAGGAGGCCCAGCTCTGAGGCTCGTGAAGCCGGCGTCGGGGTTCGATCCCAAGCTTGCATCGGAGGAGGTAGAGATTAGGATATCGCGTGCCAGATCATGCATCGGTTTGACTTTTGAGCTTATTTTAGGGCATGGAATACGAACTGGGTCAAAGGTGGCTTGATCCAAAGGGGGCACGAAGATGTCGTATACCGTAAACACACTTCGGACGATGACTCGCTCGTGCGAGATGATGCGCGATCGAGTTAAGTCCGTCGTGTTCAAACCCGAGGATCGGAAGGTTCTGGACCTCACCTTCGGACCGACCGCAGCAGCGGAACTGGTCGGACGCACGCCCGAGGCGCTTGCAAAGGCTGAGAAGGAAGGAAGGCTCGCTCCTCCAAAGCAGCTTGGCAATGGACGTCGCTATTATACGCTCGAAGATCTGACTACCATTCGTGAAACGCTGCACATCCATCCCGGCAAGGCTGCAGATGAAGACGCCGTAGTGGTCGCTGTGCAGAACTTCAAAGGCGGCGTAGGTAAAAGCACGATCACGAAGCATTTTGCGGATTATCTGGCGCTCCATGGATACAGCGTTCTCGTCATCGACTGCGACCCGCAAGCTTCGACTACCACAATGTTCGACATTCAGCCGGAGACTCTCTTCGATGAGGAGAAGACCCTAGGTAACTTTTTGTCACCGCGAAGCACCTTTGATGACTTCCGCCAAGCCATCCATGCGACCGCATGGCCGACGATCAAGATCGTTCCATCCAGCTTGGGGCTTCAAGATGCCGAGTGGGACCTAACCGCTACGTTGCGTGAAGGCGGTCAGGCTGTCCGTGAGGGGTTGCAACGACTGCGCATCGGCATCCAAAGCATCATCAGAGACTTCGATGTTATCGTACTCGATCCACCGCCGGCTATGGGCTTTTTGGGCTTGAATGTGATGGCCGCCGCAACCGGTCTCCTAGTCCCTGTTCCAGCGCGACAGCTCGATTATTTGTCGACAATCCATTTTATGGATACGATTGCAGACAACATCGAGATTCTTGAAGAGAATGGTACACCTGTTGATTACGGCTTTATTCGGGTGGTTTGCTCGACTTACACACCAAGTAAGCCCGGCGAGGCCGATATGTGGAAGATGATGCAGGCGACCTACGCGAACTTCCTCTTGAGCCAACCCATCTTGGCCTCCGAGGAGATCAAGAACGCCACTCAGGCATTCCGCTCGATTTACGAGAGCAAGCCGTCCGCTGCACATGCGACCTATCAGCGGTGCCGTGACAATCTCGATTCCGTGTTCAACGAGGTTCTTCAACAAATTCGCGAGCAGTGGCCGTCTCAAAGCATTTCGAAGCGCGCCAATGACACCGTCGCGAGTGTCGCAGCATGAGCCGGCGTTCTCTGATCGGTGAAGCACTTGCGGCGCCAGCGCCCGAGCGCGCACCCGAGGTCGAAGTAACACAAAGCGGAGCGGCGCGCACGTTCACTGCGCGCCGGCTTGAGGGCTTCACAGAAGCTGCTCGAATGGTGAAGCGTCCGACGATTCGGCTAAAGCCTTCGGAGTGTTCGATCTGGCCGGGAAATGCGCGCGACTATGCGCTGCTCACCGAAGATCGTGTTCGGAGCCTAATTGATTCAATTCAGGCGGAGAATGGCAACCGAATCCCCGTCGTCGTTCGTCGCACGAAGAACGCTGCTCTCGAATATGAGCTGGTCATAGGTACGCGGCGCCACTGGGCGATTTCCTGGCTAAATGCCAACCATTATCCTGACATCGAGTTGGTGGCGATCATCGAGGATCTCGACGATGAAGCCGCCTTCAGGCTTGCTGACATCGAAAATCGCGAGCGCGAGGACATCTCCGATCTCGAGCGGGGTATGAATTACAAGGCGGCCGTTGAAGCTTATTACGATGGCGTCCAAGCCCGCCTCGCAGATCGCGTGAAGCTCTCCAAGTCGATGTTGTCTCGTTATATTGGCCTCACCGAGATCCCCCAATCGATCGTCAGTGCGTTCAGTTCGCCGATGGACCTGCAGGTTCGCCATGGCGACAAGCTCCTTCCCGCCATTCGCAATTCAGCGCTCCGTGAGAAGATGGAAGCAGCCGCGAAGGAGATTGCCGCCGAGCAGAGCTTTCGGCAATCCGGCGATGAGGAACCGATCAGCGGCGCCGATGTCGTGGCCCGTCTCGTTAAGGCGACGACGAGCCGCACCGGCCGGGTACAGAAGACCTCGATAGAGGCGAAAGGATCGACGATCGGTCAGGTCGACCGCGATAGGGCCCGAGGGCTCACGATCACAATCAATCCCACGGATCTATCTCCGGACGACATCCTTGAGGCACTGAGGCCCCTAATCGAGAGGGCTAAAATTTTGAAGAGGTCTGGTCGGTAATGACGGTCGTATCCGCCTGGGAATTCAGTAGTCTCGCCACTCTGAAAAACCTCGATTATGCTCGTAATTTCAATAACTTAGCGCCTTTGTCCCGCGCGTGGGACATGGCATGACGAACCCAAATATGGAGACATCGCCTACCATGGTCGGCGGACGCCGCGTCCAGTTTGAAATGTTTTTCACGCTCCCCGATTTCAGCGATATTTCTTTGCGAGATTACCAGGAGACGATGCAGCGCCCCTTCTTCAGCCTGTCGAAGAAGAAGCGCCTGAAGCCAATCGAATATGTGAGTCCGGATAAGCAGGTTACAGTCCATGTCTCTGCCAACCCAGAATACGGGATGGCTACCATTTGGGACGCTGACATAATGATCTATCTCGCGTCTCACTTGAACGAGCTGCGCGAGCGGGGCGAAAATGATCTCTCGCCTACGATCCGACTCCAGCCCGGCGACCTTCTAAAACGGATCTGCTGGGGAGTCAGCGGTCGAGCCTATGAGCGGCTGATCGGTGCTCTCGATCGCCTTCAGGCGACGACGATTAAAACTAACATTCGAGCCAATTCCAAAACCCGCGAGACAACGTTCTCATGGATTGATAGTTACACTCATCTAGTCGACGAACGGACACAGCGATCGCTGGGGATGGAGATCACATTATCGAAGTGGTTCTTCGACGGGGTCATGGATAGGCGAAACGTTCTCGCTATCTCCCCTCTCTATTTCGAAATCACAAGCGGTTTGGGGAAATGGCTATACCGGGCCAGCCGCAAACACGCCGGCGGGAACGGTGCCGAAGGATTTACAATCGGCTTTGAAACGTTGCATCAAAAGAGTGGCAGTGAAAGCTCCCTTCCCTCATTCAAGAACAAGATTCTCGAACTCGCGCGTGCCAACACTCTGCCTGAGATCAGTCTGGAAGTAATCGGCGCCGAAACGCCGCGCCCCAAACTCAAGATGGTAATGCGTCGCTATTTGGAGGGCCATCAGGAACTCGCGCCCCGCAACCGGAGTCGCCTCCCCTCCCCTGCTCGCTCGCCAACGAGCACTAGGTCCCCTGCCCCCGTCAACCAGACACCTAAGCAGCCAGCAGAAGTTGTGGCTCAGGAAATCGTTGATCCAAGCCTAACGCGCAAGCTGGTTCAGCGCGTGATTTCTGGCTTTAAGGTTGTCGAGCCCCAGCCCAGTAGCGACCCGCATGATCTGAGCTACGCCGCAGCCGCTGCATCGACACCGAAACGCCGCGGTGGGCGGGCTCATGAGGTTCTTGATCCCGAAACCTATACGGCGATCAAAGCTGAATGCCCCGGTTGGGACTTGGACGTCCTGATCAAGCAATTTGATGCGTTCCTAAATAGTAATCCTGGCGAAATGCCGAGAAATTATTCGAAACGCTTTTATGGGTTCATGAAGAAGCATCACGAGCGCAACAAATATAATCTTCCGGGTTTCTGAGGCTCGAGAGCTATCAAGCGGGCGGCGCCTCTTGAAAATCGCGGTCGCGGCGAAGATCCAAAACGTGTTGCCCGCTGTACGCTGTGGCGCCACGTAAACCGGAGTCTGCCCGCGACATATAAGCCTTGGCCCCTTCAAAGACTGGTATGGCGTTTCATTGCTCCCTTCATTGAACGAAGATGCCGGAGTGAAACGCAGCAACGCTCACCAGTCGTAGCAAGAGTGCCGATAAGTCTACGCCGAGGTAAAGTTCGATTTTTTTAGGCATCTACCTCGAGGAATGTACGGCCAGCTGGGCCTCTGCCTCCCGTCGCACTGAAACTCGATCATTGGTAATGTTGCTTCGGAATCTTCCAATCATGAGGCAAGGAACTGGTCAGCCTCATCCTCATGCATCTTGATGATCTTTCGCTAAGACGAGCTGCGTCCATCCTGCCATCGTGTTTTCAGGAATCGACATTTGGCAGCGGTTATCGCAACAATTAGATCAAATTCGGGCTCGGTCCTCACGTAGCTTTAACGACGAGCGGGCAGCTCAGATGATTCCTAAAACACGTCGGCTTCAGGAAAACGTCGCCACCTCTGCGGCGCTGTTCGTCGGCAGTGGTGTCTGGGATGAAGAGGACGAGAGCAACATGGTCTTAGCAGTCCTTGTAAGGGTAGGGCGGCCGAAGCCGCATTCCCAATACCACGACGACATGCGCGGACCACATTCCCGATAACACGCTCAAATTTGATCAACCCGGCCGATACGAAATTTTGGTTTGGGCTCGATCGCTGAAAAGCAAATCGAAACACTAACCGTCCTATCCGAATAGGCGTCGAAAGGCTGACCCACCTGCAATTATCCACCGCCCAAAAAGACGAACGTGCTATCAGACATGAGGCGTCGTGTTTTTAGAATCTCAGCAGCGTGCTATCAGACTTGGATCAGCGTGTTATTAGATTCTATCCACAGTTCACGAATCGCCGGTTTTCCATCGTTTCTCAGCGCCGCACGCGTCGTTAACCTTCTAACTTTAAGGTATAACACATTAACGCCTACGCCTGCGGCGGATTGTGAAATTTTCGTTTTAGGGAAGAGAGAGGAAAGTACTCCATTTAAGGCTAGACCACCGGCAGGCGCAGCCACTCTCTGAGTGACCATGCGAAGAGTTCATCTCCACGAAACTCCAAGGGGACAGCTGTCGGAGGCGAGGGAACCATCTAAAGCGCGCATAGTCTTCGCGCACAATCTCCTCTGCTTCAGGCCCGCCGCGGTGCCCACACGGGTCGAGTGACACTAATTGTCCTCTCGCGTGCTCGGTTGAGGGGCTGCTGAAAGGGCTCGTCGTTAATGCACTGAAGGCGGGGAGTATCGACAACTCGTCGTTGACGTTTGGTAGCACATGCCAATGAGCACGACTGAAATGCTCTGTTGCACAATTCATTGTATCTCCGCGGCTCGCCTGGCCGATCGCCCACTCGGGGCGAAGGGGCATGGATCAGCAAAGTCCGAAGTCACGCCCTTAGATCTGTCGGGAAACGACGCAATCATGGCTGCCGAGCACCACTCTAGGTGAACAAAGCGTGAAATGCTCCTAAACTGCTCTCAGAAGCCCGTAGAGCGTCATCGCGGTTGCCCGATACCGAACCCTGTCCGCGGACCATTTTCCCTCTCACGCAGGCTCTGAGAAGCTCGCATTTTCGCCCTCGTCCGTCCAAATATCGCCATCGAACGGGCCGCTGCGCGATCCGGCGGGGGCAGGGGAGGGGGCGCTCACCGGAATCGCATAAGAGCGATAGCTCGCCTGTCCGCTGCGCTCAACCAGCAGACCTTCATCGACGGCAAGGGTCAGCAGCTTGATCGCCCCGGCCGAGGTTAGATCCAGCTGCCGCGCGACCGCGGCGCTGGTCACCGCCGGCCGCGCCATCGCAAACAGGATCACCTCCTTCAACCGGCCCAAGCGCCGCCGCCGCGCCAGAACACCCGCCGCGCGCTGGGCATAGCCACGCAGCCGTATCTCGGTCTCGCAATGCGCTTCGGCACCGGCGCGGATCGCGGCTAGCCAGAGCCGATCGAGCGCGGCGCCGCGCGCCACCTTCCATGAGGCCCCGCCGTGCTGCAGCCCGAGCGCGGTCAGCCCGCCGATCGACCCTGTCCAGCGCCCCGGACCCCAGCGGTCGCCGATCAGCAGGCTGGCGACGACGTCGCCCTTCCCCAGCGGCGCATTCTGTCGCCACAATGCCGCGATGCGTGCCGCGTGGAGCAAAGGCGGGGCAGGGGGGAGCGCTGCGCACGCCGCTTGCCAGCGGGCGATCGCCGCCAGCCCATCCTCCCGATCGCGCACCAACGGAGCATCACCGGCAAGCCAGGCGAGCAGCCCGGCAGGGTCACCGCGCAGCGTGGCGAGGGTGACCGGCGCGCCGATCGCGGCTTTCCAGTGGGTGAGGTCATAGGCGCTGGTCTGCACGCGGCCGCGGCTATCGACGCGGAGCGCGTCTGCGGCCAGGTCGCAGGCATCGATCGCCGCCAGCGCCTGACGCTCGGTCCACGCCATGCGCGCGCGCCAGGGCCGGCGCACCGGGCTTAGCCGCAGCCGCTCCTCGATACGGACCAGCGCCGCCTGGGCTGCGGCATAAGCGACAAGATCGGGCAGGGGAGGGGAGGAAGTCATAGCCATCTGAGTGCCCCAAAAAGGAGAATTGCTCTCCTCTATGAATTACACAGAATGTCGATATTATCTACCTTCGGCAACCTGTTATTCAACTCGAAGCATCCTAAAGAAAGCGGCGAAGGGTAGTTATCTCTATGAACATGTGATAAGTGCAGTTATCACAGAAACCGATTTGACGGACGACTCCCTGACCCGCTAGAAGCGCGGCCGAGGAGCGGCGCGCATCGTGGACGAAGAAGCGGACGAGGGAGGGCAGCCAAGCGGCCTGGCGGCGGCGATCGACCTGCCTGTGGAGAAAGAGCCGAGCGATCTTGCGCAAGCGGTGCTGCTGATGCGCGCCGGTGAGCGCATCACCCTCAACGAGGATCTGATCGCCGCTTTTCAGGCGGCGTCCTCGCCGCACAGCATCCGCGCGCTGAAGTCCGATCTTGAAGCTTTCGATCTCTGGTGCCGGCGCACCGGCCGGATCGCGCTGCCCGCAACGCCCGAGACGGTGGCCGATTATTGCGAGGCGCGGGCAGGGCTGGGCGCGCGGCCCGCCTCGCTCGCGCGCTATCGCGCGTCGATCGCCAAGCTGCACCAGCTGCTCGACCTCAAGGACCCGACCCAAGCGCCGTTGGTCAAACTGCGCTTGCGCGCGATCCGGCGCGAGAAGGGGATCGCGCAGCGCCAGGCGCGGCCGCTGCGCTTCAAGGGGCCGGTCCGCGATGTCGTGTCCGACGCGCCGCGGGGCTTGAACATCCGCGCGCTGCTCGACAGCGGGGGCGACACGCTCCCCGAACTGCGTGACCGCGCCTTGCTCTCCACCGCCTATGACACCGGGCTGCGCGCGTCCGAACTGGTCGCGATCGAATGGGGGCACATCCTGGAGGCGACCGATCCCGAAGCGGGACTGCTGCTTGTCCCACGCACCAAGGGCGATGTCGAAGGGGAGGGGGCCACCGCGTTCCTGAGCCCGCGGAGCATGCGCGCGATTCGCGCCTGGCTGGAGGCGGCAGGCATTGAAGACGGCCCGCTGTTCCGCCGGGTGCAGGTGCGGAAGTTGAAGGAACGCCCGGCGGTGCCGGGCGAGCCGGTGGGGCGGATTGACGCGAACGGCAAGCTGGTGCTGACCCGACTGCCGGGCAGGCCGGCGCAGCCGGCGCGCATTGTCTATGATGTTGGGGCGGCGGCCCTGCACGCCGGCTCGATCGGGCCGCTCTACCGCGCAATGATCCAGCGCGCGTTTGATCGAGGAGCATTTCCGGACCTCACTGCGGATGATCTGGCGCGGCTGCTCCAAGGGGTCAGCGCCCACTCGACGCGGGTGGGGCTCAACCAGGATCTGTTCGTCAGTGGCGAGGATCTCGCCGGCATCATGGATGCGCTGCGCTGGAAAAGCGCCCGTATGCCACTGGCGTATAACCGCAATTTGGCGGCCGAACAGGGAGCGGCGGGGCGGTTGATGCGAAAACTGGGGGCATAGACGATGGGTTGCCAGCCATCTCCACTAAGCCGATGCCACCGTGCCGACGAGGAGGGCGGTCGCTGACTGGAACGCTCACTGGCTCGCCTTCCGAAGTGGCCTATGCTATTGTCATAGGCCAAGGAGATACCATGAACGCCGAGCGCCACGTCAAATTGTTCAAAAATGGCCGCAGCCAGGCGGTCCGCATTCCGCGCGAGTTTGAACTGCCGGGCGAGGACGCGATCATCCGCAAGGAAGGGCAGCGGTTGATCATCGAACCCGCGGCCGTCCTGTCGCTGGCTGCCTATCTCGCAACCCTGCAGCCGATCGAGGAGGATTTTGGCCCGATCGACGATCTCCCCGCGGACGATGTCGATTTCTGATCATGTATCTTCTCGACACCAATATCTTGTCGAACCTGGTCCGGCATCCCCAAGGTGTAATCGGTGCGCGGATCACAGCGCTACCGGCTGATGCCGTCGCCACGAGCATTATCGTTGCCAGCGAATTGCGCTTTGGCGCTGAACGGCGCGGTTCCGAGCGGCTGACCACGCAGCTTGAGGGCATCCTCCAACGTCTTCCCGTGCTGCCGCTGGCTGATAACGCAGACCGCCACTACGGCGCGTTGCGCGCAGCGCTTGAGCGCAACGGCACCCCAATCGGGGCGAACGACATGTTCATCGCGGCGCATGCGCTCGCGCTCGATGCCACGCTGGTGACGGACAATATCCGTGAATTCAACCGTGTTCCGGGCCTCAGGGTGGAGAATTGGCTTCGCGAAAGATAAGCGCCTGAAGTGACGCGATTTTAGTGCCTCAGCCCCGATAGAGCGGCAGGCCAGAATCGGTAAAGCTGGGACTTTTTGCTCGGTCCGCTTCAGAGCACGCAATAGCAATAGCTGCCATTCCTGGCCTTGATTGCTGCCATATCCCATTGTCCTGGTGAATTGAAAGGCGGCATGATGGCCCGTATTGACCATTATTGAATATGCCTGGTTTCCGAAAGCCCCTACAGCGGCTGACTGCGATTAAGGGCCGATCAGGCATCTCATCGAGCAAAGGATGCTAGCAAGGGTATTCTGTTCGATACCGCGACAACCTGCCCGATCGTATTACGACCCTCGTGTGCTTATGCCTCATCCAGCCAGTATCTGGATGCCGTAAGAAACTGGCCCGCTTCCCGCTGCATCTGGTCAGACCGCCTTGATGGCGCGCGTAGCTGCTGTCATTCATCGCTTATGAAACAAGATTCCGAGGGATCATCAAATGGCGCGAAGACACGGAGAGTTGGTCGGCCCCGCCGATTAAGCATCGATCAGGTGCTCGACGCAGGTCTTGCGCTGGGCCTTGATGGGTTGACGATGGGAGCCGTCGCAGACCGGCTTGGCGTAACCATCACGGTTCTCTATGGCTATGTCGCTAATAGGGAGGAGCTGGTCCGCCTTGCTGCTGCCCGTGCGGCGCAGCAACATGATTTCCCAGGCGACTGCGGACAGCATTGGACGCTCTATGCTGCCAGCCATGCGGTTACGCTCTTCGAATTGCTCACTGGCCCAGGACAGTTGGTCTCACAATATTTGACGGGCGGGATGGGACCAGAGGTGGAGCTTGATCGTGCCGAAGCGTGGCTGGAAGGGATGACCAAGCGCGGTTTCCACCCTCGGGAAGCACTTCTTCTTCAACGCCAGATGGGAGAGATCGTGATTGGTGGCGCGGTGAGTGTATGGCACCTCCGCTCGTTTGAAGCAGCCGGCACGGATTTCGGGAAGGCTGCGGCGCGCGCCTTTGCTGCGCGGGACGAAACGGCGCTTCCCTTGTTGCGGTCGGAACAGGCAAGCTTTAGCGATCGGCGACCAGTATGGGCGCACACCTTCGCCCAGCTGCTGGAGTCCGTCGCGCTGAATAGAGGCGAGGAGTTCGACAGGCAGGCAGTGATGCACGCGCTGGCGCAGGATCCGCCCGGCTGATTGCGGCGAGCCTGCGATGCGAAGGCCGACACGGACCGGCCTTCGCCTTCGTTCAGGCAGCGAGCTGCTGTTGATGCGGACCGGGCGCCTCGGCCGGATAGATGCGCGGCGATCCGGTATCATAGACGTTCGTGAGCAGCTGGATGAAGCCCTGATCGTGGATGGGATCTGACGGAACCTCGAAGCTGTGGCCGCGTGCGCGCAAATCCTTGATGAACGTATCGAACACCTGATCGTGCGTCAGGTCGTCGGTATGTTCCATGACCATCTTCAGTTCAGCATAGTCCATGAAGATTTCCGCCGCCCAATGCAGCATCAGGCGCATCTCCTGCGCGGGCACCTTTTGAATTACCTCGCCGCCGGTGGTGATCTGCCATCCGTCCGCAACATCGGGATCGGCGCCAAACAGCGATTCAAGCGCCAATCCCTTCGGCATGCGCTGGTCGATCGGACCATTGGCTTCAGCGCGATGGAACATCATCTCATTCTCGACGACGCCGCCGCGATTCCACATCGGGGCCGCGACGCGCGCCGGTTCGGCGAACTGCCCGTTGGGCCAATAGGTGAAGCCGCCGCCGATCGTGCCCTTGTAGAACCACGTGACGATTTGCGCCCGCTTAGACTGCCACTTTTGGAAAAGGCCTGACTTGCCCATCGTATTGAGCATGTAAAGGGGCGTGTTGCGCAGATTGATGCCCCTGAAGGTCGTGCCGTCGACGTGCGCGGGATCATGGCTCTGGCAAGCGCCGTTGATGTTGAAGAGCATGTTGTCCGGGCTGGCATAGTCCGCCTTCCAGTAGCCACGCACCATGTCCAGGAACTTTTGATTGAGGAAACAGTCCTCGATCTCCGGATACAGGCAGGAGCCATATTTGGCGAGAGTGCCGCGGAAGTTGGGAGTCAGGAACATGTCGAAGGTGGGCGTGACACCTTCAGGAAGGGCACCCGCCAACGTCGCCACCACTTCCTCGGCAGAGGAAAAATGCTGCGCCAGAATCATTTCCCACGGACCCTTCTCGCGGACGAGACGCACGATGCGATCGTGCTGGTCGTGGTTATAAACTGCATCGACGATACGAGGTTCTGCAACCGGGCGAATCACGGTCGGCGTCTGGTCAGGCATGCTACTCTCCGTAAACTTTCCGGCGATCATAACAGCCGTGCAGGTCAAGGCCAACGATTTTCGTAATAATTTCGATAATTGGCTTGAGGCGCGTCTTACCCCTTGATACGGTCCCGCCAAACGCTCCCGGGAGCCGCGGCTCGACGGGATGGATAATGTCGGGCGTGGTAGGGATGTGAATGGTGCGGCTTTATCTCGATCATCTTTCCCTGGTGGATCTGACGGCGAGCGAATTTGTGCGAGTCGCCGCAGAACTGGGATGCGCTGGCGTCGGACTTTATATCAGCCCGGTGTCGATGGGACCGGCGTTGGACCTGACGACGGATCACGCCGCCCGTCGCGAACTCATCGACGCTATCCAAGCCAGCAGGCTCGCCGTCGGCATCATTGAGCCATGCCTGTTGCGCGAAGATCCCGATTGGCCGCTGCTCGAGCGAACGGTCGCCTTAGCCGCTGAATTGGGGGGAGGCGTCAACTGCATCGGGTTCGACCCGGAAGTGTCGCGCCTGCATGACTCGATCGGGCGGCTCGCCGTGATGGCAGCTTCGGCGAATATTCCGGTCACCGTGGAATCCTTCACCTTGTCCACCTTGCGCACGCCCGCCGACGCGCTGACCGCAGCGCGGGCCGCGGGAGGCAACGTCCGGCTGACATTCGATGCGCTTCACGTCATGCGCTCAGGCTGCGGTTGGGCCGACGTCGCCGCCCTGCCACCCGAGATGATCGCCCATGTCCAATTGAATGACGGACCCATCGTAGCGCCCGAAGACAGGTTTGACGAAGCGGTCCATGGGCGATTGCCCCCAGGCCAGGGTGAATTCGATCTCGCCGGTTTGCTGGCCGTCCTTCCGCCGACCGCGCGAATAGCCATCGAAGCGCCGTTCCGCGCGCCTGCTGGATTGTCGCCGCTGGAACGCGGCCGCATCCTTCTCGAGAGCACCGCGCGTCTCTTCGCCACAGAATTGAATTGAAGGAGCAGGAAATGACTATTGAGCAGGAAAAATTCTCCGGCGGCGTAGCCGTTATCACGGGCGCCGGTGCGGGAATCGGCTCCGGGATTGCCCGCCGGGCGGGCGAAGTGGGGATGACGGTCGTCGTGACCGACATTTCGGCTGAGCGCGCCGAACAGGTTGCCGAGGAAATTCGCGGCGCGGGCGGCAAGGCAGATGCGATGACCGTGGATGTGTCGAAACCCGCCGAGCTTGATCGGCTGGCCAATGAGGTTTTCGAGAAATATGGAAGCGTCCGGCTGCTCGTCAACAATGCAGGCATAGAGACGATCGGTTACGCCTGGGAGATCCCGGTGGAACGCTGGGAAGCGACGCTCAACATCAACATCCATGGCGTGATCCACGGCGTGCGCGCCTTCGTGCCGCACATGATCAAGGCCGGGCAGGAAGCGTGGGTCGCGAATCTGGCGTCGATCGGGTCGTTCGGCATCATGCCGGTCCAAACCGCCTATATGGTGACCAAGCATGCAGTGCAGTCATTCAGCGAATGCTTGTACCTGGAAATGGAACTGGCCAAGCTGCCGATCCACGTCAGTTCGATCATCCCTGGGCAGGTCAAGACCAGCATCTTCGATGCGGACGCGGGCAAGGACGAGCCGACCAGCACGGCGCGCCACCGCCAGATAATGCACGACATCATGAAGGCCGGCGGGATGGACCTCGCCGCCGCTTCACAGGTCATTCTGGAGCAGGTCGCGCAAAACAAGTTCTGGGTGTCGACCCAGCCGGAAATGACCGAAGCGCTGATCGAAGGGCGGATCGCGTTCCTGCGCGATCAGGCTCCGCCCAGCCTGCACGAGAGCGCCCGCCAGCTTCTCGAAGCCTGAGACCGGGGTTGCAGTAAGACGCAGCACAGCCACCGCTCATTTAGGGAGTGAGCATGTCAGAAAACACCATCTGCCGACGTCTGAGGGACAAAGTGGCCATTGTGGCTGGCGCCAGCCGGGGGATCGGCGCGGTCACGGCGTTACGGCTGGCATCCGAAGGAGCGTCCGTGGTTGTCGCCGCTCCTCCCGGTGAAGCGGAAGGGATCGCGGCGGTGGTCGAACAGGCTCTCGCGGCGGGCGGCAAGGCGGTTGGCGCGACTTTCGATGCAGCAGACGATGCTTCCTTCGCCGCGCTTGTGGCGCAGGCGGAACAGGCATTTGGCGGCGTCGACATTTTCCACGCCAACTTCGCCGACCAAAGCATCATCTTCGATGACACGAACGCCATCGAGGCGAGCGAGGCGGTGCTGGAACGGACGATCGATGTCAACTTGAAAGGCATGGCGCGCGCAACCCGACATGCCTTGCCACGGCTGCTCGCGCGTGGTGGCGGGGCGATGATCTACAGTTCATCGGCCGCCGCGACCATGGGCGACGTCGACCGGCCCTATTATGCCATGGCGAAGGCGGGGATCGGCGCGCTGGTCCGCCATGTCGCCAATCGGTGGGGACCAGAGGGAATACGCGCCAACGCGATCCTTCCCGGCTACATCATGACGCCCGCGGTGCTGAAAACCCTGCCGGAAGCCATGGCCGAGGATATGCGGCGCAAGACGCCCGCATCGCGGCTGGGCAAAAGCGAGGATATCGCGGCGATGGTCGCCATGTTGTCGTCAGCCGACGGCGAATGGATCAACGGGCAGATGATTTCCGTGGATGGCGGACTGACCATGCGTTGACCATGGCCACTATACCGAGATCAGGATAACCCATTCTTTAGGAGAGTAACAATGCGGTCGCTGTGCCTTGACCACCTGTCGCTTTATGACGTCACCGCGCTCGAACTGATTGAAGTGGCCGCAGAACTGGGCTGCGATGCGGTCAGCCTGTTCGTGACGCCGACGCCGCTTGGCCCCTACCGTGACCTTACGACCGACAAGGCGGCAAAAGCCGAAGTGTTGGCGGCACTGCGCGATACCGGGCTTGCGGTCGGTATTGTCGAGCCTTTCATGCTGGAGCCGCATACGGACTGGGACTTGTTGGAACGATCGGCTGCGCTGGCTGCGGAATTAAACGGCACGGTGAACGCCCTGTGCTTCGATGAGGAATCGGAGCGGCTACGGGCATCCTTCGGCCGCCTGGCGGAGATTGCGCGGACCGCAGGGGCCAGGATGGCGATCGAGGGATTCACCCTGTCCACCGTGCGCACGCCTGCGGATGCGCTGGCGATGGCTGACACGGTGGGGCAGGAGATCGGCCTCACGATCGACACGCTGCACATCATCCGGACCGGCGGCAGCTGGGCGGACCTCGCCACCTTGCCGCAAGACCGCATTTTCCATGTCCAGATCAACGATGGTCCCCGCGAAGCGCCCTCTGACCTTCGGGCCGAGGCGACGGTTGCGAGGCTGCCTCCTGGCCAGGGCGAGTTCGACATCGCCAGCTTCATTCCGCTTGTGCCTTCAAGTGCGCTTTTGGCGGTCGAGGCGCCGTTTCGTGCGCCCACCGGCATGACGCCGCTGGAACGGGCGCGGACCATGGTTGAAGCGACGCGCGCGCTGATGGCGTGATTATTTGCCCGGGCTGAATTGCGGCCGGCACGACAGGAGCAGTGCATGACGATCAAAACCGAAACACTTCACTATCGCGGCGACGAAATCGATATGGAGGCGACGCTCTATATCGATGATGCCGCTGACGGCCAGCGGGCGGGCGTGCTGTTATATCCAGAGGCGCTTGGTCCTGGACCGAACGTCCATGACCGCGCGCGCAGGTTGGCGGAAGCTGGATATGCAGCGCTGGTCTGCGACCTCCATGGCGGCGCGCGCCTGTGCGAGGACATGTCGGAAATCATGGCTTTGATAAAGGCGCTCAGCGAGCGACCGGAGCGGACGCGCGATCGCGCGCGCGGCGCGTTGGAGGCGCTATCTGCGCATGAGCGGGTGGATGCGGCGCGCATCGCCGCGACCGGCTATTGCTTCGGCGGCACGATGGCTCTCGAGCTCGGACGTTCGGGCGCGCCGGTCCGCGCGATCATCGGCTTTCACAGCGGCCTTGCCACCGTCGCGCCGCAGGACGCGGCGAACATCAAGGCGAAGGTGCTGGTATGTATCGGCGCCGACGATCCGGCAATACCGCCGGAGCAAAGAGCTGCGTTCGAGACGGAGATGCGCGATGGCGGCGCGGACTGGTCGATGCACCTCTACGGCGACGTCGTGCACAGCTTCACCAACCCGGCGGCGGCCGATATGGGCATGCCTGATTTCGCGCGCTACGATGCGGCTGCGGACAGGGGATCCTGGGCTGCGATGATGGCGCTGTTCGCTGAAACCCTTGGCTGACGCTGGCAGGAAGGCACTCGCAGCAGCAGCATTTGGATCAGAGTGGTTTGTTGATTTGAAAAGGCGGGGCGGCTCCTCACCGCCCCCAATTTAACTGGCGCGGTTCAATATGGCGCCGCAGCGTGATAATCCTTCCCGTCGAGGAGCTCGTAAATCCTCACCACAGCCTCGTCCGGCTTCTCACCGCGAAACTCTGCCGGGCCCGGGGTGTCAGGAAAACTGACCTTGTGTTTCGACATGTCGAGCTTTCTTGACGCCTCAAGTGCGGAAAGGCCTTGTCTCTTGAAAGACGCGACCTGTTCATAGAGATCGAGCAAGTACATCTGATAAGCAGTAATCTTTAACTTGGCTGCATCACCTGAGATGGTAGGACCATGACCGGCGACCACCGTTTCGAAGTCAAGCTCCTTGAGCACTTGGAGGGATTGGACATACTCAGCAGGATAAGCGTCCCCCCAGAAGCCGCAGCAAGTCTTTAGATTCTCGAAGAAGTCTCCCGTGGCGACAATGCCTTCCTTGGGCAAGAAAATGAGCAGATCACCGGCAGTATGGGCCCTTCCCGGAAAGATCACCTGAATTTCGCGGCCTGCACGATAAAGGGTCAGCTTGTCCTTGACCGCTATCGTCGGAGGCGTCTCGACCTCTTCCGCCACGCTCCGGTTGGACGCGGTGATCTCTGCTAAAGATTTCTGCCACTTTGCTTTTTTAGTTGGGTCAGATTCGGCCGCAATCGATTTCTTCAGGCCATCGGTCCACTGCTGTATCAAGCCGTTCGGGCCGAGGATTGTCTGCGCGGTACGGCCTTTGAGGGAATCGTGACTCAGTTGATGATGAGTGAAGACGCTTCCAATAATCTCTGCGTCACCGAACACTTCGTTGCCGCCGACATGATCGAAGTGGAAATGTGTGTTGATGACATAGCGGATCGGCTTCGACGTGACCGTCTTGATATCTGCTACAAGCTGCTTGGCGCTTCGCGGATCATTGTGACTATCAACGATCAACACGTCATCTTGATTAACGATCACCAACGTATTGCTATTGATATGTGCTTCAGTCGGCTCGAATAGGTAGATGTCTTTAGCGATCTTTTGAACATGATGAGATTTCGGTTCAGCGGCATGTGCTCCTGCGCTCATTGTCGTGAGTGCGGCCAAGCCAATGGCAAACATACGCATTATTTTCCCATCTCCTATAAAGATTATCACAGGGGCTCCTGCCTCCTGTTTAGCCCTCAACGAACTGATCCAAATGACGATTTCATCGTTGCCAAAGCAGTCTTGGCAATAAATCGAACAGGAAAGATCAAATAACTCACCGAAGCGAGCGTCTGGCAGCTCGAGATTTCTAGCTGTCTATCTTTTTCCTTGCCGCAAGCCAAGTAACGAAAAGTCGAACCCGTCGCCTTCTACGGGTTCATGATAGCTGTGCAAGTGGCGAAAAGCAGGGTTGCAGTTTCTGTTATGCTGGTATTCATAAATTGTGCCTTCCTCGATGGCATCGATTGGCTCATCTTCCTGTGGACAATGTGGCGCTTAGACAACGGCGTTCGATGTGTGGCGTGTGTTTTGGGTCAGCCAAGACCGAACGAAGTCAAAAAGATGCCAACCGGCCAAAAATCAGTCCCGATAAAAGGGGCGCTCATCATAGGGAGAGGCTTTTCATGACTAGACAATATCGTGTCGCTTTGCTTGCAAGCATCGCGTCAGCGGCATTCGTTACGCCAGCCATGGCGCAGGACGCGGCGGCATCCGCTACTGAACAGGCATCGCTTCCGAATGGCGTGCTCGGGGACATCGTGGTCACGGCGCAACGCCGCTCTGAACGAGCGCAAGACGTGCCGATCGTGATCAGCGCCTTTTCGGCCGAGACCCTGGATAAACTGAATATCAGCGAGCCGCAGGATCTTTACGGTAACGTTCCGTCCCTCGTCGTCGGCACCCAGGGGCAGGGGAGCCGCGATGTGCAGAGTTATTCCATTCGCGGACAATCCACCGGCTTTCTCGCTCTTCCGTCCGTCGCAAGCTATTTGAGCGAAGTGCCGCTCATCGCCTCGATCAGCCTCAGCCTCCAGGGTGGCCCGGGTCTGTTCGTCGACCTTGCCAACGTGCAGGTGCTGTCCGGCCCTCAAGGCACCCTGTTCGGCCGCAATACCACAGGTGGCGCAGTGCTCTTCACGCCACAGCGCCCGACAGAGCGCTTCGAAGGCTATGTCCAGGGCAGCTTCGGCAACTACAATCTGCGCAGCTTCGAAGGCGCGCTCAACGTGCCGATCATCGAGGACAAGCTCGCGATCCGTGTCGCTGGCGCCTATTACGATCGCCGCGGTTTCACGCATGATCTTGTCTGGGACAAGTGGCGCGACGACCAGCACTGGTACACGGGGCGTCTTGGTATTTTGATGACCCCGACTGAATCGATTACAAACTATCTGATGGTGTACGGCTCCCGGTCAAATACGAACGGCGCTGGCTACATCAATCGCGGATTCCGCTTGCCGTCTGTTGCCGCTCCCTGCAACGACGCTGTTCGCGCACCCAATCCCGCATCATGCGATGTCTATCGCCGTCAAACGGCGATCGCCAATCAGATCGGCCCGCGCGCTAACCGCCAGGACGTCGATGGCTATGCCAAGATCGACACTTGGGGCGCGATCAACACGACCGATTTGGAGCTGAATGACGAACTGACGCTGCGCAACATCGTCAGTTATCAGAAGTTGAAGTCGGACTACGCAGTCGATCAGGACGGAACGCCGCTGCAGGCTTATCAGAACAGCCAGAGCGCGAATTTCCCCAGCTTCCCTGTTCCTGGTCTGTCAGACGAATTCGGCATTGCGCCCACCGGCTACACCAATGCGGTGAATGCTGGCGGTCCCCGCGATTATCCGGAGCAGTTCACGGAAGAGCTGCAACTTCAGGGCAAAATGCTGGATGGGCACCTCAACTTCACAGCCGGTGGCTTCTACATCAATACGAAGCCGGCCGGTATATGGCGTGCGGCGGCGGTGCAGTTCTGCGCGCCGCAGAATACCGGAAATTCCATTTTGTGCCCTGGCAGCCGCGTTCGCATCGGCGTAACCAACCGATCGAAGGCCTTGTATTCGCAAGCCACCCTGGATTTCGGCGCTTTCTCCGAAGCGCTCGAAAGCTTACGCTTGACAGCTGGCTACCGTTACACTTGGGATACGACAAAGGGCTTTAGCGGATCAGGCACTCCGTTGGCAGATGGCACCTTCCGTTGTGGGATTGGCGGACCGGCCCAGCCCACGCTCGAAGATTGCGAATATGACGCAACGCTCAAGACCAGCGCACCGACTTGGACAGCTGGCCTGGATTATCGGCCGGTGCGCAACCTAATGCTTTACGGCAAGGTGACGCGCGGATACAAAGCGGGCGGCTTCAATACTACCGCTGTCAACGAACAGTTCCAAACCTTCCAGCCGGAAAAACTGACCAGCTACGAAGTGGGCTTCAAATCCGACTGGCGGCTCGGTTCGGTGCCGGGCCGGTTGAACGTCACCTATTATTATTCCGACTACAGCAACATTCAACGTCCCGGTACGGACTTCAACCCAACCACCTTCGCCGGGGGCGCCAAGATTTTGGCTGCGAAGGCGACGATCCAGGGTTTCGAAGCTGAAGCTTCCTTCCGGCCATTCCCCGGGCTGGAGATCGGCGGCACGGTCAGCCATACCGACGCTGATTACAAGGAGTTCAACTACACCTCCCTGTTCGGCGACTTCACCTGCGTACCCGGCGGGGGTTTTGCTCGAGTTGGACCGGGTGGGGCGGTCGATGCGCGTTGCATGCCCTTCCAGTTCGTCACTCCATGGATATACAACATCCGCGCCAATGCAGAAATTCCGATTGCTCCGCACATGGGCGACCTGAATTTCATGGTCACTTATTCGCACTTCGCGCCGCAGGCCACGGCGCCGGCGGGTGATCCGTCGTTCGAACCGGGCTCGGTGCTCGAGGCCTATGGTTTGCTCAACGCCTCGCTCGACTGGCGGAATGTCGCGGAAAGTGGCGTCGATGTCGGGGTGTTCGTAAACAACGCCACGAACAAGCTGTATAGGGTCGGCAACTCCAACAGCTATAACGGCTTGGGCATCTTCTCCAGCCTCTACGGCGAGCCTCGCATGTATGGGGTGAAGCTGCGCTACCGCTTTGGAGGGAAGTGAAATCGCGGACCTGGCGGAGCGTTGCCTTCGCCGGGTCAGGCTTGTGGCGTCTGTCCCCGTTGGCAATGGGGACGGGCAGTCGTGGTAAGCTATATGCGGAAATCAGATTCGGAAATGTCGCCTAAGTGCAGCAGGTGCGCTAAAAATTGAGAGAGGACCGCCCATGCCAAAAGATATTGCTTCAACATTTCTGCCGGTCGCCCCCCCGGTCATTGTTGACGACCTCTACACGGAAGATCAGCACCGGCGTATGCTCGGCGTCGCTCGTCGTGAAGGCCCATGGGATCTAATTCTAGCACAATATTTCTCTTCGCCGGAAGAAGTCATTGCCACTACCACTGGTGCACCGGTTGAGGGATTCAAGCCCACTTGGGACATGTTTATGAACCCGGTGTTTCGCGGATATTTTGCTCGTGATGGCGTGAACTATTTTCCTGAACTGGATGACTGCTTTTATAATCCGAAGTTTCTAAATCTCGTTCGAGGATATTGGAACACTCCTTATGTGGAGTGCGACCAGCTGATGTGCAACATGCAAGGTCCTGCTGGTTCCGGCGGGGCCCCGCATGTTGACGGAACGCAGTTCCGTGGTCTTTATGCCCACAATGCGCCTACTTGGCTGCTGAACACCATGGCGAAATCTGGACTTTTCCGTCGCTGGCAGGCCAAGAAGGCACAGGTCATTGCATGGTATTATCAGGGCGAGATCGGCGGTGGGTTCCACTATTGGCCCAATGGTCCACGTGAAGATCCTGTCTGCCTAGAGGCTCCCATGTGGGGCCGCGGTGTCGTCGTTGAAAACGAGATGATGTTCCACACGGCGCAAGGTTGCGGTCCGGTCGACCAACGTCGGCCAGCAGGTCTGGCCATCCACTCGAAAATATCGGCCGACCCCGAGACGTCCGATGGCTGGCGGATCATGACCGATGACAAGGTGGTGGCAAAGATTCCGGCCAATGAGTTCCGCCTGCTGTTGCACTGGGGAGCGACGGTCTACAGCGACCTTGCTGAACTGAAGTTGGCGCGTGACCACAGCGACGACATCACTGTCGACATGGCATTCGACATATTTGTGAGCGATCTGCGTGCTCGTGGCGAAATTTTCGACATGCCGACGGATCCGGTGCGCGATACTAACTTCATCAATCTACTCAGCCGCGTGTATGACATCGGCAAGCCAAAAAATGTGCCAGAAGATCCGGTCGCGCCGCGATTGGTCGCCTGATGAGCGACTTGGCATGAAAACTGTCTTGGTTTGGCAACTGGCCATACCTGCGGCCTGAAGTCATGATGCCTCGCCGCAAGGGCGTCGCCCGGTTCAACATGCTCGACGATTGGGCACCGTAAAGCGATAAGTACCGGGCGATAATTGTTTCAACCGCTGCCCGAAGCCCGTCTTTCTCATAAGAACAAGGTTAGTTCATGACAGCCCAAAGCTTTGCCTTCACCAAACTCGTCGTCGCCGATCTCGCCGCGGCTGAACGGTTCTACATTCAGACGCTTGGCCTTTCGCGGCTGACTTATATCGAGTGGGGCGAGGGTCCGGGACAATTGGAGGAAGTGGTTCTCGTCGTACCGAATGGCGGCCCAGGCAGCCCGCAACTGAACCTGATCCGTTATCCCAACAAGCCCATGCCCGCGCCTGGTGAAACAGTGATCGGTTTCATGGTAAGTGACGTTGAGGCGATTGTGGCGGCGTTCATCGAGGCTGGCGGACGCATCACCGTGCCTGTCGTGGAAATGTCAGAGCATCGGCTCAAGCTGGCTTATGCGACCGATCTCGACGGACACATAATCGAGGTGCTCCAGGCGCTGTGATACTGATGGCAGCGCTGTCGCTAGAAACGAAGAGCGTGCGTCTCGGCTTCGGTTTGGCGTCGAAGATACTCGTCACATCTTGAGTCGGAGAGGTTCTAAAGATGGTCGAACATGCAGAAACCGCGGTAATAGCGAGAGATTGGCACGACCGCAGCTTGCCGCTGCCTGACAGCGATGAGCTGCGGGAAGCGCTGGATAGCGCGAATATCCACACGTTGCTGATGGTCTATGTGCATCTCACGCACGATGCGGTGATGCTGGACATCTTCGGTAACTACATCAAGCCGCCATTCGCGGTTCCCGGGACCGAGATACCGGACGAATATGCCCAGGAATTGCGATCGAAGCTGCTGCATGTCCTGACGACGCCGGGCGCCGCGCGGGAAGATGATCCTTCCGAACAGCTGATGCAGCGGATGATGAGCGTCGGCGTGGGTGAGGAAGTCGCCGACGAATTCCTGCCGCTGCTCTTCGACCAGATCGGTTTCAAGCTGCCCAAGCCCCGCAAGGAAATCGAAGGCCGCACGCCGCCGCAGGCAGGCTTCAAGGTGCTGGTCATCGGCGCGGGCATGACGGGCCTCGCGGCCTCGCTGAAGCTGGAAGAGGCTGGCTACGAGCATATCGTCATCGAGAAGAATCCCGAGGTCGGCGGTACATGGTATGAAAACCGCTATCCCGGCGTCGGCGTCGACACGCCGAGCCACTTCTATTCCTACTCCTTCGAAATCACGCCGGAATGGACGCACTATCATCCCAAGGGCGTGGACATGCAGAAATATCTGCTGCACGTCGCCGACAAATACGACCTGCGCCGCAACATCCGCTTCAACACCGAAGTGGTCGCCCTGCGCTATGACGATGCCGAAGCCGTCTGGAATGTGACGGTGCGCGGCAAGGATGGCA
>NZ_OBMU01000004.1:87773-103068 GCF_900218065.1 Novosphingobium sp. Chol11 | reverse complement strand
CCGTGGAAGACCAGATGAAGAACATGATCTGGACCCACCCGAGGGCGAGCAGCTACTATAATAACTCGAAGGGCCGCGTATTCCTGTCCTGGCCGTGGCGGCTTGTGGACCTCTGGAATCAGACACGTGGGCCGGTCAAAGAGAATTTCGAGCTGCACTGAGCGGGTCGAAAGAAATGACATAGCGAAAGAGCCGGTCTGAAAGGGCCGGCTCCTTTCATTTCGGACGCCGATAATCAGCTGCGGCAGTAAATTTCTATCGAACGCCGCCTCTGGCCAGTGGTGGGCGGGAGAAAAAGCAAAAGCTGACCATCCGCACTTGCACTGTCGAGATTTCCCGCTGAACGGCCGCAATGGGTCGTGGATTGCAAATTAACATGATCTGCCATGCGTTTGACGTTTAGCCGGAGGCGCCATTCGTACGTTGCCCCTCGAAGCCGATGGCCGCATAAGGGCCTATGACAATTGGCTTACAGAACGCCGCCTCACTTTCCAGGATCCAAGAAAATTGGCTTGCCGCAAAGGAACGGCGGCTACTCAACTGGCTCTGCGCCCAAATGCCCCCATGGGTCACGCCTGATCGCCTCACCGCTTTGGGCATGATCGGCGCGGTTATGATCTTCCTGGGCTATGTCGGGAGCAATCTGCATTCATCATGGTTGCTGCTCGCCATCGCGGGCTATGTTGTCCAATGGTTTGGGGACTCGATGGATGGTAGCATTGCGCGCTTTCGCCGGATCGAACGTCCCTCCTATGGCTATTTCATCGATCATAGCTGCGATGGCTTCGCGACGCTGCTGATTCTCGCTGGGATCGGTCTCAGCCCTTTTGTTACCATGGACGTCGCCATGGTGGCGCTGGCCGGCTATCTGTTGCTGTCGATCCATGCCTATCTTTCCGCTCGCGTGTTGGGAGAGTTCAAGCTGTCCTATCTGGCGGCTGGCCCCACTGAATTACGGCTGATGCTGATCGGGCTGACGGTGATGATGATGGTCCTGGGCTCTGGTCCAGGATATTTCGGTGTCCTGTCGGGATTTGACCTATTCGTAGGTACGATAGCGCTTATCCTGATCCTGCTGTTCGTCATCCAGACGTTGGTCACGGGACGGCGCTTAGCCCGGTCTGACCGGGGAAATGACTGACATGCGAACCGGCGCGGATATTGCTGCCCCCATGATCCAGTTTCTGAACGACGGCGACGCACGAATAGTAAAGCGGACGGGCCGCACCTGGCAACGGAAAATCGGCAACTGAACGACCGGTAAGGGTCGAGGACAGAGGCGATTTTATAGGGAAGTTAGGTGAGTTTATCGAAATTCGCTAACTTTTGCCTGCCTTACAGAACAGCGCGAGCTCTGCTGCCTCCGGCGCGTCTGAACGTTTCTCCCCTGGCCAATCATGGCCAGTGGAGATGTGTCATGGGATTATCAGAGTTTGATCCCGCCGCACGCGAGCGAGTGTCGTGGAATTCGGGACGCAAAGTTGGCGCGAAGCGCGCATTGAAACCCCGCCAGATTTGGGCAATCCGCTTCTTCCTTGATCAGCATGGACGGACCCGCGACAGAGCGCTTTTCGACCTCGCCATCGACAGCAAACTGCGCGGTTGTGATCTGGTGAAGATCAAGATTGGCGACATCGTATGTGATCGGAAAATTCGGACGCGTGCGATCGTTGTTCAGCAAAAGACTGGGCGGCCTGTCCAGTTCGAACTGATGGATGACGCTCGCGCCAGCCTGCTCCGATGGCTGGAACTGCGCGGCGGCTCCCTGGAGGATTATGCCTTCCCGAGCCGAACCGATCATTCGGCTCATATGAGCACCCGTCAATATGCCCGCCTGGTTGACGAGTGGGTCACAGGGATTGGCCTGCCGGGCGAGGACTATGGTACGCACTCTCTGCGCAGGACAAAGGCATCGATCATCTACAAGGCGACGGGCAACCTCCGTGCAGTCCAGATCCTGCTTGGCCATACAAAGATTGAGAGCACGGTCAGATATCTCGGCGTTGACGTGGAGGACGCCCTGACTTTGGCAGAAGGCACAGAAATCTGAAATCGGCTGGCTCCTCGCATCTGCGCGGAGCCAGCACCCAGATCACATCTCCCGTTCGCCCTTTCTCGCCACTCGACTGCCATTTCTCTGCGCCAACAGTGCCTTTCTGCCCCTGGGAAGATGCGGAAGTCTCTTGCGCTGGCGATGTGAGAAGCATAGGCAGCCGCGTCAGCTCGGTGCCTTCAGGTGCTGAGAAGACAAAGATCGCGTCGGTTCCCCGGAGACGGGGATTAAAATGGGAACGCGGTGAGGATGGTTATGGTCATCCAAATCCGAGGCTGTCCCTGCAACTGTAAGTGGCGAGCGCGATATACAGGCGCGGACGGCTTTATGACCGATCCGCCAGCCACTGGGCCGGACGCTAAATCCTGCGAGGCCTGGGAAGGCCGTATATCAAGCGATGACCCATGAGCCAGGAGACCTGCCGGCGTCTGGTCGCTCTTGCCTTGGTCCAGGGGATGGCCGCGGCACGGTGAACTCCGTCTGAGCGACGAACGAGCGGCTGGGGCCGCATCGGACGCCGTTGTCGGTCGCCCCTGGCGTCCGGCCGATGCTGGCTGCCGACCGTTCGTGAACGGTAAGCCCCCGTCCATTTGTCGTACGACGCCGACGGGGGAAGATCATGTCAAAGTTCAAATCGGCTGCCATTGTGGCCGCATCACTGTCCGTGCCTGTAATTTTGTCCATGAACGCTGCTCGGGCCAATGCCCCCGCTGACGAGGCTGCAGATGCTTCCACCATCGTCGTCACCGGCGTGGTCGATCCATTGCGCCTCACCATGAAGAGTGAGGGAGCGAGCCGACTTGGCCTGACCGCGATGGAGATGCCAGCGAGCGTAGAGACGCTGGATGGCGATGCCATTCGCCTACGCGGCGACCTTACCATTCAGGATGCCGCCGCGCGGGCGACCGGGATCGTCAACACATCGGGCGTGTTCGGCTTTGGCCTCTCGGCGCGGGGCTTTACCGGGCAGAATTCGGTGATGACCCTCTATGACGGAATGCGGATGTACAACAACACGCTGACCTTCCCGGCCGATCCCTGGATGGCGCAGAGCGTGGAGATACTGCGCGGGCCAGCGTCGGTCCTCTATGGCGAGGGCGCGATCGGTGGCGCGGTCAACGTCGTGCGCAGGCAGCCCTCTGAAGAAATGCAGGCCAGTGGCCGTTTCGGCGTCGCCTCTTACGACAGTTTCAACATCGGCGTCGGTGCGGGTGGTCCGGTCACGGACGGCGTAGCTTTCCGCGCGGACGCCAGCTTCCGTCGGTCGGAAGGCTGGATGGAGCGGGGCGATGCCGATGCGGTGGCGCTGGCCGGAGCAATCCGGCTGAAACCGGCCGCGAACCTCAGCATCACCCTGTCGCACGACTATAGCGAGCAAAATCCCCGGACGTGGTTCGGCGTGCCGCTGGTGAATGGAAAGCTCGACCGGTCGATCCGCAAGAATAACTATAATGTCGCCGATGCCCGGCTGCGCTTCCGTGACAATTGGAGCCAGGCAAAGGTGGAATGGACGCCATCGGACGCGCTGACGATCCGCAGTGTCTTCTACCATCTGTGGGCCAACAAATATTGGAAGAATGCGGAAAACGTCACCTTCGTCCCCGGGACAGGTAGCACTCCTGCGCAGGTGCGTCAGTCCAGCTTCCTGGAACTCTACCACATCCAGAAGCAGACGGGGAACCGCACTACCGCCTCGCTGAACCATGGCGTTGCCGCGTTGGAGAACACGCTGGTCGTAGGGTTCGATGTCAACCGCATCAGTTACAAGAATGTCAGCAACAGTGGCAACAATGCGACGCGCCTGATCGACGCCGCCGATCCCGATCCGGGACTGTTCCTGCATCAGCTCGGCGCGCCGACCAGGCCGCGCTATACCAATCGCATCCGCCAATATGCGATCTTCGCAGAGGACCGGCTGAAGTTCAGCGAGCAATTCTCGCTGGTGGGCGGGGTGCGCTATGATCGACCAGAAATCACCAAGACCGATTATGTGAACGCCGCCAACAACTTCACGGCTACGCCCGATGCCGTGACCTGGCGCGTGGGGGCGGTCTATAATCCAGTGCCGTCGCTGGCGCTCTACGGCCAATATGCGACTGCGGCCGATCCGGTAGGCGCGCTGGTATCGACCAGCGTCACGCAAAGCGCCTTCGACCTATCGACCGGCCGCCAATATGAGGCGGGGATCAAGCATATCTTTTGGGGATCCCGTGGCCAGTGGACGCTCGCCGTCTATGACATCGTCAAGCGCAAGCTGCTGACGTCCGACCCACTAATTCCCACCATTCAGGTGCAGGTAGGCCAACAAAGCTCCCGCGGGGTGGAGGCGTCCTTGTTCCTGGAGCCAGTGGATCGTCTCAGCATTACGCTGAACGGTGCGCTGGTGCGCGCACGCTACGATGATTTCGCGGAATCGGTGGGCGGCGTGCTTTTTCAGCGGGCCGGCAATCGCCCGAGCAATGTCGCGGCGAAGACAGCCAATGCCTTCGTCAGCTGGGAATTTGCCGACAACTGGGTGCTCGACGGCGGCGTCAGCCATGTCGGGAAACGCTATCAGGATGCCGCAAACAGCCGGGTCGTACCGGCCTATACGCTGACCGACGCGGGACTGCGCTGGCAGTTTGTCGAAGGCGCGAGCGCCGCGCTGCGCGTGCGAAATATCTTCAATGAGACTTATGCCCGTGCGACCTATGGCAACAGCCAGTGGGTATTGGGCGATCCGCGCACGGTAGAGGCGACGCTCCATGTCGCTTTCTGACGGGACGTTCGTGGCGCGGCGGGGTTCATCGGCTCCCCCCGCAACTGCGCTGTGGAAGGCGGTGAAGCGGTGGCTTTACGTCTTTCATCGCTGGACTGGCATCGCGCTGTGCCTGCTCTTTGCCACCTGGTTCTTTTCTGGGCTGGTGATGCTCTATGTCTCCTTTCCCTCCTTCCGTGCGGCGGAGCGGGTGGCGACGGCTGCACCAATCGACTGGCGGCAGGTGCATGTGAGGCCGAACCGGGCATTGTCGGGTCTTGGAGAGATGGACGCCCCAGCCGAAATGCGGCTGGGAATGAGCGGCGGTGAACCGGTCTACCGCATTGTCACGGCGGAAGGGCGGCGCGCCGTGTCGGCCAGAACGGGGACGGAAATCCGCGCTGTAGATGCGCGCCGCGCCAAAGCGATCGCTGCGGCGCTGGTCGGTGCGCCAGCCGTATCGGTTGATCCGGTTGATCATGACCAGTGGGTCGTTACTCGGGCCTACAATGCGATGTCGCCCTTCTGGCGCGTGCGCACAGCCGATGCCGCCGTGTCTGACATCTATATCAGCCAGCGAACCGGTGAGGTGGTGCAAAATACGACTGCGCGGGAGCGGTTCTGGAACTGGCTCGGCGCGGTGCCGCACTGGATCTATTTCGAAGCGCTGCGCGTGTTCCAGGAATCATGGCGCCAAACAGTGCTGTGGACGTCCGGCATCGGGATACTGGGCGCGCTGGCGGGGATGTGGATCGGGCTGCTCAGGGTCAGGCTGAGAGTTCGCTACAAATCAGGATCGGTCAGCCCCTATCGCGGCTGGATGAAATTGCACCATATTGGCGGGATTATCGGAGGGCTGTTCCTCGTGACGTGGATATTCAGCGGATGGCTGTCCATGAGTCCGTGGGGCGGACTGCGTGACAAGGGTCGGGAGGATGTGGTCAGCCTCTATTCCGGGGCGCGACCCGGCTTTGCATCTACGGACATACGCGCGCTAGCGCAGGTCGGCGCGGACGCGCGGGAAGTGCGTTTCGGCTGGATGGGTGAGCAACCTGTCATAACGCTCTGGGGCGGAGAAGGCCCGAAGATCGTTGATGGCGCAACAGCGCGGCCAGTGGTGATGGAGAGTTCACGCATCATCGCTGCGGCGCGAACCGCCATGCCGGGGGCGAAGCTGATCGAGGTGGAGAAGCTGGAGCGGCCCGATCGTTACTGGTATTCAACCGGCGATCCGCGCGATGACACCCGCCCGTTGCCTGTGCTGCGACTGAAGTTCAACGATCCAGAGAACACCTGGCTTCATGTCGATCCTGCGACTGGTGCGATGCTGGGACAGATAGGATCGGGAGGGCGCAGCATCCGCTGGCTGTTCAACGCGCTGCACAGCCTGGACTTTCCTTGGCTCATCGTGTGGCCGCCGTTGCGCCATTTTCTGGTCTGGATGTTGTCGGGTGCCGGATTGATCATTTCTATCAGTGGTGTGGTAATCGGTTTGCGACGCTTGCGGCGCAACTAGGGGGTCAGGCAGCGGGGAGCCGTCTCTATTCCAGCAGCAGGTATTTCAACACCTCGGCTCCAAACCAGACGGTTGCCTACCGGGCAGCCCCGGCCCTGAAACTGAGTAAGCAGACCGACCGGACCTGGGATTGAAAAATTTGGGGCTGAGCGTCCATAAAGGGTCGAAATCGGTAGGCAGGGTCTGGGACAAAGCCGTCGTTAACGGGCGCGGTGGTGAACGTCGGCTTCTTGGCGCGAGCCGTCATGCGAAGGTCGGCAACCTCCCTCTCGGGAAGGAGAAAGCTGGCCGCATCCAGAATGACGGGTATTGGACACCAGACTTGGGAAAGCTGCCCTTCCGCGGACTCATTCGAACTGTATAGTTTGACCCGCTAATTTCTGATTATCTTCCTTTTTCCAGTTCTCAGGTGTAGGCTGGCACCTTCTTTGGGCGCTTCAGAAAGTACCTTGCTGCGATCAATCGGGTCCAGCTGTACGGTGGCGGTGGGGAAGAACGCGTGACCTACTCAATCCATCGCTTCGGCCTGGCGCTGTCGATACGTTCTCGGCCGCTCGCCACACTGTCGCAGAAAGGCATCGGAAAAGTTCGCCGGACTGGCAAAACCCATCCGGTACGAGATCTCCTTGATAGAAAGGCGCCGGTCAGAGAGCAGCTTACGTGCATGCTGCAATCGTACTTGCTCAACGAACCTGCTGACACTTTGGCCCGTCGTGGCGCGAAAGCGGCGAGCGAAATGTCGGGCGCTCAGATTGAAATGACCAGCGATGCTGCTGACGCTGATCCGCCTTTCGAGGTTCGCCTCGACAAAATCGGCAACTGATCGAATCTGCGCGACGGTGAAGCTGCTTCCCGCGGTATGGCCAAGGGTAGCGTGGGACACCTGCGCCGATTCATCCTCCATATAGCGCAGGAGATCGACCACAACTGTCGTGCCAAGGCCCTCCAGCAGCAGATCGGACGAAAGCCCCGGATTGATGACTTCGCTGGCCAGCCGACGCATAGCAGTTCGGATTGTCTCAGTTGGAATGTCGGTGCACCGCATCAGCTGATCGGCGATCCGCTCGCCGGACAAGCGCTCGAGCGCGGCAAACCGCCCCGGTAGGACCTCCAGTCGTGCCACGCGGGTGCGGAACGGCATGCCAATAGTGTGGATCGGAACATGCGCCGGAGTCATCAAGAGAGAGCCAAGCCGACGGAATTGAGAATACCTCTTGCCCAGGTCGTGGCGCACCAAGGCGTCGCAATCACCGGTGAGCATCAGGCTGACGACATGGGCGTCGTTCGTCGCCATCCTGTCCTCACCTTCGTCGCAGCTATAGTCCCAAAGGGTAAAACGTAAGCCAGGTGCAACCAGAGCCTCTCCGATCGGGTGCGCATGTTCGATGCTCCAGCTCATGTCCGCATCCTAGTAAAACTGACCGGTCTGCGGAAGTCATTTCCATTGCTTTGTCTGCTTCTGCCGCGTGTTATGCCCTAGTCGCGCGAAAAACTGCACCTCGAAATATGGGGGCACCGCGCTGAGAGAGGGGATTGCTATGAACGCACGTTTGAAATGGCTTGCAACGACATCGGTGGCTTGGGTCTCCTTTGGATCTTCTGCTCTTGCTCAGACGCGCTCTGATGCAGCTGTGGCAGCAGAGCCCGAGGCAGCGTTTGGCGACATTGTGGTGACCGCTCGCCGCCGCGAGGAAACTGCACAAAGCGTGCCCATCGCGTTGACCGCGATCGGCGGCGCACAGCTGGAAGCGCGTAACAGCTTTGGTTTACAGCAGATCCAGCAGCAGCTGCCGAGCGTGCTCATCTCCGTGGTGAATCCCAACAACACAAACGTCAACATCCGCGGCCTCGGCGCGAACGCGCTGTTCAGCAACGTCGGGCTAGAGAATGGCGTCGGTGTCCACGTCGATGGCGTGTACCTCGCTCGACCAGGGCAATCGACGTTCGAGCTGGTCGATGTCGACCGGATTGAGGTGCTGCGCGGCCCGCAGGGAACTCTGTTTGGTAAGAACACCACCGCTGGCGCGATCAATATCATCACGCGCGCTCCGAGCTTCGAGCCCGAGGCTATGGCGGAAGGGACGATCGGCAGCCGCGCCACCTATCGAGGCCGGATGAGCGCATCCGTGCCGCTCACCGATACTCTCGCGGCGCGGTTCACGCTATCACATGGCGAGCACGGCGCATTTATCCGCAACACCGTCAGCGGACGCGGAGTGAACGAGAGCGCAAATGATGCCGCGCGTGCGCAGCTGTTGTTTCGTCCAAGCGACCGGTTCAAGGTTCGGCTGATCGCCGACTATTCCAGGTTGGAAGACAGTTGCTGTTATGCGGTGGTCGCCGACCTTATAGACAAGCGAGTGGACGGGACTCCGTTGCCCCGCCCATTCCTGACACGAGCCGCGCAGCTTGGATACGCCCCCTTGGCCGTTGATCCATTTGCTCGGTTGAACGACGCCAACCGCATGCAACGCATCCACATGAAGCAATATGGCTTCACGGGTGAGGCAGTTTTCGATCTGGATGGCGCGTCGATCACCTCGCTCACCTCATGGCGGCGCTGGCAGTTCGATCCGCGCGTCGATGCTGACAATATTGCCCTAGATATCTTCTCCGGCGCTCAGCAGCTGATCGATGATCATCAAATCTCGCAGGAGTTGCGCATTGCTTCGACCGGTGAACGGATGATCGACTATGTCGCCGGGCTCTACTTCTATGATCATGACGTCGATGTCGACCAGCTGACCCGTTACGGGCCAGATGCACCCGCCTTCGCACTGGGAGCGTCGAACGCTGTGACAAACGCGGCCCTGAACGGCTTCACCGTACGCAGCATCTCCACTCTTCGCGGTCGCAGCTACGCCGCCTTCGGGCAGCTGACGTGGCACGTGACCTCGGCGTTCGCGATCACAGCCGGCCTGCGATACAACGACGAGAAGAAACGCGGCGTCTTCGACCAGAGCACTGGGCTGAGCCCAGATATCTCCGGGCTGTCCGACGCAATCCGTGTTCCGGCACAGGCAATCCGCGATAGCTTCGGTGCGCCAACAACTTACACGGCGCGGACGCATGAGAGAAACGTAACAGGCCAGATCAACTTGGCCTATAATTTCACGCCCGACATCTTGGCTTATGCTACCTATGCGCGCGGCAGCAAATCGGGCGGTATCAACCTGACGAACGTGCCTGCCGGCATCTCGCCCACCGTTGGACCCGAAACGGTGGATCATTTCGAAATCGGCCTGAAATCCAGCCTGATCAACAGGCGGCTGATCCTGAATGCTGCGGCCTTCCACACGACCATCAGGGACTATCAAACAACGATCCTCGAACCATCGAGATCAATCAGCTATCTCACCAATGGCGGCAAGGTTCGCTCGCGCGGCGCCGAATTGGAGCTCCGCTACACGCCTAGCCGCGCCTTCAGTCTCTACGCGGCAGGCACATATGTCGATGCCAAGTTCCTGTCTTTTCGGAACGCCCCATGCCCGCCGGAATATTTCGGCTTGCAGACGGTCTGCGATCTCAGCGGGCGGCAAATTCCGGGGGCACCCCGCTGGTCGTTTTCGGCGGGCGGTGATTTGACCGTGCCGTTCAGTGATGCCGTGGATGGCTATATCGGGGCAGATTACAGCTACAAATCCAGCTTCAACAGCAGCTCGAACTTGTCATCCTATACGGTGGTCGATGGCTATTCACTCGTAAACGCACGTGCGGGAATGCGCTTTCTGGACGGCAGGATCGACTTGTCGGTTTGGGGCCGCAACCTCTTCAACAAGAATTATTTTACCAGCCTGACGGTGGCGGGATTCAACGCTGGGCAGGTGAATGGTTTCCTTGGCGAACCGCGGATTATCGGCGTAACATTACGGGCGCGATACTAATCAATGGGCGAGGATACTGCGCAAAGCGCGCTACGCAGGGTGGAGGGTTGGCGAGCATGGCTGATGATCGCGGTCATGCTTTCCGGCCCGCCGCTGATGGCGCTCACCTTTAGCACCATTGCACCCGTGCTGCCCATGATCGCCGAGCATTTCAGCGGCAGGGCCGGTGGGACGATGCTGGCGCAATGGATCATGACCACGCCAGCAATCGGACTGATGCTGGGCGCACCCATCGGGGGCTGGCTGATCGACCGGGTAGGCCCGCGTGCCATGACGATCACCGCCTTCGCCGGCTTTGGGTTGGGCGGATCGGCGGGACTGTGGGTGGATGATCAGCTTGTGCTGCTCGCCTCCCGGTTTGTGATGGGCTTCTCAGGCGCGAGCATTGCTACGGCTGCAACATGGTTGATCGGGGCGCGGTTTGACGGCAGCGGGCGCCGTCGCCTGATCGCGGCGCAAGATGCTCTGGCTGGCATCGCGGCAATGAGCGCAGTGCTGATTTCGGGGCTGATCGCGCAAACGGGGGGATGGCGTGCCCCCTTCGCCATCTACCTTATCGCGGTGCCGCTCTTTGCGGCAGCCTTGCTTGCCGTCCCGCACATCCGGTCACCGGGACCCAGCAGTCCGGGTGAGACCGCACCGCCACTTTCCGCGCTTGCTTCGCTATGGCCCATCTATCTGACGATCGTAGCAATGGCCGGGCTGATGATGATGCCGGCAACCCAGGTTCCATTCCTGCTTCAAGCTGACGGGGTGACCGATCCGGTAATCCGGTCGCGTGTCATCGCATGCAGCGCGCTCGCCTCAATCCTGAGCGCCGCATCCTTTCCGCTGGTCCACCGCCGCCTCGGGGAGGCAGGAACATTCCGGCTCATCCTGGCCGCCTACCTCATGGGCACGGCAGCCCTGTCCGCGGCTTGGACAGTTGAGATGGCCGCACTTGGCTGCTTCCTGATGGGGATCGGCACCGGCCTCTTCTCGCCGTTCTTCGCCAGCCTGCTTATCTCGCGCGCCGAACCCGCATTGCGCGGGCGTGCTATCGGGCTGATGTTCGGCGCGATATTCCTGAGCGAATTTTTAAGTCCGCTCATCGTCCTGCCACTGCGCGCCAGCTTTGGCGTGCATGGCGGCTTTGCGGCACTGGCGGTCACGCTGACGCTTGCGCTCGCCGCCGTTTTCATCCGGCGCCCATTTACGCTGGCGACCGCCGCCCCAGTTCATTGATGACGAAAGCAATAGCACAGGAGACGATGCATGCCTGACGAAACCGCAGCCCGCCGCCTACTTGAAGGCTGCGCATGGGACGACTTCTGCGAGACCATCCGCCTGACAGGGCATGAGATCGCTCGCTGGGGCGATGCAGTCGATGATCTTGATCGTACCGAATGGTTTCGCTACCTCTCGCGCCAAGTGCGCAACGGCCTAGAACGTTTCGTGGAGAATAGCGAACCCGACCACCCCCGCCTTCGCGACATACCGTTCAGGAGCTCTGTGAATGCGACCAGCCCGGATCAGGACCATCTTCTGTCCGAATGGTATGAGCCAGGTTATGAATATCGGATTTGGGGCAATCGCGGAACGGTCCCCTATTTCGTGATGGCCGTGTGGAAGGCCGATCAGGACAGGGACGTCGGATCGCGTGATTGGGCCGAGGCTGGCGTCGATAGCCTGAAGCAGTTCGATCCGGCGATGCTCTACACCACCGACTTTCTGCAAAGCGACGCCATCCACTTCGACGCTGACGGCAATTTCGAGGTCTATTGCACGCGTGAGAAGCCCGGGGGCAAGGACTGGCTGAAGATCGACGAAAACTCTGTCGGCATGCTGATCCGTGTCGTTCACCAGGATCGATCGAAGGAGGTCGACCCGGTCATGCACATCGAACGGCTGGACCGGCCCGCCCAGCGCCCGGTCCGGGCCCACGAGCTTGCCACCAACCTCGCCCGTGCCGCGCAGATGGTGCGCGGTTATGCGGAATTGCCGCGATCCTGGTGGTTCGATAATCTCGGCACCCGGATCAATCAGCTGCAATTCTCGCGCACGGTTTACCTTAGCAATGGGGGTGTCGCCGACCGGCACCACGCCTTTGGCGCGTGGGACAAGCCGCGCGATATGGCACTGGTGTTCCAGTTCGCCGTGCCACCCGCAGAGCATTGGATCTTCCAGCTTCTCAACGTCTTTCAGGAAAATCTGGACACCTACGAGCATCAGGGCGGCCACATCAACATGAACCGTGTGGTTCTGGAACCGGACGGCACCGCGCGCGTGATCATATCCGAGAGCGATCCCGGGATTGGGGGGAACTGGATCGACAGCTTCGATCACGTCCATGGCACGATGAGCCTGCGCTTCATCAAGTGCGAAGTACCGCCGATTGTGACAGCCCACCTTGTGCCGCTGGAGGAGCTTCGCACGCGCGGCGTCGCCGTCCTGACGCCGGAGCGAGCAATCATTTCGGGCGATCTGGTCGCCTGAAGGCGGGACGCTTCTCGCTCCGTTTAACCCTTGTCGATGAGCACGGCGCCCACGTCGCCGTGCTTACACTTGTCAAACTCGAGCCAGATCGAGCTAATTGATCGTGATTGCCGGGGGTGGCCATTCGCGGGAGGAGAAGTCCCGTTAAGATTCAACGATCAGCTTTTCGTATTGGGATATCGGGTCGGAAACGGTGGCTCGCCTCTCAAACGTTTTGAACGGTAGGAGTAATGATGATCTCGTCAATGCGGACACGGGCAGGTTGGCGCGCAACCCAAAGGGCGGCTTCGGCGCAGTCCTCCGGCCGAAGCAGTTGAGCACGGACATCAGGCGAGGGAGGATCAGGCAGGTTGTCGAGCAACGGCGTGTCGATGCCACCGGGCACGATCACAGTCGATCGGATGCCTTCCAGGGCGACCTCCAGATTCAACGCTTCGCTCATTGCCAGCAGACCGGCTTTTGCAGCTGTGTAGGCTGGGCCAGAAAAGGGACGCACGCGGCGGCCCGACCAGGACCCAATGTGGATCAGAACACCTTCGCGTCTAGGACGCATCGCGGCGAGTACGGCTGAACTGGCGTTGAAGGCGCCGGTTAAGTTGGTTGCTATGATGTCACTGGCTTCCTCCGGCTTAAGGTTGGAGAATTGGCGCCGGTTGATATTGTAGCCGGCGGCACCGATGTAGATGTCGATACGGTCCTGCTCTATCAAAATGGTCTGGACAACGTGCGCGACGGCATTCGGGTTCGAGATATCGCATCCAATCGCCTTGCAGCGGCCCCCTTCCTTCCGGATCTTTTCGACAGTATCGTCGAGCTGCCGAGCGCGGCGGCCGCTGACGTAAACATGAACACCCGCGCGCGCCAGAACCTGGGCGACCGCACGCCCCACTCCCGAACCGCCGCCGGTAACCCACGCAACCTTGCCTATCATATCGTGCCCCATCGATAATCCTTTTGTTAGGTCCGGGCTCGCGAAAGTGTGGCGCGCTCTTTGGCCAAACACAATGGATTTCGATAAGGAGCATCTTCGCTTCCACGACCGCCGAAGGCAGCGTTGGTCGCGCTTCGGCCGACATTTGATCGGTTGAAGTGAATGTCGACCAGGTGAGGGTTCCGGCGCGACCTCAGGAGCAGCCAGCTGCTGAAAGTAAACCGCGCAAAATGGTCTCCAGCTCCATCTTTCTGAAGGGGTTACCGATCACCGCGCGGAAGTGGCGGCTTTCAGGATCGACACTTGGCGTCTTCAACGACGGCTAAAGGGCGCGAAGCTGACGAGCCAGTTCACGTCCTAGCGCGTCCGCTATCCCGGTGAGCGATCCTGAAACGCGCCGTTCCGGATTGTCCAACAAAGCGGACATGCTGACCGGCCGGAGCGCGGTAATTAGACGTCCGCTGCTTGGGAGCGAAATTTGCCCGTTGAGCGGCGAGGAAGGGTCGTTCGAGGTCCAGATTGCGATCAATGTTTCGTAAGCGGCGGCAACCGCGAACTCCCCTCGAACGTCAAGGTGAGGGACCAGAGCGCTGTCTTCGTGAAAAAACGCTCAGACGGGTTTTGTCGGCTCTCATGCAGTAGGCCGAGCCAGCAAAGAGGCCGAAGGACATGCACATAGATGAGCGATTTCACATGGTAGTCTTTATCATGCCCGCCTGTCAGCCTGGCGCAGAATTGCTTATCCGTCACACCTGAATGAGCTTCCACATTCAGGGCGTTGAGAATCGAAACCCATTCGATTTCCAGCATGTCATTGTGACCGGCGGAAAGGAGTAGATGTTGGCTCAGGGTGATCCAGAGGCTCGCCGGGTGCTCCAACAGGTCCTTGCCTACCTTGGTTATGTGCAGGAAGCCTTTGCGGTGGCGAGCGAGCTTTGCGGCCAGCAGCAAATCGTGCAGAATGGCCAATGGCGGGAAGTGCTGTTCGTTCAAGACCTTATTGATCGCATACAGTTTGTCGGCGGTGTAGCCGGGCCAATTGAAGGTTTCGGCCGCCCAGGTGACGAAGTAGCGCTTTAACGCCCTATTGGGCGTGAGGCCGATGGGACCGGCTTCGACGAGATGACGCAAAGTCAGCACGGCTGCTCGATGGAGGGGCGAAAGCGCCAATTCCGGGGCGTCAGCGGCGGGGGCGTGAAACTCGATCATCGCGACACAGCTTCTGCCGCGCCGGGGACCTGGAGACAAGACCCGTCCATCTGGTTCCCGCCACGAGGTCGCTTTGCTCCACGTCTTGGGAGAAACCGGACTGACCGCAGCTGGAGATAGAAAATGGCGGGCTGAACGTCGCATAAGGGTCGGCAGCGAATCCGCATGATGGTGGTCCTGCTAAATATCAGATGTCGTTAGTGGCCAATGTCCACCGCTCAGATCCATCGATGCGACGAGCTCTACCACCTCAAAATCATAGCTCGTCCATCCCCGCTGGCGTGCCGCGTCGGCGGTCGCCGCTTTCTTGCCAATCGCCTCTTTGAGCGATTTGCTATGGCCCCAGAAGACCTCGGTCCGGCCGCTTTCGAGCTGCGCGACTATCCGCCAATAATGCGTAAAAGGGGACGCCGTGGGGCCGATCGTTTTGACGTAGCCGTCGCTCAATGTCGCGGTGAGATATCGCTTTCTGGGCTTCATCGTCTTCAAC
>NZ_OBMU01000004.1:77808-86684 GCF_900218065.1 Novosphingobium sp. Chol11 | reverse complement strand
GCGCTGCTTCTTGACTATGGTTGCGGTGAAATCGGCGTCCTTGTTGGCAACCCAGTCGACAAATTTACGGATGGTGGGGTTGGCCAGTAGGGCCTCGACATACAGGCCATGGCGTTGGAGTTCGGAATTGGTGAAATTGGCGATCAGCGTCTTCTGGCAGATAGGATGCATCGGCACGACATCGCGCCCGCCAGGGCTCTTGGGCACGGGGTGATGCCAGACGATGGCTTTCCCGGTGGACTGGCCACAAAGCCAGCATGAGGGTGCTACCGCAGGGGCTTCTTCCTCGCCATGATCATCCTCGTAAGGGCCATGTTTGAAATGCTTTCGGGCCACGCGTTCACCTGTTTTGTCTGAATTTCGTCCGTCTATCGTGGTCGGGCTGGCATGACCATACCGGCATCTGCCGTGCCCGATGTGGTTAGCGGACTGTCCGTTGTCGGGGATGGAAAATCTATTGGTGAACGACCGCGAAGGGTCGGCCTACTCTGAAGCGTTCTACCTGTGGCCATCATGGCCTTAGGAGACGTGTCATGGGATTGTCAGAATTTGATCCCGCCGCTCGCGAGCGAGTATCTTGGAACGCCGGACGCAAGGTGGGGGCGAAGCGCGCGCTCAAACCCCGTCAGATCTGGGCCGTCCGTTTCTTCCTCGACCAGCATGGACGCATTCGGGATCGGGCCCTCTTTGATCTCGCCATCGATAGCAAGCTGCGCGGCTGCGACCTAGTGAAGATCAGAATCAGCGACATAGTTTGTGATAGAAAAATTCGAACGCGAGCCACCGTGGTTCAGCAAAAGACCGGAAGGCCAGTTCAGTTTGAGCTGATGGACGATGCTCGCGCCAGCCTCCTCAAGTGGCTCGAACTCCGGGGTGGATCCCTGGAGGACTACGCCTTCCCCAGCCGCACCGACCACGCGGCCCACATCAGCACACGGCAATATGCCCGCCTTGTCGATGAGTGGGTCAAAGGAATTGGCTTACCCAGTGAGGATTATGGCACCCACTCCCTGCGGCGGACCAAGGCATCGATCATCTACAAGGCGACCGGAAATCTCCGGGCCGTCCAGATCCTGCTCGGGCACACGAAGATTGAAAGCACAGTGAGATACCTGGGTGTGGATGTCGAGGACGCCCTCACGTTGGCAGAGGGCACAGAAATCTGAGATTGCCTGGCTCCTTGCCCTCGCGAGGAGCCAGGACCTATATCGCGTCGGCTCTGCGCCCCTTCTGACCCTTCAAGGAGAAAATGCCCGTTCCTGAAAGCGGACGTTACGAGTCACGCGTGCTTGTCAGTTCGCAGGGCCACCTGCATCTCGAACGACGCCCCTCGCCTTGGTCATGCGCAAGAGAAAACGACACGCTCAGTTGAATGGCATTCGACCTGTGTGAAGTATTCTACCTGCGCCGACGATGCATATAATCTCTCCCTTCGTCCTCAATCCCCGGCCAGGATCATGTCGGCGGCCTTTTCCGCGATCATGATGATCGTCGCGTTGGGATCGCCAGTGGTGATGCGCGGCATGACCGATCCATCGACGACCCGCAGCCCCTCCATCCCATGTACCTGCAGCCGCGCATCCACGACAGCAAGCGCATCTTGCCCCATGCGGCAGGTTCCGACCGCTTCATAATTGACGTTGCAGGTGCTGCGGAAAAAAGCGTCCAGATCAGCGTCGCTCACGCAGGCATCGCCGGGCGCATATTCCTGTCCCCGAAAACGGGCATAGGCGGGCTGCGCCAAAATCTCGCGCGCGATCCGGATGCCCCGGCGCAGTGCATCCCGATCCCGTTCCTCTGCAAGATAATTAGCATTTATGAGCGGCTGGTCCGTGGGATCCGCGGAGCGCAGTTTCAATTCGCCCCGGCTTTCCGGTCGGGTGAGGATCACCAGCTTGGTGAAGCCATGCTCGCGCACCGGCCTGCCGCCCGCGCCCAGCAGCATCGGCAGGAAATAATATTTGAGGTCGAGTTCATCATGCCCCGGCGCGCCCGAGCGCAGATAGGCAACCGCATCGGTGCCGCTGCTCGCCAGCGGGCCGCGGCGCGTAACCATGTAGCGCAAGGCTGCCGCCGCCATACGCACCGGACTGGTCGCGAATTTATAATCGGAGACGGGCTCAGGACAGCCGATCTGGACCTGCGTGCCGATATGGTCATGGAGATTCTGGCCGACGCCCTTGAGGTCGATGACGGTGTTGATCCCAAGCGATTGCAGATGATCGCCTTCGCCAATGCCGGACAGCATCAGCAACTGGGCGGACTGGAATGTGCCCCCGCTCACGATCACTTCGCGGGCGGCGTGGACCTGGCGGGTCTCCCCGCCCTGTCGATATTCGACGCCGACAGCGCGCTGGCCGCTCAAGAGCAGGCGGGTAACATGCGCTCTTGTGCAGACGGTGAGGTTTCGCCGCCCCCCCACCGGATGCAGATAGGCAACGGCGGTGCTCATCCGACGGCCGTTGCGGATGGTATGTTCAGAGGGCCCAAATCCTTCTGGCGCCGCGCCATTATGATCGTCGCTATAGGGATAGCCAGCCTGCTGCGCGGCTTCGATCCACGCCCGCTGGCCGGAGTTGCGGATCTCCGCGCGCGCCACCGGTAAGGGGCCGCTGCCGCCATGGAAATGGTCTTCGCCATGGGCACTGCACTCGGCGCGCGTGAAATAGGGGAGCACCTCTTCATAGGACCAGCCGCTGTTGCCGAGGCTCGCCCAATGGTCGAAAATCTCGGGACTGCCACGGCTATAGCACATGCCGTTGATGGAACTGCTGCCGCCGAGCACCTTGCCCCGCGCATCAGCCAAAATGCGATTGTCGAGATACCGCTGGGGCGTGGTCTGATAGTGCCAGCTTGCCATCCCACCTTGCAGCATCGGGAAGAAACCGGCTGGAATATGGATCAGGGGGTTGCGATCGCGCCCGCCCGCTTCGAGGAGGAGGACCCGAACGTGCGGATCGGCGGAAAGCCGGTTGGCAAGAACGCATCCCGCCGATCCCGCGCCCACGATAATATAGTCAAATTCCGTGCCTGATTGCATGTGGTCGCTCCAAGAGGAGAGGAATGGAAATGCGGGGGAAAGTGGGCGCTATAAGGCGTGTGGCAGCAGGGCGACGGCCTTGATCTCGACGATCGAGCCGGGATGGCCCAGCGCGCTGACGCCGATCGCAGTCCAGCAGGTGTTCTCGCCCTGCATGAACGCGGACTTCGCGGCTATGAAACCGTCCATGTGCGCGGGATAGCCGACATGGAAAGAGGTGAGATCCACGATATCGCCAGCACCGCATCCATGGCGGCGCAGAACCTCCCCCAGCGCGGTGAAGGCCAGCTCATACTGGCGGGACGGGTCGGGCGGCACGCTGCCGTCGACCTCTATGCCGATCTGGCCTGAGCAAAATAGGATGCGGCCAGCGATGCGTGCCTCGCAATAGCCATAGCTGGCGGCGGCATCGGTATCGGACATGTCTTCCCTCTCCTTTTTTCCGTGACCTGCGGGCGCCGGGCGCGATCAGCGACGGCAGCGCGATCGTATAGCTCGGGCACAAACACTACACAATGTCTTGTTTGTGCAGAAACTCTGTGTCAGCATGCAAAGAATCAGGAGTGATAAGCCGAACCGGCTACGCAAAGAGAGGGGAATGTCATGATGTTACGGCGTTTATCGCGCAATTTGTTGCTTTCTGGCGCGGCGTTGAGCGCGATTTGCGATACGGCTGGGGCGGCGGAAAAGCCGGTGCTCCAGGCCGATGCTCAGCTCGGCACCATTGTCGTGACTGCGCGGCGGACGCGCGAAAATCTTCAGGAAACACCGGTGGCCGTGACCGCCCTGACCGGCGAAATGCTAGACAAGCTTAATATCCGCGATGTGGTGGCGACGGCGCAATTCACCCCGAATCTTGGCATCAGCGCGCAGCCCGCGTCGATCACCGCCGCGTCGGTATTCATTCGCGGCATCGGCAACGCGTCGCCCAGTGCAGTGTCGGAACAGGGCGTCGGCATCTACCTCGACGGCGTCTATATCGCGCGATCGGCCGGGGCGATCTTTGACCTGGTCGATCTGGAGCGCATCGAAGTGCTGCGCGGCCCCCAGGGCACGCTGTTCGGACGCAACAGTGTGGGCGGCGCGATCCAGCTCGTCAGCCGCAAGCCCACCGACGATCCGGGCTTTGAGGGGAAAGCGGGTTATGGCACGTTCGACGACTGGTTCGCCCGCGCGCGGTTCGACACCGGCCTGATCGGCAACATGCCGATCAAAGCTACGGTCTCCTACATGCATCGGCAGAAAAACGGCTATTTCGACAATAGCCTGGCTCCGTCGAGCAAGGACCCCGGCGCCCTCAACAGCGATGCCGTCACCGCTGCTGTCCAGGGTGATTTCGGCAAGCTAACCGTCAATTACGGTTTCGATTATAATGTCCGTGAAGGCGCCCCGACCTTCTTCCAGGTCATCAATGCAACAGATGATGTTCGTACCTATTATGGAAGTTCCCAAGCTCTCGGCGGTTCAGCATTTCAGATCGGGCCAGAAGGACTGCGCCGGGGTGAACACCAACCGGCCATGGACCTCAATGGTAACCCAACCTTCAGCGTCAAGGCGCGGGTCTACGGCCATGCCCTGACGCTCAATCATCAGCTTATGCCCGCCCTCGCGATCAAATCGATCACGGCCTATCGCGCCTATCGCCAGGATGGCGCCAACGGCCTGTCGGGCAACGGACAGTTGCTTGGCTTCACCTTGAGCCCGCTGCTGTTCGTCGACGGCACCGTCCTGCCCACCGGAGTCCAGCCGGTGACGCCCTATGACGGCTACACTACGCAGCGTCAGCGTCAGTTTTCTCAGGAAGTGCAGTTGCTGGGCGAAGCCGGGGCGTTCAAATATGTCGGCGGCGCCTTCTATTTTCATGAAAAGTCATCCGAAGCCAATTATCAACAGTTGACCTTCGTGCTTCCCGGGGGCGATGCGGGTGTAAATCTTTCGCCACTCCAGGCATTTCATGGCAAGGCACGTTCCTATGCCGTTTTCGGCCAGCTCAGCTATTCGCCGAGCAGCGATCTGGAACTGACCGGCGGCGCTCGTTATACAAAGGACAGGAAATGGCTGACGCTTGCCGGTGATGTGCAGCCCAACCTCGACGGTCTGGTATCCTATAATAACTTCTCTTGGCTGATCTCCGCCAATTACAAGCTGCGTCAGGACTTGATGACCTATGCCCGCGTATCGAGCGGCTACCGCGCGGGCGGCATCAATCCGTCCGCTTCGGAGATCAACATCTTCGCGCCGGAAAAGGCCATATCGTATGAAGCCGGCGTGAAGGCCGAATGGTTTGATCGCCGCCTGCGCACCAATCTGTCGGCCTTCTATGTGGATTATAAAAATCTGCAGATCCCGCAATTTCTGGCGGGTACCGGCGGGGCAACATCGACCATCGCCAATGCAGGTCGCGTCGCCTATCGCGGGGTGGAAGCCGAACTCACCGCCGTCCCTGTCCCTGGCCTGACGATCGATGGTTCGGTTGGCTATACCTCACCCAAATATAAGAGCTATCTCTACCGCGATCCCATCACCGACGCGGTGATCAACGTCGCCTCCGAAGCACGCATGTCACAGACCGCCAAGTTAAACACCCATGTTGGCGCGCAATATGACCACGAATTCGGCATCGGCACCTTGTCGCTGCGTGCCGACTATTCCTATCGCAGCACCGTCTACTGGTTCACGCTGAACCGGATCAATCCCTTCAATCGCGATATCCGATCACGCCCGGACCATAATCTGCGCGCCCGTATCTCGCTGAGCGATATTGCGGTCGGCGGTGGCAGGCTGGACCTGGGCTTCTGGGGCGACAATCTGACCAACGACCGCAATATCGATTTCGGCATCGACTTCGGCAGTCTTGGCTATGGCAGCGCCTCCTTCAAGAAGAAGCGGACTTTCGGCGTGGACGCAAAGCTCAGCTATTGACGCTCTACCGGGACGGGGCGGCGCTCATCGCGGCCCCTCATGCTTCGCAACCGGCAATGAGCAGGTCGACAAGTTGGCGCACATAGGCATCGGACGGCTGGTCCTTGGCGATCACGATCAGGCCCGCGATCGAAGTGAACAGGGTCGTGATCACCATCAGCGTGTTCACTTCCGCACGGATCTTGCCCTCTTGCTTGGCGACATCGAGTGGGCCGACCATTTCTTCGGCGATCGCGCGCCACTGGCGCAGCGTTTCCTCATTCACGAAGCCGGAGCCAAGATGGGCGACCAAGCCGTTGATGGCGATTTCGTCGGGCCGAGCCGAAAAGTCGCGAAAGGCGATGGCAATGACATGCAGATGCTCTCGCCAGTCGTGACGCGGTTTCACCCGAAAGGCCGCATTATGCGCCGTCAGCGCTTCGACGATCAACGCTTCGCGCGTGGCCCAGCGGGCGTAAAGGGTCGAGCGCGCAATGCCCGCATGCTCCGCGACGTCCTGCATCGTGAACTCGGTCTCGCCGTTCTTGATGAACTGCAAGACGGTGGCGGCAACCGTCTGCCTGACCCTTTCCGTGCGCCCACCAGGGCGAATGCTGCCGCGTGTCATGCGCCCTCTTATCGAGCCGCGGCCAACAGACTCAAGGGCAAATCGCCCGATGCCACAGGCAATCGGAATGAAGGAAATACGTGGTGAAGTACGGCAAAGGCAGTGTCCCCCTTGGCTCGGATCCGTGGGGGGTGATGGTGGTTCTGTCCGTCATCGGCTTCCTCCTGATTGGCGGCATGCTGACGTCGCTCACCGTCTATATGTCTGTGATGCAGCCCCTTTTCCGCTGGGATGAAGCCGAAATCGGCGCGGGGCCGGTAGCGCTGCTGCTCGGCATGAGCGCGGGCAATCTGTTCGTTGGCCGGGCGATGCGGGCAGTCGGCATCCGGCGGCTGTTTGCCTTTGGTGTTGGCATGGCGGTTTGCGGCTGGGTCGCGGCAGGCTTCACCGGGACTTTAACGTTCTTCATGGCGGCGATGGCGCTGGCGGGCCTTGGTGTCGGCATGGCCACGATCGTGCCGGGCATCGCGGTCATCGCGCAGAGCTTCCACCGGCACAGGGGGCTGGCCATTGCGCTCTTCATCGGCGGTTGCGCGCTTGCCAGTGCGACCATGCCGATGATCAGCGGGCGGCTGATCGCGGCATTGGGCTGGCGCGAGACATTCTGGACCATCGGCGCGGCGGCGGGCGTGATATGTGCAGGGCTGGTGTATGTACTTCCGTGCAGCCGATGCGGCGCCTCCGACGGAGATGGTGCGGAGAACCTCGGTCTGACAAGAGAACAGGCTCTGAGGAAGCCCGGCTATTGGTTGTTGGCCATCGTCCTCACGATCAGCCAATTGTCCTTGAATGCCGTTCTTTTCAACCTGATCGCCTATCTTCGGCACAGCGGCTTTAATCAGGCGGACGCGGTCACCGTCTACAGCGTCGCCAATTTCATGAGCCTACCGGGACTCCTGATCGGCGGACTGATCTCCGACCGGATCAGCGCCCGCATCCTCCTGCCCGTCATCCTCGCCTTGCAGGCAGCGGGCACGCTAGCCTTGCTGGGGGTGGGCGGCGATCCTCTGTGGCAGGGCCGGACGGCGATCGCGCTTTTCATCATGCTCTGGGGCTGCGTGGCCGGTTTGCCGGCTCAGGCGGGATCCATGCTGCTGACAGAGATGATCGGCCAGCGCGCCTATCCCGCAATGCTGGGGATCATCTTCACAATCAACGGCTTTGTCGGCGCACTGGCGCCGGTCGCGGTCGGATGGGCCTATGAGGCGAGCGGGGGCTATGCCCTGCCGGTCTTCTGCCTTGGCATGCTGACCCTGTTGGCGAGCGTCGCCTCGCTTTTCTGCCGCAGCGCCCCGTTCGTGGCGGCCAAGGCAGCACGCGCCAACTGACAGAATTTCCCTGGAGATTGAGTAGATGCAGAACAGAGCCGCCTTCGATCGGGGCGAGATTCCGATATCCGCCAGTGGCTGGACCAAGCCGCAAGGTCTCGCGCCCAACTGGCCCGCGCTGACGGAAATGGTTTCCACCGACGTCGCTGTCATCGGCGCTGGCCTTGCAGGGTCATCCCTCGCGCTGCATCTAGCGGAAGCGGGTATTCCAGTCACCGTGCTGGAGGCACGCCAGCCCGGCTGGGGAGCATCGGGCCGCAACGCCGGGCATGTCCTCCCGATCCTGCGGGACATGCGCGTGTTCCGTCGTTTTCCGGACGAGGGCCGGCGATTTCTGGACCTGTTCCGCGAACATCACACCATCCCCTTCGATCTGGCTGCCCGCTATGCGATCGACTGCGATGCCGTCCGCTCCGGCTATATCAACGGGATGAAGACCCGGCGGGCCTTTGAAGGATTTCTGCGGGAATTTTCCTATTTGGAAGAGAATGGCTTGCAAAGGCTGGTCCGCATATCAGGGGATGACATGAAGGTCCGTACCGGATCGGCCGCCTATCCTTATGGCGTGCTGTTCGAAGATGGCGGCCGTATCAATCCCTATCTCTTCACCAATGGCATGGTCGCAGTGGCCGCGCGGCTCGGGGCGCGTATTCATGGCGACAGCGAGGCGCTGGCGCTGGAGCGGGCAGGTGAGTGCTGGCGCATCCGCACGCGGACAGGCAGCGTGCTGGCGGATCGCATCGTGTTCTGCACCAATGCCTATCCAACAGGGATCGAACCGGCATTCCGGAAAGCCTTTTATCCGCTGACCGCCTATGCCCTCACCACCAGGCCGCTGCCGGCCGGGGCGCTGGACCATATTCTCCCCGGTGGCGGCACTTTTGCGCAGGCGCCGATCGATCTCAATCCGATGGTCCGCGATCGCCATGGCCGCCTCATCCTTTCATCGATCCCGCGGGTCGGCGGAGCCCATGACGCG
>NZ_OBMU01000004.1:59173-76825 GCF_900218065.1 Novosphingobium sp. Chol11 | reverse complement strand
CGAAAAACGCATCCTGCTGGGCCGCATGGGCGAGGCGGAGGAGATAGGGCGCGTGGTCCGTTTCTTGTTGTCTGACGAGGCGAGCTATATCACCGCTGCGCAGATCGTGGTGGATGGGGGAAATATCTCTTCCCAGCGCTGAACCGGCGGTGCCGAGCAACGCGCACTTTCCACGTGCGTCGTCTAGCCCAGGCTGGGCGCGGCACGGCCGGGTCATCTGCCGGGGCATGGCATCCGTTCTGAAACTCTTGTTCCTAAGCCGATAGGCGGGAATCGGCCAGCCTTGGTCCCTAAGAGGAAAAAGCAGACCGACTGGACCTCGCGACAGAAAAATGGCGCCTGAGCGTCCAGGAAGGGTCGGACTTATCCTCAAGCCGACCACTCACAATTTGGCGAGCGACGCATGATCCTGAGTTACAGGTGGCGGTTCGACGCAGCAAGCGCGATATCCGCCGCGCTAACGCAGTGGTTGCCGACCCGGCCGCCGATCGCCGTATCGACGAGAAAAGCGGCTATAGTCCTTGCGGGACTGATCCGCGCCATGGGCGGCAGGATGGAGTCGGCGATGCGCAGAAGGCCACCTACGAAATGCTCCAGCGGCCGGCGCTCCTTCCGTTCACCGCCGATGAAACCGGGACGGACGATGGTCAGCGAGGGAAAGCAGAGGCGTGTGACGGCGTCCTCCAACTCGCCCTTGGTCCGCGAGTACAAGAAATGCGATCGCGCGTTTGCGCCTATGGAGGAAGTCAGGGCGAAGCGGCGCGCGCCGCCCTCCCGTATCCGCGTTGCGATGGCGAGAGCATAATCGAGGTCGATGGCGCGGTAGGCTGCGGCCGATGGGGTCTTCGCCCTTGTCGTTCCGATCGCGCAGAGGCCGCCATCCACCGCCCACCAGTCGGCTGCGAGCGGAAGGCTGTCGGCCTCCACGATCGGATTGAGGAGCTTGGGATGGGGTGCAAGCGGCCGGCGCGTTGGCGCAACGACCTGCGTTACCCGCTCGTCCGCCAGGGACAGTGCCAGTGCCTCGTCACCGACCAGTCCAGTTGCGCCTGCCAGCAGCAGCTTCGTCATCGTTCCTTCTCCAGCATGGGTCGGCAGGGGGAGGGCAGTTCCTTTCCGTTCAGCCGTTCCAGCGCGTCAAGCGTGGCAAGCCCCATCGCCTGATAGGGCGGCAGGAGAGGGGGACAGTCCTTGCGCAGGGCGGAGATATGCCCGGCGATCGTCGCTTTATCGCCACGCAACAAAGGGCCTGACAGACCTGCCATGCCCTTGCCAAGACTGTTCTCCAGGGCGGCGCGGACCAACGGCGCGAGCAGCGCGGCGGGATCGTCCACGCCGGCGGCCGCCAGTGCCTCACAGGAGCCGGCGATCAGCGTGATGAGGTGATTGGCGCCATGGCAGAGGGCAGCATGGTAGAGCGGCCGATGCTCTTCGGCGATGTCTACCGGAATGCCGCCCAGATGCGCGACGACGGCGCGAGCTGCTTCATTTGCCTGGTCTGTCGAGCCGGTTACGGCAAAGCGCGCTCCGATCATCTGCCCGACCTCCGCGTGCGGATCACCGGTGAAGGTCATGGCCGGATGGATCGCTGCGGTGAGCCATCCCTTGACGCCGAGCGGCGCCAATATGGCAGCGCCGTTGCGTCCACTGACATGGAAGATGAAAGGAGGTGCAATCCCGCCGCCGGCACCGAGATCGAGGATGCTCTGTTCAAGGGCGTCATCCGAAACGGCAAGGACGATCAGATCGCAGGTCTCGGCGATGTCCGTCATTCGCGGCGCGGCAACGGCGCGGCCGATCGAGGCGACTGCGGTGGCACATCGTGCCGGATCGCGGCCCCAGAGCGCAAGCGGCTCTACCGAAAGTTCGGCAAGAGCGAGTCCAAGGGCGGACGCGACCCGGCCGGAGCCGATGATCCCGATCCGTCCATAGGATGTGACGCGAGGCATGATGCTCATTCCCCTGCAATAGCAAATGGCGGCGGCCGCCGTCTTGCACGATGATCGCAGCCGTTCCGCATCCCCCAAAGGAACTGATGGACGCGCCCCATGCTGCAAGTAACCATTCTACCCCAAGTTCAGGCCGATCCAGCCTGCCAGCGTATCCAGCGCTTCGACCTCTGCGTCGCTGGCGGTGCGGCCGCTTTTTGCACTGACCTTGAAACTATGATCCGCATGGTCGATGATCCGCAGCGTCGCGCGTTCGCCAAGATCGGCACTGACCGGCTTGAGCAGGTCCATGCTCGCCAGTGGGTCGCGAGAGCCGCTAATGAAGAGCAGGGGAATCTGGATGCTTACCAGATGCTGGGCGCGGTCGATCCCCGGCTTGCCAGACGGATGGAGAGGGAAACCAAGGAACGCCAAGCCCCGCACGCCGGGTAAGGGCGTTTCGGCTTGCGTCTGGGACGTCATCCGACCACCGAAAGAGCGTCCGCCGGCGAACAGGGGAAAGTCAGGTGCCAGCAGCGCCGCCTGTTCGGCTGCGGCGCGCACGACAGCATGGGCGAGCGCCGGCCCGTCAGGTCGCTTCGAGCCCTTTTCGCTGTAGAGAAACTGATAGCGCAGCGTCGCGATGTCCCGCGCCGCAAGACCTTCGGCTTTGGACGCCATATTTTTGTGGACCATGTTGGTGCCGGCGCCATGGGCAAACAAATAGAGCGCCTTTGCGTTCGGCGGTCGCAGCATCAGGCCCGAGACAGAAGCCTCCCCGACAGGAATACGGACATTGAGCAATTCCATCTCGGAGGGCCTTTGTTCAATTCGGGTCTAGCATGAACCCAGTGGTTACCGCCGTTAACCGCCAGCGGCGAAGTACAAAGAGGAAGCCGTGCGGGATTTGGCGGTCAACGGCCGCAACGCTTGGCTATGGTTCACCGATATGAATGGCGAGCCAGATTGTCGGATCGGCTGTGTAGGTGACGAGATGCGGTACGCCCGCGGGAATGAGAAGATGTTCGCCAGTGACCAAGCCTTTCTGGCCAAGGCCCTCCAGGGTGAGTTCGGCAGAGCCTGCCAAAATCAGTACCCATTCATCCCAGTCTTGCACATAGGGTTGGTCAACCGGCGTCGTTTGTCCGTGCGATACAATGCGCTCGATGCGTATGCCCGGTCGGCGTAGCAGATCTTCGAACAGCTCCTGCTCCTCGCGACCGCACTGCACTTCCGGCAGATTGCCGGGCGTCGCGGCCGATGATCCCTGATCAGAATGTGATCCCATGGATCGGACATGAAAATGACTGGGAAGAATTACAAGCGAATACCGCATTTTTCGCATCATCGAGAGGCGCGCCAAGCGATCGCTCGCGGGTCGTGAAGACGCAACATGAACCGAACCGGTCGGTGGGCGGTCTTTTCAAGGAACCCTTGGAAATTCCGTCGGTTTTGGAGGGTATGCGTCCCACGCTCCATCCCAGGCTCGTGAACGGGCGGTTTGGCGATCCTGCTGTGTTTGTTGAAGCACTCCACCGCCGCAACGCGCTGTTGTTCGACCTGGGGGATTTAGCGCCGCTCAGCACCCGCGATCTGCTGCGCATCACCCATGTGTTTGTTTCACACACGCACATGGATCATTTCATCGGCTTCGACCGGCTGCTGCGCGTTCACGTCGGTCGCGAAAAGGAGATCACCATTGTCGGGCCGGTGGGGATAATCGGAGCGGTGGGACACAAGCTGCAAGCCTATACTTGGGATTTGGTCGACCGCTATGCGACCGACCTGGCATTTACCGTCATTGAAGTGCTTTCGGCGGAGAAGCTGGACGCAGTGCGCTTCCGTCTGAAGGCGCGCTTTGCGCCCGAAGCGGCCGAGCTTCCTCGGTGGAAAAAGGGCCCAAGCATCATTTGGCCGGACTTCCAGCTGGGCATCGCCATATTGGAACATCATGGCGTAAGCCTTGGCTTCGCGGTGCAGGAGCCGATCCATGTCAACATCTGGAGAAATCGTCTGGACGCTCGCGGACTTTCGCCCGGACCATGGTTGCAGCGCCTCAAGCGTGCCATCTATGCGGATGAACCGGGCGACGTGCCGATCGACCTGCCCGATGGGCAGACTGCCACACTCGGCGACCTGCGCGATCTCGCCACCGTCGAGCGAGGGCAGAAGATCGCCTATGTTACCGATGTCGCTGACACGCACGGCAATCGCACCGCCATTTACACAATCGCCCGCGAAGCCGATCTGTTTTTCGTGGAAGCGAGCTTCTCAGCCGCAGATAAAGCGCAGGCTACCGCGCGCGCTCATCTTACGACTATAGCGGCAGGCGAAATAGCCCGCGCCGCGGCTGTTCGCCGTGTCGAGCCATTCCATTTCTCTCCCCGCTATGCAGGCGAAGAGGCACGAATGTTAGATGAGGTGGACGCAGCGTTTCGCGGCGACCGGTAGCGAGATAGCTCAGGCGAGGTTATCCGATGGGTCGCCGTCTCCCATTTTTCCTCACGACGGCGGTCGACAAGCTTTGCCTTCATATTCGAAATGATGACGGGTGTACGCTCGACCATTCCACCGCAACACAGGGAAGCAAAAGCCAGGTCCGCCAACTAGCAGGTCCGGATAACCGTTCGCTCCCTTGGTGGGCAGGAACTCGGGCATGCCTAGTGATTCGACCAGGATTTTCCATGTGCCGTTCGGTTGTTTCGAGAGCATCCAGAAATTCTGCCCGGTGTTTCCGTAGCACAAGCCACCGCCTTCGGTGACGACTGCCTCGGGCCGGCCGTCGCCGTTTAAATCCCGAAATCTCACTATCGATCCCGGCTCATAGGAGAGTTCCGGCGGCTCGCAGTTTCCCGACCTCCATTGCCGGCCATGCTGGGTAAACCCCGCTGTCTTGAATATGGAGACCTGCTCTGCGCCCGATGGAGCGGCAAGTGCTGATGTGTTGATCAGAATGGCGAGGGCAACGCTGAGAAAACGAACGCGCATCCTACCGGCTCCCATTTATGGCAGCAGATAACTTAACATCAGTGGGCGCGGGAGCATAGCCAGCCGACAGTAGCGATATATAATCTGTCTATCCGCCCTCTTGCAGCAGCGATCGGGAAGAGAGGCAGTTTGATGGATGACGATCCAAGGTCGAGAGCCGGTCCTACACCAATCCGCCGTTACCAATAACGGCCGGTATTCAGGCATTGCTGCCAACGCCGCATTGCGCGCAGCTTTCCGGTTGTATCAGATGCGAGCGCGGCATCGGCCTGGTATTTCTGCTGACACTCCACTTTTCGGCTGGCAGCCGGACCCGTGGCAGCTGCGGGTTTCGCAGATGTGGCGCCGAGCAGCGCCTTCATCTCAGGCGAGGTGGCGAGTTGGGGCGCGGTCTGGCCATCCTTGTTGCGGATGGACCGCCGGGCGCCATGATCCAAAAGGATTTTGGCGAGCGCGACGCGATCGCGGTCAGCCGCATGATGCAGCAAGGTCCAGCCATACTGGTCCTGATCGTTTACGCCGACGCAATCCTCAATCAAACCGATGAGTTCGTCGGGATGGTTGTACCAAATGGCATCCTTGGCTTTCAAAAAGGGGCGCATGGCTGGGGATCGTCCGTCATTCACCGGATCGGATCGCACCATGGCGCACATGCCGTTCCCTGCGGCAGACGGTGTGCCAGCGCGGCCTGGCGCAGCGGCCGACTGACCGGAAGCTTCCGTCCGCGCTCCACCGGCGCCCTTGGCGATCGCCTTGCGGATTTCAGCCTGCACCATCGTGCCGATCGCCATCTGGTAAGGCGTGGTTCCGGACTGAGATTTGAGGTGGGGATTGGCGCCGCGTGCGAGAAGCGCTCTCACCATCTCAAGATTACCTGCCCCGGCGGCATAATGGAGCAGGCCAAATCCTTCCTCGGTCTGCATGTTCACATCGAATTGACCGCTATCGACAATGGTCAAGGCTTCGGCATTCTGCTTTACCTGAAGATAGTAACGCGCGTCGTCAAAAGGGTCGCCCGCGATCGCAGCGGAAGACATGAACAGCGCGGCCACCCCGACCAGCATATGACGCAACATATTTTTGTACCCCCCCGTTGTCGCGCCGTCTTCGACCTAGATCACCTGCGCGTATGGCTCCCAATAGAAGGGGCAATTTTGCGCGTAAAGTCCTGGATTGCACCAGATATGATGTGGCTCTCGGTGAGGGTGGAATTTACTGATCTAAGTTGGCCGGCTCGCCTGATAAGCTTCATCCGGCGCCAAGTTGCACGCGAAACACTTGGTCAATCGCCTCCAAGTCTTCATCAAAATGGCGGGATCAAGGCGCCCGAGCGCGTGGTCGAATGGATGGCGCTCGAGAACCCGCAGTCCCGCGCCTTCATCGCCCCGACGCGGGGTCGTGCAGAGCGCATCAAATCAGCGAGGTCGTCACGATCCGAGCTCATGGGCATTGTCCCTCAAGCCAATGTGCGATCGCCGCGATGATGTGATCCTGCTCGCTTTGCGTCAGCGGGCGCTCTTGAGGAATGCCATGCCACTTGGCGAGACACGAACGACAGCAAGTTGCTGTGGCATGTTGCGCGATGAATACAGGATGGCCCCGCATCGGTGTCTGTTTACCATCGTTTGCCGGCGCCGCTGGTGAAAGGCGTTTGGCAACAAAGTCGGCGGCATGCGTCAAAATCACAGGCAGTCCGCGGGCCTCAAGATATGCCAGCTCCGCAGTGCCGAGCCGGAATCTTGAACGGAAGCGGGAACGACGCAGGCTGGCAAAAATCATATTCAAGTCACGCATGTGGCAGCTCAACAGTGGAGATTACAAATTAGCCGATGAGCCGTCCGCGTGCCGTGAGCGGCGGGTGCGGCGACTGATCGGTCACGCGTTCAAAAGGAATTTGGCGCCGAACAGTACAGACGAAAAAAAGGGCCGATCGAAAACGACCAGCCCGTTAAGTCTTAGGAGAGGATGCCTGAAAGGCAGAGGCCCTTTCACATTGCACCTTCCTTTCGACAACTGCGAAGCGCGGCACCTTGATTGCAAAAAGTGCAACTCACAGCGTGTGCGAGATCGCCAGACCAACAAAATGTCAGAAGTGTCACTTTACCAGCTTAGAAAAACTGACATTCGCAAAGAGGAATGGAGCGCCGCCGCGTCCGGTGGCGCCCCTCTGCTCAGCCGTTCAACTGATCCTTGACCGCCTTTGCAGGGGTGAAGGTCAGCTTCTTTGACGCAGCGATCTGGATCGTCTGGCCATTGGCCGGATTGCGGCCTTCACGAGCGGGACTGTCCTTCACCTTGAACTTGCCAAAACCGTTGAGGCTGACCTCGTTGCCATTGGCGGCCGCATTGGCGATGGTGGTGAACACCGCTTCCACATAGGTGCGGGCGTCCGCTTTGCTGAGGCCATGCTCGGTGGCAATGGCTTCGGCGAGTCCGCTGTTGTTCATGAAGGTCTCCGAACGAAAGGAGGTGCCATATCTATAGGGTTTTCCACCTTGAGCAATCGGATTTACAGGCCGCTGACACTCTGCAGCCGCACGGTAAAGTGACACATGCGTTTATTGTTGTTCCAAAGGGATCTGGGGGGATTCACATGGGGCCAGCTTGTGCTAGATTCCTGATATGTTCCAGCAGGCCGATCTTTTCGCACCCATTGAAGCAGCGCCTAGCCTGGGCTCGCTGCCGGATCTCATCGATCGCATCTCGCAAGTGTCCAAGCGTCCGCGTTACGCGTTCATGGTGCTCAATCTCATCTACAAGGCTGCAGGCCAAGGCGACAGCATCGGACCTTATGTACGCTATGGCGGCGCGCTGCTTCCGGTGCGGGATTGGCTCTGCGAGGCGCTGATCCCGCTTGCGCAGCGCGACGGCCGGAGGCGCACGCTCATAGAAACAGTGCACGCGGATCTCGTCGCCAAAGGACGACTGCCAGAGGATCATGCCGCCGCGGAAGTCATGCTTGCAGATGAGGTGAAAGCGCGCATTTTGCGGTCGGGTCGGACAAGCATCAGCCGGGCCGCGTCAGACCTGGTCCGCGCTGGTCTGCTTCGCCGTCACTATAAGGGCTACCGCGTCGATCATGCGAACCGCGGCGCGCAGCGCGAAGCGGTGTACACGATCACGCCCGAAGCGAAACGGGCTCTTGGCCGCGTGCATTAGCAGATGATGCTAGGCCCGCGGGCGTGGCATCAATCGTCTGGCGGAATATAATCTGGCCAAAAGCCAGAGCCAGGATCAGCCCGGCTCGGATGGAGCTCGTCTTCGGTCGCGGTAGGCTCAGGCAGCGGCGGTGGTAGGGTTGGGGTGCCGCCGTCGAGGTGCACGCGGATAATCGCCCCATCCTTGGTCGCCACCTGGAATACGGCGCGTACATCCTGCCCCTGTTTGATCTTGGCGCCGATCCAGCCACACCGCTCAGCCGATAAATAGCCGATCTGCAATCCGCGAAAGGAAAATACCGCGACCGCAGAGCTGTCTATTTTATTGCTGGGTTCCAGCACCAGCGAGACCTCGTCGCCCGGATTGAGCATGCGGATCTCAAACTGCCGGTTCGTGCCGTCGGCGTTGGGGTGCAATGCTCCAAGGACGGCAAGACTGAGTTCCTTTGGCATGGGCTGCGCTTAGGGGAGGGGCCGGTTCGCTGTCCAGAGGGTCCGCGGTAGGGGCGCAGCCTACGGACTCTCCGGTCGGCCATTTACCTGGAAAAGGCGGCAGCCCCACTTGATCGCGGGGCTGCCCGTTCTTTTGGTCAGTTGGTGGTCTCGGGCTGGGGTGCCTTTGCATCCACGGCTGCTGAAGCGGCCGCTTTCCCGTTGACCTTTGAGGCCTTCGGCTTGGCGGCTGCCTTGTTCTTCGCAGCAGGTGTCGCCTTCGCAGCGCCGGTCCTAGGCTTGGCGGTCTTGCCAGCGTCGCTTTGCGGAGCGCTCTTCACAGCGTCAGTGCCCTGCGCCTCAGCGGTGGCGGACGCCGCGGACCTTTCTCCCTTGTTTGCGAAGATCGAAAGGCGCTTACGTGGCGTCGCCTTGGCAGCTGCAGGCGCCTTTGCTTCGGCCTTTTCAGCCGACGCAGGCGCTGCCTTGGGCTTTGCGGCCTTGGCAGGCGCTTTGCCAGCAGCAGCCTTGGCCTCAGGCGCAGCTGCCGGTTTCCTGCCTAAGCCGAGCCTCTCAGCGACAGCGCGGCGCGCGTCCGAATAGCTTGGCGCTACCAGCGGGTATGACTTGGGCAGCTTGTAGCGCTCGCGATATTGTTCTGGCGTCAGCCCATGCGTGGCAAGATGCCGCTTCAGGGTCTTGTAGGGCTTTCCATCAATGAGACTGATGATGTGCTCCGGCGACGACAGACTCTTGCGGACAGAGACTGCTGGGACAAATTCTTGTGCCGGTGTTTCGCTCGCGGCAGGTGTGAGTTGTTCAGTCAAAGCTGCCCGCGTGGTCTTGATGAGCTCGGCAAGATTTTCGCTGGGAACCGAGTTTTTCGATACGAAGGCACTTAGAAGTTGAACGGTGAGCGCGGTGATGTCGGAGTTGATTTCATCTGCCATGAGGATTGACCCATCTTGAGTGGTGACGATCCCTCTGCGCGATAATTGATCAAATGTAAATGTTGGAGGTTAGGAGCGGTAATCTGTCCAAAGCTTAAGCGCCGCAGCGACAATCATGTCATCCAAATAGGAGCGTGGCTCACCGCCGTAGCTGTAATTTGATCAGTCTGCCCTATTCGGCAAACTATGTTAGGCACGGGGTAAGCTTTCGGAACACCTCTGTCCCACTTACCGGGGCTTGCGGCCCGGAGCGCTATCCCTGAGGGCACAATGTGATCGCAGATAATGACTGGGCGGTGTTCGTTAATCTGGTTCGACACATACTGCCTCTTTGGTCGGTTCGTCAGCGGCCATGGGGTGAGCGCTGCCGCTGCAGGATCTGGCTCTGCTGGATCGAGCGGACACGCTCATCGCGTTGCTGGCGGACCTGCACGCCCGCAATCTGCTCACCCCGTTCTATTCGGCTGGCGACCTCTTCCTTGCGCTGATCGACAAAGCCAGTGCGTCGGCCTTCATCAGCGGGGAAGCGCCGCGCAGCAATGGTCATGGCATAGGCCACATGGCTCTGCGCACGGCGCAGCTGCGGATCCTTGGCATTCTCGCCATGTGACTGACGGCGAAATCGTTCGGCAAGATGGGTTTGCTGATCAGGTTTTTCCTTAGCGTCCCGCGTCTGACGTGCTGTCCTTGACCTACGCTCCTGGCTTTCGGCCTCGCCGGCAGCGCGCGTGCCCGTCCGAGCGCTGGCACTCCCCGCTTGCTGCGCCTGATCGCGCTGCGCCGCTGCCCGGGTCCTGGCGTCAGGCCGATAGCCCTCGATGGTCAGACCCTGCGCTGATGCAGCGAGATAGGCGGCGCGTTTAAACTCTGTGTCGCCCTTGATCCTGAGCGCCGTCCAGCCATTGGCTTTGGCGAGCCGGATGAGATCGGGAAGGGCGCGGGCATCCCTCGCCTTGATGCGGTCGGGCGAGATGGTCGCAACCGCATCCTTGTCATGCGCGCTGCGATAGAGCTTATCGCCGACCCGCAGAAAGCGGGCTTCGAGCTCCTTGGGCATTTCCACGCTGTTGCGCTTGCGGGCCTTTTCCTCGTCGGGTTCCGGAGGGTTCGTCTTCTCAGCCATCTATCGCTCCTGTTCAATGACACCCACTCGGCCGTGGCCGCTTCGATCCGTCTCGACGTCGATCAGCATGTCGGGAAAGTCGGTGATCACCACGCAGTCCATCGCGAAGGTCTCGGGATCGGGACTGGTAAGTTGATCAGCGTCGGGCAGAACGCACGGAGGGAGCTCCTCCTTTGCCTCGATCCGCCGCGCGATCGGAGCAACAACCGGCGCGGTGGCAAGCCGGCGCGTGAAGCGGCGGTCAGCATAGTAGCGGATCTTGTTCGCCCGGATCGGCGGCATGCCGCCGCGCAGCAGGAGGAGCTCGTCGCTCGGAAACTGCATCAACTCCTGCGGCAACAAAAGCGCGCGCCGGTGATCGGACATGGATTTGGAGCGATTGGCGAGAAGCCCGTGGATCGTGAGGGATTTGGTGACCGCCTCTTGCCCCACATAGCCGATCCTTTCGGAAAGCTCATTGGCCACGCGCAATTCCTTGGGCGTGAAAGCGACCTCCACGCCGCAATTTGCTACGATCTCATCAGCAACATGCTCGCCAAAAACGGCGCGCAGCTGGGATCGCGATTGGATGACCGGCAGCAGCCGCATGCCATAGCCCGCGACATAGGAAAAGGCGCTGGCGATCACCTGGGCGCGGCCGAGCCGGGCAAATTCATCGAGCAGCACAAGAACCTGTATCGGCGTGCGATCACTCGGGAGATCGCGGACATTGAGGTCGATCAGCTGCTGGAACAATAGGCTGTAAAGCGGCGCCACCCGATCCAGCTCATCGGGCGATACCCCAAGGTAGACCGACATCGGCTTCGTGCGCAGCTCGCGCAGGTCAAAGTCGCTTTCTTCTGTGGCGGCGTCGACGCGGGGATTGAGCCAGAGGCTGAGCTTGGACGTGACCGTCTGGACGATGTTGGCGAAGGTATTGTCAGCCCCCGATGTGAAATCGGCGAGCGCATTGCGGCAGCCGGTCGACAAGCGCAGGCCGGGGTCATCGAGTATCCCGCGAAAATAGCCGCGCGTATCGCCGGTCGTCATCAGCCGGTAGATGCCGCCGATCGTGAAGGCTCCCTCGGTCTGAGCGAGATAGGCGCCAACCCCGACAAAGGCGGTGCGAGCTGAATCCGTCCAGAAGGGTTCGCCGCGCTCGGGCGCCACGAACAACATGGTGGCGATCTTCTGCAATTCGATGATAACCTGATCGGGGTCGGTCCGGTCGATATAGGCAAGGGGGTTATATCGGGCGGTCCGGCCTTCTGGATCCGTGGGATTAAACAGATAGACGGCCTGTCCATGCTTTGCGCGAAAGCCGGCGGTGGCGTCATAATTTTCGCGCTTCACATCCAGCACGACCGTGGAGCCGGCCCAGCTCAGCAGATTAGGAATGACAATGCCAACGCCCTTGCCCGAGCGGGTAGGGGCCTCGACAATGATATGCTCATTGCCTTCAAAGATCAGATAGCGGCCCGACTTCTTGGCAAGGACGATCCCTTCGTGCCCACGAAAGCCATTGCGCCTGATTTCACGCGCCTTGGCAAAGCGGGCAGCGCCGTGCAGCGGGGGTTTGCGCGTCGCCACCCAATACCAGAGCAGGCCAGAGACGAGGGATCCTGCGGCAACGCCGCCGGCGAGACCTTTGAGAACGACCGGATCGCCACGATAATACCAGAAGAAGGCCGGCATCTTGATCGGGTCATAGGCCGCTGCCGGCAGACCAAGCGCGAACCACGCCACGATAGACGCTGTCAGGCACAGGAGAAGCAGCGCTGCGGGAAGGCCGATTGCCAGCGTTGCGCTTCGGTTCATTCCGCGTGCCGCCCAGCCGGATCATAATAGATTTCGGTCACGCGGAACTGGCCTTTCACCTTCTTCATCTGGACCACGACATCGACGAGGATCTTCAGAAGCGAGCGGATATCGTCGCGCCCCAGGTCCGCGCCGCCTTCGCTTTCTTTTACCAGCAGGGTCAGCTGATCAAAGGCCAATTCGGCCGACGCGGCATGAATTGTGGTGATGGATCCCGGATGACCGCTATTGACGTTGCGCAGATAGAAGAAGGCGGTACCGTCCCGCAGCTCCTGCAGCAGGATGCGATCAGGCCGCATTCTAAGCGCGCTCTCCAGCAGTTCCTTGGCCGTCACCTTGGCGGTCCCCTGACCATCCTTGCTATAGGTCATGTGGACGACGTTGCGATGGGGCACGACCAGCTCGCGCGTGTCTTCAATGGTGAGCAGCCGCTCCTCGTCGGGGATGAGCCGGATCAGCCCCTTGGCAAAGGTGGTTTTGCCCGACCCGGTCGCGCCAGAGATCAGAATATTGAGGCGCGCGCGCACGGCAGCCGTGAAGAACTCAACATGACGTCCTTGCGTTAGCAGGGCGAGCAACTGATGCTCTGTGTCGGTCATGCCGCGCTCGGCGACCCTGGTCTCAGAAAAGAGGCCATGGTCATGGAAATCTTCCATGCTCATCGCCTTGGTGGAGGGCTTGCGGATGGTGATCGAGACGGTCCCGTCCGGCGCCACCGGTGGCGCGACGATCTGGACACGCTCGCCGGTCGGAAAAATGGTCGAGCAGATCGGGTTTTCGCGGGTGATGTCCTGCGACGTGAAGGCTGCGGCGGCTGTCGCAAGGATGTTGAGCCGGGAGAGGGTAAGTTCTTCTTCTACCGCCCAGCTCCAGCCACCCTTGCGCTCTACCGCCACCTCCAAGGGTTGATTGATGACGACCTCGGTGACATCCTCCTGATCGAGGTATTTCCGCAAGGGTCGCACCGCATCATCGAGCACGGCCGTGTTGCGGAAGGCGGTGAAGCTCATTTGAGGCTCAATCCATAGACTTGCGCAAAGTCGAAATCCTGCGCGACGGTGATGGCGAGGTTCGTCCCCTGCGGGACACGGAGCACCGGCTTGATCTGTTGGCTGTCTTGCAGAATGGTCGACGCGGAGTCTGAAGGCACGCGGGTCAGATTGCTGCCAGCCTGACCAACGGCAGTAGACGCGACCGAGGCGCCGTCCTCCAGCACACTGAAGAGCAAAGCAGAGCCGAAGCGCTCCCAGAAGAAGCGATCGACCTTGCCGCCAATGCCGGCGCGGCCAAGGCTGTCAGATGCAGGGGAGGCGATGTCGATCGACACGCCGCGGGGCGTGACGGCGCGGCTCCACATGGCGAACAGGCGATATTGCCCGCGGTTGAGCCCGCCCTGATATTCGCCAAAGACGCGCGTGCCTTTCTCCATCAGCACTACGCGGCCATTATCGGAGTAGATGTCGCGCGGGACGATACAGGTCGCATAGCCGGGCACGCTGCTGTCCATGGCGGTCTGGAGCGTACAAGGAATGATCGAGCCAGCGGTCACCAGATAATTGCGGTCGCCGATCATGCGCGCGCTGGTGCGGCCGATGGCGGAGGTGCGCTTCAAATTGTCGAGCGTCGTCGTCTGCCCGGCAGCAGGATCAGGCGCAGCGGCTTGCGGCAGCTCGCCGCCCCATGCGCCGAGAGCCGGACCTGCCAGCTGGCCTGATGTGCCATTATAGGCGATGAGGGTCGAGCGACGGGCAGAATCACGCAGTGCCTGCGCCTCGGCGATCCGCTGCTGCGCAGCGGTCATCTGCGCAGACTGTGGGCGATTGATGTCGCTGGCCGCTGGCCCGATCGCCGGCACCTGCTCGCCGCTCAGCGGGATGGGTGCGTTCGGATCTAGTGCCGCTGTATCGAGCGTCGGGGCAATGACGGTTTTGGGATCATAGGGCACTGCGGGCGCCGGCGGCCTGGGTTTTATTTCCGCCAGCTTGTTGTTGCCGCCAACGCCGGCAGCAATGGTGAGGCCGGCAAACAGGAGCGATCCGCCAATCGCGCCCGCCACAATCATCTTCTTCGTGTCCCACTGTACAGAGGTCAGCGAAGGGATGCGGTTGGGGCGATCGACCGCAGCGGTGTCGCGGTCGATATCGGTCAGGTCTGGGGTGGCATCGACGTCGAAATGTCTCTCGCTCACATCAGTTCTCCGTCGTGCGCTGAACTACGTCCGACGCGGTGTCCGTTTTGGGATCGCGGCCGTAGAAGCTTGGATTATCGTTATAGATGCACAGCACCACCTTGCCTCGGCGCAGGCGCAGTTGTCGAAACACGCCGTGGATCACGACAAATTCGTCGCGCACATCAAAGGAGGCTGTCGCTTCGCTGCCGTCGGGATTGACTGTGAAGATGGCGGGGATCTCGCGCTGGTTGGGGAAGCGCAGCACTGTGAACTGGCCATTGTCAGTCACCTCCGAAGGCTGGAGCTCCGATGATCCCTGCACCCTATAGTTGAGATTGCGGGTCCCCTCGAGCACACCGAGATCGAGCGCCGTCTTGATCGCGCCATTTTGCTGCGCCAGCACCTGGGCGAGCTGCTGCCGGGCAGCAGCTTCCCGCCGGGCGGCCGCCTCCTGCTGCGGGTAGCGTAGCCGGACCTTGTAATATGCCCCGGCGGAGCGGGAGTTAGCGACGGCGGAGAGCGCAAAGGTGTAATTGCGCTTCTGACCGCCATAGTCGGTCACAACAATGAGATTGGTGCCGCCCGCGCGTTCGCGTGGTTTGATGAACAGGGAGTTTTCCGCAGGCGCGACCTCCCACGATATGGTGTCGCCCATCGCCACGAATTTAATGACCTCGCCAGATGCGAATTCGATCTGCGTGGCAGTACGGAATGCGCTGCGGATCGCGATCACATTCTGATCGCTATAATTGACCTCGCGCACGCGATGATCGGCGGCGACGGGCCGGGGCGTGTTTTCAGCAGCAGCGTGCACCGGCAGCGCCGCGGCTCCCAATGCAGCCGCCCTCAAAAGCTGTTTCATTTTGCACCTATTTCTATGTCGGCGCGATAGGCCTTCACCTGGAAGCCAAGGGGATTGGCATAGCGGCCTGCTTCGGATTTGCGCGAGGGCAGGGTGGGAAGGACCGTGCCATAGGGATTGGCGGGTCGTTTGGACTGGCCGTTGCAGCGGGGCACCTCGGCTTCTTTCGCGGCATACACGGGCGAGGGCATACTAAGGGCAAGAATGGCGAGCGGCGCGAGCGCCTTGGAAAACTGCATTACTATTTCTCCTATCGCGTGCGGATCAGCGTTCCTCCGCTCCCGCGGCTTCCGCCGAGCTGCCATGCGCCGGCACCAATGGCGCGAACGCCGCTTGCAGGCGCGCCCGCCATGGTGCGGCCGGCGGCCGGGGCGAGGTTGACGGTCACAGCATTGGCGAACTGCGCAGCGAGGGCAGGGCCCCCGCCACCCAACCCTGACGCCAGGCTCGGAATTTGCAGGAAGAAGAAGAAACCCAAAACATAGAATGACAGGGCCTTCATGATCGCGATCAGCAGTTCGTCATCGGCGGTTATGGCGTTGATGAATGTATCGGTCGATTGTGAGATGAAGAGCGTAACTAGGAGCGCAAAGACGACGAGCATGATGTAGCTGATGGCGGAGCCAAGCCAGGCGAAGAACCATCCGCGTGTCGAATCGAACAACAAGGCAGAGACAAATAAAGGGCCAACGACTGCGAGAAGGGCGAGCGCAAAAAGGGCAAAGGCGCAGATCGTGAAACCCATCGCGCATGACAACAAGGCGACAATCAATATGACGAGATTGGCGATGGCAGCGAGGATGATTTCGACAAAGTTGTTGGGTATTCCGACAAGGTTCTTTCCGGCAACGATTGTATGAGCTCGAACGATCTCCTCGATCTTCGTAATCGCGCGAAAGGCGCCCTGGAGCAGATCATCAAAATATCCACCAAGGCCGTTGAGGTCTGCACCGCCAAGCGCGTCGGCAAATTGCCCAGGTAGGCCATGCATCGTGAAAAGACCGACTGAGGCGCCGTAAAGCGAACTAACCGCCCAGCTTAGGGCTGCGAGCTTCAGCGCGCGGTAGACAAATTCTCGCGCAGGATACTGGACAGCTCCGCGTAAGATTGCGCCGCCTAGAAGGACGATGTAGATTGTCACACCCACACGGAGGGGAGCAGAGATGATGCCGATCACTGAGGAATAGAGCGCAATGATGCCGACAAGCGCACCATCCACTGAGTTCATCATGTTCTCGAAGATCGGGAAATCCATGGTGGTGCCACCTAGTTGCTTCTAAATTCCAGCCTGACGCTTCAATTTTTGACGCCGTTCATCCTCAATTTTCAGCATGCGCACGGTGTCATTGTTGCTGCAGTTCTCTGTCACGACAGAGGGCCAGCTCGTAACCGGTCGCTGCGAATTCTTCCAATTTGAACACATTGCCTGAAGAGCTGCTGCGTCCTCTGCATGAGACATCAAGTACTCTACCGAGCGAAGAGGGAGGTCAGATTGCAATGCCTCACCGGACTGCGTCTGCTCAGACTGGGAACAGGCGGAAAGCACAAGTAATGCGGCGCCGCTGATTAAGATGGTCTGCCGCATTATTCGACACCTGCCTGAGATCTGAGCCTGGAAAGTTGACGGTCCTGCGCAGCGACAAAACTCTGATAATCAGCTTCAGCTTTAGCCCGACGCTGCAGCTCGACCGCCTGCAGGGCCATCATGTCGTTCGTCATCTGCACTTGCTCGAGTTGCAGCCGCGCGCTCATGTCCGCGCGTTCTGCTGCCGAGTTGGCGCTGGCGAGCCGCGTTCGAAGTTCTTCCAGCCCTTCACGGCGACTTGTCACAGAATCACCCACGGATCCCGCCAGCCCCGCGGTGACGGCCGCGCCGCGTGCGCCCGTCTCATAGCTTGCCCGCATGCTGGCGGAGGTGTCGGGAGACAGCTGGTCCATCAGCCCTTCAAACACGCTGTCGGATCGACCACGGAGGCGCCCAATTACGTTGAGATCACCATCGGCATAGCCATCCAGGCTCCCCGACGACACATTCAACTCTCGCATGGCATCGGTCCGTAAACTGCTCGCGATGTTGCCGATGTCGGTCGCCTTGTTGAGATCGCGGTAGAGGTCACGCGCTTGCTGCAGTTGAGCGTGCGAGGTCGCATCTTAGCGCGAATGATCGTGATCTTGAGGTGAAGCTGCCGCCGCATCCGGGCGACTGGAATGACCTATTGCGCGAGATACGCGCGCAGTGAGGCT
>NZ_OBMU01000004.1:34323-55956 GCF_900218065.1 Novosphingobium sp. Chol11 | reverse complement strand
AGCGAAATACGTCTATCGCGCCTGCGGGTGGATGTGGGCTGAAGCTTCCTCAAACTAAAAGGCGCAAGAGGCGTTGCTTGCCCTTTTTCTGGTTGCCCTAAGCAGCGGCTTACGCCAGCGGGGTAATTCCCCAAAGCTGTGCTGAAGTGAGGGAGGCCTGTGCCGTTGCAGCCGGGCGCGGCGTGGATCGCACTGCACTCACCGCCGCGTCCCCCGCAGCATACCAGACCGGCGCAGTTCCAAGAGCGCGTAACGCGCCGTCGGCAAAGTCGCCTGCCTCCATCGGCGTCAACCCCTCAACCTCCACCATCCCGGAACGCCGCATGGCGGGCGTGTCCGTCAGTGTCGCAACAGCGCACATGACATCGACCCCGTCGCGCGCCAGTTCCCAGTGCAAACCTTCCGCCAGAACGATTTCGAACGACTTCGCGGCAGCATAGGCGGCGACATAGCCGCTGCCCACCAGCCCCGACATGGAGGAGACAAGGATCAGCCCGCCTCGACGGCGAGCGCGCATAGCTGCAAGGGCGTGGTGAGCAAAGGCAGTTGGCGTGGTGCAATTCAGCCTAACCAGATTAAGGGCGCGGTCTGCGGGCTGGTCCAGAAACAGTCCGACGCCATGCGTCGCTCCGGCATTGTAGACGACAAGGCCGTATTCGCCACCAGCAATGATCTCTCGGGCGCGCACTTCTATGCCAGCGCTAGTGAGGTCAAGCGAGATCGCCTGCACATCCACTTGATAGTCACTGCGGATTGCTTCGGCTGCTTGCTCGAGTGTGGCCGCGGAGCGTGCCGCGAGCGTCAGGTGAAAACCGGCGGCAGCGAGCTGATTGGCAAAGGCAAGGCCAATGCCTTCCGATCCACCCAGGATCAGAGCCCTCGGCCCATAGCGGCTGAGGAAGGCAGTGGGTAAGGACGTTGGCACTGTTGGCCATGCTGGCGGCTCCATGATGTTCGAAGGGGTCTCCCATGGCTGACCACTAATTACCACTTTTGGCCCGCAAGGCATCGTCGAGAAAAGCGTTGCCGCCATGCGTCGTTCTGCGCGAACCATAATCGGCATCATCCGGTGCACCCGACAGCATCATGTTGTAGATGCCAGCGTTCCAGCCGCCATCAACCGACAATTCGGCGCCCATGATGTAGGACGCCTCATCGCTGGCAAGGAACAGGCTTGCTGCGGCGATCTCATGGGCTTGGCCGACACGCTGCGCGGGCACAGCGCCATAGCCCTTGTTGATGTCCTCGACCGGCGCATCGACCGGGTTGCCCATGGCCGTGTACACGCCGCCGGGATGCACGGAGTTGACCCGCACGCCACGGGGGCCGAATTCCAACGCGGCAACCTTAGTCAGGCCGCGCACGCCCCATTTGCTTGAGGAATACGCCGCATAGCCATTGGCGCCGCGCATTCCATCCACCGATGATATGTTCACTATCGAGCCGCTTCCCGCGCGGACCATCGCGGCCCCAACGACCTTGAGCCCAATGAAAGTGCCGACCAGGTTGACGTCCAGCACCTGCCGGAAGTGATCTACCTCGCATTCGAGGATGGAACGAAAGCGTTGCATTGCTGCATTGTTGACGAGGATGTCGGGCGTCCCGAATGCGTGCTCGCACGCGGCAAGGATGGTGCACCAATCTTCTTCCATCGAAATGTCCGCTCTCTGGAAAATGGCGCGGTCGCCCATTTCCCTTGCCAGATCATGCCCCTCGGCCAGGAGGTCGGCGATCACAATTCTGGCGCCTTCCTCGACGAACTTGCGCACGGTAGCTTCGCCCATGCCACGAGCACCCCCGGTCACGATTGCGATTTTGTTTTCCAGGCGTCCCACAGTGTCTCCCTCTCTGGCCGCACGCGGCATGCTCGCCCGACATAGACCTGCTCAAAGAACGTCCGGGACGGAAGACCGCCCCGGACTATCCGTCAGCCTCCGCCGAACTTGATGCCGACGTTCAGGCCAATCTGCAGACCGGGCGTGTAGAATACCTCCCGATAGCCAGTCGGTATGGAGCCCAGCGTGCCCATAAGTCCGGTCTGATCGACCATGCGTGTGGTGTCGAACAAGTTCTTCGCAAAGACACTGAAGCGGTAATTGTCGTAGTTCACCCCCGCATAGAGATCGACAGTGGCATAACTGGGGACAGTGGTGCTGCTCGAAACGATCAGAGCGTTGCCCTTATAGTTGAGCAGGCCCCTTACGAAACCTTCGCCACGGTCGCCGATTGGCACGGTATACTGAGTCTGCACGGTCGCCGTCCACTTGGGCAGACCGTTGATGGCGCCGTTGCTGCGGCAGCGAGCAACTTCCACGCCCGCGGCCGTGAAGTCGGCCGCTGTCGGCGTTCCGGCGTCAGGAACGCCGTCGAAATTGGCATCGCGGCAGGGTTGCAGGGCGTTCTTGAACTGACCCTTCACATAAGCGACCGATGCGCGCGCACTCCACCGATCAGTGATGTCGCCGTTTATGTCAGCTTCGAAGCCGCGCACGCGGGCGTCGCCGTTGTAGGTCAGAGAAAAGGCATCGGCGACGACCCCACTTCCTGGGCGGGAGAAGGGGATGTTGGATACCGTTGCGTTATATCCTTTGAAATCCTGCTGGAATGCAGCGAGCGTGAATCGTGCCCGACGGTTGAACAACTGTCCTTTCAGCCCGACCTCATAATTGTCAGATTTCTCCGATTGGACGATCACGAATTCTGCGGGAACATCGCCTTGGCTGGCGCCGGGCGTCCGGAAGCTGCGAGCGTAGCTGGCATAAATGTTGAGGTCGCTGCCGAGTTCCTGCCGGACATTGATATCGTAAATCCAATCGCTGACTTTCGCCGACTGGTCGAGCGACGGAACACCAGGTAGGGGAATAAGAAGATCACAGCTGGTAGGATAGCTTGAATCGGCGAAGCTGGCCCCTGGAGGGGCGAGGGGCGGTGGGGGTGCCGGAATGAAGGTGCAGGTCCCAGCAGTTGGAAAGCCCAGCGGTACGGCGTTGCGCAACGGCCCGTCGAATGCCAGATTGAAGTTATAATCCTTGTGACCCCAGATATATCGCGCGCCTAAACGGACGTGGGTGCCGGTATCAAAGTTAAAGGTCGTGCTGCCAAAGATCGATTGCTCCAAGTCCCGGCCGGGGTCGCCGAAGATATTGAAGGAACCAGGTTCAAGACGCAGAATGCCTTGCGTCAAATAGTTGAAATTAAGATCCGCCGCGGTCGGAATGGCGGGACCAGTCGGACCAACCAGGGCTGGGTCGCCCAGAATACCGCCACCTGGCCCTGTGCTGATGAAAGTCGTGTTCTGATCTACGCGAGAACCGCCATTGCTCCGAAAATAGCCGACGGTCCAGTCAATGAAGCTCTTGCCATTGCCGTTGGAGTCCAGTCGCAGCTCATGGGACCATTGCTGCACTTCGATACGTTGCGAAGCGCCCGGCACAAAGTCAAAACCGATGATTGCGTTACCCGGATCAGCGCCGAAACGGCCCTCTTTTTGAGATTGGACCGTCTTGCTCCAACCGCCGATATAGTTGAGCGTCGCGAAGTCGAAATCATATTTCGCATTTAGAGACACGAAATCGTACAGCCGGTCAGTGTAGCTGGGCGATTCCGCCACGCCGAGGTTTTTCTTACCCGTGAGAGGAGGCCCATTATAACCGAGGCCATCCCCCGCCACTCGGGCGATCTTGGCTTCGACTTCGTCATTATGCTGATATGTGGCGAGCAGGCTGAAACGGTCGCCGGGCGTAAATAGCAGCGTTGCGCGGCCGCTGGCGATCCGCCGTTTGGAGTTAGCGCCGGTGATGCTGTGCGTGCCGTTCAGATCGTCCTTCTGGTAGAAGCCCGCCAGACGAAGAGCGAGGACGTCCTGAATAACAGGTATATTGACGCCGCCCTGTAGGGTGTAGCCGATCCGTTCGTGGCCCTGCACCTGGGCTTCGGCGTATCCGCCGAACGCATCCGTATCGGGCCGGCGCGAGGTGAGCGTGATGGCGCCGGTGGGCGCCGTCCTGCCGCGCAGCGTACCCTGCGGACCGCGCAGCACTTCGATCTGGCCGATGTCGTAGAGGCCGGAGAACACTGAGAAGGCGAGCACCGGAACTTCGTTGAAATAGATGTCGAGCGACTGCGGCGCACCCGAAACCGAGGCCGTGCTGACGCCGCGGATCGAGGCCTCGTTGCCCTGCGAAGAGGTGGTCAGCGTCAATCCGGGAACAAGCTTATCGACTTCGCTGAAGTTGGTGATGGCTTGATTGGTAATATCCTGGGCTGTGATTGCCTGCACGTTGAGCGGCACGTCAGTGATGTTCTGGTCGCGGCGTAGCGCCGTCACCACGATGTCGCTGGCCGATGCCTGTTCCGACGGCGATGCAGTGGTTTGCGCCCCCGCATGTGCAGCGGAAAACAACGCTGTTGCAGCTACACTGACCAGCAACGGGCTGCGATAATTCCTAGGCATTTTAATCATCCCCTCTCTCGGCGAATTGATACGCCATTTTTGCCCTGCGACGCCGTCCCTTCGGAATTCTGCGCATCGGGTAAAACAATAAACAAACTCTATTTTATTGCAAGCTTGGTCTGGTTTGGCGGCGCAGAATCATCCACCTACTTTGGTCAGCACCCTGTCTGTCGTCGCCCATCAGAATCACCGGGCCTATCAGTCCGGCCGGGCGCAACGGTGCGTCGGGCTTGTAGGTCGGAAAGGTCGTGAAGGTGGTTTTCTTCGCCCCCGGCTGAGCGTCGCCGATCAGGCGGTTCACCCATGTCGTCGCGACGCGAACCTCCAGGCTGTTAGTGGATTTATGAACCGCATGTCCGATCTCGACGCGGTAAGGCGCCTTCCACAGTGAGCCGACATCCTGGCCATTCACTTTGATCGCCGCGACATCCGCGACGCCACCCAAGTCGAGCAGAAGGCCGTCGGTGGCCTTCCAGCCCGGAGGTGTAACGAATTGCGTCTGATAAACCACTTCCCCGGAATAATATCTTACGCTGGGATCAGTGTGTTGATTGAGCGGCAACAGGCGATCCATCTTGATGGTTCGAGGTGCGCCCCGTCCTTCCTGGAAGCTTGCCGTCCATGCTGCTGTCACTGGAGCAAGGGCCCGCAAAGTGGGCTTGCGAAAGGTCAGGTGGCCGCTGTCGGCGTCCTTTCGGAACAGCACGAAGAAGGCATCTTGGGGTAACATCTCCAAGGGAACTATCGTTCTGCCATTTTCAATACGATAGGACATGGGTTCGAACGTTCCAGTATCGGCATGCCAAATTTCGGGCGCTTTCCCGGTGACGCGGAACATAGCCTGGATATTTTCTGTTTTCTTCTTCCGATTCGTCAGGAAATAGGCGTCGCCGCCATCCCATCGCCGGTGGGCGAACAGGATCTCGGCATCGCCGGATGCAGCCGAATAGTCGAAATCAGGACTAATGCCATTGGCTTTCAGTGCCTCTTCCGTCTTCTCCATTCGAATTGGAGCCTTGCCGTTCCGGTCACGGTGCCAGAGCTTTCGCACCAACGCTTCAAACTCGGCGGGATCATCTTTCAGGGTCGGGGAATATTTCGGAGGAGCGCCGGTGATGATAACTCCAGCCGCAGCGATCTGCTCCAGACGGCGCAGCATGTCGACGGACATCCGGTCACTGCTGCCCCCCAACTTCAAAATCCGGTAGCGCGCACCGCTGGGACTGACGAGTTCCCCTTTCACCGCCTTGAGCTGAGAGGTCAGGGCTTCAGCGTTGACGAAATCATATCCATAGCGCTGCGGCGCATCTTCAACGGGCTTATCGCTGTAAAGGCCCGTCAGCGGAGCTTCTTCCCCATAAAAATAGGCCACATCAGCAACGGCACGGCCTTGCTGAAGCAGATAGCTGGTGCGGGAAAGATAATCGACCCAAGGGCGAGCCAATTCGCCCCAAGCTTCATGCCTGCTGAAATACTGCCCGAACATGGAAAGCGACAGGCCCGGCTTCTTGTCATCGACCGGCTGATGCACTGAAGTGTGGATGATCGGACGGTTGACGCCGCTTGCAAAGGCAAGATCCATCATTGGTTTCAGATCCGCCGGTGCGAATGCCCACGGCCGAAAGGCAGCGGTGAGCGACTCCGCACCGACCAGATTTTGTCCATAGAGATGGGCAACCGATGCTGCGCCGCGCATGTCGATGATATTTGCAGGGCGAGGCCCTGTCTCGTCGCCATAAGCCCACAGAGCGCCCATGGGGATGTCGGCGTGGCGGCGCGTCGACAGATCGTCTCCGAGCGACGGGCGCCCCCCTTCAAGCGCTTCGGCATAATAGGTCAGGCCGTGCTGGCGAGCTATCGCAGCGATCGCTTCATAATGTTCGGTTGAGATAAGTTCCGAAAGCGTCCGGCGGTAGTCGTAGAGGAAGGCGTCGGTCTGTTTCCGCGTTCCTATGACATAGCCCGCGAGCGCGGGCATCCATGGACGGGCATCATAGCCGCGCAGGCGCTGGAATTGCTTCAAAAGGTCGGGCGTCCAGTTGGACGGGCCTACTTCGATGCTGTCGCTCAACAAGGCGCGCAGCCCGCGCTTTCCAATCGAGTCGTTGCCAAGAAAGTCGGAATAAGTCGCCAAATATGTCTCAAGATAGCGTCGAAGCGCTGCCCCATCGAACTTGTCGACCTCCAGCCCAGTGGCCTCTACCGTTGCGGGATGGTTCATGGTGCCGACGAGCGAATAGCCGAACCGCAATATCCTCCAACGGCCGGGCGGGGGCGTCCAATTGAGGCGACCGTCTTCCTTCATCTTGCCGGTGAGGTCGATCACGGTGGAGGGCGCGACACCTTTGTCAGCGGCCGCGGTGGTCGTTCCAAGTGCATAATAGTTCGATGTAAGTGCGAAGCCCGCTTTCATCTCAAAGGCGTTCACGCGGGCTTCCGGCGACAAGCGCAACTCGGCCAGCTTCGCCGTTTTAGGTGGAGGGCCGAACGCGAACGAGGAGATGACGGCGCCCGGCGCAGGCGTGCCCATGGGGAAGGGATGAAGATCGGCCGAAGCAAGAACGAGCCTGAATTTACGGGCTGTTACAGGCGCGAAGCTGATTGTGGTGGGCGCTAACGACAGGGGAATGTCCGCGACTGGCCTCCAGGCCGTTCCATCGTCGCTCGCCTCGATCCGCGGCCTGAGATCGGCCGGGGTGAATGTGTTGGCGAGGCCCGGCATGAAGATGGTCGCCGACCTGACGGTTTGAGGCGCCGAATATTCGAGGTCTATGAAGCCTGGCTTGTCGGGACTTCCCCGCTCTATCGTTAGCGCTGTCTCGTAGTCGCCATCCGCCACCTTCGCCGCGTCGAGCGGTTCTCCCTTTGCTGACCTCAGCAGCGGCGTGGGTAAGGAAGCCGCTGAACCATCCACCCGATAGGCGATGACGGCGACATCCGCGCTATATGTGGGAGGTTTCACTTTTATGCCGAAGATGGCGTCCTCTCCCCGGTCTCGTCCCATGGTTTGGAACGGTCCCGTGACATCGGGGACCGGAGCCAAAGTAGTGGTAATAGGCGAGCCGCCTTCGACGATGGTCTCGCTCCACACCAGCTTCTTCATAGCGTCCTGAGCAGGGACCCAGGGCGCGCCGGTCTCACTCCAGCCGGGAGACGCGGCGATCGCCAGCTCCAGACCTAGCGATTGCGCGGTATTGGCCGCGTAGCGGAAGGCGTCCTTCCAGTCGGATGACATATAAGGGAGGCGGCGATCAACGATCGTCGGCGTTTCCAACGCGGCGTCGAAATTCTGGACCCCCCCGATGCCGACCCTGTGCATCCACTCAAGGTCTTTCCTGATCCCGTCTTTTGTGATGTTCCCGTTCATCCAGTGCCACCACACGCGCGGCCGCGCGCTGTTGGGAGGATTTTTGAACCCTTCCTCAAGCGAAGTCCGCGAGGGGCCGTCCGACAAAGCCGTCTGCGCGTGAACGCTAGCGAACATTGTGCCTGCCAGCAGACAGGCGACATATGCCCTTAGATACCCTGGCGACACTATCCGCTCCCCTCAGCTACGGCAGCCAAGCGCTGCTTCTAGTGCTCGTCGATATTCCTGATCGATCGATCAGTCAATACTCTGTGCATTGGCGTTGATGTAGGCATGTGCTAGCGGGCCGTGGAAGGATGGACGATGCGCAGTAAAGGCGAGCTAACAAGAGAGCGCATATTGAACGCGGCGGAACGCCTTTTTGGGACAAGCAGCTATGATGCGGCGTCTCTGCGGGCGATCGCAGCGGCAGCAGGGGTTCAGCAGCCGCTGCTCCATTACCATTTCGGCAGCAAGATCGGCCTTTACCATGCGATATGGGAACGACGCTATGCGGCACCGGAGATGCGCCAAGATGCGCTCGCGGATCTCGATTTCAGCATGGAGCGAGAGGAACTTCTCAGGACGCTAGTCAGGCAGCTTCTTGTCCCGCCGCTGAAGTTGGGGAGCACGAAGCAAGGCCGCGCCTTTCTTCGTATTCTCAATTGGGAGATCAACGATCCCCGCGCGGATAGAAGAGGAATATTGGCCAAATATATCCAACCCATCGACCAGCAGGTGCTGGCGGCACTTGCCCAAGCATTGCCGAACTTGCCTGCCGAAAGAGTTCCTGAGACTCGATCCCTTGTTTTCGGGTTGGCATCTTCGGTGCTCAACAGTCTGGGGACGGGTGATCGTCCAATCAAAATTTCTCCAGCGTCGCTCGAACACCTCGTCGAATTCGCAATCGGCGGTCTCATGCGAATTGAGAATATGGGAAATTGATCGAACGGCCCTGCGCCATCAAAGCCTTCGTTTCTAGAAGAAGCGCGCATTGTTCCTGCGGAAGATGGCCTGAACAGAAGATACCTCACTCCCACTTGACGGGCGCGCCTACATGCCGCACACCATAATGGTAACATTGGATAGCCATTAACGTGTGATCCATGAGAACATGCTGGGGAGAGAATTGCGATGGATCGGTTTGAGAAACGCATTGCAGTAGTGACCGGCGGCGCGAGCGGTATCGGCTTTGCGCTGGCAGAGCGCCTTCTTGACGAGGGCATGAAGGTCGTGATTGCTGACATCGACTCAGATGCCCTGGACAGAGCCGTTGCGGCCCTGGCGGACAAGGGTGACATCATTGGCCATCGCACAGACGTCTCCAACCCGGATTCCCTTCAATCGCTGGCAGACACAGCTGTGGCGCGGTTCGGGGCGGTCCATCTGCTATGCAACAATGCGGGCGTGGGCGGTTTTCAACGGTTCGGCAGCCTTACCAGGGAAGCCTGGGAATGGGTGATCGGGGTCGATCTGTGGGGTCCTATTCATGGCTGCCGCATCTTCATGCCGATCCTCCAGCAGCAGGATGAAGCGCACATCGTCAACACCGCGTCCATGTCAGGCTTTGTCTACGGCCCCTATCTCCAACCCTATAGCGTCGCGAAGGCAGGGGTCGTTGCCCTGACAGAGAGCCTGTACCGGGAATTTGAAAAGGAAGGTTCGCATATCGGCGTTTCCGTGCTCTGCCCCGCCTTTACCGCCACTGCCATCTCCAATGACGAACGATCCGCACCATCCTCCGTGGCTCGGCGCGGTGACCTTGACCCCGATCTCGCCCCGGTGCGTGATGCCGTGCGCGACATGATGGCCGCAGGAAAAACTGCAGCAGAAGTCGCCGATATAACGGTGCAGGGTATTCGCGAACGCAAGCTCCACATCTTTCCGCACCCCAGCTGGCTTGCGGCGGTCGAGCAGCGGATGAAAAACATTCTGGCGGGCGAACCTGTGGGCGACGAACCGGCATCTGTCCTGGTGGATCCGCGAACCTGATACGGGACAGCCTTCCTGCCCGCGTTTGCTCATAGTATTCGCCGCTGCACTTATGGGCTGGAGCGGTCCGCAAAAAATAAAAGAGGCTGCGACATGGAGTTCGTCCTGAAACGACCGGCGCAGGACGATGAAACCCTCGATCTGTTCAGGGATACGGTGCGTCGCGTGGTGGACGAGCAGTTGGTTGCGCGTCGCGAGAACATCGAGCGCGACGGCATAGTCCATCGCAATTTCTGGACCGTGGCAGGCGCCGCCGGAATGCTGTGTCCCGGAGTGCCGGAGCAGTGGGGTGGCATGGGACTGGACTTCCGGTTCAATGCGGTGGTGCTTGAAGAACGCGCCTATGCGGGCTCCTGCCTCGGCACCGCCATCCATTCTGACATCGTTGCCGACTATCTCGTTCATTATGGCAGTGACACGCAGAAGGCACGCTACCTCCCGAAGATGGTGTCCGGCGAATGGATCGGCGCCATCGCGATGACCGAACCCAATACCGGGTCGGACCTAAAGGCCATTCGCACCAGCGCGGTTCGGGATGGCGATGCGTATATCCTGAACGGATCGAAGACATATATCACCAACGGCATGTCTGCCGACTTCGTCATCGTCGTCGCCAAGACGAACCCGGCGCTAGGCTCCAAGGGCATCTCATTGCTTCTTGTCGACTGCGACCTGCCGGGCTTCGAGCGGGGGCGACATCTCGACAAGATCGGCCAGCACTCCAGCGACACTGCCGAGTTGTTTTTTCGGGACGTCCGCGTTCCTGCCGATCATGTGCTGGGCGAAGAAGGATTTGGCTTCCGCTATCTGATGGCGCAACTGCCGCAGGAGCGCCTGAGCGTTGCCATCGAAGCGCAAGCGGCGGCCCAACGTGCCTTCGACGAAGCCTGCGCCTTCACCAAGGACCGTCAGGCGTTTGGCAAGCCAATATTCGATTTCCAGAATAGCCGGTTTCAACTGGCGAGCATGGCGACGCAGTTGCAGGTCGGATGGGCACATATCGACTGGGCGATAGCGAGGCACGTCGCGGGGCAGCTTACTGGAGAGGAAGCCGCTGCCGCCAAGCTGTGGCACACCGAGATGCAGGGGCAAGTCACCGACGCTGCCCTCCAGCTGTTCGGCGGCGCCGGATATATGAATGAGTATCTGATCGCGCAGCTCTATCGCGATGCGCGGGTGAGCCGTATCTATGCCGGAACATCGGAGATAATGCGCGAAGTGATCGGACGCGCGCTGTAAACGTCAAGGCGAAGATCGGGAGAGAAGCAATGGCCTCGAAGCAGATCGCCCTGCGATGGGAATCGCATCATGGTCGCGTCGTGCGATGCATTGCCGATCGCCCCTCCACGATTGGCGCATTATTCGCATCCGTCGTCGCGAGGGCCTCAGAGCGGACCGGCCTGGTCGATGGGGACTGCCGCCTGACCTACGGCCAGATGGATGAGCGGGCGAGCTGTGTCGCGGGTAATCTTGCCGCATTGGGCATCGGCAAGGGCGACCGTGTCGCCCTCCTGCTGGACAACCGCTGGGAATTCATGGTGGCAATGCTGGCCTGCATCCGGCTTGGCGCTATTTTCGTGCCGATGAACTTCCGCCAGCGAATGCCAGAGCTTGCCTTTGCGTTGAACGATTGTGGCGCAGTGATGATTATCCACGAAGCCACCATGAGCGGCGAAATACCACCTGATGAGGAAGTGCCGGCGCTGAGGCACCGGATTACAGTGGGACAAGGCGGAAATTGGTCAATGCTGACTGGCCCGGCTCCGCTGGCCGCGGCGCCGGAGATCGACGAGGACGATCCGCTCTGCATTCTCTACACGTCAGGCACCACCGGCAAGCCCAAGGGCGCTGTGCTCACGCATCTCGGGGTCATCCATAACGTCCTGCTCCTTGTTCATCACGCCGCCATCGGTGACGGGTTCGCCTCCATTCTCGCCATCCCGGCATCGCATGTTGCCGGGCTGGTCGTGAAGCTGTTGCCTTCGCTTGCGGTTGGAGGCAGGCTGGTCATGCAGCGTGATTTCAAGGCATCCCGATTTCTTGAACTTGCCCAGGCCGAGCGGATCGATTGGGCGATCCTGGTCCCGGCCATGTATAATCTGTGCCTGCGCGAGCCCGATTTCGATGGCTACGATCTTTCGTCCTGGCGCGTCGGTACGTTCGGTGGCGCGCCCATGCCCGAAGCCGTCGCAAAGATGTTGGCGGCCAAGCTGCCTCACATGGTCATGCACAACATATATGGAGCGACGGAGACCAGCGCCCCGGCCGTGATCCTGCCCAGCGGCGCGTTTTCCGAGCGGTCAGACTGGCTCGGCCGCCCAATATTGTGCTGCGACATGATCGTCATGAGCGATGACGGGCGCGAGCTGCCCCGTGGGGAGGCGGGAGAACTCTGGATCGGTGGACCGATGGTCATTCCGGGTTATTGGCGGCGACCCGATGCCGATGCGGAGGCGTTCGTCGGCGGCTATTGGCGTTCGGGCGACATCGGAGTCATGGACGAGGATGGCTATGTCCGGGTCTGCGATCGAAAGAAGGACATGATTATCCGCGGCGGCTTCAAAGTCTATTCGGTCGAGGTCGAGAATGTACTCGCGTCCCATCCGCTGGTAGTCGAGGCCGCCGTCACCGGCTACGCCTGTCCGGTTCTAGGAGAACGTGTGGCCGCCACGGTGCGAGTTTCTGGCGATGTCGATGTAGAAGCGCTTCGTGCCTTCTGCGCAAGCCTCCTGTCAGACTATAAAATTCCGGAGCGGTTTGAACTGATCGGCGCTCCGCTGCCGCGAAATGCCAATGGCAAGCTCCAGAAGATGCTGCTTCGCAAGTAGCAACTCTCGCCTGAGTGCTAAAGCGCAGCGCGTGGGCATGCCATCAATCAACCATGATGGGCCAGACCTAGCTCTGACTGGTCAATAAGGGAGCACGTCGCGTCCATGGCTGATATCTGCAGTACGGCCCGATATGGCTGACGACGCCTTGTCCCACGCGGTCCGAAGCGCCGCTTAAGGGAGAACGGAACAGAAAAGAGATAATTCTTGCAGAATTTACGGCGCGCATTTGCCTGATCGGTCTTAATCCCGCTCATCCTTTCAGGCCCCGCAGATATTTGGCGCTGATCTCCGCCGCCTCGATACGGGACCGGGAAAAGGGTGGCTCCTGTTCGACAAAATATTCTGTGATGCCTGCTCGGCGTGCCGCCGCGATCACCCGGGGCCAGTCCAGACGACCCGAACCGATCTCCGCAGGCACCTGCTTCATTTCGAAATTGGCTTGTGTTTCCGCCTTTATGTCCTTGACATGCATCAGACGGAAGCGGCTAGGGTAGGTCTTGATCACCGCCACCGGATCCAGTCCCGCCGCAGCGACCCACCCCACATCAAGCTCGAAGGAAACGAGCGCCGGATCAGTCCCCTCAACAAGTAATGCAAAAGGCGTGGTTCCTTCCAACGGACGGAATTCGACATTATGATTGTGATAGAATAAGCGAATGCCCGCCTTCTGAAAGTCCGCGCCACGGCGGTTGAGCAGATCGGCAGTCCGCTTCCAGTCGTCCACGCTCCTGCTAGCAGCGATCCGCGAGATGGCCACTTCCATCGGATCGCGATTACCCTTCAGGAGATCAAGCTGGAACGGAAAGATCGGCAACCCGGCGTAGCGGACGCCGGACGCATGCGTGCTTTCCACGATTGCAGGAAAACCGGCGTCATTCGTCAGCGACATGGGATTGAGGTGTACGCTGGTGCAGGAAAGGCCGTGGCGAGAGGCTGCCGCGCGGAATTCGGGTTTGCTCATCTTGAGCAAATCGCACTCGAACCGCCGGAAACCGATGCGTGAGAGCGCGGCAAACATGCCGTCGGCGTCGGATGCGAATTCATTGCCCAGTGTATAGAGCTGAATTCCCAGGGGCCGGTCGTCGAGGTTGAAAGGCGGGCTCTTTCGACTGGAACCCCACGCGCCCGTACCCAGCAGGGCCGTCGCTCCTACCAAAGCCGTAATCGAACTGCGCCTCGTGAATTGTATCTCGGCCATTGCTATTGTTCCTTTCACGGGGTTGGCGTGATGCGGGCGCGGTTGTCTGGGCAATCGTGCACCATGTTATTTAGGCCCGAGCGAGCGCATGGGGCCAACCAGGGTCGAGGGAACTAACTCGCGACCGTCGCTCTCCAGCGCCGTAACGATTCGAATGGTAACGCCTAGTACCATTCAAATCTTGTCACAAACCGGGGGGTGCTGCAAGTAGCATCAATGACGACAGTAGCTAATTCTACAAAGCGGCGCGGCCGACCGCGAGCCAGTGATCTCCAGCAGCGATCGCACGATCTGCTAGACGTTGCAGAAATGGCTCTGGTGGAACTAGGATATGAGGGCGTTACGCTCAACCTCATCGCGAAGCGCGCCTCCGTATCGAAGCGGACCATTTATGCAAAATATGGCGACAAGAAGGGACTTCTGGAGGCGGTGCTTAAACGCATGAGTGTCGGGACGTTCGGTCCCGAACTATCGGCGGAAGATGATCTGCCCTTTCTTGATGGGTTACGCTGGCGTGCTGAACGGGTTTTGCGAAACAATCTCCGGCCTGGCGCGATCGCGATCGCCGCGATTGCCATACGCGAAAGTAAGCGCTTCCCCGAGTTCCTTGTTACTATGCTGGAAGCCAAGCGGATGTATCAGCAAGATCCGCTTCGACTATATTTTGAAAGGTTCAAGGATCGCGGTATCATCGGAGACGTCGACTGTGTCGCGCTTGCATCGATGTTCCTCTGGATGCTGTCAGAGGACATGATCAATACGGTCGCGACCGGTGTCGCCGCAGGTGATTCCGATGATATCATCACTGCTAAGGCAGAACTCGTCGCCAATATGCTTGCAGGGACGCTACTTCGAATGGACTGAGGTGTCTTCGACGCTCGGGTGAAAGCAAATTGACCCATCTGATTGAGCTCAGCAGTGACCGCACGTACTGCCGACCGGCGAATACCAATTAGATGCTCAATCTGCCGCAAGGCATCCCCGGAAACAAAGCATTCACCGATTGTCCGGCCGTAGCGCAGTTTGGCGTACTTTCCATGCTATGCCCGCCAGGCGGGTTCATTCGTTAGACCCCGCCTGCTGCCACGGCATGGCGCTAGGTAATGTCGATCTGGGCTGAGCTGCCGATCAGGCCGTCTGACGTGGCCTCCACCCGCGTGCGCCCCGGCTGTTCGTTTGCACGTAAGATCCCCAGGGCAGTGCCCCTGTATGTTCGCGCATCAGGGGCACGGTAGGAACCGACTGCTAAAGGATTAGCGCTTCCAAAGCCGATGAGTTCAGCGCCTCCCGTTACACTAAGACGCACATGCTGCTCTGCTTCCGGTACGATGCGCCCAGCGGCATCGAGCACCTCGACACGCACATAGGCCAATCCACTCCTGCGGCGGGGAAGCATAGTTTCAACTGTGAGACGGAGTTTTGCCGGAGCACTCACCGTTTCCAGGAGTTTGCGGCCAATTACGTTCCCATCCTTATAAGCCACGGCCTCCAACTTGCCGGGGGCATAAGGAACCAGCATTTCAATCCGCATCTTGTCGGCGGAAGTCAGCTTTCCGAAGCCGACTTTCTGGCCGTTCAGAAGCAGATCCACGCTGTCGCCTGAGGTATAAAGGCGTACGGCCATATTCTGGCCTTCCGCCCCAGGCCATGTCCAGCTTGGCAGTTCGTCATACCAGCCCCAAGCCGAGATCAGTTCCTTCTGCCCCGCCGGAATGGGCCGTTGTACCAATATCTCCAGTGGGCTCAGGTCCCACACCACATCGCGTGCAAGTGACTGCGGCTTCTGATTGCCAATCAGATCAATGTCACCGCACCATGCGCCGACCCACGGGAATGACATCGCGTACGTCGGTTGTGCGTCCTGCGGAACGCGGACCGTAGCGCCGACCCCGGCTTCACCAAGATAGTCCATGGCCGCCCATACGAATTCCCCAAGGAAATAAGGCGCCCTCCGCGCCAATTGTTCGTAGTCGAAGGCGTCACGCGCGAATGTCTCGGAAGCGTAGATGATGCGTTCCGGCCGGCTGCGATGATCGGTTTCGATATCTTCAATCCGGTAGTTGTATCCCGCCACATCCAGAAAGACCGTTGACGCCTCATCCAACTTGCCCGCAGACCCGCGTCGAGCGGAGTTGTCGGATGGAATGACCGTCGGACCCAAGGTGCCGTTGAGCCCGGCCGTAACCGGACGCGTTGGATCGAGCTGCCGCACGAGATTGGCAAGCTTCCATGACCATTCGACGCCCTCAGGTGTGGAGCGGGAGGGTATTTCGTTTCCTATGCTCCACATGATTACGCTTGGACTGTTGCGCGCACCCATCACCATGGCGGTGATGGCGTTTTGCCAATCCTGTGCGAAATGCCGCGAGTAATCGTCCTTCAACTTGGCGGCATGCCACATGTCGAAGCTCTCCTCGATCAGGAGCATGCCGTACCGGTCGCAGGCGGCTCGCAATGTAGCGGATGTGGGATTGTGAGAGCTTCGGATCGCGTTAAAGCCGCGCTTCTTTAGCAAGCGGATCCGACGTTGGTCGGCCTCGGGAAAGGCGCATGCGCCAAGGAGTCCATTGTCGTGATGGATGCAGCCGCCGCGCAATTTGACCGGCGAGCCGTTGATCCGCAAACCCTGTGCCGCATCAACTTGCACGATCCGCACGCCGAACAGCTGGTCCACGCGATCCAGGACCGCATCACCGCGCTCCAACTTACTCTGCAGCGTGTAGAGTTCTGGATGATCTGGCGACCAGAGGCGCGGGTTCATCACGGTGAGGGTTTGCTTTACCTCGCTACCAGCAGCGCTACGCGCTTCGGCCGCTAACTTGCCGTCGCTCGTCAGAAGCCGGGTTACGAGGGCCGCATCTGTGTGCGCGCTCTCGAGACGCGTAGTGACGTCGATTTCCGCGCGGCCATCGACAATTCTCCGCGTCCAGGCTCCCACGCCCCAGCGGGCGATATGGGAGGACGAGGGTATGATATCCAGCCGCACGTCCCGGTAAATTCCCGTGCCGGCATACCAGCGGCTGTTCCTGCCCATATTCCGACTACGCACCACAATGACGTTGTCGCCCCTCCGGTTCAGCAAGGGCGTGAGATCAAACGCAAAGGGCGTGTAGCCGTGGAGATGATCGCCGAGCGGATGTCCATTCAGCCAGAGTTCGCTCGTCACTGAAATACCATCGAACAGGATTTCAACGCGCGCGTCGGACGGCAGGGCTGGAAGACGGAAGTGTTTGCGATACCAGCCGTCTCCGCCGATAGTGAAACCGGTGGCCGGGCCGCCGGGTGAATCCTTATCGAAGGGGCCGATCCTCGTGGGCGACGGCTCTCCAGGAGCATCTTCTATACTGTAGTCATGCGGAAGGCTGAGTATCCGCCAGGCACTGTCATCCAGCGCGGGCGCTTCAAGACTAGCGGATTCGCTTCTCAGAAAGCGCCAGCCGTGGTTGAAATCCTGGTCCCGGCCCATGGAAAATGCTTCCTCGCTGGCAGTCGCAGCGCTCAGTCGCCCAGCATGCGAGCTTAAAGCCACCGTGCCGGCAATTGCGAGTGCGGCGCGGCGATCTATCATCAAACGATTGTCCTGCGTCATTTCTCGCCCCTCCGCTTAGCGGAAAGCGCCTGCAGCTTTGCCTCCACGCGATCGACTTCACCCGGCTGCACCATGTTGAGTTTGGTAAGGGGCCGGAGCGGCATATTATCGAGATACGGTCTGAATTCTTCGGAGCCGATTACGAACTTCATTGCAGGCGCTTCTGCCAGCAGGATGGCCTTGGCTTCCGGGTCTGCTACCAATGTCGATAAAGACATGGTTGTCGTGTTCGGCTCTTGCGACAGCACCCTCGGGGGCTCGAATTTCCGGGCCGGTTGATAAAGCGGGGCATCCATGGACATTCTCTCCTATATCATTCTTTGATTATTGGCGCGGCCTGTTTGGCGAAAGCTGTTAGCTGTAAGATCTGGCGGTCCCATTCAGCCACGAGATCGAATGCAAATTCCTCACGCAGCCACTGCAATTCCAGGCCATGCATCAACGCAAGTAAGTGTCGGGCCACAGCCGCAGGATCGCTGACGAACGGTCGAAAGAGGCGCTCGAAAAGCTCAAGCGCGCCTGCCTCTCGCTCATCGAAGTAGCGATGTGCTGGGTGGTCACGGTTCAGCGCTTCAGCGCGAAGTACAGCATACAAACGCACGAAATCCTTCTGCTGGCTATTCTGGATGACCGCGGCGCGAAGCGAACGAAGTAGTACCTCCAGCGACAGATCTCCCGAATCGGATGGTTCGCAGATCTTCAGTCGCAGCGAAACTGCATCCGCATCCCGCCGATCACGCTCACGCAGCACCGCGATCAGCACTTCATCCTTCGACGGAAAATGATGCAGCAAACCGGCGTTGCTCAAGCCGCACGCTTTGGCCAACTCCTGGATGCCAAAGCCATGATAGCCCTTCTCGCCAACAATGCGCGCAGCTGCTTCCAGAATTTGCTCCCGCCGCCATTCGCCGCGAGCCTTTCGCACTATGATATTCATCCGTTCACATTAGACCAACTATTCGGTCGGTCAACCATGTCGTCGTCTCCAAGTTCGATCATCATCTGCCGCTGTAACCGGCAGGCGGAGATGATGGCTTCGCAGGGGATCGAGATCGACCGCTCGACGCGGGCAGGCTGGGTCGGACAGGCATCCGTGCTGCTCGACCCGATCGTCAGTCGCATTCGCGAGGTCGGCCTGACCGCCTCGAAGATCCATACCGACGATACGCCGGTTCCCATGCTCGATCCGGGCCGGGGCAAGACAGCCACCGGCAGGCTTTGGGCTTACGCCGTCGACGACCGCGGCTCCGGCGCCACGACCCCCTCGCTGGTCTGGTATGAGTTCACCACCGATCGCACCGGCGCGCATCCCCAGCGGCAGCTAGCCAACTTCACCGGCTATCTCCAGGCTGACGGCTATGCCGGCTACAACAAGCTCTACGACACAAACCGCACTGAGGTTGCTTGCTGGGCGCATTTTCGGCGCAAGATATCCGGCACCTTCTGCATGTGCTTCGTGGCCAAAGGCGGATTGCGGCGATCGAACGGAGGGGCCGGCTCGATGGTGAGCTGGCGGCATTCGATCGCTACATGCGCGACGTCGGTGGCCTGGCGGACACAACGCGGCGGCAGCGGATCCATATAATTCGCCGGCTGCTCCTGGAGCGGTTCGGTGATGGCGAGATTGATCCTGAGAAGCTCGACCCGGCAGTCGTCCGGCGCTTTGTCCTCGGCGAAGGCCGTTGTTGGAGTGCTGGCGCCGTGCGTGTCGCTGGCGGCACAGTTGGATGTTATTTCAAGTTTCGCAAAATGTTGGGCGATGCAATCAGCCTCAGCACCCCGGTCGGTGTCAGCCGCTTCTTCAGCACATTCTGCTGAACGCGCCCAGGATCGCTGGACAGACAACGGTCTGCCAAGGCGACGGTGAGGACGCAGTGGACATTGTGGCGGTACTGTTGAAAGATCCGTCCCGCCGCAAGCCCGTGCCCCTCACAGTGGACATGGACAGTGGTGGTAGTGCTATTAACATAATGTATATTATCAATCTATCTGGCTGTAAGCGGTGGATTCTAGATCGAAGTGCGAAATCCTAGGATTTATAGGGGTCTGATCCCCTTTCCAGGAAGGCACATGATGAACGGCTATCAGCATCTGGGTTTGGATGAGCGACGCGATATTTATCGACTGATCGGAACCGGACGCTCGGTGAAGCAAGTTGCAGATGCGCTGCGACGGCATCCTTCGACGATTTATCGAGAGATCAAGCGCAACCGGCATTTTGATGAAGAGCCGCTGTTCAGAGGATATTTCCCGACTGCAGCGCAGACGATGGCCAGCAATCGTCGCGTGCGCGGAGGCAAGATTGCTCGCAAGCCGGAACTCGCCGCCTACATTGCTGATCGCTTGTTGGCGGCCTGGTCGCTAGAACAGATTGCGGGTTATCTTCGGCGTCATCGCGGTCGCCGGGAGGCGGTGTGCCACGAAACCATCTACCAGTATGTCTACGGCGCTGAGGGACGGCATCATAAACTTTGGCTTCATCTGCCAGTTGCCCGCCGTTCGCGCCGGCAACGCTATGGTCGAAAGCCGCGCGGTCTCCATATACCCGTGGCAAATACGATCGGCGCGCGGCCGCAGGAAATCGCGGATCGCAGCAGCTTCGGGCACTGGGGAAGGCGATCTCCTGATCTTCAGGAGAGAATATGGCAAAACCAACCTCACCTCGCTGGTTGAGCGCTGCAGCCGCTTCACCTTCCTCACGCGTAATCTGAGTCGGCATTCTGCCGGTGTCATGGCCGGCATCGATCGGCATTTACGCGATATGCCTCCTCCCCTCCGGCGCAGCATCACCTTCGATCGAGGCACGGAATTTGCTGCCTTTGCGACCCTGCGGAACAGGCTCGGCATCACCAGCTATTTCTGTCTTCCCTCAGCGCCCTGGCAGAAAGGCGGCGTTGAATTGCAACGGGCGGATACGGCGCTTCCTACCCTCCGACACCGACCTGGCACTGCTCTCAGACAGGGAAATCCAGGCCGTTGCCGATCGCCTCAACAGCACACCTCGCAAATGCCTGGGCTATCGCACCCCGCATGAGGTTCTGGGGGAGCAAATCGCCCTCCTCAAAGCCAGATAAATTTGGCCATCCGGGGTGGGGCTCGCCCCACCCCGGATGAAATGCTACGCATCACAACGGGTGTCGCACTTCAAATCGAAACCGCCGTGCTAAATAGAAATGTCACCCCTCCGCTAGTTAGAGATGTCACTCTCGACGTCGCAGTGCGGGTCATCGGTGGCATGGTCATCTCCTGATACAGGAGGTGGCGCTTATGACGGTGATTGGCATGAGCCATGGCGAGCTTTCCCGTTACGATACGCTGCTGCGGGTCGAGCGTGGCGAATTGCGTGTTGAGGATGCGTCGGCGCTATTGGGCCTTTGTCGAAGGCAGATATTCCGGTTGCTGTCACGATTACATGCGGCCGGTCCCGAAGGCTTGATTTCGGGTAAGCGTGGCCGACCAAGCAACCGGCGTTATGATGACGATTTCCGCGAGCGCGTCGTCGCGATCGTGCGCGAGCATTATCATGATTTCGGACCAACCCTGGCTCGCGAGTATCTTGCCGAGCAGCACGATATTCATCTGGCCTGCGAGACGCTGCGGCAGTTTATGATTGTCCGTCGTCAGAACATTTGGCGCAACTCGCGGCGTAGATTAGCGGAGTGCGGGCCTCGTCTCGGGGTTGATGTTAAGCGGCGAGCTTGCGGTGTTGCAAGCGCCGATATTCGATGGTCTGTCGCTTGATCCTTTCACGCTGGTGGATGATGGCCGGTGCCCTGCCGAAGTACCGGATCGGCCGCCTATTCTTATGGCGTGCTGTTCGAAGATGGCGGCCGTATCAATCCCTATCTCTTCACCAATGGCATGGTCGCAGTGGCTGCCCGGCTCGGGGCGCGTATTCATGGCGATAGCGAGGCGCTGGCGCTGGAGCGGGCAGGTGAGTGCTGGCGCATCCGCACGCGGGCGGGCAGCGTGCTGGCGGATCGCATTGTGTTCTGCACCAATGCCTATCCGACAGGGATCGAACCCGCATTCCGGAAAGCCTTTTATCCGCTGACCGCCTATGCCCTCACCACCAGGCCGCTGCCAGCCGGGGCGCTGGACCATATTCTCCCTGGTGGCGGCACTTTTGCGCAGGCGCCGATCGATCTCAATCCGATGGTCCGCGATCGCCATGGCCGCCTCATCCTTTCATCGATCCCGCGGGTCGGCGGAGCCCATGACGCT
>NZ_OBMU01000004.1:0-32002 GCF_900218065.1 Novosphingobium sp. Chol11 | reverse complement strand
AACGTCTCCTAAGGCCATGATGGCCACAGGTAGAACGCTTCAGAGCAGGCCGACCCTAGTCGGACGCTCAGCACGGAAATTTCGCTTCCCAGGTGCAGACGTTCAGCTATTTTGGCAGGTGTCGCCCAATTCCGGCCGTTCGTTCTCGGCGTTCGAATGGCAGCTGTAACCGGATGCGGCCACTCGCTTCATCTTAACCCGCCAGACTGCAAGGGCCTTCTTTGTCGCCGTTCAGCTTGACGCGGCGCGAACCGAAACCTGTCGCTCGTTCATGCACCAAGCCAAACCCCACGATCAGCAGTGGTTAAGCGAAACCGCATCCGTCCTGCTGCGGGCGGAGGCTGGCTTGTCGTTTACGGCCTTTGCCCGTTTTGATTCGCCAGCGCGTGCTCGCCGCTGTCTAATTCTTGAATTCACGCATCTGGGCAGGCATAGCGTGAACTAGCTAGAGCCCTGTTATCGCTCAGGATGTCTGATGTCGCCTCGTTTTCTCTTGGTTCTGGCTGCTTTGCCAGGATGTAATGCCGCTACTGCCAAGGACGAAATTTCCCGCAGCTTTACCCTGTGTTACATAGGTGGCGGAAAAAATTGCGTAGTGGACGGGGACACTATCTGGCTGGACGGCGAAAAGATCAGGGTCGCTGACATTGATACGCCTGAGACGCATGGACCGAAATGCCAGGCAGAAGGCGAGCTTGGGGCAAGAGCTACGCGGAGGCTGCATGAACTGGTGAACGCTGGCCCGTTCTCGGTTGCCCCGATTGGCAATAGGGATACTGACCGTTACGGCCGACGGCTGAGGGTGCTGACCCGTGACGGTCGATCGCTCGGAGATCAGCTTGTCAGCGAAGGGCTGGCGCGGACGTGGACCGGACGCCGGGAGCCTTGGTGTTGAAGCGCGCCATCTTCCTGATCGAGGCGTTCCTGATAGGTGCCATCCTGGTGATAGGCTTCGGCACGGCGCTTTGGAATGCCGGGATGACGCTGTGGAATGCTGGAGTGATGCTTACTGGCCAACTGAAACGTTGATACCATGGCTAGTCCTCTGGCTCAGCCAGAATATGCCGGAACAGCAGTTGCTGAAGAGTGACACAAGCGGTAAGTTGAACCTAATGAAGGTTAAACTGAGATCTCCAGATGTGTCTTGGCTGAACAAACCAGTTAAACAAAACGGTGCTTGGAGGGGAATGTGAATGCTATTGGCCCAAACTGTCGACACGGATTTTTCTGACCAGGTTGCCTCGATCGCCGAGCAGCTCAATCGCTTGTTGCTCGATCTGGATAGACTGAAAATATGGAATGCGAGCAGCCATTTAAGCTTGGCGATCGAGGCCTTGCCGGGTCAGCGGGCGATTTTGCCTCCGGTCATCGATGAGAGCAATTGATCTAAACTTTCACGCCACTGCGGGGTCATCGAGACGAAAATTCGCCTGTGGTCCTTTGGATCGGGCGTCCTTTGGATGATGCCTCTTTGATGCATGAGTTGGATCTGTCGCAGCGCTGTGGTTGAGGGAACCGAGGCGGCGATGCACAAGCTTGATATGCTCACTTGCGTCGACATCTCTCCGCTCACGAACAGATCGAGCATCATGTCCCATATGGGTTCGCCGAACAGATCAGATCCAAAAGCCTTATCTCTTAATCTTCTTTCCCGGATAATTCGCTGAGCCATCTCCACGCTCGATTGTGGTATGGTCTGAAAAGGCTCCTCGGCTTGCTGTTTGCCCCTTGCAACGCGCGCCTTTATTCTTGCGAAAACCTCTTCTGTTAAGGCGTCAAGATCATCATCAGAGTGGCGGCGGTTAATTGGGATTTCACTGCCCATCACATCGCTCCAAGAATTTCTTCGAGCGGTCTTCCTTCCCTATATGCGGCGATCAGCCCTTCTTGTTGAGGAAGAAGTGAGTCAATCGCGTGAAGATGGTCAGGCACCACGTCGTTCAACAGGACAGAAGGGCATTGTCCTTCGAAATTGCCCAAGTTTGGCCGATGCTGTTGATAGCCTACCAAAGCAGCTAATTCGGAGCTGAACGTCTTTGCGATTTCTGGCGGGTAGGCGAGCCATTGGTTCTCATAGGGTTTGAGCCAACCCAGACTGTAGCTGATGATTACACCACGCCGGATTTGTGAACTGACGTTCTGACCGGCGCCATGCAGAGTGGAGCCGAGGAATAGCAGCGCTGAACCGGGCAACATCTCGGCATCAACGCTGTCCTCGGGCGGCAAAATTATTTGGTCTTGGTGACGGTGGCTGTGCGGCCAAACGATGGTGGCTCCGGTTTCGGCCGTAAACGGCGTAGTCGGCCACATGACGTTGACCAGATACTCCATTTCGCCTTTAGGACCCTTCCACATGTCCTGGTCGCGATGGGGAACTTGATTTGGGGAGCCGGGGTGAACCTCGACCGCTTGGGTAAGATTCAGCTGAATCACGTCGCACCACGGCTTCAAAACCTCGTTGACGATACCGACGATCAATTCATTCTGTACGAGCTTCGCCGTCTGTTCGGAACGCAGAAGGAGGCGACCGAACCGCTTCGTCTGCGAACCGTAGAAAGCTCCCTCACTGAATGCCGTGCTTTCGAAGCGTTCGGCCAGATTGCTATCAAGGCGAGCGATTGTTTCAGAGTCGATGACTTCGGGGATGATGACATAGCCGTCGGTTACGAGGCTGCTTGCATAAACGGAGATCAAATCGGCAAGGCGTGCGCGGTCAGCCGCGCCAATGTCGGTTGGCGAGTACATGTGAACCTCTGCGATGAATTTGGGTTAGGCGGCGAGTTTGGACTGAGCGTAAGTCAGGCCAGACGCCGAATAGGTCCCCGCATCACGCAAGAGTTCCATCGTGTCAGTTCCGATGTGGATTTGCAGGCCGCCGAGCAACGATTTGCCCACAGCCTTCGGGATTCCCAATGGGACGCACCGCCACCCGAGACCGAGTATCTGGGTTAGCCAGCCCATTTCAGCCACGCCCGTGTAGCTGCTGATGCCCGTCAGCAGAGCATGCTCCGTCAGTCCTGTCGCAAGGCGATTGCGAACAATGCGACGCTCCGGTGCCCGCAACCGGGGCGATAGGCACAGGCGGGTGATTTCCCGGATTGAGGTCCCTGTAGGGACCGGCATATCACAAAGATGGGGAAAGATATTGCCGATGATGTGCGGTCGATCAGTGCGAAGAAGTCTTACGGAGCCAAGATGATCTCCACCTGATGGGTCGGAAACTATCAAATAGTCTGCATTATCATCATCAAACTGATCACGTTCAAAGGTGCCGTCTGCTGGAATTTCCCATTTTAGTAAATCAATGAAGACATGTTTTCTGTCCATAAACATAATATCAACGACATTTTTATAATGTTTGATGTTATTGTTATTGATGAAGTGAAGCATGAAACCCTCCTCGTGGAGGATTTAATTTGTCCAATTTGGACCTTCGCGCCATTCCCCCTAAAGGGGGATAGTCAGAGCAAGTCAGTCAATGCAATCTGCCCCGCATGAACAGCACGCAAGATCAGCTGCACTCGCTTTGCTACGCCGTATCGCTCCCGAGCGCTGTCGAGATGTTGCGTAACCGTATCTTCCTTGATGCCCAAAATGGTGGCAATTTCCCAATCTGACTTGCCGCGTCCGGCGAGTAGTACACAATCAAGCTGCCTGGGGCTGAGATCGACTCGCCCGGTAGTAGCGGTAGACCGCGCCGCCTCAAGGGCAAGGTTCCGTGCCGACTGGAAGGCGAAGGAGCCGATAAGTTGTATGGCACCAATATATTCCCGGCGAAGCGTTTTTCCCCGCCGGAGAGCGAAACTGCAGGAGCCATTCGCCTCGCCAGGCAAGTTGGCCGGGACTGTGATGCCGTCACCTATGCCTTCGTCGAGGGCTGATCGTAACACGTCTTGCTGTCTTTTGGTCAGCGTGATCATGTCTGGGACATCCGACCATGCAAAGGCGAGATTTGTCGCATAGCTGGCGACGTGGATGGGGTCCCAAGAGTACATCTTTTTCTCTAGAAACTTTTCCACCCATGGCTTGGGGTAGTTCTCCAATCGCACTGAACTCGCCTTGTTACGCGCCCGGTGATCCACGTGGTGGATGAGGGCATAGTAATCGAAGCCCATCTCGAGGCTAATTTGCTCAAGCAGCAATTCGACCTGCTGGAGAGTTGAAGCCCGATTGGCCGCATCAACAAACTGCTGCACCAGCCTGAAGGTTTGAAGCGATTCCTCCTGAACCCCGAAACTAAACGACGCCAACGCTTGTCCCATTCGTGCCCCTCAATCCAGAAGGATATAGAAGGGGCTTGTAGGATTTTCCTACATCAAAATTGCCATATGTGCAGGAAATCTAGCATATGGTTAAGAAAGGATTGATCACTGCCGTCTAGGTAATTGCCTTCCTAGCCAGATTACTCTGCCAAGCACCAGCAGGCTCCCGGCATCGATACCGGACCAGGTGGGATATGCAGGATTGTCGCAGCTAACCACGACCTGTCCTCTCAGAGGCCCAGGAGACACTCGCTTAGCTACGAGCCCATCATCGATCCGCAAGATGTACACGCCATCCCGCAGTCTCGCTGAGCCATCATCATGATCAATCATAACATCGTCCCCATCGCACAGCGTCGGTGACATCGAGTCCCCCTCGATTCTGACGATCGAAATTCGGTCCGCTTTGACGCCAAGTTTTTTCAGACAGTCGGCGTCAAATGTGACGCTCGACTTCCGCTCGTCGTTTGGGCGTGAATTCTGCGGATCGCCCGCGGCGGCAAGGGTCTGCAATATCGGGACTGTCACCAGCGGCTTTCCTGCCGCCGCAGGGCGGGGAGGCAGGTCTTGAGCGCCTAGGCACTCCTCTGGCACTGAAAAATGGTGGGACAGGATGCGACGATCCTCATCGCTGAGCTTGCGCGGAGTGCCCCGGGTGATGAATTGATGAATATACGCAGAGTTGCGCCCAAGGAGACTAGAGATGCCAGCGTAGGTGTCGCCGCGCTGCGTAATTAGCTCCTGAAGCTTTCTGCGAACGTTATCCATTGATGCACCGGTTTGCCTTTAGCGGCCTATCCGGGCCATTAACAGAATTCGCGGTGTTGTTCACGGGCTTTGGCTTCAGCAGCTTGCCGGTCTTCTTACTCTTCTGAGCAAACGGAAAGCTCAGGTCATCTGCTCCAGCGGGAGGCGCGCTGCGGTCATGCGTTCCAACTGGGCCTGCAGATCCGCCATGCTGGCCTGCAGGTCGCCCCAGCGTACCCATTGCCCCCTATATTCAACCGCATCCTGCGGATCGCACGCAAGGACGGCGGTGATGATCCAGGAAAGCGTAACCGCCTCCTGCTCGCGATGCGGTTGGGCGGTCACGGCTTGCCTTTATTTCGGCGGCATGCGGATGGCGCCGTCCAGTCGTATGGTTTCACCGACACAGAACTTGCCGTCCTTGAAGTGAGGGCGGCCGAGAGGGGCACCGATCGAGCGGGATGGGTCAAGGCATTGATGCGCCGACATCTGGGTTTGAAGGGGAAGGTCGACGATGGCTTTCGGAACGGCCTTAAGCCCGTCCGCATGCAATTGGAGCGGATTGGTCGCAATCTCAACCAGGCCATGAAGGCGGGTAACGCTGCAATGATGGCCGACAATGGCCTGCAGATCGAAACGGAACTCCGCCGCATCGGTGAGATGCGGCAGGAGATCAACGAACAGATTGCCGCGTTGAGCGAAGCCCTCCGCAATGACCTCAGCTACTGGAAGGTCGCGGACTGATGCCCTTTGGTGAGCGCGAAGACGAGCTGTGGGGTGTGCTGAAGCCGATGTTCCGGCCGCGCGTCTTCGGCGATCCGAACCTTGCCTACGCCAAGCATCTTCTCAATCAGACCGGTCCTTTCAAGCCTGCCAGCCATGCTGCGGCGCGCACGGATCCGCGCGCTGTGCTGGCGCGGGTTGTGCGCAAGGCGCCGGAGGTCCTGGTGAAGGTTACCGGGCGCAAGAAGGGTGCTGAGCATCTGGGCGCTCATCTTTCTTATATCGCACGGCATGGCGACCTTGCTGTGGAGACGCGCGACGGAGAGGTGATCAGCGACAAGGCGGAACTGCAGCAGCTTGCGCAGGAGTGGTCCGAGCCGCTTCAATGGCGGGATCGCGCTACCGTTTCTGCCGTTGCCATGGTCTTCTCCATGCCGGAGGGGACGGATGCCGAAACGGTACGGCAGGCTGTCCGCGGGGCGGCCGATCGGATGGTGGGTGATAATCATGATTATCTGATGGCGCTTCATACCGACACGCCTCGACCCCATGTCCACCTTACGGTGCAGGCTGAAGGTTTGGATGATCGGCGCTTCGATCCACGTCGGGAAGATCTGTTCAAGTTCCGCGAGTCTTTTGCCGAGGCGCTGCGCAGCCGGGGTGTGGAATGCGAGGCGACGCCGCGCTGGACGCGAGGGCAGGGGAGGGCGGGCACCAGCATGGCGCTTGCACAGATGCGAGCTAAGATCAGGAGCGGTGTTTCACGGCAGCCGACCGAGGTGGATATGCGGCAGGCCCGTGAGGCCCTGGCCATCGCCGCGGGCAAGGCGATGTCACCGCACTTTGTTGTTCGGGCTAAGGCGCGTTGGGAAATCACAAAGCAGCAGTATGAAAAAGCTGCGGAAAGACTGGATCGCACTGGCGATCCGCTCAACAAGACGCTGGCCGGCGAGCTTCGCGCGTTCCTGAAAGATCGAACTGCGATCGAGACTGTGCCAGACCGCGTCCTAAGGGACGCGATTGAACGCCTGCGGCGTGCTGAGGAGCGCAAGCGCGACGGTCCACCCGAACGAAGGCCATCCGATCCTTCGCCGCCCAAGCGAACAAGATAGCTGCGAAGCCCCTTAATTCGATTTGGATGGAAACCTCGAAAAGCCGCTATCTATTATCAGGTCGTAGCCACATTGCGTTGAGCACGATCGACCGTCATAGGCTTCGGCGATGGATGAGAATATAACCGCGATAATTCTGCGCGTGATCGAGCGAGCGCCGCAGTGGCTGCGGCATGATCTGGAAGCCAAAGATATTAGCGCACGTCGGCGTGCCGAAGAAACTCTGGCGGCCATGCTCACCGACGCTTTGGTGAACGGGACTGCCGGGGAGGCAGGGGATTAGGTCTGCCCAAAGGTGAGAAAAATAGAGTGATCCTAAGCGCTCGATCCCTCGCGATGTAAGGCTGTTGGAGCTGCATCTTTTACAGCTTGCCGGAGTTTCGGACGACCCAGATCAAGGGAAGTTAGGGCAGTTTACAAGAAATTGCTAAACTGGCATAAGATCGCTATGGATGCTCGCCGAAACCCTTTTGCTCCTGGTGCGGGAACTCCGCCCCCTGAGCTTGCCGGACGAGGTGCGCTGCTGGAACGTAATGCAGTGGCGCTCGATCGCATCCGGATGGGCAGATCTGCACGCCCGAGCATTTTGTATGGTTTGCGCGGCGTCGGAAAGACGGTGTTGCTGTCGACCATGCGGGACGCAGCGGAAATCGAAGGGATGACGATCGTCGCGATCGAAGCGCCGGAAAATCGATCGCTCCCTGGTATTCTTGTGCCCGCGCTACGGGCCGCCCTGTTGCGGCTTGACCGACTGAAGCACGCATCAGCTGGGGTGAAGCGGGCGCTGCAGGCACTTGCCGGCTTCGCCAAGCTCAAGGTCAAATATGATGATCTGGAGGTTGCGCTGGACTTTGAGCCCGAACCCGGCCTTGCCGATAGCGGTGATCTTGAGGCGGATCTCGCGGATCTGATCGTTGCCGTCGGGGAGGCGGCCAAGGAACGCAAAAGCGCGGTAGTTCTCGTGATCGATGAGTTGCAATATGTGCCCGAAGAGCAATTGGCCGCCCTGATCAGCGCCTTACACCGGGCCAACCAAAAGCAGCTTCCGGTGACCATGCTGGCAGCGGGCCTTCCGCAATTGCTGGGACAAATGGGCCGGGCAAAATCTTATGCTGAACGCCTGTTCGAATTTGTCGCCGTCGGCCCACTCGATAATGCGGCGGCTCGAGATGCTATCCGCGTCCCGATCGAGCGTGAGGAAGAGTCGATTGAGGATGAGGCTCTCGAAGAGATCATCGCGCAGACCAAGGGCTACCCCTACTTCCTTCAGGAGTGGGGCAAGCATGGCTGGGATGTCGCGGATGCATCGCCGATCACGGCGCAGGATATAGCGTCCGCAACCGAGGGCGCACTTGCCGAACTCGATGCCAGCTTCTTCCGTGTACGCTTCGACCGACTGACCCCGGGCGAGAAACGCTATCTCCGCGCGATGGCAAGTCTCGGACCAGGTCCGCATCGTTCGGGTGATGTGGCAGATGCCATGGGAGTGAAGGTGTCTAGTGTTGCTCCCACGCGAAACAGTCTTATCGCGAAAGGAATGTTGTACAGCCCGGCGCACGGTGACACTGCGTTTACGGTGCCGCTCTTCGACGCTTACATGCGACGCGTAATGCCGGAAAACCTCTCATAGACCAGGTCGCGGAGTAGGGCAGAGCTTGGGACATTCGCGACTGTCGGGTCCGGAGCGCCACAGCGTCGAATCCGGCCGTAGGGCTGGTGCGGGCCGACGTCCGTTCACGCCAACATAGCTGTCGTTCAAGCCCAGAGATCGCTTCGCGAAAGCAGTCATTTACGTCAACCTACGCTTCGCTCAGCGTTAGGCGCCAACCATGACATTCAGTGCCGCTCTGATTTCATGCGCTGGTCCAGCGCTTTGCGCGAGCGTTCGGCATAAGCGCGGCAGGCTCCCGGGTGGTCGTTGTACCGGCCTTCGCCGGCATTGTCCGGGTGGCCCGAGATCAGGATATCGCACGGGGTCTTGTTCATCGCTTCATAGCTTTTGCTGAAACCGGTGGTGATCGGGCGCGCGGTCGGCGCTGTGTAACGGTAATCGTCGGTCGATACCGGGTTCAGGCTCGCGGCAAATATGATAGTCCGGCATATCCGCCGTTCGCACGACTTCCAGCGCCAGCTCATGCTGCCCATCGTATGACCCGGCGTTGCCAGCGCGGTGACCGTAATATTGCCCAGCCGCAGGGTTTGGTTGTCGCGGATGGTTTGCACCTTGGCCACCGCCGGCCAGGAGCCGCCATAACCATGCTGCGGATCGTCGGCGGCAAGGCGACCGGCCAGCAGCCCTTCCGCACCCCGTGGACTGGCGACGACGGTAGCGCCCGTGTCACGCGCCAGCGCCGCGATGCCCCCGGCATGGTCGAAATGGGGTTCGGTGCTGAGAATATATTTGATGTCGCGCGGATGAAAGCCCAGCCGCCTGACATTGTCGAGGATGGCGGGTGCAGCTTGCGGTAAGGCGCCATCAATCAGAATCAGCCCCGCACCAGTATCGATCAAGGCGACACTCAGACCGCCGAAGCCGACAAGATAGCTATTGCCGAAGATTTTCTGTGGCGGCAGGGGAGAAAGCCATTCTGCGGTGCGGGAGCCGATAATGGGCTTGATCAGGGCATCCTCCTGGGTTTGCGCCAATAGATTAATCGAGCTCGTCAGCGCTGCCAACGCGCCTGCCGTTAGAAGTCGCATTGTCGACATTCACAAATCTCCTTCGCGGCCGGGATTGCGGCATGGATGACGCAGAAACAAAGCATCATTTCTCGACAGAGCCATGAGTCGAATTCATAACTAGGCGATGGATCGAGCCCAGCTCCCTCTCAATGCCCTACGGGCTTTCGAGGCGGCCGCGCGCCATCTCAACTTCACGCGTGCCGCGATCGAACTGTGCGTCAGCCAAGGGGCCGTGAGCCATCAGGTTGCGCAGCTCGAACGGCGGCTCGGTACCCGCCTGTTCCATCGGCTCCCGCGGGGCTTGGCACTAACCGACGATGGGCAGGCTCTGGTGCCAGTGCTGGCCGACATGTTCGATCGGGTAGGCGCTTTGCTCGACCAATATATGGACGGTCGATTTCGCGAAGTGTTGCACATCGGCGTCGTCGGTACGTTCGCAACCGGCTGGCTGCTTCATCGGCTTGGCGGGTTCGAGCGCGTCTGTCCTCACATCGACCTGCGCGTTTCAACCAACAACAATCGCGTCGACATCGCGGGTGAAGCGCTCGACTTCGCGATCCGCTTCGGGGACGGCGCGTAGCATGGCACCATTGCAGAGCCGCTGCTTGAGGCTCGGTTGACCCCGCTCTGCACGCCGTCAATCGCCCACCGGCTGAGCAGCCCCCGCGACCTGACCCAGGAATTATTATTGCGTTCCTATCGGCCCGACGAATGGCGCCGCTGGTTTGAAGCGGCAGGTGCCTCCCAACCCGTGCTGCGCGGCCCGGTATTCGACAGCTCCGCACTGATGGTCGCGGCGGCTGCAAATGGCCTGGGAGTAGCGCTGGCACCCGCGGCGATGTTCACGCCCGAACTGATCGCCGAGCGCCTAGTCCAGCCATTCGACATTTCGGTCGATGCTGGGCGCTACTGGCTGACCAGGCTTATATCGCGAAAGAACAGCGATGCTATGCGCTCGTTTCGGCACTGGCTGATGAATGAGGTTGTAGCGGAGGCGCGATCGTAACCCCAAAGGTTTGCCTACCATGGTGTGACCGCCAATACGCGGATCGATTATTATTCGCTTAGCTCGCCGAAAGGTTGGGGCGGTCAGGCAACAAACGCCAACTTAGCAGACATTCGACGGCTCGTTATCGTTCGCTAAAACCTGCCCTTCGTTTATCTATTTTGCGGCGGTATCCTGCCCATTTGAAGCAGGCGCATTGTACGGTGTGACCTTGCCATCTCGCATAGCTTCGACTTGGCTTAAAGGGTTCTGCCATGGAGATTATCACGTATTCGGAAGACTGAGCCTTTGAGCTGCGCTGACCAGGCCTCCGGAAAATCAGGCAATGCGTAGGACTTCGCTGTAACCATTCGAGGGGGGCAATATGCGACTGCCCCCCATGCTGGTCAGATCGTTGAACGAACCGGACGAACGATCAGCGTGTTCACGTCCACATCGGCCGGCTGCTCCACTGCATAAGCGATGGCCCGCGCGATCGCATCCGGAGTGAGCGCGATGGCCCGGAAATCGACCATCGCCTGCGCCGCAACCGGATCGGTGATAGTGTGGGCAAGTTCCGATTCCACCACGCCCGGAGCGATGATGGTGACGCGGATGTCGTCATGTTCCATACGCAGCGCCTCGGAGATCGCGCGCACCGCATATTTGGTCGCACTGTAGACGCCGCAGGTCGGCCAAACGGCATAGCCGCCGATCGAGGAAATGTTGACGAACTGGCCGCTGCCCTGGCTTTTGAAGCGAGGGAGCGCCGCGGCGATGCCGTGGAGAACGCCGCGGATGTTGACGTCGATCATCCGATCCCACTCGTCGACTTTGAGGCTATCGAAGCGCGACAGCGGCATCAGGCCCGCATTGTTGACCAGCACGTCGACCCGGCCATAGTCAGCTTCCGTTGCGGCGATGAACGCCTCGAAGTCGGCGCGGTCGGTGACGTCGAGCGACCGGAAGGCGACCGTGCCTCCCGCCGCGTTCAGTTCCTCAGCCAGCGCGGCGAGCCGGTCGGTGCGGCGTGCGCCCAGCATCAACTTCGCGCCGCGCGCCGCCAGCAGCCGCGCTGTTCCTTCGCCGATGCCGCTGCTGGCGCCAGTGATCGCGATGACCTTGTCCTCGATAGCCATGATAGTCACTCCTATTCACGCGGACCGACCGTCGATCCGATGCGATCTGAATGGCGCTGCTGCACCCCAGAGCGGTAGAATGGTCGTGCGGAATGATTGCACGATATTCCAGATTTGGAACGGGAGGGTGGAAGACAGCTCGTTAGCAAGCTACTAGCTAATCGCAGCAGAAATGAAGGGGACACGCCGGTGAGGCATGAAGGCCTGGCCCAGCAAATTGCCCGATATGCCGATCGGGACGGCATCATCGACACACCCATCGAGCGCCTCGCGCTGGTTCGTTCGGGCCAAACCGGCGAGCCGGTGCATATGGTGCAGCGCCCGGCGCTGTGCATCATCGCGCAGGGGGGCAAGCGTGTGCTGCTGGGCGAAGCGGTGATCGACTATGGCCCGGCCAGCTATCTGGTCGCCTCGCTCGACCTGCCGATTACCGGCGCCGTCACACAGGCGAGCGTAGACGCGCCCTATCTCTGCTTTTGCCTCTATCTCGATCCGACACTGTTATCGGAGATCGCGCTAACCCTGCCGCCCCAATCGCCGGGCGCGGAGGATGGCGGAGGCATGACGCTGCACCCGATGACGCCCGAACTGATCGACGCGGCGACGCGGCTGACGGCGCTGCTCGGCGATCCGGAGAGTGCGCCGCTGCTCGCGCCGCTGATTGAGCGGGAGCTGCTGGTACGGCTGATGACCGGGCCTGGCGGAGGCGTGCTGCGCGCTATCGCCAGCGGCGAAAGCCGCACTGGCCAGATCGCCCGCGCGATCGCTTGGCTGAAAGCCCATTTCCGCGAACCGTTCAGCGGGCCGCAGCTTGCCGCCCTTGCCGGCATGAGCCTGTCGAGCTTCCATGACCATTTCCGCCGCGTCACCGCCATGACCCCGCTGCAATACCAAAAGCAGCTGCGGCTGCAGGAAGCGCGGGCGCTGATGCTGGCCGATCGGCTCGATGCGGCAGAGGCGGGCTTCCGCGTCGGTTATGACAGCCCCTCCCAGTTCAGCCGCGAATATCGTCGTCTCTTCGGCGCCCCGCCCATCCGAGACATGGGACGGTTAAGGACAATACCGCATATGACGATGGCGATTTGAAGGGGGTAAGAGGCCTTCCAGAACGCCGTAGGTCCTAAAACGCCGACATAGGCGACGTTCACGGGTTCCAACCCGGCCGCCGAAACCGGACGTTGGTTCACACGGCGGATTATGACGCGTCCTGGCCGACAGCGGAATGGCCGGTTCAGAGCCGGGTGGTGGAGGTAGCTGCCATTCGCGCGGCGTCGGCTGCCGACCAGCTTACGCCGTTCCGGTCGGCTGCCGGAAGGGCCGCCCATGCCGAAATCGGTCATTCGCGAGTTCGACCGCTGTCGGGCAGCAATGCGCCCAACCTCGGTTGTTCTCACGGTTATTCGACTAACCTGAAAGCGGACGTAACTCGCATGCACGCGATTCACAGCATCGGAGGCGGCAGCCGCCTTGTTACGATAAAGCGGGAGAAGTGCTGCCAAATCCTCAACGTGGGAATGTTCCAGCGCATGAGGACTGTGGTAATCTGCGTCGGCGCGCTCCCTGTGTGGGCAACTCCCCACGCCGTCGTTTCGATCTCATCGGCCGCTCATCATCGTTGTGTACTGAGGGGACGCGGCATCTTCCAGCCATGCGCAACAAAAGTTCCGCAGTGCGTACCGAAGACAGCCCGAAGCGGCTGGCGCCTTCTGCTCGTTGCCGGCAATCCAGATAGCGCGCACCGCGGCGGTAGCCATGAGGTAGCAGTCCGCAGCTCAATCACTAGGATCTTGTCGTCCTCCAAACAATTCGCGAATGGTGAGATATGATAAACGTGAAATCCCACACAACCCGGCGCGGGCGGCCAAGCCTTGCGCGAATGGCCGCGATCGAACGTGAAATTCTCTCGACCGCGGGGGATCTGTTCCTGCTCGAAGGCTTCGATGTTATTTCAATGGAGAAGATCGCTAGAGCAGCCGCCGTGTCGAAGACCACGCTTTACGATCGCTTCCCCTCAAAAGAGGCACTGCTCAATGCGGTCATCCGCGATCGAATATCGCGGTGGTCCCAGATTGCTGGCGAATATGATCACCTGATGCCGCGCGAGCTTGGAGCCAGGCTGCGCCATCACGCAACGACGATCGCACGAACCTCGAACCTGGCTGACGTGAAAGGCTTTCAGCGTCTGATCTTCGCCAACGCAGAGCGATTCCCTGATCTAGCCAAAATCATGTATGAGGCCGGCCACCTGTACATCGTCGATTTCATCTGTCGCGACATCGAAGCAGAAACTGCACGTGATGGACGGCTCGCCCGCGACCCTAAGGGTGCCGCCGCACACTTCGTAAGCGCCGTCACCGGGTGGATCATTCAGGAGGGACTGGCGGCCCCGCTGACGGACGAACAGATCGAGGCTGGCGCGTGTCGCTGCGCAGAGCTGTTCCTTGCTGCGAGAAGCGCCTGGTAGTACGGAGAGCTCGGGAAGCTCAACAAGATATCCCGCGCCACAAGCTTGTTTTGGATGCCCGCAGGTGTCTCGCTCTAGGCCCGCTGCCCAGGCAATCACACCAGCGATCATGGTCAAGTGAGCTGGCTCGGAATAGGCCTATGCTGGATGACCGAGCGCCGAGTACAAGGCGCGTCCTTTGCCAACACGATGCTGCCATACAACCGGGTGATCGGCTCCCATTCGCATGTCGCGTCCGCTGCCCAAGGCGAGCATCTTCGTCCGCGGTTTGTAGCTGCGCTCATCCAGCAGGGCCAGAACGTAGAGCGAAATATGGTCGGGCCCATGCCTCAATCCCCGCGTCGTCCCGCGAGCTTCGTGGTCACTAAGGACGTTGACACACCGCCTTGCGGTTGGCGGCCCAGGAGATCGCCGAATCCAGCATCTGCACGTGCTGAGGTTGAGTGTAGGACTCCGCACGGTGCCCCACGGACGAATAGAACGTGCGGCCGCGGCCGACGCACTTCGACCAGGCAAGGGGGTGGTCCTCGCCCATGCGCAGGTCTGCCTTGGCGATCCCTTCGGGCTTGTAGGTGGACTCGTCGATGGTCAGAACGATGTTGGCGCCGATCTTGCGTGGGCTGTCCCGGAAGGAATACCATTCATCGTTCATATTCCACTCTGCGGGCAGCCCGGCAGCCGCGGGGTGGCGCGGATCGGCGACAACCAGTCGCGCATCCTGGAACTGCGGGGTCGCGGGGTGCCCGGTGAAATAGGCACCGATCAGTTCGTCAGCGTACCACTTCCAGAAATAGGTGCTGTCGCCCCCCGAGCCGTGCAGGGCCACGAACCCGCCGCCACCATTGACGTACTGCTCGAGCGCACGGCGCTGGGACAAAGTGAGCACGTCGCCGCTTACGTTGTTCCAAACGATGGCGTCGAACTTGCGCAGCGTAGCCGGGTTGATGGCCCCGCCCTTGTCGGTGAAGGCGACCGACCAGCCCTTGCGATCGGCCATGTCCTGCAGCGCCTTGCGCGCGGCCGGGATCGCTTCCTTGTGATAGAAGCCGTTGACCTTGTCGAACACAAGGATGTTCTTCTTGCCCTTGGCAAAGGGCAGCGCCGGGCGTTCATTGTCGTAGCGGGCGCAGCGCGCAACCTTGTCGGCGGCGGTTACGGGCACCAGGCGTAGCCGCCGGTCGATCTCGGCCACCTGCTCGGGCTTGAAGCGAATGAGACTGGCGGTCGCGTTCAGGTCCATGATCGCCGCGAACGTTGGCGTACGGGTGCCCATGAAATCCGCGGGCAGTTTGGAGATTCGCCCCGGCACGACGGCATTCACCACGGCTTTCGCCTGCTCGCTGAGCAGTATGTCGATCATCGGCGAAGCCGCCGAGAAGGGCATATCCTTCATCGGGCAGTCGGTCACCGGCTTCGGAGTCTGAGCGGCGACCGGCGCCGCTAACAGGCCAAGCGTCGCGGCGAGGAGTTTCGAAGTCATTTTCATTGCGCTGTCTTTCTGATTAAACCCTGCGGCCAGCCTAGAGCTTGCCTTCCTTGAGAAACTGCACGGCATGGTCAGCCGCGCGCGCAGAGAGCGCCATGTAGGTCAGGGAAGGGTTCTGGCAGCCGCTGGATGCCATCGCTGAGCCGTCCGTGATGAACAGGTTGGGCACATCGTGCGCTTGGTTGTAGCGGTTGAGGACCGACATCTTCGGGTCCTTGCCCATGCACGCGGTGCCCATCTCGTGGATGCCCAGGCCCGGTGCACCGGGTTCATCCATGGTGGCAACCACATTTCCTCCCGCGGCCTTGATCATGGCGCTGGCGTCCGCCTGGATCTGCTTGGCCATCTTGCGCTCATTCTCGCGCAGCTCGCAATCGATGTGGACGATGGGAATGCCCCACTTGTCAGTCCGGGTCGGATGCAAGGTCACGCGATTGTCCGGATGAGGCAGCATCTCGCCAAAGCCGGCGATATACATCACCCAAGGCCCGAGCCGACGGGTGCGCTCTTTGAGCTTCGCACCGATCCCCGGGAAGGCCAGAGCCATTGTACGCCAGCCCATGCGCGAGACGCCGCCCTGATAGCCAAAGCCGCGAACGAAATCCTGTTCGCCCTCGGTCACGTTTCGATACCGCGGAATATATAATCCGGTCGGCCGGCGGCCGTGATAGGTGGTGCTTGGGCCCCGGGCCATCAATCCGGCTGTCGTCAGGCCGTACAGGTGATCCATGAGATTGCGGCCCACCTGGTCGGACGAGTTCGCCAGCCCACGCGGGTTGGCCTCACTCTTCGAATTGAGCAGGATCTGGGCAGTCGCGATCGCCGACGCACAGCCAAAGACCATCTTGGCCTCATAGGTTCGGCCCTGGCGCGTGTTGCTGTCGATGACGCGGACGCCGCTGACCCGCCCGGTCTTCGGATCATGGATGATGCTGTGGACGATGGCGTCCGTCACAATCGTCAGGTTGCCTGTCTTTTCGGCCGCCGGCAACGAAGCGCTCAAGCTGGAGAAATAGGCGCCGTAGCTGCACCCACGCTCGCAGATGGAGCGGTTCTGGCAACTCGTCCGCCCGAGTTCCTCATGATGGGGCTGAGCTTGCGAGAGGTTGGCAACGCGGCCCGAAATGACCTTGCGGCCCGGGAATTTACCCTCAACTGCCTTCTTGAACTCTAACTCAGCATCGTTGAGCGCGAACTCGGGGAGGAACTGACCATCCGGAAGCTGAGCCAAGCCCTCGTTCGATCCGGCAACGCCGATGAACTTCTCGATATGATCGTACCACGGCGCGATATCGCTATAGCGGATCGGCCAATCCGAACCATGGCCGTCCTTCGCGTTGGCCGCAAAGTCCATCTCGCTCAGACGGTAGCTCTGACGGCCCCACATGATCGATCGGCCGCCAAGATGATAACCGCGGATCCAGCTGAACGGCTTCCCCTCGGGCGTGCTGTAGGGGTGTTCGCTGTCCTTCACCCAATACTGCTTGGTCGCAGCGCTCATCGCATAACATTTCCCCTGGATGGGATAATCGCGCTCCAATTCTTCTTCGGGCACGAGATTGGCGTTGCCGATATCCCACGGCTGCATCCAGTCCGTGTAGGACGCGCCGTGCTCCAGCTTGCGACCGCGCTCAAGTACCAGGGTCTTCAGCCCGCGCTCGCACAGTTCTTTGGCGGCAATTCCGCCGCTCATTCCCGAGCCGATGACGATTGCATCAAACATCTTGCGCTCTCCGAATTAGAACTGGCCAACGCCGCCGGTGGCGCGCGTTTTGGGCGTTACAGGAACCGAAGGCTGCCAAGTGCCTGGGTTGTGTTCGTAAGCCAGCTCCTGGGTGAGGGCGGACTCGGAATAGTAGTACAGGGTCACGATCAGTTCTTTGAGCTTCTGGTAGCCAGGATCGGCAACCGCGGCAGTCGCGATCACGACCGCGCTCTCACCACTCTTTTCGGCCTTGCCGGGAACGGAATCCTGCACCGGGGTCTGCGCCGGCGCCTGCTTGGGACGACCATAGTTGGGATCCACCACCGTCGCTGGCGGAGAGGAAAGGACAGATTCTGCAGGGCGCTTGATGGGCTTGAGCGCGGCAATGTCATGCGCAATCAAGAATGTTTCACGGGTTTGCGGATCGAGCGCGGCGAAGCTTTTGCCATGTTGCTGGCGCGCCAGGGTATCGATCTTGTCGAGAGCCCCGATCAGCGCATCGCGCTGGCTCGGACCAGCCCAGTCGCGGAGCATGCCGTCGAGCAGCTTGGGTACACCGACCTCACTCGCGCCCGGCGTATCGGTGCGAGGAACGATGGTGTCGGCTACCGCGCTGAGCAAGGCGAGACGCGGTGCCGACAAGAAAGGCTTGGCCGGCTTGCCTTGGGCGGCGAGAAGCCCTTCGATCGGGACCGCCGTGGTGCCGAGCAGGAGCAAGGCTCGGCCGAGCAGAGCCCGGCGGTCGAGAGCGAACGTGTCTGTTTTCATTGGAGCGAATTCCTTCAAGCTCGGTCCCAGCATTGCCGGATATAGCGATAGCCGTTCTCGTAGACGTCCTGCGGATCAGCAAAGAAATCGCGCCAGACGCGCGTTGCGGCAGCCAGTTCCGGCAGTGCCTTCCCAAAGGCCTCGATCGTCAGCCAGCCCTCATAGCCCCTACCTTTCAGCGCAGCGATCGTCTCGGCTATGGCCGCATGGCCCCTGCCCGGCGTGCCGCGATCGTTCTCGCTGATGTGGACGTGGTTGACGTCGCCGCGATCGTAAGCCCGAAGCAGCACAGCGACCGGGTCTTTCTCTTCAATGTTCGCATGGAATGTGTCGTAGAGAATGCCGAAGCCATCTTCGCCCAGGCGCCTCAGATAGGAACTCGATTGCTCGCACGTGTTGAGAAGGTGGCATTCGAAGCGGTTTAGCGGCTCCAAAGCGCAGATCAGGCCCGCGTCCCGCGCCGGCTGAGCCACCCGGCGGTGGACCTCGGCACAGCGCTCAAGCTCCTGCTCCGTCGGTCCCTGACCGGTGAAGTCGCCAAGCGCCTGGAACCATGGGCCGGCGAGAACCTCGGCCCCAAGCTCATTGCAGCATTCGATGACCCTCAGCAGGTAGTCGCTGGCAGCGCGCCGCGCGGTTGCATCATCCGCGATCGGCGAATGCGCGGGGTCGGGGATCACCGTTACGGCCGTGCGCTTGAGACCCAGATCGTCGAGGTGCTGCGCAAGGGCCCGGTAGTGGCCCGGATCCGAAGGGTCGAACACCGGCACCTCGACCCCGTCGAATCCGGTTGCCTTGAGCGCTTGCAGCACCGGAGCCTGCGCATCGGTGACGTGCCCGGTCCAGAGCAGCAGATTTATCCCGATTTTCATACGGCCGGCATCTGTGCTGGCGTGACCGCGCTGGCGCGCTTGCGGCGCTCCAGCATCCAGACCACGGCGAATATGAAGAACAGGACCACTGGGATGACGGCGATCGCCTTGAACGAGGTTTCCGCCGCGTAGGCCATGACTTGCCCATATTCCGCCGAGCCGGGCTGGAGGGCGGCGAAAGCGTCAGCGCCGCCAGCCTTGGCGAGTTTCGCGTCGTCGTAGATCACCCCGAGCCTGGGGAGGACGAAGTAGATCGCCATCGCACCCGCAAACCCGATCAGTCCGATTCCCCATGGTCCACTGCGGAAGTAACGACGAGATACCGCCGCCATCATCGTCGGCCACATGAAGCAGACGCCGATCGCCCACAGCGTTGCCGCAAGGACGGCCGTGAACGGCGAATCGGCAGTGCTGAGCAGATAGAGGCCAAGCGCGGCGGGAACCGTTGAGATGAGCAGGAGACCCATGTCGGAGAAAATCCGGTCAAGTGGGCCGGCGAAGTGGCGCATGACGAACATGATCGCCGAAACGTACACCAGCACCAGGATGCCGGGCATCTTCACCGTCTGCGTCAGCGCCACGTCCACCCACGCCCCCGGCGCCAGTTCCGCCGAGGCGGTCAGGAACATGATCGCGAAGAAGACCCAGAATGTGGGCCGGCGGAACGGTTCGGCCAACATCTCGCCGAACCTGACTCCCTGAGCGGTGCTCTCGGTCTGCGGGAAGTGGTGCCGTGCGGCCCAAAGACCCAACACCGCACCCGGCACGATCGGCAAGGCGATCAGAGCCTGCCACGGCAGGTCGAGCATCTGGAAGAACAGCACGCTCAGAAGTCCGCCAAGAACGATACCGGCAGGCCACCATGCATGTAGGTGATTCAGCTTCCCGGTCTTGTCGTCTGAGAAGAGTGTCGCAGTGACGGGGTTGATAGTCGCCTCGCTCGCGCCCCATCCAAAGCCCCAGATCACCATGGCCAGGTTCAGCATGAGGTACAGGGAGCCGCCGAAGAACGGCGATGCGAGCACCAGCAGGGGTCCGACGATGAAGCAGGCGGACGCGAACAAGATCATCCGCTTGGCCCCGATCCGATCAAGCAGCGGGCTCACGACCAGCAGGCTCAGCGCGAAGCCGAGAAAGGAACTGCCGAGCACAGTGCCGATCATCTCGCCCGAATGGTGGGCATCGATGGGATCGAGCAGCGCCGTCTTCAGCGCACCGGCGGCGCCCGCGCGGATGGAATTCGACATTGCCGCGACGAACAGCGCAAGCACGCAGATCCAGAACAGCGCGCGGCGGTTGTAAAGCCGTTCTTCCATGATCATCCCCCTAACGTGACCTGGTGCTTTTGCGTAAGACCCAGCACATCGTTGAGCAGCGCCGGATCGCTGGCGCCGCCGGCAAAGTCGTCGAACGCCTTGTCAGCCTTGCGGATCATGTGGCGCGCAATGAACGGCGCGCCCTCGGCGGCGCCCTGCTCGGGATGCTTGAAGGCGCACTCCCACTCGAGCACGGCCCAGCCCTGATAACCGTAATGCGTCAGCTTGGTGAAAATGCCGGTAAAGTCGACCTGACCATCGCCCAGTGAGCGGAAGCGACCGGGCCGTTCGGCCCATGGTGAATAAGAGCCATAGACCCCTGCGCGGCCGCTGGGGCGAAACTCCGCATCCTTGACGTGGAATGCCTTGATCCGCTCATGATAGATGTCGATGAACGCCAGATAATCGAGGTGCTGCAGCACGAAGTGGCTGGGATCGTAGAGAATGTTAACTCGGGAATGGTTGTCCAGCTCAGCCAAGAACCGCTCGAACGTCACGCCGTCATGCAGATCTTCACCTGGATGCAACTCAAAGCAGACATTCACGCCATTGTCTTCGAAAGTGTCGAGTATTGGCCGCCAACGCCGGGCTAGTTCTGCGAAACCCTGCTCGACGAGACCCGCAGGCCGTTGCGGCCAGGGATAGACCGTGTGCCACATCAGCGCGCCCGAGAATGTCGCGTGGGCGGTGCAGCCGAAACGTTGGCTGGCCTTGGCAGCGAGCTTGACCTGATCGACCGCCCACTCGGTGCGTGCCGTAGGATTGCCGTGGAGGTACGCCGGTGCAAAACCGTCGAACAGCCGATCATAGGCCGGATGGGTGGCGACAAGCTGGCCTTGAAGGTGCGTTGACAGTTCGGTGACCTCGACGCCGTTGTTGGCGCAGATGCCCTTGACCTCGTCCACGTAATCCTGGCTTTCCGCTGCCCTGCGAAGGTCGAACAGGCCGGTTTCCCACGTGGGTATCTGCACGCCCTTATAACCAAGATCGCCCATATAGCGGGTGATGGAATCGAGAGTGTTAAATGGCGCCTCGCTACCCGCGAACTGCGCGAGGAAAATTGCAGGACCTTTCATGGCATGTCCTCTCAAAGGTCGGTCCAGACCGCGCCGGCGCGGCTGGATTGCAAGCTGGCACGGATGAAGTTCATTCCCGACAGAGCGTCGGCGATCGTCGCGAACCCCGGCTCGTCCAAAGCATCTTCCGTCCCGCGAATTGCGCGTCCGAATGCGGAATAGATGTTGGCGAAAGCTTCCAAATAGCCCTCCGGGTGCCCGGCAGGCGTGCGCTGGATGGCAAGGACATCGGGAGCGAGATAGGCTCTGTTGGCACCGGCGTGCCAAATCTCCGTCGGCCGGTCGCGATATCCGATGCGCAATGTGTTCGGCTCTTCCTGGCGCCAGTGGAGGCCGGCGTCGTCGCAGTAGACATCGATCGTCAGGTCATTGATGTCGCCCACGCAAACCTGGCTGGCCATGAGCGTCCCGCGCCCTCCTCCGGAGAGCCGGAACAGGGCGGCGCCATCATCATCGATCCGGCGGCCAGGAAGCATCGAGAGATCCGCACAGATTGCGGATAGCCGCTCTCCGGTGATGAATTCGACCAAGTTCGCCGCGTGGGTGCCGATGTCGCCGAACGCACCCGCTTCTCCGGAGCGCGTCGGGTCGACCCGCCACTCGGCCTGCTTGTTCTCGATCAGGTCCTCAGGGCGCGACAGCCAGTCCTGCATGTAGCGCACCGCAACGCGGCGGACCTTGCCAAACTTGCCGGAAGTAACGAGCCGCCGGGCCTGCTTAACCAACGGATAGCCGGTGTAGGTATGGGTCACGGCGATGCGGCGGCCGGTTTGCTCGGCGGCATCGGCAATCGCCTGCGCCGCCTCCGGGGTATCGGCCAGCGGCTTTTCGATGATGACGTCGAAGCCCGCCTCAAGTGCAGCAATCGCTGGCGCTGCATGCATATGGTTCGGGGTGACGATCGCCACAGCTTCGATCCGCTCCATCGCAGGAAGAGCGGCTTCGGCGGCAAGCATCTCCCGCCACGAGCCGTAGGTGCGAGCGGGGTCGATGCCCAGTTCCAGCCCCGAAGCGCGAGAGACATCGGGTGTCGAGGAAAAGGCACCCGCGACGAGCTGCCAGTTGCCGGCGATAGCCGCGGCAGTGCGATGGACGCCGCCGATAAATGCGCCCTTGCCGCCACCGATCATGCCGTAACGCACTCGTTCCATCAGGCTCCTCCTCGGGTGGGCAGGATGGCGCGCACAACGCGCGATCCTCCCGCTCTTCCCGTTTGCTGCATATCACCGACGCAGCAGCCCTTCAAACAAAATGGACGGACAAGTCCTATTTTCTTTGAAGGGCTCAGGCAGATGCGCTAGGTCATCAAAATTGAAGCGAAAAAATGCTGTGGGCAAAGCGCGCTTGCACCACTCCGGGAATGCCACGATCATGGGAGAACGTATGATGAAAATGGTTATCAGCGCCGTTGTCGGCTTGGGCTTGTTTGCGACGGCGGCAGAGGCCAAGGAGCATCAGGTCAAGATGCTCAACAAGGGCACCGAAGGCATGATGGTATTTGAGCCGGCCTACCTCAATGTTGCGCCTGGCGACACGGTCAAGTTCGTTGCGACCAACAAGGGCCACAATGCTGAGAGCATTGCCGGGATGATCCCGCAAGGTGCAGCCCCGTTCAAGGGCAAGATCGACCAGGAGATCGTGGTGAGGTTCAGCAAGCCCGGGCTTTATGGCTACAAGTGCTTGCCGCATCTCGGCATGGGCATGGTCGGAATTGTTCAGGTTGGATCTGCCGCAAATAAGGCGCAAGTTCAGGCTGCTGCGGCTAAGCTGCCTGGGATGGGCAAGACCCGGATGCTCCAATACTTAGGACGTGGACGGTGACTTGGAGCGGGCCACGAGGAAACTGACGGTGCGATTATTGCGAGTTATTTGAGCACTGGTAGAGCAACTGCACCGCCGCGTGGGCGCGAAGGTGGGGCACGGGTTGAGGAGCACCTTCCCGCCTCCTCGTGAGCCGGCAAATCCCTTCTATATTTCCTCGTGCCGGGCTTGGTGCTCCGCGGTGTTTTGGTCGCAGTTGCTGGCTACAGTTATCTTTTAACTGAGCGTCGCTGCCGCTGTTCAGGTAATAGCTGCTTTCAGCAAACTGCTCGCGCGGCAGCTATTCGCTGCTCGAAGCTCCGAAACTGCAGCCCGTAAAGGCTCAATTTGTGTCGTTCTGCGATGCCGGTCGTGCAGACGCCGGATGTCAGCTCATGACTATACCTGCCGTTCGACCTGGCGCCGGGGAACGGCAGAAATTTCCCAAAGGCCGCCTACGACCCTAGTGGGTCATTTAGCCGACCTTGTATCGTGCTCCAAACCGGAAACTGACGGAAAACACCGGTTTTTCGTACATGCAGCATTCTTAAAGGAAATGCCGATAATGCACCGACAGCATGTTTGCAGGTAAATCAGGGCAAAAAATTGGAGCTGCACTGTAATGATACGGCGCATAGTACTGATTGCAGACGATCGGGCAGCCAGATCGCTACCACTTCGCAATATTATAGCTGCGTTTATCGCGTTGCTTACTGCTGCATGTTCATCGGAATGTGACCCTAAGCTAACCGGCGCAGATGTAGAAAAACTAGCTACCGAAATGCAAATTACTGTCGGCGACACGCCATTGGTTTTTCCACGCGCAGCCATGCTTCACCGCGAAGGTGAACCAATAGCCCTCAAAAGCAAGCTGACTTACGTTGAGCTATTTGTCCGCCGTATGGCTGGAGTGACTCGGAACCAGAAATGCGCAAGATTTGCCCCTTACTGAAGCGCCAGTGGGTTGCGTCGGTGTGCGACGATCCGTGGGCACCGTTGAAGCAGGCTATGCCCGAAAATATCTTCGCATTGCTCCATCCCGATCACATTTCGATATTTGACCATCATTCGACGGTGGGGGGTGAGCGGCGCAGTGACCAACTCCGTGCAATGCATCTGACGATTGGCCAGACACAAACGGTATGCGATAAGGTTAAGCGCTCTACCACGCTTTTTTGTACAGCGGCGCAAATGCTGTCACCACGTCTAATCGCCGTATGGACCGTACGGGATGGGCCGCAAGAAAAGCATCGCGCGATGGCTGAGCGCGAGGGGCAGGCAATCAGCGCCTTCATTCGGAACGCAATCGCACCACAGGAAAATTACGCATCCTTGATGGAAGAGATTTGTAGGCTGCGGCGACCGGGGTCGCAAAATGGCCCTTCGGGTGTTGATCCCTGCGCTTCTCCCAATTGAGAGCTACGGCATCACCTGTGACGAAAATCACATGAATCCTGAGCAGCCGTGACGCAATCCAGCGGAAATCTGACGTGCTTGCATTGCTCTGTTGTGTTGGAACCCCAACTATACGAGAATCACTGCACTATTGAAGCCGTCCGGCTGCTTTCAGTCAAGGCAAATTAGCCTCGGAAACGGCCTCCCTGACCGTCCGCCAATGAGCGGCCGCCTAGCGGACATTCGGCAGCTGAGGCGGTAAACAGCCGTTAAGGGCAGTCCGCTGTCCGTGCAGCTGACGATCTTCGCCGGCAGCTGCGACTGTTCCGCCGGGCGGCTACCTGCGCCGCCTGTCCGCTTGCGCTATCGCTTTCTCCAATAGCGGGCGCATGACGGCATAGCCATGGCGATTTGGATGTAGCCCGTCGTTGGCGAGGCCTCCACGCAGCCCCCCGGCGCCATCAGCCATCGGTGTATGATAATCCACGAATGTCACGGCTTGCTCGGTCGCCAGCTGACGAAGCAGGCTGTTCACGCGTGCGATACGGTCGGCCGGGTTGAGGCCAGGGCGCATAACAAAGCCACTGGACGGTGTGATGCTGCCCAACACCACCTTTATTTGGTTTGCTTTGGCAAGCACGATCATCGCACGGATGTTGTCCACGATCGCTTCGTCACTAATCGGCCCGGTGTTGCCAGATATGTCGTTAGTGCCGGCCATGATGTGGACGATGCGCGGCCCTAATCTGATCACATCCGGATACATCCGCAGCAACATTTGCGGCGTGGTCTGGCCGCTGATACCGCGATCGACCTTCGCGGCCCTGAACAGGCCAGGGTCGGCGGGCTTCCAATATTCGGTTATGGAATCCCCCATGAAGACGATGTGCGGCTTCTGATGGGTTGCGAGCAGCTCGGCATTCTCTTCGGCATAGTGGCACAGGTCCGCCCAATCTTGAGCCCTACGCTTCTCCGCGTCCGCCATGATCGCGCCAACCTCTTGGAGCATGTTCGGCGATAGCTGATCGATACTGAACGCCTCGCCCGGCGTTAAAAGCAGCTCGACCACGGAAGCGAAAACCGCTGATACTGGCCTAGGCGTACAGATCGGCTCACTTACTCCACCCGCCTGCTGGGAAATGGCTGGCAACGGTGCAATTATGGTCATTGCGCCGAACAGTGCCAACTTCAGCATGCGGCTCTTAAGGATGTTCGATCCGCGCATTAGTCTCTCCAGACAATTTCCTACCTGACGTCTAGGGCAGCTTTCGGCGGACTGCAATTTTTGCGTTCACGTGGCATTCGATGGTCCGGGTCCAGATAGCCTTGCACCCTTACTAGGAACGCGCTCGGCTAAATAAACCCAAGCGAATTCCGTAACTTCATAGAGATCGTCGTTGACCCTGACCTCCAGTTCATTGCGTTAGGCATCGGTGGGATCGTACATCGAGTTAACTTATCCTAGCCGCGAGATATCCGTTATCGGAGGCCGTCCACCACTCTCACTACGTCCGACTGGTCGACGGCTGGCCGGCAGCTTTTGCCCTTGGCGGTTGGAAACCGAAGCTGACTGAATGACCGGTTCCGGGAAGCTGAATTCTAGCGTGCAACGGCGACGAGTGGCGCAAAGCTGTCGTTTAGTGAGTTCTGGCTCCCCCACAACGGCGAGGAGCCAGCCGATTTTAAGTTTCGGTGCCTTCTGCCAAGGTTAAAGCATCCTCCACATCGACCCCCAGATATCGGACCGTACTTTCGATCTTCGTGTGCCCGAGCAGGATCTGGATGGCACGAAGATTTCCGGTCGCCTTGTAGATGATCGACGCCTTCGTTCTCCTCAGCGAATGGGTGCCGTAATCTTCGCTGGGCAAGCCAATTCCCGTGACCCATTCGTCAACCAGGCGTGCATATTGTCGGGTGCCATGTGGCCGAATGGTCGGTGCGGCTCGGAAATGCATAATCCTCCAGAGAGCCGCCGCGCAGTTCAAGCCATTTGAGCAGGCTGGCGCGAGCGTCGTCCATTAGCTCAAACTGGACCGGCCGGCCGGTCTTTTGCTGTACAACTGTGGCCCTAGTCCGAATTTTCCGATCGCAGACGATATCGCTGATCCTGATCTTGACCAAATCACATCCGCGCAGCTTGCTATCAATGGCAAGGTCAAAGAGGGCACGGTCCCGGGCCCGCCCGTAACGGTCGAGAAAAAAGCGGATCGCCCAGATCTGACGGGGTTTGAGCGCTCGCTTGCACCAACCTTGCGCCCGGCGTTCCACCATGCCCGCTCGCGAGCGGCGGGATCGAACTCTGATGATCCCATGACACATCTCCTGTGGCCATGATGGCCGCATGAAGAACGCTCCAGAGAAGTCCCGACCCAGCCCAGCCGCTCAACGCCTCTTTTTCGGTACCAAGCAGCGGACGTTCCGCTTTTTTTGGCAGCTGTCGACAGAATACCCCCGTTCAAGGGTAAGGGCGCAAACGGCTGCTTTGCTTACCTCCGTTCGCCACCCACGCAATCATTATTCGCCGACCTGCGTCATTCAGGGGCCGGTACATAGAACGGACTCAGATATACGTTTAGCAGCGCGGACGTCACCAGGTCGTGGCCGGTCTGCTCCGCGGCCCTTCGGAAATACCCTTACGCCGGGGTCAGCGTCAGGATCCGGTCGCCCGGCGCACACATGTACTCGGCGAGTGCGTAGAGCGCGGGAATGACCCCTAATGCGGTTTGCAACGCCTCGCGATCAAAGCGCCAGCCGTAGCGATCGATACACCAGGCGTGGAAGGCGTCGTACATCTCGTCGCCCATGTTCATCGTATAGCCGAAGATCGGATGCGCGATCCGGTCGGCCATGACGTCAAGCGCGGCGGGGGGCGCGGCGAACTGCATGTCCGCGACCCACAGCTGGATCAGGTCAGAGCGCGGCATGGGCAGCGTGACGCCGACATCCGGGCCGAACAGGTAATTCTCGAACCCGTCCGCGGCGACCGCGTTGGTTGCGGTGCGTGGGACGACGCGGTCAAAATCGAAGGTCATGCAACCTCGCTTGGACGGAGTAGGGCGGCGGGGCGATCACCCCGCCACCCGGAGTCATGCGGTTTCCAGCGCTTCGTTCGCGGGATCGTAGACCGGATAGTCGGTATAACCCTTCGCCCCGATCACACCGTAGAAGGTGCTTTGATCGGCGGTCGCGAGCGGCCAGCCGTTGCGCATCCGTTCGACCAGATCGGGGTTAGCAATATAGGCGCTGCCAAACGCGATCAGGTCGAGGTCGCCCTTGGCGAGTTCCGCCTCGGCCAGTTTCTGCGTAAACCCGCCCGCACCGATCAGCGTGCCACGATAGGCCTTGCGGAAATCCGCGCCGAAATTCGCGGGCACTTCGGCCGCGGTGATCGTCGGCTGATAGTTGAGATGGACATAGGCCAGTTCGCGCGCATCGAGCGCGGTCGCGACCTGCATCCAGGTCTCCGTCTCGCCGTCGAAGGGCTTGAGGTCGTAAAGCCGACCAAAGGGCGAGAGCCGCACGCCGACCCGGTGGCCGCCGATCGCGTCTGCCAGCGCATCGACCGTTTCCAGCAGGAAGCGCATCCGGTTCTCGATCGAGCCGCCATAGCAGTCGGTGCGGGCGTTCAACTCACTGCTGAGAAACTGATCGAACAGAAAGGCGTTGGCGCCCATCACCTCGATCCCGTCGAACCCGGCGTCAATCGCGCGGCGAGCCGATGCAACGAAATCCCGCGTCACACGACGCACTTCGTCGGTCGTCAGCGCGCGCGGCACGCTGGGCGCGACCGGGCCGGGCTGGCCATTTTCGCCGATTGCATAGACGGTAGTGCCGGTCGCCGGCACCTCACCTGCCGATACAGGGGCGATATTTCCTGGCTGGATCGAGACATGCGACATGCGCCCGACGTGCCAGAGCTGCGCGAAAATTTTGCCGCCCTTGTCATGCACCGCCTTGGTGACGGCGCGCCAGCCCTCGGTCTGTTCGTCGGTATACAGGCCGGGGGTATAGAGGTAGCCGCGTCCTTCGTGGGAGATTGGCAAGCCCTCGGTGACGATGAGCCCCGCCGAGGCGCGCTGCGCATAATAAAGCGCAGTTAGCTCGCTGGGCACGTTCTCGGGCGTGCGGGTACGGGTCATCGGCGCCATGACGACGCGATTGGCAAGCGGGATGCCCGACAGGTCGTATGAAGTGAAAAGTTTGGTCATGATGGTCTTGTCCTGAGAGGGAGGGTATCCGGTCGGCGGGTTCAGGCCGCGACGGTTTCGAGCGTGGACACCATGCGTATGGGGCGTGCGAAGTTGGCGAGGTTGACCGACGTCTTCGTGACGACAGCGTGGAGTTCCTCCAACTTCTCACGCGGAGCGTCCGTCTTCAGACGGACGACGTAGCGGACTTCGTCATATCCCGGATTGATGTTGGCATCGATGCCAAGGAAGCCACGAAGGTCGAGTTCGCCGTCGGTTTCGATTTCAAGGTCGTGGACGGTGATGCCCATCGCCGCGGCGTTGACGACATAGCCGACGGTCAGACAGGCATTGAGCGCCGCCATCAGCAATTCCTGAGGATTGGGTGCGGAATTCCCGCCGAGCAGTTCGTTGGGCTCGTCGGCGACGATCTCGAAATCGCGGCTGTGTTCGACGCCGGCGAGCGAATAACGGCTTACCTTGGCGACGGATCGGGTCTGGCCGTCCCAGCGCGTCTTCACGTTGAAGCTGGCGTGGCGCTGGCCTTCATGCTCGGCAACGCCCTTGGCGAACTGCTGAAGAGCGGCCACGTCGATGCCATTGGGCTTGTGTTGCATGGGAATGATCCTTTGTTCTGTAATGTGAATAGGGGGAAGTGAGGGGAGTTCAGGCGTCGCAGCCATCGACGCTGCACACCGCGCCGTCGCCGACGGGGGGCTGTGCCGGTTTGTCGATCGCGGCATGCCGCAGCGCCTTCTCGAAGGCCGCCGCAGGCTGCGCGCCCGAGACGTAGAAGCGATCGTTGAACACGAAGAGCGGAACACCGTTGGAAACGGCATTCGCCTCTGCCTCGTCCCGCGCGATGCCCCCCGCGATCCGGGGAGAATCGAAGTCGACGACCAGATTGGTCGCCCCCGCCTCGGCGGCCAGCGCCAGCAGCATCTCGCGGTCGAAGATATCGAGGCCGTCCGTCGTCGCGGCGCGATACAGCCGTTCCGACACGCGTTCGCGCAGGCCGGTATCGGCGATGCTTTTCAACAGGGCATGCGCGTCACTGGTGTCGCCAAAGCGCATGGTCGGAAAGTTGTAGACCAGCCCTTCCTGCCGCCCGTTCTCGGCGACAGCGGTCATCATGCCGTCCGCAGCGACCGGGTTGCCGAACTTCGCGTGGACAGCGCGAATATAGTTGATTGGCGTCGTCCCCTTGGCGAGGCGATAGGCCTTGGTCGTCACGACCACCTCAACCTCGCCTTCCAGCGCGGCGACCGCATGGTCGAACCGACGCTTCGCGATCCAGCACCACGGACACACGAAGTCTGACCAAATCGTTACGTTGACAGTCTTCATGATATTCCTCTCCAACCCTTCTAGTTGGTAGCCGTATAAGCCAAATGTTCGGGCGATCAGCCCTGTTCGACGATCAGGCGGATGGTGGCCGGGTCGATGACATCGCCATCGCGCGTCGCCCAGTCGATGAAGCTGGCTCCTTCCAGGAGGCTGAGCAGAACGAAAGCCTTTTGCCGCGCGCCGCGCCCCACTGGGACCTCACCACCCTCGACACCCTGCTCGATGATCTTCGTCAACCAGCTAAGCTGGATGTCGAAGAAACGCCGGGTGATCGCCTGCAACCCGGCAGGCAGCGCCGCCATTTCAGCGGCCAGCGCACCGCACAGTGGCAGGTAACTCCCCTCCGTGCTGCCCCGGAACATCCGGAAGAATGCTTCGAGACGCGGCACCAGTCGGTCGTCTTGCGTTTCGATCCGGTCGAAATCGTCGCGGACCCGACCGATATAGGCCTCGACGATCGCCAGCCCCAGATCTTCCTTGGCGGGGAAATGGTGATGGATGCTGGGCTTGCTGATCCCGACCATCTTCGCCAGATCGGCGTAGCTGAACGCGGCATAGCCCTTCGTCCGCATCAGGCCTTCGGCGGTATGGATCAGTGCTTCGCGTGTTCCGGTTGCCATGGTTCGTATCCGTTGGATTGGGGGCCGCGTCCGCGACGGGATCAGGAGGTAACGTCAGAGTGCCTCATAGGCGTCCAGCGCGCGCGAGGAGTAGACATAGGCGGCACCGGCGTTGAGCGCGATCGCCGTGCCAAGGGCAGCGGCCACCTCTTCCTTGCTCGCGCCCGCTTTCCGGGCCGCACCGGCATGGGCGGCGATACAGCCGTCGCAGCGGGTGGTTACCGCGACCGCCAGCGAGATCAGTTCGTGCGTTTTCGCATCCAGCACGCCGGTTTCGCGGCTTGCCGTCTCCAGCTTGTGAAACGCGCTCGCCACCGGCGGGTTCGCCTTGGCAAAGACGCCGACCCGCTTGACGAGCGACGACAAGGTGTCAGGCCAGTTCATGTCCATGATGATGATCCTTTGGAAAATCGTATCAGTTGCCGCGTGCGGCCATGACACCGCCATCGACGTCCCACACCGCACCCGTCACCCACGACGCCTTGTCGGAGAGCAGGAAGGTGATGGTTTCAGCGACATCGCGCGGCAGACCGTTGCGGCCGAGCGGATGAAAATTGTGAAACCCGTCGAGCGCGCCGCTCAACTGATCCTGCGGGATGAAGCGTTCGAAGATCTTGGTCTCGACGATACCCGGGCTGACCGCGTTGACGCGCACCGCGTGCTTGGCCAGTTCGGCGGCGACATGCTTCGTCATCGCTTCCAGGCCGATCTTCGCCATCGAATAGGCGGAAGCCGGAACGGTCTCGACCGCTTGCCGCGCGGCGACTGCGGTCACGTTGACGATCGAACCCGGCTTGCCCGCCGCGACCAGTGCGCCAGCGACCTGCTGCGTGATGAAGAACAGCGCGCGGTTGAGGTCGAGAAAATTGTCGTAGTCCTCACGCCCGTGGTCGAGGAACGATTTGGGGTAATAGATACCTGCCGAGTTTACGAGAAGGTCGATGTCGCCATGATCCGCCGTCAGCGTTGCGATCAACGACTTGACCTCGTCGAAGTCGGTCAGATCCGCCGACAGCGCGAACGCCTTGTCCTCACCTGCGATTGCCGCAAGTTGCTGGCGCGCTGCGTCGGCCTTTTCCGCACGGTTGCCGACGACGACGACCGTGCCGCCCTGCTCGGCGACCATCTGCGCCACCTCGAACCCGATACCGCTCGTCCCGCCGACAACCAGCAGTTTGCGCCTCTCGAATTGACCCGTCTGCATTTCGATTCCTTTTTTTAAAAATGTCCTACTAGTTGGTAGGTAGCAGAGTCGATGCATGGTGTCAAGGGAAGCGATGCCAATCGAGGTGGAACCTCGCCCTGGTGGATTCTAG
>NZ_OBMU01000007.1:2500-5192 GCF_900218065.1 Novosphingobium sp. Chol11 | reverse complement strand
GTCATTGATGGTGGGACTCTCAGGCGCGATCAGAGCAATTAGGACCGGTTAGCTCCATATGTTACCACACTTCTACATCCGGCCTATCAAGGTCGTGGTCTACGACCGCTCGAAGAAATCTTATCTTGAGGGAGGCTTCCCGCTTAGATGCTTTCAGCGGTTATCCCGTCCATACATAGCTACCCTGCTGCGCCCTTGGCAGGACGACAGGTACACCAGAGGTATGTTCAACCCGGTCCTCTCGTACTAGGGTCAACTCCTCTCAAATTTCGACGCCCACGGCAGATAGGGACCAAACTGTCTCGCGACGTTCTGAACCCAGCTCACGTACCACTTTAATTGGCGAACAGCCAAACCCTTGGGACCTGCTCCAGCCCCAGGATGTGATGAGCCGACATCGAGGTGCCAAACGATTCCGTCGATATGAGCTCTTGGGAATCATCAGCCTGTTATCCCCGGCGTACCTTTTATCCGTTGAGCGATGGCCCTTCCACGAGGGACCACCGGATCACTATGACCGACTTTCGTCTCTGCTCGACTTGTCAGTCTCGCAGTCAGGCGGGCTTATGCCATTGCACTCTAACAGACGGTTTCCAACCGTCCTGAGCCCACCATCGCGCGCCTCCGTTACTCTTTAGGAGGCGACCGCCCCAGTCAAACTACCCGCCACAGAGGGTCCCTGCACCGGATAACGGTGCGAGGTTAGACATCAGAAAACAACAGGGTGGTATTTCACCTATGGCTCCACGACAACTGGCGTCATCGCTTCAAAGCCTCCCACCTATGCTACACAGTTCTTTCCTAATGCCACTCTGAAGCTGCAGTAAAGGTGCACGGGGTCTTTCCGTCTAACCGCGGGTACTCCGCATCTTCACGGAGAATTCAATTTCGCTGAGCATATCCTGGAGACAGTGGGGAAGTCGTTACGCCATTCGTGCAGGTCGGAACTTACCCGACAAGGAATTTCGCTACCTTAGGACCGTTATAGTTACGGCCGCCGTTTACCTGGGCTTCAATTCAGAGCTTGCACTCCTCCTCTTAACCTTCAGGCACCGGGCAGGCGTCAGGCCCTATACGTCGTCTTGAAGCCGACTTAGCAGAGCCCTGTGTTTTTGCTAAACAGTCGCTACCCCCTGGCCTGTGCCCCCCACAAAAAGTTGCCTTAATGTGGGGCCTCCTTCTTCCGAAGGTACGGAGGCAATTTGCCGAGTTCCTTCAGGATACTTCTCTCAAACGCCTTGGTATACTCTACCATTCCACCTGTGTCGGTTTAGGGTACGGTCTATACGGTGGGGCTATTTCCTGGGACAACTTCCCTGCCCGGACCAATCCAATAAGGCCGAACAAGTTACGCCATCCGTCACACACCACCAGGCCCACGAATATTAACGTGGTTCCCATCGACTACCCCCTTCGGGCTCGTCTTAGGGGCCGGCTTACCCTGCTCAGATTAGCTTTAAGCAGGAACCCTTGGAATTTCGGCGACAGTGCATCTCACACTGTTAATCGCTACTCATGTCTGCATTCGCACTTCCGATACCTCCACGGTCGGTTACCCTTCCGCTTCAACGGCCTACGGAACGCTCCGCTACCGCTCAGTCAAAGACTGAACCCTAAGCTTCGGTGCACGTCTTGAGCCCCGTTACATCTTCGCCGCAGGATCTCTTATTTAGACCAGTGAGCTGTTACGCTTTCTTTAAAGGATGGCTGCTTCTAAGCCAACCTCCTGGTTGTTTTGGAAATCCCACATGCTTTCCCACTTAGACGTGACTTGGGGACCTTAGCTGTAGGTTAGGGCTGTTTCCCTTTTGACGACGGACCTTAGCACCCGCCGTCTGTCTGCCGGACTAGACTCGTTGGTATTCGGAGTTTGGTTAGTATTGGTAGATCTCGCGACCCCCGCAACCATCCAGTGCTCTACCCCCAACGGCAATCATCCGACGCTCTACCTCAATAGATTTCGCGGAGAACCAGCTATTTCCCGGCTTGATTGGCCTTTCACCCCTAAGCACAACTCATCCGATAATTTTTCAACATTAAACGGTTCGGTCCTCCAGTGCGTGTTACCGCACCTTCAACCTGGTCATGCATAGATCGCCGGGTTTCGGGTCTAATGCATCGAACTCATGGTCGCCCTATTCAGACTCGCTTTCGCTGCGCCTACACCTAACGGCTTAAGCTTGCTCGATACACTAAGTCACAGACCCATTATGCAAGAGGTACGCTGTCAGGCTTCAAGAGCCCTCCAACTGCTTGTAGGCATCCGGTTTCAGGTACTGTTTCACTCCCCTCATCGGGGTGCTTTTCACCTTTCCCTCACGGTACTGGTTCGCTATCGGTCATGTACGAGTATTTAGGCTTGGAGGGTGGTCCCCCCATGTTCAGACAGGGTTTCACGTGCCCCGCCCTACTCAAGTCCTGTTGTTTCGCTTTCGCATACGGGACTGTCACCCGCTATGGTCAAACTTTCCAGAATGTTCTGCTAACTAAACAACAGGCACTGGCCTGGTCCGCGTTCGCTCGCCACTACTAACGGAATCTCGGTTGATGTCTTTTCCTCCAGGTACTGAGATGTTTCAGTTCCCCGGGTTCGCTTCACCAAAGCCTATTTTATTCAGCTTAGTGATACCTCTCCCATTTAACGCCCGCCCAGCTCGAAAGCTGGAAAGACCTTAAATGGTGAAGGTGGGTT
>NZ_OBMU01000008.1 GCF_900218065.1 Novosphingobium sp. Chol11 | reverse complement strand
ATCTCAGGCCTCTATGCGCAGCTGCATGAGATGCCAGCCTTCGCTGGCATGACGGCAAAATCAAGACCTCAATTCCGCCCCAGTGGATCAAGCGCGCTCGACCGTCGACGCTTGGGCGTCGCCACGGAGCTCAATGCCGACGCGCGCGGGGCTGAAGGAGCGGGAATAGCCATGCCTCCCGCCATCTCCTCCAGGGCGGCGATGCGCTTTTCCGTGGCGGGGTGGGTGGAGAACAGCTCGCTGACATGCACGGGAACGATATAGAGCTGGGCTGCGGCCGGATTGCGTTCAGCCACATGGTTGGGGATCATCTCCGCCTTGCCGGAAATCTTTGCAAGCGCCGACGCCAACGCGCGCGGGTTGCCGCTGATTTCCGCTCCAGCGGCGTCAGCGCCATATTCGCGCGTGCGGCTGATCGCCATCTGCACGATCATAGCGGCAAAGGGCGCGACGATCACCGCCATCAGTGTCGCCAGCATGTTGCCATGCCCATTCTCCTCATTACCGCCCCGGAAGAACAGGCCGAAATTGGCGAGCATCGACACCGCGCCCGCGATCGTCGCGACCATGGTCATGATCAGCGTGTCGCGATTCTTCACATGGGCAAGTTCATGCGCCATCACGCCCGCAACCTCATCACGGCTCAGCATCGACAGCAGGCCCGTCGTCGCTGCCACGGCGGCATGTTCGGGATTGCGGCCGGTGGCAAAGGCGTTCGGGTGCGGTTCGTCGATCAGGTAGACGCGCGGCATGGGCAGCTGCGCCCGCTGCGCCAGATCGCGCACCAGCCCGTAAAATTCCGGAGCGCTCTCAGCATCCACCTCCCGCGCATTGTGCATCGACAGGACGATCTTGTCGGCATTCCAGAAGGTGAACAGGTTCATGCCCGCCGCCACCAGCAGCGCGATCATCGCCCCGCCGCTGCCGCCCAGCGTATAACCCAGAGCCATGAACAGCGCCGTCAGCGCCGACAACAGCATCACCGTCTTGAAACCGCTCACTTGTCTTCCACTCCTTTGCGGCCCAGATAGCAGGCCATGCATGAATATGGGGTTGCCGGCACGGCGCCACAATCGAAAGGCTTTTGAACATGGGAACCTATAACGGCAAGCGCCCCGCGCATGTGAAGCCGCCCGAGCACCTGTCGAAGAGTCCACCGGTGCCTCAGCCCGATCCTCTGGATCGACCCTCGCGCCATGACGAGGAACTGAGCCCGGTCCGATACGGCGACTGGGAGCGCAAGGGGATCGCGATCGATTTTTGAACCCGGCTGATCACATTTGATCGGTTCATCGCTGATTCTGCACGTCTTCCGCTGGCCTGTGCCCTCCTTGCGGGCGATGTACACTTCCGCCTCTAGCCTTTACTGCCTGTTTTTGTGCAGGATTCATGCGGGCAAAGGAAGAAAACAAGCCGGGGGCGGGTCGTGAATCATATAGCTGAGATAAAAGTGAGGGCGGTGTCTGAATATGCGCCGGAGGACGCGGCGCTGCTCTGTGCCGTGGGTCGTCTGGTCTGTGCCTGGACGATGCTGGAACAGAGTCTGGAGGCGAAAATCGCCATGATGCGGGAAGCCATGGGTGACGTGCGAACCGTCGGCACCCGGACGCGCCCTGGAATGGCGAAACTGATGACGGAACTCCGCACCATGGTGGCGATGCGTGACAAGCGCAACGCCAGCGCCTTGACGGAGATTTCGGATATCGAGCGGCACATGCAAAGGATCGATCGCTTCCGGTCGCTCATCATTGGCGGCTTTCAGCAGCCAGCGCCCGGCGGCTTTACCTGCCGCGACGCGCGGAACAATCACACGCATGTCTCGCTTGATCACCTCGATGCGGAGATCTCTTCGCTCGAAACGGTGGCGCAGCGCCTGCTGGCCGTCTGACCGGGCGAGGTAATCCTCCCGCTATGCTTGACCTTTGACGCGTGGAGGGCGAAGCCTGTCCGCGCGTCTAGCGAGAATGGAGTACCATGCCCTACAAGCCGATACGCAAAGCCGTGTTTCCTGTCGCAGGCCTCGGCACGCGCTTCCTGCCTGCCACCAAGTCGGTGCCCAAGGAATTGCTGCCGGTCGTCGACCGCCCGCTGATCCAATATGCCGTCGACGAAGCGCGCGAGGCGGGGATCGAGCAGATGATCTTCATCACCGGGCGCGGCAAGGGCGCGATCGAGGATTATTTCGACATGGCCTTCGAAGCCGAAGCGACCCAGCGGGAGCGCGGCAAGGACCTGTCCGCCCTTGACGGCACGCGCCTCGCACCCGGCAACGCGGTCTTCCTGCGCCAGCAGGAGCCGCTCGGCCTCGGCCACGCCATCTGGTGCGCGCGTGACATCGTCGGCGATGAACCCTTCGCCATCCTGTTGCCCGACGAGTTCATGAAGGGCGCTCCCGGCCGTGGCTGCCTCAAGCAGATGGTCGAAGCCTATGATCAGGTGGGCGGCAACCTCGTCTGCGCGCTGGAAGTGCCGATGGCCGACACCCCAAGCTACGGCGTGATCGATCCGGGCGAACGCAATGGCCCGCTCACCGAAGTTAAGGGCCTCGTTGAAAAGCCCGCGCCCGGTACCGCGCCGTCCAACCTCATCCTGCCGGGCCGCTATATCCTGCAGCCAGAGGTCATGAAGATCCTCGCCACGCAGGAAAAGGGCGCGGGCGGCGAGATCCAGCTGACCGACGCCATGGCCTCGATGATCGGGCAACAGCCCTTCCACGGCGTGACCTTCGATGGCCGTCGCTTCGACTGCGGGTCAAAGGCGGGCTATATCGAAGCCAACCTGGCACTCGCGCTGGAACGCGAGGACCTTGGCGAACATATCCGTGAATTCGCCCTGGCCGAACTAGGCGCAACGACGATCGCCGCTGCCGCTTAAGGGCATTGCCGGAAAAAAGGCTAGCCCTGCTCCTCATCTCCCCTCCCGCAAGCGGGAGGGGCCGGGGGTGGGCCAGCGCAACATCAGCCAAGTTTAGCAACGCCAGCGCAGGAGTTCGCTCCGCTCGCGCCCACCCATAGCCCTTCGAACGAGTCACATACCTAGTTTGAAGGGCTATGGGAGGCGCATGTTCTGACGTTCCCCAACACGCATAAAAAAAGGCGGCCCTCTCGGAGCCGCCCTTTTATCCATGCCAAAACAAAACCCTCAGAACGGCACTTCATCATCCAGATCATTGTCGAAATTCGGCCCGCCCGCGCCGCCGCGCCCGCCGCCCGATGAGCGGCCGCCGCTGCC
>NZ_OBMU01000009.1 GCF_900218065.1 Novosphingobium sp. Chol11 | reverse complement strand
CCAGGCCGCAGACTTGGTCGTGTCGGCATGACAGCAGACACGACCGCCCCGGCCCGCCCACGAAGGCGAGCGTTCATTAGCCGCGATCCACGGATTTCTCCTGACCAGGCGAGGCGGCAGGGGTTGATCACCCATCTTGCATTCGTCCTTCTGGGGCAGGAGGAAGCAATCCGCTTTCTAAACACCCACAATGCCTCGTTGGGCGCCCGGCCCCTGGATTTGGCGATCGCCGATCCAGAGGGGTATTCAAGGGTGGAAAATGCGGTCCAACTGCTTGCCCGACCCGCAGTCGGCGGGCGGCAGTAATCTTGCTCGTCAACCCCTACTCACCAGGATTGGACAGAAGATGACAGTTGTCCCGGCAGACGAAACGGAACTCATGGATCGCTATGGCATCATCAAGGTGCCGGCATATCGCTACCATTATCGTGACTGGCGATATTCGACCTTGAACGATGCGCTTGCTCAAGCCAAGCGCGATGAGGCGGCGCGCTCGAAGTGAGCAGCGCGCTGCGGCATTTGGTCGTGGCACAGATGCGATCCCAGTACGAAATCGAAGGTAACAGAGCAGGAGTTACCGGCAGCTGGGGAAATTGTCGCTCGATCAGCCCAGATCAGTTTTTGCATTTCCGTCGATTTGTGCTATTGACGCCTCGCTGAACGTCGCGCTTCGACGGATATCGGGCCGCTTCGGCTCTCCCTTGTCCCACATTTGCCTCTTGAAGCCGGGATGCCCGCATTGTCGCGGGCACCCATGAAACTTGGACAAGGAGCTCCAACATGATCATCGGAACAGTCAAATTCTTCAATGCCGACAAAGGCTATGGCTTCATCGCGCCGGAAAGCGGCGGCGGCGACGCCTTCGTGCACATAACCGCGGTTGAACGCGCGGGCATGCGTACGCTCGAGAAGGATCAGCGCGTGTCCTACACGCTGGAAACGGATCAGCGCGGCAAGGCATCGGCAACCAACCTTCAGCCTGCCTGAAGGAGGGTCGGGCGGCTTCGGCCGCCCCCAGCGCGAAATTGAAACAGGACTTTGCCTCTTAATGAAAAGATATAAGGAACCGCACTTCCAGGAGCGCATAGCCGCTGCGGCCAGCGCCCGGACAGAGGTTCTCGAACGACTACGGACGAAAGTGCCCGTGGTTCGGGCCGTTACCCTCGACCAAGCAGAACGCCGTCTGGCAAAGGAAGCTGCGGCAAGGGAGAAGCGCCAGCAGGCTCTGCTCGCGGCGAAAGAACAAAAAGCTGCCAGACGTGCGCAGGCCAACGAAATGGCCGCGGCGAAGGCGCCCAATCAAAAGCCGGAACTCAGTGAGGCTGAACGCAAGTCAGCCCGTGATGCGCGATATCTCGCGCGCAAGAAGCGGCTATCGTCTTGAGCGGGATGCTGCAAAGCCCTTTGGCTGGTGCGGCACCCTTGCAGATACAACCCCATGTCCATCGCCGCCATCGTCGCAAGCGCCTGATTAAAGGCCGTGCCGTGCAGCGAGGAACAAATATAAAAATGCGGCTCGCGCCGCGAGGACCATCTATGAATATATTTTCCAAACCCGATAAACGCGCAACCCGTTCCTCCTCCTTGCGAAGGCCCGAGGCGCGCCTCCCTGCCTTCAACTGCCCGACGACCTTGTCGAGCAGTGAATTGAAGCGCGTTGTCATAGCGATGGTGGGCTAACTTCATCCTCGGCAGAGTATTCGCCCTGCGATCATCCAAGTTACAGTGAGGAATCTCCATGAGCCGAGAAGCAATCCGTCCCTATCTAATCTCCAAGGATGATGATGGGAATTTCCGGCTCACGGTGCGTGAGACCCGGTACAATTCCCAAGGCTATCCGCTGGTCACATCGCATATGCAGGAGGAGACATTCAAATCCGTGGCCGCAGTCCGTACCTTCGCTCGCGACGTGTTCAAGGCCGAACCTGGCCAATATGATCAGACGAAGTCGCGGTCGTAACGCGGAATGACCATGCTAGCGCCACAGGATGACCGGACGGCAATCCCGGTAGAGCTGGTTGACACCGCACAACTTCCCGACGGAGGTGAATTGCTCCTGTGGCGCCGGGGGGACGATTATTCGATCCAGTTCGAAGACGACGAGCTGATGGGCAATCAGGTTCGCCATTCGGAAGAAGCGCTGGCAACACTGGTATGCGAACGGCTGTCTCATCGCGATGGCCGTATCCTTATCGGGGGGCTGGGCATGGGCTTCACGCTGGGGGCGGCGCTCTCCTCGCTTTCACCGGCTGCTGAGGTCGTCGTTGCCGAGCTTGTGCCCAAGATCGTCAAATGGGCAAGGGGGCCGCTAGCCCATCTGTTTCAGGATCATCTCGTCGATCCCAGACTGTCCCTTGAGATGGCCGATGTTCATGACGTGATTATCAGGCAGGAGGCAGCCTTCGACGCCATTCTTCTGGACGTCGATAATGGTCCTGACGGGATGATCCACCTTCCCAACGAACGGCTCTACTGCAACTGGGGATTGCGGGCGGCGCGTGACGCGCTGAGACCCGGGGGCATCCTCGCCATATGGTCGGCCTACACGGATAATGACTTTGTCGATCGCTTGGGGAGTGCCGGTTTCGATGTGGAAGAGGTGAGCATCCCCGCCCTGGCCGGTGAAGAACATGCAATTCACACGATCTGGCTTGCAT